>JADIYM010000039.1 GCA_016705245.1 Blastocatellia bacterium | reverse complement strand
AGGTTCTGGGTCGGCGATGGACCGTGCTCACGGATCGACTCGCTCCTCGAACAAGTTCCGCCAAACAACCACGGGAATCTCGTCGTACTCGTGGTCGCCGACGCTGGACCCCCTTCGACAGTCGTCGCGCGCATCTCTTCGACTCTGTCTTGAGGAGGTCGCTGCCATGCTAATGGCCGACACGATGGCGGTCTTTTTCGTAGTCCTCGGACTGACCCTCGCCCTGGTCAGTCTGACCCTGCTCACACGCGGGCTCTGGCCCGACGCTGTCCATGCCGCCACACAACGCGCCCATCGCGGGTTCGTCGTTCCAGTCCTCATCGGCATTCCCGTCGCCGGAGTTCCTATCGTCCTTGCAGTGACCCTCGCCAAACTCGCCGGGCCGGTCGGCACCGCGCTCGGGGCCGTCATCCTGACCGTGACGGTCCTGCACGCTTTTGTCGGTGTCGCTGGTCTGGCCACGTGCATCGGCGAGCGGCTGGCGTCGGCAAGCGACGACGGTCGCCCGTGGCGCGCGACGCTGCGAGGCGCCATCGTCCTCATGCTTTCCGGCCTGTTGCCGATAATCGGCTGGTTCGTGTTGTTGCCGGCGGCGTTCATTTTCGGATCGGGCGCCGCGACCGTCGCCTTGTTCCGGATAATCGTGACAGCGGCTTCCCGGACGACACACTACTCGCCCGAGCTCGCCTTCGGCGCACCATCAGCCGGCGCCGCGCGACAATGAACATCACCCGGCGAAGGCTCGTGACCGCGGCTGCCCTGGGCGGCGCCGCGTTGCCGTTCGCAGGCTGCGAACGGCTGCTCAGTCAGGTCGCCCGAGAATTGGGACAGTCGATTCCAGAGTCGGTCGCTACCGCTACGGGCCTCGACATCGACCCGGGATTCCATCTCTTGAGTCGCGCAGCCTACGGTCCCTGGCCCGGAGACCTCGAGCGCGTGCGCTCGATCGGCGAAACAGCGTGGATCGACGAGCAACTCGACCCGACATCCATCGATGATTCGGCCTGCGACGTGCGCGCACGTCGGTTCGAGTCGGTCCACTGCGACCCTGCGCTCGGGTACGAGTTCAAGAAGCCCGTCCTTCGGGAAGAGCTCTCGCGCCACACCCTGCTTCGCGCCATCTACAGCCGCCGCCAGCTCTTCGAGGTCATGGTCGGATTCTGGTCCGATCACCTGAACATCTTTCTCGAGAAGGGCGACTGCATCTACCTGAAGGCGACCGACGACCGCGAAGTCATCCGCCGTCACGCGCTCGGTCGTTTCCGCGACCTCATTCTTGTATCCGCCACGTCGCCGGCCATGCTCGTCTACCTCGACGGCAAAGAGAACCGGAAGTCGGCTCCCGACGACGTGCCAAATGAGAACTACGCCCGCGAGCTGCTCGAACTTCATACGCTCGGCGTCGACGGAGGCTACACGCAGCGCGACGTCGCGGAAGTCGCACGCTGCTTTACGGGCTGGACCTTGAAGACGAAATGGGCGAAAGGCACCGTCGCCTTCGACCCGTCGCGCCACGACGATGGCGAGAAGCGCGTTCTCGGCCACACGATTGCCGCAGGAGGCGGCGCCGCCGATCTCGAGCGCGTCGTCGAGATTGCTTGCGCACACCCATCCACCGCGAAGCACATTGCGACGAAGCTCGTCAGGCGATTCGTGGCATACGATCCACCGGCGTCGCTCGTCGCTCGCGTGGCGGAGGAGTTCACGCAATCGAACGGCCGCATCGCCAGCGCTGTCCGCACGATCCTTACGAGCGATGAGTTCCTGGCCGCCCGGGGCATCAAGGTGAAGAGGCCGTTCGACTTCGTCGTGAGCAGCCTGCGGGCTACGGGCGCGGATACGCACGCCCACACCGCACTGGTCGAGTACCTGAATCGCATGGGCCAGGGTCTCTTCCAGCTGCCGACGCCCGACGGCTACGCAGACGAAGCGGACGCGTGGCTCGGTTCCCTGCTTTGGCGATGGAACTTCGCGGTCGCGCTCGCCTCGCGACAGATTCCGGACGTCGGCGTGCCGGTTGACGAGCTTGGACGCGCGCTCGAAGCGGTTTCCGGCGAGTCTGTCGACGTAGAACGCCTCGTCGCACATTTCGTCGGGCGCTCGGCGACGCCACAAGAGCTCGAAGTCCTCGAGCCTATCGTCAATGACTCGTCAGCTCCGGTTGCCGACCGAGCGGCGAACGCCGTCGCGCTCATTATCGCGTCGCCCGCGTTCCAGAGGCACTGACCGTGAACCGAACCAGCAGACGGGTCTTTCTTCGCACGGCGATCGCACCTCGTACCGCAGCGACGGCCGACCGGAATCGCCACACGCTCGTCGTTGTCTTTCTCCGCGGCGGAGCCGATACGCTCAACATCGTCGTACCTTACGGCGACGACCGCTACTACGCCTTGCGACCAACCATTGCGATTCCACCACCCACGAGCTCGTCATCAACGGCGACTGCCATCCGACTCGACGATCTTTACGGACTCCATCCGCGGATGATGCCTCTGGTTCCGGCCTATCGCGAAGGAAGGCTCGCCGTAGTCCAGGCCGTCGGTTCCGACAACCCGACGGGATCGCACTTTGAAGCGCAGGATCAGATGGAGCACGGAGAAGCGTACGACCGGCTCGTTGGTGGAGGGTGGCTCGGTCGGATGCTGCGAGCCCGCATCGGCGACGACGCCGGCCCACTCGCCGCCGTTGCGATCGGTACGGCCATCCCTGAGTCCCTGCGCGGCGCCCGCTCGACCTGCGCAATCACGTCGATCGACGAGATCCGGCTCGGCGTCGAGCCTGGACGGTCAGAGTCGTTTACGAACGCGCTCGCTTCCCTTTATGACTCCGACCGCGGATCGCTCGGACCTCGCGGCCGCGAGACCGTCGAGCTGCTCGCCAAGGTCGAACGGCTCCGGAGCCAACCGTATACGCCCTCGTCCAAAGCTTCATACGCGGACGATGCTTTCGCCGCCGGACTCCGCGAGATTGCGCGCCTCGTGAAGGCCGACGTCGGGCTGACGGCCGCCTGCGTCGACCTCGGTGGGTGGGATACGCATTTCGTCCAGGGCGCAGGCTCGGGACTGCAGGCGGACGCGATCGACCAGCTCGCTCGGGGGCTGGCAGCCTTCGATGCGGACCTCGCGGAGCATCGCTCAACGGTCACGACCGTCGTGATGACCGAGTTTGGTCGCCGAATCAGCGAGAACAGCTCGGCAGGCACGGATCACGGACGCGGCTTCGCGGCACTCTTGCTTGGTGATCGAGTACGTGGGGGACGCGTCGTCGGAGAATGGCCCGGGCTCGACGAAGACGAGATGACGTTGATCGGACCCGCCGGTCTGAGCGTCCGGATCGACTATCGCTCGGTGCTGGCAGACGTCATCACTGGACCGATGGGAATGCCGACGCTGGCCTCGGTATTTCCGGACTTCGAACCGCAGCTGGTCGGACTGACGGCATCCTGAATTCCACGCGGTTGGGTGATCGAAGGGACGTCGCCGGGCACCCGCAAGTTATAGTCGTTATCAGACGCACGGTTCGTTCCGGGCGCGTCAAGGGCATGCATTCGGCGGCGAGCGTTGCCTGCGGATTGCGTCGGTGCTAGCGTGCGTTCGAGCCATTCTCGTCGCATCCCGCTGGGTAATCCCCGATGCTGCAACCTGACACCGTCCTTCAGTCGAGATACCGGGTCGTACGCAAGCTCGGCCAGGGAGGCATGGGCGCTGTCTACGAGGCCCTCGACACTCGGCTCAAGAGCACCGTCGCGCTCAAGCAGACTCTCGTTGGCGGAGACCAGCTCCTGAAAGCCTTCGAGCGCGAAGCCCAGTTGCTCTCCAATCTCCAGCACCCTGCCCTTCCACACGTCATCGACTATTTCTCTGAGGAACACGGTCAGTTCCTCGTGATGCAGTACATCGCCGGCGAGGACCTCGGTGGAATGCTCAAGCGCGAGCGACGATCCGCGCCGCTCGAGACCGTACTCGTATGGGCCGATCAACTGCTCGACGTGCTCGCATACCTTCACGCCAACGATCCTCCGATCGTGCACCGCGACATCAAGCCCGACAATCTCAAGCTCACAAATCGCGGCACGATCGTCCTGCTCGACTTCGGACTCGCGAAGGGCTCGACGTCGGCAATGACAAGGGCTGCCACGGGCAGCATTCTGGGATACACGCCGAGCTTTGCGCCGCTCGAGCAGATCCGTGGCCTGGGGACAGACGTACGCAGCGATCTTTATTCGGCGGCAGCGACACTCTATGCCCTGCTTTCGGGCGAGACGCCGACAGATGCCCTGACCCGCGCAGACAGCATCCTGAACGGGAGCGGCGACCCGCTTCCGCGACTCGATGCGGTGAACGCTCAGGTGCCGGTCGCGGTCGCCGACGTCCTGCACGCTGCCATGGCGCTCAAGCGGGATGACAGGCCGGCTGCCGCAACCGAGATGAGGTCGAGACTTGCGGCCGCCGCCCGTTCCGAGGGCTATGATCGCATGGCGCCAGTTGATACGCCGTCAACCGAGCCTTTCACGCCGGTGCGGACGCTAGCGACGGAGGCGCCGAATCCAACGAATCCAGGCCGGCCGTCGACGTCTCCGAATTCAGGACCTATCGCGGCAGAACCGGTTATTGCGAGCTCTCGACGTGATCCAGCACCTCCACGGACCGTGCCCACGAGTGCTTCCTCCTCGCTCGTTCCGACTTTCGACGGTTCGATCGACGGCGGGCCTTCCCGGATCGGCATATTCGTCGGACTTGCGGCCCTGGCCGTCATCTCGATTGGCGTCTTTGCGCTCTGGCAGTTCAAGGCCTGGAAGTCCACTGAGGTCCCGGCAGAGTCGAAGCGGCCGCCATCGACGGCTGCGGGACTTAACGTGAATTCGGCCGAAATAGCTCTGCCCGCAAAGGCCAATGATCCGCAGCCACCCGCGACGGCGAGCCCACAGGAGAAGACTGGCGAACTCGCGCCCGGCGAGCCACCGAGTATCTCGCGCGTCACTGGCGGCATACTCAATGGAAAGGCCATTGACAGGCCGCAGCCCAGATACCCGCCAATGGCGCGTGCCGCCGGCGTCGAAGGCGCCGTCGTCGTGGAGGTTTCAGTAAGCGAGGTCGGAAGGGTCGTGCGGGCCCGGGCCATTTCGGGTCATCCACTATTGCGCGATTCCGCCGTGCGCGCCGCGCGAGACTGGACCTTTGCGCCGACCCTTGTGGACGGCGCTCCGGTCAAGGTCGTGGGTACGATCACGTTCAATTTCCGGAAGACGTGACAGCGCCGTGGCGTGTGCCGCCGACATCCGTCCTTGCCCTACCCTCAACCTACAGGTAGCGCTCGCGGAGCATCCGGCTGTGATGGATCTCGTGGCCGGCGATGATGAACGCAAGCGCCCGCACCGTGACCTCCGCATCGCTTGCCACTCCGCGGCAAAGCCATCCGGCCGTATCGAGCCGGTCGAGCATCAGAACCGTGCTCTGCCTCAGGTGCTCGAACTCGTCGACGAGAATGTCGAACCTGACATCGTCAAGTCGGGAGTTCGAAACCCACATATTCTGCTCGAAGCCCTCTATCGGAGTCGCATCACCGCGTGAGAATCGCAGCGCCCGGTAGCCGAACACGCGCTCCGCGTCGATGACGTGCCCGACGAGCTCCTTGATAGTCCACTTCCCGGGCGCGTACGTCGTGTTTGCCTGATCCTCCGAAATGCCGGAGTAGAGCTTGAGCGAGTCGACAAGCTGCAGACGAAGGACAGCAAGGACGTCGCTGCCTTCCACGCAATTGACGTAATGGCCGTAGTAGGCCGCGTATTCGGTTTCATCGGGTCGCGTCAGCAGTTCGGACATTCCTGAGCCTCCTCATCGTCGATTGACTCGACACTACAGCCGCAAGCGGACGATCGGAAAGGGCCAATCGTCCGCTTGCGCCAGAGGCCGGTTCTTCGAGGCGCGGAGGTCCCGCTATTGCACTTTCTGCAACGTCATCTCGCAGAACTTGATCCACGTGGCGCCGTCCGAGGACCGCTCACCGATCTCGAACCATTCGCCCTTCTCGTTGATGACGAGCGTGTAGCGAATGGTGCCGCTCTCGTTCTTCATGCCCCACTCGAGCCGATTCGAACCAACACTGGCATCGAAGACGCCCGAGCGCCCCGCGCCAGCCCAGCTCGTCAGCCGGTAAGTCTTGCTGACGTCGTCGTACGAGAGCACTCCCATGGCGTCGTGCACTATGGCGCCGGAGCTCGCGTCACGACCGAGCCCCTCGACCAACAGGACAACACCCTGCTGCTTGATCTGCACCGTTTCGGTCTGTTCGACCTCGTGCTTCCTGTTCGGTCCCATCGAATACCAAGCCTTGCCCTTCCACGTGCCGGCCAGGAACTCGAGCTTCTTCATCGCTTCCTGGTGAACGGCGGTGCGCGCGGCCATCGGGTTCTGGTTCATTCCGGGTTGCTCCGCGGCGCGAACGGGCACGATGGCCACGAGCGCCAAAACTACGAGCGACAACAATGCGTTTTTCATGCCGCCACTTTACTCAGTCTGGCGGCTGGAGTCTTGAACAAACCCGACGTGCCGGGCTCACGTGATGTTCCCGTGCTCGATGCGCTCGAGGTACGCGAGCGTGAGACGCGGAGACCATCCGAAAACGCCGCCGAATTCGCGTGTCAGGTGCGCCTGATCGGCGAATCCTGCGTCGCTCGAGACGCCTGCGAGACCGGATTCCCGGTCCTGCAGGGCAAGCAGACAGGCTCGCCGGATTCGCCGCATTCGCGCGAACTCCTTTGGCGTCAGGCCGACCGCCGCCCGAAACCGGCGCTGCAGAGTCCGCTCGCCGACTCCGATTCCGACTGCGACGTCCGCGACGCGAGCCAGGCCGTCGGATTCGACGATGGCCTCGACCGCCTTCGCGACAATCGCGTCTACCGGTTCAGCGTCTCGCGCGAGGTTTGACGCGATCCGATGCAGAGCATCGAGCTCGTCGCCATCGCCGTCAGCCCCGCGCATTGCATCGACCACAACCACGGCGGCGTCGGGCGACACCATCGACAGCAGTCCGTGGCGATCCCTCAGTGAGTCGATCCGAAGTCTGAGCGCGGATCCACCGGCGCCCGGTTGAAAGCGGATGCCGCAATAGCGTCCGCCGGCAACGACTTCGACTTTCGCCGCCGTCACCCGCGGACCCACAAAAACGGCGACGCCGTCCGCGAATCGACTGGGACGGCTGAAGCCGATCGCCGACGTTCCGTCCGGGACGATCGTATGCTCGAATCGGGGCGGATCACGCTCGTCGGCGGCGAAGAGCCAGAAATTTACGACAAGGTGCCGCAATGCAGGTTCGACGGGAATCTCTTCGTACCGCACGGAATCTCTCACGGAATTGGGTTGCGACGATAATCCGCAACGTAGCAGAACCCCTGCCCGCGGTCGACTCAAGACGGGCATCGCGCCTTGCCGCGAATGCGTGTTTCTGACAAGGTGCCTGACGGCGGCGGCTACCGCGGCCGCGATTCCAGTCGGAGGTGAATTGCCCGCAATGGCCGACGCAGCCCTTCGGGAACTTGTTAGGGAACTGGATAACCGCATCCTGGCGGATCCAGGCAATACGCCGGAGCGGTTCGAGCGACTCACGGCGATTCAGCGTGATGCCGGACTACTGCATGGAGATCGGCCGATCTGTCCGTTTCTTCGCCCGCTGTTTCTCTCTCGCACTGAATATCGGGCGGTGGCGCAGGCAGCCGAGGTTGTCACGTCGGCCATGGAACGTCTCATAGATCACGCGCTCGAGAACGACGAGGTGCTTGCAGAGCTGGACCTCACGGAACGCGAGCTCGCCATGGCGCGGATCGATCCCGGATACCGGCGGGCAGGTCTGACTACTCGCCTCGATACGTATCTGTCGGACAGCGGTTTCGGCTTCCTCGAGTACAACGGCGAATCGCCGGCTGGAATCGGCGACCAGTTGCAGCTGGAGCAGATGCTCTTCGAGCTTCCGGAGGTCCGCGCGTTTCTGGAATCGCGCACCCGGGTCGAGCTGAATCCGCGCCGGAGGCTTCTCGAGTCGCTGGTTTCGGGATACCAGGAATGGGGCGGCACCTCGAGCGAGCCGACCATTGCAATCCTCGACTGGGCTGGTGTTCCTACGCAGTCAGAGTTTTTTGTGCTTCGCGATGCGTTCGAGTCGCTTGGCTACCCGGCGCTCATTGCCGATCCGGGAGAGCTGACCTACGACGGCTCCACGGTTCGCGTCGGCAATCGCACGATCGACATCGTCTACAAGCGGGTCATCATTCACGAGTTCCTTACGCAGACGGATCACACGCACGCCCTGACTCGAGCTTACGGCGAACGTCGGATCTTCATGGCGAATTCGTTTCGCTGCAAGGTCGCTCACAAGAAGGCAAGCTTTGCCGTGCTGAGCGATCCGCGGTTCGCGCATCTGTTCACCGAGGAACAGATCGAGGTTGCAAGGGAGCACGTCCCCTGGACCCGCCGCGTGCGCGAGGGAATGGTGGACTATTCGGGCGAGCCTATTCCAATGCGCAATCTGCTGAGTACCGAACGCGAAAACCTGGTGCTGAAGCCCAATGACGATTACGGCGGTCACGGTGTCACTGTCGGTTATGCCACAGATGACGAGACGTGGCAGTCCGTGGTCGAACAGGCGTTTTCCGGGTCGTGGATCGTGCAACGCCGCATTCCGGTGCGTACTGAGGCGGTACCGCACTTCGATGCCTCGGGCCACGTCGAGGTATCGGAACTGACGGTCGACTTCGATCCGTTCGTCTTCGATGGAATCGTGGAGGGCGGCATGGTCCGGCTCTCGGGCACGGCATTGAGCAACATTTCGGCTGGCGGAGGAGAGACTGCCGTCGCTGTCATCGACGTGTAGGCGAAACGACGCGGAGGCTGTATCGAACATGGCAACGCATCTCTGGCACGCCGCGAAGGCCCTACGTGAGTACGCGCTTGCTTTTCCCGAGGCGTGGGAGGACTTCCCCTGGGAGGAACGCGTCATCAAGGTCGGCAAGAAGATCTTCGTCTTCATGGGCAAGGTCGATAGCGACGGACGGATCATCCATCTCTCCGTGAAGCTGCCTCAGTCAGGCGCCGAGGTTCTGCTCGAAGACTTCGCCGAACCGGGCAGCTACGGCACCGGGAAATATGGATGGGTCGCACTACGATTCGAAGGGACGGACGAGCCGCCCCTCGACCGGATTAGAAAGTGGATCGACGAGAGTTACCGCGCCGTCGCGCCGAAGAAACTCGTCAAGGCAATCGAGGGGCGTCTGATCGGCTAGCCTCGGCGAGCTCCGCAGCGAGTGGGTGCTCCGGACCCTCGTCGGGAACGTACAGTCCGCCGGTCGACGCCATCCACGCCGCCACGCGATCCGCCGCCGCCTCGACGTTGTTGTCCGAGACGTCTAGACGAAAGACCGGGAGCCTGGTCTCGGTGATCAGACGCTCGAGCAACTCCTGCTCGGCGACGAACGCGCCGATGTCGTTGTACTGCGAAGGATTCCCTGAGACCTCGAGCCGCATGCGGCGAGCCTCGGCGAACGACTCGACACTCCGGGTGCAAAAGACGACTCGGAATCCGAGCGGCAGCAATCGCTCCTCGAGCCATCCAAAATCGACGTCCTTGTTTCGATACGTGAGCTGGTGCGCACGAGTCGAGATATGGAAGCGATCGATGATCCACGAGTAATAACGCTGAAGCTCGAACAGGCGGACCCACGTACGATAGGTCTCCATGGCCAGCGCCTCTTCGTGAGGCTCATAGTTGATGAGTCCGCGTCCCCACGGACGGTTCGTGAACGCGCACCATTCACCTGAGATGATGGGCGAGTGATAGCGGTACTTCCGGGCTCCGACGAGTCGGGGATGCTCGTTGAGCGCGAAGGCGATGTCGGTCTTGAAGGTGAGCCGCGTGCCTTCTAGGATAATCTTCGGACAGAGTTTCTGACCCAATGGGAATGCCTCCTGGTTCGTCACGGACGGCATGTTATCCGATTTGAGAGAACAGCAAATGTACAAAACCGTCACGCCTATCGAAGCAAAAGCCCTTCTCGACACCGAGCGATATCGGTACGTCGACGTCCGCACCGAAGCCGAGTTCGTTGCGGGCCACGCCGACGGCGCCGTCAACGTTCCGGTCGCGCTCGCGGGACCGATGGGCATGCAGCCGAACACGGACTTTCTCAGGACCATGCAGGCGAATTTCCCGCCCGACTCCAGGCTGGTCGTCGGATGCAAGGTCGGCGGCCGGTCCGCGCGCGCATGCCAGATTCTCGAGGATGCGGGTTATTCGAACCTCGTCAACATGGACGGCGGATTTCACGGAAGGTTCGACCCGATGGGCCGGCTCGTTCAACCCGGATGGTCGCACCATGAACTGCCGACGTCCACCGACAACGGCGATGGCGTGAGTCACGCTTCGCTTGCGGCCAAGGCCGAAGGACAGTGATACGTACCATGGCCTCGCCGACCCTGGGAGCAGGCGGCGAGGCCGTTGGTTGGAGGTGTTTCCGAGGTTGCGGCCAGGACTAGGGTCTCTTGCCCGTGGCCGGCTTGACGGCAACAGGCATCGTGTCCGCGACACGGTAGATCATGACCATGTCGACGTAGAGGCCGCCCTTTCCGTCATCCTTGCCCTTCGACGTCACCTGCTTGAGGTAGACCTGACCATCCTGGCGGTGTACGGCGACGTCGCTGTAGAACGTGCGACCGTCCGGATGGGCCTGGAACGTCTCGCGAGGCAACGACACCCGATCCGGCTGGTACTCGGCTACTATCGAGGCCGCCTTGCCGTCCCGGTACTTCACGACGACGTACTTGATTTCCGGATCCGCCGAGCCATACGGCTCGAACCAGCTCACCGGAAACAGCAATTGCTGGTCACCGTCGGTCGTCGTGCTGGAGTTGACCAGACGGTCATCGAGCGAAACTCGCTTGCCGCCGAACTCCACGGCTCCGACAGGAAGCGCATCGTTGAGCGCCCACTTCTCGGAGCCCGTCGAAATCGAGAAGGTGGCCTGTACGTCGATGACGGCCGGCTTGACTACCGTGACGGCATCCTTGTCGGCGACGCGGCGGGCCTTCGGATTGGCCTTTGATTGAGCCTCGACTCCCGCGGGAATCACGAGGCAGACACCGACGGCGAAGAACGAAAGCAATCCGAGCTTCATAACACCTCCTCAGTACTTCGAGGCGGGCCGGCCATTATTGAATGGCGCTGAATTCTCTGTTCTGGGGAACTGGCCGTCTCTCAACCCACCTTATCGGCAGGCTGCACTAGATCTTTACATTCAGGACACGGGAAGTTACAAGCGGCTTCGGAGCACAAGCCTGGCATCAGAACCGCAAGCGGTAGCGAGCCGGCCTGCGGACAGTCGAACGGTTCCGAACACTTCTGTCCTTCCGCAACGACGAATCTGCGAATTCAGGCACCGTCCGTGGGACGCTCGCTACTGCTCGCGGCTCAAGGAACAGGAACCCGGCGGAGCGTCCTGCCTGGTAGTGCACGATGCGGGTGGTCCCCGTTTTATGAGCCGCGAGCGGTAGCGAGCGTCCCACGGACGGTCGAACGGTTCCGATCACCTCTGTCCTTCTGCAACGACGAGCCTGCGGTTTCAGGCACCGTCCGCAAGCGGGCTCGCTACCGCTCGCGGTTCTGATGCATCAGTAGCCTCTGTGCGCGAGGCTCATCCCGCACGGCGGGGAGCTTCGCACACAGAGGCACGCAGACATTCAGGAGCCGAGCCGCCGACGTCTAGCGAGCCATCGCCTTCCCACCTGTCAACTCGTCCGCAAGGGCACCGGCTCCGTAGAGAACCCGCAAAGCGTGCAGCATTCCGCGAGAATCCACGGCGATATTCCTTGCCCGCTGCTCGTCATAGACGAAGTTGCGCACGAGACCGAACGCATTCCGATCAAAGTTCAGCCCGACGAGCTCGCCCCGCGCGTTTACGAGCGGTGAGCCTGAGTTTCCACCGATCGTGTCCGCCGTCGTGACGAAATTGATCGGCGTGTCGAGCTTGACCCCCGATTTCTTCGCGAGCCACCCTACCGGCAGTTGATACGGATCGGCGTTCTTCGCTGAAGTAGCCTTGTCGTACATCTCTCCGAAGGTCGTCCACGCCCGGATCTTTGCACCCGCCGGATCCACGTACCCCGACACTTTGCCATAGGCCAAACGGAGCGTGAATGTGGCATCCGGATAAACCTTGCCCTGCTCGGCACGATAGACAGCGCGCGCGATCTTGCCGTAGGCGCCGTCTTCCACACCCGTGACCTCAGCCTCGAAACGCTTGCGGACCTCTCGAGCCCTGCCGTCGACGGCCCTCGCGAACTGGATCATCGGGTCCTCGGATGCCTCGATGGCGGCCTTCCCACCGGCGGCGAGACTCTTCCGCACTGCAACGTCGGCGAGTTTCGTGCCCTCGACGAGCTCCTTCGCTCGCGCTTCGGGCGTCTTGCCATTCAGAAGCGCCTTCACCGCCTGAGACGACTCGCCCAGTTCCGCCTGGGCACACTTGAGAATCTCGGCCAGCTCGGCCGCCTCCAGGTCCGCGTAGATCGGTGCCGGAGAGAAAAGCGACAGTTCGAACGATGCGCGACCGGCGTCGGAATACTCCCTCAGCCTCTCCGAGTTCGGCTTTCCGTTCTCGTCCGCCAGCCGCACGAGCCTTCGCGCGATGCTGAAAAGCTCGGACTGCTGTGCGAGACCCGGCTCGAGAAGCCTCCATTCGGCAAAATACTCGCGGAAAGAGCTGCGCGATTTCGCCACCGTATCCCACGCATCGCCGAACTCCTTCGACATCTCAGGATCGCCCGCCACCCTTGCCCGAAGCGCCGTCTCGCGGTCGCGCTTTCGTTGCATCAGCGCCGGGTCTTTCAGGCCGGCCATTTCACCGGAAATCGCCTTGAGCGAGTTCGAGACGCCAAAAAGCGAATCGTGAGCACGGCGCGCTGATTCGACATCGCGCTCACTGAAGGCCTGCAACATTCGCTGCCGTGCCGTCAACAATCGCAGCTGGATCGGGTACTGCACGTCGCGCATGAACTCGAGGTGGGTCATCGTGTTCAGCCGCGACGTAGATCCCGGGCTGCCCGACACGAAGACCACATCTCCATCCTGAACACCGGTCGCCGACCACGGCAGGAAATGCGGCGTCTTGAATGGCTTTCCGTCCTCGTAGACGCGGAACAGCGCCATGTCGAGGTTGAAGCGCGGATAGCTGAAGTTGTCAGGATCCCCCCCGAAGAACGCCACCGTGAACTCAGGCGCGAAAGCGAGTCGGACGTCCGTGTATTTCTTGTAGCGGTAGAGGTTGAACTGCGCGCCTCGATAGAGGGTGACCACATCCGACCGAAGTCCGGTCTTCTCGAGCGATGCCTTCTCGATGTCGGCGATGACGGCTCGCCGCGCCGCGCCGGCATCCTCCGGCTTTGCCGCCTTCACCGCCGCGACGACACGTTCCGTCACGTCCTCGATCTCAACTAGGACATTCAGCTCGAGGTCGGGAGCACGGACCTCCTGCTCTCTCGATGCCGCAAGAAAGCCGGTCTTGAAATAGTCCCGCTCCGCCGTCGAGATCTTTCCGAGCACGTCAGACGCGATGTGGTGGTTCGTCAAAACCAGTCCGTCCGCCGAAACGAAAGAGCCCGACCCGCCGCTGTTGAAGCGAACCGACGACATCTGCAGGTTCTTGAGCCAAGCGTCCGTAACATCGACGCCGTACTTCTTCTTGATGTCGGCGCGCGGGACGTTGTTGTAGGGCCACATACCTTCGTCGGCACGGGACGGGACCGCCGGCAGCAGAAACGCCACGGTCAGGACCGCAGCCGTCAGAATCGCAGAGCGTCGCATTCGGTTCTCCAGAGTCGGGATTGGTGCGTCGACGAATGGTACCGAGAAGCTCACTGAGTTGTCACACGATTGCGGAGTTCAGCGGCAGTTGGCGCCTCGTGAGGTAGAATCGGCCCAGTTGTTTCACTTGTCCGGAATCACGGGAGGCCGCACTCCGATGACCGATAATTCGACGCCACGCCGGACCGACTCTCAGCGCCTCACCCTGCTCAAGCAGCACCAGCAGGCATTGCTCGAGCTTGCGCGTTTTCGGGACCAGGCCGAAGACCTCGCCGTTTCGCTTCACGTGATCACCGAGATCGCTGCAAGGACGATCGACGTCGAACGAACGTCGATCTGGATGTTCGACGACGAAAGAACCAAGATCGTCTGTCGGGATCTTTTCCTTCGACCAACGGCCTCGCATCTGAGCGGCCTCGAGCTCCTGGCGTGCGATTATCCTGCGTATTTTCGCGCGCTGGAGCAGAACCGCGCGCTCGCAGCCGACGACAGTTACGCCGATGAACGAACGGCCGAGCTCGCCGAGCACTACCTTCGCCCGCACGGAATCACGTCGATGCTCGATGCGCCAATCCGGCAAGGCGGCGTGATCGTCGGCATTGCATGCCACGAACACGTCGGTACGCCGAGGGCCTGGACGATCGAGGAACAGAACTTCGCGGGGTCGATAGCGGACATGTGCGCGCTGTCGCTAGAACGAAGTGAGCGCCGTCGCGCCGAGGAAGAGGTGCGTCGCCGCGATGAACTGCTCGAGGGTGTGGCGAAGGCGGCGAACCGGATGTTCGCCGACACCGAGCGCGAGATTACTACGCGTGACGCGAAGCTTGCGGCGCTCGCGGACCTCGGCGGACGGCTGCTCGTCGCGGGAGACTCAGTCGCGGAGGTCGAATCGCTTCTCGGCGCCATCGGTAACGCCCTTGAGGTGTCGCGTGTGAGTCTCTATGTCGAGCATCCGCACATCTATACTGGCGAGCCGGTGACCAGCGAACGCGGGAGGTGGGCGCCGGATTCCTCGGGCTCGTTGCTCGACATCGACGTGCGGTGGGACGAACGCGGACTGCAACGGTGGCGCGGGGAGTTCGAAAGCGGTCGAATCGTTGCATCGACGGTAAGTGCGCTGCCCGAGAACGAGCGGCCGGCTTACGAGATCCGCTTCGTTCGTTCGGTGCTCGCGGTCCCGATCGTCCTGTCGGATGGACTCTGGGGCTTCGTCGAGATCGCCGACCAGAATGTCGAACGGGAGTGGTCGGCCGCCGAACGTTCGTTTGCGACGGCGGCAGCCGAGATGCTCGGTATCTCGATGGCTTTGTAGAACCGCGCCTGGTCTCAGTGCTCTCCGCGACTCCGTGCTCTCTGTACGGCTGCGCCACATCAGCCCACGAGCCCCGCGAGCGCGTCGAGGTCGATGTTCCCGCCCGAAAGCACGATGCCCACCCGCCGCAACTCCGGCGGCAGCGCGCTCGTTCAGGACAACGGCAAGTCCCAGCACGCCCGTCGGCTCGACGACGAGCTTCATCCGCGTCAGCAGCAGCTTCATCGCGGCGACGAGCTCGGCGTCACTGGCCGTAAGCACGCCAGCCGCGAGCGCCTGCACGACCGGGAAAGTGAGTTTCCCGGGCGCCTGGGGTCGCGCACCGTCAGCTATCGTGTCTGGCGGCGGAATACACACCCGCTCGCCTGCGGCGAGCGAGAGCGCGGTGTCGTTAGCCGTCTCCGGCTCGGCACCGTAGACAGCGGCCCGTCCACCGGCCGCGGTCGCCGATCCGGCCAGCAGCCCGCCGCCACCGACAGGCACGACGACCGCGTCGAGCGACTCGACGTCCTCGAGCAACTCGAGGGCTGCCGTCCCCTGCCCCGCCATGACTCGCGGATCGTCGTACGGCGGCACGAGCGTTCGCCCTTCGCGTTCGACGATCCCGGCGGCGACAGCCTCGCGGTCTTCCGTCATACGGTCGTACCGGACGATACGCGCCCCATACTCCATCGTCGCTTCGACCTTGGATCTCGGCGCGTCGTCAGGCATCGCGATGACCGCGTCGATGCCGGCTGCGCGCGAAGCGATTGCCACGGCCTGCGCATGGTTTCCGGACGAAAACGCTACGACACCGCGGCGCCGCTCGTCGTCCGTGAGCGAGAGCACGGTGTTTGTCGCGCCACGGATCTTGAAGCTCCCGCCGCGCTGCAGATTCTCGCACTTGAAGAACAACTCCCGGCCGCTCAGTTCGTCGAGCAACCGGGAGCTGAAGACCGGCGTTCTGTGGATATGCCCCCGCAGCCGTTCGGCCGCGCGATGGACGTCGTCGGGATGGATGGCTAGCGGATGTTCGTTCACGACGGCGACGCTATCGTCGCCGCCGTAGAAACGTCAACGCTGTCGCGTGCTCCTAGTGGCTCCAGTCCACTTTGTTCGTGTCAATCGAGACTCCGTCGCCCGTGCGCGAGACACCCGCCCGCAGCAGCTCGACGTTCCCGTTGACCCCGGTCACCCGGATCATCGGGCCACCGTCGCCGATCTTGCCCTTGAAGCTCGATGGTTCGATCTTGCCCTTCACCGTGATGTTGCCGATCTCTGAATAAACGTTGCCGTTGATCCCCTCGACCGACAGCTCGGCGTTGAGCGACTCGGCGAAATGCAGCTCGACCTTGCCATTGACGCCGCTGATCTCCAGGCCGCTCGCGTCGAGCTCCTGCAGGGTGATCGTCACCTTGCCGTTGATCCCGGATATCGACGACGTGCTGTGCGCGCGCGCCACGTCCACACTTCCATTGACGCCCGAGATGAGGATCTTCCCGTCGATCTCACCAACGCGGACGCGGCCATTGACGCCTTCCACGTCGAGCGCGATCGAGCGCGGCAGCTTCACCGATACGCGCACCCGGACGTCCGCCTTGCGCGTGCCCCGGTCGCTTTCCCCGGCAATGATCAGGCTGTTCGGCGTCGATTCGACGATGAACTTACTCGCATCGAGGTCGGCGCGTTTGCGGGCCGACCGAACGACGTACACTTCAGCCGTGTTCGTATCGGACGTCTCGACATCAACGTAGCCGTTGATCGACCGGATCTCGACGTGCGATCCGGGTGCAAGCTCGACCGAGCGCCGGATCTCTTCCTTCTCGGCCAGATCCGAGTGCGAGGCGTCCTCCTCATGATCGGCATCGAGCCGCTTGCCGTGCTGCGCCGCATCCGCGTTGTGCGGACCGGGCATCCCCAGCGCGCTGACGTGTTGAACGGTTCCACCGCACGAGAGTCCCGTGACGGCGAGTAGAGCGAGAATACAAAGTGTTCCACGCATGGGCGTGTTGTCCTCCTGATGGTGCGTTACTGGCCGGTCGCGGGACACGCGAGCAATTGAGCCGAGCCGCTGAAGGCCTCGAGCTCGATCTGTGCGCCGCCGTCTCCGTACCGTCCGACCAGCCGCCGCGTCACCAGATTCGGCCGGTCAACCGACAGTTCAAAATCCGTTTGGATATCACCCGAGAACGATGAGAGCGTCGCGGTGAATCCCGACACGCGGCCGCACAGCTCCAGTGTGGCGTTTCCCGACATCGACTTCAGACGGTAACGACCTCCCGGCTGAATGGTCCCGCGCATCCAGGCGTCACCGGAAGCGGTTCGCGCCTCGACGTCGCCGCCCGGGTCCGTCACGCGGACATTGCCGCTTGCGGTCTCGGCCTGCACGTGCCCCTTCGCGCGCTCCACGGAAACGTCTCCGCTGATGGACGTGACGTGCACTGTCGAGCCGACGTCGCGCACGCCGACGGTCCCGCTTGCGGCCGTGCCTTCTACGGCGCCGGTCGCGTGCTGGACACTGACGTTCCCGCTCCCGGACCGGAAGACGACGTCGCCGGCAACGTTCCGGATGTTCAGATCGCCTGAGCCGGACTCGACGAACACCGCGCCGGCTGCGCCGTCGACGACAACCGAGCCGCTTCCGGCATTGATCGTCACGCGACCTGCCAGCCCGACCTGGACGTCACCGCTTCCCGAAACGACCCTCGTGTCGCCATCGACGCCCGTGATGCGCACGTCGCCTTTCGGAACCTCGACGACACCGAGCAGAGCCGTCTTCGGCAGCCGCACGTCGAGCGCCACGGGACCGCGCGACGTGCCCTCCGGTGAAATGAGAATTCCGCCGGTACTGGTTCGCTGGACCTCGACGGGTACAACCTGCGAGCCGCGCTCGCTGCGGGCTGAGGCCGACACCTCGGCAGCGTCGACACCCGTGATCGTCACTGAGCCGTTACGGTTCGTCACCGTGACGCGGGTTCCGGGTGCAACCGCCTGACGCGCGCTCGACGGCGCGTCCTGCGAGAGCAAGTCGTCGAGCGTGCCGGGCTCGATTGGCGATATGAGAAGTGCAAGGAGAATAAATGACATCATGATCGTATCCGTGATTTCAGCGGTCGTTGCGCGCCTGCAGGGCGACGAGCCGCTGCATCGTTTCGACTTTTTCGTCGTAGGCTGACAGCATTGAATTGACGGCAATCGGGTCGTCCGGGTTCTGTTCGACCGCGCGTCTCGCGGTCTGGATGTTCGCGTCGAGATCGCCGAGCGGCTTTCGCGACGAATCGCGCACCGTCGCATCAGTACCCGCCGTGCGATCGATTTCGCTTCGGAGCAGCGCGATGGCCGCGATGTAGCGCCGCTCGGCGTCCGCGACCGGAACAGGAAGGGCCGCTGGAGCCTGATCGTCCCGGCCCTTAACCCGCCGTGGGCGCGACACCGTGCCGCCGCTGCCTGTCGGCGTCGGATGATCGACGACGGTAGCCACTGGGGGCTCGACTCCGGGCGTGGTCACGCCCTCGAAGACGTGAGGCCGATCGTTCGGTCCCGGCGCCGCGGTGGCGAGTTTTTCATTCTGTGGTCCTGAGGACTGCCACGCGACGTACCCGACACCCGAGATCACCGTCAGGCAGGCCGCCGCGACGAGCGGCGCCATCCAGCGGCGAGACCCGAACGACCGACGGATCACGTTCGACGAGTCCGATCCTGGCTCGATTCGTGATCGGATCGCCGCCCACATCGCGTCGCCGGTTTCGATCGGCCGCTCGTAGCGCGCGTACATTGCCTGTTCGCGCTCGAGGGCCTCGCACGCCTCGGCGCAGAGCGCGCAGCCGGCGAGGTGCGCCTCGACGAGCCGCCGGTCGGCATCGGCCAGTTCGGCGTCGATGTATTCGTCGAGCAGCAGTGTCACGTTGTCGCAGTTCATACCGTTCCCTCCACGTACGGCCCCACCCGGCGCCGCATCTCGGACCGTGCGCGGTGCAGGTCCGTCTTCACCTTCGCGAGCGTGAAGCCCGTGATGTCAACAATCTCGTCGTAACTCTTCTGTTGAAAAATCCGCAGCGAGAAGACCGTCCGCTTATCGTCGTCGAGCGCCGCGAGAGCCTCGTGAATTACTCCGTTGAGCTCGCGACCGAGCAGTTGCACTTCGGGCCGCGCGTAGTCCGACTCGGAGGGCATCTCCGCGATTTCGTCGATCCCGACGCTGCCGCGTCGCCGTTCCGCTCGAATGGCCTCCCAGGCCGTGAACTTCGCGATGCCGAAGAGCCAGGTGGAGAGCTTGGTGCCGTCTCGCAGGGAACCGAGACCTCGATACGCACGGACGAAGGTTTCCTGTGCGAGTTCCTCGGCAAGGTCGCGCCGTCCAACGATGTCAAAGATGAAACTAGTGACCGGTCGCGAGAACCGGTCGAAGATGTGGCGGAAGGCATCGGGGTCGCCGGCCAGCACACGCTCGGCTGCCTCCTCGACGGAGACCGCGCCAGCATCGCGCCGCCCGATGGTCCTGATCGATAGCCTCATCACGCTCATGGTTCCGGCTCGCCGCATCGTTCGCCCGTAGGTGTCGGCGAAGCCGGAAAGGTTTCAGGGGATTCTACGCCGCGTTCGCGATTGCATGGACCACGCGATGAAGCTCAGTGTCTCAGTGTCTCCGTGTCTCTGTGAGCGAAGCTCTCCTACACGCCACAAGAGCTGCGCACACAAAGGCACTGAGTCACAGAGTCATGGAGGTACGGAAAGCCGTGTGTGCGATTGCAGCGTGCTTCCAAATTCCCTATCGTGCCGCTCATGAACCGACTCGTGCTGCTGCTCACCCTCATCTGCGCCCTTACAGTTGCGCCGGCACATGCGGCGCCGCCCAGGGCCGACACATTGTTCCTGAACGGCAACGTTTACACAGGCAGCGACCGACAGCCGAGAGCGCAGGCCATCGCCGTCGCCGGCGGGAAAATCCTCTACGTCGGCAACGATGCCGGAGCGAAACGCCTGCGAGGCCCATCGACGCGTATCGTCGACCTCAAGGGCGCTACGGTTCTCCCCGGTCTGACCGATGCGCACTGCCACTTGTCGGGCATCGGATTCCGCGAGATGACCTTCAACCTCGAGGGTTGCAGCAGCCTCGACGACTTTCTCGCCCGAGTGAAGGCCAGATGCGAGGCCGCCGAGCCCGGTGCGTGGATCACCGGACGCGGCTGGATCGAGACCTTCTGGACGCCCCAGGCGTTCCCGACGCGAGAACAGCTCGATGCAGTGTCGCCGAAGAACCCGGTCGCGCTCGAGCGGGCTGACGGTCACGCCGTCGTCGCAAACTCGCTCGCGCTCAAGCTTGCCGGAATCGATCGCAACACCGCAGCTCCGCAGGGCGGCGAGATCATGAAGGACAAGGTGACGGGCGAACCCAATGGAATGGTGCTCGACAATGCCCAGAACCTTCTGTACGCGGTCGTGCCCGCTCCGACGGCCGACGAAGTGTCGCGCTCGATCGTAACCGGAGCCAATCGAAGCGTCGCCCTCGGCTGGTGTCAGATCCAGAACGCCGGTTCGATGCCGGATGAAGCGGCGCTCATCGAGCGTCTCGTGCAGGATGGAAAGGTCAAGCTGCGGATCTACAACGCCATCAGCGGTCCGAGCGCGGGAGCCACGGCGCTGATCGAGCGGGGCGCGATTGTCGACGGAGCGAATCCGAGATTCACCCAGCGGACGATCAAGGTGCACTTCGATGGCGCCCTCGGCTCGAAGGGCGCCGCGCTGCTCGAGAAATACTCGGACTACGACACGTCGGGCTTCGTGACGCTGACGGAAGAGCAGCTGATGCCGATGTTCGTCGCCGCTCTTCGCGCGGGCATTCAGGTCGAAACTCACGCGATCGGTGACCGGGCAAATCGGCTCACACTCGACTACTACGAGAAGGCGATGCGGGCGGTACCGCCGGCCGAGCGGAAAGTCGCGGTGCCGCGATGGCGAATCGAGCACGCGCAGATCCTCCATCCCGCTGACATTCCGAGGTTCGCCAAACTCGACATCATTGCATCGATGCAGCCTTCACACGCGATCGGAGACCTTTACTTCGCGAAGAGCCGCCTCGGGCTCGAACGGCTCGAGGGCGCCTACGCGTGGCAGAGTCTGTTGAAGTCCGGCGCCATCATTGCTGGCGGGTCCGACGCTCCAGTCGAACAGGGCGCGCCGATGATCGAGTTCTACGCCGCCGTGACGAGGATGGACCTCAAGGGCAAGTCAGGGGAAGGCTGGCATCTCGAACAGGCCGTGTCACGCGAGACGGCGTTGAAGATGTTCACGATCTGGCCTGCTTTCGCGGCGTTCGAGGAGAAGCTCAAGGGCACGATCGAAGTCGGCAAGCTCGCGGACCTTACGGTGCTGTCGGCGGACATCATGAAAATCCCGGCGCCCCAGATCCTGACGACGACGTGCGTGATGACGGTCATCGGCGGCGAAATCGTGTACGAGGCCCGGCCTTAAGGACTCTTCGGACTTTGCGCCTTTGCGCCTTTGCGCGACTTTCCTCTGGGCACGAAGAAGTTCGCGCTAAGGCGCAAAGGCGCAAAGGCAATAACTGGAAGGCTCAGGCCTAGCCCTTCCGCGACTTCTTTACGTACGCCTCGGCCGCCTTCTTCGCTTCGGGAGTCCCGACCAGATACAACGCATCGGCCGCCCGGCTACGGACCTCCTCACTCGAATCCTCGAGCGATTTGATGAGCTCAGGCACCGTCGAAGCGGCCCCCGTACCGATCGTCCCCAACGCATCGGCCGCGACACCTCGAACGACCGGGTCCGAATCGCGTAGCGCCGCCGCGAGGACATCGACGGTACCCCGATTCTTCCCGTCCACGGCCGTCAGGGTCTGCAGCGCTGTCGCGCGAACTCCGGCTTCGGAATGCGCCGCGAGTGACTTGAGCGTCGGCACGGCCGCTACCGCCGTCGGACCGAGCGATCGCAGCGCCTGAAGCGCGGAAGAGCGCACTGCAGGGCTCGAATCACCCGTCGCCGACGCCAGCGCCGCAACGGCCGCCGGCTGCGGAGGACGGATGTCGCCGAGCGCAATCGCCGACGACCGCCGGACCCGTTCGTCCGGCTCCGCGAGCGCCGACACGAGGGCCCCTGACGCCGCCGAGGCGGCGTCGCCCATCCGCCCGAGCGCCGACGCCGACGCAACGCGCACGTCCACGTCGCCGTCGGTCAGTCTGTCGATCAGCGTCTGCAGCGCAGCGCTTGCCGGAGCGCCGAGATTCCCGAGCGCCGTGACGCCGGCGCGGCGCAAACGCGGATCCGGATCGCCGGAGAGCCGGACGAGCGCGTTGATGACAGCCAGGGACGGAGCATCGAGCATTCCGAGCGCGTTCGCGGCGTGGAACCGGACATCTGCCGCCGGATCTTCGAGGGCCACGACGAGGTCGGGCACCGCCTTCGACGCCGGAGGGCCGATGAGCGCCAGACCGTTCGCGGCATTCGCCCGAACGTCGGCGTCCGGATCCCTGAGAGCCGCCGTCAGCGGACCGACGGCCTCCGAGCTCGGTGGATAAACGAGACCGAGGCGTTCCGCGGCGCGCCGTCGCGCTTCGACCGATCCGCCCGACAGCTCGGCGATGAGCGCCGGAACCTCCTTCGGATCCACCGTCGGCATCGGCACCCCTCCGAGTCGCGAAGGGTCCGCGGAATCGATCGTGTTCCCCGATGCGGGTCCCGCGGCCGTGCGATTGCCGTTGCCGGCGGGCGGAGGATCGCACGCGAGCCCGCAGACCAGTACCTGCAGGCAAAGTGCTGATGCCAGGAATGAGCGCTTCACAGCTCGTCCGCGTCCAGTTCCGGAAGCTCCCCGTCCGGGCGATTCTTGACGATGAGCAGGTGTGCGCGAGAGCCGCGAGAGACCTTGTCCGACACGGACCCGAAGATGATCTTGCCGAGCGTCGGCCGACCGTGAGGTGCGAGGACAATAAGATCGATGCCGAAAATCTCTTCCATCCGGAGGATCTCCTCCGCCGGGTCGCCATCCGACACCAGCAGGTGCGGTTTGAGATCGGGCGTCGTTTCCTCGACAAGCGCAGCGAGACGCTGACGAAGCGCTTCCTTGCCGGCCTCCACACGCGTGGTCGTAGGTGCCGCCGTCGGCGGCGGCCGGACCTTCGACGACGTATAGCAGGTAGAGTTCCGCGTCGTGGGCGGCAACGGCAGCCAGCGCCGCCTCGAGTGCGCGCGCACTCTCGCCGGAGAAGTCCACCGGGCACAGCACTTTTGAGACCGTGAACACGGCGCGTGCCTGGCCTCGAGCGCCACCCGGTGTTTGAGCGCCTCGACGAGGAAATTCTCGAAGATGATCCGGCCGTCGCGCGACTCGACGTGGTGGTCCCAGAACGACTTCGGTCGGTCCCAGTCCTCGAATGACTTCTCGATGTGGAACTGTACGGTGTAGATGAGCTGGCGGTCCGTCCGTTTCACCATCATCTGCAACGGACAGAGGTACCCGCAAGCGAGCTGCTCGAAGCCCTCCGGCAGGCGGTCGATCATGAGTCCGTGATTCTGCCAGACCCGGAGGATGTCCGTACGCGAATGCCGATCGGTGTGACGCGAATCGGATCGGTCGTCGATACGATCGAAGATCGGGTCGTCCTTGAGAATCTTCACGTATCGGTATTGGTATTCGACGAGCCGGTTCGTCCGGCGCTCCGACGGCAGTCTCTTGTCGAGCGTGATGATGCTCGATCCGAAGGACTGCCCCACGAGCTGGTGGCCTCCGCAGATTCCGAGCACCGGCACCTCGGTCGTACGCACGAAGTTCGCGAAACCCTCGATCATGTCAGGGCGGTAGTAATCGAAGTCGCGCAAGGTCCCGCTGAGCACGACGGCGTCCGCGTCGAACTCCGCGACGATCTCAGGGTTGACCTGCGATAGATGAAGCGTGAGCACCTCGGGACGGATCGCGAGGTTCTTGACGTTCTTCTCGATGTTCGGAAGGGCGAGCCCTGAGATGTAGCGTTCCTGCTTGATCCACGCGCGCTCGTCGAACGACGGGTCCCGGCGCGCGACCTCGGAGAGGTCCTCCGGCTCATGGAGCAGATTGTTCACGATGACGACGCGAATGGCGTCGATGCGCCTGTCCACCGACGGAGCAACGGTAATCGGGGAAGCGATGACGGAGGCGTGGGCGACGACGGACTCGTCCTGCACGGCATTACTCACAGGGCAGACTCCCTTGGACCCGGTTCGAAATGGCTACGGACTGGACTGGCGAGCGGAGAGCCGATGATACCCCCGCAACCGGATGACCTACAAGGCAAGACTTCGGCAACACTTCCTTGCGCCTTTGCGCCTTCGCGCCTTTGCGCGAACTTCTTTGAGCGTGAAGAGGTTCGCGCAAAGGCGCAAAGCCGCAGGGGCGTCAGGCACTCGCGCGTTCCCACGTCCACTGTCGTTTCGTGAGAGCTTCGATTCGTTCCCGGCGAATCGCCACGCCGATGCCCGGCAGTTCCGGCAACCGCATCGTGCCATCGGGCTCGACCGTCGGGCGCGGCTCGACGATGTCGTCGAGCCAGTATCGCCGGCTGTCCGAGACGTCGCCGGGGAGCGTGAAAGCCCCGAGACTCGACATCGCGGCGTTGTGCATTCGCCCGATGCCGGCCTCGAGCATGCCGCCGCACCAGACCGGCACGCCCGCATCGGCACAGCGATCGGCGATCCGCCGGGCCTCGGCGTGTCCGCCGACGCGACCGAGCTTGATATTGACGATTCGGCAGGCGCCGATCTCGAGCGCCTGCCGGCACGACTCGTCGTCGACGACCGATTCGTCGAGACAAATCGCCGTCGACAGGCGCGCCTGAAGTTTCGCGTGATCGATCAGGTCACCGGGCCGCAACGGCTGTTCCATCATCAGCAGTCCGAACTGGTCGAGCTCCTCGAGGGTGTCGAGATCCGCAAGCGAATATGCGGAGTTCGCGTCGACCGACAGAACGATGTCGCCGAACCGATCGCGTACCGCCGCCACGAGTGCGACGTCCCGACCTGGTGCGATCTTGATCTTGATCCGGCGATATCCGGAATCGAGTTCGCGCCGCACCTTCTCGATCAGTCCTTCGGTAGACGGCTGCAGTCCGATCGATACACCGCAGTCGATCGCCTGGCGACTCCCACCGAGCATTCGCCAGAGCGGAAGACCGCGGTGCCGTGCAACGAGGTCCCACGCAGCCGTCTCGACGGCCGCACGGGCCATCCGATTCCCGCGGATCGGCTTGAGAGCGGCGGAGACGGCTTCGGGATCGTCGATCTCCACTTCGACAAGCCGAGGGATCACGAATTGCCGGATCACTTCCCACGCGCCATCGGTGAACTCCTCATTGAAGAAGGGTCCCTCGGACGCAACGCACTCGCCCCATCCCGAAGCACCGTCGGCCCGTGCCTCGACGAGAATGATCCGGCGGTCGGTCGTGCGCCCGAAGCTGGTTTCGAACGGAGCGATGAGGTCGAGAGCGATCTCGCGCAGGGTGACGCTATCGAAGCGCATCACTGGTCGCCTCCGCACTCGCCAGACGATACCGGCTGATTCCGCTCCCAATATCGCGTTCGAGCCCAACGACGACCAGTCCGCGACTCAACCGGCTCTGGAAGGCCTCGCGGGTCTGCAACCGCCAGATGAGCGCCTGCTGGTGATCGGTCCGCTTTACCGAGTTGAAGTCGCCGGGGATGTCGATGGAATCGTGGCTCACGTCGGGCGGTGACGGTTCGCCTGCAAGCGCCAGCTCGACACGACGGGACCCGACCCACCACTCCGCAAACACCCGGTCGGAACCGATGCCGGCATCGAAGACCGAAGCGTGCTGCTCACCGTAGAAATTCACTGCGTAGCGGCGCACGACCGCGCCGAGCTTGTTCAGATTGAAATGCGCGTTGCGTGACTGCAGCGGATCGAAAGTCCAGATCACGAGTGGGACGTTGAGCGCGAGCGCCTGGTCGCGCTGGGCCAGCTTCAGGCTGTATCCAATACCGGTGTCACGCAGGGATTCGTCGACGGCCAGCATGTGCGAGTAGAAGGCCGGCGTGCCTTCGTGACGAGCCATCAGCGTGTGCACGAAGCCGACGACCCGGTCGGATGTGTCGAATGCTCCGATGGACGGCGCCCCCGACCACTGCGCCACGACGAACAGCCGCGCCGGCGTGATGTCGACGTCCGGCAAACCCCACGTCGCCCGCTGCAACTGGATGCACTGGTCGATCTCCTGAAAGGTCTGAATGGTTCGCAACTGGAAATCCGGCACGGTTGGGCTCCTCCCGAGGTTCTACCGGCCGGTGCCGCGATTACCTCGTCCTGAAAAACTCTTATCGAAAATTGCGCCGTCCACGCAACCCGGAGGCGGTTCGGCTCGATCATGGGGAGTCACAAGCGGTCGTGGTCGACCGTCCGGCGCCTCGAAGATGTTGTGGCGTCGGGCGGGCGGCTGTGTGTAGAATCCGGGATGCCTCATCGTCGGCGGCGTGCCCCGGCTGATTACGTTGGTACTGGGAAAGAGGAACTCCATGGCAGACGACAAGAAGGAGCGCGGGCGCGCAGTCGATCAGGCGATCGCCCAGATTGAGAAGCAGTTCGGCAAGGGCTCGATCATGCGGCTTGGCGACAAGAAAGTTGTCGACATCGCTGCGATCTCGACGGGCTCGATCGGCCTCGACGCCGCCATAGGCATCGGTGGTCTTCCGCGCGGACGCGTGGTCGAGATCTACGGACCGGAGTCGGCTGGCAAGTCGACACTGGCCCTGCACGTCGTCGCCGAGGCGCAGGCGGCGGGAGGCGTGGCGGCGTATGTCGATGCGGAGCACGCACTCGACGCCGAATACGCCGGCAACCTCGGCGTGAACATCAACGACATGCTCATCAGCCAGCCGGACTCGGGCGAGCAGGCGCTCGAGATCGTCGAGGCCCTTATCCGGTCGGGCGGCATCGACATCGTCGTCGTGGATTCGGTCGCGGCACTCGTGCCACGGGCCGAGCTCGACGGTGAGATGGGGGACAGCCTTCCCGGACTGCAGGCGCGGTTGATGTCGCAGGCGCTGCGGAAGCTGACGGCGGTCGTCGCCCGGACGAACACGACTCTGCTGTTCATCAACCAGATTCGCGAGAAGATCGGCGTGATGTTCGGCAGTCCCGAAACGACCACGGGTGGGCGGGCGCTGAAGTTCTACAGTTCGGTGCGTCTCGATATCAGGCGCACGGGACAGATCAAGGACGGAGACGTCGTGATGGGCAGCCGGACGAAGGTAAAGGTCGTCAAGAACAAGGTGGCACCGCCCTTCCGCGAGGTCGAGTTCGACATCATGTACGGGGTCGGCATCTCTCGCGAAGGCGAGGTCCTCGACCTAGGGGTCGAGCACAAGATCGTCGACAAGTCCGGCGCCTGGTTCAGCTACAAGGGCGAGCGGCTTGGACAGGGACGCGAGAACGTCAAGACCCTGCTCAAGGAAAATCCGACACTCAACGAGCGCATTCGAGCGGACGTCAGGCAGGCGATGGGAATTGGCGGGGCGCCAGCGGCCGCGGCTGCGGTGTCAGGCGGCGACGAGAAAGCCTGATCCAACCCGGATCTTCCTTTGCGGCTTTGCGCCTTTGCGAGAACATCTCGCGCCAAGGCGCGAAGTCGCAAAGGTCAGATACTCAGTTTCTGGGGACATTCACCCCCAAATGCATACCAGCCGAGCTTTGCAGAATCGGGGGGCGACTCTGTTTAGGCCCGGCTGGTAAGGGTGGGTGACTATGCGATTGCGAGTCCGCGAATTCAATTCCTGAGTACGGGGATGCGACCAGGTTGATGTCTTCGCTTTCTCTGCGGCGGATTCTAGCCAAAAAAGTCGGACTGTCAACCCTATTTTTTTCAAGCACTTGTGAGCTTCGTCACAAAGTAGTCGGTCCGACCGCTGCAGCTGGACGGGAAACCTCCGTTGAGTGACGCGCTCGACTGACACGGGACATCCCGCACAGGTACTTCTGACGCCCTATAGACGCAGACAATCCGGGGCATTTCAGGACCCGATGGCTCACGAACAAGATTGTTGACCGGCATGGGTCATTTTGGTAGGATCGGGGCCTCTTTAGGTCCCCAAGCTTCAAGTTAAGTCAAAGTCTGGTGCGCACGTTCGAGGAACCACTTGTATGAAGTGTCCTGTCTGCAGCCACGTCTACCCGGACACGCTCAGCCGATGCAGTCGCTGCGGGCGTGTCGCGCCAGAGCGCGCACCCGGAGTTGAGACCTCTTCGACACTCATCGAGTTCCCTTCACAGCGACCGACGCGGGCATCATTGCCCGATTGGCGGATCGAGCTCAATGAGAAGGTTCGGGCCATCAAGGCGCGCCGCTCCATGGAAGCCATGGTCGGTGAAGCGACGGCCGCCCGTCGAGCCTCGACTCATGCGCCCGAGCCCGAGCCGACTACCGAGGCCCTCGAGGAAACGTCGCAGCAACTTCGCGAAGAGCACGCGAACCCTATCGTAGCCGCGGCGCTCGATCGGCTCCGCCGTGCGTCCGCGAACGCGATGCCGCAGCCGACGCCGATTGGCCGTCGCGGCTCGGCGGCAGCGGCTCGCGTTGCGTCGCTGCCCTCGCCACAGCCGTCGACGCATTCACACCCGATGCAACAGTCTTCGGCACTTGCCGCAGTCGAACCCGCGCGCAACGCGCTGGTGGCGACGATGCCCGTTCGCGAAGAGCTCTTCGATCCCGCCGAATTGCTGGAGGGCCTTGAAGACGAATTCTTCGACCCGAACGCCATCGTCGCGCAGGCCGCCCTTCCGTCGGGGCCTGCTGCCGAACGCGCTTCGATCGCAGCGAGGGCGCTCGCGGGACTGATCGACGTCGGCGTCTATGTGCTCGTATCTATTCCGTTTGTCGCGACCACCTGGGCAATCAACGGAGACTTCCGTCAGACGCCGGTGCTCTTGTTGCTTGGGGCGACGCTTTCTCTGCTCGCTGCCTTCTACCTGCTCGCGATGTTCTCGATTGGCGGCCGGACGATCGGGATGATGGTCGGCGGCCTGCGGGTCGTCGACGAAGACGGCAACGATCCGACGCCGCGCGCCCTGTTCCTTCGCGCGACCGGCTATGTGGCGGCTGCCCTCCCGGCCGGCCTCGGGTTCGCCTGGGTCTTTGCGAATCGCGACCGCTGTGGATTGCACGACCTGCTGTCGGGCACGCGCGTCGTTCGCGAATAGCGGCGCCGTCTCCTCGGCGGTGAGGCGATGGACAATCGGTTCTTGCAGGCCGTAGTCGACGCGGCGAGGCCGTCGCTCACCGGCGCGTCGATTGGCCGCATCTGGCAGCCATCGGCGACGGTGCTTGCCGTCGACTTCCGAATGGCCGACGGACGCCTCCTGGTCATCTCGGTCCGCCCCGATGCTCCGGCGACGTTTCTGGCGCTCAGGTCCGTGTCCGATCTCGAGCCGAACACGAGCGGCGAACTGGCCTTCGGAGCACTACTTCGCAAGCGACTGCGCGGCGCCCGCGTCGAGGCTGTCCGCAAACCGGAAGCGGACCGCGTCGTCACGCTCGAGTGTCGCGGTTTCGCAGCGTCGGGCGAGATCGCGCGGCAAGAGCTCGTCATCGAGCTGACGGGACGATCGTCGAACATCGTGCTCGTCGACGCCGACGGACGGATCGTTTCAACAATGAACGAACCCGCATCGGGGATTTCGAGAGTCGGAGACGTCTACACGCCTCCTCTCGGTCGCGGTCCAGGGCGTTCTCGAACCCTCGAGCGAGAGCTTGCAGTTCGGTCAGAGGCCATGGGCCAGCGCGAGGCGCAGGCGTCGCTCGACCACGATCTGGCTTCCACCGGGGGCCCGTTCCTTCTCTATCGCGAGCCTTCGGGCCGGCGAACGCTATCGACCATTCGGCTACATTCAATGTCGGACGCCGAAGTAGAGCAGTTCCGGGATCCGAGCGAAGCTGCTGACGCGTGGTGGCGCGACCGTGGTGATTCGGAGGCCCTTGCGGCCCGGTCGCGTGCCGTGGCGCAGCGGCTCCGCGTCTCGCGCGAACGCGACGTGCGTGCGCTCGCGGCAATGACGGATGACGTGCGGGCCACGGAGGGCGCCGAGCGATTTCGAGAACTCGCCGAGTGCCTGCTCGCCCAGCACACGACCGCGCGAAACGTCGACGGCGGTTACGCGATTACCGACTACTACTCCGACGATCAGCGCGAAGTCTTTGTCGAAGCCGACCGCGGCGTCACGCCGCAGGCCGTCGCCGACCAACTCTTTTCCCGCCATCGCAAGGCAAAGCGCACTCGCGAAGCCGTCGAAGCGCGGCGTCCGACGCTCGAGTCGCGCATCGCGGCCCTCGACGGCTTGTCCGGCGAGCTGGAGCGTGCCGACTCGACGTCGACAGTCGAAGCACTGAGCTCGCGTCTCGACAAGATCCTCGGCATTAGCCGGTCACCAGTGCGAGATCGTGGGCGGAGTTCCGAGTCGTCTCGGACGGTTCGTGGTGCGCGTCGATTCGTTTCGTCCGACGGGTACGAGATCCTCGTCGGTCGAACCAGTGCCGCGAACGACGAGTTGACCTTCAAGATTGCCCGACCGTCAGACATATGGCTTCACGCCGCCGACTATCCAGGCTCGCACGTGGTCGTCAAGTTGCTGAAACGCGGCGACGTGCCACACAGAACGCTGCTCGAAGCCGCGCAGCTCGCGGCCTACTTCAGCCAGGCGAAAGACGATGCGCTCGTCGACGTTCGATACACGGAGCGAAAGTTCGTCGGCAAACCGCGCGGAGCTTCTCCCGGACTCGTTCGACTTCAGCGCTTCAAGACCGTCGCCGTGCGTCCCTCGAGCGATCTCGCGCGTGGCGGCGACGCGTGAGGCGACTCCGAAACCATTGAATGCGAATCTCGACAACGCAGGGCCGCGAGTGCAAGATGGCGGCGCGTCGCATCTGGGGCGCCACACGGGTCTCCACGCCTCGTGTCGGATGACTGGAGGTCTCCCGTGAACGCTGCACTACTGTTCGTCGACATCGATACGCAGCACGATTTCATCGATTCCGATGGAAAGCTGTCGGTGCCTTGCGCCGAGTCACTCGTCGATTCGCTTCGTCGGCTAACGGATTTCGCCGAGCGGGAGGGCATTCCGATTCTCTCGTCAGCCGACGCGCACGGTCCGGACGATCCTGAATTCGCCCAGTTCCCGCCTCACTGCCTCGCGGGCTCGAAGGGCCAGCGCAAGCTCGCCGAGACCCTGGTCGAGGCTCCCGTGATAGTTCCGGTCAGCGGCGACGGTCTGCCGGCCGAACAGCCGCCGCAGACGATCGTCGAGAAAGTGACGTTCTCGATGTTCAGCAACCCCGCGGTCGACGCCTACCTAGACCGGTTCGCTCCGGCAAGAGCTGTCGTGTATGGTGTCGCGACCGACTACTGTGTGCGGCAGGCCGTCGAAGGCCTCGTCGCACGTGCGATTCCCGTCACCGTCGTTGTGGACGCGATTGCGGGAGTAACGGCGGAAGGCAGCCGGGCGGCGCTCGAGGCGTTCGGACGCGCCGGTGTCACCCTCGCTACCACTGATGAAGTCGTCGCCGATCGGGCGTCGGCCTGAGACTGCAGACGACCAACCTATGACGAAGCGGAGATTCGATGGGCTGGCTCCGGGTGAAGGAGCGGCGCCCGACAAATACGATCCGGCGAAGTTCGAGCGGCAGAACGTCACCGTCGACCTCGTGATTTTCACGGTGCGCGACCGGATGCTCAAGCTCCTGCTCATCGAGCGCGGCGAGCCGCCATTCCAGGGAAGCTGGGCACTACCGGGAGGGTTCGTTCGCAAGGACGAATCGCTCGAGGACTCTGCACGACGCGAGCTGCTCGAAGAGACCGGCGTTCGTGACATTTATCTCGAGCAGCTCTACACGTTCGGTGACCCCGGTCGTGACCCGCGGACGCGGGTCATCACGGTCGCCTATTTCGCGATCATCGCCTCGGACCGGCAGATGCTCCACGCGTCCGCCGATGCCGCCGACGCCGGCTGGTTCAGCGTGACGGACTTGCCGAAGCTCGCGTTCGACCACGACCGGATCGTGGAGTACGCGATAGAGCGATTGCGCAACAAGCTCGAATACACGACCGTCGGATTCCAGCTACTTCCCGAGCAGTTCACGCTCACCGAGCTGCAGAACGTCTACGAGATCATTCTGGGCAAGCAGCTCGACAAGCGGAACTTCCGCAAGAAGATCCTGTCGCTCGAAATCATCCAGCCGACGGGCGAGACCAAGATGGATGGCGTACATCGTCCGGCGCGCCTCTATCGATTCTCCGATGCGAAATTCATGCGGCTCAAGGACAAGGGAATTCTCTTTCCGTTCTAGGGTGGTCGGCGATCGACGATCGTCGAATCCCAGAATTGTCGGCATTCGTAGAGCATCAGAACCGCGAGCGATAGCGAGCGGGTCGTCGCGGAATCAGAGCACTGCGTTGATCACGTTTAACCCGCTCGCTGCCGCTCGCGGTACTGATCCTGCCGTCCAGGCGAGTCCGTGAGGATCATTCACGATAGCGGTTCCCGACAGCTTTCGTTTCCTCCAGGTACGATCCTCCGGCGGCCATTTCAGTACACTCTCGACGTCCGGCCAGTATCAGTACCGCGAGCGAGCGGGTTCCCCTTTCACCCGATAGAAACTTCTTCGCTTGCGTCGTCACTGCCCGTCGTTGAAAGACTTTGCTGGCTAACTCGTGAGTGCTGACCTGATGCATAACCAAAAGCCTCTGACGTATCTATCAATCAACTATTGCTTGCCCAAATGACGCTACGCCGCTAGACTGCGCTCACCATGTCTAAGCACGCCACTCCTTCGAAGCACGTCGACCCGTATAGGCCGCAGCGGCGCCATCGGTTCGAGCCATCCACGATTCGCAATTGGGGCCGATCCGATGCCGAACTGGCGGGAAGCGAAGGCCAGTCTCGAGCGCTGGATGCTCGTCGAAGCGCTCACCCGCTCGAGGGGAAACATGGCGGCGGCAAGCCGACTGCTCGGCATCACCAAAGTCGCCGTTCTGCACGCTGTCCGTCGGCACAAGCTCGGGTCCTACACCAAGGCTCACGAGGCATAACCCGACACCCCGACTGCCGGACAATCCAGCGCCTCTGCGGTCCCACAGCGCCTCTGCGAGAAACTCCCCCAAAGTTGGAGTCTCTCGCACGCTCACCGGGGATACGTGACGGCGCTATCTCCAGCCCTTTCAATCTCTTCCGCCCGCCCAACCTGTAAGCATCCCGCACCTTGTGAAATTTCTGGCAATAGCCTTCCGGACTGTGCTATCTTCGCGAGCTTCACAATACGAGCGTTCCCAGAGCCGCGTGCACCACGTTGATGGAGTGGCCGGGAGAACTTCCTGAGGAGACGAACCGAGTATGTCCAGCAGTCCGAATGCGAAAGTCGGCAAGGTCATTCAGATCATCGGCCCCGTCATCGACGTCGAGTTCGGCGAGCAGTACCTGCCGCCGATCTATCAGGCGCTGCGCGTGACGAGCGAGGGCTTCAACGTGCCCGAGCCCATCGAGCTCATCGTCGAGGTCGAGCAGCATCTCGGTGAAGGCCGAGTTCGCACGGTCGCCATGGAAGCCACCGAGGGCATCGTTCGAGGCATGAAGGCGATCGACACCGGCTCGCCCATCACGACGCCGGTCGGTCGCGGGACGCTGGGACGGGTCATCAACGTCATCGGCGAACCCGTCGACAACCTCGGTCCCGTGGCTTCCGACATCCGGTACCCGATTCATCGTCCGGCTCCGTCTTTCGAAGACCAGTCGACCCGGCAGGAGATGCTCGAAACGGGCATCAAGGTCATCGACCTCGTCCAGCCGTTCCTAAAGGGCGGAAAGATCGGCCTCTTCGGCGGTGCTGGCGTCGGCAAGACGGTGCTGATCATGGAGCTGATCAACAACGTTGCCAAACATCACGGCGGGTTCTCGGTGTTCGCGGGCGTCGGCGAGCGCACGCGCGAGGGAAATGACCTCTGGCACGAAATGTCTGAGTCGGGCGTCATCGTCCCGGGAGATCACGAGAAGTCGAAGGCCGCGCTGATCTACGGCCAGATGACGGAGCCGCCCGGAGCGCGCATGCGCGTCGCATTGACCGGTCTGACCGTCGCCGAGTACTTCCGCGACGAAGAGGGCCAGGACGTGCTTCTCTTCATCGACAACATCTTCCGCTTCTCGCAGGCCGGTTCCGAGGTTTCGGCACTTCTCGGCCGTATGCCTTCGGCGGTCGGCTACCAGCCGACGCTCGCCAACGAGATGGGACTGCTGCAGGAGCGCATCACATCGACGAAGAAGGGCTCGATCACCTCGTTCCAGGCGGTGTACGTCCCAGCCGACGACTACACCGATCCGGCGCCCGCCACGACCTTTGCTCACCTTGACGCCGTCACGGCGCTCTCTCGCCAGATCGCCGAGCTCGGCATCTACCCGGCCGTCGATCCGCTGGCGTCGTCCTCGACGATTCTTTCGCCGCGCATCGTGGGCGAATTGCACTACGACACGGCGCAGGACGTGAAGCGTACCCTGCAGCGTTACCGCGATCTGCAGGACATCATCGCAATTCTCGGTATCGACGAGCTCTCGGAGGACGATCGACTCGTCGTCTCGCGAGCCCGCAAGATCCAGAAGTTCCTCTCGCAGCCGTTCTTCGTCGCCGCTCAGTTCACGGGTCTGGAGGGACGCCTCGTGTCGATCGCCGACACGATCAAGGGCTTCCGAAAGATTCTCGACGGCGAAATGGACGACATCCCGGAACAGGCCTTCTACCTCGTCGGCGGTATCGAAGAAGTCTACGAGAAGGCCGAGAAGATGGCCGCCAAGGCCTAGACGCGAAACCGGACGGCATCGCGGCGGCTCGAATGTGCCTGCCGCGGTGCCGACAACTGAACGGACATCACTTCGCATATGGCCGATACCCTTCGTTTGGAGATCGTCACCCCGGAGCGCCATCTCGTGGACGCTCAGGTCGAATCCGTTCAGATTCCGGGCCTCGACGGCGAGCTCGGTATCCTGCCGGGTCACAGTCCCCTGATCTCGCAGCTCAAGCCGGCAGGGCTCCTGAGCTACGTACAGGGCGGCGCGACGCACCAGATCGTGATTGCCGAAGGTTTCGTCGAAGTCCTTCCCAACCAGGTCCGCGTGCTGGCGGAAGTTGCCGAAAACCCGACCGAAATCGACGTCGAGCGCGCCATCAGGGCGCGTGACCGGGCCGAAAAGCTCGTGTCGCAATCGCTCACCGATCCCGAGGTCGACGCCGACGCCGCGACTCGCGCGCTGGCACGCGCCGCCGCTCGCCTCGAGGCTGCGAAGAAGAAGTAGGACCGCCCAACGGTGGTGAGCTCGTCGCCTGGCTCAACAAAGAGTTCGCGATGACACGCGATCGCTGCGCTGTCGTCACGTCGGTAGCGATCAGATGCCCCTCGCGCCCGTCGATCCTGCGGTCGGCCCATCGCTACGCTCGGGGTTCTGGGTCGGACGCGGCTTGTTTTGACGGGACGTCAGCATCGGCAACCGATTGGCCCAGAACCCCGAGCGTAGCGAGGGGCCGACCGCGGGACCAGCGGCCCGTCGAGGCCGTGCGATTTGGTCGTCCCCTACTGGACTCCGCGCGCCGAGGTCTCGGTGAGGAAGCGGACGACGGCCTCGAGCAATTTCGGACCGCCAGTCACGAACAGATCGTCGTGATTCGCGCCTTCGACCGGCACGAACGTGACGGGGCCCGTTGCCGCTGCCGCGAGGCGTTCCGACATCGAGTACGGAATCATGCGATCCGATGTCCCGTGCGCGAGAAAGACCGGACACGTGAGTTGTCGCAGCTTGGCTTCACTTTCGAACCGGTGTGACAGGAGCCAAGACACGGGAATGAAAGGGTATGTCCGCTGCGCCATGTCCACCAGACTCGTGAACGCGCTGAACGTGACGATTCCTGCGACACGGCGCCGACCCGCCAGATCCACGGCAACGCCCGAGCCCAACGACCAGCCCGCCGCAAAGATACGACCGGCATCGACGTCCGGTCGCGACGCCAGGTGATCGAAGACGACCTCGGCCGTCTCACGGCAGCCGATCTCGCCCGGTTTCCCTCCACTCATGCCGAATCCGGTGTACTCGGCGATCGCAACGTTGATGCCACGCCGGCGAAAGTCCTCGAAGAGCGTGACGTTGTTCGCAAGGCAGTCCCCATTTCCGTAGAAGAACAGCAGTGTCGGCCTTGCCCCGGGATCTGAAACGGGCAGGCCCCGCATGTCGAGGGCCCCTCCGAACAGCGCGACCACCGCGTCCCCGCCAGCCGTGGTGAGATGCACGAGCTCGGCCCGATTCCCAGGTGCAACCTGGGCCGCGGCGCGCCCCTGCGACAACCGACCCGGGAAGATCAGCCACGACTGCGCCACGTAAAGGAATCCGAGCACTGCCACGTAGGATAAAACCGCGAGCCTGAGAATGCGCAGCACCCAGAATCGAGCTCCGGAACGCCGATCAGTCCGAGTGCTCTCCGCTGTCGGTGTCATCCCTGTTCATTCGTGGAGCCTCAGGTCACAGCTCCACGAGCCGAAATTCCTCCGCGTCGGCAATCCCGATCACGTCGCCCGGCTTCAGTCGCCGGCTGCCCGACAAACGCTCGCCGTTGACGAAGGTTCCATTGGCGCTCTCGAGATCCGCAAGCTCGACCTGGTCACCCGTCACCGAGAACCTCGCGTGATGCCGGCTGACCAGTGCCTCAGCAATCGCGATGTCGTTCTCGTCTGAGCGGCCGACAGTCGTCACACCCGGACCCAGCTCGTGCCGCCGGAGTGCGTCCGTTCGCGAGATGAGCACCATGCCCTTCACTTCAGCCCCGGCCGACAGGGCGGATGCAATGTCTGCGGCAGTAAGGCCGCCGCGAACGAGAGTCTTCGCCGAGGCCGACGTCGGCGCCTTCTGCTCCCAGTCCGACGTGAAAACGCCGGAGAGCGCCTTTACGAGGTGCTCGTCCCTGACGATGATCGCGACCTCGCGTCTTCGATCGAAGCTCTGTGTACGCAGGTTCATGCTTCCGATCGACGCCGTTTCGCCGTCGACGAGAACGCACTTTGCGTGCAGCTTGAAGCGCGTGATCGCGCGGAATCCGGGCTCACCGGATCCTGCGCCGAACGGCGACTTCTCGTCGCCGAGAACACGCACGTCGAGCCCGGCCTTTACCTTCTCGCGGAGGATCTTGAGAATCGCCGGGTCTTCCACCTTTGCATCCCACAAGTGAATCGACTTCTGGGCGCCCCTGAGCAGCGACTCCATCCCGGCGCGGCTCGTGTACGGACTCACCAGCAGATTCGACTTTGATTGCGGCACGAAGGCTGAGTCGTTCCAGTCGGCGTCGAAGAGTCGGTTCAACTCGGAGGTCGTCTCGTCGTCGTAGAGGATCACGCCAAAATCGCGCGTGTAATGCAGATTTTCGCGTGTCGGATTGAAGGTGAAAACGAGCGACTGCCGCCCATCGACCATCATGATCTTGTAGTGAAAGCGGGTCTTCTTGCTGTCGCCGGCCGGCTCCTTGATCTCGATTCCCGCCTTGCGCGCGTCCTTGAGCAGCTTTCGTTTGGCCTCGCCCCAACCTCGTGCACTCGTGGCGATCAGGGCGCGTACGCGTACTCCGCGGCGCACGGCTTCGACCATCGCCTGCTGAATGATCGGATCGTCCATACGGAAGACCGTGATGTTCACCGACGACTGCGCCTTGTCGATGGCGTTGACGATCGGGAAGAAACTGTCTCCGGGCTGTACGATCAGTGAGACTTTGGTGGGCGGCATATTCTGGCTCCTGGCAATGGTTCGACCCCGCTCCGGATTCGCCCGAAGGCGCCCGAAACGAAACATATGTTGTACCGTAAACATGCGACTTCAGGGAATTCGATCCGCGACCCGCTCCCTGATTTCTTTCCCGAAACCTCGGCGCCGGTTCCTTCGAACGATCACGATGACCCGAGCACTTCAGGCTCCATGCCGCGAATCCGCATGACCAATTGTCGAGACCGGCGCCCGAGCGCCCGCGTCGGCGCGAGGTCGCGGGCGCTCGCGTTGGCCATCCTGGCGGCCGCGACGGCGTGTTCGACCGATTCGCGGACACCACTCGTCGTCTATTCGCCGCACGGCCAGTCGTTGCTCGATGCCTTCGAGCTGCGATTCGAGGCCGAGCACCCTGAGTACGATCTTCAGACTTTCGATCTGCCGTCGCAGAACATTCCCGACCGGCTGCGCGCCGAGCGTGCGAATCCGCAAGCCGACGTCTGGTTCGGAGCGAGCGCCGTCACGTTCGCGGATGCAGCGCACGAAGGGTTGCTCGAGCCTTACGTGCCCTCCTACGCGTCGGCGATCGCCGTCGACGCCCGAGACGTCGAGTGGCGATGGGCAGGGCTTTACGAGACGCCCGAGATCATTGCGTACAGCACGGCGGTCATTCCGGAGGCCGAGGCGCCTCGCGATTGGGACGACCTCCTTGACCCGAAGTGGCGGCAGCGCATCCTGATTCGTGACCCGAATCCGTCCGACACGATGCGAACGATCTTCGGCGCGATGATCCTGCGCCGTTGGAACGAATCGAACGGTCCGGATGCCGGCTTCGAGTGGCTTCGCGGACTCGCGCGAAACACGAAAGACTATCCCACGAGCTGGGACGGGCTGCTGCTGCGAATCAACCGACAGGAAGCCGACCTTACCGTCTGGAATCTACCGGACGTCAGTCGCGTGATCCGGGAGCGCGGCTACGCGCTGGCAATCGTCTTCCCGAAGTCGGGCTCGCCCGTCGTCACCGATGCCATCGCAATCGTTCGCGGCGCGCCACGCGCCGAGGGGGCGCGGCTCTTCTATGAGTTCTGCGGCCGGCCAGACAACCTCGCATACGCCGCCGAAGCGTTCTACCGCATCCCGGCGCGCAATGACCTGGATCGGGCGACGCTTCCCGAATGGGCGCGCAACCTCGAATACACGAAGATGCCAATGGATTGGAACCTGTACCGGGCGAATATCAAGAAATGGATGACCTATTGGGCAAGCGACATCCGATCGGAGAGCGCGAAGTGAGCGCGGGAGCCTTTCTCGACCTCGATCGCCTGTCGTTGCGATACCCGGGCGCGACCGCGGATGCCGTCTCGGACATGACGATCGAGATCGCTCGCGGAGACGTCGTCACGTTTCTCGGCCCGTCCGGGTGCGGCAAGACGTCAGCGCTGCGAATGATCGCGGGTCTCGAAAAACCGACGGCGGGTTCGGTGCGACTCGACGGCGCTGATATCACCCGCTGGCCGCCGGAGCGACGCCTGATGGGCCTCGTCTTCCAGAACTATGCGCTCTTTCCGCACATGACCGTCGGCGAGAATGTGGCCTTCGGCCTGAAGATGCGTCGCGCGTCGAAGCCGGACATCGCGAAGTCGGTGGCGGAGACGCTCGATCTGGTGCAACTCACCGGACTCGACGACCGTCGCCCCGACCAGCTTTCGGGTGGACAGCAGCAGCGCGTTGCGCTCGCGCGTGCCCTTGCCATACGCCCGAACGTCCTCCTGCTCGACGAGCCGCTTTCGAATCTCGATGCTGGGTTTCGGGAAGCCACTCGGGAAGCGCTTCGTGGCCTGCTTCGCGAACTGGGCGTCACCACGGTGTTCGTCACTCACGATCAGTCCGAGGCGCTGGCCTTTTCGGATCGCATCGTACTAATGCGGGCAGGCAGCGTCATCGAGTGCGGCCCGCCGGCGTCGCTCTATCGCTCGCCGTCCACGCGCTTCGCCGCAGAGTTTCTCGGCGGAACGAACCTCCTGACCGCGACGGCGGTTGGCGACGGAACGCACGTCACGATCGGCGGCGACGTTGCCATCCAGCTTGCCTTGGGATCCTGGTCTGACGGGCTTCGGGACGCCCCTCCCGGGACGCCGCTCGTGGTGGTCGGGCGACCCAGGGACCTGCGTTTCGCGGACGCACCAGGCCCCAACCGCATCGCAGGCGACGTAGTGGACGACGTCTTCCTCGGCGACGTACATCGGGTTTCCATTCGGGTTGATGGCCTCGCCGATTCGCTTCGCATCGACGTTCGAGACCGCCCTCCGTCCGGCGCCTGCATCGTCGACCTGCCTGCCAAATCCCTGCACGCCGTCGCTCCCGAGCACGAAGGTTGACGACATGCAAGGACGACCATAGGTTCGTTATGACCCCTCTCAAGGACGGGCGGTCCACGCATCAGTACCGGGCGCGGTAGCGCTCGGGTCAGCCCACGCGCTCGGGATCGACCCGAGAGCGTTTGAACGCTCGAGCTGGTGGTGGCGGACGCAATCGGATCGGGCGTGGGTACAGCCACGTGGCGGGAGATGCAAAGCCGGCCGCTCACTGCGTTCGCGGTTCTGGGACGTGCGGTCGCGAGAGCGGTCCCCGTCGGCCGCAGGCCGACCCGGAACCGCGAGCGTAGCGAGCGGCCGGCCGTACTGAGCGCCCATGTCGGCTGATGCGTGAGGCATGCGATGCAAGCGTCCTCACCAGACATGTGACACGTCCATGAATGGCTCTGTACGACCCTTGATCCGGTGGCCTGCCCCCGTCGCTGAACCTCGTGAAACAGCGGATCCGGTGTTCGATCCGCCCAAACTGTCTGCCGCTGCCGAACCCTGGGAAAAACAGCAAAGCCGCTTGGGAGCCGACGGACTTTCGCCGCCTGAGAGCGCTCCGGCGTACGAATCACGAGGTTCAGAAATGTATCAGGGGACATCGCGCTTATACGCTCAGGACCCGGGAGTGTCAATCCGCTCGTGAATCTGAGTTTCCGGATCATCGGACGGTGCGGTGACGGCTGCCGGCCCGTCGTGGTACCCTCCGCGCACATTTGACGGCGAGGGATCTTCCGATGATCTGTCCAACCTGCCAGACCCAACTCCAGGACGGGGTCGCGTTCTGCCCGCGATGCGGAGCGCAGTTCGCTCCGCCAAGCCACGGGTATCCCCAGCAACCGGGCTACCCGCCACAGCAGCCAGGATATCCTGGCGGATATGGCCAGCCGGGCGCCGCGCCTCCTCCGCCTGGATACGGCTCGCCGCACATCGACGTGAAGGTCGAATACGGGGCGAGTTTTGCGCTGGCTGTCGTCTCGCTGCAGTCCGAGCAGACGATCCAGGCAGAGTCGGGTGCGATGGTCTCGATGTCAGCCAACGTCGAACTGCAGTCGCAGGTGAAGGGCGGGCTCATGGGCGCGCTCAAGCGATCCGTCGTCGGCGAGTCGGTTTTCATCAGCTCGTTCACGGCGCACGGCGGGCCCGGTGAGGTCACGCTCGCTCCGCCGACTCCCGGGTCGGTCACCACGCTCGAGCTTGCAAATCAGGCTTACTACATACAGGGAGGCTCGTTCCTCGCTGCGTCGCCGTCGATCGCAATCGATACGAAGTTCGGCGGGGCGAAGAGCTTCTTCTCGCGAGAGGGGCTCTTCCTGATCGGAGCGTCGGGCACCGGAACGCTGCTGCTCTCGAGCTTCGGCGCGATGCACAAGAAGACCCTGGCTCCCGGCGAACAGTACATCGTCGACACCGGTCACATCGTCGCCTTCCAGTCGACGATCCAGTACCAGATCCAGAAGGCGGCGAGCGGGTTCTTCCGGTCGTTCACGTCGGGTGAGGGACTGGTTGCGCGCTACCTTGGGCCCGGCGATATCTACATCCAGACGCGCAATATCGAGGCGTTTGCGGGATTGTTGAAGAGGTTCATGCCGACAGGGGGTGGAGGGTTCAGTTTCGGTTCATGAGGAGAGAGCTCTTCATCGCTTTGCGCCTTTGCGCCTTTGCGCGAGATTTCTCGCAAAGGCGCAAAGGCGCAAAGGATGAGCAACGCTTCACGTCGTTTCGATCCACCCTCCGCCCAGCACGTCATCACCGTCATAGAACACGACGGCCTGCCCCGGTGAGATCGCGCGTTGCGGGTCGTCAAATCGAACCCGCGCCCTTCCACCCGGCAATGCCTCGACGGTCGCGGGCGCATCTTCGGCCCGGTACCGGATTCTCGCGAGACACGACACGGGCTCACCCGGCTCGGCAATCGCCACCCAGTTCACGTCGCGAGCGATGAGCTCTCGGCCGAGCAGTTCGTCCTGAGTCCCCGCAACCACGCGTCCCGCGGCGCGCTGTATCTGAACGACGTATAACGGCCTGGCTGCAGCGAGTCCCATGCCCCTTCTCTGTCCGATCGTGTATCGGTGCGTCCCGTCGTGATGGCCGAGCACGTTTCCGGCCGTGTCGACGATCTCTCCCGCGGCTGGAAGCCGGTCCGCGCGCGTTCCCTTCTCGTCGAGGTAGTCCTCGATGAACTTCCGATAGTCGTTGTCGGGAATGAAGCAGATCTCCTGGCTCTCAGCCTTGTCGGCGGTTGCCAGCCCGGCACGTCGTGCGATCTCTCGCACCTCGGCCTTCGTCATCTCGCCGAGTGGGAACATCGCGAGCGACAGCTGCTTCTGAGTCATCTCGAAAAGGAAGTAGGTCTGGTCCTTCTCGCGATGCACCGCCCGCGACAGTACCCATCGGCCGCGGTCCTCGTCGAACCGCACGCGGGCGTAATGGCCGGTTGCGACTTTCGAAGCGCCGAATTTCTTCGCGAGTGTCACTAGCTGCGCGAACTTGAGCTTCGTATTGCACGAGACACACGGAATCGGCGTCTCGCCCGCGAGATACGCCTCGACAAACGGCTCGACGACTGCTGTTTCAAAGGCGTCCTCGAGGTTCACCACGTAAAACGGCATCCCGAGGTGCTCGGCAACTCGCCGGGCATCGTATAGATCGTCGAGCGAGCAACACCGCGATTCGAGCGGCTCGCCGTCAGGGCCGAGTCGCCTCCGCTGGTTCCAGAGCTGCATCGAGAGCCCGACGCACTCCGCACCGGACTCGGCGAGCAGCACCGCGGTCGTCGAACTGTCGACGCCCCCGCTCATGGCAATAGCGATCATTCGTATGCTGCCCGCTTTCCTTTGTGAGCTCCGTGCCCTCTGTGTACTCGTTCGGATGCGCCCTCGGGCGCGTCCGAACACATCTGGTACTATACGAATCTTGTTCGAGACGCCGCAAGGAAGGGGTTTTTCGACCGATGGCTGGTGACACCGAGATGCGCGTGGCGGCCGCCGCCGGCGACGATTTCCAGATTCGCGACGAGCCGTTCTACCTTCCGACGGGGAAGGAGGTCGAGCTCTTCGAAGCCGCCTATGCCGCGAAGCTCCCAGTCCTGCTCAAGGGCCCTACCGGTTGCGGCAAGACCCGCTTCGTCGAGCACATGGCCTGGCGGCTTCATCGTTCACTCTTCACGGTTGCCTGTCACGAAGATCTCTCAGCGACGGATCTCGTCGGACGGTTCCTGCTCGAGGGCGAGACGACGGTATGGCACGACGGACCGCTGACCAGGGCAGTGCGTCAGGGCGCCATCTGCTACCTCGATGAAGTCGTCGAAGCCCGCAAGGACACGATCGTCGTCATCCACCCGCTCACCGACGACCGTCGCGTGCTGCCGGTCGAGAAGCGTGGCGAACTGCTGCGCGCCGACGACGACTTCATGCTCGTCGTCTCGTACAACCCGGGTTATCAGTCGATCCTCAAGGACCTCAAGCAGTCCACGCGGCAGCGGTTCGTGGCGCTCGAGTTCACGTATCCGCCCGTCGAGGCCGAAGTCTCGGTCCTGCAGGTCGAGGCGAACGTCGACGAGTCGACGGCGCGCGACCTGGTAACAATCGGACAGAAGGTGCGAAACCTGAAAGGTCACGGGCTCGAGGAAGGAGTGTCGACGCGACTGCTCGTTTACGCGGCGCAGCTCATCGCGCGGGGAATCGATCCGATCACGGCGTGCGAGGTCGCGATCATCGGACCCATCACGGACGATCACGAGCTGCAGCGGTCGATTCGAGAGATCGTCACGACGGTGATCTAGAACCACCCGGAACCGGTTGTGAGACGTCTATGAGGGACTCACGAAGATCGGCGCTCGACGCGCATCTGAAGGGCGTGAGCTCGTCGACGCTCGATGTGCTAGCCAAACGGCTCTTTCGGCTTCCCGCCGATCACGCCCGGGCCGCCGTCGACCTTGCAGTCCACATTGCCGGAATCTCGGTTCGCCCCGCGCTCGAGCTCCTGCGCGCCGCCCCCGATGTCGCGCCCTTTTTCACCGCCGACGAGCTTCGTGTCTGGGGCGACGTAGGCGCACAGTTGACGAAGGGAAATCCGGAGGTCGCCGTCGACTTTTTCGTGTCCTCGGCCGAGGTGCTCGAACGCGTTCCACAGCCCAAGCGCCTGCTCCTGCTGCAATTCGTCGGCAAGCAGGCTTCGCTTTCGAATCGCACAGCGCTCGAGTCGTTCCGCTTTGCGCCGGAAATGATCGAGCGCGTTGACGACGAGCGGCTCGCGGCCGAGATTCTGGCCGTCTGTCTCGAGCTCGCGCGACACTCCGTGAAGCACAGCGGCGAGCTCCTCGCCGAAGCTCCGGACGTAGTCGCCCACCTTCGCAGTCTCGACCCGTCGGGCCTGCTCGCGCACCGGGCGGCGGCCGTCGCGTCTGCAATGGCGCACCGGTCGGGCGGCACGGCAACCGACTTTTTCAAGAAGATTCCGACGGCGCTGAGGTCGAACGACATTCCTTCGATCGTTCGCCTGTTCGATGAGACCGAACAGTACCTCGACCGCTCGGGCAGCGTCGCGCTGCAGTACTTCGTTGCCGGCGGCACGATCCTCCATGTCGCCGATGCCGCAACCTACGAGCGCTGGAGCGACCTTACAAGAGCGATCGCGTTGCACAGCAACGCAGCGACGTACCATTACCTCAAGTTCAGCCCGACGGTCATCGCCGAACTGCGCCGGCGCGAGAGTGCTTCCGGAACTGCTCTCGTCCTCGACGTGCTCTCGATTGTCGCCTCCCTCGGCGAACGGTCGCCGCAGGCGGCGGTCGAGTGTTTCCGCGCTGCTCCGCGAGCCCTCGCGACGGCATCGATGCAGCAATTTCGATCGTGGGCAGTGGACGGGCTCCGTCTCATCGACGGCAACCCACGGCAGTTACAGGCCTACTTCGCGCTCGAATCGCGCGGCAGCCACGATGCGCTTCGCGAGCGTGAAGGAGGGTTGACGCTCGACGAGGTCGGCCACACGCTCAAGCTCTACGTCGAAGGATTGACCGGACGTCAACTGCAGATCGCCTCGGTAGCCGACGTGCCCGAAGAGTCGACCATCGGCGACGGCTCAATCGTCTATCTGCCTTCGGTCGTCGAGGCCTTTGCTACCGACGACGAAAACTTCCGTCTCTTCAAGGTTCTCGCCGCCCACGGCGCCGGTCAGATCGAGTTCGGCACGTACGATCGATCCACCGACGACCTTCAGGCTGCGGCGGCTGCCGTCCGTGAACGATTGACCGCCACGGGCCGAAAGGCGGTGCGACTGCGCGGCACTTACGGTTACGCCGACGTGCTCAAGTATTTTCCGGATGGTGCTCTTGCGCGGCGGATCTTCACGACGCTCGAGAACGGCCGTATCGACACGTGGCTGCGGGCGACGTATCGCGGACTTCGGCGTGACCTCGACTTCATTCGCGAAAGGTTCTTCACCTCGCGCCCGCCGGTGGACGGCATGGGCCCCGAAGCCGCACTCCACGAACTGCTACTACAGGCGGCCATCGGCGGCGGCATCCGTCCCGACGCCAAGAACCTGTACGCGCGACTTGCCGGCGAGCTCGAACAGGTCGTCGTCGACTCGGTCCTCAAACCCGATGCGACCGTAGGCGACACGCTCAATGCGACGGCGCGGATCTACGGAATGGTGCTGCGGCTCGAGGCCGACTCAGGCGGGCAGCGAACCGAAGGAAGCGCTCCGGGCAGCGACGCCGGCGACGAGCTCGATTCCGAACGATCGTCCGACGCGGATGCGCCGACGCGACAGAGCCGGCAGGCGGCATCCGACCAGTCCGAACGCGTTTCGCACTGGAGCCAGACTTCGCCGGAAGCCGCGGACTCCGACATCGAATCCGCATGGAACTCGCCGGCGATCGACGCTCCGGAGCAGGACCTCGAGAGCGGCGATCTCGCGTTCAGCTACGACGAATGGGATCGCGAGCTGGGCGACTCGCGCGTCGGTTGGTGCCGAATCATCGAGCGGCAGGGCACGCGCGGCAGTCGCAGTTTCGTCGAGCTAGCGAGGTCCAGGTATTCGGGCGTGATCTCGAGCATCCGGCACCAGTTCCAGCTCATGCGACCCGAGCACCTGCAGCGCATTCGCGGCGAAGTGGACGGCGAGGAGTACGACCTGCAACAGGTCATCGACTTCGCGATCGATCGCCGGGCGACCGGACGCGTCGACGAGCGGCTCTACACGCGGAAGCTCAGGCGCCAGCGCGACGTGGCCGTCTCGTTTCTGCTCGACATGTCGAGCTCGACGGCCCGGTCCATCAGTCGAGTGCCGAACCAGCCGTATTCGCACCCGGGTCGGCGAATCATCGACATCGAGAAGGAAGGCCTCGTGCTGATGAGCGAAGCGCTCGAAGCAGTGGGCGATGCGTACGCAATGCACGGGTTCACGAGCGAGGGCCGGCGCAACGTGAAGTTCCATGTGTTCAAGGACTTTGGCGAGGCGTATTCGAGCGACGTCGAGCGCCGTATCGGCGGGATCAGCTACCACAACAACACGAGGCTCGGCACGGCGATAAGGCATTCGGTGGCGAAGCTGAAGGCGCAGCAGGCGCGTACGCGGCTGCTCGTCGTGCTGAGCGACGGTCGGCCCTACGATCACGACTACGGCGACAGCCGGTATGCGCGTGAAGATACGAAAATGGCGCTGCGCGAGGCGAAGCGGTCGGGGATCACGCCGTTCTGCATCACGATCGATCGCGAGAGCGAGGATCAGCTGAAGGACATGTACGGGGAGGTGGGGTACACGATCATCGACGACGTGATGAGCCTGCCGGAGCGCATGCCGGCGATCTACAGGCGGTTGACGACGTGACGGACGGAACGGGGAACAGGGGTAATTTGCGCAAAGGCGCAAAGACGCAAAGGAAAAACGACATCCTGAATTCTAGTTCTGCCTTTGCGCCTTTGCGCCTTTGCGCGAGCTTCTTCCCTACCCGCAATGCAGATGCTCGCTCACCAGCGCCTTCAGCGACTCGGAGTCTCCCACCAGACGCTCACTCAGATTCAGATCGTCGTAGCTCTTCAGCCGCCCGATGATCGCGTCGATGAGGCCGGCCGGGAACACACCCCCGTCCTCGTAACGCGCGCGATCCGCCTCGAGACCGTCCGCCGACTCAGAGCACGACGCCGGCAGCTGCTCGAGCCCTTCCACCTTCGACGCGTCGGCCTTCACGTAGAGCCTCTCGGCAATCCCCAGGGCGTCCGGATGCTCGAGCCCGTGCCGGGCCGCCACCGCCATCCCGGCAAGCAGCATGTACACGTTCGCGCTGCCATCGGGACTTCGCAGCTCGACCGTCTGGTTGTTTTCGATCCGGACGTTGCTGTCAGCGGGCTCGAGGGGATTGGCGTGGCGGAGCATCCGGTCGCCGACGCCCTGCCAGCCGAGCGGCACGCGCACGAGCACCGACCGGTTCCGGTCGCCCCAGCAGATGCTGGTCGGTGCCTCCTGGTGCGGGACGAGTCGCAGAAACGACGTCGGGACCGTGTTGCCGAAGGCCGTCAGCGACTTGGAACACAGCAGGTAACCGGCGATCACCTTCTTCGCCGTGTCCGTCAGTCCCCCGTCGTCAGCCATCACGTTCACACCGTCCTTCGTGAATCGCGTGTGCACGTGCATCCCGCTGCCGGCCTGCCCCACGATGATCTTTGGCGCAAAACTCACCTCCAGCCCGTGCCGGTAGGCGACTTCCCTGATTGCCCACTTCGCCGTCACGAGCTGATCGGCGGCATCCTCGATCGGCGCCGGAAGGAACTCGATCTCGTGCTGCACCATCTCGAGGTCGTCGCTGATGATGTTGCCAACCTCGGCGTGCCCGTACTTGATGGTTCCCCCCATCTCGCTTACGAGCTGCATGACCTCGCGGCGGACGAGCCCCCATTTCGAGAACGGGTGAGACTCGTGGTAGCCCTTCTGCTCGACGATCGGGTAGATCGTGTCGATCTCAGAGAAGAGGTAGTACTCGAGCTCTCCGAGCGCCTCCATGACGAGGCCGGTGCGCTCGGTCAGCGCTGACTGGGCCTTTCGCACGATGTACTCGGGAGCGCTCTCCAGCGGTTCGCCGCGGTTGTCATAGAAAGAGCAGATGAGGTCGAGCGTCGGCAAGTCGGCGAACGGGTTGACGAACGCGGATCGGAACCGCGGCACGACGTACAGGTCGCTCGAATCGGCGGCGACGAACGGAAAGAGGCTCGACCCGTCGACGCGCTCGCCCATTGCGAGAACCCTGTCGAGGTGCGCCTTGCTGTTGATGACGAAGTTGAGCTTCTTCAGCCGGCCGTCGCCAGCGACGTACCGGAAGTTCAACATCCGGATGTCGTTTTGCTCGACGAACCGGATGATGTCGGCTCTCGTGAACTCGGCCGGCAGCTTGCCGAGTGCCTTGATCAGACGGTTGGGGTTGAGGGCGATTTGATTGTTCAATGCGTGAACCTGCTGTGCAGTGCGAATGAATTGAGGATTGGCAAAGGCGCCAAGGATTGGTCAGGAAAGGTGAATGTACGGTTGGGTGGGCGCCGGCAGCGACAATGACCCGAAATCCATTTGCTGGTCTCCTTTGCGCCTCTGCGCCTTTGCGCGCAATTCTTCACTCCCCGAAAACGAGCCCCTCGAGTTCGAGCGTGATGTCGTCGAGCTCCGCCTTCTGCGGCACTCCGTCGATCGTCACCGAGTACGGTACCGACCCGCCAGGCAAGATCTTCTCGTAGACCTTCGGAACCGGCGACGCAAGCACGGTAGCCAGGACAGACCCATCCTTCCCAATCACTTTCCCTCGCAGTTCCACGCCGAGGATCACGCGGTCCGTGAAGTTCGCGATGTCGCCCTTCGCCAGAGCCTGGCGTTGTCCGAGCATGTTCGCCTGGGTGAAGAACTTCTTGTTCACGAGGCTCACGAGCCCCTTGTACTTCTCGAACTCCGGGTCGCCGGCTCTTTTCGCATTCGGCAGCCCCTGCGCCTGCACCGGTGAGGCTCCGGGCTCGGGAGCCTGGCGCGCGCTGTAGACGATGATGACGGCAGCCACCGCGACGACCAGGATCCCCGCAGCCAGCATGATCGCCCGCGTCCGATTCTTGTGGCCCGTGTCTTCAGTGTTGCTGAACATGTGTCGATTTTCACTCCCGACCGTTCAACGGCCGCTCACCGCCATTTTCGCGATCCGCAGCGTCGGCGCCGCCAATCGGCCACGAAACTCCAGATCACTGCCGACCATCTCGATACCGGCGAGCATATCCTTCAGATTGCCAGCGATCGTCACTTCCTCGACCGGATACGCGATCTCGCCGTCTTCGATCCACAAACCGGCAGCCCCGCGTGAATAATCGCCGTTCACGATGTTCACGCCAAACCCCATTAGCTCGGTGACGAGAAATCCCCGCTTGACGGAGCGCAATATCGCATCGGGTCCTTGGACTCCGGGTTCAACGAACAGGTTCCCCGTGCCGACCGACGCCTGCCCGACCAGGCCGCGCGTCGCGTTCCCCGTAGACCGCATTCCGAGTTTCCTACCCGTGTACGTGTTGAGCAGAAAGCTCTCGAGCACGCCGTCGCGGATCACCACCGTTCGACGCGTCGGCAGGCCTTCGCCGTCGAAGGGCCGCGAGCCGATGCCGCGCCGAATGCGGCCGTCGTCGATGACGTTAAGTCCAGCCGCCCCGACGCGTTCGCCGAGGTGATCGGCGAAGAGCGAAGCCTTCCGGAAAATTGACTCGCCCGAACACGCCGAGAAAATAGTGCCGAGAAGGTCGCGGGCGATCATCGGCTCGAAGACGATCGGGACCTCGCAGCTCTCCGCCTTGCGGGCGCCAAGCCTGCGCAGCGTCCGCCGCGCGGCCCGCTGACCGATCGACTCGGGCGTCTCGAGCTCGGCGAGCGTCCGCCGCCGGTCGTACCACGAGTCGCGCTGCATCTGGTCGCCATCGGTCGCGACCGGGATCGCCGAAATCGAGATCATCGTCGAGTCGTAGGATCCGGCGAATCCGAGCGAGTTCGCGAAGACGGTGCGGCCGACCGTCGTTCCCAGTCCGCCGCGGTCGAAGTTCGTGATGCGCGGATCCTCGTCGCGCGCCGCAGCTTCGGCGCGCAGCGCCATGTCGATGCGAGCATCGGCCGACAACGCCGCGATTGCCGGATCGTACAACTCGAGGTCCGGAAACTCGGTCGCCATCGCCGAGGCCTCTGGCAGGTCGGCCGACTCGTCCACCGACGTTGCGCGAGCCAGCGTGAGCGCTTCGTCGATGAGCGCATCGATCGACGGTCCGCGGTAATCCGACGTCGAGACCGACGCCTGCCGGCCGTCGACGAGCACCCGCAGTCCGAGTGCCGAAGAATCGGCCTCGGTGAGAGTGTCGATTTCGCCGAGTCGGACCGAGACCGAGAACTCGGTCTCTTCTCGCGCGATTACCTCGACCGCAGTCGCGCCACGCTTCAGGCAACGCGCCACGATGTCGCCGGCAAGTTGGGTGTCGATCGTCATCGGATGTGCGCGCTTCGCCAGCCGGCCTCAGCCTTTCGTTCCACCAACGGTCATCTCCGAGATTCGAATCGTCGGCATGCCGACGCCGACGGGAATGCCCTGTCCGTTCTTCGAGCAGATGCCGATTCCCGGATCGAGCGCCAGATCCGAACCGACCGCGGTCACCCTCGTCAGGGCATCGGGACCGTTGCCGATCAGGGTGGCGCCACGTACGGGTGCCGTCACCTTTCCGTCTTCGATCAGGTACGCCTCGCTCGCCGAGAAGACGAACTTCCCGTTCGTGATGTCGACCTGGCCGCCACCGAACTGCACGGCGTAGAGGCCGCGCTTCACGCCGCGAAGGATTTCGGCGGGGTCGTCTTCCCCCGCGAGCATGAACGTGTTCGTCATGCGCGGATACGGGATGCTCTGGTAACTCTCTCGGCGTCCGTTGCCGGTTCTCGCAACCCCGAGCAGTCCCGCGTTGAGACGATCGTTGATGTAGCCGCGCAGGATTCCCTTCTCGATGAGCACGGTCGAGCTCGTGGCGTGGCCCTCGTCGTCGACGTTCAGCGAGCCCCGGCGACCCGGGATCGTGCCATCGTCGACGACCGTGCACAGATCCGAGGCAACGCGCGAGCCGATGAGTCCCGAAAATGCCGACGTGCCCTTTCGATTGAAATCGGCTTCGAGACCGTGTCCCACGGCTTCGTGAAGGAGGATGCCGGGCCAGCCGTTGCCAAGGACGACTTCCATCGTGCCGGACGGCGCCTCGACGGCCTCGATCTGCCCGATGGCCTGACGCGCCGCGTCGGCCGCATACGCCTCGGGAGAATCGCCGCCGACGAAATGGTCGAGCCCGCACCGCCCGCCTCCGCCGGAACGTCCGACCTGACGATTCCCGTCGTCGTCCGCGATGCAGTGAATGCCGAATCGCACCATCGGCTGGACGTCGCCGGTCAGGACGCCCTCGCTCGTCGCGATCATCACGATCTTGAAGACGTCGGTGACGCCCGCCTGCACTTCGCGGATGCGGCGGTCGTAGACGCGGGCCGCTGCATCGGCGTTCTGCAGCATTTCGATCTTCACGGCTATGTCGACATCGGTGGCCGAGAGTTCGACCGGATAGAGATCGCGTGGCGGACCGGAAACCGTTACCGAGACGGGCTCGGTCGATCCGCCGGATCGGGCGATCGACGAGGCGGTGCGCGCCGCGCGCTCGATCGACCCCACGTCGATGCTGTCGGTGTAGGCGAAACCCGTCCGTTCGGCGACTACGACACGGACGCCGACCCCCTGACGGACCGAGCGCGTCGCCGTCTTGACGATCTGCTCCTCGAACTGGACGCTTCCCGTCGACGTGTACTCGAAGTAGAGGTCCGCAAAGTCGCCTCCGCGAGCCAGCGCTACCCCGAGCAGGCGGTCGACGTCAGCGGGCGTGATCCCGAAGCGTTCCCGATAGAACTCGATGGCGTCTCGGGTCATTGTTACGTCGCCTTTCGATCGCCGACGTGCATCGCCGCGATGCCGCCGCTGAGGTTTCGGAAACGGATTCCAACAAAACCGGCGTCTTCCATCATTCCGGACAGCGCCTTCTGATCGGGAAACTCCTCGACGGATTTCGGCAGATAGGTGTACGCGCCGCGCGAGCCCGACACGATTCCGCCGATTCGAGGCAGGATTTGATGAAAATAGAATCCAAACGCTTCTCGAAGCAACGGGAACACGGGCCGCGAAAACTCGAGGATGACGGCTCGTCCGCCCGGAGCAAGCATCCGCCGTATCTCTGACAGGCCGCTTTCGACCGAGGTCAGATTGCGCAGCCCGAAGGCGATCGTCACTGCGTCGAACCCCCCGTCCGGAAACGGTACGCGTGTCGCGTCGCCCTGGACTAGCGAGACACGCGGATCCGTCGTCGACTTCTGGTCGGCGCGTACGAGCATCGGACGGCTGAAGTCCAGGCCGACGACATCCGATCCAGGGAATGCCCGCCGCAATGCGATCGTCAGGTCACCGGTCCCGCAGCAGAGGTCGAGAGCCCGGGCGTCAGGCTTCGACAGGACCGGTGCAAGCTCGCGCGTCACACGTGCGCGCCATCGCTTGTCGATATTGAGCGAAAGGACGTGGTTGAGCAGATCGTACCGTGGCGCGATCTGGTCGAACATCGCGCGAACGCGCTCGGCCTTCTCGGGATGACCGACGGTCTCGGCGTTCATGGCAGCACGAGCGGCTCGACCTGATACCTGTCCTTGAGCGCCGCGGCGATCTCGGCAGAGTTCCCGACAATGACTATCGTCAGGGCCGGACTCAATGCCGCCTGGGATGCGGACCGGATATCGGCGTCCGACACCTGGTAGTTCCATGGATCTGGCGACAACTTCTGCATGACGTAGAAGTCGCTCGCGGCGCCCGAGCGCGCGACGGAAGCCGCCGAACCCCCGGGCGCCTCGTCGAACCGCACGCCCGCCGTCGATGGCGGTGTCGCGCGCATCGCCTCGTAGGTCGCCCCAACGCCCGCGATGGCATCTGCAAGTCCAGCCGTCTGGACGTGGAAGCCGACGACGAACGGCGACTGTAGCGCCCGTGCGTCGAAGCGCACGGTCAGTCCCTCCGCTCCGGCGAGTTTCGACGCCAGGGCACCCTGTGTGAGCGGTGCAAGCGCCTTCGTGGCCGCGAGAGTTGGGGCCGACCGACCCGGTACCAGCGTGGCGATCCGGACGTCCGCGCCCGGCGGCGTGGGACGATCGACCACGTACACGCGCGTCGCGGCGACTGGAGCGGGCGGACGGAACGTCGCCGGCACGATTGCACGCTTCAGGTAGCGCCCGAATCGCGGCTTCACGAGCGCCATGGCGGCAACCGGATCCGTCGGTCCCGCGATCGAGAGCACGGTCGTGTTTGCACCGTAGAACTTCTGGTAAAAGAGCTTCACGTCGGCCACGTCGATCGCCGTGATCGATGCGGGATCTCCGTCGATCGCGCGCCCGTAGGTGTGCTTGCCGTAGAGCACGCGCGCCACGCCGCGCTCGGCGGCGCCGACGGGATCGTCGAGCTCAGCCGCGGCGCGGCCAGCGAAGGTCGTCTTCGCCGCTGCAACGTCCTCAGGCGCGAACTTCGGCGCCGTCAGTGCGAGGCTCACGACATCGAGGAGCACCGAGAGTTTTTCGGGCGGCGCCGAGGCTTCGATCCACGTTGCATCCCACGTCGTGTCGACGGTCAAGCTTGCCCCGGCGTTCTCGAGCTCCGCGCGCATTCGCTCCCCGGTGTATGAGCCCGCCCCCGCAAATAGCAGCCCGGCCGTCATGCGGGCGAGACCGCTTCGGCCGGCCGGATCGAACATCGCTCCGGCACGAACGACGCTGACGACCGACACGCGGTCGCCGGCGGCACGCACCGAACGGACCTGGAGGCCGTTGAGCAACGTGTCGCGCTTGAGGGACGTATCCTGCACCGGCGACGCACCGATGGAGGCGACGGGCAGGAAGGCGATCGTCAGTACGATGACGTGGAGAATCGCGGCTGAAAGCCGCCGGCGTCGGTTCGGGATCGGACTGGGTAAGCGGCTCATGGTGTTCGGCAAACTCCGAGTGTAGACGCCGCCCGACGAGACCGTCAACCTGCGATTCCGCTGTGCTATACTCGCGCCGTTTTTGAGAATCCTATGGCAAACGACGTAGTTTTTTGCCCGAAGTGCGGGGCCCAGAGCATCGAGCTGGCCCGGTTCTGCAAACGGTGCGGCACGAACCTCGAGGCGGTCAGCCAGGCGCTGACCGGATCACTGGCGCCCGCGCCGGTCGAGGGGTCGGACGCGGCGGTCGACATGGAGATCGCCTACGCGTCGGTCTACAGCAAGGCGCTCTATCACCTTCTGACGAGCATCGCCGTCTTCATTGCGATGTTCGTGATGTTCAAGGGCGCCTTCTGGGTCTACTTCATGCTGTTCTGGGTGGCGAGTGCCGTCCGGGACATGGTGCAGGCCGCGCTTCTGCGCAAGAGCATCACCAACCCGAGGGCCTTCCAGGCTGCGCTCGATGCGTACCGCGAAGAGAAAGACGGCAAGAAGAAGTCGCGACGCAAGAGGAAAGAGGCTGCTGAACAGGCCGCCCTTCAGGAGCCGCCGCGGCCGGTCTCGGTCGTCAACTCGGATCCGTTGCCGGCGTATATTCCTCCCGCGCGGACGACCGGAGAGCTCGAAAAGCCGGCCGGGTACGATTTCGACATGTCCGAGCCGCCGCCTAGCGTCACCGAGAGCACGACGGAACTGCTCGACAAGGAAGCACCCCGTCCGCCACTGCGGGCCGACCAGCGGTCATAATCGCCTCCTGGTTTCCGCGACCGCGGAGCGGTCGATTCCGCGACCGCGGAGCGGTCGATGAAATAGCCGTGGGTCGCGCGGGGGCGAGTGCAACGAGCCTACGCGCGACCCGCGGAACCGCCAGCCCCCCCGCGCCGACCGCGGAGCGGTCGCACTGCGTTGTGAGTGGGAAGCATCTCAAGCTGTGCGGATTTCGATCACGGGCCCAAGGGCAAGGCCTATGGCACCGACACTGATCGAGGTCTACCTGCACATCAGTGTTCTCGAGCATTACTCGACGAGCACGGTGTCGCCTACGCACGTTATCTTCGGGACTGACGATGCGACCGCTCCGCGGTCGTGCGTTACGTCCGGCGATTCCGCGGGTCGCGCGAGGGCTCGTTGCACTCGCCCTGCGCGACCCACGGCTATTTCATCGACCGCTCCGCGGTCGCGGACTCTCTAACGGACTCGCGTAGAACCGCTCCGCGGTCGTGCGTTACGTCCGGCGATTCCGCGGGTCGCGCGAGGGCTCGCGGCACTCGCCCTGCGCGACCCACGGCTATTTCATCGACCGCTCCGCGGTCGCGGACTCTCTGACGGACTCGCGTAGAACCGCTCCGCGGTCGGAACCGAAATCCGCTCAGTCCGAGTCATCCGCAAGGTTCGCGAGCTTCCTGTCTTCTCCCTCTCCCATCAACTCCCGGAATGCCGTTTCGTCGAGCACCGTGACACCGAGCGATACGGCCTTGTCGAGCTTCGATCCGGCATCCGATCCAGCAAGGACGTAATCCGTCTTCTTGCTGACGCTCGACGCGGTTTTTCCGCCACGCAAGGCGATGAGCGCCGCGGCCTCGTCCCGCGTGAAGCCCTCGAGCTTCCCGGTTAGCACGAAGGTCTTCCCGGCAACGCCCTCCGCCGCTTCGACGACGACCTTCGGCGCCTCCATCGAGACACCCGCATCGCGCAGACGATCGAGGAGGTGTCGATTCCCCTCATCGCGGAACCACGCCGCCACGGACGCCGCCACGATCGGCCCGATTTCGTTGACCGCTGTCAGTTCCTCCTCCGTCGCCGCCGCCAGCGCCTCGGCCGAACCGAAGGCGCCGGCCAGCACCTGAGCGATCCGCGTGCCGACGTGCCTGATACCGAGCGCGTAGAGCAGCCTCGCCAGGCCACCGGATCTGCTCGCCTCGATTTGCTCCATGAGGTTCGCAGCTGACTTATCGCCCATGCGCTCGAGCTCGGTCACCTTCGCCAGATCGAGGGCATACAGGTCCGCCGCATCGCGGACAAGCCCGGTCTCGAGGAGCTTTCCGACGAGCGACTCGCCCAGCTTCTCGATGTTCATGGCCTTTCGCTCCTTGAAGCGGAGCAACGACTTGAGCCGCTTCGCCGGGCAATCCGGATTCGGACAGCGGCGAACGACCTCACCCTCGATGCGGATCGATTCCGTTCCGCACGACGGACAGGCTGTCGGAAACGCGAACGGCACGAGTCCGTCCTCCCGCCGTTCGAGCACGACCTTTACTACGCGTGGAATGACGTCGCCGCTTTTCTCGATGAGCAGCCAGTCGCCGACGCGAGCATCGAGCCGAGCGATCTCGTCCTGATTGTGGAGGCTCGCGCGTGAGACCGTCGATCCGGCGAGTAGAACCGGTTCGAGCTCCGCGACCGGTGTCAGCGCGCCGGTCAGCCCGACCTGGATCGTGATGTCGTTCAACCGCGTCGTTACCTGGCGCGCCGGGAACTTGTAGGCAACCGCCCACCGCGGAGCCTTCGACGTCGAACCGAGCGCCTCCTGCTGCGCGACCGAGTCCACCTTGACGACGACACCGTCGATCTCGTAGCCGAGCTCGTCGCGACGGGCTCCCGCGCCTTCGATGACCTCGATGACGTTTTCGATTGAATCGCACAACTTCGACGCGTCGTTGACCGGAACCTTGGCCGACTTAAGCCAGTCGAGGGCCTCGGACTGTGCAGGCAACGGCTTCGCCCCCTCGACGAATAGCTCGTATGCGAAGAGCGCCAACCGCCGCGACGCCGTGACCGCCGGGTCCTTCTGCCGTAGCGAGCCCGCGGCAGCATTGCGCGGATTCGCGAACGTTCGCTCGCCTTCTTCGACGTTTTCGGCGTTGATGCGGCGGAACTCGGCGGTCGACAGGTAAACCTCGCCGCGCACTTCGATCTCGCCCTGGAGCGGGAGCGCCGCAAGTGCCACAGGCGGCAAGCGCTTCGGAAGTCCGGGGATCGTCTCGACGTTTGCGGTCACGATCTCGCCGGTGACGCCGTCACCGCGCGTCACGCCACGGACGAGCCTGCCGCGATTATCGTAGGCGATCGACAGGCTCAGGCCGTCGATCTTCAGTTCGGCGACATAGCGAAACGGCTGATCGCCGAGTCCCTTTCGGACGCGAGCGTCCCACGCGCGCAGCTCGTCTATCGAATAGGTGTTGTCGAGCGACAGCATTGGCCGCGCGTGAGGAAATTTCGTGAAGGTATCGGCCGCGCGACCGGACACGCGCTGTGTAGGGGAATCCGGGTCGGCAAGCTCGGGGTGCGCGGCCTCGAGGTCGAGCAGTTCCCGAACGAGGGCGTCGTATTCGACGTCGGCGATGACAGGGTCATCGTCGAGGTAGTACCGGTCGTTGTGGTAACGGATATCGTCGCGCAGGCGCCGTACGCGATCGGCGGTCGTCTCAGAGGTTATGCCGCTCATCGGCCGTGCTCTCCGGAAGATCGAGAATCGGACTGGAAAACGAAACGGAGCGGGACCGCCACGTCGGTGGCAATCCCGCTCCGGATTGTACGGCACGAACGGCGCAAAGAGCGCGCCGTCGGTGAGCGGTCAGGCTCTCGAGTTGCGGTAGCGGCGCTTGCGGGCGTCGCGGCGTCGGGCCAACGCGGACTTGATGCGCTTCTTCTCCGTCGGGGAGAGGTAGAAAGCGCGCTTCTTCACGTCCGTGATGATGCCTTCGACCTGCACGCGGCGCTTGAAGCGTCGCAGAGCGTTCTCGAGGTTTTCGTTCGGATGAACTTCAACAATGGCCAAACCGTGTCACCTCCTTTCGGCCTGCAGTGTTCGCGGCGGATGTCCGCTGCGGAAACGGGGACTGTAGCCGGGAGGCCAGGCGCGCGTCAAGGCCGGATCGTTCCCTGCGTCTCTGCGAGACCTCTGCGCCTCTGCGAGAAACTCCCTTCAAGTCAGATTTCCCGCAGAGACGCAAAGGTCCCGCAAAGGCGCAGAGCTTCAAATGAATGCGTCACCCCTTCGGCAGGGACGCCACCCACGCCGCGATGCCTCGACGCTCCGCCTCGGGCAGAGTCTCGAAGGAAGGCATTCCCTCCCCCAGTCCGTACGTGCCGGGTTTCGCAATCAACTGCACCAGGTCGTCGACGCTCCGGGACGGCTTCGCCGTTACGCCCCACAATGAAGGCCCAATTCTCCCCTCGCCCGTCGCACCGTGACATCCCGCGCAGTTCTTCGCAAACGCCTCGGGCGCCGGCCCGATGACTTCCACCGTAGCGCCCTTCGCGCCGCCGATCTCGTCAGGCACGAACGGCTCGGCGAGATACGCCCGCGCGGCCTCTTCCTGCGCCTGAATCTTCGGATCGCGCGCATCGGCGGTGAGACCCACGATCGTCAGGGACACGACCGTGACGGCCAGGACCGCAAACGCTCCAATCGGCACGAGCCGCTTGCGGAACCGCCGGTCGGGACCCCTGTCGAGCCACGGAAGCAGCGCCAGCCCGGTGACGATGACACCGGGCAGCACGACCGCTCCCCAGAATGCCGGCACAACCTTGAGGAGCTCGAAGATCCACAGGAAGTACCACTCGGGACGCGGCACGAACTGGGCCCCGGGATCAGCCTTCGGGCCGAGAACCGCGGGACGCCACGCCGCCAACCCGACGAGCAGTCCGACGACGACGATCGAAACCGCCATGTCGCGCGCGAACTGTGCCGGATAATACGGACGCCTGCGCAGGATCGACGAATCCCCAACCGCGGCGCCCGCCGCTCCCACGCGACGGAAGAACCGTATGTGCAGTGCGAGCACAAGACCCGTCAGGATGGGAAGAACGAACACGTGGAGCGCGAAGAAGCGCGAAAGCGTCGCCTGTCCGACGTCGTTGCCACCGAGCAACAACTGCGCTTGCATCGTTCCCGCCAGCGGCACGCTCGCGGCGATGCTGCCGGCGACCTGTGTTCCGAAATACGCCTTCTGATCCCACGGAAGCAGATAACCCGTAAAGCCAAACCCCATCACGAGTACGAGCAGGACGATGCCCGAAAGCCAGAGCGCCTCGCGCCGCTCGCGGTAGGCACCCCACAGTACCGTTCGCGACAGGTGCGCCATGAGCAGAAGGATCACGGCGCTCGCCCCGTAGTTATGCACACCACGAACGAGCCATCCGAGCGCGACTTCCTTCTGGATGTAGGCAACCGTGGTGTGTGCGTGATCCACGGACGGCACGTAATAGAACCCCAGCAGTATTCCGCTCACCGTCTGCAACAGCAGCGTCGCCAAAAGCGCCGTGCCGAAGACGTAGACCCACCGCGAACCGCCGGGAATCTCGTAGTCAACGGAAGCACTGACCGTCGCTCCGAGTCCAGTGCGCGATTCGACGGCATCAGCGAGCCGCCCGATGGGACCCTTGCCGTGGCCGCCCACGGTCAGCCCACCTCCACGCGCTCGGCCGTGTCGAGCGCGAACGAGGCGTACTTCACCTCCACGTCCCCGGTTGGCGTCACACGAGCCTCCAGAGGATCCAGGCCACGTTTGGCCGGTCCCGCCGCGAGCTGCCCGTCGCGCGACCACGTGCTCGAGTGGCAGACGCAGAAGTAATCGGCCTGCGCGGCTCGCCAGTCCACGAGACAGCCCTGGATGCGGGCACTTTGCGGAGTAGGCCGTGACCGTCCCGTCCGTCCGGCGTTCGATGAAGACCGCCTGCCGCGTCACAGATCGGGCCCAGCCCGACTGGCTGACCACGTCGATCGTTGCCCGGGCCGGACCGCCGTCGGCCGGGGTCGCCACATCACGCACGAGCGTCCAGCCCGACGCTTCGCCATTGCCAGTGAGCGCCGGAACGGCCAGGTAGACCGCCGAGACGCCACCTCCGGCAACGGCCACCAATGACCCAGCCGCCGCTGCCGCCGCCCCGAGAAATCCCCGCCGGTTCATCGGGCGTTCGTCGACGCCCGAGTCCTCCCGATTCGCGTTGGACATCCGCGCCTCCAACCCAAGGAAATCGTCGCGCGGGAGCCCGAGACCGAGCGACTGTTCGCTCCCGCACTCCCAAAGCTGTTGCGCGACACTCCTGCTACGCTTCAGCGACGAACGGTGGATTGCCTTGCCGACGAGTTCTTGCTTACCGACCTGCTCTCGGGCTCGAGAAATGCGAGCTTCGTTCCAGTATCAAAGAGGCTCTTCATGTCTGGCAGCGGCGCCTGGAAGTTCGTGTAGATTCCACTCCCGTCCTTCTGCAGCGTCCAGAGCAATCCCTGTGGATATAGCGGTTTCGACTGGTTGAGGCCACCCTGGCGTCCGGCCATGTCGATGAAATCGGGCGAGACATAAAGCACGCCGATCGCGTTGTTCGGCATTCCGCCGAGAGCACGCAGGTAGTCCGAGTTCTGCAGCAATCCCTGCTCGGTCTGGTATGAGACGATGATGTCCTCGACAGTCTTCCGCGCGCCGCCGACGGCAAAGTTGCCGACGATTGCAAAGCTGAAGGAACCCGAGCCCCAGATTTCGACGTCGCGGAAAATGCTCGGAGGCGTGGCAGCCTGGCCATCCGCCGGCGCGAAGGAACGCTCCACGAACTGGCGAATCGCAGCCGGATTCCGGAGTTCCATCAACACGAACGCATCTTCGACGCCCGGGGTCTTCTGGGCCGGCGGTGCTCCGCTGTCCTGCACGCGCGCCATCGACGCCGGCGACGGCTCGAGCATCACCCCAATCGCAATCTCATTGCCGAACGCCGCGAGAAAGTCGTCGCGAAGCCGCATGTCGTAGCGGGTCTCGAACTCGCGAATGACCTCGGGCGGTGTAGGCATCCCGAGCTTCTTCGACAGTTCCGGAGTCATCGTCTGAAGGACGAGGTCGTAGATGCGGACGAGATCAATGCTGCCGACAAGCGCGCCGTCGGTCGCGGTCGGCATCAGCGCCGCCGACCGGCCTTCGATGACGGGCGGATCCGAGAGCACGGTTACGAGTCCGTTGCGCGTCCGATTCAACTCGATGGCCGCCTGGAGGGTGACCTGTCCGCCCTCGGCGAGTGCGGTGATGCTGCCGCCGACGAGCGCTTCCATGCCGATGAATCGCTTGAGCGCGGCGGCCTCGGGCGGCGCTGAGGCGGGCGCTTTCGCTCCCTTCGCCGGCGCCGGTCCAGATTTGGCATAGGATTCGTCGATCCCCGCGTTGAACGCCTGCGCGATCGGCGCTCCGTTGAGGAACGCGAAAAACTGGCGGCGGCCCGGGACGCGCTCGCTCGCCCCCTTGAAGGCAGGCAAGTCGGAGAGTCGTCCAGTCGGGGCAACCGATGCCGTGTCGAGGATCGACTTCACGCCGTTCGGATCCCCGAATGCGAAGTCGTCTCCGACCTGGGTCACGGCAAAGGCGCCGCGGCCTGTTCCCCACGTTGATACCTTTGCGCCGCGGACCGTCACAGCCGCCGGCGGGGCTCCTGACCGCGTCTGCCCCCGGCCGACCTCCTTAAGCACCTTCAGGACGAGCGCGGACACCTCGGGCGATGTCGATTGCGCGACACCCGCGATCTGCGGATCAACGCTGCCCAGATTCGCCAGCTGCGTGCCGGGAGGAAAGAGCATTCCCATTGCGAGCTTCGAGGCCAGTACCTCGCGGAATTCCTCCTGGGTCAGCGGAAACGACGTGGACTTGTTCGTCGGTGTGCCGCGGAATCCCTCGCGGACGAGCCGGTACACCAGTTCGACGCCTCCCATCTGGTCGATGATCGAGGCGGTGTCCGACACTTCCGCATAAAACATGGTTCCGGCGGGAAAAGATGCGGCGGGTGAGCCGGCGAGCGAAGCGGGAGCGGCCGGCGGCTTCGCCGGCGCGCGGCGCGTGCGCTGACCTTGCACGGGAACCACAACGAGAAGTGCCGCGGCGAAGCACAGGGCGAGACGAGCGAGACGTCTGTTCATCGAGACTCCGTTTCGAGTTAGGGGGATTGCGCGACGGAACGAGCGCTACTTTCCGTCGTTGACGTTCCAGATGCGGATCGACTTGTCCGCGCTGCCCGTCACGATCGTCCTGTTGTCGGCGCTGATCGAGATGCCGCGAATTGCGCCCTTGTGACCGGCCATCTTCGTCAATTCGGCGCCATCGGCAACGGACCACATCTGGACCGTGCCATCGGCAGTTCCCGTCAGCAGCAGCGAGCCGTCCGGAGAAAAACGTACGCGGCCAACCGGGCTCGAGCCCGCCCGCAATTCTCGGACGAGTGCTCCCGTCGAGGCATTCCAGACGCGTGTCACGCCGTCCGCGCTGCCGATCGCCAGCAGTGTACCGTCGCTCGAGAACACGCCGCACCGAACCTCGAATGCGTGGTTCTGGAGCGAAGCGACCTTCGAGTTGCTGTCAGTCGACCAGACGTTGATGCCCTTGTTTTTCGTGAAATACGCGACGGATTTCAGGTCCGGGCTCAACGCCACTATCAGGTCGTCGGCCATCGGGGCCGGCACCGACGTCACGAGCGAGAGGTCCGAGACGTTCCAGATCTTGATTGTCTTGTCGCGCCCCGCGGATGCGATCTGGGACCCGTCCGGACTGAACTCGACTGAGAAAACGAATCCGTCGTGCGCTTTCGCCGATTGGATCTCGGAGCCGTCACTCAACTTCCAGATCCGAATTGTTCCGTCATCCGAACCCGAGGCCACGAGTGACCCGTCCGGACAGATCGCGAGCCCCTTCGAAGGCTCGGCTTGCCCCTCGAGTGCCCTGACCTGGCTTCCGCCGCTCGTCTGCCAGAGTCGGACCGAGGTCTCTTCGCCAGTCGAGGCAATGAACTTGCCGTCGGGAGTGATCGCAGTTTCCAGAAGGACACTCGGCGTAGTGATCGAGCCCGCGGCCGTGAGCGTCTTGCCCTTGCCCGGTGACACCGGGCCGCCGGTATTGGAGTTCGACGTGCTCGTATTCGCGTTCGCGTTGCCGTTCGTCGCGACCTGAGGGAAAAGCACCGGCCATAGGAGCATTCCGCCCGCAACGATCCCCGCGACGAGCAGCACGCCGATGATCGCCAGGCCGACCCAGAGTTTCCCGTTTCCGCTCGACGCGGTCGCGGGAGTCGGCGATGACATCACCCCTGTGCCTGTGGCTGGGTCGGAGGCACGGACGGCTGCGCGACGCCGTATCCGGGCTGCGGCTGTCCGTACTGCGGATTCGAAGGATAAGCCGGGGCCGGAGGATTGGACGGATACGTCGGTGTCGGAGGATTCGACGGGTATCCCGGTGGCGGCGGATTCGAGGGATAAACCGGCGCCGCGGTCGGGCTGTAGCTGTGACCGACGGTCGGAACCTGCGCCCACGGATTGTTCGGGTTCGTTGCCGGCGGCGGCTCAACGAGCGTGCCTCCCGGCGGGACCGACGACTGCACTCCGCCGGCTCGAATCGCCCCGGACAAAGCCGCACGCATTTCGGTAGCGTTCGCAAACCGGTGGTCGCGCTTCTGCGCGAGCGCGCGCTGGAGAACGTACGACACCTGGGCCGGCACCATAGGCAGCATTGCCGGCAGATTCGCCAGCGGATCGGGCTCGCCGTTGAGCGCGCTCTCGGCTCGTGTCAGTGCGTCGGGCGGCAGAGTTGCAGTCAGGAGGTGGAAAATTGTCGCCGCCAGCGAGTAGAGATCGCTTCGCGCGTCCGTACCCGTTCCACGGACCTGTTCGAAGGGTGCGTAATGCGGCGTGTACCCGAAGAGACTCTTGTTCGACACGAGCGTCATCTGGTCGACGGCGCCTTTGGCGAGGCCGAAATCGAGCAGGATGATGTCGCCGCGCGCCGTGAGCTTCAGGTTCTCGGGCTTGATGTCACGATGGACGATCGGCGGCTCGTGCGAATGGAGATAGTCGAGCAGGTCGAGGAGTTGGTCGGCCCACTTGAGCACGAGTTGCGGATCGAATCCGCGCCCGGACTTCTTCATGTGCTGGCCGAGGTCCTCGCCCGGGATGAACTGCATGACGAGGAACTGGCCGTTCGACTCGAAGAAGTAATCGAAAACGTGCGGCAGTGCGGCGTGATGCAGGCTGTTAAGGAGTCTCGCTTCCCGCTCGAAGGCCTTGCGAAGCAGGTCGTCGGTGATGAGCGTCTCCTTGAGCGCAACGGTGCTGCCGAACGTCTGATCGGTGGCGAGGTAGACGGCGCCCATGCCGCCCTGGCCAAGCTGTCGGATGATCAGGTATCGGTTGTGGAGCAGCGTGTTCGCAGCGAGCATTCAGGTTCCTCGATATTGCCGTAACCAATGGGCGACTCCGCCGGTGGCGGCGGTCTAATCCGCCTGATTGTCGTGGGATTGCGGCCCGCCGTCAACGGAGGAGGCTCGGGCAGAAGTTCTGGATCAGTGCCTCCGTGCCTCTGCGGCTCTGTGTGCGAAGCTCTCGAGACGCTTCGCACACAGAGCCGCAGAGGCACGGAGGCATTGAGGAAGCGCCGAAACGGCTCGACTTGGAATCGGTACTCTCCGTGGACGCCTCCGCGCCTCGCGTGTATCCTCCCGGTCTTTGCCATGTCGACAATTACTCCATCGATCGCGCTGCGCTGCAGCGGACTCGTCAAGCGGTATCCGGATGTCGTCGCCGTAGACGGACTCGACCTCGCCGTCCACTCGGGCGAATGCTTCGGCCTGCTCGGTCCGAACGGCGCTGGCAAGACGACGACCGTCGAGATCTTCGAGGGACTCACGAAACCCGATGCCGGCGACGTCGAGGTGCTCGGCATGCACTGGGGGCGCGGACAGGACGTCGCGCTCCGCGACCGGCTCGGTATCCAGCTGCAGGAAACACAGGTCTCAGAGAAGCTCACGGTTAGCGAGACGATTGCCCTGTTCCGCAGCTTCTATGCCACGGGCCGAGACATTGAATCGACCATCGCCACCGTCTCGCTGACGGAAAAGCAGGACTCGCGCGTCGGCAAGCTCTCGGGAGGACAGAAGCAGCGGCTCGCCGTCGCCTGCGCGCTCGTCGGCGACCCTGACGTGCTTTTCCTCGACGAGCCAACTACCGGACTCGACCCGCAAGCGCGACTCCAGCTCTGGGACATCGTCGACAGCTACAAGCGCGAGCGCGGCACGGTGCTGCTGACCACGCATTACATGGAAGAGGCGACGCGACTTTGCGATCGCGTGGCAATCGTCGACCACGGCAAGATCATCGCCCTGGGCACGCCGATCGAGTTGATCGCGTCGCTCGGCGCCGATCAGGTCGTCGAGTTCGCGGCCGAGGGTGACGTCGATCTCGCCGCCGTCGGAGCGCTCCCGGGTGTTCGCTCCACAAAAGCCACCGACGCCGGTAACACGCTCAACGTCATCGAGATCGGCGAGGCGCTGCCGGCGCTGCTCGGCGAGCTCGACCGTCAGGGCGCCAGGCTGACCACGCTGACGACGCACCAGGCTACGCTCGAGGACGTCTTCGTTCACCTGACGGGGAGGATGCTTCGAGATGCCTGAACACCGCGACGGATCGCACCCGCTTCTCGAACTGACCCGTGTCCGCCTTCGCGAGTTCCTTCGCGAGCCCGAAGCGATCTTCTGGGTCTTCGTCTTTCCGATTCTCATGGCGTGCGCCCTCGGGATCGCATTCCGAAACACGGGCCCCGACGTCGTCAAGGTCGCAGTCGTTGCCGACGGGCCGGTGGCCTCAGAGCGCGCCGAAGCACTGCGGCGGTCGAAGATGCTCGACGTCGCCGTCCTTGCGCCAGAGGAAGCGATGCTAGCGCTGCGAACCGGAAAGGTCGCGCTCCTCGTCGAGTCGTCGGGCGACGCCGTCGCCTATCGCTTTGACCCGGCCCGGCCCGAAAGTCGGACGGCCCGACTCGAGGTCGACGACGCGCTCCAGCGCGCAGCGGGCCGCCTCGATCCCCTGACGCCGACGAACGTCGAAGTCAGCGAGGCCGGGGCCCGTTACATCGACTGGCTGATTCCGGGACTCATCGGCATCAATATGATGGGCAGCGGAATGTGGGGACTCGGGTTTGCCATCGTGACGGCGCGCAAGAACCGGCTCCTGAAGAGGCTTTCGGCTACGCCTATGCGTCGCTCGCACTATCTGCTGTCGTTCATGTTCTCGCGCTACTTCTTCCTCGCGGTCGAGGTGACTGCCATTCTCGGCTTCTCGGCGCTGGTGTTCGACGTCCCGGTACGGGGATCGATATTCGCGATCGCCGTGACGGTCTGGATCGGTGGTACGGTTTTCTCGGGGCTCGGACTGCTCGTGGCCGCGCGTCCTTCGACGATCGAGGGCGTCTCGGGGCTCATGAACTTCGTCATGCTTCCGATGTGGCTGCTGTCGGGAACGTTCTTCGCCTCCGACCGGTTCCCGGCGGCCTTCCAGCCTTTCATCAGGATCCTGCCGCTGACGGCGTTCAACGATGCGCTTCGCGCCATCGTCAATGAAGGGGCGACGCTGCCGATGGTTGCCGTTCCACTTGGAATCCTGGCGGTCTGGGCCGTCGTGAGCTTCGCGATTGCGTTGAAGCTCTTCCGCTGGCAGTAGCGCGATGGAACAGCTCACGCTCGTCCAGGCAATCGTCCTCGGCATCGTCCAGGGATTGACTGAGTTCCTTCCGATCAGCAGCACGGCGCACCTGCGGATCGTCCCGGCCCTCGCCGGGTGGAAGGACATCGGCGCCGAGGCCACCGCAGTGATGCAGCTCGGCACGTTGCTCGCCGTGCTCATCTACTTCTGGGCCGACCTCTGGAGGCTGACTCGCGCGTTCATCGTCGATGGCGTGTCGTGGCTTCGAGGCGGTTTCCGGGGAGCGCCGTGGAAGTCGCAGGACGCGAAAGTCGCGTGGCTGATAGGCGTCGGGACGATCCCGATCTGCGTATTCGGACTGCTATTCAAGGACTTCATCAAGGGAGGAGCGCGTTCGCTGTGGGTGCAGGTGGCGACGCTCATCGGACTTGGACTGATCCTGCTCGTCGCGGAGCGCGTCGCCACGCTGCGCAAGGAGCTCGCGGACATCGGGTGGACCGAGGGCCTCGCAGTCGGCGCGGCGCAGGCCGTGGCTCTGCTGCCCGGCTCGTCGCGATCCGGCACGACGATCACGGCTGCGCTCTTCTGCGGACTCACAAGAGAGGCGGCGGCCCGGTTTTCGTTTCTGCTGAGCGTGCCGGCGGTGCTGCTGAGCGGAGTTTACGAGCTCTACGAGATTCGCGCGTCGATCGGCGGACCGGGCACACCGGCGCTCGTTGTTGCGACGGTCGTGTCGTTCGTCGTCGGCTACGCGTCGATCGCATTCCTGCTCAAGTTTCTGCGAACGCATACGACGCTCGTCTTCGTCGGTTATCGAGTCGCGCTCGGTCTGCTTCTGGCTGGGCTACTCATCGGCGGAGTGCTCCAGGCAAACTGAGCGGAGCGCGTTCGGACGGGCCGTCAAACCAAACCATCGCCGACCCAGAACCCCGAGCGCAGCGAGGGGCCGACTGTAGTCTCCGCGGGACGCGAGTTGTACCTCGGCCCCTCGCTGCGCTCGGGGTTCTGGGTCAATCGGTACGCGCGACCACAGGCCGTGAGATCAGAAGCGAGGGGCCGACTGTAGCCTCCACTGGCCGTGAATTGTACCTCGGCCCCTCGCTGCGCTCGGGGTTCCGGGTCAAACGCGCCACCCTCGCCCCAGCCAGTCGAGTATCCGCCGAAACAGCCCGGCGACACCTCGCTCCTCCTGAACCACCTCAATGAGTTCGCCGTCGCGGTCGATCGACGTGACTCGACCCATGATGTGATGGATCGGGACCGGAGTGTCGAGCGCCTGCGAGGCGTCGGCCCGCGTGACGACGAACCTGCCGGCCGATCGATGCTCGACTCGGACGATGCGGTGAATCAGGGCGGTATCGCGCAGACTCTGATAGAGCACGATGTCGCCGTCGCGAACGGTCTGCATCTGGATCGGATGAATCGTGACGAGATCACCATCGGCAAGCGCAGGAAGCATTGCCGTTCCACTCACGCGCAGCAGAATCGGATGCTGCCGGCTGAGCTCGTACCTCGCCTTCTTGAGCAGGTCCGGCGTCTCGAGCCGAATCACGGGACCGCGTTCGGTCTTGATGGATTGCGCGCGCATCTGGCCAGCTCCTGACGACGAGGTGTGGGGTGAGCGGGTTCCGTGCTGCGGGGTCGGCGAAGCGATCCAGCGCGAGAACGACCAATGGTAACCGGCGATGGAAGACCAGGTAAAGGTCATGTTCCCGTGCCAGGAAGTCCCCGGCGGATCGACGCTCCGTCAACGTGACCGAGCAGCCTTCACGGCGCCGGCACCAGTTCGCTCCGCAGATGGACTTCGGGCCGCGCCGTCGTCAACCTCGACTCTCCGATGCGCTCCAGGAACAGCACGAGCCGGCCGTCTTCCGTGACGAGATAGCTGCCCGCGTCCGTCGTCCCGCTCGCTCGAGTTCTCGTGAACTCACCCTGCACCGTCATCACGATTGCCGCGTCACCGAGAGTGAACGGTCCATCGAATGCCTCGCCCGTGCCGACGAACTCCGACCCGGGTCGCGCCGTTTGCGGCTCGAGGTCCGCCGTCTGCCCCGGCTCGCCGGCCGGGGGCGCATTCGACAGCAGCGGTTCCGGTGCTTCTCGCGACCCACCGCACGCTCCTACGAGCACAACGGCGAGCAGGAGTGGCAACGCGCGCACCACGTCAGCGTCCCTAAAAGACAAAAGAGGTCGTGCTGACGCCGTCCACACGCACGACGAGGCGATTCGTACCGACGCCGGGCATCAGCGACAACTGCCCGCGCGTTCCGCGAACCGTCAATCGGCCCTTCGCCGCGTTGAACTCAACCGGTAGCACGTTCTGCACGTCGTTGATGAAAATCACCGCCGTAGGTGAAAAGCGATCACCTGTGACCTTGAGGACATTCCTCTTGAACTTCACCTTGCGGATCGACGGCGGATTCGCGCCAACGAGCGTCAACTCGAACGTGTCCGACGACTCACGCAGACCGTCAGAGGCGGTCACCGTGACCTGAAAGATGCCCGAGCTGTCGACCGGCGGTACGTGAGTAAGCGTCGCCGTGCCGTTACCGGCGTCGCGGAAGAGCGATCCGATCGGTCGGCCGGCCACCGAGAACCGTAACGGGTCGCCGTCAGGATCCGTTGCCGCGAACGTGAGCTGGAACAGCTGTCCCGTCGCAGCGGTCACATCCGGAAGCGCCCCGAGCACCGGCGCCGCGTTGGCCTCGGTCACGTGCCCGAAGACGATGAACACCGCACCGCGGCCGCCCGTGGCGCCAGGCGCCGTTACGACAATGTCCTTGGCTCCGTCGCCGTCGACGTCGCCGCTCGTCAGGCGGCTGCCTAGCTTCGCGCCAGACGACGGACCATAGACGGTGCCGTTCGCCGGCATCGAGGCCAGATCAAGTGTGCCGGGCCTGCCGTCGACGACGTAGAGAATGCCGGACTGGGTCCCGTTCGGCCCCGACGCACCCTCGGACGTCGCAATGACCTCGCCTTGCCGATCTCCATCCACGTCGGCCACGACGACGTTGTTTCCGACGAACCGCAGCGGCGCTGGACCAATGACGGTCTGGGTCTGGACGTCGTCGCCGATATCGAGAATCACGGTCGAATCGGTCGGATCGGGCAGTTCCACGACGTAAACCTCGCCGCAGTCCGGAAACCGGCCATTCATTACGCCGTCGGCGTCGATCGCCCCTGCCGCGAGGTCCATCCGACCGTCCCCGGTCACGTCGCCAGCGCCGATGCCGCGCCCGAGAAAATCGCCAAAATCGCTTCCGAAAACCCGGACGAAGGCGGCGCCCGTCGCGAGATCCACGCGCGCCCGGCGCACGAGCCTCGTTCCGTCGAGCACAAAGACCTCGCCTGCCTTCTCGTGCGTCACGACCCGAATCACGGTCCGATTCGGCGTTCCCATCACCAGGTCGTCGACGCGGTCGCCGGTCACATCGGCCGCTAGAAGGTCGCTCCCCAGTTGATCGCCGGCTGCCAGCCCGCCCACGATTGCGGAACGGCCGTCGTTTTCGACGTCGATGGCCTGTCCGCCCGGAAAGAACGGATCGCCAAAAACGACGGCAACCCGGCCGGCCTTGTCGGCGCCGGTCAGTCCCGTCGCGAGCGGCGCGCCCGCGGCGAGATCCGCGTAACCATCACCATCAAAGTCTCCCGTCACGAGCGAGACGCCGATCGGCGCCGGCACGGTCGGGTCGAACGCCGCGGCGTCGGCGACCTCGATCGAGAGGTCGATGTGCGAAACGCCTCGAAGTCGCGCGCCGCCCCGGAAGATCAGCACCCCGCCCGACGCACGCCGTCCAAGCGCCGGCAGATATCCGCCCGTCGCAAGCAGCAGTTCATCCGCGCCGTCGCCGTCCATGTCGGCCGCGGCAGCCGATACGCCGAGCCGCGCGTTCGATCCGGCGCCCGCGATGATCACGTCCGGCGGATTGGTCGCCAGATCGCGCGACGTCAGGCCGACGCCCGGCACGCCGAAGATCACGTAGGCCTCGCCGCGCGTCGCCAGGGCCTCAGGCGCGCACACGACGAGATCGCTCGTTCCATCACCGTCGAGATCGCCTACCACGATGCCGCCGTCGCCGAAGTCGGCTCCCGTCGCAGGACCGTCTATCCGCACCACGTTCGCTGCCGAAGCGAGATTCACGTCACCCGGCAATCCGGCCGGAGCACTCGACGCGCTGACGAGGACGATCAGAAGACCGGCGAAGGCCATTGCGCGGAGATGCGAAGGGTGCGGATGCGACATGCTTGCCGAGTATACCGGGTTTCGGAGTAGCATAGCCGCGATCGCACCGCTCGCCACTCGGTCGCGCCAGTCACGTTCAGATATGCGTCCGTTCAATTCCATCTACGCCCACGGCTTCGTGCGCACGGCGGTGTGCCTCCCGTTCGTTCGCGTCGCCGATCCGGCATTCAACGTCGAACGGACACTGGCCCTCGCCGAGCGCGCGTCAGAGGCCAACGCGGCCGTCGCGCTCTTTCCCGAGCTCGGCCTCACGGCGTATTCGTGCGAGGACCTCTTTCACCAGGACGCGCTGCTCGACGCGGCCGTCAACGCCGTAGCTCGCGTCGTCGAGGCGAGCCGCGAGCTCGCGCCCGTCCTGCTGGTCGGCGCGCCGCTGCGCTTCGAGGGCAAGCTGTTCAACTGCGCTGTCGTCATCGCGCGTGGACGGATTCTCGGCATCGTGCCGAAGACCTTCCTGCCGAACTACCGCGAGTTCTACGAGAAGCGGCAGTTCGCGCACGCGCGTTCCGCCGTTCAGCGCGAGGTCCGGTTCCTCGGCGCATACGTTCCGTTCGGCAACGATCTCGTTTTCGACGCGACGAACGTCGCCGACTTCGCCCTGCACGTCGAGATCTGCGAAGACGTCTGGACGCCGATTCCGCCGAGCACCTGGGCAGCCCTGGCCGGCGCAACTGTTTTGACGAACCTCTCGGCGAGCAACATAACCATCGGGAAAGCCGACTACCGCCGAGACCTCTGCGCGTCACAATCTGGCAAGTGCATCGCGGCGTACCTCTACGCCGCAGCCGGGCCCGGCGAGTCGACGAGCGATCTCGCGTGGGACGGACACGCGCTCGTCTACGAAAACAACGAGCTGCTGGCCGAATCCGACCGGTTCGCATCGCACGAGCAGGTCGTGCTCGCCGATGTGGACCTCGAGCGACTCGCGCAGGACAGGATGCGGACCACGAGCTTCACGGATTCGGTGCACGCCCATCTCGACCGGGTGCGCGAAGTCCGCCGGATCGAGTTCCAGCTCGCCGTTCCGGACGGCGTCGTATCACTTTCGCGCCGTGTCGAACGGTTCCCGTATGTCCCGTCGACGGAGCTTGCACGCGACGAACGCTGCTTCGAGGCCTACAACATCCAGGTCCACGGACTGATGAAGCGGCTGACGAGTGCGAAACTGGATCGGATCGTCATCGGGGTTTCAGGCGGGCTCGACTCGACGCACGCGCTCATCGTCGCGGCGAAGACCTTCGATCGGATTGGACTGCCGCGCGAGAACATCCTCGGTTACACGATGCCGGGGTTCGCGACGAGTGCCTCGACGAAGTCGAACGCGTGGAAGCTCATGGAGGCCCTCGGCGTGTCGGCGGCCGAGATCGACATCCGGCCGAGCTGTATGCAGATGTTCGCGGATATCGGTCATCCATTTGCGACCGGCGAACCGCTCTACGACACGACCTTCGAAAACGTGCAGGCCGGGGAGCGAACATCCCACCTGTTTCGGCTTGCGAACCGTCATTCCGCGATCGTGCTCGGAACGGGCGACCTGAGCGAACTGGCGCTAGGCTGGTGTACGTACGGCGTTGGCGATCACATGTCGCATTACAACGTGAACGCTTCTGTGCCGAAGACACTCATCCAGCACCTCATCCACTGGGTCGCGACGACCGGCCACCAGTTCGACGAGGCGACGGCGATGATCCTCGAGTCGATCCTGGGGACTGAGATCTCTCCGGAGCTGATCCCCGGCGACTCGTCCGAACACCCGGCGCAGAGCACGCAGGCGACGATCGGTCCCTACGAGCTGCAGGACTTCAATATCTACTACGTGACGCGCTTCGGGTTCCGGCCATCGAAGGTCGCTTTCCTGGCGCACCACGCGTGGTCCGACGTTTCGCGCGGCGCGTGGCCCGCCGGCATTCCGGACGCCCAGCGCAATTCCTACGACCTCGCCACGATACGGAAGTGGTTGAAGGTCTTTCTATTCCGGTTTTTCCAGATCAGCCAGTTCAAGCGGACGTGTGTGCCGAACAGCCCGAAGGTCGGGTCGGGCGGCTCGCTCTCGCCGCGGGGTGACTGGCGCGCGCCGAGCGATTCTGAGTCACGCGCGTGGCTTTCCGAGGTCGAGACGATTCCCGAGACTATCGATTCGTAGTTTCCGGTTTTCCGTCGTTTTCCAATCCCTGCCGGTTCGAACAGGAGGCTTCAATGAGCAGTTTTCCACCGCAAGGCGGTTTTCCTCCACCGGGTGGTTCCCCGGATCAAGGCGGCTTTCCGCCTCAAGGCGGTTATGGACAGGGCGGTGCGCCACCGCCGCCGAAGAAGAGCAACATGAAGTGGTTCCTGATAGCCGGAGGCGGATGCCTTCTGCTGGTCGTCATCGCTGTGATCGGCGTCGTCGCGTTGATCGGCGGTGGCGTGTACATGCTGGCAAACAGCGAGGCCTCGCTCGCCGCGCAGGCATTCGTGCAGCAGAGCGGGACGTTGAAGGCCGAGCTCGGAGAGCCGCTGGAGACGTCATTCTCCGGCGGAAACATCGAGACTAACAATGGCGTCGGCAAGGCGACGATCGACGTGGCCGTCAAGGGTCCCAAGGGAGCGGGGACCGTCAAACTTGCGCTTTCCTCATCAGGCACCGGGCCATGGAGTGTCACTGGTGCCGATTACACCGGGCCGACCGGGAAGGTCGTGAAGCTGAAATAGTGAAGAGTGGACAGGATTACAGGATTGTCAGGATTCACAGGATCTGATTGAAATCCTGTGAATCCTGACAATCCTGTAATCCTGTCTACTTCTTGTTTCCGTCGTACGCGATCCGCCACACGCAGTTTGCACCGTCATCAACGACGAGAAGCGACCCATCCGCCTGAACGAGCAGCCCGACCGGCCGTCCCCACACTTCCTTGACGTCTTCTCCGAGCATCCACCCAACACAGAAGTCGTCGTAGCCCCCGACGGGCCTGCCGTCCTTGAACTTCACTCGAACGACTTTGTAACCGGTCCGCTTCGACCGGTTCCACGAACCGTGAAACGCGACGAACGCGTCACCGCGGTATTCCTCGGGAAACATCGTCCCGCCGTAGAACACCAGACCGAGCGATGACGAGTGCGCCTGGAAGAGCACGTCCGGCATCAGCGCTTTCGCCACGAGGTCCGGCCGCTTGCCCTTCTGCCGAGGATCTTCGATCTGGCCGAAGTACGAATACGGCCAGCCGTAGAAGCCGTCCTCCTTGATCTCAGCAAGGTAGTCCGGCACGAGGTCGTCGCCGAGCCTGTCGCGCTCCTGCACGACGGCCCAGAGAGCTCCGGTCGCAGGGTTGAACGTCATACCTACCGGATTGCGGAGTCCGCTGGCGAAGACCTTCATGTCCTCGCCTTCCGGCGTCATCCTGAGGATTGCGGCTCGACGGGGGTCCGCTTCCTCGTCCACGTTGGACTCCGACCCGACGGTGACGTAGAGGTATTTTCCGTCGGGCGTGATGGCGACGTTGCGCGTCCAGTGCTCGTTGTAACCGCGGCCTGGGAGATCGATGATCTGCGAAGGCGCCGATCGCGCCGCCGTGTCGCCATCGCGGTATTCGAACCGCACCACGGCGTCGGTGTTCCCGACGTAGAGAAATCCGTTGTGGAACGCGAGTCCGAACGGCTTGTTGAGACCGGTTGCATATTTGAATCGCGCGTCCGACTTCCCGTTCCGATCCGTGTCACGAAGGAGAAAAATCGTCCCGGCCGCGGAATCGCTGAGAAAAACATCGCCGTTTGGTGCGAGCGCCAGCCAGCGCGGCCTCTCGAATCCTCCGGACGCGTAGAGCTCGATCGTGAACCCTGGAGGCAGTACGAGTTCGGCGCCTGCCGGGCGATCGACGACTTTCGGTCCATTCGAAGCGTCGTCGCCCGGTTTAAGGTTCTCCGCTCGAATGTCCCAGTGGCGCAGCTCCGGTCTTGCCGCCACGTCCGCCACTGGCTTCGGCCCCGCCCCGCCGCATCCTGTCGTCACGACCAGAAGGGTGACTAGAAGAAGTGAGTGGACAGGATTTACAGGATTTGGCCGAGATTCACAGGAACAATTTCTCATCATGATTCCTGTCAATCCTGTAAATCCTGCAATCCTGTCCACTCTCCTTTCCTACTGCAGCCGCACCTTCATCGACGGATCGCCGATCAACGTCCACGACCGCCGCGTGTCGGCCTCGCTGACGACGCCCTTTGCCGTCCGAATCGCGTCGCCGAGACGCATACCAGGATTCGCGAAGAGCAATCGATGCAGCTCGACGTTCAGCGGAGTGTGCTCCTCTGGCGCGGTCATCGTCGTCGACGCCCATACCGCCACGGCTCCGCCACCCGGTGCGAGCAGCAACCGCTCGCCGAGTCCGCCCTCCGACGGCTCGGTGAAGTAACCGTTCAGACACGTCATCGTCGTCACGATCGGAAGCGCACCACCGTTCGTGAAGCCGCTCGCATCAGCCGCCGTCAGCACGTTACCGCGCCACACGCCGACCGACCCGTGACCGTTCCATGTCAGCAGGCGGGGACCGGCATTGATGGCAGAGAGAATCGCCGAGCGCGTACCCGCGTCGCCAAGCACGCTTCGCTCGATCTCACGCGTCGGTATCGACGTCGGAACGAGTGCGCGAACGCGCGCTCTCTCGGCGTGGAAATCGTACGTGTCACCGACATCGGAAACGAAGACGACCTCGCCGCCCACCGGCGCCGAACCGTAACCGACGATCTTCGCGACAACCGCAGCGCACTCGGCAGGTGTTCGGACCGGAAGCCGACCGATGGCGGCATCCGCCACGCCGTCTCCGTTTCGGTCCGCGAACCAGTCGTCAGACGCGGTCTCGAGGAATCGCGAATCGAACGGCCTCGCCGGCAGCCGATCTACTGGACCGTAACCGAAATAATCTCGCGGATCGTAAGTTCCGTCACCGACGAGCAGAACGTATTGCGGACGTATCGACCAGCGGTCGAGCGCGTGACCGATGAACGACTGCAGGCCTCTCGGATCACGCACGCCAAAGCTGAACTCGTCGAACGCGTCATCGAGATCCACGACGGCGACCGAGAGCCCCTCGGCCTGCCGCGCGGCAACGAGTGGCGCGAGCGATGTGTGCAGGTCCTTCGGAGCGACGATGAGCAGATCGGCACCGCCGAACGTCCGCCACGCCGACGGCTGGTTGACGACGATGGAATCGGGGCGTCGCACGCGCGAGCCCGCGAAGGCGAGCATCGTTCGTGCTCCAGGAAGCGAGCGGACGCTGATCGCGTGCCCGTTTGGAGCCGTCACGACCGTACCGACGAGCTCGACCGGTTGCGTCGGGCTCGTGACGTCGACGACCCGAACGTCCGGTGAGCTGAATCCCCCGATCGTCAGGGCGCTGCCCTGTCCAGCCGCCGCGAATGTGGCCCGGACGAGATTGTCGTCGGCCTTCGGCTGATGGAAATAAGTGATCCGTACGGCCTCGACGAGACTGACGTCCACGCCTCCGCCTACCGCCGTCATCGTGACCGTGTTGATGCCCTCGACGAGCGCATCGGATGCAATCGTTGCGCGCAGCTTCCCGAGCGCCGTCCCGGTGAAGGTGACTTCGCCGAGCGGCTGTCCGTTGATGGCCACGGCGATCCGGTGAGCGCCTGTCGTCACACCCTGAAGACCGACCTCGATGGTCGCCTTCTTCAGGGGGTTTCGATCGACGCTGCGAAGCACGACCGGCTGTTCGGCCGATTCGGCGGTCACTACCTGACCGAAGAAATTCTCGGCATCTCCGTTCAGCAGTGCCGGGAAATAGATGAGTCGTTCCCGCGACTCGACGGTGAACGGTGTACTGCCGGTCGAAACGGGCGAGGCGCCCGCCGGAACCTGACGAATTCGAATACCGGGCTGGGAGCCGGCGACGAGCCAGCACACCCGGGCATCCGTCGACGACAGGTTGAGACCGAGACCGTAGAACTCGATGCGATCTCCTGCATCGAGACGGCCGTCGGCTTCGCCGGTGACGAGCATCGGGATTTGCCGTCCTTCGGCAAAGAGCTGCAGGTTGCGCGGATCGATCTTCGACAGGTCGAGGCCGAGCCCGGCCAGGTCACCGGCCGAGACCGCGTACAATCCCTCGGACCGGACGGTCAGCTTAACGGCCGCGACGTCCAGATTCCCGGCCGGAGGTGGTGCGGCTGTGCGTTCAGCCTCGAACTCGGGGAGTGCCGCAACCGGCGACTCGGGTACGAACGGTGCCGGCGTGTTGACGAAGTCGTGACGCTTTCTTCCCACCTCGTCGAGAGTGATAGGTGTCGTGCCCTTGCCGGCGGCAGAGTCGCCGGCAATCGCCCTCGTGATGCGGATCGGACCGTGCATGGTCGAACGGCCGTTGGTGTCGATGTCCTCGAGCCAGTACCGGACGCGTCTTGCGTTCCCGGGTGGCCTGTCCGTCAGTGCATATTCCCGGTCGATGACGGCCATGTTCTTGTCGGTAGACACGAGCGCCGACCCCGCAATGAGCCGCGGCGTGATCAACTCGCGCCGGCCGCGGGAATTCTCGCGGTAGACGTTGAACCCGAGGTTGTCGACCTCGAATCCGGTCGTCCACGCGACGGTCACAATACCGTCGCCCGAACCGACCGCCGATCGCGTGGCCGTGAGGGACTCGAGTCCGACGGCGTTCGGTGCAAGGATGTTGAGTATAGCGGCGCTGCTCTGCTGTCCATCCGGATTCGTGATCGTGATCGTCTGGAGTCCGGGAGATGCGCCGACGGAGGACAGATCGAGGAGGATCGAGGTCCGGTCGACGTACGTCACTGAGTTCACGGTCACGCCTCCGGTGACCGAGGCCGTGAGCTGGTTTGGCGCAACGGCGAAACCTGTCGTCCCGGGGTTGTAATACCCTTCGCCGGCTGCCAGCTCAGCGCCAACTCCGGTGAGCGCCACCTGGAAGCTTGGCTTGCCGGCCGGATACGGGTAGACGGCGACCGGGTTCCCGTCCGCGTCGTTGGCAGGTTGGGGTGTAGGCGGCGGCGGTGCGATGAGCCGCGTCACCCGCACGCCGTAGGAGTCCACGGCGTCGCAGAACATCTGCGTCGTCCACATGGTCATGTCGTCCATCGGATCGACGCACGTGTAGGAGTAGTCGCCCCACCTGCGGCTGCCGCGGCCTGCGCCGGTGTCGAAACTTGGAGTGTAATCGGTCCCCGAGGCGGTAATCGCCGTTTCGGCCTGCATCGTTCCGAGAGTGTCGGTTGACAACCGTCCCACCGTGTAAGCGTTGACTGCAACGCCCGTGCCGGCTCGGCTGAATGCCATCGCCGCGTGGCCCTGGCCCGACACCATGATCGATGGGATCCAGTAGTTCAACTGGTCGACATCGTTGGCGCCGGTTGCCGCAAAGACGGTTCCGGATTGCACGACGGCCGGAGTGCCAGGAGACGCGATGTTCTGCAGCTCGTACCAGCGGCTCCCGTCGCGGCTGGGGGTTGCGGTGGTCCCGGTGTTATTGACGCCGATGTTGTGCGCGGTCCACAGCCTGCCGTTGCGGATATGCGCCGCGAACAGGCGGTCGTCGAGCCCGTCAAGCCTACCCGCCGTCGTGGTGTTCAAGAGATGCCGGACCGTGATCGGAAACGACGTCGCCGACACCGTGATCGAGATGTTCGAGGAGATCGTGGGCGTCCCTGCGGGCGTGCTGACACGGCGGAGCATCAACGTTCCGAACGTCGCATTGTCAACGCCGATGAAGTAACCCTCGGTCGCGGCCGGGTCGAAGTTGTCGACGCCCTGGGGCGTATACGGACCTGCACCGCTGGCTGTGGGGACTAGTCCCCGGAACGCCGTCACAACGATCGGCCCGGCACCCATAATCGACGACTTGCGCACGACGAACCCGTCGCACGAGTTGAACGTCTGCGTCGGCGATCCACAGAAGTTGTTGCCCCCGATGTAGAGCGCGTTCGCATCGATCCCGAGAGTCGGATAGTCGAAAAGACACGTCGCCGAAATCGCCGGCGGCGTGGTGTCGATCGGAATGAAGAAGAACGTCCAGACCGTCGCCCCCGTAATGGTGCTCGTGTTGCTGACCGCCAGCAGCACGCTATTCGGCGTGCTGACATTGATGATGATGACAAACCACCGGCCAGTGAGCCGGTCGTACCGAACGCGCGGATCGCTCGTGCCGGCGCCGTTGCGAACTGAAGTGAAGAACGTATCCTGGGTCGTGTTGATAACCCCATCGGCGACGCCAGTCGACTTGGTGAAACTGACGATCCGGCCGTTGAGCGCCGTTATGTACTGCGTCGGACCGGCGGCGCCCATGGTGTCCGGAGGAAGTGACAACGTCGGGTTCACGCCGAGTACGGTGGCTGCCGTGAAGTTCGTTCCGAGCGTTTGCGGATTCAGGATCGTGTGGGTCTTCTGATTCTCGGGCCCCGTATCGATCATTGGCCATTTTGGCGCCTCGACGGACTCCGGGTTCTGCGGATTCGTTCGGCGAAGCTCGTTGATCTTTGCCGGTTTTCCGCTCGCGCCGCGAAATTCCGGCTGGCCAAGTTTATCGGCCTGGGCCTGGCGGGACATGATCTCGTCCATCGTCTCGCACACGCCGTACTCGAGTTCCACCGGCACGCCGATGATCGAACCGTCGGGCTGGACCTTCTGCTCGAAGTTCTGGAGGGCTGCCTTCTTCACGCCGGCGACCTTCGGCGGAACTGCGGCCTTGGCAGCCGGCTTCGAGCCAGCCGTCCATTGCCGGGGCTTCCCGCGCGAGGCGGCGGTTGATCCGCGGTGTGCTGCGCAGACGCGATCGGCGTCAGGACGAGCATGACCACGAGGATCAGCAGCGTGAACGACGTCATGCCACGCCTTCCACTAAGGCGCCGAGCACGGCTCCGAGCGAACGAGAACGTAGACATTCCCGATTCCCCCTCTCTCTTATGCAATTCTTCGAGTTGGCTTACAACAGGCGCCGGGCCTGACGGCCGGCCCGGACAGTTTACGCCCATTTTACGATTTCTGGCCAGATGGACTTCACTCCGCGCCTCCGTGACTCTGTGTCTCAGTGTGGGAAGCTCTTCAGACGCTTCGCACGCAGAGGCTCAGAGACCCGGAGGCTACGCCAATCTCGCCTTCACCCCGCCTTCCCCATCGTGTATCATCGGCGGCTTTGATTGACGGCGGAGTGGCCCGCCGTGACACGCATACGCAAGGAGACGCAGTTTTACATGACCAACCGTGGATTTACTCTCTGGTTCACCGGGCTCTCTGGAGCCGGAAAATCGACACTCGCCGAGATCATTGAACAGAAGCTCAAGGAACGCGGCCGCTACGTCGAAGTCCTCGACGGCGACGTCGTCCGCACCAACCTCAGCAAGGGCCTTGGATTCTCGAAGGAAGATCGCGACACGAATATTCGCCGCATCGGCTTCGTCGCCCACCTTCTTTCGCGCAACGGCGTCGCCGCCATTACGGCCGCCATCTCGCCCTACCGCGACATCCGAGACGAATGCCGCGCGATGATCGGCAACTTCGTCGAGGTTTACGTGAAGTGCCCGGTCAACGTCTGCGCCGGTCGCGACGTGAAGGGTCTTTACGCGAAGGCCATCGCCGGCGAGATCAAGCACTTCACCGGAGTCTCGGACCCCTATGAAGAGCCGCTCAACGCCGAGATCGTCCTCGAAACGGATCTCGAGTCGAAGGAAGCGAGCGCCGACAAGATCATCGCGAAGCTCGAGGAGCTCGGCTATCTCGACCCGATCGCATCGACCGAGGTCGCTGCCGAGGACGACGAGGACGAACTGGTCCGCCAACGCCTCGAAGAGCTCGGATACGTCTAGAGCGAGACTCCGTGACTCCGTGACTCCGTGTCTCTGTGTGCGCAGCGTCTGAAGAGCTACGCACACAGAGCCACCGAGACACGGAGTCACGGAGTCACGGAGAGACACTCGAGGATCTGAACGGAATGGGTTTCTTCGATCGTTTCAAGTCCAAGGCCGGTGACACGCCGGCGGCCGATGCGCCGAACCGGGCCATCATGATCGGCCTCGACGGCACACCGTGCTCCCTGCTGAGCCGGCTCGCGGCCGACGGCACGATGCCGAACGTCGCGAAGCTGCTCGGCACCGGCACGTTGAAGTCCATGACGACGACCATCCCCGAAATCTCGTCGGTCGCGTGGTCGTCGTTCATGACCGGCACGAACCCCGGAAAACACGGCGTGTACGGGTTCCTCGACCTGAAGCCGTCGAGCTACAAGATCTACTTTCCTAACGCCACTCACGTGAAAGGCGACACGCTCTGGGACGTGCTGAACAAGCACGGCAAGCGAGCGGTCGTCGTGAACGTGCCGTCGACCTATCCGGCGCGCGAGATCAACGGCGTGCTCATATCGGGCTTCGTCGCCATCCAGCTCGAGCGCGCGACCTGGCCGCTTTCGCTGATTCCGCGGCTCAAGGAAGTCGGCTACCAGATCGACGTCGACGCCCGGAAGAAGAAGGAATCCGACGAAGCGCTGATGGCCGACGTGTTCCACACGCTCGAGCGGCGCGAAATTATCCTCCTGGAACTGTTCAAGCAGGAGAAGTGGGACCTGTTCATTGGCGTCATCACCGAAACCGATCGCCTGCAGCACTTCTTCTGGGAAGCCATCGAGGACCCGAACCACAAGTTCCACGCGCGCTTCCGCGAGTTCTACGGCCGCGTAGACGAGTGTATCGGCAAGATCGCCGACGCCGCCGGACCGAACGACCGGCTCTTCCTGATGTCGGACCACGGGTTCGCGCCGCTCAACCAGCAGGTCTACCTGAACTACTGGCTGAACCAGAACGGGTTCCTCAACTGGACCAAGCCGGTTGCGGAGTCGCTCGAGGACATCGGGCCCGGCACGACGGCCTTCGCCATGGATCCTGCCCGGATCTACATCAACGTGCGCGGCAAGTACCCGCTCGGGCACGTCGACCCGGCGGACTACGCGGCCGTGCTAGACCGGCTCAGGGCCGAGCTCGCGACGATCGAGGTCGACGGCGTGCGCATCATCGACCGGATCTTCACGAAGGAAGAGATCTTCACGGGACCGTTGCTCGACGTCGCGCCGGACCTGTGCCTTTTGCCCGTGAAGGGCTACGATCTGAAGGGCGCCGTCAACAAGACGGTGCTGCATGACCGGGACGTGTTCACGGGCATGCACACGCAGGACGATGCGCTGTTCTGGATTGGTGGCGGTTCGCCGGTTTCGGGCGATGCGACGATCTACGACGTTGCGCCGACGATTCTTGACGCACTTGGAATTGCAAAGCCGGAAGTGATGGACGGACGGTCGCTGCTCTCGTAACCGAATCCGGTCGCGGAGCCGCGAAAAGGACAACGCCGACGTGAGAGCGCTGATCTCGATCCTGATGGTCGCCGTCGCGGCACTCGCCCCGACACCGTCGGTGTCCGGCGCCGCTGCCGCGTCCGGCGAGGTCTATTATGCCGTCGATGTCTCGCTTGTGGGACCGAGGGTGCTTCGCGAGCTGCGGAGCGATCCCGGCGTCGAGTCGTGGTACGAGCTCGGCGACGTGCTCGTCATTGCGGGGACCTCCGGTTCACGCAACCGCGCTGCGGCAAAGGCCTCGGTCAGCGACGTCGAATCGCCCCGACCTGGCGAGCAGCTCTTCGTAACGCGCCACGTCCACCCGAACGACATCGAGCGCATTCAGATCTCGCGTCCTGGCGGTCGCGCACCGCGAATGCTTGCGAGCTCGGGTTTGTATGGCCTGGTCGCCGCGAAGCCCGAGGACATGGCGCTTCTCGACGACGGCCACGATCACGCGAACTTCATCGCCGCCGAGACGGGCGTCACCGTCGCGCGCTCAGCCGTCAACGACGTTCGTCCTATCGCCCCGGCTTCGTCGTCGAAACTCTCGAAGTTGAACAGCTACGCCGACTCGGTTGATCCCGCGCGATGGCACGCATCGGTCGCGACACTGGCCGGTTTTCGCACGCGATACGTCGGCACGCAGGGAGTCGCCGATGCACGCGACTACCTTGCCGCACAGTTTCGAGCGCTCGGACTGAGTGTCGAGACGCCGGAGTTCAACGTCGGCTCCCGGAAAGCCCAGAACGTCGTCGCCGAGCTCCGAGGGACCACGCGACCGGACGAGCTCTACATCGTCTGCGGGCACTACGACTCCATTTCGGAACAGGCCACGACACTGGCGCCCGGAGCCGAAGACAACGCAAGCGGCGCGGCCGGAGTGCTCGAGCTCGCGCGCGTGCTCTCCTCAATGCCACCGCAGGCAACCGTGCGCTTCATCGCGTTCAGCGGCGAGGAAGCTGGGCTCTACGGCAGCTGGGACTACGTGCGCCGCGCGGTCAGCAACGGCGAATCGCGTCGCGTCCGCGCAGTCATCAACATGGACATGATCGGGTTCTCGCGCGACGACGATCTCGACGTGCTGCTCGAGACTTCGACGGTCGGCGGAGACCTCGTAGACGTCCTCGCCGAGGCGGCCACGGCCGTGACCGACTTGCGGGTCGTGACGAGCTTCTATCCATTCGGCAGCGACCATGTTCCGTTCCTCGACGCGAACATCCCCACGGTCCTGACCATCGAAAACGACTGGAGCGCCTACCGCGACTATCACACGTCGCGCGACGTGATCGAGAACGTCCGCGTCGACATGGGCGGCCAGATCCTGAGGATGAACGCCGCGGCACTTGGACTGCTCGCTGGCGAGCCGCCGGGCCCCGAGCCATCACTCTCGATGCGCGTGCCGTTCGCGACGAACCGTACTACGGTCTACGGCGGCTTTGTGCTGCCGATCGATTGGACGGCATCGGGCGACGGACTTACCACATTCGACGTCGAAGCCTCGCTCGACGACGGCGCGACGTGGAGTGCTGTCGTCACCGGCCTGCCGGCCGATCGTCGGGCGGCATACTGGACGGTTCCGGCCGACGCGCGATCGAGCCGGGCGTTTCTGCGCGTGTCGGCGCGGTTCGAGGACGGCTCGGCACTCGTCGATACCTCGGTGCCGCTCGTTATCAAGCCATCCAACGGCCCGAAGATCCAGAGCGTGAAGTTCAAGACGACGATAAACGGCGACCTCATCGTAAGGGGCCGGTTCGGCGATGACTTCCAGCGGATCGAGGTGAACGGCGTCCCGCTGCCGGCGACGGCCGTCGAAGCAAAGTTCATCGACGGCAACACGACGACGAGGATGTTCGGTGTGGCGCAGGATCTCGACGCGTTTTTCCCCCGCGGCGTGACGGTTCGCGTCCGCGTCGTGGACGGCAGGACTGGCCTCGCGACTCCCGAGCTCGCCGTCAAGAGGTAAACCGCTCCGATGAGCGAACGCACGCTGGTAATCGGGCTCGACGGGTTCACGTTTTCGGTCGTCGACCGTCTGGTGGCGGACGGTCGGATGCCGCGCATTGCGCGCCTCATGCACGAGGGCGTGCGTGCACCGCTCAAGTCGACCGTCATGCCGAACAGCTTCCCCGGCTGGACGTCGTGCACGACCGGTTGCAACGAGGGAAAACACGGCATCTTCATGCCCCTCGTGCGGCGCGCTGACAACTTCTCGATGAAGGCGATGGACGCGACCGACGTCCGGATGAAAACCGTCTGGGAGATCCTGTCGGACTGTGGCCGTCGTTCCGTCGTCGTCAACGATCCGTGTTCGTATCCGCCGCAGCGCATCGACGGCTGGGTCGTCTCGGGAATGACCACGCCCGATCCGTCGGTCGAGTGGACGCAGCCCGAAGAGCTCAAGGCCGAACTGCTCGCGGAGGTCCCGGATTACGTCGTCGACGTGAACCTCTTCGGCCAGTCGCGAGCCGACATTCTCGAGGGCCTCGTGAAATCGGCGGATGCGCGACTGCGCGCGGCGCTCTGGCTGCTCGGATCGCGGGAATGGGATCTCGCCTGGATCACGTTCACCGAGTCGGACCGCGTCCAGCACCGGTTCTGGGCCGACCAGCAGCCCGACCACCCGCTCTACAACCCGGAGTTCCCGACTGCGGTCGACGACATGTACGTCCGTCTCGATGCGGCCGTGGGCGACCTGGTCATGCGGTGCCGGCGGGGACTCGCGTGTTTCTGGTCTCGGACCACGGTTTTGCGCCGTTCTACTGCACGTTCGACGTGACGGGCTGGCTGATCGAAAACGGATACACCGCACAACGGGCGGCGAAGGCCGGAATCAAGAAGGCGCTCGCCTCGGTCGGCATCCTCGACGAGGCTGTTGCCGTCTATCGTCGACTGCGATCGGCCGTCGAGCCGGAAGCGCGCCACGGCGTCGACCGGATGCGCGATGTGGAAGACGAAGCCGCGACCGGCAAGACCTACATTGACGTCGACTGGTCGCGGACCACGGCCTATGCGACGCTGGACGGGGGGATCCGGGTCAACGTCCGCGGTCGCGAACCGCACGGCGTCGTCGACGCATCCGATGCGGAAAGGATCGCCACGGAGATTCGCGATCGTCTCGCCGGTGAGCGTTTTCCGAACGACGAGCCTATCTTCGAGCACGTGCTGCTCGCCGGCGAGTGCTTCTCGGGTCCCGTCGCAGACCGCGGTCCGGACGTCGTGATTCCTCCGCGCACCGACGCGTTTTCGGGTCCCGTGACCGGCCACCGGTTCCTCGTCGACCGGCACAGGAACTCGGGCGAGCACGGCCGCTACGGAGTTTTCGTCGCCTGGGGACCGGGAGTGGTGCCGGGGGCTACCGTCGACGCTGCGCGGCTGATCGATATCGCGCCGACCGTGCTCTTCAGCCTCGGTGAACGCCCAACTACCGAGATGGACGGCCGGGTGCTGGCTGAGCTTTTTGACGAGTCGCTGCGCTCATCTCGTAGTCTCGATCCGCTCGGAAGCTCGGCGAAGGACGCATCGTCTCTCGACGAAGGCCTGTCGGAGGACGAGGAAGCCCTCGTCGAAGAGCGCCTGCGCGGGCTCGGGTACATCGAGTAAGACGATGGCCGGACGCCTGCTCATCGTCGGTCTGGACGCCGGTACGTTCGACATCCTCGATCCGCTCGTGGCGTCGGGCGACATGCCTAACGTCGGCGCGATTTTCGCTCGTGGCGCGCGGGCCGAACTGCTCAGCACGTTCCCGCCGACGACCTCCCCCGCGTGGCCGGCGCTCGTCACGGGCCTCGGCCCGGCGAAGCTCGGCTTTTTCGGCCTCCTCAACCGCAAGCCGGGCACACAGTACGAGTTCTCGGTCGCCAGGAACACCTTCGACGCGCGGTCGCTCTGGGCGCACGCCGGCCGTGCCGGAATCGCCGCAGTCGCGTGCGGCGTGCCCGCAACGTTTCCGGTCTTCGAGACCGAAAACGCCACGGTCGTCTCGGGAATGCTCACGCCGAACGGTCAGCCGCGGACCGCGCCAGCCGCGCTCGAGGCGGAGTTGGCCGCAGCCGGACTCGTCATCGATTGGGAAGTGCTTCGCGACCTCGAAGGCTCGGTGAATCTGCCGGATGACGAGGCGCGGCTCGCGCTGCACATGCTCGATCACGCCCCGTGGCGCGTGTTCATGACGGTTTTCCGCGCATCGGACGGCATCTTCCACACCCATCCGACGGAGCCGGACGCACACCGCGAAATGTTCCGGCGCATCGACGCACACGTCGGCGAGATGATGTCGCGCCTGGATGCGGACGACACGGTGATGCTCGTGTCGGATCACGGCATGACGAATGTCCGGGAGTTCCTTCACGTCAACGCGCTCTTCTGGCGCAGTGGACTGCTTGGACGGCGAGACGTGCGGTCAACCGCCGAAGACCGAGCGCTCGGCATTGTCGATCGGCTCAAGCGTTCTCCACTCGTCGACAATGCGATCGTGAAGAACCGCGTCACCCGCGGACTCGCCGAGGCACTGAGGCAGCGTCGTGCGAATCGGACGCTCGATTTCGGGCGCGAGGGACGAAGGCAGCCGCGGCTATCCGAGGCGCTCATCGATTGGGCGAACACGACGTGTTTCTTCGTGGATCTCGGGTACGGGTCGGGTGTGTACCTGAACCTGAAGGGCCGCGAACCGCTTGGTGCCATCGGGCCGGAGGCCTACGAGGAGACTCGCCAGCTCGTCGCAGACCTGTTGCGATTGCAGGACGGCGTCGTGGTGCAGACGCGGGAGAAGTCTACGACGGGCCGTTCCGTGATCGTGCGCCGGACCTGCTCGTCTCGACTTCACGCGAGTCGCTCGGATTGACGGGGCGGATTCTCGACACGCCGGTGCGAACGCCGGTGGACGTGCCCTATTTTCATCACACGCGGCGTGGCATCTGGGTCGTCGCGGGGCCGGACGTGGAGGCGCGATCCGGACTCGGGCCGCTGTCAATCGTGGACGTGTGTCCGACGGCAATGCACATGCTCGGGATCGGCGTGCCGGACGACTTGGACGGAAGGGTGGCGCTAGAGCTGTTTCGGGAAGGCTCGGTGCCTCAATCCCGGCCAGTCAAGAAGGTCACTCCCGACGCAACGATCTCGGCCGACGACGGCGAAGCCTACGACGACGACGCGATCAAGGAGAAGCTGCGAGGGCTGGGGTACATGCATTGAAGCGGAACACAGACGCTACGCACACAGAGGCACCGAGTCACAGAGACACGGAGACTGATTTGCATTACCCGTTTAACTGACTCCGTGCCTCCGTGTCTCCGCGCCTCTGTGTGCGAAGCTCTTCTTTCCCTCCCCTGCTATCATCCATCCCCGTGACGAAGAAGCCCAAAGTCCTCATCATCGGCGTCGACGGCGCCACCTTCGACCTCATCGACCCCTGGGTCGCCGAAGGCCGCCTCCCGAACATCGCCCGCATGCTCGAACGCGGCGCACACGGACCCCTCGAGTCCACCGTCATCCCGAACAGCTTCCCCGGCTGGACCTCCTGTACGACGGGCGTCAACCCCGCCAAACATGGCATCTTCAACGCCCTTATCCGCAAGAACCTCACCGAGTACCGGATGTCGGTCGTCAACGCGCGCGACATCCGGTACGAACGGATCTGGCAGATCCTCAGCCGCGACGGCATGCGCGTCGGCGCGATGAACGTCCCGTGTTCGTACCCGCCCGTCGAGGTCAACGGATTCCTCATCGGCGGAATGCTCTCGCCGAGCATCGACAGTGACTTCACGCACCCGAAGGGGCTCATCAAGGACGTCATCGCCCACACCGGCGACTACATCATCGACCTCCGCTCGAAGCACATCCCGCGCGAGCAGATGCGCGACGAACTGCTGCGCTCGACCGAGCTGCGCGGCGCCGCGATGAAGTACCTGCTCGAGACCCACGACCTCGATTTCGCGATGATGGTTTTCACCGAAACCGACCGCGCGCAGCACTACTTCTGGGCCGACATGGACCCGCAGCATCCGGCCTGGAACGCGGAGCGAGGCGCCCGATTCGGCGACGTCATCCGCCGGGTCTACGAAGCCGTCGACGTCGAGATCGGCCGGCTCGTCGAGACCGTCGGGCCCGACACGCAGGTCTACATCGTGTCGGACCACGGGTTCGGCCCGCAGAACACGTACGTCTACATCAACCGGTACCTGATCGAGATGGGCCACCTGACGTCGTTCATCGTCGAGGACGTCAGCCAGAAGGTCCGGTACGCAACGCGCGACCTGCTCGAGTCAGTTGGACTGCTCGACACGGCACGCGCCGTACGTGACACACTGTTCGGCGCTCCCGAGACGGCGCTCGATTCGGATATGAAATCCGGCCAGATGGCGACGAAGCGATCGAACATCGACCGCATCATCGAGAACATCGACTGGTCGAAGACCGTTGCGTACGCGCTCGTGCCGCGCGGAGTGCGGATCAACCTGAAGGGGCGCGAGCCGCAGGGCATCGTCGAGCCTGAGAACTACGAGAACGTGCGCGACCGCGTCATGGCGGACCTCAAGACGCTGACTTATCCGAGCGGAGAGCGCGTGTTCGACCGTGTTTACCGTCGCGAGGAAGTGATGGAGGGACCGTACCTCGAGTTCGCGCCCGACATCGTCACGTGCATGCCGATCGGCGTACCGTCTTGCCACCTCGAGCCGAAGGAGATTTTCGCCGTCTGCAACGGCGCGACCGGATCGCACACGGACTATGGTGTCATCATCGCGGCTGGACCGGGAATTGCCGAAGGCGTCGAGGTGAATGGCGCGCGGTTGATGGACGTTGCCCCGACGGCGTTGTATGCGTTGGGCGTGCCGTTGAACGAGGACATGGACGGGCGTCCGGTAGCGGATCTGTTCACGCTCGAGTTCGCGGCGGAGCACTCGGTGACGTTCCGTCCGAACGAGGCGGCAGCGTCGACCGACCGCGTGGACCCGTTCAGCGCCGCCGAAGAGGACGACATCATGGACCAGCTCAAGGGGCTCGGGTACATCAACTGATCTCCGTGCCTTTGTGACTCTGTGTCTCTGTGTGCGAAGCTCTTCAGACGCTTCGCACACAGAGCCTAGAGAGTCACGGAGACACAGAGGCGGGATGGTAAAGTGCCCCGGTGCTCGTCAGAATTGCACGCAAGGTTGGACGTGAGCTGGAGTACCGGCGGCTGAAGGCCGAGGCCTCACGCCTTCCCTCGCCGCCCTACGAGCCGGACCGCGTCCGCAAGATCCTCGTCCCGCTCTACGCCGGCATCGGCAACATCGTGCTATACGGCCCGGCCCTGCGAGCCATCCGCCGCCGCTTCCCCGGCGCCGAGATCATCGCCGCCGTCGGCACGAATCGCCGCAACGAAGAAGTCCTCGGTCCCGACATCATCAACCGCGTCATAGACGTGCCGCTTGGCGCTCCAGCCGATCGACAGCGAAACGATCACCAGCGTCTACGCGACGAGCGCTTTGACCTCGTCGTCAACGCATTTCACGTCGCGATGGCGGAACAAGCCGCATTCACAGCCGCAGCCGGAATTCCATGGCGGTGCGGCCACGTCTCGAGCCCCGGCTGGTCGAACTTGTACGACTTTCTCTACAACCTCCCGGCCCGCATGGAGCGCGACGAACACGAGATCGACCGATACCTGCACCTCGCGCGCCGTCGGCGCAACCGACGAACACATCGACCCGGGGCTTTTCTTCACGATCGCGCCCGATGCCCGCGCCGCCGCCGACCGGCTTCTCCTGGGTCTCGGCGTCGCGCCGGGCAGCGCGCTCGTGGCCGTTCACGCCGGCACGTCCGAGGTCATGCGCTGGAAGCAGTGGGGTGTCGAGCGATTCGAGGAGGTCGTCCGCGAGCTCGCGGCTGCCGATCCGACGCTCACCTTTGCACTCGTCGGAGCGCCCGACGAACGCGACGAACAGCTGCCGACGATCTCGCGCCTGTCCGACGCCCTCGGCGCCAGGTTCGTCGACCTCGTCGGAGCGACCGACGTGCCGCAACTCGCGGCCGTCCTCGAGCGCTCGCGCTGCCTCGTCGGAAACGACAGCGGACCGATGCAGATCGCCGTCGCGCTTGGCGTTCCGGTCGTGGTTCCCTGGGGCCCGAGCGACCTTCCGCGCAACCGTCCGCGCGACCCGCGGCACACCGTCCTGTTCCAGAATCTGCCCTGCAGCCCGTGTTATCGTATGCCGGGCGATAGCTACGTCCACCTTTGCAACGACCACCTCTGCCTGTCGACGATCAGCGTCGACGCTGTGGTCGTCGCGACGCGTGCGACCCTCGATCGATCTCCGGCCACGACATCGGCATGACTCCCAACATCCTTCTCATCTCGCTCGATACGCTTCGGTTCGACTGCCTGGCGGCCATCGGCGAACGGCGATTCCTGGGACCGCAAGCCGACCTCGTCGCGTCTCCGCATCTCGATCGGCTTGCCGCAGGTGGCGCGCTTTTTTCGCAGGCCGTGTCGGCCGCGCCGTTCACGACGCCGTCGCACGCCTCGCTCTTCACGGGGCTCTGGCTGTCGCAGCACGGCGCGCACCATCAGTACAAGACACCGATCGCGGCCGACGCCCGGACACTCGCCGAGCGGTGCTTCGCCGCGGGCTACCGTACCGCGCAGAGCGCCGGCCGAGCCGACGGCGAGGGTGTGATGTTCGCGAATGCCGCGACGGGGCTCGGGCGCGGCTGCGAGACGTCGATGTTCGCCGGTCGCGTCGACCGTGCGACAAAGAAGTGGCTGCAGAAGGCTCGCGGAAAGCCCTGGTTCCTCTTTTTCCACACCTTCGCCGCGCACTGGCCGTACGGCACGACCGGGAAGGCGTGCGAGCGGCTCTTCGCCGACGCGTGGGACTCCGGAGACTGGAGTGCCGTCCGCGAGCTTTACGTCCGCAACGCTCGCGGTGCCGATGCAATGGTCGGCGAGCTCGTCGACCACCTCGCGGACCTCGGCGAGCTCGACCGGACGATCGTCGTCGCGCTGTCGGATCACGGTGAAGGCCTGCACCGACTTGCTCCGCTTCACGGACCGATTCACGGCGGCCGAGAAGAAGTCATCCGTGTTCCGCTCGTCCTTCACGCGCCGTGGGCCGCGCCGGCCGGGACACGCGTCGATGCGCAGGTCCGGACCGTCGACATCCTACCGACGCTTTTCGAGCTGGCGGGACTGCCGCCGCGCGAAGAGGCGCTGCCGCTTGCAGGATGGTCCCTTGCACCTCTTATCCGCGGCGAGGCCGCGTCCGAGGCGCGCCCGGCATTTTTCACGGGCCATCTCAACGACGACGCGTTCGGCGAGCCATTGCTGTCCGGCGTCCGCACGGGTCGATGGAAGTTCATCCACGACGACTGCACGGACGAGAAGCTGAAAGCCTTCGAGGATCGGCTGGCCAAGAACCCCGGTGCTGCGCTCAAGGCGGACCTGCGCGGGCGGCTGCTTCGCGAGATGCACGCCGCGAACGAGCCCGTGAAGCTGTTCGATCTCGAGGCCGATCCGCTGGAGTCACACAACGTCGCGGCCGAGCATCCGGATGTCGTAGCGGAACTCTCCACGCTGGTTAAGGCCAATTTGCGATCGGGCAGCGGCGCGGCGATCGAGGGCAACGAGGACGCGGCGCTCGAGGAACAGCTTCGGGCGTTGGGGTATCTCACCTGATGGCCTCTTCGCCCCTTTGCGCCTTCGCGCCTTTGCGGCAGGACCAGAACCGCGCGCGCAGCAAGCGGCCGGCCGTGCAATCACGCGATGTGGGTGTCACGGCCGGCCGCTTGCTGCGCGCGCGGTTCTGGTCCTGCCGCAAAGGCGCAGAGACGCTGAGTAAGAGCTGAGAAACCTTGGGTCTCTACTCCAAGATCCGCGACACCGTCACCGAGGCCGCCATCTTCGGCGTCGCCCCGATCGCCACGAGCGTCACCGGCTTCCTCCTCACCTTCGTCTACGCGAAGTACTTCGCCCCAGCCGACCTCGGCCAGCTCGCCCTCCTGCTCGGCACCGAAGCCTTCGCCACCCAGATCCTCGGCCTTGGCATGACCCAGGCCTTCTTCCGCTCCTACTTCGACGACGACACCGCCGAACGCCGCCGGGTCATCACCGCCACGACGCTCTGGTTCCTCGTCGGCGTCAACGTCCTCTTCTCGCTCTTCTCGTTTCCCTTCGCCGCCTGGTACGCCGGCCTGCTCGAGATCCCCGACGTCCGCCTCGTCCAGCTGATGATCGTGCTTACAGCTCTCGACACGGTCAACAACGTCCCGTTCCTGATCCTCAAGGCGACCCGCCAATCGAAAAAATACGTCGCCGTGAAGTGGATCGCCGGGCTCGCGCAGTTCGTCATCATCGTCGTGCTCGTCGCGGTGTTCCAGATCGGGCTCCTCGGCGCGATGATCGGCTGGGTCGCCGGTACCGCGCTTCAGACCGTCATTTACTTCTGGATGTTGCGCGGACAGTTCGACGCCCGGTTCTCATTCGCCGAGCTAAAGCCAATGCTGCAGCTCGGCGTGCCGATGATCGCCAACGCCCTTGCGACGAAGGCGCTGATCACCGCGGACCGATTCTTCATCAATTACTACTTCAGTGCGCGGGAAGTCGGCCTCTACGAGCTCGCCAACAAGTTTGCGTCGATCCTGCCGATCCTCGTGACCAACCCGTTCAGCCTCATCTGGCCGGCGATGCGATTCGAGGTCATGAAGGACGAAGACGCCGACGAGTATTACAGTCTCGTGCTGACTTACCTCGTGTTTCTTTCGCTGTACTTCGGGCTCGGCGTGTCGGTGATGGTGCCGGACCTGATTCGCGCGACGCTGCGAGAGGAATATTGGGGCGCGATCCCCGTAGTGCCGATGTTCGTCCTCTACTACCTGCTCGTGGCGAGCGGGAAAGGCGTCAACGTCGGACTGATGACCGAAAAGAAGGCGTTCTGGAATCCGATCATCGTCGTCTCGGCGGCGATCGTGAACATCGCGCTGAACTTCGCGCTCATCCCGACCTACGGGATGATGGGTGCGGCCGTAGCAACCGTCGTCGCCTACGCGTTCATGGTCTGGTTCCGGTGGTACATGTCGACGAAGTACCACCCCGTCGCGTACGAATGGGGAAGGATCGCCCTCCTGCTCGGCGTCGCGGGAGTCATGTACACGGGGATCGTACTCATCCCGATAGCGAACCCGTACGTCTCCTTCGCCGTTCGCTTTGCCCTAGCCGCGACCTTCCCCCTCGTGCTCCTCCCCCTCGGCTTCTACACCACACGCGAGAAGACACGGATAACAGAACTCGTTCACAGATCACACAAATGATCATTGCTCTCAGGGTCTCTGCGAGACATCTGCGCCTCTGCGGGAAAAGCTGTCTTTCCCGCAGAGGCTCGGAGGTCTCACAGAGACGCCGAGATCTGTGTCATCCGTCGACTGCTTCCTACGGCATCTCGAGGCTGACGGGGGAGGATTCGCCTCCGTCGGGGTTGCGCACGACGATCGACACCGTCTTGCCGGGCCGCATGAGCTGAGCAAGCGTCGTCGTTCCCGAAACGCTGCGGTCGATGTCCTGCACGTACAGGAGCCTCGACCGCCGATCGAGCCGCATTCGGAACTCCTCGGTACCGTCGACCACCACCACCACCGAACCGCTTTCGGCGATGTTCGAACCATCCGCCGCCATCGTCAACTCCGCGTTCTCGAACCGCGGATCAACTATGTTCGGCAGCTTCACGACAACCGCCGTCGAGGGCCGGCTCCGCTGCCCGTCGTCGTAACGCGAGACGATCGTGTACATCGACACCGTCGGACCGAACGTCGACAACACGTCCGAGTAGACGCCGTCCTCCGACGGCACCGTCCCGATGAGGTTCTCAGGATTCGCGGCAACTTCGTCTACGGTCGGCAGGGTTCCGTCCTCGTACGCCTGGTAGCGATAGACGTCGTACGCGACCAGCATCGCTCCCTTCGCGGACGTCCGGCCCGGATCGACCGTGTCGATCGCGCTCGGATCCCAGATGTCCGGCGCAGTGTCCTCGTCCGGCGTGACACGACGGATCTGGTACCCGAGCCGCGTCGGCGGTGATATCCGACCTCCCGGCATCGGATCGATGCCAATGTCGACGCGAAGCAGCGGCGACGCCGGTTTCACGACGATAAGGTCGCTCTCCGCATCGGCGATGTTGCCGGCCACGTCACGTGCAGACACCTTCACGCGAGCGCGCGTCGTCTGCAGCGTCTCTGGCACGTTCCAGACGATCGCCCGGACATCCGCGCCGGCTTCGCCGATGCGATGCGGGTACGTCAGCCCGCCGTCGAGTGAATACGTCACCTCGAACGTCTCGAACCCTCGTTCCGAGAACGCGCTGAAGCGCACGGTTGCCGCATCACCCGACGTCAGGATCTCTCCCGTCGCCGGTCCTTCGATTGCCACGAACGGCCGGTCGGTCGGCGGCTGCACTGATCGCACCGAGCCCGAGAGCGGCACGAGCGCGTCGCCGCCCTCGCTTCGAATCTCGATCGAGCCCGTGTGGGAATACCCGACGCCAGCGCCGGGACTGAATCCCACGGCGATTGTACGGCTGCCACGCGGCTCGACGATCACGTCGCGTGCCCCCTCGAGGAAGAACACGCCTTCTCCGGCGCGCAATCGCACCCGCGCTCGAAGCGGCGCATCGCCGTCGTTGCTGATCACGAGGTCGCGAATTGCTTCCTCGTTCGGTTCGATCTCTCCAAAGTCGATCGATCGAGGCTCGAGCACGAGGAACGGCTCGGCTCGGCGATCCGCCTGCAGGTAGGTCGTGACGATGCCGGCCGACGTGTCGATCCGCAACCTGCCGTATACGACGCCGTCGCCGTATCCCGACGGGCTGAAGCCGACGAGAATGGTCGACGTCTCCCACGGCCCGAGGTCGATGCGGTTCGGCCGCGTCGCGACGTAGAAGCCCGACGACGAGCCGCTGTCGATGCGCGCATCGAGAATTCGCAACCGGCCGAAGCCCGTGTTGCGAATCGTCACCGGCCAGGTGGACCGGTCACCCTGACGCACCGCGCCAAAATCCACCGCCGTCGTCAGAAGCGACGGAACTGCAGGCAACTCGCCGAGCGACTCGGCGCGCAGTGCGATCGACCGGTCGCCGGCGTTGCTGCGAACGACTACCGTTCCCGTGAATCGACCGACGCGCCAGCGCGGCCGAAACTCGACGGCGAACGTCGTGGTTTCGCCCGCGCCCAGGCGTGTGCGCGCTGGGCGTTCGGCGAGTACAAACCCCTCGCCGCCCCCGAATGAATCAACCTCGAAGGAAAGCGTTCCGCGACCGCTGTTTCGGACAGAGACCGTTCGACGGGCGACCTGGCCAATCCTGATTCGCCCGAAGTCGAGCGCCGACTCGCGAACCTCGAGGATCGCTCCGCTCGTCAGGTCGTCGGTGATCGTCACGATAGTCGTCGACGGATTTCCGAGGAGCGCGCCGGTTCGCGGATTGCGAAGAGTGAGCTCGAAATCGCGATACGCCGGTCCGCCGCGGCCCTCGAGAATGTCGACAGGGATGACCTTGCGCCGCTCACCAGGACCGAAGTCGAGCCGGCCGGCCCGCACGCGGTAGTCCCTGCCGTAGATCGCTCCGCGATCGCTTGCGAAGAACTCGACCGACACCGCGGTGCTCGCGTCGCCCTCCCTCGTGACGACGACATCGAGACGCCGATCGCTCGCATTCACCGACAGCGTGTGCGAGGCAAACTGCAGCTTCGTAGCTACCGGCACGAACATCGTGAAGTTGCCGGGACTGTTGGCGCGTCCGCCGTTCGTGACGACCGAAACGCGGCCCGTCGTCGCGCCGAACGGGACCGTCGCGCGGATACGCGTCTCGGATAGCACAGAGAATTCGGCGCTCATGCCGTTGAATTCGACCCTGCGCACGTCATTGAAGTTCGTGCCGACAATCGTCACCGTGTTGCCGACCGCGCCGCGGTCCGGATTGAGCCGGTCGATAGTCGGCGGCACCACCGCCGGGATGACCGTGAGGTCGCCAGCCGACTCGCCGCGTCCGGCTGCCGTCACCACGACCACGCGGCCGGTGCTGGCATTTCGCGGCACCGTGATCCGGATCCGGGTTTCGGAAATGACCTGGTGCTCGACCGCTGTCCCGGCAAGCTCCACACGCTGCACGTTGATGAAGCCACGGCCGTCGATGCGAATCGCATCTCCGGGTGCTCCACGAGACGGCGTCAAACCAAGGATTACCGGCGCCTGTACGGCTGCGGCCACGGTGAAGGCCTGACGGCTCTGCACCTGTCCCGTGCCGGTTTCGACGCGAATCGGTCCGGACGCTGCGCCTTCCGGAACGAACGCCCGGACGATCGTCGCCGATCGCACGGTGAACCGCGCGTCGACGCCGTTGAATTGCACCTTCCGAACATCGACGAATCCCGTTCCCGTGATGTCGACCCGGTCACCGATTGCTCCGGTGAGAGGGGCGAAACTAGATATTGTAGGGGCGGCAGCAGGCGGCGGTCCCGTGGCGATCGTCAGTGACGTCCGACTGGAGGCCCGGCCCGTTCGCGTCACGACGGTCACCGGCCCAGACGTGGCTCCCGCCGGTACGGTCGCGCGCACTTCCATCGCCGAAAACACGCGGAATCGAGCGGCGGCGCGTCCGTTGAACTCGACTCCGGTAACGCTGGTGAAGTTGCGGCCACGAATCGTCACCTGATCGCCGATGCCGGCCGCTGCCGGCTCGAAGCTCGATACGGTCGGACCGACCGGATCCAGACCCGGTTCAGTGCCCGGTCCCGGTTCAGGCGTCGGACCAGGTCCGGGCTTCGGCCCCGGTCGAGGAGCCGGCCCTGGCGCGGGCTTCGCCACCAGGGTGAAGGCCGGGCTCGTGGCCTGCCCGCCCTTCGTGACGACCGTGATCGCACCGCTCTTCGCGCCCGCGGGAACCGTCGCGCGAATCCGCGTCGGGTTCTCGGCGACGAACTTCGCCTTGGCACCACCCGTAAAGGTCACGGCCGTTACGTCGACGAGGTTCGTGCCGCGAATGCGTATCTCGTCGCCGACAGCTGCGGAATCGGGGTTGACTCTCGTGATGGTCGGCGCACCGGCGGCCTGGGCGGTCACGGTGAGTGCAGTGAGCAGAACGATGGCAAATGCTCGTGCGAAGCGTCGGATCGCAGCGGTCATGATCACTCCTCGGTATTGGGGTCGTCGGTTCTGTGGCTCAGTGGCTCCGTGCCTCTGTGTGCGAAGCTCCTTCTCGACTTGAAGAGCTTCGCACACAGAGCCACCGAGTCACAGAGTCACGGAGTATTCAAGTGGTCGCCGGGCGTACGCGCTCGAGCCCTTCGAGGACCTCGTCGCGCGGAAGGTCGCCGGAATCCAGTTCGTCATCGGTCAGCTCCAGCATTCGCCCGTAGAAATCGGCGCCGAGCGCCGGCGCGTCGTCTTCCTCGTCTTCGAGCATGTCGAAGAGCACATCCTCAGCGGCGCCGAACGCACCGCTAAGCTCGTAATACGACATCAGCCGAGTCCTGATGTCGAGCGGCATCACGAACTCCTCGAGCGACCCGGCCACCTCCTGCACCCGCTCCACGTAGCTCGGCAGATGCAGCCTGGCGTCGTCGTGCATGGCCTCGAGGTAAAGCGCGAGCGACTTCAGGTACCGCGCCGCGGCATCGTCCTCGAGGTCGCGGTCGGCCATCAGATCGCCCTCTTCCTTGAGCAACCCTGCCAGCACCAGACACTTGCCGACGTCGAGCGACGCGCCGCCGCGAATCGCCGCAATGAGCGACGACTCCGACAGCGAGTTCACGAGCTGCGAGTTCAGGCCGCAGAGCTTCTGCATCGACTGGTCAATCTCGCGCAACGCGTCGTCGTCGCGGCCTTTTTCGCGCAGCTGCACGATGTGCGCCAGAACCTTCGCGAGCTGCGAGATCATCCGCAGGATGTAGTCGTTGTGAATCACGCGATTACCTACTCCATCGTGAAATATCGCGCCTCGGGGTGATGCGCGACGATGGCCGATGTGGACTGTTCGGGGTCGAGCTGGAACTCCTCGGTCAACACGAGGTCGATACGCGACGGATCGAGCAATTCGAACAGTATCGTCTGGTCCTCTAGGTTCGGACACGCCGGATAGCCGAACGAATACCGCGACCCGCGATACCCCTGCTGGAAGAGCTTCGTGACCTCGGGCGAGTCGTCGCCGCCGATGCCGAGCTCGGCGCGCACACGCCGGTGCCAGTATTCGGCGAGGGCTTCGGCCGTTTCGACCGAGAGCCCGTGGAAGTAGAGGTACTCGGCGTAGTTGTCCTCCGCGAAGAGCTTCTGCGAATACTCGGTCGCCGCCCGTCCGACGGTCACGATCTGCATGCCGACGACGTCGACGCGACCGCTGTCGCGGGGCGCGAAGAAATCCGCCAGGCACAACCGCTTGCCCGACGACTGGCGCGGGAACGTGAACCGCGTTCGCTCGGTCCGCCCGTCGTCCTGGAGGATGACGAGGTCATTGCCCTCGGACTGGCACGGGAAGTAGCCGTCGACCACCTTCGGAACGAGCAGTCCCTCGGCAAGGCACTGTGCCTTCAGCCGGTCGAACACCGGCCGGATCGTCTCGTCGATCAGCTCGCGGTATTCGTCGCGCGTCTTCGTGCCCTGGCGAATCTGCCATTGTCCCTTGAACAGCGCCGTCTCGTTGATGAAACCGAAGACCTCTTCGAGCGGAATGTCCTCGACGACACGCGATCCGAGGAACGGCGCCGACGGGATCTCGACCTCGGTCGACACCGCGCTACGCGTGGCGACGGCAACAGACGAGTCCGAAGCCGAAGCGCGCGCAGCCCGCGCTCGCTCACGCGAAGCGCGGCGCACTTCGTCGGCTCGGCGCCGGAGTTCCGCCGTTTCTTCGGCAACCTCCTCGGTCTCCATCGCCTCGCCGCGCCCGAGCCGGTCCATCAGATGCAGGCCCGCGAACGCGTCGTTCGCGTAGTAGAGCTGTCCGTTATAAACGGCGCGAAGATCGTCCTCGACGTAGCGCCGCGTGAGCGCAGCGCCGCCCAGGATGACGGGCACGTCGAGCCCCCGCTCCTGCATGAGCTCGAGGTTCTCCTTCATGATCAGCGTCGATTTCACGAGCAGGCCGCTCATGCCGATCGCGTCGGCCTTGTGCTCTTCGTACGCGTGCAGGATCGACTCGACGGGCTGCTTGATGCCGAGATTGACGACGGTGTAGCCGTTGTTCGTGAGGATGATGTCGACGAGGTTCTTGCCGATGTCGTGGACGTCGCCCTTCACCGTCGCGAGCACCATCGTGCCCTTCTCGCTGCCCTCGACCTTCTCCATGTGCGGCTCGAGGAACTTCACCGCGGCCTTCATTACTTCCGCCGACTGCAGCACAAACGGCAGCTGCATCTGTCCGCTGCCGAACAGGTCGCCGACCGTCTTCATGCCGTCGAGCAGGATGTCGTTGATGATTGCGAGCGCCGGGTAGGACTCGAGCGCAGTCGTGAGCGCTTTGTCGAGACTGAGCTTCTCGCCGTCAATGACGTGTAGCTTCAGCCGCTCCTCGACGGGCAGATCGGCGTCCTCCGACTTGCTGCGCTGGATCGTCGCGCCCTCGAAGAGTGTCGTCAGCTCACCAAGCGGATCGTAGGTGCAGATCTCGCCGTCGAATTTCCGTCGATCGAAGATGAGGTCTTCGCAGACCGCGAGCTCGCGCTCGCCGATCCGCGTAAGCGGCTCGATCTTGCTGGCGTTGACGATCGCCGCGTCGAGGCCGGCGTCGACCGCCGTGTGCAGGAACACCGAATTGAGCGCGACGCGAGTGACTGCGCTCAGGCCGAACGAGATGTTCGAGACGCCGAGGATCGTGTTGACCGCTGGGAACTCCTCCTCGATTCGCCTGAGGGACTCGATCGTCTCGGCGGCGTTGCGGCGGTCCTCCTCGATGCCGGTTGAGATAGGCAGCGCAAGCGGGTCGATGAAGATGTCGTGCGCGGGCATGCCGAGACGGCCTGCGTGCTCGACCGCGCGACGGACGATCGCCAGCTTTCCCTCGCACGTTCGGGCCATGCCTTCTTCGTCGATGGTGCCGATGACGATGGCCGCGCCGTATTCGAGCGCCAGGTTGACCACCTTCTCGAAGCGCTCGTCGCCGTCCTCGTAATTCGTCGAGTTGAGCAGGCACTTGCCGCCGGCGCGCTTGAGTCCGGCCTCCATCTTCTCCCACTCGGTCGAATCGAGCATGAGCGGGATCGTGACGTTCGTGACGAGCCTCGAGACCAGCTCGGACATGTCGGCCACCCCGTCGCGGCCGACGTAGTCGACGTTGACGTCGAGTACGTGCGCTCCCTCGCGCACCTGCTCGCGCGCGAGCGAGACGAGCCCGTCCCAGTCCTCGGCGATCAGCAGGTCGCGGGCCTTCTTCGAGCCGCTCGCGTTCACGCGCTCGCCGACGATGAGAAACGAGTTGTCCTGGTGGTACGGCTGCGAGATGTAGAGCGACGACGACGCGGGCGCAAATTCGGGCGAACGATCGTGCGGAGCCACCCCGGCGACCGCGTCCGCGAGCGCCTTGATGTGGGCCGGCGTCGTGCCGCAGCAGCCGCCGACGACCCCGACGCCGTAGTCCTTCACGAAATGGAGCAGGTCCGCCGCGAACGACTCGGGCTGTTCTCGGTAAACGGCGTGGCCGCCGACGTTCTCGGGCAGTCCCGCGTTTGGAATGACGGAAATCGGCATCGGAGCGGATTCGCAGAGGTAGCGGACGTTCTCCGACATCTGCTTCGGGCCGGTCGCGCAGTTCATGCCGACGACGTCGATGCCGAACGGTTCGAGGGTCGTCAGCGCCGCGGAGATCTCTGAGCCGAGCAGCATCGTGCCGATGGCTTCGATCGTCACGGACGCCATTACGGGCACTCGGCGGCCGGACGACTTCATCGCGCGGATCACCGCGGTCAGCGCAGCCTTGGACTGAAGCAGGTCCTGGCAAGTTTCGACGAGGAGGATGTCGGCGCCGCCGTCGAGCAGTCCGAGCGCCTGCTCTTCGAACGAGGCAGTCATCGCGTCGTAGCCGATGTTGCCGAGCGAAGGCAGTTTCGTCGTCGGTCCGATCGAGCCGGCAACCCAACGCGGCTTCGCTTCTGTCGAGAAGTCGGCGGCGACTCTCTTCGCGACCTCGGCGGACTTCCTGCTGAGCTCGTACGCCATGTGGGCGAGGTCGTATTCGGCGAGAACGATCGACGCCGAGCCGAACGAGTCGGTTTCGATGACGTCGGCGCCGGCGGTTAGGAACGCCGCGTGAACATCGGCGATGACGTCCGGACGCGTGATGACGAGGTGCTCGTTGCAGCCTTCGAGCTCTTTTCCGCCGAAGTCGTCGGCGTTGAGATTGCGAGCCTGGATGGACGTGCCCATGGCGCCGTCGAAGACGATGACGCGTTCCTTGAGTGTTTCGAGAAAGCCCTTCACGGTTACCTGCCTACGATCGATCATTGCCACGACTCGAACAGGCAAGTATGCCAGACCCAGAACCGCGCGCGAAGCAAGCGGCCGACCTTGAAAACCGTTGCATGTCGATTCAAGGCGCGGGCAACCGAACGTGTCATCCACGCGACAAAGCGCCAATGCCGCCGCTGGACGGCGTGCGTGGTATCCTGCCGCGGTCCGCGCAAGGACGCGGGCTCATCTGGAGGACACAAACAATGCATAAACTCACGACAGCACTGGTCCTGGCGGGCGCCGTTGCGGCCTCGCTCGCCTGCAATCGCGGAGCTACGACGCCCGCGCCGACTACGCCGGCCACGCCGGCGAGCCCGGCCGCTCCGGCCACTCCGGATGCTTCGACCGCGCCGGCGGCCCCGACGACTCCGGCGGCAGGAGCGGCTGGCATCGCGGGAGAGCCGATCCCGGATTTCCCGGATTATCCAGGCGCGACCCGCGTTGGTTACGAAGTCGGCGGACCGAAGGCGGCCGAGTACAAGTCGAAGGTCGAGGCGAAGTTCACGACGCCTGACCCGGTCGCGAACGTCAAGGCGCATTACCAGCAGGCGGTGACGAGCGGCGGCTGGACGATCGTCAAGCAGAAGGACACGCCGACCGAGGTCGAGTGGACGGTCTCGAAGGCCGGCAGCACGGTCGAGATCGACATCGAGGTGAACCCGATGGGCGTCACTAAGGTCAGCGTCGAGCGGAAGAACATTCAGTAAGAGGCGCGCGCAAAGGCGCAAAGGCGCAAAGGAAGACTTGAAGACAGAAACTTGGGGAGGGCCGGTGATAGATCTTGTCGATCGACCTATCCTTCAAGCGAGGCAGGTTTTCTCAATCCAGTTTTGATTCTTTGTCTTCCTTTGCGCCTTTGCGCCTTTGCGTGAGCCTTCCTCCCGTCCGCTATAGTTACCCGCGGCACAAAATCACACAGGAGCACCACTCACCCCATGTCCGATTCGACCTCGACCCCGGCCCCGTCCATTACGATCCGCAAGAACGGTCCCCTTCTCATCACCGGCGACATCACCCTCACCGACCACGAGGGCAACATCATCGAACCCCCGAAGCGTCCGTTCGCCCTCTGCCGCTGTGGCTCCTCGGACAACAAGCCCTATTGCGACGGCGCCCACAACCGCGTCGGCTTCTGCGCGACGGCCGCCGAGGTCCTCTCCGAGTAATACCTTGCGAAACAGAACGCGATCCGTCCGCATCGGCTCGGTGACCATCGGCGACGGCCACCCGATCGCCGTCCAGTCGATGACGGCGACTAAGACTTCGGACGTCGCAGCCACGGTCGCCCAAATTCGACAATTCGAGTCGGCCAGTGCCGACATCGTCCGTATCGCGGTCGACTCGAAGTCCGAGGCCAACGCGATCGCCGACATCCGTAGCGAGACGACGGTCAATCTCTGCATCGACCTGCAGGAAAACTACCGCCTCGCGGCCGTCGTCGCGCCGCACGTCGAGAAGCTCCGCTACAACCCAGGTCACCTCTACCACCACGAAACGGCGAAACCGGTCGAGGAGAAGGTCGCGTTCCTGGCCGACGTCGCCGGAACCCACGGCTGCGCGATCCGCGTCGGTGTGAACTGCGGCTCCGTCGACCCCAAGCTCGCGGAGCAGTTCGGCGAAGACGATCTCGGCGCGATGGTCGCGTCCGCCGCCGAGCACTGCGACATGCTCGAGCGGATCGGCTTCACGCAATACGTCGTGTCGCTCAAGGACTCGGACCCGAACAAGGTCATCGAGGGCTACAAGCGCTTCGCCGCGCTGCGGCCCGACGTCCCTCTGCACCTCGGTGTCACCGAGGCCGGCATGCCGCCGGATGGCATCTACAAGACACGGATCGCGTTCGAGCAACTGCTGACTCGGGGCATCGGCGACACGATCCGCGTCTCGCTGACGCTGCCGAACGATCGCAAGGAAGAGGAGATCGTCGTCGGACACCAGATCCTCGACGATATCGCTACCGGGCGTTTTCGGAGCGTTCCCGTCTTCGAGAACAAGGGGCTCAACATCATCTCGTGCCCGTCCTGCTCGCGCGTCGAGAACGACGCGTTCGTCGATCTCGCCCAGAACGTGAAAGAGATGACGCGGTACGCGGCGGAGCACAAGGTCACGATCGCCGTGATGGGCTGCCGCGTGAACGGACCTGGCGAGACCGATGATGCGGATCTTGGCCTCTGGTGCGGACCGAACTTCGTGAACCTCAAGCGAGGCCCCGAGGCCGTCGGCGCCTATGGCTACGACGAGATCCTCGACCGCCTCAAGGCCGAGCTCGACCGGCTCATCGAGGCGCGCACCGTCGCCGCCGGGTAGGACGACAATCGCGACGTCTCTGTGGCTCGGTGCCTCAGTGTCACTGTGTGCGAAGCGTCTGAAGAGCTACGCACACAGAGACACGGAGGCACGAAGGCACGGAGCCGCAATTCACGAATGCTACATACTCTCGCCACCGAAGACACCAGGCTTGGAACAACCGCAGCAGTGGGGTAGAAAGCGTCGCCATGTCGACTGGAACTCCCTTGCCCAGAATGTGGTCGCTCGGGCTTGTCGCCATCAGCGTCGGTCTGGTCGTGATCGCGTGCGTGCTGCCCGTCCTCGAGTTCGTGGAGTCGAACCAGGAGTCGTGGTTCGGCTACTCCGTTCTGCTGATCGGCGCACTAGGGATCCTCATCGGCCAATTCGCCTGGATCGCCAACCCGATCCTCGCACTTGCGTGGCTCGCGAGTCTCCTTAGGTGGTGGATAGCTTCGGCGGTGATTGCCGCCTTCGGACTGCTGGTAGCACTGACGTCGTTCCGAATCGTCGGCCAAAAGATTCCGCTCGACGAAGGCGGGGTTCGACAAGCCACCGTGGGCTACCTGCACGTCGGGTTCTATGTCTGGCTTTTGGCGTTCCTTGCGATGATCGCTGGACCGATCGTGCTCCGGATCATTTCGTCCCAGCGGTCGGCAACCGCTGACATAGCCTGCGCTGTTGGACGAGCCGCCCTGATCCGTAATGCCGACGATTCAGCTCACCACCGAGATCCGCGCACCGATCGAGCGATGCTTCGATCTCGGGCGCAGCATCGACCTTCACGTCGCAACGGCGACGGCGTCAGGGGAGCGGGCGATTGCGGGCGTTACGACGGGACTGATCGGGCTGGGGGATGAGGTCACGTGGAGGGCGCGGCACTTCGGGATTCCGTGGACGATGACGAGCCTGATCACTGCGATGGAGCGGCCGGGGTACTTTCAGGACCGGATGGTGCGGGGGCCGTTCGCGGTCTTCGAGCACGATCACATTTTCGAAGCGGTTGGCGAGGTCACGAGAATGAGGGACGAGTTGCGGTTCGAGGCGCCGCTTGGGGTGGATAGGGAGGATCGTGAGCGAGCGTGCCATCCGGCCGCACCTGACGCGGTTCCTGGTCGAGCGGAACGCGATCCTCAAGCGGGTGGCAGAGTCTGAGACCGAGTGGAAGGCGTACCTCGAAGCCAGTCCTTCCTGAGTCTGCGACTTGCGCCTTTGCGCCTCTGCGCGAACCTGACTCGAGACAGTTTCTCGCAGAGACGCAAAGGACTCGCAGAGTTGCAGAGCTTTACGGGTACTCCCGCACCTCTCCCGTCTCACATCCCATCCCAGTCCCCCACAAGCGGGGTGACGCCCGCCGGTCCGTACCCGAACGTCAGATCCGCGCCGCCCGGAGCATTCGTGTTTCGCAGGAAGTAGAACCCGTTCGACGCACTGTAGAGCCCGACCGTGTCCGTGCCATTCCCGTCGAAGTCCCCTGCGAGCGGAGTCCATCCCGAACCGGCCGGCCCGAACCCGAACACCACGTCCGCCCCGCCGGGCGCGTTCGCGTTACGGAGAAAGAAGGTCGACGTTGACGGCACGAAAAGCCCCACCGTGTCGGTTCCATTCCCGTCCCAGTCGCCCGGACATCGGCGTCCATCCCGATCCGGCCGGCCCGAACCCGACGACGATATCCGCGCCGCCTGGAGCGTTCGAGTTGCGAAGGAAGAAGACCGATGACGATGGCGCATAGAGCCCGATCGTATCCGTCCCGTCGCCATCCCAGTCGCCAACCATCGGAATGTACCCTCCGTTCGGAGCGCCGAACGTGAAGACGATGTCGGCCCCGCCGGGCGAGTTCGTGTTCCGGAGGAAGAACGCACCGGTCGACGGCGCAAACAGTCCCGGCGTGTCGATACCGTCGCCGTCCCAGTCGCCACGCAACGGCTCGACTCCCCCGCCGCCAGCGCCAAACGTAAACACGGCATCGGCGCCGCCTGAAGAGTTGGTGTTCCTCAGGAACCAGGCCCCGGATGCTGCGATGTAGATACCTATAGTGTCGGAGCCCGCAGGAGCGACGGATGCCCGCTGCAGGTTGAAGACGAACGCTCCGCCCTCGTCCGATTGTCCGCTGGCATACTGATACGCGCCAACGATGACATCATCGAATCCGTCGCCATCGACGTCTCCGGCGCCAGCCACATCGGCCGCGAAGCTGGAGAATCGCCCGAGTGTGGCGGCTGCACCGCGCGGCGTTCCGCTCGCGATGCCGTTGATTCCGCCGAGGTAGACGAGTGCCGTCGCCACCGCCGGATTTCCATATCGTGTCGCAACGACGACGTCAGCGTATCCATCGGCATTGACGTCGCCTGCCCCGGCAACGCTGGCGCCCAGGCGACAGCCTGCCTGATCCGACTGCAGGACGGCGTCGGCGTTTGCCGGACTGCCGTTGCCCACACCCAATGGCCCGCCCAGGAAGACGAACGCCGCGCCCTCGTCCGTCTGCCCGAGGTCGTAGCTGTCGGCGGCCACGATGACATCGCTGTATCCGTCGGCATTGACGTCATCGGCACCTGCGACGCGGAATCCGAAGAAACTGTTGGCCTGGTCCGACTGCAGGATAGAGTCTGCGCTCGCCGAGCCGCCATTTCCCACGCCCGACGGACCGCCGAGAAAGACAAATGCCGCGCCTTCCTTCGGCTGACCCAGGTCGAAACCGAATGAACCCACGATGACATCATCGTAGCCGTCGCCGTTCGTGTCTCCGGCTCCGTCCACACAGCTGAGTTCGGCGTTGAGCTGGTCCGATTCCAGAATGGCATCGGCGTTAGAAGGGGTTCCGTCTCCGACGCCCGATGGGCCGCCGTGAAAGACCAGCGCTACACCTTCGTTGGTCTGTCCCAGATCGTAGTCGAGAGCCCCCACGATGACGTCAGCGTAGGTGTCGTTGTTGACATCGCCGGCGCCTGCCACGCTGAATCCGAGACGTGCGCCAGACTGGTCCGAACGCAGGATTGCGTCGGCCGTGAGCGGACTGCCGTTGCCAATGCCCGACGGGCCACCGTGAAACACGAAAGCTGCACCCTCGCCTGGCTGGGCCATAGAGTAGGCTTGCGCCCCGACGATGATGTCCGCGAACCCGTCGCCGTTCGTGTCTCCCACCCCCGCGACGCTGCCTCCCAGCCGCGCGCCTCCCTGGTCGGATTGCACAACGGCATCGGCGGTGGACACGGTGCCATCTCCGATGCCGGCCGGTCCGCCGTGGAACACGAACGCCGCGCCGGCGTTCAGCTGTCCGGTGTCGAAGAAGGGTGCTCCCACGATGACGTCGTCGTAGCCGTCGTTGTTTACGTCGCCTGCGGCCGCCACCGAGGTTCCGAACTCCGCACTTGCCTGATCGGCTTCGAGAGAAGTGCTCGCGAGGGGATAGCCGCTCAGTCCATCGCGACTGCCGAGATAGATGAAGGCAGCACCTTCACCCGTCTGGCCCGAGGCATAAACCGACGCCCCCGCGGCAACGTCTGCGAACCCATCTCCGTTCACGTCGCCGAGCCCGGCGACACTGACCCCGAGGCGCGCCGAGGCCTGATCCGATTGGAGGAGGGTTTGTGCGGTGAGCAAGGACGTCGAGACCAGAACTCCTGAGGGACTGCCGAGAATGAGCATCGCGGCGCCCTCGTCCGTCTGACCGGCGTCACACAGGTGCGAGCCCACTAGCACGTCGTCGTAGCCATCGTTGTTGACGTCGCCCGCTCCCGCGACCGAGATTCCGAGATTCGCACCCGCCTGCAGCGAGTTCACGATGCTGTCGGCTACCGAGGGGTGCCCTGTGGGGATTCCGGAGGGTCCGCCGTGGAAGACCAGCGCGAGGCCCGAGTCTGTGCCGGCTAGATCGTATGCGTTCTCGCCGAGGATGACATCGTCGAAGCCGTCGTTGTTCACGTCGCCTGCTCCGGCCACCGAGATGCCGAGGTGTGCATCGCTCTGGTCGCCACGAATATTCGCACTAGCCGACGCCGGGCCACCGTTCGCTATGCCGGCTGCACCACCGAGCCACGCGAAGACCGCCCCCTCGTCAGTGAACGAGAACTCGTACAGGCGCGCTCCCGCGATCACATCGTCGTAGCCGTCGCCGTTCGTATCCCCGGCCCCCGCCACCGAGATTCCCAGACCCGCATTCGTCTGATCCGACTGCAGGATCGTGTTCGCTCCAAGGAGTCCTCCGCTTGGAATGCCCAGTGCCGAACCCAGGAAGATGAACGCCCCGCCTTCGTCCGTCTGGCCGGAGTCAAAGCTGGGAGCACCGACCATGACGTCTGCGAAACCGTCGTCGTTCACGTCGCCTGCGTCCGACACGCAGTACCCGAACAAAGCGTTTGCCTGATTCGATTCGAGCTGCGTTGCCGCCGTCGCGGCGCCCCCGCTCGCGATACCCCCTGCCGAGCCGAGGAAGATGAATGCGCCTCCTTCGTCGGACTGTCCGGCGTCGTAGAAGAGCGCACCCACGATGACGTCGTCGTAGCCGTCGTTGTTGACGTCGCCGGCCCCTGCAACCGACACCCCCATCTGGGCGTTGACTTGATTCGACTCGAGGCGCGCACTTGCCGCCGATGGCCCGCCACTCGCGATGCCGTTCGGACCGCCGAGATAGATGAATGCGGCGCCTTCGTCGGTCTGGCCAGCGTCGTAGGAGAACGCTCCGACGATGACGTCGTCGTAGCCGTCGCCGTTGACGTCGCCCGCACCGTCGACCGAGTACCCCATCGCGGCCGAGACCTGGTCGCCCATCAGCGTCGTGAATGCCGGCGATGTCAGCGTCGGATCGACGGTCACCGGATACGTCGCCGACGCGTCGTCCACCTCGATCCGCACGCGACCAGTCGAGGCCATTTCCATGTGCACCGCGAGGGCGCTTCCATTAGCGTCCCAGGCAGCGAGGCCGCCGTAGTCGAGCCGACGGCCGGCTTCCGAAATCACCACGGCGCGGTCACCGTCGACCCGTACCGCGGCGCTTCCAAAGTCGACTTCGATCGCGAGCGGTCCCTCGCCGCGCGGTCGATCGGCGAGCGTCCACCCCTGCTCGAGCCCCCGCTCCGAGTTCTCGTACCACTCGACTACGCCGGGACGTCGCACTTCGACTCGCGCGCCGTCGGCGACGACCTCGCCGGCGGCCAGCGGTCGTGCATCCGTCCTTCCAATCGAGGACGTTCGCAGCCGCACGTACATGGTTGAATCGCTTTCGCGATCGACGATGCGAGCGCCCGTCGGCTCGAACCAGGTCCGAAGGCCATGCGCGCGATTCGGAGCCTGAATGCCCGAACCCGAGTCCGTGGCCTCGTATTCGCGCTCCACGATCGACCGCTCTGCTTTGGCAAGCCAGGGAGTGGGAACAGGTGCCTCGGCGGTCGCCGATTCTCGGTGAGCACGTTCGCCCGGCATCGACACAGGTATGGCCGCAGACACGGAAAGGAGTCCGACACTGACGATCGTCGATGCCGTGCGAACCGCGCTTCGAAGTCTTCGTTCGAACATGGGTACCTCGTTGTTCGCTCACGCGTAAGTCGGATTGGAGCGACGAGGTCAGTTTTAGCAGGATGCTCGAGACGACATAACTAGCTTGGTGGACAGGGTGGAGAAGCCGGTTCGAGGCCATTCCTAGTCACTCTGCGCCTTTGCGAGTCTCTGCGTCTCTGCGAGAAACTGTGTTGAATGTGTTTCTCGCAGAGACGCAGAGGACTCGCGGAGGCGCAGAGGAAGAATGGCCGTGCGTCCCGAACGAGCCTCAGATCAGCCGCTCACGCAGGGCTTTCGCCACCGCCTCGGTCTTCGAATGCACGCACAGCTTCGTGTAGACGTTGCGCAGGTGAAAGGCCACCGTGCTGCGCGAGATTCCCATCGTGTCGGCCGCAGTCTTGTAGTAATGCCCGTCGACAATTAGCTTGAGCAACTCGGTTTCCTGCGGGGTCAGGCGATACGTTGCGCGTTTTGGCGGCCTGAACTCCCGAAAAATTACGACGACTCGCCGCGCGACCTCCGGCGACATCGGCGCTCCGCCTTCGACGACCTCGCGGATGGCCTCGAGCAATCGCGCCGACGGAGTGTTCTTTAGCAGATACCCGACGGCCCCGGCGCACAGCGCGTCGAACACGTCGTCGTCGTCGTCATAGACCGTGAGCGCGAGGATCGGCAGCGTCGGATAGCGTTCCCGCAGAATCCGGATCCCCTCAACGCCGGACATCCCCGGCAGGCCGATGTCGCTGAGCACCACGTCGGGAAGGCTTGCGCCGATATTCGCCAGCGCGTCCTCCATAGTCCGATACGCCGAGACACAGTGAAAGCCGGCTGTGCCATTGACGAGAATGACAAGCCCTTCACGTACGTCGCGAACGTCTTCGATGATCGAGACGGCGATCATCGCGCGACTGCTCGACGGATCCATGGTCGCAGTGCGTAAGTCGTTCAACGCTTCCCTCCGGAATGACAACCTTCACACCCAGACTACGCTGCCGAAGTCCGCGCGTCACCTCTCCATTCGAACAGTGCGGCGCAGCCGATGTGCACCGTCCATTGGAACCGAGACGGTCGCGCGCGTGCCCCGGCCGGGCGCTGAATCCACTTCGAACGTGCCGCCGAGGGACTTCGCGCGACGTCGCAAACTTTCGAGCCCGTTGCCCTCGCCAGGAATCGATGTGTCAAACCCGTGTCCGTCGTCCGACACCGTGAGAATGAGGCGTTTACCCTCGACGCGCAGGTCGACCTCGGCGCGCCGGCCGCCCGAGTGTTTGACCGCGTTCATCACGCACTCCTTGAACGCGAGGAAGAGATGCCGCCGAGTCTCGAGACCGAGTTTCATGCTTCCATCGTGCTCCGGACCGCGAAACTCGAGCTCGATCCCACGTGACGCGAAGGCTTCACCCGCGAACCGCCGCATGCGACGCACGAGATCGTCCACACTGTCCTTCCCGGGGTTGATCGCCCAGACGATGTCGCTCATCGAGGCCACCGATTCGCGCGCGATACCGGCGATCGAAGCGAGTGGGCCGCCGGGCCCCTCCGCCTGACCGGCTCGACTGTGCTGCGCCACCTCGCTGAGGATGGCGATCCGCGTCAGGTTCGTCCCGATGTCGTCGTGCAGATCCGTGGCGATGTGCATGCGCACGCGCTCGATCTCGAGCACGCGAGCAAGTCGGTACCGAAAGATCGCGTATCCGGAAGCGAAAACGAGGATGCCGGCGAGGACAAGAAACCACCCCCTCCGCCAGACGGGCGCGAGCACCGTAAACGCGAACTCGGCGGGTTGAGGGCTTGCTGATCCATACGCGTCGACAGCGCGAACAAGCAGGCGGTACGAGCCCGGTGCCAGATTTGCAAACGTGACGGTTCGCTCAACGCCAGGCGCGCTCCACTCCGAGCTGGTGCCTTCGAGCTGGTACTGATAGCGAAGCGCTTCGCCGAGGCTCGTCCCGAGCCCAAGATAGTCCAGACTCACGCTGTTCTCGTCCGGACCGAGCTCCATTTCCAGCAGGGTCGCTTCACCGAGCGCTGAAACAGGCCTCGCGACCCCTGCAACTCGAAGCCCGGTCAAGAGCGTTCGCGGAGGCTCGCGCTCGCGATCCGGCTCGGGGTCGAATCGCGCGACGCCAAACGGCGATCCAAACCAAAGACTCCCATTCTTGTCACGAAAGGCGCATTGCGGTTGTGACTTTGGGAGGCCGTCGGCGGACGTGTAGTGCCTGACTGCCCCGGTCTTAAGGTCGAGACGATCGACGCCGCGAGTCGTCCCGGCGTACATGCGCCCCCACAGATCCTCGACGACGCACCAGACGCTGTCGCTCGACAGTCCTTCCGCAGTCGTGTAGGCGATGAACTGCGGACGCTCAGCCGTCGGGTCGTCGACGCGCACCAGCCCACCAAGGCTCGAGGCAATCCAAAGTCGTCCGGCACGGTCGACGTAGAGCGCGCGCAGCCAGCCGTCGGGCACTCCGTCCGCGACGGTCAGCCGGTCGAATCGGCCGTTGGCGTAGCGAAGAAGCCCGCCATTCGTCGCAAGCTGTCCACCGTAGTTGCCGGTCCCAATCCACACTGAGCCGTCTGGCCCGTCGCAGAACGAGGCATACTCGGCCACGACCCCAGAGTCTGCCGTCAGGTCGAGGATGCGTTTCGTCGCGCGATCCCAACGCAAGAGCTTCATCGGAGAAACAGTCGCTAGCCATACGTCGCCGCGCACGTCCTCGAAGACCCGGAATACCTCGTGGCCCGTGTAGATCGGCTCCGCCCTTGCGCCAAGTGCCTGCTCGGGCCGTTCAGCAGGCGGGTAGCGATACACCCCGTGCCCTGTTGGAACCCACCATGCCCCCTCACTATCCTGCATCACAGTCTGGCCCCAGCCCCAACCCGGGTAGCCCTCTGGCAGGTTTTTCGGTGCTACCGTCGCGAACATCGCGCCGTCGAACCGGTGTACCAGCCGCTCGGCCTGATCGGTCGTAACGATCAGGTCACCGGCGCGGCTCTCGAAGATCGAGTTGATGAAGGTGGAGGTGAGCCCGTCGTTCCCGGTGTATCCCGTGAAGCCATATCGATCGACACGCAGGATTCCGCACGAGGTCGCGAGCCAGAGATTGCCGTCGCGATCTTCGGCTACATCCCATACGTCGCGGTCACACGCACGCCGGAGGGCATTCTGGCGCTCGATCGAGGCCGTGGTACCCCTGGCCTCGTGCCACAATCCCGAAGTCGTCGCGATCCACAGGGTGCCGTCCCGCGACTCGAAGAAACCGTTGCCCCATCCCACCGGCGTGTCGCTCCTCGCCTCGGCAAGCCGTGGAGGTGTATCCGCCGACGCGCGCGGATCGGAATACACGACGCCCCGAGGAGTGCCGACCCACAGCCTGCCGGTGCGGTCGACAAGCAGACTCCTTACTCTCGAGCCGCTGTGAATGGCGGAAAGCGGGAAAGCTTCAAGACGTCCGTCCGTGTGAACGAGACGGACTTCTCCCGTTGTTCCCAGCCAAACGCCGCCCCACGCGTCTTCGGCGAGCGAATTGACGGCACCGCCGGTGCCAATTGGAACGAGCGATGCGGTCCACCCGCCATCTCGCAATTCCAGACGAAAGAGCCCGCCCTCCGTTCCGCACCATAGCGCCCCGTCGCGCGTGACAAGGAGGCATACAACATCGTTGGTCTCCGGATCGTCGGCAAGCCGTTCGACGACGAATAGCGGTCCGCCGGCCGTCGGCCGCGGCACGAAGCGGCAGAGCGCTCCGGCAGTCCCTACCCAGAGTGAGCCGTCGCCTGTTTCACATACGTCCGAGATTCGCCGGTCCGGGAGCCCCTCGCGAACGGTGTAGCTCGACAGCCCATACCCATCGAATCGAGAAAGCCCGTCGTTCGTGGAAAACCACGGAAAACCACGCGAGTCCGCGAAGACACGAAACACCGTGTCCGACGCCAGGCCGTCCGCGGTAGTGTACGTCCGAACTGGCAACTGCTCGGCCCGGACGGCGGTCTGTGGCGCGCCGAATAGGCACATAAGGAGCACGCCGCTTGCGAGCATGCGGGCCGCTGAATAGCTCAGACGTCGCTGCGATCGAAGCGAGTGTTTCATCGGCGGTTCGGCTTGGGAGGGACGCCGAGAGCATACCCTGCCGACGAAGCGATGAGTGATCGCATTTTGCCTCTGCGCCTTTGCGAGACCTTTGCGTCTCTGCGAGAAACTGTCGCGAGTCAGGTTCTCGCAGAGACGCAATGGTACTCGTACAACCTCGCGCCCCAAAACGTGCCAATTCGTCCCCCCCCGAAACCCCCCCCCCCCCCCCCCTCCCAACGCCCCTCCCGTTCCGCCCGCCCCCCGGCGCCTTTCCCGATGTCCCCCCCAAGGCCGGCCCGGGGGCCGAAACCCCCCTTTTGGACTCCGTTCCCCCCGGGGGCTGCCTTCGTTTTCGGGGGCGGGAGCCCCCGTGGGGGCCCCCGCCCGGTTCCCCGCCGGGCCGCCCCCCCGCCGCCGTTCCCCCCCCCGGGAATCCCCTCCCCCCCCCGGACCCGTGGAACCCCCGGTGCTTTTCCTTCCCCCCCTGCCCCCCGCCCGGGACGGGCGGGCGGGGGGCGGGGACGTTCCGCCGGGACGAAACCCGAAACGTGCAATGCCCCCCCCCCCGCAAATTCCCCCCACGCCCCCATCTTTGCCCCGCCCCCCCCCGCCAACCCTCCCGTTGAGGGCCCCCCCCCGGACGACGGCCCGCGGCGGGTCGGGGCGCGTGGGGGCCCCCCCCCCCCCCCGGCGGGGGGCCCCCCCGCGTTCCCGCCCTAGCCCGGCCCCCCAAAGGAGACCTCCCGGCCGCGCCCGCCCCGGGGCCCGGGCGGAAACGTCTACTTGTGGCGGGTTCCCCCCCCCGGCGGGGGGCCTTCCCGCCGTGCGGGGGTTTCCCGGGGGCGTCCCGGGGCGGCGCGTTCGTTTCGTTTGCGCTTAAGTGGGCCCCGCCGGGGGCCCCCGCGGGGGGGTCGTCCCCCGGCGCCCCGGGCGACAACGCCCCCTCCCCCGTGGCCCGGCGAAAAGGCGGCCGCTTTTTTCGTCGGGGGGATCCCCCGGGTCCCCACCCCCCCCCCCCCAACCCCCCTCCGGGACCCGTTCAGGGGGGCCCCGGGCGGTTCCCCCCCCCTGGGGCCCGCCGACAGAACGCCCCCCCGGGGTTCCCGCCGTCCCCCCGGGGGGGGGGTTTTGCCGCTTTTTTCTCTCTCTTTCGGGGGCGCTCCCCCCCCCGGGGTCGATCCCCCCAATTCGGCCGCGGTTTTTCCCCCCCCAATCCTGCCCCGGCCCCCCCCCCGGGCCCCGAACGACCCGTTTTTTGGGCCGAACAAACCCGGTCGGTGATGGGAGTTTGGGGGAACCCCCCCCCGGCTTTGGGCGGTTCCCGACCCCCCCGGACCGGCCCGCGGGGGCGCCCCAACGCCCCAGAATATCCGGGGTGTCGTTGCGCGGGGGGTTTTGAGCGGGGGCGTGGCGTTTTCCCCCGGCGCGCGGGAATTAAAAAGGGGAAAAAGCGCCCCCTTCGCGCGGCAAGTCGGCGGCGGGGATCGGCGGTCGCGATCTCAGGGCGACAATCCCCGTGCCCCCAATCCCCGACGGCTCGAAATTTGTCGTCCCTATGTCACTGAAGAACGGGCCCCGCCCTGAACCAAAGTTTGGGCCCAAGCCCGTCTCGTTCAGAAGCCCCCGGTGGGATTTCAGGGGGCACATCAGCGGGCGTCGGTGTCGGTTGGTCCGCCCGACATAGTGCCCTTCGGGTCGTCCGGTTTGCCTCTGGGCCTAACGTTTGATTTTGTTCGTTTTCGGGCCGTGCGCCAGGCTGAACGGGGAATTCGTCTTCAGCTTTGTCCAGTCTCCTCGCGGTACCCCGCTTCCGGAATGGGCCAGGCGCCGAAGGACAACCCCGCCCAGCAGGCCGTCCCTGTAAAACTCGGGGGCTTCGCCCCTGGCGGTCCGTTTGGGGCCTTCTCGGTCCGATTCCTGGGATGCCGCTTTGAAAATCGCCAGAACCAAAGGCTCGCCGTAAATGTGTCGCGGCGGGGTGTGGGCGCCTCTCCGGGAAGGCGCCGGGGCGCGCGCTCCTCTTCGGCGTCGGTCGCGGAAGCCTTTCTCCGGGGCCGCGGGCGTCGAACGCGCGTTCCGGGACCACGCGGGGTCTCAATTCTCCGCCTCGGCGGCGCCAACTTCCCCCCGTCGCCGGCGATTTCGCGTTTGTCCCGTTCTTCGCCCTCCTCGGTCTGGCGGGCGCCGCCGGTCGTCTTCGGTGGCGCGGTTTGCGCCGCCGCTCGCCTTCGGCGTGCGGCGGCGCCGCGGAGCGTCCCGAAGGTCGCCGCCGCGTCAAGGTCTATCTGGTGGTCTTTCGTGGCCGTGGGGTGGTGCGCGTCCGTTCGGGCGCTGCCAGCTCAAGAACGACCCGCGGTTCGCGGGGGGCGCTGGCCTGGAGAAACGTGGGCCCGTCTGCGCGGGGGCCGGGGCCGTGCGGTGCCGCCGCGGGGCCGCGTGCCTTCTCGTCGTGCTTGCCCTTGCCCTTTGCGTGCCTTCCCGGCCCGCAAAGGCGCAGAGTCAGAAGGACTATTTCGGCTTCTTTTCCACCACCGGCACCAGCAGCAGATCGTGGAAGTCGTAACTGAAGTCAGTCGCCGGTGACACCGCCACCATCTTCACCTGCTCGATCGTCCCGTCGTGCTTCAACTGGAAAGTCACGTACGCGTCCGCGTTCAGCGACCGGTCCCTCCACCGCGCAACGAACGTGTCGTAGTGCCAGTGCTCGAGATCCGCAACCAGCTGCTTCGACCTCGCGAACTTCATCACGAGCTTGCCGCCTTCGACCGTCACCGTCACGTCGTCGCGCCACGCGTCGCGGTACGTCCCCGCATATTTCTCGAGCGCAAGCGACGGACTCGTACCCTTGGCCCGCTCCGCCGCGGCCTTCTTCACGACTTCGTCCGCGTCACCCGTTCGCTTCGCGAGCAGCGCCTGGTACGCCGCCAGCCAGTCGGTCTTCCCTCCCCCGATGTACGCATCGATCACGTGCGACGTTATTGCCGCGAACGCGACGCCAACCTCCTGATTCGTGAGCACGATCACGCCGAGCTTCAGGTCCGGCACGAGCCGCACCTGCGAGACGTACCCCGGCAGCCCGCCCGTGTGCGCCGCGACTTTGTAACCCCGGAATTCGCTCAATCCCCATCCGAGACCGTACGCCGCGAAATTCGTCCGCAGCGCTTCGAGCCCCGGCGGCGGATCGTTGACCGCCTGGATCGTCTGCGCCGACCACATCTGCTTCCCGGACGCTGCGCTGAAAATCCTGTCCTTCGAGCCCGGCTTAAGGCTCTCGAGCGAGCCGCCGTCGAGCTGAACGATCGCCCATCGCGCCAGCTCCTCGACGTTCGAGTTGATCGACGCCGCCGGCGCGTTGTTGTCGAAGTTCATCGGCGCGATCGGGCGGATCACGCCATCCATCGGCGCGTGCGGTGTGGCGACGTTGCCCGAGAGCATCGCCTTGTACGTCGTCGAGCTCGCGGTCATCCCGACCGGCACGAAGATGCGCTCGCGGATGACGTCATCCCACGACTTTCCGGTCACCGACTCGATGACCTGGCCGGCGACGAGGTAGAGGATGTTGTCGTAGTTGTAGGCGCTTCGAAAACTCGTCGACGGCTTCAGGAATCGGATCCGGTGCGCGATCTCGGCACGTGTGTAGTCGGTCTCGGGAAAATAGAGCAGGTCGCCGGCGCCAAGCGGCAACCCGGCGCGGTGCGTCACGAGGTCGCGGACCGTCATCTCGCGGGTCACGTATGCGTCGTACATCAGAAAGCCCGGGACGTGTTTGATGACGGGATCGTCCCAGGCGAGCTTGCCTTCCTCGACGAGCATCGCGATGGCCGCGCACGTGAAGGCCTTCGTGTTGGAAGCGATTCCGAAGAGAGTCTTTTCGTCGACTGGGGTCGCCTCGCCGAGCTTGCGCACGCCGTAGCCTTTCGCGTGGACGACCTTGCCGTCTTTCACGATGGCGACCGCAATGCCGGGGACGTTGAAGGTCTTCCGGACGTTTTCGACGAATGCGTCGATGTCGGCCAGGGGCGCAGCCTGAATCGGACGTGCGCTCGCGAAGGTCGGGGCGAGAAGTGAAACTGCAGCCAAAGCTGCGAAATGACGAACGAACCGACGCATGGGGTTTCTCCGGGGTGAAGTGTCCGGGGGAATTTACAGCATGAGGCGGGTCTACGCTGCAGTTGAGCTTTGCGCCTTTGCGCCTTTGCGCGAATAGACTCACGCAAAGGCGCAGAGGCGCAAAGGAAGACTTCCTACTGCGGATGCCTGTAAGTCGCCACCCCGCCGTTGCTGTTCCGGAAACTGATCAACACCGACGGATTCGCCGCCAGATATGCGCCGATCGATTGTCCCGTCAACAGATTTCCCTTCTGGATTACCTTCGTGCCCTGCTTCTTCACGACCGCTGCCGACACAAACGGAATGCCGTCGACAAAAACCGAGACCGTCTCGCTGAACCCGTTTCCGGTGGCCTGGATTTTCGCCGACTTGACCTTCACCTTCGTCAGCGTCGCCACGGCAACTTCGGCACTGCCTTCGTTGGACGGCGCGCTCTCACCGGTGTCGTACATTGCCGTCACCGTGAAGAACGATCCGCCCGGAGCAACCGGCGCCGCTGCGTTCGTCTGGTCGGGTGGAACCGACATGAAAAACGTTCCCGGCGACGGCGATACTCCCGGCGAATTCGACCGGTAGACGTTGTAGCCCTGCAGCGTCGCGTGCGGATCCTGGATGCCAAAAGCTCGAGACGTTGCGGGTTGCGTCACCTCGAGCCGCTGCGGCGGCGGCAACGGTTGCGTGTCCGTCGGAGGCACGGGAGGCTCCCATTCGAGCATCGCCGCTCCGCTTTCCACGACCGGCGTCATGACCTCCGCAAAGTTGTTCTCAGTGTTCGGATCGATGGAGTCCGACGACGTCTGACCAAAGAAGTTCAGCGTCGAACCCGGACTCGCGACAACGTTGACCGTGAGGCTCACCGTCGCCGTTGCGCCCTCCTCGAGCGCCCCCACGTTGCAGATGATGATTCCCGCTTCGCCGACCGGGGGCGCCATCGTCGAACCCTGACTCGCCGAGACGCCCGCGAACACAGCACCCGACGGCGTGTGAGCAACGACGCCAACGCCCGCCGCCGGATCGCGAGTCGAATACGCCTTTGTGACCGGATTGGTCACCATCATCGTGTAGGTGAACAGAGAGCCCGTGCCCGCGGTTGGATCCTCGCCCGTCGCGGTAAACGCCAGGTCGGCCATCGTCGGTGCGACAACCTGTATATGCACCTCCGACTTGTTGTTCGACTGGTTCGGATCGCCCATAACCAGGAAGCCCTGCACCTCGGACTCCACGGTGACCGATGAACCCGGCGACGCGACGAGTGTCAGCACGAGCGTCACGGTCTCGGTCTGGTTGACTAAGAGACTACCGAGCGAAACGATGACGTCGCCCGTTCCACCTGGCGGCGGCGACTCGTCGACGCTCCCGACAGACGGATCTACGGAAACGAACTGGGTTCCCGCCGGAGCACCTGTCTTGACGATTCCGGCCATGGACGGCAGCGGTCCGTTGTTCTTGATCGTCATCGTGAACGTGACGTCCGTCCCGGGTACGACGGTGGTCTGACTCGCCGCGATATTGATCTGGAGGTCGTGTCCGGACTGTGCCGGTGTCACGATCGGAGTGAACAGGGACACGGCGACGAGGCCGGCAGCCATCAGGGCGGACCGTCGCAGGGGCTTCTGTTTCATGGCGATCTCCTTTCCCGAAGGTGGAGTTCAGCGTTGGTTACTCAATCGTACTCCTCTGATCGCACGTGTCGAGTGCGAGACGAAGACCAGCGCGGATGCCCCCGGTTCTTTTTCGAATCCGAGCGCTGCCGTCAATCCGTAGTTCGGCTTGCATCAGGCTGCCGAATATGTGAGGAACCTCCAATGATCTACAGAAGCGCGATCCCGACCCTCGACATCCCCCCGGTCTCGCTCACCGAGTTCGTGCTCACCGGAGCGCGCGGTCGGGAAGACAAACCCGCGTTCATCGAAGCGGCATCGGGCCGCACGATCCTGTTCGGCGAGCTCGAGTCCCGCATTCGGCGATTCGCCGGCGGACTCGCGCGCCCACGGATTCGGGCGTGGCGACGTGATGGCGCTTTACAGCTACAACACCCCTGAGTTCATGGTCGCCTTCACGGCGCTGCGTGGCTCGGCGGCACGGTCACCACGATCAACCCCGCGTATACGGCCGAGGAGATCGCCAAGCAGCTTCACGACTCGCGCGCCTCGATCCTCGTCTGCCCCGCCGACCTCGTCGATCGCGCTCGCGAAGCCGCCAACGGGACGCATATTCAACAGGTGCTTGCCTTCGAAGAGGTCGAAGGCGACGAGGCCGACACCGTCGGCGTCGAGCCGCACGACGTCGTTGCCCTTCCCTATTCGAGCGGGACTACCGGCATGCCCAAGGGCGTGATGTTGACGCACAGCAACCTCATCGCGAACTTGCTCCAGTTCGAGTCGTCGGGGATGGCGACCTCCGAGGACGTCCTGCTCGGCGTGCTGCCGATGTTTCACATCTACGGCCTCGTGGCCATCGTGAACACCGGCGTCTACCGCGGCTGCACCGTCGTCACGATGCCGCGTTTCGAGCTCGAGCAGTACTTATCGCACGTCGAGAAGTATCGCGTCACAGTGGCACATCGTGCCGCCGATCGTGCTCGCGCTCGCAAAGCACCCCGTGGTGGACCGCTACGACACGTCGGCGCTGCACACGATCTTTTCTGGTGCGGCCCCGCTCGGCCGCGAGCTCTGTCAGGCTGTCGCCGAGCGCCTCGGAGTCCGGATCAAGCAGGGCTACGGCATGACCGAAACAAGCCCGGCTACGCACATCTCGCCGGTGGACGACGAGTCCGACAAACACGGGTCCGTAGGCCATCTGGTCGCCGGAACGGAGTGCCGGCTCGTGAACACGGAAACGGACTCGATGCCAAGCCAGGCTGTGACGGCGAAATCTGGATCCGTGGACCCCAGGTGATGCGCGGTTACCTCAACAATCCGGAGGCGACGGCGGCGACGCTCGATGCGGACGGGTGGCTGCACACCGGCGACGTGGCATTCCGCGATGAGGACGGCCACTTCTTCATCGTCGACCGCGTGAAGGAGCTCATCAAGTACAAGGGGTTCCAGGTGCCGCCGGCCGAGCTCGAGGCTCTGCTGCTCACTCACCCGGCGGTTGCGGACGCCGCGGTCGTGGGCATTCCCGACGACGATGCCGGCGAGCTTCCCAGGGCGTTCGTCGTACTGCGAGGCGAAGCGTCGGCTGACGAACTGAAAGCCCACGTCGCGGCCCACGTCGCGCATTACAAACGACTGCACGACGTGGTCTTCATCGATGCGATTCCCAAGTCGCCGTCGGGCAAGATCCTCCGCCGCATGCTGAAGGAGATTTGACAGGATTTCAGGATTGACAGGATTCACAGGAATTATGAAATCCCGTGAATCCTGTAATCCTGTCTACTCTTCATGCCGGGGCAAGGGTATCGGCGACGCGAGCGAAGTAGTCGTCGAGCAGCCTGAGGCGCTCTTCGTACACCGACAGCTGGATGCGTTCGATCAGATCGTGCTCGCCCTTGATGCATAGCAGCGCGAATAGCGACCACAGCGTCCTCTGCCGATCGACGACGAGCTGCGCCTTGAGCTTCGGATCCACATCTTTCCGCGCCCGCTCGTCGTACCCGATGCGTTCCAGCTGTCCGTGGATCTCCTTCAACACGTTCAGGCTGATCTCGAACAGCGACACGAACTTGGCCATCCTGTCCGGCGCCGTGTGTCCGTAGTAAAGGTCGCGGTACTGGTAGAACTTCATGTAGATCGACTCAGCCAGTTTCTGGCTGATGCCAGTGACGTGCGCGATCTCGTCCGACGGGATCTCCATGAACCGGTCAAACGCTCCAAGCCCGGCGAAGATGATCTTGTTGATCACACGCTCATCGCATTCCGGAATCTGCTTGAGGATGAACTTGACGATGAGGCCTTCCTTCTTGCTCGCGAGCTCCTCGTCCGTCAACTCGAGCGAGAAAGTCGATGGGAGGATCTTCGTGAGTTGGTGATGCTCGACAAGCACACGCTCGCAGAAGAGTCTCGGAAGCTCGGCGCCCTCCTCAGTAGCCTGCGCCTTCTCGGCGGCCATCGCGCGCTCGACCCGGCCGAGGATCGAATGCAGCTTCTCGTACCCCATCTTCTCGGCCGCCCCCGAAAGCAACGCCACCGACGGCAGCGCGAAGTCGAGCCAGTCCGACGTCGTCGGGCGTTTACGCAGATGATTCGACTGCAGTTCTCGAACGAAGTCCTTGAACGGAAGGACGTACGCATTCGCGATGTTGCCGAAGAGCTCGAGCAGCATCGCTTCCTCCGATGCCGTGAGCCCGGCCGCCGCCGCCTCAGGCGTCGCGATGTTCCCGCCACGTTCATCAGCACCTGATCGAACGCCTCGAGTATCTCGTCGAATCCTTCGTCGCCAAGCAGTCCGTTGACGCTGTCGAAAGCGTCATTCGTCCCCGCGATACTCTCGATCGTACTGAGCGCCGATCGCTCGGTCGTCGGCGGAGCCACGTCGGGAATATCCACGGACTCCGCGAACGTGAATGCGATGAAGTCGAGCAGCTCGCGGCGCTCCGCGTCGGCGCGAGTCTTCAGGTAGCGCGCCATCAGATTCAGCGTCATCGAGCACGTGTCTATGTGCGTCTCGACGAACACCCGGTGCGCGCTGTACGCGTCGAGAAAGAAGTTCCTGAGCGCGCGAGCCGCGGTTCGAACCACCTCGTCGCCGATGTGCTGCCGAAGGTACGCGCACGCCTCGGCCGCGGCGTAGTAGTGGTTGAATTGGACCGGTTTCGCTTCGATCTGCTTCACGCTCAGGGCAATTGAAGTCAACGCGTCGTCGAGCGTTCCCGATTGATCGTCGGCCCGCGTCGGATCCACGACCTCGACCATGTTCTGCCGGATGAAATAGAAGAGGATCTTGCAGACTTCGTAGCGGTTGAAGCGCGTGGCGAGCTGGATCGATCGCACGTCGGCATCGCCAGCGAGTGCGTCCCAGACGGCGCGGTATCGATTCGGTTCGTCGAGCCGTGAGAATCGCGTGAAGAACTCGTTGACCTCCCGACGACGGTACTTCGCGTCGGGTGAGAGGACGCCCACGAGGATCTGTTCGACCTGGCCGCGCTGGAAAAGCGCCTCGCGCAGGAGCGCGTCGGTCGTCATGGTCGTCGACCGCTTCGTTGGAACGCCGGGCGCCGTGTCGAAATTCAGCGTCTGCAGGTCTCGACCCTCGACGAGAAGGATCCACTCGAAGGCGTTGTCGCCGGTCAGGAAGTACCGCGGCACCGACGAATGGAATACGTCTCCTTTCGAGACGGCTACCTCGGCCGCGATGCCCTCCTTTGTCTCGACGTCGATGCGTCCAGACGCCCCCGCCTCGTAAATGTGGCAGAAGACGTTCGGGAGATCCTTCGCCGTGAGCAGTCGATGGAGCGTCCGGTCGGACGCCATGAGAGTCGCCGGCGCGGGTACCGAGCGGGCACGTTGCGCGGCCTGGGCCAGTTCGCTACGGGCGGGAAGCCGCTGTAGAACCTCGTCGATGAGCTGGTCGACATCGGGCTGACCGGCGTGGCCGATTACGCCGAGCAGCTCCCTCGCCGTCAGTGAATCGCCGAGCAGCGAGAAGCTCATCTTGAGCTTCTTGAGCTCTTTGCGGACGCGCGTGACGACTTCACTGCGCAGTCGTGATGGAAACGCGACCTTGTTGAAGATGTCTCGGTACTTTTCGAGCAGCTCGTGCTGTTCGCAGAACCCGAGCGCCGCCTCGAGTCCGGACTCGGTCTCGAGGCTGATCAGCGCCGTGAGCAGCTTGTGGCAGGCGTCGGTCGAGTCGCGGTCTTTATCGAAGAGCGGACCGAACTCCGTCATCTTCGCCATCAGGACCCGGTTCGACGCCTCATTGCCGATGAACGCGATCGCCTGAACGACCTGCTGATTCAGCTGTCGGGCGCTGCCGGGATAGAGGTGCCCTGCCATGAGCTCGACAGCGCGCGTTCGCAGGGCCTCGTCTGACTCGCGAACAGCGTCTGCAGCAGCGGCTCGGCGTGCCACTTGTTGAAGTGCCCGAGAATGTCACGGAGCAGAAACGACCCGGTCTTCTTCGAGGCGTACTCGCCCAGCTTCTGCTGATTGAAGAGCGCGGTCTTTTCCTGAAATCGGTGCAGCTGCCCGGTCTTGACCTTGTTCTCTGCCGCGAGCTGGCTGAGCAGGCCAAAGACCCGGACGCCGTGCTCGAAGTATTCGTCGTTGATGAGCGCGATCGACAGGTCGGCAATCTGGCAGAGGTAGATCTCTATCTGGAAACGAGACTTCTTCGTGTAGACCGCGTCGGCGTCCGCGGCATTGGCGAGTTTGATCTCGCGCTTTGACTGCGGATCCCGAATCAGGTTGACGAAGTCGTCGAAGACTTCCGCGACTTCGCGCTGGACCTTGCCAATTTGATCACGCTGGTCGGGCGAATCGAAATCATAGCGGCGATCGGCGGCGAGGATCTGGTGCGTCGCGTTGCGGTAGAGGTCTTCGTTGAACTCTTCGGTCGAGACGTTAGATTCGGCGCGGCCCTCGAGTGCGAACTCCTGCGGGTCGCGGAAGCTGCCGAGCGGCCGGATCTCTCGCCACGGGTTCTGCTCGAGGAGCTGCGCGAGCCGGGCCTGGTCCTCCTGCGGGACCGCGCGTACGAGAGCTCGCTCGAAGGGCGGAAAGAACTCGTGGATGCGCTGGAAGCGGACGACCCGGTAGAAGAAAACGTCGAAGACCTTGTTTCGTGCGGCGAGAAGTGACGTGAACCGGTCGCGCATTGCGAGCGGATTCGAATAGACCCAGCGACCGACCGAACCGGCGACGACACGTACGTCCTGGCCGACGACCGTGGCCAGGGAGTGGCCGATCAGCGCAGGCGCTCGCGAACCGGAGAGAAAGAGGTCGAAATCGGCGAGGGCTTGTTTGAGGCCGTCCTCCATGGTGCCGGGCTCCAGGGCGAGGGAAGATTCAGCGCACGAGGCGATGGCGAGGGGCGTCAATTCCGGATCGTCGGGAGCGGGCGTCCGGCGTCGGGGGATGATAAGGCAGCGCGAACGAAAAACGCGAGGACCAAATAGCGAGCACAGGACGAGGGTCGGCCCTCCGTGACTCCGAGCCTCCGTGACTCCGTGTGCGAAGCTCTTTTCGATTCTCGAAGAGCTTCGCACACGGAGTCACCGGGACACGGAGACACCGAGCTAAGGAAATCGGCCTCCAGACCTTTCGATTGACCCTCCCAAGGCAGCCGGTGTACCTTTCCACGTTTGTCTCTGTCGGTCCCCCGTTGGCCGGTCGATCAACAACACCATCCTTTCGAGTTGGAGTAGCTCCCCATGAAGGTTCGTACGCTCCGAGGAACCGGTGCGGGCGTTTCTGCCCGCCTTGGCCTGACAGTTTCTCTTACCGCCGCGCTTGCGCTTCCCGCTGTTGCCGGATTTGCCCCCCGGGGCGAGGGCTGTTCGTCGTCGAGCCGGATTGCCGATGCCAGTGTTCAGATGATTCCCGAGAACTACCACGCCCGCTTCGATCCCGATGTTGCGGCGACGATGGCTAAATCCGGTGATTCGATCCTACGAACCGAGTTGACCGATTCGGAAATCGCCGCTCAAACGGCTCTCGCTGTCCGCGTACCGGAGCTGAAGATCAGTCGTGACGATGTCTCTCGTGCGCCGGTGATGGTGCTCTCGTATCGTCCGGGCACGTTCCTGGCAGTTCCAGCCAATAAGGCGAACTCCACTCCCGAAGGTGAGGCCCGCGCGTTCTTCCGCGCGAACAAGGCTCTCTGGGGGATGACGGATGCTGACCTCTCGACGTTGCGTGCCCGATACGTCACGTCACCTGAAGGCGGAGCGACGATCGTCAAGTTCGATCAGTATGTCAGCGGCATCCAACTCTTCGACACGGAAATCGCCGTCGTAATGACGTCGAATAATCAGATTGTCTGCGCATCGGGCCGAATGTACGGCAAGGTCAACGCGGCCAACGGTGTGGCGAGTCGCTTCAGACTTCCGCAAGGCGATGTGATCGTCAGCGCCGTGAAGGACCTCACCGGTCGAATTGTCTCGGCGACGGACTTCGTCAAATTGACCGATGATGCGGGAGGCGGCTACGCGAAGTTCGCTTTCACGCCGGATCGGTCCACGAGCAACCCGAAGTTCTTTTCTGAGGACACGCGGATCAAGCCGGTGCTCTTCCCGCTGGCTTCCGGGCAGTTCGTACCAGCCTACTACGTCGAGATTCTGACCGAGGGCAACCCGGGCGGCACGGGTCCGTGGTTCTCGTACGTCATCGATGCTGAGTCCGGGAAGCTCCTTTTCCGCAACAACTTGACGGCGCACCAGACGTTCCAGTACCGAACGTACGCCGAATCGACCGGCGACCTGCGCCCGTGGGACGGTCCGACGGGCCCGATTGGCACGCCGCATCCGACGGGTACGCCCGATGGTTATCAGGCGCCCTTCATCGCGGCGCCACTCGTCAGTGTCGAGAGCCTGCTTGGCCCGACGGATCCGTGGCTGCCAGCTGGAGCGACGGTCACGACCGGAAACAACACGGACGCGTATCTCGACCTCGCGAACCCGAATGGCTTCAGCGGCTCGGATGTCCGTGGTGCCGTCACGTCTCCGGGAGTGTTCGACTACCAGTACGACTGGACCCAGAACGTGAACGTGGCTGTCAACCGTCAGGCGGCCGTTGTCGGTATGTTTTATCAGGTCAACTGGCTCCACGACTTCTGGTACCTGCGCGGGTTCAATGAGCTGTCCGGAAACGCCCAGACGGACAACTACGGCCGTGGCGGCGTCGCCGCGGATTCTCTCCTTGCCGAGGGGCAGGACGTCTCCGGAACCGACAACGCCAATATGTCCACCCCGGCGGACGGAAGCAAACCGCGCATGCAGATGTACACCTTCAATGCGAGTAACCAGCTCAATCCGACGCGCGACGGCACGTTCGACATGCTCATCGTCGGACACGAGATGGGTCACTATATTTCGAACCGGCTCATCGGAAACTCGAGCGGGCTGGGGAACCGGCAGGGTGGCTCGATGGGCGAGGGTTGGGGCGACTTCAACTGCGTCCTGACGACGGTGCTCGACACCGACAACGTCGACGGCACGACTTATGCCGTCGGAGGGCAGACGGATCGTTTCTTCTGTGGGGCCTCGTTCAACGACAACTATTACTACTCGATTCGTCGCTATCCGATGTCGTCGAGCAAGGCGAAGAATCCTTTGACCTTCAAGGACATCGGTGCCGGGATCACGACCTACCCGGGTGTGAGCGGTAACCCCTGTCTGAACCTGACCTCGAACCCGGCAGAGGTTCACAACTCCGGTGAGATATGGGCGCAGATGCTCTGGCAATGCTTCGTCGGCCTGTCACGCGCCTACGGCGTGTCGTCGGCCCGCGTCAAGATCACCCAGTACATGATCGACGGCATGAAGGCTACGCCGTCTTTGCCGACGTTCTCGGAGGCACGTGACGGTGTCATCGCAGCCGCGAACGCAGCGAACGGAAACGCGAACCCGAAGGATGCCCAGATTCTCTGGCAAGCCTTCGCGTTCCGTGGAATCGGCACGGCGGCCGTGAGTCCGGCCCGTACCTCGGGCACCCACGCCGGAGTCGTCCAGGATTTCACGGCGGCCCCCGCCCTTCCCGACGATACCGTCGGCTTCTTCACTAGCGGCACGTTCTTCGAGCGGGATGTGCATTTTGGCGGCGCGGCTGACCAGGTCTTCTCGTACGGCGGCGGATTGACGCCGATTGTTGGCAACTGGGACGGCTCGACGGGCGTTGGTCCCGGAAGTGCTGATACGCCAGGTGTTTACGATACTTCGACGGGCTTCTTCTTCCTGAAGAATTCAAACGGCGGGGGCGGCGCGGACCTTGTCTTCGGGTTCGGCCCGGGCGGTGTCGGAGCAATTCCGCTCGTCGGCGATTGGGACGGAAACGGCTCGACGACGGTCGGCCTCTACCTTCCTTCGACCGGATCGATATTCCTGAGGAACTCGAATTCCGCTGGCCCGGCCGACATCATCTTCAACTACGGCCCGGGACCGTCCACCCTGCTTCCCGTGGTGGGTGACTGGGATGGCAACGGAACCGACACGATCGGCCTCTACGATCCGGTGAGCGGGTTCTTCCTCCTGAAAAACTCGAACGCGCCGGGTGGAGCGGATCTGATTTTCGGGTTCGGTCCTGGAGGCGACTTCGTCCCGCTCGGCGGCGACTGGAACTCGGACGGAACGGACACGGTCGGTATCTACAGCCCGTCGTTCGGACTGTTCTACCTGCGTAACGCGAACTCGGGCGGCGCGGCCGACGAAGCTGTCTCGTTCGGACCAACGGGAGTCGTACCTGTCGCCGGCAACTTCGACGGGATGTAAGTCGATGAGTGGACAGGATTTACAGGATTTGCAGGATTGACAGGATTTCGCTTGTGAATGGGCTTCCTGTACATCCTGTGAATCCTGAAATCCTGTCCACTCTTCACTTTCGACGATGCAAGCTAGTCGTAACTGACTCATTCCACACGCGTTTCCTGCGTTAATCTCGGTAATTCGAGTTCCCTTCCGGCCATCTGGCGCCTGTCGTTGACGGCGCGCAGCGGCGTGGGGTACATGAAGGTCGTCGCGCAATACGCGGCACCTCCCTTCATGACACGCCGAACACCAGCGCCGCCGCCAGAACCGAATCCCGAAGGGCCGTCCGGCGTTGTCGGCGCTGCCGAGTTCGCGCGCTCTCTCGGCATAACGCGAGAACAGCTCGATTCCCACGAGCGCGACGGCCTGCTTCCCTCGCCCCGGCGCCGGATGCGCGGCGAAGTTGCCCATCGGGCCTACACGGTCGACGACCTCGTCGCCGCACGAACCGCGCTCGGACTGCCGTCGCCGCTGCCATCTCCGAAACGGCAGCTCTTCCTGAACTTCAAGGGCGGAGTCGGCAAGACGGTCATCGCTGCAAACTACGCATACCGCGTCGCCCGCCATGGCCTCAGGGTACTCGCCATCGACCTTGACGCGCAGGGCCACCTCACGAAATGCCTCGGGCTCGAGCCGTCGACGCAGTCCGGTACGCTCCTCGACGTACTGCGCGACCGCGTTCCCATCGACCGGATCGCCGTTCGCGGCGCGGCCGGGCTCCCGAATCTCGACGTTCTGCCGGCGAATCTTGCCCTGTCGCCCATCGAGCTAGTCCTGTCGCAGAAGAATGCTCGCGAATTCCAGCTCAAGAAGGCCCTCGACGGTCAGGTTGGCCGCTACGACGTCGTCGTCCTCGACGCGCCGCCGAACCTGTCGCTTTTAAACCTGAACGCGATACTGGCCATTGACGACCTCATCGTGCCGGTGCTGACGGATTTCCTCTCGTACGACGGACTTCGCATCCTCTTCGAGAATCTCGAGACCGTGCGCGAGGACTTCGGGTTCGAACCGGAGCGCATCGGCATTCTCATCAACGGATTCAACGCCGGCGAGTCGCTCTCGCAACAGTCGCGAGCGGCAATCGAACAGTTCTACGGCGAGCTCGTGCTCGATACGGTCATTCGCAAGAACACGGCGTTCGGCCTGGCCACGGCCGAACAGAAGCCGGTCTTCGAAGTTGCGCCGCGTTCCAAGGCAGCGCAGGACATCGAACAACTCGTCAGCGAGCTCCTGGGAATCTGACCGGCGGCCCGAGGTCGCCACACGATCCGAGCGGAGGTATCGAGGCCATGGCCGAGAAATCCAAGGGCAAGTGGGCAGAGAGCGCGGCGACTTACCGTCCAGGTTCAACGTCGGCACGCGGCGACGCGAAGGCGACGCGACCGTGGCACGTGACCGCAACAGCGGGCGAGCAGCCGGTCGACGCCGAAGCACCATCCGGCACGCTTGCGTGGGCAAGAACACTTCCGGCGACGAACCTCGTCGCCGATCCGGAACAGCCGCGGCGCGAGTTCGACGAGGCCGCGCTGGCAGAGCTCGCCGACAGCATCCGGTCTCAGGGCGTCCTCCAACCTCTCATAGTCAGGCGAGACCCCGACACCTCGGGCCGTTACATCGTCGTCGCTGGGGAGCGCCGTTTGCGGGCCGCCCGGCTTGCGGGATTGGCCGAGATCCCGTGCATGGTGCTCGCGGGTGATTCGCTCCGCGAAGCGCGTCTCGCGCAGCTCGCCGAGAACCTCCAGCGCGAGGACCTGGCCCCGATGGAAGAGGCGCTTGCCATCGTGCGCCTCGCCGACGTCGACCAGCTATCGCAGGAAGACCTTGCGAGACGGCTAGGGAAGTCGCCGGCCTACATTTCCCGTATTTTCAGTGTAAGTCGTATTTCTTCAGATGATTACGAGCTACTTTCAACGTCGAAACCGTCGATGAGCGTGCTCTACGAGTTCGCCCACCTGGCCGGCGACGAGGTTCTCCGGGCCAAGGCGATCGAGCTCGTCCTCTCCGGCGCGACTGTTCGCGACCTCGAAGCGCTCCGGTCAGGAGGGGCGACTGGGCGCCCCGCAAAGGGCTCGAAGGCCGCTCCGAAGCGCGGCCGGCCGATGAAGTCGATGGCGCGAGCCGAATCCCTTCGGCGCGCCATGAGGTCGCTAGGTCCGCCGACGGACGTCGACACGACCGAGCTGCGGGCGATCGCCGAAGCGCAGGTCGCGCTCGCGCGCTGGACCGCGGCCGCCGCCGGCGGAGACGACGGGTTCGCCGAGGCGGCCGAGCAGTTCGTGGACCGGCTCAGTCGTTCGTCCGGCGCGCGACCTTCGACGCGCGAAGGTACAGCTGGTCGAGCAGGTCGAAAAGCGCCGACGACTCGGCGTCGGTAATCTCGTCTGAGTCGATCCGCGCGAGCTCGATCGATATCTGCCGGAGCTGATCAGCGAAGAGTGCGCCCGGGTCCGCGAGGTAGGCGTCGGTCTCGGCGTCGATCTCTTCCGCCTCCGACGCGGCCGCAGTCGGCTGGGCCGCGTCGATCGGACTGTCGGTTTCCGGGCGCCTCGATCGGCCGAGCAGGTCGTTGATCCGTTCGTAGAGCTGGCGGGCTGACGCGTGACTGGCGACGTGCGCTGCCAGGACGCGGGATCTTAGCTTCGAAGCGCCCGACGAGGTCAACCCCGCCGCCGCAGGCGTGAGCCGGGCCAACTGCAGCGCCTCAAACAGATTGATCCGGCCGTCGACGAGCGCCGCCGCGACGTCTGCGGGGCAGGAGAGCAGTCGAACGTAGTGCTCGGTGAACGTCCTGGGAGAGACGGATTCACGATCGACTCTGGCGAGTTCCTCCGTGAGAACGTTCCACAGCCGCTGGAGCCGCCCCCGGTCGTAGCGCGACGGGCGGCCTCGAAGGGACTGTGTCCAGCCCTTGCGCTCGCAATGCGAAGCTGCGCGGAGCATCCGGACGAGTTCCCGCTCGGAGGAGGGAAGATCCGCGGGAAGCTTTCGAATCAATGAGTTAAGGACGCCTCGCACCGCCTGGGGGCTCGCGAGGACGTCAATCTGCCGCTCACGCCGGCGCCTTCTTGTCACTTCCGCACCCTTCGGGCCTCGAGACACGGCAGCCGTGGAACATTTTGTACCATTTGAATGGGAGTATACCTGTCGGATCACGCGCCGGAAAGTCGGAATACCCGCTTGTGACATCTGGCGCATTCTTTCCTGCCCGGATGGTATGATCGCGAGGCTTCGGGCCGGACGCGCGGACGAGCCGGCCAAGCGATATCGCCGGTGGAGGATCGGTTCGTGCCATACATCACGATTGGGGTCGGAGTGCTGCTGACGCTCATAGGCGTCGTTGGTTACGTAATGTCGGGGATGGCGAGTTGGACGGCGCTGATTCCGGCATTTCTCGGAGTGCCGATGGCGTTGCTGGGCGCGGTGGCACTCAAGGAATCGCTCCTGAAGCACGCCATGCACGGTGCCGCAGTGGTCGGATTGCTCGGTCTGCTCGGAACGGCGTCGGGGGCGGTCAAGTTCGTGAAGCTGCTCGGCGGGGCAGAGGTGGCGCGGCCGGACGCGGTGAAGGTCCAGGCGCTCGTCGCGGTGATCTGTGCGGTGTTCATCGGGTTGTGTGTGAACTCGTTCATCCAGGCGAGGAAAGCGCGTACGGCGGGGTAAGCGAACGCAGTAGGTCTTCACTGCGACTCTGCGAGTCCTCTGCGTCTCTGCGAGAAACCCGACCTGAGAACGAGTTTTCGCAGAGACGCAAAGGACTCGCAAAGACGCAGAGGTTCGATTGTGCGGAAGCGGAGCACGCCCCTACCTTGCGGGCCCCCCGCGGCTCCCGCTATAACTCCAACATCGGGTTTCATTTCCGGATCGGCCGGTTCCGCAGGACGAATCCAATCCCCACGGCACGCGATGACGCCGCGTGCGGAGGCCCCGAATGACGCGTCATTTCGCCGCCCTCGCGGCCGCCGTTGCCGCCGCTCTCGGCCTTCAGGCCTGCGTTACCGCGGGCGCGTACTTCGGCGCCACCACTCCGCCGACCGACAAGACCCTCATCGTCGCGAATCAGAGCGAGCCCCGCTCACTCGATCCGCACAAGACCGCCGGCGTGCCCGAAGCGAACGTCATGCTCAATCTCTATGATTGCCTGACGACCTACGACCCGCAGACCGCCGAGCCCATTCCGTGCATTGCAACGAGCTGGGAGCACAACGCCGACGCCTCCGTCTGGACGTTCCACCTCAGGCCCGAAGCAACATGGACCGACGGCAATCCGCTCACTGCCGAAGATTTCGTATATTCGTGGCGGCGGATCATCGATCCGGCCACGGCTTCGCCATACGCGAACCTCCTCTACTATGTGAAGAACGGCGAGGCGCTAAACGACGGCACGGCCGAGGACCTCGCGACGCTCGGCGTCCGGGCGGTCGACGCTCACACGCTCGAGGTCACGATGGAACGCCCGACCGCATTCTTCGTCTCGATGACGCCGCACTACGCCTTCACGGCCGTGCCTCGTCAGGCGATCGAGGCGCACGGCGATCGCTGGCTCGCTCCCGAGAACCACGTCTCGAGGGGCCCGTTTCGCCTCGTCAAGCGAACTCCTTACGACCGCATCGTCATCGAGAAGTGGGACGGCCACTGGGACGCAGCCCGCGTCCAGCTCGAGCGCGTCATCTTCCTCCCGATCGAGGACCAGAACACGGCGGTGAGTCTCTACAAGGCGAACGAGGTTCACGTGCTTGCCGGAGGTGGTCAGTCGGTTCCGACCGCTTTCGTGAAGGCGCTGCGCCCCAAGCTCGATTTCCACGTCGAGCCCGAATACGGCGTCTATTATTACTCGCTGAACGTGAATAGGCCGCCACTCGACAACAAGCTCGTGCGACGCGCCCTCGCAATGTCCATCGACAAGAAGGCCATTTGCGAAAAGTTCCTCGGCGGCGGCCAGGTGCCCGCGTGGAACTGGATCCCGCCGAAGACCCCGAACTATCCGTATCCAACACCTCTGCAGTACAACCCGGAGGAAGCACGGCGCCTGCTCGCCGAGGCCGGATATCCCGGCGGTCAGGGTTTCCCGAAGATCGAGATCTTCTTCAACACGCTCGAGTCGCATCGCCAGCTCGCCGAGCTCATCCAGAACACGTGGCGCCGCGAGCTCAACATCCCCGTGGAGCTGAACAACCAGGAGTGGCAGGTGTATCAGCGAACGCGAGAGACCCGGCAGTTCGACATCGCGCGCGACGGATGGATCGCCGACTATCTCGATCCGAACACGTTCCTCGATCTCTTCCAGGCAGTGACCCTGAACAACCACCCCGGCTGGGCGAATGCAAAATATTCGAAGCTGCTGGACCGCGCAAACAGCGATCCCGATCCGCTGCGCCGGCTGTCGCTGCTCGCCGAGGCCGAGGCGATCCTGCTCGACGAGATGCCCGTCATCCCGCTCTACTACTACGCGAGCGTGAAGCTGCGGAAACCGTTCGTCGAGGGCTGGGGCGACAACCCGCTCGACCAGAATCCACTCAAGTTCGTCTCGATCAACGAGGCGTGGACTCCCGAAGCCGGCCAGGCGCATTGAGAGGGAATCGAGCGTGCTCAGCTTCATCGTCAAGCGGCTGCTGCAGGTCATTCCGCTCCTGCTCGTCATCATGACGCTGACCTTCTTCGTCATGCGGCTGGCGCCGGGCAATCCATTCGCGAGCGAACGCCAACTCTCGGCTGTAATCCAGCAGAACCTGAACCGGCGCTTCGGGCTCGACCGGCCGATTTTCTATCTGTCGGTCCAGGAGTCGTGGACCCAGTTCGACCCGGATGGCAACGTCGAATACGTCAATCGAAGCATCTTCCGGCCTTTCGATCCGCCTGAGACGCGATCGTTCGCCCTGGTGCGATGGAACGGGTTCGACAATCAATACAACTCATATTTCTTTGGCCGGTACGTGGCCGACGACACGACAAAGGCGAGGAACTGGGAGTGGGGCGTCATCGGCGGCAACTTCGGACCGTCGACGCGTTTCACCGACGCCCGCAACGTCACCGACATCATTCTTGCCGGGCTCCCGCTCTCGCTGAACCTCGAATCCTCGCCTACCTCATCGCGCTTTGCGTCGGGGTTCCGATCGGCATAGCTGCGGCGTACAAGCAGAACACGTCGGTCGACTACGCCTCGATGGCGAGCGCCGTACTCGGTCTGTCGGTTCCGGCGCTTGTGCTCGGGCCCGTTCTCATAGTCGCTTTCTCGCTGACGTTCTACATTCTGCCGCCGGCGCTGATGGAGTGGATCGACATCGGTCCGTTCTCCATCCCGAATTTCCGCTTTCTCATATTGCCGGCCGTGACGCTGTCGGCCGTCTACACGGCGTACGTGGCCAGGTTGATGCGGGCAGCGATGCTCGAGACGCTGCGCACTGACTATGTTCGCACTGCGCGAGCGAAGGGACTCAGCGAGCGCGTCGTCGTCTTTCGACATGCGCTGCGTGGTGCGTTGCTTCCCGTCGTGTCGTTTACGGGGCCGGCACTCGCGTTCCTGATCGGCGGGACCATCGTCGTCGAGCGGATCTTCGCGCTCGCCGGACTCGGGCAGTTCTTCCTTCAATCGGCAAACAACCGCGACTACACGCTGACACTCGGCATCGTCTTTTTCGTCGCGATCATGCTGATAGTGATGAACCTCATCGTCGACGTCGCGTACGCGATCATCGATCCGAGGATCAAGTACTCCTGATGAGTGCCTTCGACCCGAAACCGTCGTATGGATCCGTCGAGCTCACGCCTGCCGGCCCGGTGGCGCCACTCCCGGTGTCCGAGCTCGTCGAAGGAACGAGCCTCTGGAAGGACGCATGGCGACGGCTGCGAAAAAACCACCTCGCCGTGTTCGGAGGAGTGGTGCTGCTCGTCATCGTCGCCCTCGCACTCGTCGGGGCGATGCAGCTCGGAAACCGGTCGGAGTCGCCGTTCTTCAACTGGATTCCGGACCCGCTCCCGTATCAGTTCGACAGCACGAATCTCGAGATTGCCAACGAGGCGCCGAGCTGGTCGCACTGGATGGGCACCGACGTGCTGGGACGCGATCTCGTCGTCCGCCTGATGGTCGGGGGCGCGATCTCGCTGATGGTAGGTCTTGTATCGACGGCCGTCAGCTTCGTCATCGGCGTGTCGTACGGAGCGGTCGCGGGTTACCTCGGGGGCCGGACGGACCAGGTCATGATGCGCACCGTCGACATAATCTACTCGTTGCCTTACATCTTCCTCGTCATCGTGCTCGTGTCGATCGCCGGACGCAGCTTCCTGATCCTCTTCGCCGCACTTGGCGCCGTGTCTTGGCTCACGATGGCCCGCATCGTCCGAGGGCAGGTGCTGTCGCTCAAGCACCAGGAGTTCGTCGAGGCGGCGCGGTGCGTTGGTGCCTCGACGTTTTCGATGATCTTCCGGCACATCGTTCCGAACACGCTCGGGCCGGTGATCGTCTACACGACACTGACCGTGCCGACCGTCATGCTCCAGGAAGCGTTTCTCTCGTTCCTCGGCCTCGGCGTGCCGCCGCCATTTTCGTCGTGGGGAACCATGGTCAACGACGGCGTCGTCTCGATGGCGATTTACCCTTGGCAACTGATTTTCCCGGCAGTGACGCTGGCGTTGACGCTCCTGAGCCTCAACTTCGTTGGAGATGGGTTGCGCGACGCGCTCGATCCGCAGATGCGAAGGGAATAGCCGCCAATAGCGGCTGAAAAACGGGAGCAGGGAAGTCGAATGTCGAACTCAACCGTGCACGCGTCGATCCTGACCGTCGAACAGGCGCGCGATCGAATCGTGGAGGTCATCCGGCACGTTGGATTGGAACGCGTGGCGCTCTCCGACGCCCACGGACGCGTCCTCGCCGAGCCGATTGTCGCGGCATACGACATCCCGGCACGCGACAACACCGCGATGGACGGTTATGCCGTACGCGCCGGCGACGTCGAGGGAGCGACGCGTGAGAAGCCGGTCACGCTCGAGGTCGTCGAAACGCTGCCGGCGGGATACGTCGCGAGCCGTCGCGTCGAGCCCGGCACTGCCATCCGGATCATGACGGGCGCTCCGATGCCAGATGGTGCCGATTCAGTTGTGATCGTGGAGGTGACCGAGTCCGAAGGTGACACCGTGCGCGTGTTTCGTCCATCGAAGCCGGGCGCCAGCATTCGTCGGCGCGGCGAAGACGTTCGCGCGGGCGACACCGTGCTATTACCTGGCGCCGACCTGAGAGCCGGCGAGATCGGTCAGCTCGCGTCGCTCGGAAGGCCATTCGTGACCGTCGCGCGACGTCCAACGGTGGCGGTGCTTTCGACGGGCGACGAGCTGCTCGAGGTCGGCGCCGCGCCCGAGGAAGGGAAACTCGTGAACTCGAATGCCTTCTCGCTCGCGTCGCTCGCGCGCGAGGCCGGAGCACTCGCTACTGTTCTGCCGATCGCGCGCGCCACGCCCGAGGACATCTCTGCTGCCCTCGTTGCGGCGTCGGAAGCCGCCGTTGTCGTCACGAGCGGCGGCGTCTCGGTCGGCGACTTCGATTTCGTGAAGGCGGCTCTCGACGCACTCGGTGCCGAGACGAACTTCTGGCGTGTGGCAATGAAGCCCGGCAAGCCGGTCGTTTTCGCCGAGCTGAGAGGGAAGCCATTCTTCGGACTCCCCGGGAACCCCGTGTCGTGCATGGTCGGCTTTCATCTCTTCGTCTGGCCAGCTCTTCGAAAGATGATGGGCGTCGTGCCTGACCGATGGATGCGTCCTGAGGTGCTTGCGGAGCTCGCGGGCGACGTCAGGTCGTCGGGTGACCGGCGCAACTACCAGCGTGCGGTAATCTCGTGGAGGGACGGCCGGCTCGTCGCCGAAACGAAGCGCGCGCAGGGGTCCGGAGTGCTTTCGTCGATGGTCGCGGCGAACGGACTCGTCATCGTGCCGGAGGGTGCGAAGCATATCGCAGCGGGCGAGACCGTGCGTGTGCAACTCATCGGCGAGATCGTCTAGACGGATTCAGAGACGAGCAACGCCCGTCGATCCGGCGCCCGACTTCGCCTCGATCTTCACCGCTGCGATAGATCCGTCCGCCTGCTGCCTGCTTCCCGGGTCCGCTTCAGCCGGCGTCGTTCACGGCTGTCGCCTTGGCATCCACGCCGGTCAGTCGGACGGCGGATGCGAGACCGGCCATCTGCATCGCGCGGATGCACCACCAGTTGACGTCGACCTCGTACCAGGCGAACCCGGGGCGCGCGGTAGCTGGGAACGCGTGATGATTGTTGTGCCAGCCCTCACCGAACGTCAGCAGCGCCACCCACCAGGTGTTGCGCGAATCGTCGCGCGTCTCGAAGCGGCGCCGTCCCCAAATATGCGTCACCGAGTTGACCATCCACGTCGTGTGCAGCAGCAGAGTCACGCCGGCGAAGAGTCCCCACATCAGAAAGGGAAGTCCTCCGAAGGCGAAAAGCGCGACGCCGAAGAGCACCGGCGGAACGAGGTGGTAACGCGTCATCCAGACCTGGAAGCGATCGCGGGCCAGCTCGGGCGCGTATTGCTCCGCGTTCGAGATGTCGTGGCGCAGCGTGTACCCGTGAAGGATCCATCCCATGTGCGACCACCACCGGCCATTGCGCGGCGAGTGTGGATCGTCGATACCGTCCGTGCTCGCGTGGTGCAGCCGATGTGTGACGACCCACCAGATTGGTCCGCCTTGCAGTGCCAACGTTCCGAGCACCGTGAGCGCGTACTCGACAGGCTTCGACACTTTGAACGACCGGTGCGTGAGCAGCCTGTGATAGCCGATCCCAACGCCGAGACCGCCGATGAGCCAATACAGGACCACGGCCGAGAGTACGGCGGGCCACGAAAACACGAACAACGCTGCAATTGCGCCCGCGTGAAGGACGAGCATGAGGAGCGTGATGGGGAGCATCAGGCGGCCATCTGGCCGCAACAGTCGAACGTCAGTCGTCAAAGGAAGCCTCGCTCTCGCCGTCGTCGGGCTACTGTCCACGCCGAATCGTTATTGTTCGATCGTGTCGAAGAGGACAGCGACCCTGAAACGAGGCTCACCAGAGGCGCGAGGCGACGTTCACCGCAGCATCATACCTGTTCCGTGCGGAGTGACCCTCATCGAAGCCGTCATGGACGTGTCAAATGATTGATCAAGACGCCTGCATCGCACGCCTCACGCATCATTACCGGGCGCGGTAGCGCTCGGGTCGATCCCGAGCGCGTGCAGCGACACCTGGCGCGGGCTAACTGAGAGGCTCACCCGAGCGCTACCGTGCCCGGTACTGGTGCATGGACCGGCCGTCATTGAGAGGGGTCATGACGAACCTATGGTCGTCTCTCCAAATCCGCCAGATCCGCTTAGTCCGCATTGCTCCTCAGTCCTAACCTGACGTCTTCTCGACGAGCTGGCGGGCGCGTTCGGCGGCCTTCACCACTGCCTTGATCAGAGTTACACGCAGCTTGCCCTCCTCGAGCTCGAGCAGTCCGTCGATCGTGCACCCCGCAGGCGTAGTCACCGTGTCCTTCAGCAGCGCCGGATGCTCCTTCGACACGAGGACCATCGTCGCGGCGCCAAGCATCGTCTGCGCGGCCAGCTTCGTCGACACCTCTCGGGGAATCCCGAGCTTCACGCCGGCCTCGGCCAGCGACTCGATCACGACGTAGAGGTACGCCGGGCCGCTCGCCGACAGCGCCGTCACGCCGTCCATCAGCCCTTCGTCGACGCGCGCCGTTTCGCCAACGCACGCGAACATCGCTTCCGCGGTCGCGAGATGAACCGATGTCGCGTGTTGTCCCGCGCACAGCGCCGTCATTCCGACGCCGAGGATACACGGCGTGTTCGGCATCGCCCGCACGACCGGGATCGGCAGCGACAATCGGTCCTCGACGTAACCGGTCGTAACGGAAGCCGCGACCGAGATGACGAGCTGATCCGAAGTGAGCACGTCGCCGATCTCCTCGAGCACCGCGTGCATGTTCTGCGGCTTGACGGCCAGCAGTACGACGTCGCGCCCACGCACCGCCTCGATGTTGTCGAGCGTCGCACGAACACCGAGCCTGGTGGCAACTCGGTCGAGCGAGCCCTCGTGTTTGACGCTCGCAACGATCTGATCGGCCGACAGGAATTCGCGCTTCAGGAGTCCACCGACGATCGCTTCGCCGAGCTTTCCGGCGCCAACAACGCCCAGGGTCATTTCCGTGTTCATTCTTCAGTCCTCGATTGGCCGATGGGTAAATCGCCGTCCGCCCGCTCCGCCGTAGTCGGCGACGACGTGCCCGTGCCCGACTAGTTTGTACTTGTAGGTCACGAGTCCATCGAGTCCGACCGGTCCGCGCGGGTGCAGTTTGCCGGTGGCAATCCCGACCTCCGCGCCGAAACCGTACCGAAAGCCGTCTGCGAATCGCGACGACGCGTTCCAGAAAACCCCCGCCGAATCCACGTCCCGAAAGAACCGCTCGAAAGCGTCGCGAGACTCCGTCACGATGACGTCCGTGTGACCGGAGCCGTATGTCGCGATGTGTTCGATCGCTTCGTCCAGCGAGTCGACGATCCGGATCGACACCACGAGGTCGCCGTACTCCGTGGACCAGTCGGCCTCGGTCGCCGCGGCAACCGCGGTCTTGCCTGACAGCGCGCGCACCCGATCGTCTCCGCGTACCTCGCCTCCGGCCGATGCGAGATCGGCCACGAGATCCGCAACGACCGCCGGCGCGATGGCGACGTGGACGAGAATGGTCTCGGCAGCGTTGCATGCCGCCGGATACTGCACTTTCGAGTCCACGGCGAGCCGGCGGGCCATCGCCGGATCCGCGGACTCGTCGACGTAAACGTGGCAGAGGCCCTCCGCATGGCCGAGCACCGGAATAGTAGTGTTCAGCTGGATGTGGCGTACGAAGGCATTCGACCCACGCGGGATGATTAGATCGACGAGCCCGTCGGCAGTCAGCATCGCGGCTACGTCCTCACGGCCTCCGAGCAATGCGAATGCCTCGCTCGACACGCCGCACGCCTCGAGCGAATCGACCAGTACGCCGAACAGCGACGCGTTCGAGTCCGCCGCTTCGCTGCCGCCCTTCAGCAGAGCGCCGTTCCCACTCATGATCGCGAGCGACGCAATCTGAACCAATGCGTCGGGACGCGACTCGAATATCACGCCGATCACGCCGATCGGGCACGCGATCCGCCAGAGTCGCAGCCTTTCGTCGAGCTCGCGGGCAAGTGTGACGACGCCAAGCGGATCATCGAGCCGCGCGACCTGCCGGACGCCTTCGATGACACCGTCGAGCTTGCCACCGTCGAGCTTGAGCCGGTCGAGCATCGCCTGCGACATTGCGCCGGAGCCGACCAACACCCGCGCTCGTTCGACATCGGCCGCGTTCGCCGCGGTTATGACCGCGCGAGATTCGCCGAGTCGGTCGGCGAATGCCGCGAGAACTGCACGGCGTTCGGCGACGCCGAGAGCCGCGAGCTCACGCGCCGCGCGTCGCGCCCGGCGAGCTGCATCGTGGACTCGCGTCGTCGTCTCGTCCGCGACCGATTCCCCCGAACCGCCCGATCGGGTCCAGTCAGCCATTACGCACCCCAGCGAGCACGACGATGTGATCACGCGTTGCAACGGTGTCGTACTTCGCCTCGATGCCGGCGTCGGTGAGCTCCGAAGACTTTCGCCCCAGGACTGCACGCGTTTCCGAGCTCGAGAAGTTCGCCAGCGCCCGCGCGAACTCGTGACCACTCTCGTCGAGGATGCTGACGACGTCGCCGCGTCCAAACTCACCGCGAACGCCGACGACGCCGGCCGGCAACAGGCTCGCCTTTCGGTGCAGAATTGCGTCGCGGGCGCCATCGTTGACGAGTACCGCGGCGCTGACGGACTTTGCGAAGGCGATCCAGCGGCGTTTGCCCGAGATTCCAGCCTGCGGCAGCACGGGCGTGCCGACCGGCTTGCCGGCCAGCACATCCGGGATGACCGCATCCGTGCGGCCGTTTGCGATGACGGTCGCGCAACCGCTCCGCGATGCGATCTCGGCGGCCTCGAGTTTCGATCGCATCCCGCCGCGGCCCACCCGGGCGCCACCCGCGACGGCCAGCAGCTCCGGCGTGATCTCGTTGACTTCGGTCACGAGCTCTGCCGCCTCGCTGTCTCGCGGGTCGTCCGTGAACAGGCCGTCCACATCGGTCAGGATGACGAGCAGGTCCGCCTCCATCTTGCTCGCGATCAGGGCCGACAGCTTGTCGTTGTCGCCAAAATTCACGCGGCGATGCGAGCCGGGGTCGGTCGGCTCGAGCTCGGCCGTCGAGACGGTGTCGTTCTCGTTGATGACCGGGATGACGCCGAGCTCGAGCAGCATCGAGATCGTCTGGCTCAGGTTCAGATAGCGACGGCGATCCGAGAAGTCCTCTTCCGTGAGCAACACCTGTGCGCACGTCAGGTCCATTCGGTCGAACGCGTCCGTGTAGAGCGACATAAGGCGCCCCTGGCCGATTGCCGCAAGCGCCTGCTTTACGGGGAGTGAAGGACCGGAGCGGTCGACGCCCACGCGTGCCAAGCCGAGTCCGACGGCGCCCGACGACACGACGAGCACCTGGCGTCCCTCGCGGTGGAGTGCTGCGATCCCCTCGACGAACGAGTAGAAGCGGCTGAGAGCGATCCGTCCGTCGTCGCGGGTCAGCGTGGCCGTCCCGAGCTTGATGACGACGCGTCGCGCTGCGGCAACGAGGTCGCGACGTGGTGATGTTGCTTCCGCCATACGGGACCGGAGTTTCGCACACGGGCCGAAGGGACGGCCAGCGACGGGACTCGTTCCCATCGATTGCACCTTTGCGTCTCTGCGAGTCCTTTGCGCCTTTGCGAGAAACCTGAGTCATCCAGGGACGTCCCTCCCGAGAACTGGTGTTTCTCGCAAAGGCGCAAAGGACTCGCAAAGACGCACAGGGCCGAACCGGGCCGTGGCGCGTGCTTTCGCTCAAGCTTCTGAATCACCCGGGACGATTTGACCCGCGGCGCTAACATGGGCGAGCCTTCCACCTTGAAACTCATTTAGTTGCTGGGAGAGGGGCCCGTGAGGAATAGCTCGTTGTCCATGTGTGTTCTGTGCGCAATCGTCCTTGGCAGTGGCGTGGTTTTCGGCAAAGGACCGGGCAAGCCGCCGGTCGCCAAGAAGGTCCCGAAGAAAACCGAGATCCACGGACGGACCCTCGTCGACGACTACTTCTGGATGCGTGAGAAGTCGAACCCCGAGGTCATCTCATACCTCACGGCCGAGACCGCGTACGCCGACGCGATGATGGCTCACACCGGCCGCTTCCGCGAGGCGCTCTATTCGGAGATGCTCGGCCGCATCAATGAGACCGACGTCAACGTTCCGTACCGGCAGGACGGCTTCTACTACTACACGCGGACCCAGGCCGGTAAGCAGTACCCCATCCTCTGCCGCAAGTGGGGCAACCTCGACGCTCCGGAAAAGGTCCTGCTCGATCAGAACGAGATGGCAGCCGGCGGCAAGTATTTCAGCCTCGGCGACGTCGAGGTCAGCAACGACGGCCACCTGCTCGCCTACACGACCGACACGACCGGCTTTCGTCAGTACTCGCTTCACATCAGGGATCTTCGCACCAACAAGACGTTGACGGACACGGCCGAGCGGGTGACGTCGCTCAACTGGGCGAACGACAACAAGACCCTCTTCTACACGCAGGAAGACGCGGTGACGAAACGGTCCGACAAATTCTACCGACACGTCGTCGGCAGAACCGGCGACGATCTGCTCTTTGACGAGAAGGACGAAAAGTTCTCGGTGTGGAGCTACCGGACAAGAAGCCGTGGTTACGTGGTCCTCGTGAGCTTCAGCTCGACGACTAGCGAGAACCGCTACGTGTCCGCGGACAGGCCCGGCGAGGCGCCGACCCTGCTCCTTCCGCGGCGCGAGAATCACGAGTACTACGTCGAACACCGTGGCGACCGCTTCTACATCCGGACGAACGATACGGGGAAGAACTTCCGCCTCGTTACGGCGCCAATCTCGGATGCGCGCGTCGAGAACTGGATGGAACTGGTGCCGGCGCGCAAGGACGTGATGCTCGAAGGCGTCGAGTGTTTCGCCAACTTCAACGTGCTGCAGGAGCGAAGGCAGGGCGTTCCGCAGTTGCGAATCGTCGACGCGAAGTCCGGTGAATCGCACGACGTGGTATTCCCCGAGCCCGTCTATTCGATATCGGGAGGCTCGAACGAGGAGTTTGACGCGGTGAAGTACCGCCTCAACTACGAGTCGTTCGTCCGGCCGGAGTCGGTCTACGACTACGACATCGGCTCTCGAAAACTGGAGCTGCTCAAACAGCAGGAGGTTCTCGGCGGCTACGACCCGGCGAAATACGCGTCGGAACGCATCGAGGCAACGGCCACGGACGGTACGAAGGTGCCGATCTCGATCGTCTATCGTAGGGATCTGGCGCGCGACGGCTCGCGACCCCTTCTGCTCGAGGGCTACGGCTCGTACGGCTCGTCGAACGACGTCGACTTTTCGTCGAACCGCCTCAGCCTGCTCGATCGCGGCGTGATTTTCGGGATCGCGCACATCCGGGGCGGTGGCGAGATGGGCAAGGAGTGGCACGACCAGGGGAAGATGATGGTGAAGAAGAACACCTTCACCGACTTCATTGCGTGCGCCGATTACCTGGTCGCCGAGAAATACACGTCGCGGGACCGGCTCGTGATCACCGGCGGCAGCGCGGGCGGACTGTTGATGGGCGCCGTAACGAACATGCGCCCGGACCTCGCGAAGGCCGTTGTCACGTATGTGCCTTACGTCGACGTCATCAACACGATGCTGGACGCGACGATTCCGCTGACGTCGGTTGAATACCTCGAGTGGGGCAACCCGACCGAGAAGCCTGCGTTCGAGTACATGCTGAGCTACTCGCCGTACGACAACGTGGAGAAGAAGGCGTATCCGACGATGCTCGTCCGTACGTCGCTCAACGACAGCCAGGTGATGTACTGGGAACCGGCGAAATACGTCGCGAAGCTGCGGGTGATGAAGACGGACACGAATCCGTTGCTCTTCAAGGTGAAGCTCGAGCCGGGCGGTCACGGCGGCGCGAGCGGTCGTTACGACAGACTCAAGGACACGGCTTACGACTACGCCTTCATCCTCGAGCAGGTGGGAATTTCAAAGTGAAGATACGGAGACGACCATAGGTTCGTAATGATCCCTCTCGGATCATCAACGACCCCGTTTGACCCAGAACCCCGAGCGCAGCGAGGGGCCGACGGTTGCTCCTCGCGCCGTGAGTCGACACGCCAGCCCGTCACTGCGCTCCGGTCTCCGGGTCGGCGATGTCTGAATTGACGGGCCGTCAGCTCGCACCCCGTTTGACCCAGCCCCCCGAGCGCAGCGCTGAGCGTGTCCCACAGTTTGTGCTGGACACGGTCAGAAGTGCAGCGAGGGGCCCGACCGAGCGCTCGAGCTGGTGGTGGCGGACGCAAAAGGATCGGGCGAGCGGTACAACCACTGGGCGGGAGATGCAAGGCCGGCCGCTCACTGCGTTCGCGGTTCTGGGACGTGCGGTCGGGAGAGCGGTCCCCCGTCGGCCGCAGGCCGACCCGGAACCGCGAACGCAGTGAGCGGCCGGCCGTGGTGAGCGCTCACGTCGGTGGTTGCGGATGCAGGCGGATCGGGCGTGCACCGCAATGTGGCAGGTCTTCATGAACGCGACACAGATGCCCGTGTCCAGCCGATTTGATTATGGGTAAAGGTCAGAGCGCAGCGAGGGGGCCGACTGCAATTTCCTCGCATCGTGAGTTATACCGCCAGCCCGTCACTGCGCTCCGGTCTCCGTGCTCTTCGTCTCACTTGTCCTGATTCACCCACTCCCAGCCAAATCGCCCCTTGATGCAGAGATGGCCGTGGGTGACTTCCTGGTCGAGCGGCGACGTAACCTTCACGATCTGGTCGTCCTGGCCGTGCAGGGTGAGCGTGCAGCCGACGCCGCAGTACGGGCAGATGGTGTCGGTCTGCGTCTGGCGCGACTCGTCCCAGGTGCCCGCCGCGCGCAGTCGTGCTCGGCTTGGACATGAGGGCGCCGGTCGGGCAGACGCCGATGCAGTTGCCGCAGTAGACGCAGGCCGACTCGGCGAGCGGCACGTCGACTCGGTCGAGATGCGCGCGTCGAAGCCGCGCCCGGCCACCGCGATCGCGAACGTGTTCTGCGCGTCGGTGCCGCACGCCTCGACGCACTTGTAGCAGAGCATGCACTTGCCGTAGTCGCGCACGAACAGGTCGTTGTCGACCTTGGCCGGCTGGGCGACGTGGCGGCCGCGGGCGTGGTGGTGGCCCGGCGGCGCCTGACGCCTGCCGGGCGGCGGGCTGCCGGACCGAAGCGCTCGGGGCGCAGCCGTAGCGTCCATCGCTCCGGCGCGTCGAGAGGTCGACCGACGAGGCCAGCAGTTCGAGGACCAGCCTTGCGCGGCGCACGCGCGCGCGCGGTCGGGACCACCATCCCGGCTTCGGCCTTGCGCGAGCAGGCCGGGACGAGCGTGCGCGCGCCCTCCAGCTCGACGACGCACATGCGGCAGACGTTGACCGGCGTCAGGTTCTCGAGGAAAGCAGAGCGTCGGCGTGTCGATGCCCTGCATCCGCAGGCGTCGAGGAGCGTCGCGCCCTCGGGCACCTCCACCGGCGCGCCGTCGATCGTGATCTCGGCGTGGCCGGCGCCGGCGGCGCGGGCAGGCGGCGCCGGGCGGCCAGATCGCATCCGCTGACAGCCTCCCGCTCTGAAGACCGGAGCTCGCGAGCGCGGACTCGACGCCGATGACGCGGTCTGGCCCAGGCCGCAGATCGACGCGTCGCGCATCGCCTGTCCGAGCTCGGCGAGGAGCGCCAGCTCGTCGCGACCCGCGGGCGGCCGCGCGCAGCGCGCCAGCAGCTCCTCCTGGCGCACGGTGCCGACGCGGCACGGCACGCACTGGCCGCACGACTCGTCCCGGAAGAACGCGGCGATCGCCGCAGGATCGGGCCGAGGTCGGCGTCGTCGTCGAGGGCCATGACGACGCCCGAGCCGAGCGTGAGCGCCGGTCGCGCGCGTGCCTTCGAAGGTGAGCGGCAGGTCGAGCCGTCCGGGCCGACGAACATGCCGGCGGCGCCGCCGAGCAGGACCGCCTGCAGCGTCCGCGGCCCCGGACCCACCCGCCCGCGAGAGCAGCTCGCCGAGCGTGATGCCGAACGGCACTCGTAGAGGCCGGGCCGCGCGACGTGGCCCGAGACGCAGAAGAGCTTGGTGCCGGTGGACGCCGCGGTGCCGATCGCGGCCACGCGGCCGCGCCCTGGTCAGGATGAGCGGCACGTTGACGAGCGTCTCGACGTTGTTGATGACCGTTGGCTGGCCGAAGAGACCGACCTGGGTCGGGAACGGCGGTTTGTTGCGCGGCTCGCCGCGCAGCCCTTCGATCGAGTTCAAAAGCGCGGTTTCTTCGCCGCAGATGTACGCGCCGGCGCCGCGGTGATATTCGCCGCGCAGGTAGAGGAAGCCCTGCTCGCGCCGGTGGCGAAGCCGGCGATCGTCATCGCCTCGACGATCGCGAAGGGATCCTCCTCCATGAGCACGCGGTCCTTGAAGGTGCCGGGCTCGGACTCGTCGGCGTTGCAGACGACGTAGTGCGGCGCGCGGCGCCTGGGCGACGGCCGCCCACTTGACGCCGGTCGGGAACGCGGCGCCGCCGCGGCCCAGGAGCTTCGCGGCGGTGACCTCGGCGACGACGCCTCGGGGCCGAGTCGAGGGCGCGCCGCAGCGCCAGGTAGCCGCCGGCGGCGCGATAGCCGTCGAGGCTGGTCGGATCGACGACGCCGACGCGCCGGAGCAGCGTGAGCCCGGGCGGCCGCCTGCGGCACGGGCGCGGGGATCCGCGAGGGCCGGTGGGCCCGGCCCGCCCGGCGCGAGTGCCGCGAGCGGGTCGACCGCGCGGCCGGCGCCATGCCGCGCTCGCGGGCGCTCCCGCCGCCACGACGAGCGCCGCCGGCGCCTGCTCGCACAGCCCGAGGCAGGGGCTGCGCAGCCACGTCGCCACGCCGTCGGCGCGCCGTCCCGGCAGGTCCGAGCGCCGCTGCGAGCCACGCGCAGAGCGACTGGCGCCGCGCAGCGCGGCACGCGATGTCGTCGCAGACGTGGACCACGGCGGCGGCGCGGCGCGGTCGAAACAGGGCGTAGAAGGTCGCGACGCCGTACGCCTCGGCCGGCGGCACGCCAAGGCGCTGGCAGATGTAACTGAGCGCGCCGGGCTGACCCAGCCGACGCGCGCCTGCACGGCGTGCAGCGCAGGCAGCAGGTGGCGCTGCGCGATCGCGCCGCCGGCCCCGCGCGAGCTGCGGCCATCGCGCGCGATCGCGGCGCCGCCCCGCCAGTGGCGGCGCGCCGAGGCGTCGACCGCGGCCGTTCCTGGTGGGCGCGTCCGGTCCGAGGACGTCTGTGGACCGCGGCTCCGAGGGCGGCGAGCTTCTCGATGCGGATGGCCGCCGCCTTGAACTCGGCGGTGCCGACTTTGGGGATCGGTGGCGTCGATGGTGAGCCGGTTCGTGGCGACCTCGTCCGGGAAGTGGAACGTCATGAACGCGAGCCCGGGCCGCAGCCCGGCGTCGATGCGCACGGGCGCGACACGATCCGCGCCGCGAGCGCACCTGCACGCGGTCGCCCTCGCCACGCCGAGGCGCGCCGCGTCCTCCGGCGCGAGGTCGAGGGTCTCGCCGCGCCGCGTCGGCGAGGCGTAGCCGGCGGTCTGCACGCCGGTGTTGTACTCGGCCAGCCGCCGGCCGGTCGTGAGACGGAAGGGATACTCCGCGTCGAGGCCTTCGACCGGCAGCGCGTGTTCAACGATCGAGAACGGCGCGCGCGGGCCGCCCACGGGACGCTCCCACAGGCGGCCGTGCAGGAACGCTCGCCGGGGTGGGTCTCGTCGGGGCACGGCCACTGGAGCCCGCCCGCGGCTCGAGGCGCGCGTAGCTCATCCCGCCGTGCATCGGGCGACAGCGCGCAGCTCGTTCCAGACCGCCTCGGCGTGGGCCGGCCCAGGTCGTGCCCAGGCGGCGCGCCAGGTCGCACGATGATCGCGAGGTCGTCGCGCGCGCGCCGGCGGGCGGCCGCGCGGCGCACGCGCTGCACGCGGCGCTCGCTGTTCGTGACCGTGCCGTCGGATTCGACCAGCCGGCCGAGGCCGGCAGCACGACGTCGGCCAGCTCGGCGGTCGGTCAGGAAGATGTCCTGCACGACCAGGTGTCGAGCCCCTCGAGCAGGCGCACCGCGCGCCGGCCGTCGGCCTCCGATCGCGCCGGGTTCTCGCCGATGACCCACAGCGCCCGCAGGTCGCGGCGGTGCATGGCCTCGAACATCTCGGTGAGGTGCCAGCCGTTCTTGGGCGGGATCTTGCAGCCCCACGCCGCCTCGAACTTGCCGCGCGCGACGTCGTCCTCGACGTCCTGGAAGCCGGGCAGCTTGTGGGGCAGCGCGCCCATGTCGCCGCCGCCCTGCACGTTGTTCTGGCCGCGCAGCGGGTTGAGGCCCGAGCCCCAGCGGCCGACGTGGCCGGTGAGCAGCGCGAGGTTGATCAGCGAGAGCACGTTGTCGACGGCGTTGTGGTGCTCGGTGATGCCGAGCGTCCAGCAGATCATCGCCCGCGGCGCGCGGCGTAGGCGTGCGCGAGCTGGCGGATCGACGCCGGCGGGACGCCGGTGACCTCGGCGCCGCGCTCGAGCGTCCACGGCTCGACGTGGGCGCGGTAGGCCTCGAAGCCGCTCGTGGCCTCTCGATGAACTCCTGGTGCTCGAGGCCCGCGGCGAGGATCTCGCGCGCGATGGCGTTCGCGAGGGCGATGTCGGTGCCGACGTCGAGGCCGAGCCAGGTGTCGGCCCAGTCGGCCGACGTCGTGCGTCTCGGATCGATGACGAAGAGCTTCGCGCCGCGGTTGACGGCCTTGAGCACGTGGTGGAAGAAGATCGGGTGCGTCTCGCGGGCGTTCGATCCCCACAGGAGGATGACGTCCGTCTCCTCGATCTCCTGGTACGAGCTCGTGCCGCCTCCCGCTCCGAAGACCGTCGCCAGACCGACGACGCTAGGGGCGTGTCAGGTGCGGTTGCAGCTGTCGACGTTGTCCCGCCCATCGCCCCTGGCGAACTTCTGCGCGTAGGCGCCCATTTCGTCCGTCTTCGTGCCCGGCGCTGAAAAACCCGCACCCCGGCCGAACATGGCGGAGACCGAGGCTGCAACCCCGCCGGTTCGCGCGGTTCAGCGTCCCGGGTCCGCCGGTCGAAGCGATCCGTTGTTCGCGCGTCGAGCGGGGAGGTGAGGTTCGTCCGAGTCGCTTACGCTTTTTTTGCCTTTGAACGTTTGAGATTGACCCGACCGCTGGAGTCCAGGAGGCGCGACGTGAATCTCAAGAGGCTCTTTTGGTTTCGTGTTCCTGCGTCTCTGTGTGCGTAAGCTCTTCAGACGCTTCGCACACAGAGGCCTGAGACACGGAAGTCCATCAGAGCAGCGAGCGGTGTTACACTCCAACTTCACTGGCTAACCGCCGACTACGCTCCAGGAGCTTTCCCAAACGGCCGACCAGTTGATTCCGATCCGGGAGATCGCCGAAGGTCTCGGTCTCGGCGAGGACGATTACGACCTCTACGGCAAATACACCGCCAAGCTGAAGCTCAGCCTGATCCAGAAGTCCGAGTCGCGCCCCCAGGGCAAGCTCATCATGGTCACGGCGATAACTCCGACGAGCTACGGGGAAGGAAAGACCGTTTGCTCGATCGGGCTCGCACAGGCCATATGCCGCCACGGTCGCCGCGGCATCCTCACGTCGCGCGAGCCCTCTCTCGGGCCTATCTTCGGCGTGAAGGGCGGGGCGACCGGCGGCGGACGTGCCCGTGTCGTTCCGTCGCACCAGATCAACCTGCACTTCACCGGCGATTTCCACGCAATCCCGCGTCCGCCTGCAACCTGTTCGCCGTAACGTTCGGCCTTGCCATCCTGCGGCAACTCGCTCGACCTCGACGTCAACAACATTGCGTGGCCGCACACGTCTCGACGTCGGACGACCGCTCGCTCCGAAAGCTCGTCTCGGGCATCGGCGGCAAGGCGAACGGGCGTCCCGCGAGAAACGGGCTTCGTCATCACGGCGGCGTCCGAAATCATGGCGATCCTGGCACTAGCGACGTCGCGCGCCGACCTTCGGCTCCGCCTCAACAGCATCGTCGTCGGGTAC
>JADIYM010000038.1 GCA_016705245.1 Blastocatellia bacterium | reverse complement strand
GGTCCAACCAGACAGTTCGGCTAGTCGCTGAACCAGATCCGCCGAGCTCCGAAATATACGGTGATGAAAGAACCCCCCGAAACTTTGCAACTCCGGACGCCGTTACCGGCCCATGAAACGAGCCGACCCCGGCAAAGTCCACATCCTCAAGGTAGTAAACATCACCGGACTGGCCATCCCTGTCGAAGAATCCGTAACGGTAACCAGAAGAGAGCTGAGACGAGGTGAAAAGGCCCGATCCAGCGACGATATCCCTCGTCACCTGGATTCGGGAACCATCCCGGTCTCGATAGACACGATATCCAAGCGAGTTGGCCTCGCCGCCGCTGCGCCACGAGAGTTCAACGCCGCTCTTCCGCCCAGCTGTACTCTCCACCGACGTGACTGTGGCAGAAAATCTTTCTAGAGAGACGTTGCTCGCGTTATCGGTCTTAGCGATACGACTCCCGCGACCCATTGCGTTGACGTCGGAACGCCGGCCAAATCTATGTTCCACCTAAATCTCGCGTTATTATCATCTCTCTCGTCGATGCCCCCGGCACCTGTGACGGATTGGTGCCTGTTGTTGAGCCATTCCAGCTTTGTGTGAAAGCCCGCAGAACAACGTTGAGGTGCCCTCGGTTGCCACAACTCCGACACACAACCTCGAGGGCGGTTGGTCAGTTACAAAACTCGCTGAGGCTTGATTCGATAGATCGAATGAGAAGACTGAAGATGCAACGGCATTCGAGATGCTACTCGTGTCCTCCTGCTGCCGCGATCGCACCAGCCGCAACGTCCGCAGTAGCAGTACCGCCATCGTTTGACTTCAAGTTGACCCGGATTGTTCCGGTTCCTTGAGTCGGTATGAGCAGAATCCACGCTTCGACGCGACAGGTCTTCGGTGTAGCGTTGTTTTCTTTCGCGTCGATAAATGTGAAGTCCTCGTCCATCATGGTCGAATCTGGGGTCCAATGAATCGTGTCAACAATCGGACTGGACTGCGCGGGGCATGCCCGTACCAGGAGACACACGGATCGACACGAGCGCCACGATCACTTGATTGAGGCCGTCCGGTGTAACCTCAAGGTTCGAGAACGAGACCATGGCTGCGTTGTTTGCATTAGCGCCGCCGTCGTCTGTGAACACGACGCAGCCGGTTCCAGCAACGCATTGGGCAAGAGCATCCCTCTGAGACGAACGCTATGCCCGTAAAGCAGGACTCCCAGGAGCGCGATCGACAATGCGCGCTCAGGTGAGACTGCGGGAACTTGTTCCTTTGTCTTGACGCACAACCTCTACAATTTAAGAGCGGACCTAATGGCGACTCGGCGAGCCACCGACGTGAATCTGGTTCAAGACGGGGTCATTGGCGCCTAAAGTGGCGTGCCGATTCCGATGCTGCAAGCACTAGCCTCGATTCAACGACATCGCACGGACTCCGCATTGCTCCCGACCAGAATGCTCCCGGAGTCGAAACCGTTCCGACCCCATAACCGAAGCAGAGTCTACGAATTCAAAACAACCCGAACCGCACTCGAATGCGCAATCAGCGGACTCTCGGTTGACCATCAAACACGAAACGGTATCGCGAACGGCAAGTGTTCTGAGTGGACGGGAAAGACCCTTCAACGTAGTACCAGCTAACGGCACTACGATAGTCCGCGTTGTGTTGACGGGTCAAGGAAAGTCTGTGTCGCGTGAATGTGGAATGGCTGTGATCGGTCGTTCGGGTTGAAGGCAAGGCAGTAGCTGTCCTTGCGGCAAGACGAAATGATGGTGCGGTCAGCGCCCATCCTCTGGTCGGCCCGTCACTGCGCTCGGGGTTCTGGGTCAAACAGGGCGCAATCACAGGCCGTGAGAACCGACCCCCGTCAGACCAGAACCCCGAGCGGAGCGAGGGCCGACGCGAGCCCGGCGCCGTGAACAAGAATCAGGCCGGGGTGTGGGTGGCTGGTGCGGCTGGGGCGGTGGCTGGCGTGGTTGGCCCACTGCCGAGCGTAATCGCTTGCGTGGAGTAGCCAGTTCCTCACCGCCCGCGCTTGCACGGCCCCTCGCTGCGCTCGGGGTTCTGGGTCAAACGCGATGCCACGATGCTGCCAACGGTGCGCCTGCGGCCAAACGGTGCGCATGTCGCGATGCCGCGCCAAACGGCCCCAGTCAAACAGCACGCATTTGAACGACCCATCGGGTAGACTTCCGCGTCATTCACCACTCCCAACACCCGGAGACACCCTTGACCCCGCTGCTGTCCGTCGTAATCCCCGTCTACAACGAACGCGCGACGCTCGAAGCCCTCGTCGCCCGTGTCTCCGCCGTCCCCATCGACAAGCAGATCATCCTCGTCGACGACGGCTCGACCGACGGCACCCGCGACCTCCTCGCCGCCTACGACGGCCGCGATGGCTTCATCGTCCTCCTCCAGCCCGAAAACCGCGGCAAGGGCGCCGCGCTCGCCGAAGGCTTCCGCCACGCGACCGGCGACATCGTCATCGTCCAGGACGCCGACCTCGAATACGACCCCAACGAATACCCCATCCTCATCCAGCCCATCCTCGACGGCCTGGCCGACGTCGTCTACGGTTCGCGATTCGTCGGCGGCTCGGCCCGGCGCGTCCTCTACTTCTGGCATTCGGTCGGCAACCGGTTCCTGACCCTCGTCTCGAACATGCTGACCGACATCAACCTCTCGGACATGGAGACCTGCTACAAGGTCTTCCGGCGCCCGATCATCCAGTCCATGCCGCTTCGCTCGAAACGCTTCGGTTTCGAGCCCGAAATCACGGTCAAGGTGGCGAGGGCGCGGTACCGCATCTACGAGGTCGCCATCAGCTACGCGGGACGGACCTATGCCGAAGGGAAGAAGATCGGCTGGAAGGACGGGATCGAGGCACTCTGGACGCTGGTGTACTTTCGTTTCTTCGACTCGACGGCGGTGCCGAGGCTCGAGCTTGAGCCATTTCAACCGATGGCAACGAAGAATGAAGAGGCACGCGAATTGAGCGGATTGAGCGGATCGTCGCGGATCTGAAACCTCGGTCGACATCGGGAGCCGCAGGAAGTGACCGCCCGGTTGACACCGCAATCCTGAGAAGCCAACAATCCGCGCAGCGCTGCTGCGCTCGCGGCGTAGCAGACTCTCGCCCCTACAACTGGTCGCCATGAAGCTCGGTGACGTTCTCGACGGCAAGTATCGCCTCGTCCGCCAGATTCGTTCCGGTGGCATGGGCAGCGTCTATGTTGCCGACCGCATCGCGCTCGGCGACACCGTCGCGATCAAGATCATTCTCCCCGAGCAGAACACCGAGACGACGCGCGCCAGATTCCTGCGCGAAGCCCAGGCCGCGGCGCGCATCCGTCACCCGAACGTCGTCCAGATCTTCGACTTCGGATCGAGCGACGCCGAGCGGCCCTACATAGTCATGGAGTACCTCGACGGGCCGACGCTCGACGACGAACTGCAGCGGCACCACCGCTTCGCGAGCCCTCGCGCAATCACGCTTTTCCGATCCGTCTGCGCCGCCGTCGAAGCCGGCCACCGCCGCGGCATCCTTCACCGCGACCTCAAGCCCGGCAACGTGATGCTGCCGCGGATGGACGACGGCACCGAGGTCGTCAAGGTGCTCGACTTCGGCCTCGCGCGTTTCACGGGCGAGACCGAGTCGATGCAGCTCACGAGCCCGGGAGCTCTGCTCGGCACCTACGCCTACATGTCGCCGGAACAGGTGCTCAGCGAGCGACTCGGCCCGCCGAGCGACGTCTTCTCGCTCGGCACGCTGCTCTACGAGATGGTGACGGGACGGCTGCCGTTCCACGCGCCGTCTTCGTACACGCTCATGGACCGCATCGTCTCGTGCAAATACACCGCACCCGAGACCATCATCCCCGACGTTCACCCGTCGATCTCGAAGGCAATCGCCGCGGCCCTCGTGCGCGACCCGGAAGCAAGGCCCGCATCGCCAGAGTCACTCATGGCGATCGTCGACGAAGTCGCGTCGGCTCCGTCGACCGTTCCCCGCGAGAACAGCGGCGACGCGGCGCCGTTCGCCGCGGCCGTCGCCCCGCCACGTGACCGTGCGCCGGCGACGATAATGGTCGACGCGACAACGGCCGACGACCGCCACCAGACGATCGCCGGCGTCGGGCCGCCCTCCAACTCTCCGATCTCCGGGGCTCGCCGGCACCCTCCCCGCCCATCGCGCACCAGCGACCGGCCTGACCTCTCGTGTTTCGTCGGTCGCGACGTGCAGCTCGAGGCCATCAGGGCCGAATACGACGCCGACACCCCAGGCGAGAGCCGCGTCGTCGTGCTTGTCGGCGAGCCGGGCATCGGCAAGTCGACGGTCGCGCGCGCATTCGGCGATCGCGTCCGCGACGAAGGCGCGCTCGTGCTGTCGGCGCGGTTCTTCGACTACGAAGGCACGCGTCAGGCGCCGTTCGAACCCATCCTCGACATGCTCGCGTCGCCGAGAAACTCGGTCGATCGCCGTTCGACGCTGTCGGCCGAGGAGCGCATTGCCGCCATCCTCGGCTCGACGACGGCGCGCGCCGAGGGAGGCATCCCGGACGAAAGCGAAAAGTGGCGGGCCTTCGCGGCCATCGCCGAGGAGCTCGCCCGCCTCGCGGAGGGGCGGCGGCTCGTGCTCGTTTTCGACGACCTTCAGTGGGCGGGCCGGCTGCACCTCGAGCTCATCGGATACCTGAAGCGGACACTCGCGGATCGGCGGATCTTCATTCTCGGGACGGCCCGTGACGCCGAGACCCAGCGACACAGCGGCTCCGACCTCGCCACGTGGCTGCTCGGGCAAGGCGCGCTGCGATCGTGTCAAAACTCCTGACGCTCGACGAGGGCATCCGTCCGATCCTCGAGACGGCCGCCGTCATCGGCGACCAGTTCCGCTTCGACACGCTGCGAGCCGCCACGGGGCTCGAGGACGAAACGCTCGAGGCGGTGATCGATATCGGGCTCAGGCAGCAGGTCATCAGCGAGGACGGCGTGTCGCGCCCTGACGACTACAGGTTCTTCACCAAGATCATCCGGCGCGTGCTCTACGACGACCTGACGGCGCGTCAACGGCGCAAGCTGCATGAACGCGTCGTCGGGGCGCTCGAACGCGTGCACGCGGGACATCTCGACCGGATCGCCGGAGCGCTGTGTTACCACTACCACGCGGTGGGGCGCTGGGCTGAGACGCTCAGGTGGGGGCTCGATGCCGGTGAAGCGGCGATGCTTCGTTCCGACATCGATGCCGCCGAGAAGAGCCTGCTCCATGCGAAGGAAGCCATCGAGAACCTGCGGAGCGACAACGCGAGCGTCGACGCGTCGGCGGCGATGCGGATCGATCTGCTCCGAGGAACGATGCTCGCGCGCCTCGGCCGTCCCGAAGAGGCGAAGGCGCTGCTGCATTCGGCCGTCGATGCGGCTGCCCGATCGAAAGCGCGCGCGGTGCACGCCGACGCGCTGCTCGAATACGCGCAGTGTTTTCTCGCCCGCGGCGATCTCGAGAAGGGAATGGCGATTGCCGAGGAATCGGCCGTCGTGGCGGGCGCCGCGGGCGACCGCGCGCGTGCGATCGCCGCGCGAATCATTGCGGGGAACGTGCTGCGGCGGCTCGGGCGCACGACCGAGGCCGAGGAGCGCTTCGAAGCGATTCTCGGCATGTTGTCGGATCGGGATCCGCTGTCGCTGCAGTCGCTCGCGTACCAGAACATGGCGTGGATTCGCGCATCGCGCGGAGCCTTCGAGGAGGGCGCCGAGATGGCCGGTCGCGCGCTCGACCTCGCGGACGGGGCGAGAGATCCGATCGCACAGCAGCAGGCCTATTCGACGCTTGCAATGGTTCGCGACAAGCTCGGTGACTACGAGGCATCGCTCCGGCTCCAGGAAAACTCGCTGAGGCTGTCGCGCGCGTTGTCGATGCGTCGTCGCGAGGGGATCGATCTCGCGAACATGGGCGAGGCGCTTTATTTCCTCGAAAGGTTCGAGGAGGCGCTCGCGTATTTCGAGGACGGACTCTCGATCTTCGTCGAAATCGGCGACCGCGCGTGTGAGGGAGACTGCCGGGTCAACGTCGGACGGGCGCTGCTGGCGTGCCAGCGCGACGACGAGGCGCTGGCGATGCTCGATCGCGGGCGATCGATCTGCGAAGAGACGGGCCGGAGGGAGTATTCGGCGCTGGGGTTGTATTACACGGCGGAGGCCTACCTGCGGAAGAAGGAGTATTCGGCGGCGTCGCGGGCTTTCGAGAGGTCGCAGAAGATCTACGTCGAGCTGGAGCTGCACGACTCGTGGCGTCCGGAGCTCGGGTTGGCACGCGTGGCGCTGGCGTCGGGAGACCGCGAGACGGCGCGCAAGCATCTTGATGCGGCAGCGAGCTCTGTCGAGCGGGCGAGGGCGGCACTGCGGCCGTCGGATGACTCTGTGAGGTTCGCGGAAGAGGTGGCCGACGTGGCGAGGTTGAGGGCTGAGCTGGACGGGGCCTGAGGATCTTCTCTGGCTCTGCTCTGTGTCTCTGAGTCTCTGTGTGCGAAGCGTCTGAAGAGCTTCGCACGCAGAGACACGGAGACACGGAGTCTCAGAGGTAAAGCGGGAATTTCGAACACAACTCCTCGACGTCGGCTCGTACAGACGCGGCCACGGCTTCGTCGTCCGGCGCCAGGAGCACCCGGTCGATGAACCCTGCGATGACCCGCATGTCGTCTTCCAACATCCCTCGCGTCGTCAGCGCCGGCGTGCCCAGCCGGACGCCGCTCGCCACGAGCGGCGGCTGCGTATCGAACGGTATGGTGTTCTTGTTGACCGTTATCGACGCGTGCTCGAGCGCCTTCTCCGCCACCTTGCCCGTCACTCCCTTCGAGAACACGTCGACGAGCACGAGATGGTTGTCGGTGCCGCCCGAGACCAGCCGCCAGCCGTGATCGATGAGGGTATCCGCGAGCGCGGACGCATTCAGCAGCACCTGCTTCTGATATTCGCCGAACTGCAGCTCGAGGGCTTCGCGGAAGGCGACCGCCTTCGCGGCAACGGCGTGCATCAGCGGCCCGCCCTGGACGCCGGGGAAAACTGCGCGGTCGATCTCTTTCGCGTGCGACTCGCGACACATGATCAGGCCGCCGCGCGGTCCGCGCAGAGTCTTGTGCGTCGTGGTGGTGACGAAGTCGACGTGCGGCACGGGGCTCGGGTGCAGCCCGGCGACGACGAGCCCGGCAATGTGCGCGATGTCGGCGAGGCAGAGAGGCTTCGTTGTCGCGCGCGATCTGGCCGATCCGCTCGAAGTCGATGATTCGTGGATAGGCGCTCGCGCCGCAGATGATCATCCGGGGCTTGTGCTCGGCGGCGAGGGCGGCGAGAGCGTCGTAGTCGAGGGTCTCGTGCTCTTTCGTGACGCCGTATGAGACGACCTTGAAGGTCTTGCCGGAGTAGTTGAGCGGGTGGCCGTGCGTGAGGTGGCCGCCGTGCGAGAGGTCCATTCCGAGGATCGTCTCGCCGGGTTTCACCATGGCCATGAGGACGGCCATGTTCGCCTGTGCGCCGGAGTGTGGCTGGACGTTGGCGTGTTCGGCGCCGAAGAGCTGCTTCGCGCGGTCGCGGGCGAGGTTTTCGACGATGTCGTATTGCTCGCAGCCGCCGTAGTAGCGCCGGCCTGGATAGCCCTCGGCGTACTTGTTCGTGAAGATCGAGCCGGCGGCGGCCATGACGGCCTTCGAGACGAAGTTCTCGGAGGCGATCATCTCGAGGTTGTTGTTTTGTCGAAGGCGCTCGTTTTTCGAGGGCCGCGGCGACGTCAGGGTCGACATCGGCGATGGTGCGGGACATCCAGTCTGTGCTCATGGGGGC
>JADIYM010000037.1 GCA_016705245.1 Blastocatellia bacterium | reverse complement strand
ATTCAGATTGAGCGAAGCGTAAGCACGTTGGGGTTCTTTAGCGTCAAGAGCGGGATCCCCGCCGACGGGAACATGGAGCGGACCGTCAAGGTGAGTCGCAACACCCCGGAAGGGCGCGTCGATGGAAAGGCAACGATCGCGGCACACAAGGCGACTGGTGGGTTTTGCGGGATCGAGGAGCAGGACCTCTATTACGCGATCCTGTCGGCGATCACCGAAGCAGTCGCTCTCGGTGACGAGATCCCGGTCCCGATCGCATTTTCCCGGGCCAGCTCCTGCGGCGCATGCGCAAGGCAACAGCGGAACAAACTACGAGGCGCTGAAATTCATCTCCTCGTCTGACAGGCACGACGGTCGTCAGTGAGAATGCGCATCTATCGCGCGTCCACCAATACGTGGGAGGACAGCACCGAGGTGTTTCGCGTGATCGATCGGGTTGTCATCAGGGGAGAAGTTGCCGGACGGGACCGTCTCAGGAGAACACCTCATCTGGCTGTCAACGTGGCAGATCGAAAACCTGCAGGGCAAACACCGCCTTATGGTCGACTACCAGCGATATCTACAGCTGAACAGGCCGATTGCCAGGGCGATCGTTCCCTATCTCCAGCTGTGGCTCTTCGCGAGCCGAAAGGACGGCAGGCGCAGCTGCGAACCAATCTACGACCAGCTATGCGACCTGCTCCGGAATCACGAAGGAAACGATGCCGTCGAGGATTCGGTCGCAGTTCGGGCCTGCTTGCGACGAGCTCAGGGCCGCGGGCTACATCAGCAGATGGGAGCTCAAGAACTCACCGGCCTCGCCAAGAAGCGCTACAAGCTGGTTTTCTATCACGGATCGGCATTCGGAGCGGACGTGGAGGTTCTCGAGTCCGAGCCCGCGTCGCCCAAGTCCGAAGATGCCCTTTCGGCCGACGAGATCCGCGCGTATGTGGAAACGCTTCTGGACGCAGGCATATGGGATCGCGAAGCTCACAAGCTGGCCAGGGGACTTACCAGAGAGTCCATGATCCGCGGCCTTCGTATTATCGACCACATGAAAGAACGCGAGGCGACGGGCGAACTCGAGAACGCGGCGGGTTTTCTCGCCAGCATGTTGCGCGCGGACAGGGTGGATCCCATCGACGTGGAAGGGCAGAAGGAAAACGGCGACCGCGTCACTGAGGTCGGTGCCGCCCTCCCGGAGACCCTCGATGACGAGGTGCAGCGCATGGCAATTGCCGAGCTCGAAGCCCACCGTGCTTACGAAAGAGAGACCGACGAGATCATCCGCTCGCTCGGCCCAATGCAAAAGGCGGACATCCACGCCCAGGCGTTCGAGCGCATGCACGAGCAGTTCCCGCAATCGGCTCACTGGTCCCCGAAGCAGCGGGACCAGCAGATCGGACTGAACTTTCGCCGGATCGTGCGAGAGCGCTACTAGGACCGACGATCGGTTACCCTCGAGCAAGGCCAGTAAAGCGGTTACACCGCTCGGGACACGAGCCGCTTTCGCATCCGTCGTCGCACGCCGACCTTCGAGTCACGAAACTCGAACGGCAGGAGGCGATACGATGGCGACAACGGGAGAGAAGCGCAGTTTCTCGATGCACAAGAACCTTCTCTGGGACGTGATCGAGCGCCAGCGCGGGGACGTTTCGGGCGCGCTCATGGAGTGCGGCACGAACTCGATCGAGGCAGGCGCAGCATCGTGCAACATCACGGTCGAGCCGACGCGAATCGTCGTCGAGGACGACGGCCGGGTTTTGCCACGCGACAGGAGATTGAGGCGACTTCGAAGTGTTCGGAAAGTCCGGCGAGCGCAAGGCCGAGTCGACGAAGTGGGCGCCTTTTTTCGATGGGCCGTGCGCAGGCGTGGTGCTGGGGTCGGACCACCTATCAGACCCGGACCTTCGAGATGGTGGTCGACCTGCGCTCCTGCACGGCCGAAATCGCATACACGCTTGTCGAGGGACTCGAGGACCGGGCGGGCTGTCGTGTCGAGATTGAACTCTACGAAGCGCTCGAGCCCGGCCCCATCGCAAGAATTGCCGGCGACACGGCGCGAACGGTCGAGTACGTCGACACGCCGGTCACCGTCAACGGTGTTCTGGTTTCGAAGGACCCGAAAACGCTCAAGTGGGACGTCGAGACGGACGATGCGTGTGTCCGCTTCGCGGGCCAGTCGCTCAAGGTCTACAACCTCGGCGCCTACGTAACGGATTCGTACTCGCGCGACCTTGGCACGGGCGCCATCGTTGTCGCGACGAAGCCGCTCAAGGTCAATTTCGCCCGCAACTCGATTGGGTGTGCCCGGTCTGGAAGCGCATTCTCTCGGACCTGAGGTCGCGCTCGAAGCGCCGAGTGATCGCCAAGAAGCGCCTGAACGCAACCGAGGCGCGCTTTGTCGTCGAGCAGTGGGCCGAAGGCAGCCTCACGGCCGCGGAGGTCTACCGCATGCCGATCCTCCGCGACACGAACGGCAAGCAGTGGAGCCTCGAGTCGATTGGGCGCTCGGGACGCGGCACGTACACGCTCGACGACCGGGAAAGCATCCGGGCCGACAAGGCCATGCACGCGGGCCTCGGCATCGTCCTTGATTCCGCCCACGTCAGTAGCACGCTCGGCGGCTACCTCGCCGGCGGACCAGCCGCAGCCGCGGACCGACTCGACAGGCTGATTGCGGACGTCTCGAGAATCGTCCCGTTGGAGTTGAAGCGGGTGCGCCGCGAAGAACTCTACGCGAAGATTGAGTTGACGATGGACCTTGTCGCCGAGGCCGACTACAAGCCAAGCGAGCGCGAGGCGATCGTGATGCTCAACTCGATGCAGTGGCAGATCGCGCACAGGCTCGGGGTTGCGAAGCGCCGTCGCGTCCTTCTCGGCCGAAGCGAGACGGCGTATGCGTGGACCGATGCGAACTCGTGGATCGCCATCGACCGCAGGTACCTCGCCAAATGCGTGCGCACGACGAGCGGCTTTGCAAGTTTGCTGCTGACGATTGCCCACGAGTACGCGCACACAGGCGGCGACCCGCTCACACACGATGGAGGCTTCTACGAAAGATTCCATACGTTTGCGCACAAGGCGGCAGAACTCGTAGACCAACTCGCGCGATCATTCGCGTGGCGAATTTCCAAGAAGCTGACAAAGGCCGACGAGCGCGAGCGGGCGGCTCGTGCGCGAGTACAGAAGGTCGCCGCCGAGATTGACGCGATTGACGGCGTCGAGCCTGCCAAGCCCAAGCCGGCGCGCCGCAAGCAAGTGCGAAACGCACCGCCGCGAAAGGCCGTGCCGACGACGCTGCCGCTCTTTTTGTGAATCGAGTGCTCGAGGTCGCGCATTCACCTGACAAGTGAAGCGGGCGATCCCCCCTACGCACGAGGTCGCCCAAGAATGGCGACATCGCTCGCGAGTCCCCGTACCGCCGCCGTCCGCCTGGTCGGGGAAACGGCTTCTTCAGGCGAAGTCCGGCGGTTCAGGGCCACCCTCAACGCCTGGCTCAGGTCATCGATCGAACTCTCAGAGAGTGCCCCGACAAAGTGGGTGAGCGACGATTTGGCCAGGCTCACGAGCTTGTCGCAGTGAATGCTGCTCTCCTGCTTTAGGCCCTCCGCGACTCCAACGGGCACCTGGGAACGAACTCCGTGATGGCTCGAATATACCGGAGCGCAGATGACGGTATCGAGGGCCGAATCGACGAGGCCTGGCGGCTGACGACCACAAAGACGCGAAAGCGCTTGGGGTCGTCCTTTGCCGGCTTCAGGACCCGGTAAAGTTCGCCGCGCCTCACGAACCGGCCTGGTAATCGAGCAGATCGCTCGCTTCGGCGTTCATCTCGTCGGCGTACCGGTTCATGATCTCGAGGTCGCGGGCATCTTGCTCTCGTCGGACAAGGCCCGCGAGGTAGCTGCGAACGGCCCCTTCAATGAACTCGGACCGGCTCGCGGCCTGCCCGATACGGGCGTCGACGGCCTCAAGCAGATCTTCGGAGACCGTCACGGAGGTTTTGATCTTCATACCACCATTATACTACTGGACTGCAGGAAGGGGTGAAGCCGGCTCACTCGCAGTCCCCTCGAGTTCCTACTCGAAGCGAACGGCGCATTTCGGCACTGGCGCCTTGTCGCCGCGTTCCAGCCATCTGTCCCGTCCGCCGATTTTGGTGCGGTGAAGCGCTCGGATGCGGTAGCGCTTCGGGGTCTCCCCGACGACTTCCACTGGCTGGCGAGTTTCGCCGCCCCACGACCACGTGACGAGAACGCCAGGCCTCGGAAATGAGTCACTTCCCACGTTGACCTCCCTGCCTCCTGAATCACCTCAAAGGATCGACCGCGCGCCGCTCGGTGAAACCAGCATCGCCGGCCCGGCAACGCCGGTCACACAAGCCGTCAGCCGACTGTTGAAGAAACCGCTGCTTGCTCGGCTTCGTCGGCAGAGGCGGCTCCAAAGTCGCGTCGCCCGAAGAGTCCGTCTTGTCCAGCAAGACAAACTGCCGCCGCGCGAGCGGCGGTCCGTCGCTCGTGAATTTCGTCGACCGCGATCCGGACCCGCGATTGCAAGCGCCTCCCTGTGAGCAGCTCTGTCCACGAACCCGGCCGGGTCCTGGTCGCCTTGCGAAAGGCCCTCGGTTGTTGTCAGGTTCGGCGCGGCATTGCGCTCGATCTCGATCGCCCGACGGGCGAGTTCCAGTGCGACGCGGCG
>JADIYM010000036.1 GCA_016705245.1 Blastocatellia bacterium | reverse complement strand
GTGCAGGACGGCATATACGACCGGTTTGCCGCACGACTGGCCGAGGTCGTCTGCGCATTCCGCGTAGGCAACGGCCTCGATGCCGGGACACAGATCGGCCCTCTGATTGACGAAAACGCCGTGCGCAAGGTCGAACAGCACGTCGCGGACGCCGTCGCCCGGGGTGGTCGCGTCGTCGTGGGAGGATCGCGCGGGCCGGAGCCGACGGGGCATTACTTCCAGCCCACGGTACTGACCGGCGTCACCGCCGACATGCTCGTGATGCGGGAGGAAACCTTTGGTCCGGTCGCCCCCTGCTGCGTTTCCGGACCGATGAGGAAGCCATCCGCATTGCCAATGCGACGGAATACGGACTCGCGGCCTACTTCTACAGCCGCGACGTCGGCCGTGGCCGGTGGCGGAAGCGCTGGAGGGCTGGCATTGTCGGCATCAATTCCGGGCTGATTTCCACCGAACTGGCCCCGTTTGGCGGCGTCAAGGAAAGCGGGATAGGCCGCGAAGGCTCCCGGTACGGGCTCGATGATTACCTGGAAATCAAGTACCTGTGCCTCGGGGGTCTGTGAAAGAGCCGACACCCCAGCGTCTTCCCGGAGTACTTGCCGCCCGTTTCCGGCACCTGTAGCGCCCTCCGGGACCATCGTCGCGGTCATTTTGCGACGCCGTGACTATGTATAAAGAGCGATCGACAATTACCGTTCGACGCAGAAGCCGGGCACTATGCCGGCCTGTCCTCGTGCGCCCTGCATATGACCGGTGCCCGGTACCGGAATGAGAGTTGAGAAAGACCCGATGTCGGTAGCTGCCATCCCCTGAATCCCAATCCGTCGCCGCACACCGGCCACTGCCCGCCCACCTAAAACGGCTTGAAGCCGAATCGATCGCCATCATCCGCGAGGTCGTGGCCGAGTTCGAGAACCCGGTCATGCTGTACTCGATCGGCAAGGACTCCGGGGTGATGCTGCACCTGGCGGTGAAGGCGTTCGCGCCCGGGCCGCTGCCGTTTCCGCTGCTCCATGTCGACACGACCTGGAAGTTCCGCGACATGATCCGCCACCGCGACTCGATCGCGGAGCGCTATGGCGTCAAGCTCCTGGTCTACGTGAACGAGGACGGCATACGCCGCGGCGTCAATCCCGTCGACTCCGGTTCGTCGCTGCATACGCAGGTGATGAAGACCGAGGCGCTCAAGCAGGCGCTGGACAAGTACGGCTTCGACGCCGCCTTCGGCGGAGCCCGCCGCGACGAGGAGAAGAGCCGCGCCAAAGAGCGCGTATTTTCGTTCCGCTCCGCTGGACACGTCTGGGATCCCCGCAACCAGCGGCCGGAACTCTGGACGCTGTACAACACCCGCATCAACAAGGGCGAGACCATCCGGGTCTTCCCGCTCTCGAACTGGACCGAACTCGACATCTGGGAGTACACGCGCTTCGAGGGAATCCCGATCGTTCCGCTGTACCTCGCCGCACCCCGGCCGGTCGTCCACCGCGGCGGTCAGTGGATCATGCGCGACGACGACCGCATGCCGCTGCTGCCCGGCGAGAAGGAGGAGATCCGCGTCGTGCGCTTCCGCTCGCTCGGCTGCTATCCGCTGTCTGCGGCGATCGAATCCGACGCCGCCACGCTCGACGACATCATCGCCGAGATGCTCGTGACCCGGACGTCGGAGCGGTCGGGCCGCCTCATCGACACCGACGAAGCCGCCTCGATGGAGAAGAAGAAGCGCGGGGTACTTCTGATGTCGCACAGTCACCCGAATGCCGCGCCCTCGGTCGAACAGGCCGTCGCCCATGACAAGGGCTGCTGCGCTTCCTGACCTGCGGCGCCGTCGATGACGGCAAGTCGACGCTGATCGGCCGCCTGCTCTACGACACCAAGCTGATCTTCGAGGACCAGCTGGCAACGCTCGAGAAAGACAGCCGCAAACACGGCACCACCGGCGATGACATCGACTTCGCGCTACTGGTCGACGGTCTCGAGGCAGAGCGTGAACAGGGCATCACCATCGACGTGGCCTACCGCTTCTTCACGACCGACAAGCGGTCGTTCATCGTCGCCGACACACCGGGCCACGAGCAGTACACGCGCAACATGGCAACCGGCGCCTCGAACTCCGATCTGGCCGTGATCCTGATCGACGCGCGCAAGGGCGTGCTGACGCAGACCAAGCGCCACAGCTATATCTGTTCGCTGCTCGGCATCCGGCACGTCGTCGTCGCCGTCAACAAGATCGACTGGTCGATTATTCCGGTTCGACCTTCCACCACATCCTGGCGGACTATCTCGAGTTCGCACGCGGACTGCATTTCCAGTCCATCGTGGCGATTCCGATGTCGGCACGCTTCGGTGACAACGTCACGAGCCGCTCGACCCACATGCCCTGGCACGAGGGCCCGACCCGCTGCTCGAGGCACCTGGAAGGCATCGATCTCGACCAGGATGTCGCGGCAAAGCCGTTCCGCCTCCCGGTGCAGTGGGTCAACCGGCCGAATCTGGATTTCCGCGGCTTCTCGGGCACCGTGGCGTCGGGAACGATCCGCCCCGGAGACCGCGTGACGGTCGCCGCGTCCGGGAAGGAAAGCACCGTCGCGCGGCTCGTGACCTACGATGGCGACCTCCGAGGCACGCGCCGGCGACCCGGTCACGATCACGCTCGCCGACGAGGTCGACGTGGCCCGCGGCGACGTGTTGAGCCGCAACACGGAGCGGCCGGAGGTCACCGACCAGTTCGCCGCCCACATCCTCTGGATGTCGGACGATCCCTTGCTGCCGGGCCGCTCGTACCTGATCCGGATCGGCACAAAGTTCGTGCCCGCGCGTATCACGGCGCTCAAGCACAAGGTCGACGTCAATACTCTCGAGCATCTGGCGGGGCGCACGCTGACGCTCAACGAAATCGGGTTCTGCAACCTGTCGACGTCACTGCCGGTGGCCTTCGACCCCTACGACGAGAACCGCGAGACCGGTGCATTCATCGTCATCGACCGGTTCACGAACTCCACGGCCGGAGCCGGCATGGTTTCCTTCGGCTTGACGCCGCGACCAATGTCCATCGTCAGGATCTGCTCATCGACAAAGGCGCGCGCGGGACAACTGAACGGCCACCGCCCGGCAATCCTGTGGTTCACCGGGCTGTCGGGCTCCGGGAAATCGACGATCGCCAACCTCGTCGAGCAGGCCCTGCACCGTCGGGGCGTCCATACCTACATGCTCGACGGCGACAACGTCCGTCATGGCCTGAACCGCGATCTCGGTTTTACCGATGCCGACCGGGTCGAGACATATCGCCGCGTCGGGGGAAACCGCCAAGCTTTTCGTCGACGCAGGACTCATCGTGCTGTGTTCGTTCATTTCGCCGTTCCGGGCCGAGCGGCGCATGGTGCGCGAGCTGGTTGGCGAGAACGAGTTCCTGGAGATCTACGTCGACACCGATCGAGGAATGCGTCCGGCGTGACCCCAAGGGCCTGTATGCCCGCGCGGTAAAGGGACAGATCAAGAACTTCACGGGCATCGACTCGCCGTACGAGGCACCGGAGCATGCCGAGTTCATCGTGGACGCAGGGTGATGCCAGCGCGGAGCAGGCGGCAGCCGGTGTCGTTCACCTGCTGGAAGAACGCGGCGTTCTCTAGCGCCCCGGCGCCTTGCGGGACCTCCACGGGGACCGGGCGCTACGGGATCTGAAGTCCGCCGCCCGGTCCCTTGCCGCCGAACCCTTCCAGGCACCGGCGCCGCCCTCCGGGATCACGATGGACGAGAGGCCTGGCGTCTGAGTTCCTGCAGTTCGCGTTCCGTCTCGGCGATGGCCTTGCGCAAACCGGCGGGATACGCCGTGACGGCCTCCGCAAGCGTCTTCCCCGGAATCTCGAAGGAAATTGGCAGCGCCCCATCGGAGTCATGACCTGGGCCTGCCCGACGTAAAGGTGTTCCCGCCGGAATCGACGGCCCCGTCCACCGTGATCGGGACCAGTACCCGAATCGTGCCATCTTGCGGTCCGTGATCAGTTCTTCACGATAGAGATCGGCAGTGTCCATTCGCGGATCCTGGGCAGAACTCATGGCAATCCTCGGGTAGTGTCAGGGTGCCCCGGGGACGTGACTGTAACGCGCCTCGCCCGTCGCCGCCCGCATCCGGTTGACGTCAAACGGTTGCGAATCCGCGCGGACCGGGCCGCCAGCCGAACCGGCCGACAGTGCGCCAGCGACATCCGATGGCTCCGGAACCAGCTGCCCACAGCGCCCGATGTACAGGATCCATGAATCGCTGCTCGATCGCTGCTTCGAGGAGCGCGTTGAGGTGCGGCAGTAGCCCCCGGTATTCACGAGCACGATGGGCCCCGAGAAGAGCCCGGGCGCTTGAGCGTCGTGGCCTCGAGCAATTCCTCGAGCGTGCCGGTACCGCCGGGCAATGCCACGACCGCGCGGGCACGTGCCAGCATCTGATAGCGCGGGCGCGCATGTCCTCGACGACGTGCAGCTCCGACAAACCGCCATGACCCCATTCGAGATCCCGCATGAAACGCGGGATCACTCCGACGATCCTGCCACCCGCGTCGAGCACGCCGGCCGCCAGAGCCCCCATCGAGCCCACGCGCCCGCCGCCGTACACGACCGCATGACCTGCAGCGGCGAGCCCCGGCCGAGCCGATACGCCGCTTCGCGGTAATGCGGTGCGCAGGCGTTGCTGGACGCGCAATAAACGCAGACGCTACCCCCGCCTGCCACGGGTTCGATGCCGCCATTCAACGTGGTGGCCCTCGACGTGAACCGGCAGGCTGGCGTTTGGCATTTCGTGAAGAACGCGCTGCAGCAGTGCCCGTGGCGTGACCGCTGACAGGACGTCCGCCCCCCCCGGGATCGCGACTCCCGCGGTCGGTCGTCGCGACCTGGGGCGGCAGGCCGGTATGCTGCGTCAGGATCCTGGCCGCACGCTGCTTGAGTGGCGCGGCCCGGGCGGCGCTTCGTTGCGGCGGTTGCCACGCCGGAATGAGGTGGCGCTTGCCGCTACCGATCAGGTCGGCCCGACCCATGCGGCGCAAGGCCTCACGCAGCAGCGGCCAGTTGGCCGCGTCGTGATAACGAAGAAATGCCTTGTGCAGGCGTCGCTGCTGCACGCTCTTCGGGACGTAAACCATTTCGCTCGCGTGGGAGACCCTGTGCAGCGGATTCCTCCGCGGATGCCACATCGCGGT
>JADIYM010000035.1 GCA_016705245.1 Blastocatellia bacterium | reverse complement strand
CCTCGTCCTGACCGGCCAGACAGCCCGCGCGCTCTCGTATCTGCGCTCGACGCGCCGCTCGATCGTGGTCGGATTTCGCACCTGAAAGGCCCGCGCTCGCCACCTCGACGCCGAGTACGAGTTCCTCGGTCTGACGCCGGGCGAGAAGATCCGGGTGATCCGAATTTGGCGCCGCCTCGTGTCGGAGCAGATACGTCGCCGGTAGCGTTGAGCTCGTTGTAGCGGGTCGTGACTGTACTCCTCGCGTGAGGCGTGCTTCGTGCCGCCTCCACTCGTAGCGCCCACGCACGGGCGAGGAGACAGGCATGGCCGACGAAAGGGACAACGAAGGCGGGAATCCGCCGAAAGAGGGATCGCCGGGAACGCCTCCCGCGATAGGCGAGCACATGATCCCGAAACAGCGACTCGACGAGGTGATCGCACAGCGAAACAAGTTGCAGGCCGAGGCAGAAGCCAGGGCTGAGACGGATCGCAAGGCGACGGAGAAGAAGGCGATCGAGGACGGGAGTTCCAGAAGGTGATCGACGGCCAGAAGGCCACGATTGCCGAGCTCACCGCGAAGGCCGCCCGATTCGACGCACTCGTCGCGGCGCTCGAGCCGCAGATCGACGCGGAATCGAAGGACTGGCCGGAGGAAGTGAAGGGCATGCTCGCGCTCGGTGAAACGATCGAGCAGAAGTTCGCCATCCTCCCGCAGGCCCGGTCCCTCGCCGCGAAGCTCGCCAACGGGGGACAGCCCCCACCGCCCGGCACCGGCGAACGGCCGAAGCCGAAGGGCGGACCAGATCAGAAGCAACAGGCCGACGCGGCCGTCAAGGCGGCACTCCGCCAGGGCAGCTACGGGTTCTGACGCTTCGTCCCGGGAGGGATAGATGGCTGATATCGCGAAGTCCGGTACGCCGAGTCTTTGCTCGATCGAGCCGCAGCAGGGCGACACCATCACTGGCCTCGTGGCCGGTGAAGCGCTCGGCGCGTTCGACGCGTGCTACATCAAGTCCGACGGCAAGGCCTGGCTCGCGACAGCGGCCACGGCGGCCGTCACTGGCTACGTCCGAGGCTACGCCGCACGAGCGGTGGCGGCCGGACAGCCCGTCACGCCCTACCGGGAGTGCCGCGTCAATTACGGCAAAGCGGCCTGACGCCCGGAGCGCGTCTTCCTCTCGGCCGCCACGGCCGGAGCGCTGCCGACGCGGCGAGCGTGCGCGCCGAATCACATCGGCTACGTCGTCGATGCCACCCGTATTCAGCTCTGGGACACCCGCGAGGGTGCGGCCCAGGCGTAAGGAGGACTGAGAAATGGCATTCGGAACCCTTGGCGTTCTCGATACCCTCGCCTCCTCACAGCAAACGATTGCTCAGTACGGGGAGGACAACGCTTTCAGTGATATCCAGCGAGGGCTGGAAATCCACAACCGCATCCTCGAAGGGTCGATGATGGGCTTGGTCGAACGCACGACCGATCGCCAGCGCCGCTACGGCGGATCGTCGCTGATGACGATGGCGAAGAAGGACGAGTTCGGAAGGAGCGACGCTCAGAAGGTCACGGCCGGTTCGAACGTCGGATTCCCGCTCGAGTTGTTCGACGTCAGCGTGCAGTGGACGAAGAAGTTCATGCAGAACGCGACAATCGCGGAGCTCGCGGCTCAGTTCATCGCCGCGGCAGATGGCCACCGGACGCGAATGCAGAACGAGCTCGTTCGTGCGCTGATGTCGCCCACGAACTACACGTTCACCGATCATCTGGTCGACCACGTGGAACTCGCGGTCAAACGACTCGTCAACGCCGACTCGGCGCCGATCCCGGTCGGCCCGAACGGTGAGACGTTCACGGCCTCATCGCACACCCACTACCTCGCCCGCGTCTCTACGCTTGCCGCTTCCGACATCACGGGTGCGGTCAACACAGTCATCGAGAGCACCACGCGATCGGAAAGCCGATGCTGCTCATCAACCGAGCGAACGAGGCGGCGGTTCGCGCCTTCACGGGCGCAGGCGAATTCCTCGCCTATCAGCCGGTCTCGATCATCTTAAAGCCCGACAACGTCGCGCGTGCAGAGGGCGGAACGCTACCGGGCGCCGCGCTCGACAATCGCCCGATCGGCATCTGGGGACGTCCAACACCGAGGTGTGGGTCAAGCCGTGGATTCCGGCCAACTACCTGTTCACCTACGTCGAGGGGTCGCCGGCTCCGCTCGTCCTCCGGACGCGCAGCGCTGGTGGTGGCGGGCTCGAAATCGCCGCCGAGGACGAACTCCATCCGCTCCGCGCCCGCACGCTCGAGTCCGAGTTCGGATTCGGCGCCTGGACGCGCACGAACGGGCCGTCTCTGCATCGGTGGCACGACGTACGTCGCCCCGACAATCGCGCTGGCCTAAGCCTGACGGGGTAAGCCAGTCAGGCCCCGCTCAACCTGGTCAACGGAGCCAGTCATGGAGGATGAGAAGGAAGCTAAGCCACAAAGCGGCACCCGAAAAATTAGGCGAAGCCGGAACGGCCCATCGACGAGACGGGTCGAGGGTGGCCGCTTCATCGTCGACGGCGTCGAGGTCAACGCCGACGGCGAGCCGATTTGAAGTTGAGGCCAGTGCGAGAGTGAGTCGTTCTCCGGGGGGCATCGGTCCCCCATCTTTTCAATCCGACCCCACGGGAGCGAAATGGCCGGCCTGACCGACATCGACTTCGCGACGGACGACGAGCTGACCAACTACGAGTCGGAGGTTGTCGTCCTTGCGACCGACCGCTCCCTCTCGCTCGACAAGTACCGCGCCCTCGCAATGACAACGCTTCGGATCGAGTGTGCGAAGGACGGCATCGACGAGACGACGGTCGACGAGACGGTGGGCGACGGGCGGACGCTTGCGCTCCGGGACTACGCGACGCGGCTGGTCCTCTACTACCTGTGGCGCGATTTGAGCGCCGGCAGGGACGACGCCGTCACGACCGCGAAGGCGCGACTTGCGCGTGACGATGCCGAGGCGGCTGCGCTGCTCTTCCAATCGATTGGCTGGCGATCACGGGCGGCGGCGCGACGGTCGTCAAGGACGTCGACGCGTTGCCCAGGTTGATCAAACTGGTGGTCTGATGCTGGTACTGCCCGAAATCTTCGGCGACGAGATCCGCGCACTGCTCGTGGTCCACCCGGACCTCGCCCGGTTCACGATCGCCTACACCGACGTCGAGTCGGCCGAGCAGCTCGTCGTCGATACGCACGCATCGGCCCTGAAGGGCGAAATCTGGATTCGTCACGTCGACCGCACACCTGAGGAGATCGGTGTCACGACCGGCACCTCCTACACCGAGATTGACGACTGGCAGATCGTCGTCGTCGACGGCCTGACGAACACGACGTCTCAGGTGCAGGCGCTTCGGGCAATCGACCAGTGCCTGCGCGGGGTGACGCTCGACTCGGCAACGGGACGCGTCGAATACACGACGGGGTGGCAGCGGATCACGGACCGGCGGGCCGACGCCGTGCAGGCGTTCACGCTCTCTCTCGCGACCGACTACGACAACACGCTTTCGAGCATCGGCAGCGGGCTTGTCGCGCTCGAAACCGGCGGTTACATGAGGCTCGAAGACTGATGGCGGGCAAGATTTCAGACCTGACCGCCGCGTCGAGCGTCGCCGACGCCGACCAGTTCGAACTGCTGCAAGGCGGGACGAACAAGCGCGCGACTGCGGCGGTGGTGAGGGCGGGGCTGGTGTATTCGGCCGTGCAGTCTGCGAATCGGTATTTGCCGGACCGACGACGGAGCGGCAGCCGCGCCGGACGTTCCGGACTCTGGTGACGGCGACTTGCCGACCGTGCCGTACACGAAGGGCGACGGGGTTGACGGCTCTCGGATCGGCCCTGCAGGTACTGCGCGTCATCCCGGGGACGGCGCTTGAGTTCGCCGATCCGGCGGGCGGCGGCACGATCGACGGGTCCGGCACGGGAACTACGTCGCGCGCTGGACGGATGCGAACACGCTGGCTGCCGCGGCTGCGTGGGACACGGCCGCCGTGGGTGCGGCACCATCGTCCACTGCGTCGTTCACCGTCAAAGCGCAGACCGGCGACAACTACTGCCTGGCGATCTACGGCACTGGTGGCGTGATCGTCCCGACAGTCCTGCTCAAGCATTCGGCGACGTGAACGGTGTCCGATCAAGGGCGACGACACCGGCTTCCAGTTCGCGAACGGCGGTGAGGGGGCGACCCTCTACGTCGTGCCGGGTTACCGGGGCGTACGTCAAGACGCACGGGAGCTCGGCCGGGCGGCTCAATTTCCAGTCGCGACGGCGGTTCTTACGTGACCGTTTTTGCGCTCAAAGGGCGGGCGCAACTGGGACGGCACAAATCTGCTGACGTCGGTTTCGGCGCCAACGACAGCGAAACGGTACCGAAACGTGAGGTGGCGAACGCGTGATGATGAGCGGCGCTAAACAAGCGGACGAGATCGCCGACAAAGGCGGCCGAGATGTTGACGCTGGCGGCCACCATCGACGACGTCGCGCCGCGCCCGATCCTCGCTGCCGACGCGCAGTGGCGAGGCGGACGCAGGCCGCGACGGTGCGCCGCTCTCATCTCGTGAGAGGATCGTCGAGGCTGCGGGCTGTCGGCGACGACGCACGGCCAACGTCGAGCGCGGTACGGTCGAGATCGTGCCGCTCGAGGGCGTGCTAATGGCCGACCAGAAGATCAGCGCCATGACGGCAGCCGTAAGCGTCGCCGATGCGGACCTCGTGCCTATCGTGCAGGGCGGCGTCAACAAACGCGCCACTGTCGCGCAGATCCTCGACGGCGTCGTGACTGAACTCGACCCGACGCTTACGGCGCTCGCTGCTCTCGACGGAGCGGCCGGATACTTGAAGCAGACCGGCGCCGACACGTTCTCGAAGGTGACGCAGTTTGCCGTCACCGATATGGTCGCCCTGCGGACGTTTGTGCGGCCTCCCGGCGGCGTCGGCGGCGCGGGCGGGTTCTACCAGCAGAACCTCTACGAGATCGCGCTCAACACACCGGACGCGTTGTGCGGACAGGTCACGGTTAACGTGTCGATCCTCGACACTGACACGTCAAAAACCGGCGCGTATTTCTACCGCGCCACGTTCCTGGTCCATCGCTATCTGGCCGGCGGTGTCACGCCCAGCCGGCGCGTCCTCCGTCCCGGCGGGCCTCATCCAGACCGCATACCTCGGCTCGGCTGGAACGTCGATTGGATTGGCGAACTTCTCGGCCGGCTCGGTGGCTACCAGTGACCTCGTCTTCATCATCCAGCCGGTCGGCTTCACGTCACCGACGGTCACAATCACGGCGGTGATGGTCCTCCCCGGCACGAACGCCGTAACCATTGTCTAGGAGATCCAAATGCTCGAACGCGACATGACGATTATCGACGCGGAACTGCCGATCAGTGCAACAGGTGAAGTGGTCCTCGCGGAGCTCGACTTCGGCGAAGGCTTCGTCGTCCACGAGGTCCACGTCCGCGCACCGAAGGGTGAGCAGCTCTCGTCTTCGGCACGTTCAGCGTGTATTTCCGCGTCGAGGGACACGACGGCTCGCAGGGCTACGCGCAGCAGGCGACGGCCGGCAGACGTTCCAGCTTCCGACCGGGTTCGTGATCGCGAAAGTGCCGGTGCTCGGCGACCCGCTCTACGCGTACTCGCGTGCGGTCGGCAACGACACCGTGCGCGGGAAGATCGTCGCCGTTGTGACGGCGGCCTATCCGGTCGCTGGCAAGACGGCGAAAGTGCGCATCCTCGGCTGCCGGACGACCTGGACGCATGATCTGGGCCGCCTACATCGCGGCGACCATCGCCGACATCGTGACGAGCGTCATCGCGCGTCGCAACCCGCGTCTCGGCGAGGGCAACCTGCTGCGCTTCACGGGGCGTTTCTGGATCGTCGCACGCATCGCGCTGGCTGTCGCGATCGCGGTCATCGTGCTCACGGCGCCCGTGCCGCTGGACGCTGACCGTGGCGACAGGTGCTCTTCGGAGCGTCGCGGTGTGGAACGTGGTGCAGATTGCGAGGGCGGATTGAATTGGCAAACGACATTCCCGGCGACGGGAAGGGGACTCTAACCGGCGACCCGAGCGACAACAACGGTTTCCACGAGGCCCCGCAATTTCACGAGGTGAACGAGATGGCGAAGAAGACGACCGACACAACGCCCGAGCCCGACGCATACCCGGCCGTGCTGCAGCGCGTCCGATTCATCGGCGGCAAGGATGCGCCGGCGCTCTCGACCTTCGGCCGCCTCTCGCTGCCGGCGACGCCCGAGTTCGAGCTCGAACTGGCCGCCGCCCGCGCGCTCGTTCGCTACTGGCCGGATCGATACCAGATCGTCATAGGAGACTGACCGATGTCCGCCTACTACCAGAGACAAGACCTTCGCCACTACGTGAGCACGGACGTCGAGACCTCCTACGGCGTCCAGACCGCCCACGCCCGGATCAGCAAGGAATTCATGCTCGCGCGTGAGGTCATCGCCGAAACGATCAAGCGGACGCCCTACAACCTGTGCGGCGGCGAGTTCCACTCGATCTACACCGACGAGCAGAAGGACGCGGCAGCCGCGATCTCGCTGTTCGCGACGCCGGACGCGGCCGGATGGCTTCAGTACTACCTTTCGGGAGGTGGCGCGGCCTACGGCGTCTCGGGCGTCGGCGATCCCTACACTCACACCTTCAAGCCGATCCAGTCGCCCGACTACCGGGCCGACTCGTTCACGATGGTCGAAGGGTGGAAGGGCGGCTCGGAGTTCTACAGCTACCGCGGCGGGCTCATCACGCAGGGGCGGATCCGCGGCTCGATCGACGGCGACAAGCGCGTCCAGATCGAAGCCAACGCGGAGTTCGCAGGCGAGCGCGAGTTGCTCGTCGGGTTCACGCCTCCGTCGTGCGTCGGTGAGGAGGTGTACCGAACGCCCGATGCGACGCTCACGTTCGCCGAATTCGGCGGCTCCGCCTACTCGGGCTTGACGATGCGCAGCTTCGAGTTCTCGGTCGACAACCGGCCCGAGACGCTCGACGAGGTGCAGCGCAGCGGGCAGTACATCGTCTCGCGCGATCGCGGAGACCGGTCCGACTCGTTCCGGTGCCGCCTGTCGATTCTCGGAAAGAAGGGCGACGCGGTCGACACGGCGTTTCACGATGGCGACTTCGTCAAGGTGACGCTGGCGCTACCGAACAAGACCGCCAGTCGCGTCTGGACGATCTA
>JADIYM010000034.1 GCA_016705245.1 Blastocatellia bacterium | reverse complement strand
TACGACGACCGCGACGAACTACATGAACGTCCTTGTCGGTGCAGTGTCGGCAATTTATCTCCGCGACGTGAACGTGCGACTGCGGATCTCGTCGCTCACGATCTGGACCACGGCAGATCCGTTCCCTGGAGCGAGTTCGAGCGCGCAGCTGGTCAGTTACCGACTGGTGCAACATCAACCGGACCGGTGTTACGCGCGACCTTGCCCACCTCTTCGCAAACGGTAACGTCACGAACTATGGGGGTATAGCCTATCTCGACGTGCTCTGCGACGGGACGTATGGGTACGGAGTGAGCAACATCTACACGGGCGTATCGTTCCCGGTGGCCAGCTACATGTGGGACGTCAACGTAACGGCGCACGAACTCGGCCACAACTTCGCCAGTGGCCACACGCACTGCTACTCCCCGCCGATCGACATGTCTTATGGGGTGGAATCTGGCTGCTACAGCGGTCCGTCAGTACCGACACTCGGAACGATCATGAGCTACTGCCACCTGACGAGCGGCGGCATCAGCATGGTTTTCCACGTGCGCTGTATCGACGTCATCCGGCCGGCAGCCGAGGCGGCCGTCTGCCTCACCGCGACGCCGAACGTGCCCCGAGACACAGTGGGGATCTTCGTTGGAGGACCAAGCGCGTTCTTTCTTCGCAACATACATTCGCCAGGGCCGGCCGACTTCGTCGTCAGCTACGGTCCCGCTGCCTCCGGATGGGTGCCAATAATGGGCGACTGGAACAATGACGGCCTCGACACGCCGGGGCTCTATGCGCCTGCGACGGGGACGTTCTTCCTGCGAAACAGCCTGACGCCGGGTGGCGCCGACGTCGTCTTCGGGTTCGGACCGGCGGGCCTCGGGTGGATGCCGATAGCGGGAGACTGGAACGGCGACGGCGTAGATACGGTCGGCCTTTACGCACCGGCAACGGGGACCTTCTTTCTCCGAAACAGCCTGCTGCCCGGTGGCGCTGACCTTACGTACAGCTTCGGCCCGGGCGGCCTGGGATGGATTCCAATCGCTGGAGATTGGGACGGGGATACCATCGACTCGGTGGGCGTTTATGACCCGGCAGGCAGCGTGTTCTTCCTCCGCAATCTCCACGCGCCGGGCGCGGCCAACAAGGTCGTGTCATTCGGCCCGCCTGGGGCTGGCTGGAGACCTGTCGTTGGCGATTGGAACGGCGACACGATCGTCTCAGTTGGTCTTTACGCTCCAGCGACGGGGGACTTCTTCCTCAAGAATCTGTTGACGCCGGGGCCGGCCGATTTGGTGTACTCGTTCGGTGGTGCCGGCTCGACGCCGATCACGGGAAACTGGGACGCAAACTGACGAGGAGGTAGCCCACGTCATAACGACTCCGACTCTTCGAGGCGAAGCGCCTACCTTCTCCTGCGGCCACCATCAACGACGAGGAATGGGGCGAGCTGTCTCCAGAGAATTTCGATACCTGAAGTCGAGATCGCCGAAGGACAGGCTCTCGGGTACAGGGCCGGGAGTTCGCGGACGGGGATCGAACCAGGTCGTGAACATGGAGAAACCGCCCGCGCTCGTGCTCGCTGCGCAGCGTTGTCCCGCTGCCTCGGGAGATCGCTCACGAAGGCTGAAGTGTCTTGCGCTATCCGCTCGTAACACTGGTAGGATGACTCAAATGACATCCGAAGCGTCCGTGTCGCGTTGGCGGCGCATGGTAGTGATAGCTGCCACTGTAACGCTCGTTTGCTCGCCACAAGCGGTTCCAGTGGCCGTGGCCGGCACGGAGGCGCCGCCGCCCCGTCTTTTCTTCACCGATCTCGAGTCCGGTCCGGTGACCGGTGGCGAGGGAGACCTCGGCGTGTTCATTGCCATCTATGGGGAGGGATTCGGCTCAGCGCGCGGGTCGTCAACGGTCACGATTGGGGGGACGGAAGTGGCTCGTTACGTCGACTGGGGCGCCGACAATGCGCCGGCCCGCGGACTGGACGTGATCGTCGTCCAGGCCGGCGGAAGTGTCACGAGCGGCGACATCGTCGTCACGGTTGGCGGGCAGCCGGGCAATGGCCTGCCGTTCACGGTCCGAGACGGCTCCATCTTCTTCGTCGCGCCAAACGACCCCGACTCTGACGATGCCACGACGGATCCGCCAGCGCCCCGTTCCGAACCCTGCATCGACCGCGGGCGTCCATGAGCACCGGTGACGTCTGCTATCTCCGGGATGGCCGCTACGATACCCTTGACCCGGACTATGCCGGATGGGACACGGTACTGATGGTAGCTGGCGCGACGAGTGCGACGGGCACTCCCGACCGGCCGATTGCCTACGTCGGCTATCCGGGTGAGGTCGCGTTGCTGGCCGGCGAAGGCGCCCGGCGTGGCGTGCTTCTCAATCAGGATGAAGGCGCGATCGCAAGTGTCGTCGTCGCCAACCTGTCCTTCACCGAAATTCGGTATCCGCTGGCAATAGGCGGCAACGGGCACCGCGCCGTCGGAAACACGTTCTTCGACGCGGCGCGCGACGACAGTGGAGTGATAGGCATCAACGGGGACACGTCGGATATCGAGGTTCACGGCAACCGTCTCTTTCACAACGGCGAAGAGGGCGAGAAGCTCTTTCACGGCTTCTACATTGGCGGGTACGGGGCAAATTCGGGAATCGACTTCGGCTGGAACGAGGTCGATGGGCAGCGTGGCGGACGCTCGATCCAACTCTATGGGCACCTCGACGGCGACTTCATGGACGACATCCGGATTCACGACAACTTCCTGCGCGGGGCCGAACTGAACAACATCGTGGTGGGCGGCAGTGACGGGTCGAACGACGTGGTCGGCACGGTCCGAATCTGGAACAACGTCATCGTGGACGGGATGGAGGCCGGACTGCGAGTCAACACGACAGGCGGAACGGTCGTCATCGAGAACAACACCCTGCACGGCAATTTAATCGCCCAGGTCTATCTCGAGCGAGCGGGCGCCGACCGCATCACGTTGCGGGACAACATCCTCTCGTGCGGTCCCGAGCAGGCCTACGTTGTCACGGACGAGGCGGGGCCTGTCAGCGCAGGCTTCAACCTCTACTTCGGAAGCGGAGAGCCGCCAGCGTGGGATCCCGAGCCGCGATCCGGAGACCCGATGTTCGTCGCCGCCGCGGCCGGCGACTTCCGCTGCGGCGCAGGCAGCGCCGCAATCGATGCCGGCACGGCGACGGCCCAGACGACGGATTACATGGGAGTGGCCCGCCCGCAGGACGCCGGGTTCGACATAGGCGCCATCGAGCTCGCGGGCGACGCTCCGCCTCCGCCACCCGAATTGCCGCAGCTTTCGGGTTTGTGGACGAAGATCAAACGGAAGTCGGGGCGCATGGTAAAGGCGAGGTTCGAGGTCCACAACGCTGGCAATGCCGCTAGCGGCAGTTTCACCGTGAACGTCCACTTCTCGCGAACGGAGGCGATCGATCCGGACGCGGTACTGGCCGGGTCGATCGAAGTGGGACCACTGCAGCCCGGGTCTTCCTTCCAATCGAGGCTGACGGCACAGCGGCCGAACGGGTACGGGTACATCGTTGCATTCGTGGACGAGGGACAGGCGGTCGAGGAATCGGACGAGGACGACAACGTCATCGCCGGCCAGATTCCCTGAGACGACCCGGAGGCTTCGTGTGTCCGCCGCTTTGGATCGATCCAAAGCAGCGATTCACGCCGCACTCCAAAGCGCTTCGCGCAACGCCCTTGACGGTTTCCTAACGGCCGCCGGCCTTCTCGATGGCTTCCTGAACCAGCTTCACGTCGCCAGTTGTCAGGATGCTCGAGAGCCCACCGGCGGCGGTGTAGACGTGGAAGGTCGGCGTCGCCGTGACGCCGTACTGCCGCGTCACCTCCGTCCGTCCGTTGCCGATGTTGATTCGACGCAGCGCGACGCCCGTGTCGGCGATGAGACTGCCGAGTGCGGGCTCGATGCTCCTGCAGACGTGGCACCAGTCGGCATAGAACTCGAAGACGGTCACGTTGCCGGCAACGACGTGCGCCTTCAGGTCCACCTCTTCGCCGCGCGAAATCACCGGCGCCTGCGAAACCGGCACCGCGACCGTGCCGGGATTCACCGCCGCAGTCTCCGAGACCCTCTTCGGCCGCGTCAGGTCGAACGAGACGCCCGTCGTGAACGCATAGTTCGAGACGAGTTGTCCGCCGCTGACACGCTGGTGAAGCGGCACCTGCAGCTGCACGAAGTACGAAGTCCCGTGCCGCGTCGTCAGCGAGATCGACGGAATCACGTACAGCCACTGTCCGCCCGTGTTCGACACGCGCACGCCGCGATCTTCGTCGTGCCCGCTCAACACGCCGTGCAGCCGCGCCCTGACCGCAAGCACGTCGACGGCCTTCTTGAGGAAGCCCGGAGTCGGAATTGCCTTCGAGACGCTGACTCCGGCCTGCACTTCGTTCGCGTACCGGTAGCCGTATTCGTTCTCGCCGCCCGTGACCCTTCCCAGTGCGTCCGCCGACAGCGTGAATCGGGAATGACTGGACGTACCGGAATCCGCCGATCGGATCGAAGGTCCCGTGGCCGGCCTGCAGGACCGGATCGCGTGACGACTCTCCCGAGAACTCGTGGTCCGGCTCGGCGTTGCCTGTCGGCAGGCGAAGCCCGCCTATGAACGAGAACTGCGGCGACCCTGCGGCCTTCGGAAGGTTCAGCTTCACCGTGGCCAGGGCGATGATGTCGCTGAGCCCCTTGAAGGATCTGAGACGGCGGTCGCCGGGATGAAAGTCTTTCGGTGCTTCGACCATCCGGATCGGCGCGATCGCCTGCAACGAGAGCCGGCGACTGACCTGGTAATCGAGCGTCATGAGCAGAGTGCGCACCATCGTCTGCTCGTTCTTGGGATTTGCAGTGGGCTCGGTGCCCTGCTGCGCTTCGTTGAAATACTGATAATCGAATGCAAAGCCGATCGAGAGGTCGTTCGATCCTCGATTCAGGTCACTGTGCGTGAAGCTCCCGACCGGGAGCGTCGACGGCGCTCACTTGACCTGGGCTGCTGTAGTGTTTGAGAACGCGAGAATCGCAAGTACGGGAGCAGAAACCAGCAGGATCCGATGTGCACACCGAGTGAATAGCGAAAAGCGAGTCATGAACCAGGTCTCCTTGATTGTGGTCGAGGGCCGCCCCGGGCGGGCGGTTGGAATAGTCGCCACATGCTAGGAAATTCGTGGTGTGAAAGCTGTGGGCGCCGTCACCGATCGACGTGCGCTGAGTCACGAGAGGCGTGGCGGTCAGTAGGACGCGACTTGGATGGATGGCGATGAGGTGGGGTTACAGCGACGATCATAAGTTCGTCATAAACGTTTCTCAGGGACGCGCGCCAAACGCATCAGTACCGTGCGCGGTAGCGCACGGGTCAGTCTTGAGGATGGCCTGGTCGCAGGAACTCGGATCGACCCGTTCGCTACCGCGCACGGTACTGATGCGTTTGGCGTGCAATGCCAGTTTCGTGTGAGAGCCGACGGACTCCGAACTCCTGCTATGAGTGCGAGAATCTCGAACACGTGCAATAAAAAATGCCAGGGGAAGAGACCCACTCTCCGCCCCTGGCCCCATGGTTCCGAGGAAGAACCTAGCGTTTGACCTCAATCTCCGTGCAGACGTTGTTGTTCAGGTTTCGATCCCTCAGGACGAAGTTACGTCCCGTCGTGATGTCGCGCACCTGAACTCGGCACTTGTTGCGCGGGAAGTCGATCGCGGCGTGGCAGTACACCGCCGGATCGTCGTTGTCGTCGACGATGATGCTCAGGCCCGGCCGGTAGGCGACGTGGTTGCCGATGCCGGAGAAGATCTCCGCCGTCGCCGCAACCTCGTACTCCCAGTAGCCGTAAAGCGGGTCCGTGGACGGAACGCTGGCGACGACCTGGCGGAAGATGTCTCCCGAATAGTCGTCGATGCAGCAGCCGTCGAACGGAATTGTGACAGTCACGTTGAACTGGCACGTGGAAGAGCCGCCGTTGCCCGTGTCACGCGTGATGACGACCTCGTAGCAGAAGAGCGTCGGCATCGACGCCGAGATCATCGGCGATGTTGAGCGTCCAGTTGCCGGCGGCCGGAATTCCGTCGAACGCGGACAACGCCTGTTCGGGAATGTAGGAGCCTGCAAACGGCGCCACACCCGACGCGACAGGCGTCCCGGCCTCGTCGTCGAAGACCGTCGGCGTACCCGTGCAGTCCGCGTTCCCGGGCCGTAGTTGTCGCTGCCGCCGCCGTTGTCGCTCGACAGGTCGATGGTCACGGCGTTCGGTCGGTCAGGGTGATGTCGAGGTCCGAGTCCACGTGTGGTTGATGCGGACGCGAACGTCGACGTCGGTGACCGTGCCGGCGTCGGCGACGCTGATGACCTGCGGCGGTATCGACCCGGGGTCGGGAATAGGAACGGCCAGATTGCCGCTCGAGTAGGTCGAGGTGATGATCGCACCGGGCCTGCCCGGAACGTCGTCCTCGCCAGTGCAGGTGACGACGGTCGTGCCAACCGGGAATGTCGAGCCCGCCGGAGGAGTGCGGACGACGTTGACGCAGTTTGATGCCGTCGGCGGAGGATGTTGACGACAGCGCCGTTGAGGTCGGTCGCCTGCGTCGTTATGTCGCCAGGGCACGTCAGGCTACACAGCGAGATCTGCGTGCACGCGCACGTGTCGATGTCGAGCGACCAGCTGACGATGGTTCCCGTGTCGCCGCTGAAGTCGTCGGTCGCCCGCAGCGTCCACGTGCCGTTGGGATCTTCGCTGATGAAGGCGCCGAGTCCCTCCTCTGGCGTGAGCGGGGTGGCCACCGTCAGGTTGACGTACGCGTGATCGGAGACCATCCCGTTGTTCGTCGTGTAGGGCAACGTCCCCCCGGGTTCGTCGTCGTCGAAGGTCGTCGGCGTACACGTCGTTCAAGCTGCTGCCATTGTCGCTCGTGAGCGTTACAACCGTCCCGGACGGCGACGTCAACGTCACGTCGAGGTCGTCGCTCCAGGTGTGCGGAATGGTCACCGTCACGTCGACGTCGCAGATGTAGGTCCCCGCTGCCACGATGGGGATCGTCGAGGCGGCGGGCACCCCGGAGCTGTCCGGAATCGGCAGGTTCACTGTGCCGCTCGAACCCGTGAAGTTCAACTTGCACTCCGAGGCGCCGTCAACGTGGTCATGGAAAGAGACCAGCTGACGATCGTCCCGATGTCGCCGCCGGCGTCGTCGGTCGCCCGCAGGGTCCACGTCCCGTTGGGATCCTCGCTGAAGAAGGAGGCCAGGGCTTCTTCCGGCGTGAGCGGCGTGGCCACCGTCAGGTCGAGGTACGCGTGGTCGGTGGTCATCCCGTTGTTTGTCGTGTATGGCACCTGTCCGGCCGGGTTCGCGTCGTCGTCAAAGGTCGTCCCGGCGTACACGTCGTTCAAGCTGCCGGCATTGTCGCTCGTGAGCGTTACAACCGTCCCGGACGGCGACGTCAACGTCATGTCGAGATCACTGTTCCACGTGTGCGGCACGTTTACCGTCACGTCGACATCGAGCAGCCACGGCCCCATCCCGGTGACGGCGACCGTCGAGCTGGCGGGTACGCTTGTGCCGTCCGGGATCGGAACGTTGACCGTACCGCTCGAGAAGGATCCAGACACGGGAGTGCAGTTGGGCGGAGGCGGAAAGTTCGTGCCCAACGGCACGTCGGCGGGAGCCGCCGGCTGCGTTGCCAGCAATGGCGCCCGGTCGCCGCCGAGCCTCGCCGAAACTACGTCGTACTCCGAGACTGCAGACGCGAGAGACTCGTCTGAATGCGGGTGCTTGTCGGGTTCGCGGCAAGTTTGGCGCGAAGAGTCGTGATCGCTGCGTCGAGCTCGACGAGCCTGGCCGCATCGGCCTCCTTGGCCGACGACTGTAGCGCCGCTCTTCGCGCGCGAACCGCAGCGTCGCTGTCGACCGGCGACGCGCCAGCCACGGCCAGCAAGAGGCAGCAGACTGCGAGTACCCGGCGACCGGGCTTTCTGGTTCGTGAGTCCATCTGAGAGTAACCCTCCAAAATCCGGATTTCGAATCTGGCCCAGACCCGGGAAGCGATTCGCTGAGTGACTTCGAGGGCCAACAGAACGGGCGAATGAGAAATGCGCCGCATCGTAAGCCAACGGGCCGCCGAGAATCCGTGTCCAACGTCACCGATCAGCGTGCGGTGCGTCACAGTGTGTGGGATGACGAGCATCGAGGTTCACGGTCCAACGACCGAGGGCCAGAACCCGGAGCGAAGCGACGGGCCGGCCTCACACCACCGACTCCCGTCCACGTGCGCGAAGCGCAGTACCTCCTAATCGGGCAGAGCGAACGGTTCGACGTCGGACGGACCGATCGGCGTCCAGTCGCGCCCTTTCCGTTCATTCGAGGGCATCCGGAACGAGCGGCGTATCAGCTTCGGATGCTGGAAGAGCCCGAGTTTCAACGTGATACCCGTCCAGACGGCAAGACCAACGGCCGCGATCGACATCAGTCGTTGACCGATCGTCGGCGCTCCCAACTCTCGATAAAACTGCATCGCCATGCCCGAGATTCGCTGCCGAGTCTCACGCGTGGGGCCGAGGAGCCGTCCAGCGAGAAGGATCGGATATGCCTCGCGAATGTCGGCCGCGAATTTACGTGCTTTCGCGCGCAACACATGGTTCGGAGAATCCCTCAGCGCAAGATAGCCGAGCAGCCACGTCTCGAGCGTGCGGTAAATCGACGGACCGAGCTGTCTGTAGTCCTCGTCGAAGCATCGCGACTGCGCCGCCTCGATCGCCTCCCCGCTCATCGTCGGATGCTCGACCATCGCCGAGAATCCGGTGCACGTGCGGTAGTAGAGCTCGCGATCGTCGGTGAGATCCGTGCAGTAGCCCCTTCTCCAGCGTGTCTTCGTAGAACGGAGTCCCCGGCGTCGGACCGTAGATGAGGAACTGCGGGAAATCCGGCTCGAGGCGGAGACGGTCGGATAAGCTCCTCCTCGATGATCTCCGGGGTCTGGTACGGGAATCCGACGATCATCGACGTGAAGATACTGATCCCGTTTTGCCTCAGCTCTTGAAACAGTTCGTCGACGGGGCGGCCCGA
>JADIYM010000033.1 GCA_016705245.1 Blastocatellia bacterium | reverse complement strand
CCGCCATAGACCGCTTGGCACGAGGCCCTCGGAGAGGAGATATTGGAGGAGGCTCCTAGTCGCGGCGCATACTCCGAACGCGGAGGAACCGGCTTACGGTTCGGAGCCTTCGAATCGGTGGGGCGATGAAGGAGGCCAGTGACTTCGATGGAATCAACGGCACATCCATTGGATCGTCTCAGGAGCCCGCAATCTCCCTTGCGGCAGATCGGTTCCCTCCACCGAGCGCTAGCCTCTCGTTACTGCCTCCGTAACTCGTGGTTCCTGTGGTTGGAATGCCGCCGTGGAACTGCAGCAGCAGTTGCGTTGGTTGCCGTCTGCGGACTGCTCTGGTTCCGTCTCACACTCGCGCCCAGCAGTACGAGCGCGTCTACTCGATCAGGACCGTCACGGTGCACAGGACATCTGGGTCGGCCGCGCCGCCGGCTGGCGATGCGAATTCGGGCGACTCCGTGGGACTGCACTGCGCACCGTCACGGCGGCGTGGAACCGCATCCCATCGGAGACCCGACTGACGGGAACCGGATTCCGGATCCAGCTCGCGGCGGGGACCTATCCACCCGACGAATACCCTGTCTATTGGGAGTCGCGCCTCGGCGACCGCGCTTTTCCAGTCATCCTCAACTCGGCGGACGGCGAGGCCTAAGTTCGCTTCTCGAAACGTCAACTTCTACGGCTGCGGCTACCTCTACCTGCACCGGACTTCTGACGACGTCAGGCAGCGGCGACGTCGCGCATTCGCAGCCTGCAACTTCCTCGCTGCTGCCGTGACTGGCGATCCTCGGCACGGTCGACATCTCCAACTTCGGTCTTACCCAGGAAGCGCTCAAGATCAACCAGTCCACGAACGTGCACGTCGACGGCTGCGACATCTCGGGCGCGTGGGACAACGCGGTAGACTGCGTCGCCGTGCAGTACGGCTCGTTCGTCGGCAACCGCATCCACCGCTCGGGCGACTGGTGCATGTACCTGAAGGGCGGTTCGGCCCAGTTCCGCGTCGAAGGAAACGAGTTCTTCGACGGAGGCACGGGCGGCTTCACAGCCGGACAAGGCACGGGATTCGAGTTCATGACCGCGCCGTTCCTGCACTACGAAGCCTACGATATCCGCTTCTTCTCGAATGTCGTTCACGACACGGAAGGCGCCGCGGTTGGCGTCAACGGCGGATACAACGTGCTCGTTGCCCACAACACTTTCTATCGCGTCGGGTCGCGCAGTCACGCGCTCGAGTTCGCGTTCGGATTGCGCGGGTGCGACGGCGACGCCGGCCGTTGCGGCGAATACCTCGCTTTGGCGGCTGGGGAACCACGGAGCGTAACGACGGAACGAACGAACAGCCGATTCCGAACCGCAACGTCTCCGTCTACAACAACGTCCTTTACAACCCCGCGGGGATTTCGGAGCGAGTACGCGCATTTCTCGATCCCGGGACCCCGGACGCCGGCCGCGTTTTCGAATATCCCGTCTCCCGCCCGAGCCGACGAAAACGTCCGCATCCGCGGTAACGTCATCTGGAACGGTCCGGCCGACCTTCCGCTTGGCATAGAGGACTCGTCCGAGGGCTGCCAGCCAGCGAACCCAACCTGTTTCGCCGCGCAGCTCCGGGCCGACAACGCGATAAACACCATAGAACCGCAGTTGGTCGCACCTGCATCGGGTGACTTCAGGCCGGTCGCGGGGCAGTCTGTTTGCGGTTCCGTGTTCGATCTGCCGGACTTCGCCGGCGGCGACCTGCCGTCGAGCCCCCCGACCCCGGCCGGAAACCTCTCCAACGAGGCGCCGCGAGACTTCACGGGGGCGGCTCGGTCTGCCGCATCGCCGCCCGGAGCCGTGGCGATTGCCGGAGGCGGGACCGGGACATTCGCTCTTTCGGGCAGAGTCACCAATCCGGACGGAAGCGGGAGGCCTGGCGTCACGCTCACGTTCACGATCGTTTCGGGCTCCGGCGCCCTGCCCGCTGCGGTGACGACTGGCGACGGGGGCGGATGGGGGCAGACCGGATTCACTGACGGCGTGCTGTACCGAGTGACGCCGTCTGACGCTGGTTCGACCGTGTTTGCTCCGGCGTTTCGCGAAGTGTCGGCGGGTCAATCGGCAGTGGACTTCGCCGCTGACGGGCCGCCGCCGCAGACGTACGCGGTTTCAGGCACCGTAAAGAAGCGGGCGAAGGTGTTCGCCAACGTCGAGATACGGTTCGCGGCCGTGTCGGGCCCGGGCAGTTCGCCGCCACCAGTCTTTACCGGCGCTGACGGAAGGTGGAGCCAGACCGGTCTTGCCGCCGGGACCACATATCGGGTTACGCCAGTGCTTAAGGGATACCGCTTCAAGCCTGCATCACGGGACGTCGATGCCGAGGCAACGGGAGTCAGCTTCAAGCCGAAGCGGCTTTAGACTAGTCAGGGTCAGTCACCATGGTAGGGCAATGCGCGAAGCGCTTTGGACGGGGGTCAATGGTGGTGCAGGCTCTCCCGAATGTACGGATCGCCCATCGGGACGAGTGGAGCGCGGTTCAGCGCTGCGAACACGACGATCAGGAACGCCGCGATGGTCCCGATCGTCATGCCCGCCTCCCACACGCCGAACACCGGCCCCCCCGGCGTCTGCGATGGGAAAATCATCACGTAGAGGTCGAGCCACCGCCCCACGAGCACGACGATGGCGACTTTCGCTAGCGCGCCAGCATTCCGCTTGACCGGCTGCGACATCAACGCGACGAACGGCACGATCCAGTTCAGCAGGATGCTGGCGATCGAGAGCGGCAGCCACCAACCGCGAAGCCTGGCCGTGAAATAGACCGTCTCCTCCGGGATATTGCTGTACCAGATGAGCATGTACTGGCTGAACCACAGGTACATCCAGAACGTGCTGAAGGCGAACAGCAGCTTGCCGAGGTCGTACAGGTGCGCCTCGTTGATCACCCCGCGGAACTGCCCGCGCCGCTCGAGCCAGATCGTCATCAGGATGATCACCGCGAGCGCGCTCTCGAACATACCCGCAAAGTTGTACCAACCGAACATCGTGCTGTACCAGTCGGGCTTGAGCGACATTATCCAATCGACGCTGGCAAGGAACGACGTGATACCGAACGCGGCGAGAAACCCCGCCGACAGGTGGATGTTCGACTTCGTGTGCGACACGTCGCCAGTTGCGTCCTGCCGGCGCGAGTGACGGATCATCGCAAACGCGAACGCCTCCCAGATCACCATGTACACCGCGGCCCGCACCAGGAAAAACGGCCACGACAGCCAGGCGTGCTTGAACCACGCGACGCCCGGCGCCGCGTCGTGCGACACGCCGTACCACGGATACGTGGACGGGTGCGCGAGGAACACGATCCAGAGTCCCACGAACCCGAGCGGCATGGCGGCGATCATCGCCTCAGGCACCCGCCGGAACGCCGCCGACCAACCGCTCCCTACGATGTACTGAAGCGCGATGAAGGCGGCGGCGCCAAGGCCGAGCCCGATCATCGCGTAGCTCAATAGAAGGAGGTAGGGCCACACCGACGCTGGCGAAAGAATCGCGCCCGCAACCAGCGAAAGCACGCCGATGCCCGCGCAGATCCGGGCCGCGACCGACGAAACCACGGGCGCCGCGATCGTGAGACCGGGGTTCATCATTGCGCTGGCGGCGCCGCCGCCGGAGACGGCAAGGGTGCCGGCGCCTGTGCCGCGGCCGCTGCTGCCGCCGCTGCCGCCGCCAGTTCCTTCTGCTGGATGATGTGAACGAACAGGATGGCTTTCCATCGATCCTCCTGGGAAACCTGCGTCGCGTAGGAAGGCATGTTCTCGCCGCCGTAGGTGAGCATGTGGAACAACTCTCCGTCGGTCATGGCGAGCGACTTGGCGTCCGTGAACGCCGGCGGCGGCGGGAATCCGCGCATGGCGACCGGACCGTCACCCTTTCCGGTGCCGCCGTGGCACACACCGCAGTACCGGCTGTAGATCACCGATCCGCGGCGGACAGCTTCCGTGTCGGTCAGCAAAAAGGGATTTCGAAGCTCCTGCCCGGCGCGCTTGGCCTCTTCGGTACCGGTGCTGTAGTGCAGGCGGACGGCCCCGCGCGGAATCGCGCCATCGGGCGGCTGCTGCAGCGTCTTGCCGTCGGCATAGTTCGGGTTTTCGGCGAAGGCGTCGTACGGCACCGACTCGACCATGTTCGGCAGGAACACGTCGTTCGGCTTCGAGGGATCGCTCTGGACGGTCCATCCGACGGCCGCGATCCCGCACAACGCAACGAGCAGAATCAGATTGACGGCCTTTCTTCCCATCATGGCGCCACCTCGGAAACGTGTTCACGGACTTCGACCGCCCCCAGGCGACCGAACAGCCGGCGCACGTCGTCGAGATCGAATGCGGCGTCCGCTTCCTCGAGGACAATGGCAAACCGGTCGTCGGTGACGCGCGGATCGGGGACGCGTGCTCGCCGCCCCGGATAGAGGCGGCAGGCCAGGAAGAAGGTCAGGACCATCCCGAGTCCGGCGGCGAAGACCATGGCCTCGAATGTCACCGGGACGTAGGCCGGAATTGAATTCCAGGGCTTGCCGCCGACGTTCACGGGCCAGTCGACCGCCGCGGCCCAGTATTGGAATGCCATCATCGTCGTCACACCCGTCAATCCGAACGCGGCACACGCCCACGACATCCACGACGGCCGTGCGCCCATCGCCGCATCCAGTCCGTGCACCGCATATGGCGTGTGTACGTCGACGATTGTGAACTTGCGCTCACGCGCAGTGCGGACGGCCTCGAGCAGGTCGTGCTCGTTCTCGAAAAGACTCACTACGTACCGGTTGCTCATTTCGTCGCCCCCTTGGCTCGCCGGCCGAACGTCAGCACGCCCTTCACTTCTCCCATCGCGATCACAGGCAACACGCGGCAGAAGATAAGGAATGCCGTGAAGAACAAGCCGAAGCTGCCGATGAGCGTCGCGATTTCGATCGGCGTCGGCGCGTACAAAGCCCAGCTCGACGGCAGGAAATCGCGGTGCAGCGATGTCACGATGATGACGAAGCGCTCGAACCACATGCCGATGTTCACGAAGATCGTCAGGATGAAGACGGCGACGAGATTCGACCGGATCTTCTTGAACCACAGGAACTGCGGCGTGATCACGTTGCAGCCCACCATGATCCAGTAGGCCCAGTTCATCGGCCCGAGCGCCCGGTTCATGAAGACGAACTGCTCGTAGGCGTTCGCCGAATACATCGCGGTGAAGAACTCGGTGGCGTAGGCGATCGCGACGATGCCACTGGTGGCGATGACGAGTTTGCACATCGCGTCGATGTGCCGCATCGTCAGGTAGTTTTCGAGCCGCATGACCTTGCGCACGATGATCATCAGCGTGAGCACCATCGCGAAGCCGGAGAAGATCGCGCCGGCGACGAAATAGGGCGGGAAGATCGTCGTGTGCCAGCCCGGAATCACCGACGTCGCGAAGTCCGTGCTGACGATGCTGTGCACCGACAGGACGAGCGGAGTCGCCAGGCCGGCGAGCAGCAGGTAGACGAGCTCGTAGTGGTGCCAGGTCCGGAAGGATCCGTTCCACCCGAAGCTGAGAATTCCAAATACAGTCTTGCGGAGGCCGGGCTTCTCTCGATCGCGGATCGTCGCGAGGTCGGGGATGAGGCCGATGTACCAGAACACCGCCGAGATCAGGAAATACGTGCTGATGGCGAAGAAGTCCCACACGAGCGGCGACCTGAAGTTGACCCAGAGCGGTCCACGGGTGTTCCAGTACGGAATCACGAAGAACGCCAGCCACGGCCGGCCCATGTGGATGATGGGAAAGATTCCGGCGCACATCACCGCAAAGAGCGTCATCGCCTCGGCCGAGCGGTTCACCGCCGTGCGCCAGCGTTGCCGGAACAGGAACAGGATCGCCGAGATGAGCGTCCCGGCGTGGCCGATGCCGATCCAGAAGACGAAGTTCGTGATGTCGAACGCCCACCCGACGGTGCGGTTGAGGCCCCACGTGCCGATTCCCGTCGAGACCTGGTAAGTCACGGCCGCGGCGCCAACGAGCATCGCCGCTGTCGACACTGCGAGCGCAGCCCACCACATCCACGTCGGCTTGCCCTCCATCGGAGCGCAGACGTCGCGCGTCACCTGGCCGAGCGACGTGTCGCGGGCGACGAGCGGCAGCCTGAGTACGGATGCAACCTCAGCCATGATGGCCTCCCTCTCCTTCTCGATTCCGGACGACCGCCAGGTACGACACCGACGGCTCGGTGCCGACCTCTTCCAGGACGCGATATTTGCGCCGGCTCGTTCGCCTTCGAGAGCGCGCTGTTCGGATCGTTGAGGTCGCCGAACGTGATCGCCCTCGCCGGACACGTCTGCTGACACGCCGGTTCGATCGCTCCGTCTGCGATCGTTTCGCCGCGCGCCCTGGCCGCGATCCGCGCCTCCTGGATGCGCTGCACGCAGAACGTGCACTTTTCCATGACGCCGCGGGACCGCACCGTCACGTCCGGATTGAGGACGAGATTCTGGAAGCGGTCCGCATGCGGATAATCGAACCAGTTGAAGCGCCGCACCTTGTACGCGCAGTTGTTCGCGCAGTACCGCGTGCCGACGCACCGGTTGTAGACCTGCTGGTTCAGGCCGTCCTCGCTGTGCAGGGTCGCGAGCGCCGGACACACGGTCTCGCAGCCCGCGACCGCGCACTGCTGGCACATCATCGGCTGGAACGCGACGTCGTCGCCTTCGCCTTCGTAGTACCGGTCTATCCGGATCCAGTGCATCTCGCGCTGGCGCATGACCTCGTCGCGACCGACGACCGGCACGTTGTTTTCGACCTGGCACGCGATGACGCACGCCGAGCACCCATTGCACGCGGACAGGTCGATCGACATCCCCCACTTCGGGCCCGTCACGGGATGGTCCTGCGACCAGAGCTCGCTCGGCCCGTGGTGCGCGCCGTGACCGTCGTGGCCTGCCCCCGCGTGAAGGGCGGCGAACGTCGTCTGGCGCACGATGTCTCGACGCTCGAAGCCGAGCCCGCTGAGTTCCTCGGGAGCGCTCAGGGTATGGTGCAGCTGTGTCGCGGCAAGCGGGCGGCTGCGCCCGGTCGGGGAAATCTGGACCGGATTACCGTCGAACCGCCGCGCTCCGTCACGCATTGCCACGAACGGCGCCGCGTTGCGGCCAACGCGGCCGTCATCGCCGACGGCCGGCTGGCTCTGGAGCCACTGGGGACCGACATTTGCGAAGCGCTCGCTCAGCCGGCTGCCGAATCCCATCGGCAGGGCGACCACGCTCTCGTGCTGACCGGGCTGAAACACGACCGGACACTCGAGGCTCGGGCCCGGTGAGTCCGGCGTTCCCGCGGTCACGCGGACGACGTCGCCTTCCGCCAGTCCCAGCCGTTTCGCGGTCGCAGGCGCGAGGCACGCGTAACTGTCCCACGTCACGCGCGTCATCGGGTCCGGAAGCTCCTGCAGCCAGGCGTTGTAGGCGTGGTGTCCGTCGAGCATACCTACCGTCGGGTAGACGACAAGCTCGAGTTGCCCGGCGGCGGCGGGCACCGCTTCTGCTTTTGGCTTCACGGCCGCGGCGTTGAAGGGCGCGGCGGCGACCGGCTCGGGTGTGACGGTGCAGAATCCGTCCTGCACGGTTCGCTCCCAGAAGGCAAGGAACGACGGCTGCGCGGTCTGCCGTAGGAACACCTTGGCTTCCCATGTCGCCCTCACGATGTCGAGACCCGGGCGGGCCTCGCCCATCCACGTCGACAGCGACTCGACCACGGACCGCGTGTTCAGGAGCGGTGGCGTTGCCGGCTGCGACAAGTTGACGAGACCTCGGACAGGCTCGGCGTCGGTCCACGACTCGAGTGGATGGTGGTCGGGACAGACGAACCGCGAGACCGCGGCGGTCTCGTCGTTTCGTGACGCGAAGTTGACGACGAGCGGTACTCGCCGGATCAGGTCGGCGAGCTCAGCCGGCGCGCCGAGATCGAAGGCGGGATCGACGCCGTCGATGAGCAGCGCCCGGACACGGCCGGCGCGCAATTCTTCGAGCAATCCGGCCAGCGCCGAGTCGCTGCCGAGCCGCTGATTCGAGGCGCCTGCAAGGTCGAGAGTCTGGTCGTAATTGCCGAGCAGGTGATTGATGAAGTTGCAGAGGACCTGCGTCTGGATCTCCTGGCTGCCGCAAACCACTAGCGAGCGGCCACGTGCCGACCAAAGCCGGTCGGCGAGGTTCTCGAGAACGTCCGTCTCCGCAGCAGCAACCGCGGCCGGCGCAAACTCCGTCCCGGCCCGCTTTGCGATGAGCCCGGCGAGGCTGGTCACCAGCGCGCCCATCTGTGACGGTGCTACGCGGACCCGACGGTCGGCCTTGCCTCCCGTCGTCGTGAGTCTGGATTCGAACTGGACGTGGAACGACATCGGGACGGCAGCGTCGTCGGGACTGCGTCGCGAACGGTATCCGGCCGTGTGCTCGACCGACGACGTCCACGTTGCGAGGAAATCGGCGTCGAACGACGCGATGACGTCCGCCTTGTCGAAGCGGTATCGCGGAAGGACGCGCACTCCGTGCGTCCGCTCGTGCGCGTCCAGGATGGCCGACGACGAGATCGGGTCGTACATCACCCAGCGAGCGTCGGCGAACCCGCCAAGAAACTTCTCGACGACCGTTCGTGCGGTCGGACCGTTGACGGTCCCGGACAGGTAGCGCACCGCGCCGCCCTCGCCTCGGATCTTGGCAAGCTGCGCCGTGATCTCGGCGTCGACCTCGGTCCAGTTCACCGGCTGCCCGTCGCGCTGCGCACTCGAAAAGCGGAGACTGTCGTAGAGCCCCAGCAGGTGTGCCTGGCCGACGGCGCAGACGCCTCCCTGCGAGAGGGCGTGGTCCCGGTACCCTTCGATCTTGATCGGACGGCCGTCGCGGTTCTTGACCAGGACGCCGCAGCCCGCCGTGCAGCCGCCGCACATCCCCGCGTAGTAGACCGATCTGCCGGGGACGATGTCTTCGGGCTGGACCAGGTACGGAATTGCGTGCCGGATCGGCGTCGCCTGGCAGCCCGTGAACATCGCGCTCGCAAACGTGAACCCGGCCGCGCGCAGGAACGTTCGCCGCGACGTCGACCAGTCGTCGGTGGGGGACGTGATCAGTTTCGGATCGGATTCGGACATGGTCTTTTCCACTCCCTCAGTGGTGGCACGTGGCGCAGTCGATGGACGCGCGAACGGGCTGGCCGGCAATTCCCGTCTGGTTCGACGTCCGGTGGCAGTTCACGCACCAGCCCATGCCGAGGTCGCTGTCCTGCCGCAGGCGGTCCATGGCCTGCACGGTTCCGTGGCACTGCTGGCACGTCACGCCGACGTTCACGTGGGCGCTGTGATCGAAGTGGACGAAGTCGGGAACCGAGTGAATTCGCACCCACTGTATCGGCGTGGCCGCCTTCGCAGGATCCGGCTTGCGCGCGTCGTCCAGCCCGAGCGCGTCATAGAGTTTCCGCAGTTCCGCGGAGATGATCGGCCGCGGGGGCCGCTTCTCCTTTTTCGCCAGATCATCCTCGGCGCGGAACGCGCCGAACGTCGACGTCACGTTCTTGTGGCAGTTCATGCAGATGCTGGCCGCCGGGACGCCCGCGTGACGGCTCTTGTCGGCGCCGCTGTGGCAATACATGCAGTCGATTGCCAGCTCGCCGGCGTGCAGTCGATGCGAAAACGCGATCGGCTGCGTCGGCTCGTACCCCTGCTGGTTGCCGGCCAGCCGCACCGGGCCGAATCCGACGACGAGCAGTCCGGCTCCGAAAACGAGCGCAATCACGAGGATCGTCGTCAGTCGACGACTGCCCAGCCATCCGGTTTCAGGAACTTCTGTCATGAGAGCCTCCCTCCCGATGGCGTCACGTCAATCCACATTGCGGATGTTTCGCCGGTTCCAGTTCCAGCGAACGACCTGCGGCTTGCGCCAGAGATACGGGTTCGGCACGACGAGGATGTGGACGAGCCGAGTGAACGGAAAGAACCCGATCACGAGCCACGCATTGACGATGTGCAGCTTCACGAAGAACGGCACGGCCGAGACATACGAGAGGTCCGGGTTCAGCATCACGATCGAGCGCAGGTACTGCGCCGCCGTAGCCGCGAACCACGACGACCCCACGGATGAACGAGCGCCACGGTGAGCCCGCTCGCGACCTGGACGACGAGCAGCGCGTACAGGATCCAGTCCGGCACCGTGGTCACGCGACGCACCTTGCTGTTTCGAAAGCGCCGCAGCACGAGCGACACGAGTCCGACGAGCGTCAGCACGCCGCCGATGAGCATCGTGATCTCGACGACGTACAGGCGCAGCGACACGCGGTTCCACGCCAGCACCTGCGCCGGAATGAGGAATGCGATGATGTGCCCGCCCAGCACTGTGAGGATGCCGTAGTGGAACGGCACGAGCCCCCAGAAGTGGTCCTGGTTCTCGAGCAATTGCGACGAGAGGCTCGAATAAGTGAACCGCTGCATGCGGTAGCGCTGGATCGTCACGAGGAAAAACGTGAACAGCGCGACGTACGGCAGGATGCCGAAGAACAGCAGGTTCAGGAATGCAATTGAGGTGTCCATGGCTCTCCTTCCAGCAGGTTGCTTTCCGACGCCGCGGTCGCGTGGCGCACCGCAACCACGTCCCGAATCGCCTGCAGCACGTTTGCATAGGGATTCGATTTCCCCTTCAGTCCATTCAGCATCTTGTCGATGGCCGGAATCACGCACATGGCCGCGAACTCGTCCGCCCACTCGCGCGGCGCGCGACCGAGGATCAGCAACACGTGCATCAGGTGATCCGGCAGTTCGCTGGACTCTGGCAGGTCGGCTTCGCGCATCACCTGCCGCATCGTGACGAGGAACTCGCCGCGGCCATAGTTCTCGCCGAAGAGCTGCCAGCCGACCTCGAGCGAGCAGACCGGATTGATGTCGAACGTCCGCGTGAACAACTCGTCCACTTCCTCGACCGTGTCGTCGCGGATCGCCTCTTCGAAGCACCGCACGGCCGTTCCCGCCTCCGGGTGGTCGGACTGAAGCGCGGCGCGGCAGCCGGCCACGTCCTCGTGGAACGTCTCGTCCGGATACACCACGAGTCGCGCGAGATGCTCGTGGATGCTCTGTGCCGCGCCGATCACATTCCCCTCCTCGGCTTCGAAAGGAAGCCGAAGCCCACGCTCTGCTTGTGCTCCATCGGGTCTTCGAGCATCTGGATCGCTTCCTCGCGGTGTGCGGGCGGAATGACGAACCTGTCATCGAACGTGCAGAGCGACGTCAGCTTGTAGATCGACTCGGCCTCCTCCACTGTGCAATCCGCCTCGGCGAGCATTCGCATCGCGACCTCCATCGGCACGTCGCCCACCGTCACGGAGCGCCGGTACCACCGCACGGCCTTCTGCTTGCGCAGCGCGTAACGCACCTTGGCCTCGTGTCCCGCGCCGAACAGGTTTGCCAGGAACTGGATGGGCACGCGCGAGTCGTCGATGTCGTGGAAGAGGTTTTCGGAGACGTGGTCGACCGTCGAGCCTTCGCGGCTGGCCATCACCGGCGACATCGGCGGCACGTAGAAGAGCATCGGCAGCGTGCGGAACTCGATGTGCGGCGGCAGCGCGATTTTCCACGTCTTCACGTATTTGTAGACGGGCGACTTCTGCGCCGAATCGATCACCGACTCGTGAATGCCGTTGCGCATCGCTGCATCGATGACCGCCGGATCGAACGGATCGAGGATCATGTCCCGGTGTGCGTCGATCAGCTCCTCGTTCGGCCGCTTCGCGACCGACTCGATCTGCTCGGCGTCGTAGAGCAGGACGCCGAGGTATCGGATCCTTCCGACGCACGAGTGGAAACACGCCGGCGCCTGACCCGTCTCGAGTCGGGGGAAGCAGAGGATGCACTTCTCGGACTTCCCCGTGTTCCAGTTGTAGAAGACCTTCTTGTACGGACACGCCGCGATGCACGACCGCCATGCGCGGCACCGGTTCTGGTCGACGAGCACGATGCCATCCTCGCCGCGCTTGTAGAGCGCGCCCGACGGACAGGCGGCGACGCATCCCGGGTTCAGGCAGTGGTTGCAGATGCGCGGGAAGTAGAAAAAGACGAGCCGCTCGACGGCGTTCAGCTGCTCGCGCTGCTCGGCCGTCAGTCCCTCGAGGTTCGGATCGTTTTCGGCATACACGGGCGATCCGCCGAGGTCATCGTCCCAGTTCGGGCCAGCCTCGATGTCGATGTATTCGCCCGTGACCATCGAGATGGGTTTCGCCGTCGGCTGGTCCGGGCCTTCGGGTGCGTTGAAGAGGTTCTGGTAGTCGTACGTCCACGGCTCGTAGTAGTCGTCCATGCTGGGCTGGTGCGGGTGGTGGAAGATGTTCGTGATCGTCCGCCGTTTGCCCGTCGACTTCAGTTCGAGCTTGTCGCCGTTGACTTCCCAGCCGCCGTTGTACTTCTTCTGGTCCTCCCAGGCGGTCGGGTATCCGGTGCCCGGCTTCGTTTCGACGTTGTTCCACCACATGTAGTCGGCGCCGGTGCGGTCGGTCCAGATGTTCTTGCAGGCAATGCTGCACGTGTGGCACCCGATGCACTTGTCCAGGTGGAACACCATGGAAATCTGTGAGCGTACGTCCATTGTGGTGACCTCTCTGCTACCACTTCAGCTCGGGCAGTTTTCGCACGAGGATGTGGGTGTCTCGGTTGGGTCCAACCGGACCCCAGTAATTGAAGTGGAAGGTGAACTGCCCATACCCGCCGACCATGAAGCTGGGCTTGAGCCGCGTTCGCGTCAGGCTGTTGTGCCCGCCCGCCCGGCGATCTCCGCGAATAGGCGACTTCGGCACGGAATAGGTGCGCTCGGGCGAGTGGTACTGGATGCAGATTCCGCGCGGGATCCGCGCGCTGACCGCGGCGCGCGTGACGACGACGCCGTGGTCGTTGTGGACCTCGACCCAGTCGTTGTCGACGATGCCGATCTTGGCGGCGTCCTTCTCGCTGATCCAGAACGGCTCGCATCCGCGCGAGAGCGTCGTCATCCGCTGGTTGTCACCGTATGTCGAGTGGATGTGCCACTTGCCGTGCGGCGTGAGGTAGTTGAGCATCAGGGTCGGTCCAACTTCGGTGCTGAACTTGACGTCGGAATACTGCGTCGGTGTCGGCTTGGGCTTGTAGGTCGGCAGATGTTCGCCGAACTGGATGTAGCCCGGATGGTCGAGGTAGAAATGCTGCCGGCCCGTCAGCGTGCGCCACGGCACGAGGCATTCGACGTTGTAGGTGAACGGCGAATACGCGCGGCCGTTTTCGGTCAGGCCCGACCACATCGGGCTGTTGACGAACCGGTGCGGTCTCGCCTGCAGTCCCTTGTAGGTCGCGCGGACTCCGCGGTCCTTCTCCACCAGGTGGGCGAGCGGCAGGCCGACCCGCTCTTCCATGTCCTTGTAGGAGCGGTAGGCGAGCTCGCCGTTAGTGACCGATGCGAAGCGGAGGATGGTCTCGCAGACCTCTACGTCTTCCTTGAGCGACGGATACGTGTTGCCGTCGAATGAGTCGGTCGGCATCGAGCAGAGCGCTTCGTCGTATTCGTCCCGGCTGCCGTAGTGCGTTCCGTGCGCCCCGAGTCCGCCCGTCCGGACGAGCGGCCCGACCGAGTTGTACTGGTGGTGCACGTTGCGGTAGTCGCGGGTGACGACCTTGAGCGCCGGCATGGTCTTGCCGGGTATCGCCTCGACTTCACCCTTCCGCCAATCCGCCATGGTCGGCTGTGCGATCTCGGCGGCGGTGTCGTGCGCGAGCGGCGTCGCGACGAGGTCCTTGACGGGCTCGGGGAAATGCTTCGGCGCGAGCTCCGCGAACTTCTTCGCGAGGGTCGAGAAAATCTGCCAGTCGCTCTTCGACTCCCAGCACGGCGGAACGGCTTCAGAGAGCGGATGGATGAAGCTGTGCAGGTCGGTCGAATTGAGATCGGCCTTTTCGTACCAGGTCGCAGCCGGCAGGACGATGTCTGAGTAGAGCGCCGACGTGTCCATCCGGAAGTTCAGGTCGATGACGAGGTCCATCTTCCCGGTCGGCACCTTGTCGTGCCACGTGACTTCCTTGACCGACTCCTTGGCGATTTCCTTGGCGATCAGGTTCGTGTGCGTGCCGAGGTAGTGGTTCAGGAAGTACTCGTGGCCCTTCGCCGACGCCATCAGCGCGTTGCCGCGCCAGATGAACCACACGCGCGGCCAGTTTTCGGGCGCGTCGGGATCGTCGACCGAGAACTTCAGCCCGCCAGACTTCAGTTCGTCCACGGCGTAGCGGACGACGGCCTCGGGGGAATCGGCGCCCGCCGCCTCGGCTTCGCTGACGACGTCGATCGAGCTCTTGTTGAACTGCGGATAGAACGGAAGCCAGCCGCTGCGCACGGCGCGCGCCTGGATGTCGATCGTGTGGCCCTTCGCGATCGAGTCTTCGGGCTGGCGGATCGGAACGGTGTGGTAGTCGGTGAAGTCCTTCTCGTACCGCCACTGGTCCGTGTTGACGTAGTGCCAGCTCGGAGCGTTCTGCAGCCGGGAGGCGGGCACCCAGTCCTTGGCGAAGGCGATGGCTCCCCACGGTTCTCCCGGCGCCAGTTTTTCCTGGCCGACGTAGTGGGCAAGCCCGCCGCCGTTCACGCCGACGCACCCGCACAGCATCAGCGCGTTGATGCCGGCCCGGTACATCAGGTTCCCGTGATACCAGTGGTTGATGCCGGCGCCGATGATGATCGTGCACTTGCCGTTCGTGTGCTCGGCTGTCGACGCCCATTCCCGGGCGAAACGGATGACTAGCTTGCGATCCATGCCCGTGTAGCGCTCGGACCATGCCGGCGTGTAGGGCTGCGTCTCGTCGTCGTAGCTCGTCGGGTAATCACCCTCGAGCCCTCGGCCGACGCCGTACTGCGCCATGAGCAGGTCGTAACACGTCGCGACGAGAACGGTCTTTCCGTCGGCCGTCTCGATGCGCTTCACCGGAACGCCGCGGCTGACGTAGCGGCCCTCACCGAAGTCGTCGAACCAGACCTGCTCGACGCCGTCGCTGGCTCCAAGCATGGTCAAGGCGGGATCGATGGCCGAGCCGTCCTTGCCGTCTTGCAGCAGCAGGTTCCACTTGCCCTTGTCAGTGTCCTTGTTCGCCCAGCGATACCCGGAGCTGCCCATCGGCATCTTCGGCCGGTTGTCGGTCGCGTCCCACATCAGGAACTTCCACTCGGGATGCTCGATGTCGTCGTAGGCCTTGAGCCGGCCGGAGCGCAGAAGCTGCCCGGGTCGGTAGGCGCCTTCCTCCTCGTGGAGTTCGACGAGATACGGCGCGTCCGTGAACTTCTTGCAGTAGTCGATGAAATACGGCGTCTGCTTTTCGTGGTGCGCCTCGGTCAGCAGGACGTGATTGACGGCCATCCACCATGCGCCGTCCTGGCCGGCGTTGATGCAGACGTATTCGTCGGCGTATTTCGCAACCTGGTTGAAGTCGGGTGCGAAGACCCACATCTTCGTGCCGTTGTGGCGCGACTCTGCCGCGAAATGGCAGTCGGGCGTGCGCGTCATGTTCAGGTTGGCGCCCATCACCGCGAGCAGTTTCGAGTTGTACCAGTCGGCCGACTCGTGGACGTCGGTCTGCTCGCCCCAAACTTCCGGGGATGCCGGCGGCAGGTCGCAGTACCAGTCGTAGAACGAGAGCGAGATTCCGCCGATGAGCTGCAGGTACCGGGCGCCCGAGGCGTAGCTCATCATCGACATGGCCGGGATCGGCGAGAAGCCGGCGATGCGGTCCGGCCCGTATTTCTTGATCGTGTAGAGGTTCGCGGCGGCGATGAGCTCGGTCACCATCGACCACGGGGCGCGGCGGAATCCGCCCTTCCCGCGGGCGCGCTGCCAGCGAGCGCGCGACTCGGGATTCTCGACGAGCGACGCCCACGCCTCGACCGGGTCCTCGTGGCGGGACCGCGCGTCTTTCCAGAGGTCGATCATGCAGCCGCGGGCGTACGGGTACTTCACGCGCAGCGGGCTGTAGAGGTACCAGGAGTACGAGATGCCGCGCTGGCAGCCGCGCGGTTCGTAGGGCGGCAACCCGTTCTCGAGCATCGGGTAGTCGAGCCCCTGCATTTCCCACGTGACGATGCCGTCCTTGACGTAGATCTGCCACGTGCAGCCGCCGGTGCAGTTCACGCCGTGCGTGCTGCGGACGATTTTGTCGTGTTGCCAGCGGTTCCGGTAGAACTCTTCCCAGCTTCGGGCCTTGGGATTGACTTCGTCCTTGACCCATCGGATCGGGTTGGTGGGTTTCATCGTAGTTGACCTCGTTTCAGAGCTGCTGCCCGCACCATCGGCCGTCTCACGGCCCGGAATCGCTTGCGCCACGCCAGGTCGAAGCCGACGAGCGCGGCGACCGTTCCTGCGAGGCCGATCAGGAAGAAGTTCAGTCGCGCCGGCGATGTGTCTTCGCCGCCTCGGCGCGAGACGTCCTCGAAGTAGGCGACGAGCGGGAGGATCTCTTCGGCCTCGAGCGGATGGCCCCGCCACACGGGCTGCATCGTCGTGGTCGGCGGCGCGAGCAGCCACGAGCCCAGCGTCTTGCGGCTCTCGAGCCTCTCAAAGACCTTGCTCAGGTCCGGTCCGAGCCTGCCACCGCCAAGTCCGGGCAGGCCGATTGCCGTGTGGCATCCGACGCACGACGGTCCACCGTTCTTGAGCCTGGCGCGCCCGAGGAAGATGTCGCGACCTAGGGCGATGTCGGCTTCCGAGAACGGTCCGTCGGGAATCTGCAGGCCGATGAACTGCGACTTCTCGAGCTTCGATTCGGCCTCGATGAGGTCGAGCAGAGCGTCGGCGCGCTCCTTGGACATGCCCGAGACCGTGGGCATGACGACCCCGCGGGCCTCCTGCTGGAGCTGCGCGGCGTAGGGGTCACCGCTCGCGATCATGCCCTTCGGGTCGAGCATGAACCTGGCGAGCCAGACGCGGTCCTTGCGCTGCGAGACGTCCTTGAGATCGGGCCCGGTCAGACGGCCGCCGCCGATCGTGTGGCAGCTCATGCAGTTCTGGCGGAAGTACTGCGGGGCTTCCTGGGCGTTGGCTGAGACCTGGAAGGCGAACAGCATCGCCGCAACGAGGAGCGACTGCAGCAGTCGCCTCGATCGCCGGCTCGGCTCCGTCGGCCTGCCTGCCGGATTCGAGTGTTGTTCTGGATTCGACTTGCTCATCATTTTTCGCATCCTCGTCGAGACGTTCGGGCGCACTCTCCCCTGCCGGCCGAGCAACTCGCCGGTGCTGGAAGCACTGATGACGTCGACGCCGGATGTAGACTCCGGTACCGATGCCCTTTGATTGAGGTGTGAGCCCGGTGGAAACCCGCTGGGCTAGCGTCGAGCTGTCACTTCTGAAACGGCCGCTTAGCGCGGCGAATCCGCAACTTCCTTGTCTTCAGGTTTGGTGATTGACGGTGCATCGGCTATGGAGCTGAGTGTCGTCGACTCGAGAAACTCGAAGTAGACGCGCCGGACGTCACGCCAGTGCGCGTGCGCCGAGCAGGGCGCCACGTCGTCGCATTCCCGGCCGCTGCCGAGGACGCACGTCGGCTTCGCCATCGGCGAGTCGAAGACCTCGACCACGTCGATCAGCCGGATCTGTTCAGGAGTCTTGAGAAGCCTGTATCCCCGTGCGTGCCTCGGCTCGCCTCGAGAATCCCCACCCGCTTCAGCGTGTTGAGGATCTTCGAGAGATAGTTCGAGGCACTTCCGCCTCCCGCGCCAGGTCCCTGCCGAGCATCGGCCGTCCCTCTGCTTCCGGGCAAGCAGGACGAGTGCTCTCAAGGCGTATTCACATGTCGCGGAAAGCATTGTTGACCTCTAGATGCACAAGTACAGAACGTGCCAATGCGTGTCAACGGTGTTCTTCGAAAAGTAGCCGATTCCGGGTGTCGCGTCACGTTCGGCATGTTCAGCGGTCACATGGTGCACGTGATGGCCGTCACAAAAGTTGCGCGAAGCGCCTTGGAAAGCGGCGAGAATCGCCGCTTTGGATTCCCGTCGAGAGTGAGGTCAATCGAGACAATCCAAAGCGGCGCTTCACGCCGCACTCCAAGGCGCTTCGCGCAATGGGCTGATTGTCGCGCCCGCGTGACATGAGTCACTGACGGGGCGTTGAACACGCCGTAGGGTGTCGTGGCGGCAAGGGACCCGGCGGAGTGCCTGGAGCGGTCCCGGAAGGAACGGCGAGATACATGAACGAATCACTTCGAGGCGCGCGTCCGCGTCTATCTTCGCGAGCACCGAACGATGACGGTTGCAAACGATCGGACCGGATGGTCCTTGGTCGGCAACGGTGTTCTATGTCAACGACGGACTCGATTTCTGGTGGTTGTCGAAACCGGGTGCGCGCCATTCGCTGAACCTCGCAGGCGACCCTCGCGCGGCGGTCACCATTCAGCAGGACTACCGCAGCCCTGGCGTCGTCCAGGGCATCCAGATGGAGGGCGTCGTAGCGGGACCGACCGTTCCGGCGGCCGCGACTCGCATCATGCGCCTGTACCTCGAGAAGTTCCCTCCCGGTGGTGACGACTCGCTTCCCCTGCTCTCTGCCATCAAGGCGTTCGCGGCGTCGCGCGTCTATCAGTTCGTCCCGACGCGGGCCTACTTCATCGACAACAGCCTCGGGATGGGGCACCGCGACGAGTTGTCGATTCCGGCGCCGTGCGCCACAGTTGCAGCGCACGGCACAGCGAGCGCCGGAGCTGGCGGGTATTCACGAGCAGGAGAAGTCTGATGTTACAGATCGGTCGGCCATCGCAGGCCAGAGTGGCGCACGCGCCCGGACTTCTCGATCCGCTCGGGACTTCTCGTGCATTGTCACGTGAAGATCGAGCTGCAACTCGAGTCGCTCGAACGTGCGGTGAGAATGCTCGCGTACGACGACGGCGAGGCGACTCCGTTCGCGATGGCGATCATCGCGGCGGCCCGCTCGCACTTCAGCGGTCCCGCCGTCCGGCACACGGCCGACGAGGAGGCCTCGCTTTTCCCGCGGCTTCGCCGATTCGCGTCTGACTCGGAAAACGGACTGCTTGCCGCCCTGAAGGAGCTGGAGGGCCAGCATCAGGACCTAGATGTCGTGCACGCGCGATTCGACGAGCTCATCGACATCGCGGGGCCGGAACCCGGGCCGGGGCAGATCGACGTCGACGAGCTCGAGCTGACGGTGGGTGAGATGCTCGGGATCTACCGACCGCACATCCAGATGGAGAACGAGATCGTCTATCCCGAGGCCGCCCGCATTCTGTCGCCGGGCGAGCTGCTTGCAGTCGGTCAGGAGATGCGCGCCAGGCGTGGACTGGCATAAGGATCGGACGGTCAGGGATCCCTCGTTGCGTCTTTGCGTTGTGTTCCTTTGCGCCTTTGCGAGAACTTCTTCGACGGCTTGAAGAGTTTCTCGCAAAGGCGCAAAGGCGCAAAGGAAGACGCAAAGACGCAATCGGACCTTGATCGAGACTGGCCCACTACCCCTCAGCAGTGCTCGAAGCGCGCCGAGAAGTGGCGCAGGAACGGCGCCTGCTCGACGATCCTGAATCCCCGGATCGCGTCCCGCCGCTCGAACACCGCGAGCATCGCCTCGATCACGTAGTCGATGTGGCTCTGGGTATAGGCGCGGCGCGGGATCGCCAGCCGCACCAGCTCGTTCGGCGCCGGCAACTCCACACCCGTGATCGGGTCGTGGCGCGCAAACATCACCGAGCCGATCTCGACCGTCCGGATGCCCGCTTCGCGGTAGAGCTCGACCGAAAGCGCCTGCGCCGGATACTCGAGCCTTGGAATGTGCGGCAGCATCGTCGCCGCGTCGACGTAAATCGCGTGGCCGCCCGGGGGCTGCACGATCGGCACGCCGGCCTTCGAGATGTGGTCGCCGAGGTACGCCGTCGACGCAGCGCGGTACGCGAGGTAGTCCTCGTGCAGCGCTTCCTGCAGGCCGACGGCGATCGCGTCGAGGTCGCGTCCCGCGAGCCCGCCGTAGGTCGGGAAGCCCTCGGTCAGGATGAGCAGGTCCTTCTCCTGCCGGGCCAGCTTGTCGTCGTTCGTGCAGAGGAACCCGCCGATGTTCGCGAGACCGTCCTTCTTCGCCGACATCGTGCAGCCGTCGGCGAGCGCGAAGAGCTCCTGCGCGATCGACTTCACGGAGCGGTCTGCGTAGCCTGGCTCGCGCTCGCGGATGAACCACGCGTTCTCGGCGAAGCGGCAGGCGTCGATGTAGAGCGGGATGCCGTGTTTCGCGCAGATCGCCTTGACCGCGCGGACGTTTGCCATCGAAACCGGCTGTCCTCCGCCCGAGTTGTTCGTGATGGTGATCATCACGAGCGGAATCCGCCCGGCGCCGTGGCGGCGATGAGCGCCTCGAGCGCGTCGAGGTCCATGTTGCCCTTGAACGGATGGTGCTCGGCGAGGACGGGCCTTCGGCGCACGGGATGTCGACGGCTTCGGCGCCGACGTACTCGAGGTTCGCGCGCGTGGTGTCGAAGTGGTGTTGTTGGGGAACGACGTGCCTTTGTGGCAGAGCGTCGAGAAGAGGATGCGCTGGCGGCGCGGCCCTGGTGCGTCGGAATGATGTGCTTGAAGCCGAAGATGTCGCGGACGCTTTCGAAGCGGTCGAAGCTCGGGCTGCCGGCGTGACCCGTCGCCGCGCATGATGGCGGCCCCACTGTTCGGCGCTCATCGCCGACGTGCCGAGTCGGTCAGCAGGTCGATGATGACGTCGCGCGAGTGCAGCTGAGAGTTGTAGCCGGCTCGACGAGCGCCGCCCACGCTCCTCGGGGGAGGAGGCGGACGGGCTTCGACGACTTTGACGCGAAGGGCTCGATGATCGTGCGCATGACGTCAATCTGCACGATCGGGCCGTCCGGTGTCGATGACGAACGTCAGCATGTCCACGCTGCGACACCAACGCGTCTGATCGAAGTCATGAAAGTCACGGCAAATAGATCGTTCCGACGCCATGATGGGTTCCGCGAATCTTCTCATGGAACGAGACCGATCCATCCGGCGTCTCCGCGTCAACAGTAATCACCAAGTGCCAGCCTTGACCTGCCTGCTCGACAGCGACGATCTCGTCGATCCAGATCGGACCACCGCGCAGTTTGTCCACCACCACCCGTATGATTCTGGTCTATAGCTCGCGTTCTTCACGGCGGTCAGCTGTACTGGAACCAGCCCGACTTTCTCTTCCTGAGTACGTGGTCGGGATCAACGCGCACGTCCGCGTCGACGTCAAAGATTGCTCCAGGTTCGTTCGCATTCAAAACTTTGCGTTGTTTCTCGACGATCGCTTGTTCGGACCGCGATGGCCGCCGACTCGAACTGCTTTGCGACGATCGCGTCCGAAATGTCAGGCGGGGGACCTCGTTCGGTCGGCACTTCATTCTGCGGGTGACGCTCGCGGTCGTACCGCCTGGTTGAGACGAGTACCCGGCCTCCGACGATCAACAGCCCGCCGAAGGCCATCAGAAATGCAATACTATGACCCAGAGCGCCACCGAAGAATGCGGAACTGTCTCGTGCAACTGGTTGCATCTCGAAGCGTAATGTCATCGTCGCTAAACCCCAGTGGTCGGCGGCAGATCGTCGTTCCGACTTGACTGCCCGAAACCGCATTGGGTGCACCTCACCGTGCCCACATCGGTAGCCCTCCTGCGAATAGGTCGCTGGATGATAACCGCTATCGAGTGCGTCGTCACCAAACCAGGCGGTTTCAGCAAGGAGGCCTGGGCGAGCGTTTGCGCAATTCGGGCGGCCGCTGACCAAACGTGACTACCGTGGGATTCAACATCGTCAGTGTTCGAATCCGGCCAGGCGCATATCGTGATTTCTCAACTGACGATGCCCAGCAGATAGATTAGGCCTGGCTGGATAACGAATGACATTCGGAGGAATGGTATGCGACGAGTGAATCCACCATGCCGGACGGTCGCGATTCTCCTGACAGACAACCATCACCCGGCGGTGGCAAAGGAGCCGCGGCCTGAGCGGTTGGCTTGCGATTGCGGTGATACCGTGGGGCGCATCCACTGGCTGT
>JADIYM010000032.1 GCA_016705245.1 Blastocatellia bacterium | reverse complement strand
TCCTCGACGAGCGCCTTTACCGGAAGCTCCGAATCGCCTTCATCCGCCTTCCTGAGAACCGATGTGACCTTCAGGGACTCCAGCGCTACGTCGATCTCAACACGCAGCTTCTGGATTTCTTCGAGATCGACGCCGCCACCGCCACTGAGTACGACGTCGCCGTATTCCTTCGACTCGCGATGCAGCAGTCCGGTGACACGACTGAGCGAGACCGACTCGGAAATGCGTGCCGCCAGCGAAGCCACACGCGCGCGATTCTCGAGCAGCGTGAGAAGCACGAAGGATTCCGTCGCTCCTTCGAGCCGAGCCAGATGCTCGCGCGCCGCCGCCTCTTCGCGTCGCCCAAGCAAATTGACCACGTCAAACAACTTCCCATCGGTGATGCTCTCGAGATCCTCGACAAGAATCCGCACCGCGAGGTCGCGCCGTCCTGTGGCCAGAAGGGCAACGGCGTTCACTCCGAGCGCGGAGGCGCTACGATAGTCGCGTTCGATCGACTCGAGGATGCCCGCGACCTCGGCCGCTTCCGAGGCGGGGCGTCCGCCCGGCTGAGCGTACAATGCCTTGGTGGCACTGAGGGCAACCTCACTCTCCACACGCGCGCTCGACGTCCCGTCGAACTCACTCATGTCGTCGTGCAACACCGCTACCCAGTAGACCTTCATCTCCGCGTTGACCGCCGCGGCGAGATGTTCGAGCGCCAGTACGCGTTGCGTCGTCAGTTGAAGGTCTGCAAGTCGTCCATCGAGCTGTCGCGATCGGGTGACCAGCCCTGCCAGGAGCAGGGCGAGCGCGATCGCCAGGGGGATAGTCATCAACGAGAATTGCGTTCGGAGTGACAGACGCACCACACTCTCCTTCCTGGAAGTCGAATTCGATCAAGGGCCTCTTGCACGCACGGCGGCTGCGCGCGCTTCGACGTCGATTGCCCTGGAACGACGGTCGCTTGCGAGTGGTCACGAATCTGCTCCGCATCGAGACTCGATAAGCGGTTCGATATACGGCCAAGGAGGTGCAAACTTCGTGCCGCTGCGCTTCACGGTCGAGTCGACGAGCCAACCGCGTTTCCGGCGACGCCCTAACAAAAAGCCCGAGCACCTGAAGTCCTGCAACGGCAAGGGTTAACACGACTCGGCGACTCGTTGTCGGTTGTGCGTCCGAGCTTTGAACCGGCCTCACGTCTGACACGTGCCGAGTCACAATTCCGCCACGGGCGGGAAGCGCGCGCGGGCATTTCGCCTGCTCTGACGTCTCGCGCGCATCCCGTCGATGCGCAACTTTGCTCCCGTGCTTTACAATCCGGCGATGCAACGGCAACTCTTTGGGACGGATGGGATTCGAGGCAAGGCGGGCGAGTTTCCGCTCGACGACGGTACGGTCTTCACAATTGGGCGGGCGCTGGCACGCGTTCTGGCTTTGCGGTTGGGTCGACCACCCAAGGTCGTTCTTGGCCGTGACACCCGGGAATCGGGTCCGCGAGTCGAGGCTGAACTCGCCGCCGGAATCCACGCCGAGGGCGGCGAGGTCGACGTTTCCGGCGTCATCTCGACGCCCGGGATTGCGGTCATCACGAGACTGGAAGGCTACGACGCCGGCGTCATCGTCACGGCATCGCATAACCCGTTCAATGACAATGGTATAAAGGTCTTCTCGCCCTCGGGGCGAAAGCTCGACGAAGAAGCGGAACGTGCAATCGAGGCCCTTGTTCACGAGGCCGACGCGCCCGCTACGTCCGAAATCGCCACCGTCGAAGAGCAGCCCTGGCATGCCGACCACTATCGAGAACACGTCCGAACCGAAGTGGCAGCCGGCCTCGACCTGACAGGACTCAGTGTCGTGCTCGATTGCGCGAACGGAGCCGCCTACGAACAGGCGCCCCGGCTCTTCCGTGAGCTCGGTGCTTCGGTCTCGGCCATCGGCGTCGAGCCCGACGGCCGCAACATCAATAAGGGATGCGGATCGCTCCACCTCGCCGGATTGCAGTCGGAAGTCGCCGCCCGCGGTGCCGACATCGGTGTGGCCTTCGACGGCGACGCGGACCGCGCGCTCTTCGTCGACGCGAATGCTTCGGTGGTCGATGGTGACCGCATCATGTTCCTGCTCGCCATGGACCTCGACGCCCGCGGTCAACTCGAGGGGCGTCGGGTCGTCGCGACGGTCATGTCGAACATCGGACTCGAGATCGCGCTCAAGGCCCGCGGCATCGAGCTTTCGCGGGCGGATGTCGGCGACAAATACGTCCTCGAGGAGCTCTTGACGACCGGCGCCTCCGTCGGCGGCGAGCAGTCCGGGCACGTAATATTCCCCAGGATTTCGCTGGCCGGCGACGGAATGGTCACGGCGCTCGAGGTGCTGCGAGCCATGCGGCGCGAGGGGCGCTCACTGTCGGAGTTGGCCAGCGGAATGGAGACGTATCCGCAGATACTTGTGAACGTCCCGGTCCTCGAAAAGCGGCCATTTGGCGACGTCCCGGCCATCGCCGCGACCGCGGCGGAGGTTGAGCGAGAGTTGGCGGGAAGTGGCAGGCTGCTGTTGCGATACTCAGGGACAGAGCGGTTGGCTCGCGTGATGATCGAAGGTCGGCAGCAGGCCGTGATTGCGCAGCAGGCCGAACGGATTGCCGCGGCGATTCGGGCGACGCTCGGATAGAGAAAGTCCGCGCAAAGGCGCAGAGGCGCAAAGAAGCCGCAAAGTCACCAATCATATGCCTTTGCGGCTTCTTTGCGCCTCTGCGCCTTTGCGCGAGATATCCTCGATTTACAACGTCCGCAGGTACGCGATGACGCTCGCGACCTGGGCATCCGAGAGCGACCCCTTGAACGCCGGCATCCCGCCTCCGCCGCTTAGGATCCGCGCCCGGACGTTCGCGTCCGTCACCGGCTTTCCTGACGCCGGCAGCTTCCCACCCTTGAAGAGCCCCAACAGGCCTGGCCCGACCTTCACGTCCTTCGACGTCGCACTATGGCACTGCTCACAGCTTGCGTTGAAAACAGCCTTGCCTTCCGCCACGTCCGCCACTGGACGGGCGACGGTCTTCCCGGGAAGCAGCGTCGCGGCTCCAAGGGCAATCGCCGCGACGGTTATGGAAATCACATGTTTCGTCATCGTCTACTGGTCCTTCGTACTGTCGTTCAATCTGTCCCTGCCGATGTCCGGCTCGATCCCTTCCCTTCGGGGAAAGGACCGGCCGGACACTTAGCCGGGCAATCTGGAAGTGACGCAGAGTCGTCCCTACTTCACGACCGCCATCGGAACGGGATTCGCTTCGCCCATCGCAAACCGCAGAAGAGCGGCGTGCTGAGCCTCGTTCGCGCCAATGCCGGCAACGACCGGGATGAGGTCCTTGCTCGTCAGCTGGGCGAGAACACCCATGTACGCCGAGGCCGCACCGGCTTCCTTGCCGAGCGCGAATCCGAGCAAGTCCTTCTCCGTCTTGATCTTCGAGAGATCGCCAAGGTCGTACTTCTCCATTCTGGCGACCGGTGTGCCGCCCATGCTCTTGATGGCGTTCTCCTCAAGCGCGGCATGCTCCTTGTGCTGCGACTGGAACAGCAGGGCAACACCCTTCGTTCCGGCCGAAAGCAGACCGGTGCTGGCCGCTACGTCGTAGGCGTAGATGGCCTGGTACTCGAGGGCCAGTGCGATATTGACGATCGCGATGTCGCCTTCGGCTCCGCCCTTGCCCTTCTTGTCCTTGCCGCTCTTGCCCTTCTTCTCTTCCTTCTCTTCCTTCATCTTCTCCTGTGCCGAGACCTCGTTTGCTGCAAGCATCGCGAAGGTCGTCGCCGCACCAGCCAGCATGCCGGCCTTGATGAATCCGCGGCGGCCCTTCAGCATCTCTCCAACTTCCACGAGCTCATCACTGAGCGCTTCGAACGATTGATCCAATTTCATCGGTTCCTCCAGAGGATGTTCTTCCGTTGTTTTTCCGATCGACGCAGCACGCCAGCGTCGCGAGTTTAAGTAACTGCCCGGCCAAAGGTCAGGAGCCGATACCAATCCGGCATTCGTGGCGTTCATTGCTGTGCTCAGCCGCGTCTACGGGATGAGGGCAGCGGTCGGATTTGCGGTCGGATTCTGACAGCGCGCTTCGGCGAGCAGATGCAGGAAGTCAACGACCCGATTCTCGACCCAATGACGGTCTTCGGCAACAGAATCTCGACCGCGATCGGCAGCCACCCATCCGACATGGCCCCCGTGGGGTGTCTCGACGATTCGAAGAAGCGGGTTCTCCGAGGCCGCTTTCCGGACCCGGCCGGTAAGCGGGATGAACGGATCGTCCGTCGCGTGCAGCAGCAGAGCAGGAACAGCAATCGAGGACAGGACGTGCCGGCAACTCGCCTGTTCGTAGTAGTCCTCCGCATCGCGGAACCCATAGAGCGGAGCGATGTACCGGTCGTCGTACTCACGCACTGTCCGCATGCCGCGCAGTTTCGAGACGTCGAACTGACCCGGAAAGTGCTCGTCTTTCTTGAGCATCCGTCGCCTGAGGCTCCGGACGAACCGGCGCGTATACAGCCAGTTCTCGCGAGACTCGAGCCGCGCGGCCGCCGCGGACAAGTCTATGGCCGGCGACACCGTGGCCACTCCGAGTAGCTGGGCCGGTGCCCGGGACCCGAGCTCGCCGGTCATTTTCAGTGTCACGTTGCCACCGAGCGAGAATCCGACGATCGCCACGGCGTCGAGACTCTCGACCTCCACGAGGTTCGAGAGCACCTCCGCGAGGTCGCCCGTCATTCCCGAGTGGTAGAGCGTCGGCGACAGATGCTCGGTGTCGCCGCAGTTCCGGATGTTCATCCGCACGGCATTCCAGCCCGCGGCGACGAGTTTGTCGGCGGTCCCGAGCATGTAACGCGATGCGTCGCTTCCCTCGAGTCCGTGGACGAGCAGCGCAGTCGGGCGCGAAGCCCGGTCGGCCTGCCAGTCGAAGCGAAGCAGGACTCGTGTGCCGTCCTTCATGTCGAGGTACCGGGATTCACGCTCGCCCGGGACGGCCGGAAACGTACGTCGCCAAAGGGCTCCCGCGATCGTCTGCAGGTGGCCGTTGGCGAGTCCCGGATACGGGTCGAAGCCCCAGCGTGCGGTCAGGGCGTCGAGCCGGACAAGTACGTCCAGTGGACTCGCGTCATCAGCGTGGACGTGTTCGGCAGGCACGCCGCGGATTCTGCCACGGTGGAATTGGCTCGCAAAGCTGCACGACCGGGACGTAGACTTCGACCGGACCAAGCAACGCATTCCCTGAAGGCGCGCGTCTGACAGGCTGGTTCAAGGACGGATGGAACGCGTAGGCGACGCGCGACGTTCGAGAGCGATATGTTCGATCAACTGAGCAAGCCGAAATCGAAGTTCCCGCTGATCCTGGCGGGCTCCATCACGCTGCACGGTGCCCTCGTGGGCATGCTGTTCGTGAGCTGGGTGTGGGGCATCGCCCTGAAGTTCGGAGAGATTCGGTTCGAGGACGGCGGTGAGTCGACCGTAAAAGTCGCCATGCTCGATCGCTCGAAACCGCTGTACATGCCGCCCGGCTTCTACGCGATGACGATGCCGCCCGAGGAGATCGTCAAGCCGATCGACCGGGAAACGGAAGAGAAGAAGGACGTAGCGGACGACGACCAGCAGAAGTCGGACGAGGACGGCAAGAAGGACGGCGCGGAAGACGGTGCCAAGGACGCGGATGCTCCGAAGCCGACAGGCCCCGTCAAGTTCGGCACGCTGGGAGGCAGAGCGCTCAAGCCGCACCTCACGCAGATCTATAGCGCATACGAGCGCGGGCTCATTTCGGTCAAGAACTTCTCGGTGACGGTTTCCTGTCGAGCGCTTTCGGATGGCTCGCTGGCGGATATCCGGATCACGAAGCCTTCAGGAGATCGACTGATCGACGAGACGGCCGTCAACCTCGTGAAGGAGATCAGCAACCAGAAGGCACTCGCTCCGTTGTCGACCTTGAGCTCGCTCTCCTTGACGCTGGACAAGTCCGAATCGCTGTGCACGCTGGCCGCTGTTGGCTTCAGCGACGACCCGGACGCGAGTGCGGTCATGGCGAGAGAGTTGGGACTCGCGAAGTTCCTGGCTCGAGTGAAGATGGAGAATGACGACCAGCGATTCCTGCTCGAGAGCGTGCAGATCTCGCAGTCGGGGAACCGGTTGACGGTGAGCGCATCGCTGCCGAACTCGCGGGCCGGAGAAATGATGCAGCGGAGCTTCGGTTCGACGGCAAAAGCCGGCGGGTAAGTGAGGCCTCGGTTCGTCGCACCCTGAGACTCCGTGCCTCTGAGTCTCTGTGTGCGAAGCTCTTTCGAGACGCTTCGCACACAGAGACACGGAGACGTTCGGCTCGAGAACCATCACCTTGCGCCCGTAGTCGAACGTCACCCGAAAACGTCGCATGAGCTCGCCGCCGATGTTGCCGGCGATCGAGCTCGAGGCATCGACGCCTTTCTCGCCAAAGCTGAATCCGATGACCGGCTTCTCGAACTTGACGACACCGATCCGGAAGGCATCGATCCGTCCGACGCGGGTCTTCGTCGCGCCGCCGATGCCGAATCCGTACGGCGCATCGAGAGACGATTCCGCAATCCGGTTGACCAGCGCGTTCTCGCGCACAAACGGCGTGTTGAGAGAGAGAGCGGTTCGCGAACCGGTATCGACCGTGAAGACGCCGTCGATGGTCTCGGCGCCCGGCAACACGACTGTCCCGTGAATCCTCGGGATTCCGCCCACGATTTCGATCGGAACCCGCTCGCCGGCAGGGATCGTCGCGGAATCGAACCGGGCAGGGTCACGGAAACTCACGCGCCGCTGCGAGTAGTCGATCGTGACGACGAACGAGGCAATGAAGTCGTGACCGAGAATGCCGTCGATCGACCGGCCATCGATGGGCTCGAGCGCGTCGAGCGGCAAGGTAACGACGGTCTGTCCCTTCGCCACCGCACGCCCGACGGCGAGCGTCACGCCCTGTGCGAATCCGGCCTTCATCGTGCCTTCGCCCGAGCCTCGAGCCGTCGCGCTGCCGACCGACGTCAGGCCGACCGACGCCGCGACGGTCGAGTCGACGACGCTCATCTCGGCGCCGGTGTCGAGCAGGAACCACAGCGGCCTGGAGCCGTTGACGGTCGCACGCAGGTAGATGTGGTTGGCGTTGAGATCGAACGGGACGTCGATCGCGTCGTGGACTGGTTGGGCACGAGCAACGGTGGCAGATACGACCATCAACGAGGCGAGGAGGAATGAATGGATTTGACGCACGATGTTCTCCCGGACTTTCGGTGTGGCAGAACGACCGTGAGGCTCTGGATGTTCAACTTCGTGCCTCCGTGACTCTATGACTCTTGTGTGCGAAGCTGGAAGATGCTTCGCACGCAGAGACACGGAGGCACCGAGTCACGGAGAAAGAACTTCAGTTCTATAACTCAGTTATCGTGAAGGCTCGACTGGTCATCATCGCACTCCTCACCGTCGTCCTGCCGGCGCTGGTCTTCGCACAGGCGCCGTCGATTGCCGCGGCGCGCCAGACATACGAGGCGGGCGACGTCGAAGGCGCGATCAAGACCATCGACGCGGTCATCGCGGCGCAGCCGAGGGACTACCTCGCGCACCAATACAAGGGCATCTTTACGCGCGCTCTCGCGCGTAAGCAGAAGAGCCGCCAGCTCTACCTCGACGCCATCGCGGCATTCGAGCAGGCGCTCGCCCTCGATGCGGGAGGTCGCAACAAGGTCATCACGCTCGGCAACATCGGGTCCACACACGTCGAGCTCGGAGATTACGCCGCAGCCGAGACCGTGTACGAGGAGTGCCGGAAGGTCTCGGATCGCGCCATCTACACCGTGTTCGTCGCGCAGTGCCGGGCGAAGCGCGGCATGACTGAAGGCGCGATCGCTTTAGTCGCCGGAATGACGCGCGACGCCGTGGTAAAGGGCGACAGTGCATCGAATGAAGGTCTGACGGCGTACAACCTCGGCCTCGTCTACGTTTACTGCAACCGTTCTGCGGATGCCGTCCGGTGGCTCCGACTCGCCGTCGAGCTCAATGCCTCCCGCTTCCGTCCCTCGATCGAGCACGACCCGGAGCTCGATCCCATCCGCGCATCGCCCGAGTTCATGTCCCTCATCAGGAAGAGTTAACAGGATTACAGGATTTTCAGGATTAACAGGAACTGTTATTTCTTCTATCCATCGTCGATCCTGTGAATCCTGAAAATCCTGTAATCCTGTCTCTCTCTAATCTCCCCCGACGACGGCGGGTTCGGGCAGGTCGACTGGTTTGCGAAGGGTGCTCGCGTCGACCATGTTGAGTCCCTTGACGGTCTCGAAGCCGGGAACGATCTCTTTCTCGAACGGCTTCATTCCGGCCTTGTCCCGCTTGATCCCCGAATAGTCCAGATGCAGGTGCTTGCGCGTCAGTCGCTCAGGGAAGCCAGCGAGCCGGTAGAGCGGGTACTTGATCCCCTCGCCGAACAGTCTCCGCCCGAGCATCCGGTAGTACAGCGGTATCGCCATCGAATACTTGTACCGGTCCATCGTCCCGCCCCGGTAGAACTCGAGGTTGTACTTCCAGCACGTGAAAAAGAACTCCCACTGCAGGTCGCTCATCTCAATGAGCTTCACGCTGTCCTTCTTCTGCATCCGCGTGTTCTCGAGAGGCACGAACCACGTCGGAACGTACATGCCCTTCGAATCCCGGAGGTCGAACAGCATGTCGAGCGACATCTTCATGTCCTCGTCCGTCTCTCCCGGAAGTCCGATGATGAAGGTGTTGAAGGGGTACCAGTTGTGGCGGTTGAGAATTTCCATGCCCTTGAGCACGACGTCGCGCCACTGATAAGCCTTGTACGGATAGGCCTTGCCCTTCATGAACTGCTCGAAGAGCCGCGGCGATCCCGTCTCGAGACCGATGATCGGATCGCATACGAGCTTGTTCGGATGCGTCGACTCAGCGTGGGTCAGATGCGAATACGGCAACGTCAAGGGCGTGAGCCGTTCGATGAGCGACGGTTCCTTCACGACCGGGGCCATTGTAATGTGGGTCAGCTGCATCGTCTCGAGGCCTTCGACGGCCGTGACGGCCTTGAGCATCCGCTCCAGCGCTTCCACGTTCGTTACGAAGTTCGGAAGCTGCTCGTAGAGGAACACGTCTTCGGACGTGAGCATCACTTCCGTGGCGCCTTCGCTGACGTTCACCCGCGTGCTCTCGACGATGTGCTCGAGTGGGAACGACCTTCCGACCTTCGTCGCTGGCGAACAGAACTGGCAACCGCGTCCGCAGCCTCGCGTAATCTCGACAACGCCGAACGTCGACCGATGCCGGACGACGGGGATCTCTTCAATTGTCGGCTGCATCGCCTTTGGAATCTTGATGATTCGCTCGAGCGACGGATCGCCGTTGATGATGCGGCGGAAGAGATCGCTGAAGACGCGCTCGATCTCGCCGTCAATCAGGTAGTCGATCTTGAACTCGTCGAGGCGCTCCGCCTTTTCGAGCTGCCAGCCGCCGGGGCCTCCGACGACGATTTTCGGCCGATGTCTGGCGAGAACCGGATGCCGCACGATCTTGAGGAATTCAGCCGCATTGAGCGGCATGAGGTTCTCGCCGCCCAGCTTCGAGTAGACGTCGGTGGCGTACGAGATCCCGAGTGGATTGTGGGCGTGTATCGCGACGACCTTCGTCTCGGGACCGACGAACTTGTCGAGGTTCTCGTAGTAGCAGACAACCACGTCCTCTTCGTCGTAGTCGCGCAGCAGCAGCGTTTCCACCATTCGCAGGCCGTTAGGCACGTACTTGGCCCGCCCGTCCGGCCACGAGTCGTTCACCATCGACGCCGGGTCGATGAACGTCTTGCTGTACTTGAACGGAATGGTCGCCGAGAGCATCTGCTGCCAGACGCTGTGCTTGAATTCGCTTGCTTCCGTCGAGGATGCCGTCAGAACGATCTTGGGTGAACCCACAAGTGACTCCTCCGTCCGCTGATCCTGTCGCTCGAGCCGGTCAGCCTCCACCGCCTGCCGTCGAACCCTTGTCACGATGCCGCCACGCCCATTCCGAGGCGCGGCGTTCAAGCGACTTAGAGTACACCACCCCCAATCGACGAACCAAAGAGGTTTTGAATACAGAAACCGTTACAAAGTGCACTGTCCGCTTGCGATCGTCGAGCGACGTGTACGAGGATTCGCCCCCATGGCCACGCTTACGACTACTGTCACGTACCTCGAGATGTCCGACCCGGCCGACCTGAACGGCGGGACCGTCGAAGATGCGACCCTGACCTTTACGGAAGTGCGACACTGCACGGTCCCTTACTACCGATTCCTCTATGGAGAAGTTGGAAAGAACTGGAACTGGGTCGAGCGTCGGCGCTGGAGCGACGAGCAGCTCTCCGAGCTTCTCACATCGCCGACGGTTCGAATCTGGGTGCTCGCCGTGGAGGGATGCCCTGCAGGCTACGTCGAGTTGCTGCGCGACGGCGACGGCGGTGTCGAGATTGCGTATTTCGGTCTGATGCCTGAGTTTACGGGCCGCAAGCTCGGCAAGCACCTGCTGACGCTCGCGGTCGGGAAGGCGTGGGAGCTCGAGCCGCGGCCATCAAGGGTCTGGCTGCACACGTGTACGCTCGACGCCCCGCAGGCGCTGCCCAACTACATCGCGCGAGGGTTCCGGCCGTACAAGACCGAAACCGAGGTCATAGAGACGATCGACTAGCCTCGGTGACTCCGTGCCTCAGCGGCTCTGTGTGCGTAGCTCTGCAGAGGCTTCGCACACAGAGACACGGGGGCACGGAGACGCGGAGACGGCTCCGAGCGCCCGCTGTTGTACAATTCGCCAGCTCACGACCCCTTCGAGTTCCGGGAACCCTGATGGATCAACCGACCTCTCCCGTCGACGATCTCGTCGACGATGAAATCGACACTGCAGGCGACGACGCCCGCCGGCTCGTTTGTCCGATCTGCCGCCGCGGTGTTTCACCCATCGAGTTGCTTTCGTCGAACGTGCTGAGCGAGGCGGTCATCTCGATCGTCGGGGCGAACAACCCGTCCTGGCGCGTTCAACAGGGTATGTGCCGCCGCTGCGCCGAGCGCTTTGGAGAAGCCCACGAGCGCCTTCGCCGCGCCTACCCGGGATTCGGTCATCGCGAATACAAGATCCTCCCGACCGCCATGCGCCTCGGAGCGTCCGCGCAATACACGGGTCGCGGCGTCACGGTCGCGTTTCTCGACTCCGGATTCTACGGCCACCCGGATCTCGTCGAACCGAAGAACCGGATACTCAAATACGTCGACATCACGAACCCGAGGGCTCGTGAGTCGGCACTCTTCGAACCGACCGTGTCGAGTTGGCACGGGATGATGACGTCCGTAGTCGCGTGCGGCAACGGACACCTTTCGAACGGTCTGTACCGCGGTATCGCCTCGGACGCCAACCTTGTTCTCGTGAAGGTCGGCGAGGCCCGGCGCATCCTGCACGACGACATTCGCCGCGGGATCGACTGGGTCATCCGAAACCGCGAAAAGTTCAATATCCGGATCATCAACATCAGCTGTGGCGGTGACTACGAAGCCTCGTACCTCGACGACGCGTTATCGCAGGCGGTCGAGCGCGCGACGCGGGACGGCATCCTGGTCTGCGCGGCCGTCGGGAACGCCGGCCACGCGAACGATCACATCGTCCTGCCGCCGGCGTCGTCACCGTCCGTCCTTACGGTCGGCGGCATTGACGACAAGAACCGGCTCGAGTTCGCCGATTACGACATGTACCACTCGAGCTACGGCCCGACCGTCGACGGGTTGCAGAAGCCCGAGGTCGTCGCCCCCGGAATCTGGGTCGCGGCGCCGATTCTGCCGGGATCTCCGACCGCCGACCAGGCTGCGTTCTACTCCGCACTCGCGGCCGCGCCCGACTCGACCCTTCGCGAAGTCATCGCCGCGCACTTCGGTGTTGACGAAGACTTCGACGCCGCTCTCGGCCTCGACAACTACCTGATCCGCCATCTCGTCGAGATCAAGCTACGCGATCACGCGGTGATTTCGGGATCCTACAAACACGTCGACGGAACGAGTTTCTCGTCCCCGATCGTCGCCTCGATCGCCGCCCAGATCATCGAGGCAAATCCCGTCCTGCGCCCCCAGCAGATCAAGTCCATCCTCGTGCGCACCTCAACGCGAATGCCGCACGTTCCCGTCGACCGTCAGGGGTGGGAGTCGTCAACCCGAAGCGCGCCGTGTTGCGGGCGATTCGAACCGAGGCGCACACCACGCCGGTCGTCGAAGACTGAAGTCGCCGCCGAATCTTTTCACGGCGAATTCCCGGCAAGTTCTCCTCTTCGAAGCGATCAAGGTCATGACCATCATCAGGTTTCCGGGCGGAAAGGGTCCGGGCGGTCAATCGGAGCTCATCGATCTGGCCGTCCACCTCAAGCAGCGACTCATCAGTTTCGTGGTAGCGGGCAAGTTGCGGCCGCTGTTCGTGGAGTCGATCGAGGAGAATGACGTCGACTTCGTCGACGAGGGCGACCGCATCGAGTTTACCGACTGGTTCATCTTCGAGTGGGAAGACGTCGACGGCTCTACGACTATCGAGCATTTCCTAGCGTCGAACGACGACCTCCCAGATCGCGAGCGTGAGATGTTGTCGGCCTGGGACGATGGCGCCCTCGACGACCTTTTTCGAGTCGCGGACCTGCGTGGCGGTTTCATCGAGCTCGCCGATGCGTTCGGCAACATCTATCGCACGGTGCCAACGTCGTGCCATTCCGATGAGCTCGGCCTCGAGGCCGGCAACGTGATTTCGACGAGGATCATTCCGGTCGCTGATTTCTATGTGCTGTCGGGCGTGCAGAAACGATTCGGCGCCGAGGGTACCGAGACACTGGGCCCCGACGGCCCGAGGATGGAAGGCGATTCGGAGACGGAAGAGGAGCTCGCCGCGCTGCTCGCCGAAGAAGGCCGGCTCGTCGAGGACGAGGTCGACAACCTGCTCGAATTCGATGCCACGAGCTTTGAGGAGGGCACACTGGCGCGATTCGCCCGCGAGTACCTCGACTCGATCTTCGAGGCGACTGATGAAGAGGCGTTCGAGAGCGAAGCGTACGCGCTCAACGCGCTCGTCCGGTTCACCGACGAGGTCGGACCGGATCGTCCGAGCGACCTTCGAGGCGATGACCTGCTCGAGTTCTTCGCGCTCTGGTATCCGCGACAGTGGCACGACCTCAGGTCCGAATCGGCGAAGAGCGCCCTGACGGCCGTCTGGAGGTTTCTGCGTTACCTCGATGCGGCGCTCGGCACGTTCATTCAGACCGAATACGAACGCGACGTCATGCCGAAGCTCTACGACGTCCCTCGCTGCGTGATGGCGACGTTCCTGCTGGAGGGCGTCACACAGGCGCGCGACGCCGACGAAACGATGGCATCACTCATCGACGGAACGGCGGCGGACGTTTCGGACATCATCGAGGGCATCTTCGACGTGTCGGACGTCGAAGGGACGAACGTGACGCTCTCGAGCCCGCCGATCGATCCCGAGGATGACGACGATACCGCGATCGACTTCGACGTTCGCGTTCCGGAGGAGGTCGCGGGACTCGTGATCGTCGGCGACTTCATCGAGTGCATCGTCGTCGAGGTGTCCGGGCAATGGTCGCTCGCCGGGGTGCGGGCCGTTTATCCTACAGCGGCTGGCGGCTTCCTTACCCGCGCAGATCTCGCGTAAGTAGCTACGGGCTAGGGCCTGAGAAGGCCGGCGAGACCTTTTTCCGACGATTCGTCACCGGTGCGCGTCGAAAGGCGGCAGTTACGACCGGCGGAGGCCATCCTCGAGACGATGAAGATCACGGCACAACGACTGAAGCTGCTGTTCCTGATGGCCTTTGGCCTGATGGTACCGATAGCGTTTGCGAACTCGGCGGGTCCGAGTCCCGGCTACACGGGCGCGCCCGGCGAGAACAGCTGCCGGGAGTGCCATACGACCGCTGCGCTCAACGATGGTATAGGCAGCGTCACAATCGCAGGTGTGCCGGAGCAGTACGACGCCGGCGCCACCTACACGATCACGGTTCGCGTCAATCGCCAGGACCGCAGTCGATGGGGCTTCCAGCTCACGGCGCTCACGAGCTCGCTCGATCCGGCCGGCACGTTTGCGCTCGTCAACACGCAGCAGACGCAGATCAAGACAGAAGGCGGCCGTCAGTACGTCGAACATCGCACTCCCGGCACGTTCGCCGGCACATCCGGCGGAGCGACGTGGACGGTACAGTGGACCGCGCCCGACACGAGCGCCGGAATCGTCGCTTTCTATGCGGCCGGCAACGCGGCGAACAACAACAACGCGAATACCGGTGACAACGTCTACACGGCGTTCGTGGAATCGGCTCCGATCGAGACGACAGAGCCGTTCCTCGACGTGACGGCGACGAGCGGCCTCGCCGGCCAGCCGGGAGGCACCGGTGTCGCGTGGGCGGACTTCGATCGTGACGGCGACGACGACTTCTTCGTGACACGCGATGGCCGTGACCTGCTCTTCCGGAACGCCAGCGGAGTCTTCTCGGAGATCGGTGAGTCGGTGGGACTTCTCGCGACCGACAACTCGCGTTCGGCCTCGTGGGGCGATGCGGACGGCGACGGCCGTCCCGACCTATTCGTCGCGACGACAACGGGCGCGCGACTCTACCTGAACACCGGTGCCGGGTTCGCGGATGCGTCGACCAGCCTCGGAATCACGAGCGGAGTCTCGGCCGGAGCGTGGGTCGACATCGACGCGGACGGTGCGCTCGACCTGGTCGTGTGCGCCGATTCGGAACTGGCGGTCCTGATCAATGATGGGACGGGCGAGTTCTCGGACGAGACCGCCGCGATGGGGCTTGGCGGCGTTGCGGCGCCGTCGGCTGTCGCGTGTGCCGACTTTGACGACGACGGACTCGTCGACTTCGTCGTGACGACCGCGGCGGGTGCGCGACTGTTCCGACAAGGTGCGCCGTCGAGCTTCGCCGACGTCACGTCGAGCGCCGGTGTTTCCGGACTCACGGACATTCGCGACATCGCGTGGGCGGACGGCGACGGCGACGGCTCGCTCGATCTTTTTGTCGCGACGGGCGCGGGCGTCCGCCTGCTTCGTAGCGACGGCGACGGCACATTCACAGACATGACCGCGAGTTTCGGTCTCGCAGGCATCGACGGCGACGCCGTGGCCCTGGAGGATGCGAGCGGAGACGGCCGCATCGACCTGCTCGCACTGGATTCTGCCGGACTGACGCTTTCGCGATTCAACTCTGCAGTTTTCGTCGATGCGACGACCGGTATCGGAATCGACGCGGGCGGCTCGACGGCTGCCTGGGCGGATGCGGATGGCGACGATCGCGTCGATCTGCTCATTGTCTCGGCGTCCGGCCTGTCGATGTGGCGAAATCCCGGCACGGCGGCAACGCTGACCGTCCAGACGTTCACCGATGGCGACCGCGATGCATCGGACGCGAACACGTCGGATGATCGCGATGCGATCGGCGCGACGGTCATGGTCGACGAGGACGCTTTTTTCCCTTCGGGCACCAAGCAGGTTCGCGTGATCAGTGGAGGCGGAGGCAAGGCACAGTCGCCGTCTCGAATTCACCTGCTGCGACCCACGAGCGCAGCCGCGGCGGTTCGCGTTCGCTTCGCCGGTGGCAAGGGACGCGAAGTGAGCGCGGCAGCGACCTCGGTGGACGTCCGAGACCCGAAGGCGCCCGCTATCACGTCGATCAGTGCGAAGCTCAAGAACGGGGTCAACAAGCTGCTCGTCAACGGCAGCGGATTCCTCGTTGACGTCGAGAGGATCGAGATCGAGGACGAGCGGATGGACGTCGTGAAGTACCCGAAGAAGAAACACGTCGGCGACGGCACGACGACACGACTGACGGGTGAGGACACGAGCTTCGGCGCGCTCATTCCATCGGGCAAACCAGTCCGCGTCGTGGCCATCAATCCGACGACCGGCATCTTCTCTGCCCCGTTGATCTTCGTCCGCTGATTTCCACCGAAGGACACGGCTCCGCGCCGGTCTATCGCTCGCGGTACTGATCCTGCCGAGCCGCCGATGGTATCCGGAATTTACGCAACCCGAAGTCGACTGACTCAAAAGAGCGACGGATCAATGACCGGACCCGTAAATGTGTACCGTCACCGCGATCGGGTCGTGATCGGAAACGCGTCGTCCGTCGTCGTCGGCGAGGCCGCTGATTGTAAGCGGATGCGATGAAGAAATGTCGCGGCCGGCAAACCAGTCGAGGCGCATGGGGAGCTTGCGGTCCAGACGGTCGATGCGCTTCAGGACGTAGCGGGCAACAGGCTTCGGCAGACGCTCGGCGTCTTCGAGCGAGTCGATCGCCTCGACGATAGTGACGTCGTCGGTGTTCCACCCCTCGATCCGGAATCCGCCGCGCGCCAATTCGAGGAACAGCGGCTCTCGCGAGACCGGATTTCGCAGCTCCGCCTTCAGTTTGTCGACGTCTCCGAGCAGGCGAAGCGTTCCAACCAGCGTTCGGGCGAACGTCCCGCGCGGAAACGTGCCTGAGTTGAGGTCGCCGGCTACCAGCGCAGGCCCCGCGGGTGGAAGCGCATCGACCACGTCGCGGATCTGTCGGGCGCGACACGCCGGGGTATTGCGAACCTCGAGGTGCGTGCCCGCCAGAAAAAGCGGTCCGGCAACCGTGTCTAGCGCTGCGACCACGGCAACTCGCCTTCCGTAGCGCTTTTCTTCGAACTCGAACGGCTCGAAGCAGTTGGTGAGCGGTACGACGCGGACGTCGCGCATCGCGTAGCGCGACAGGATCGCGTTGCCCTGCAGTGCTTCGGCGTTGTCGCCGGGCGCCTCGAGCTCGGCGCCAACTCCCTTCGTGAGCTCGAGATGCGCCGGCGCGAACACCCACGTGAAACCGAGCCACTCGGCGAGGTCGCGCGCGACGTGGCGGTTGGCCGTTCGGGCCATGCCGACGTCGACTTCGTTTAGGAAGATGACGTCAGCCTGGACGAGGTCGGGATGCGTCACGAGCTGCTCTGCAATCCCCTGGAATCGCAGGCCCTTCTCGATGTTCCACTGGACGAGCCGCACGACGTCGGGCGCCGGTCCGGACGATTGCGGCGAGCCGCCACACTGTGGAGTGCCAAGCAGCGTATCGAGCTCGACGCGGTGACGCTGGAAAAAGCCCGACGCGCGCAGCTCATCGATGCGGTCGAACTGCCGCAGTCCATCGACCAGGTGTCGAGTCTCCACGGCGTAGGACTATCGCTCGAAACGCGGCTCGGCGCCAAACCGCGGCGCGGGCAAAATCACGCGTGGTCACTGTATACTGCGCGCCGAATGAATCCTGAAGTCGTGGACACCCTCTGGCGGATCGGTCTCATCCTGCTCCTGGTCGCGTTGACCGCGTTCTTCGTGGCGGCCGAGTTCGCGCTCGTTGGCGTCAGGAAAACCCGGATCGAGTCGCTCGCTCGCGGAGGAAGCCGGCCGGCGAAACGGCTCAACGTCCAGCTCGAATCCCTTGATGCCTACATTTCCGCAACGCAGCTGGGAATCACGCTCGCCAGCCTGGCGCTTGGCTGGGTCGGCGAAGAGGCTCTGGGGCACATGCTCACGGATGCGCTGATTTCGGTCCTTCCCGCCGGCGTCGCCGTTGCCGCCGCTCGAACCATCGGGATTGCGATCTCGTTCTCGCTCATCACGTTCGTCCTGATCGTGCTTGGCGAGCTCGCACCAAAGACGATGGCGCTGCAGCGGGCCGAGTCCGTAGCGCTCGTGGTCTCGTTGCCGCTCGAGCTCTTCTACAAGGCGTTGAAGTTCCCGATCTGGTTGCTGACTCAGTCGGGCAACTTCGTGGTCCGCCTGTTCGGCCTCGAGGCCACGGCAGAGCATTCCGCCGTCTACACCTCGGACGAGCTCCGTCATCTCGTCGATCTGAGCCACACGACCGGACACCTCAACGCGGGCGAGCGCGAACTGATCCACAACGTCTTCGAGTTCGCCGCCGAGACAGTTCGCGATTGCATGGTCGGACGAACCGCCGTGACATCCGTGTCGATCGACAGACCGCTCGCCGAGCTCGTCGAGCTGTTCCGGGCGACCGAGTATTCGCGCATTCCGGCGTTCGAAGGCTCGATGGACGGAGTGGTCGGAGTGCTGCACGCTCGCGACGTGCTCGGCGCTGCCGTCGCCGGCGGTCACGCCGAGCCTCGGGCGCTGGTGCGTCCTACGATCTTCGTGCCTCCGAATGCGCAGCTCGACGAGGTGCTCGCGCGGATGAAGCGTTCCGGCCATCATCTGGCGATCGTCGTCGACGAGCACGGCGGTTTCCAGGGCATCGTCACGCTCGAGGACATCCTCGAGGAACTGGTCGGCGAGATTCGCGACGAGTTCGACGACGGTGGCGAAGATCCGGTCGTCGAGCAGCCGGACGGCTCTCTCATCATCGATGCGTCGATCTCGATCCGGGCGCTGAACAAGCGGCTCGGGATAGAGGTCCCCGAATCGTCGGCCTACGTGACGCTGGCGGGATTCCTGCTCTCCGAGTCGGGCTCGATCCCGCGGCAGGGATCGGAGCTCGAGGCGGCCGGCCGCAGCTTCGTCATCGAGAACATCCGGCGGAACCGGATCATCTCCGTGCGCATGCTCGCGGCGGCGTTTTCCGAGACATCATGAACGTGGAATGCGAAGAACGGACATTGAGCCGCACCCGCGCGCAGCCGGCACCCGTGCGCCCCACGGTACTGATACGCGGAGCGTCGAGGGCGAGCCGAAGGGAAAGACCGATGTTTGAAAAGGACCTGTTAGAAGGAAAAGTCATCCTCGTCACGGGCGGCGGCACGGGGCTCGGACGGTCGATGGGCGAGCGCTTTCTGGAGCTTGGCGCAAAGCTGGCCATAGCAAGCCGCAACTTCGAGCGACTCGAGAAGGCGGCGGCTGAAATGTCGGAGGTTTCGGGCGGCGAGGTGCTGCCCGTAGCGTGCGACGTGCGCGACCCGGCGTCGGTCGACGCGATGGTCGACGCCGTATTCAGGCACTACGGCAAGGTCGACGTGCTGCTCAACAATGCGGCTGGCAATTTCGTGAGCCCCACCGAGCGACTGTCGCACCGCGCGGTCGACGCCGTGCTCGGAATCGTTCTTCACGGAACGTTCTACTGCACGCTCGCCGTCGGGAAGCGCTGGATCGCCGAAGAGACCGGCGGGACGATGCTCAACATTGTAACGACATATGCAGAAACGGGTTCGGGGTATGTCGTGCCGTCGGCAGCGGCCAAAGCCGGAGTGCTTGCGTTGACGCGATCGCTCGCGGTCGAGTGGGCGAAGTACAAGATCCGGATGAACGCGATCGCACCGGGGCCGTTCCCGACCGAAGGAGCCTGGCAGCGCCTGCTGCCGAGCGAGGAATTGGCGAGAAAGCTCCTCGGCCGGATTCCGATGGGGCGGGTCGGAGACCACGCGGAGCTCGCCAATCTGGCGGTGTTCCTCGTCAGCGACCGGGTGTCGTACATCAATGGCGAATGCGTTGTGATCGACGGCGGCGAGTGGTTGCGGGGCGCCGGGCAGTTCAGTGACTTCGAGTGCATCACGAGTGAGCAGTGGGATGCGATCGGGGCGCTCGTGAAGGGCAAGAAGACCTGAGAAGCGTTCCTGATTCATAAACAATTGTCGGCTCTGTGACTCCGTGCCTCCGTGTCTCTGCGTGCGAAGCGGCTGAAGAGCTTCGCACACTGAGCCGCGGATGCACGGCGCCGCAACTGTTGCTCTAGCCCCCCGTATACCGCCGCCGCACCTAGCTCCAGCACACAATCCAGGGAGGCTCTGACCATGAAAGAGCTGGCCGCCGTGGCCCCTCAACGCCGCGAAGTCGAAAGGCGCGTCCTACGCCGACATCCGCTTCGTCCGCGTCCTTCGGAAGTTCGTCTCAACCCGAGAAGACCACGTCACCGGCGTGACCGACACCGAGAGTTACGGTTACGGCATCCGCGCGCTCGTCGACGGGACCTGGGGCTTCGCGGCGAGCTCGCAGATCGACCGCGACTCGATCGCACGCATCGCCGAGGCCGCCGTCGCGATCGCCCGGGCCAACAAGCCGATCCAGAAACGCCCGATCGAGCTCGTCCCCGAGCCGCCGCACGTCGACGTCTGGCAGACGCCGATCACGAAGGACCCGTTCAAGGTTCCCGTCGATGCCCAGGTCGACCTCCTGCTCCGGGTGAACAAGGCGGCCATGAAGCCGGTCGCCGGGTACAAGTTCTTCTGCAACTCGCAGATCTTCTCGATGAAGGAAGAAAAGATCTTCGCGTCGACCGAGGGCACGTACACCGACCAGACGCTCGTGCGGACGTTCCCGACCTACACGGTCACCGCCGTCGACGAGAAGTCCGGCACGTTCGAGACCCTATCGACGAACGCCCAGCCGATGGGCAAGGGCTACGAATACGTCACCGACGACATCGACCTCGTGAAGGAAGCCGAGGAGTACAACCAGCTCGTCGTCGAGAAGTCGCGGGCGAAGTCGGTCGAACCGGGCCGCTACGACCTCGTGCTCAATCCCGAGCACCTCTGGCTGACGATTCACGAGTCGATCGGCCATCCGACGGAGCTCGACCGCGTGCTCGGCTTCGAGGCGAACTTCGCCGGGACGAGTTTCGCGACGACCGAAAAGCTCGGGAACTTTCAGTACGGCTCGAAGCTCCTTAACATCATCGGCGACAAGACGCACCGCGACGGGCTCGCAACGTGCGGCTTCGACGACGACGGCGTCAAGACGAAGCAGTTCAACATCATCAAGGACGGCATCCTCGTCGGCTACCAGACGATCCGCGACAACGCGGCGCTCATCAACCTGAAGGAGAGCGGCGGCTGCTGCTACGCCGACAACTGGTCCTCGGTGCCTTTCCAGCGCATGCCAAACGTCAGCTTGCTGCCGGCGCCCGGTGACACGAAGATCGTGGATGAGGACCTCATCGCCGGCGTCGACCGCGGGATCTACATCAAGGGCGACGGCAGCTTCTCGATCGATCAGCAGCGCTACAACTTCCAGTTCGGCGGGCAGCTGTTCTATGAGATCAAGGGCGGCAAGGTCGTCGGACTGCTGCGCGACGTGGCCTACCAGGCGCGAACGCCGGACTTCTGGAACGCGATGGACGGAATCGGCTCGAAGCACGGCTACCGTCTCGGCGGCTCCTATTTCGATGGCAAGGGCGAGCCCGGCCAGAGCAACGCGGTGAGCCACGGCTGTCCGCCGGTGCGGGTGCGGCAGGTGAACGTCATCAATACGGGGAGGAAATTGGGCTGATGCTTTCACAAGAAGATGCCAAGCGAATCATCGAGAAGGCGCTCAGTTATGCCTCGGCCGAAGGGACGGAAGTCTCGCTCAACGGCGGTTCGAGCGGCGACACGCGCTTTGCAGTGAACACGGTCACCACCAGCGGATACCGCGACCAGGTCACGCTGACGGTGACGAGTTACTACGGGATGAGGTCGGGGAACTCGACGACGGACACGCTCACGGACGATTCGATCGCCCGGACGGTGAAGGCCGCCGAGGCCATCGCCAGGCTTTCGCCGGAGGATCCCGAGACGATGCCGTTGCTCGGACCGCAGACGTACATCCCGGTCACGAACGCGTGGGACGATGCGACGGCGAATGCCGGACCGGAATGGCGATCGAAGATCGCGAGCGCAGTGCTGGCCGGTGCCCAGTCTAAGAACCTCGTCGCCGCGGGCTTCGTGCAGAACGGCGGTGGATTCCAGGCCATCGGCAACTCGAAGGGAATGTACGGCTACTTCCGGGCGTCGAATGCCAACTACTCGACGACGGTCCGGACGGTCATCGGCACCGGCGGCGGTTCTGGCTGGGCCGCGGCCGAGGGCAACACGATCGTCGAGGTCGACGGGGCGACCGTGGCCACGCGGGCGATCCAGAAGGCCGAAGGCTCGGCGAACGCGGTGGCGATCGAGCCCGGCAAATACACGGTGATCCTCGAGCCCGTCGCGGTCGCTGATCTAGTCACGTTCATGATGTTCTTCGCGAACACGCGGGCGGCGGACGAGGGACGCAGTTTTCTGTCTAAGAAAGGTGGCGGCAACCGCAAGGGCGAGAAGTTCTTCGGCGACCAGGTGTCGCTCTACACGGACCCGAACGACCGGATTGCACCTGGCGCGCCGTTCTCGGGCGACGGCCAGCCGGCGCGGAAGATGGACTTCGTGCGCAATGGCGTCGTGACGAACATGTTCACGGGGCGGTACTGGGCGAAGAAGACGAACGTCGAGCCGACGCCGTTCCCGACGAACCTGATCATGGAAGGCGGCAAGACGTCGGTCGACGAGATGATCGCGTCGACCGAGCGCGGGATCCTGGTGACGAGGTTCTGGTACATCCGGCTCGTGGATCCGCAGACGGTCCTGCTGACCGGGCTGACGCGCGACGGCACGTTCCTCATCGAGAAGGGCAAGATCAAGTCGGCGATCAAGAACTTCCGGTTCAACGAGAGCCCGGTGATCATGCTCAACAACATCGCCGCGATGTCGCCGACGGCTCGGGTGACGGGCAGCAACGGCGGAGGCTTCTCGGTGATGATGCCGGGACTGAAGGTCGACAACTTCACCTTCACGAGCCTTTCCGACGCGGTGTAGGAAAGAGAGTTGACAGGATTACAGGATTTTCAGGATTAACAGGATTACTTGGGGTGAAGAGTCGCACTTCTTCTGACCAAGTCTGAATCCTGTTAATCCTGAAAATCCTGTAATCCTGTCAACTCTCCTCTATACTTCCCTTCGTGTCTGAAACAGTTCTTGGTAACACCGCAGGTCTCAAGCCCAACCACCTTCGCCGTCTCGAAAAACTCTACGACCGCCGCGTCCAGCCACAACGGATCATCACGCAGGAATTCGCGCGTCAGCTGACCGAGCTCTCGCACGAGATTCGTCGCCAGGTCGGCGTGCTCGTCGACCGGTCCGGTTACGTCGCATCGGTGATGGTCGGCGATTCGAATTCGATCGAGATTCCCGACATCAAGCGCGTCCGGGCAGCCACGTCGCGTTTCCGGGGCGTTCGTCTGCTTCACACTCACCTGCGTGGCGAACAGCTGACGCAGGACGACCTTACCGACCTCGCGCTGCTGCGGCTAGACCTCGTCGCCGCCGTGACGATGGACGACAACGGCATTCCGGCGCTCGTCCACACCGCGCACCTCGTGCCGAACGGCGAAGGGACTTCCGGAAACGGCTCGCTCGGAATGTCGCAGCCGTGGACGGTGCTCCCGCCGACGCCGCCGAGCCTGCTCGAAGACGACTTCCTCGAGCTCATCGAAAGCCTCGAGGCCGAATTCGCACGGACGCGCCAGACGCGCTCCGCGTCGGACAAGCGCGACCGTGCGATCCTCGTGAACGTGACGACGGGTGACGTCGACGAGTCAAAGGAGTCGATGGACGAGTTGGCAGAGCTCGCCCGGTCATCGGGCGTCGTGGTGCTCGATTCCATCGTTCAGAAGCGGAATCAGCTCGATCCGCGCACGCTCGTCGGCAGCGGCAAGCTCAAGGAGCTGCTCATCCACGCGATGCAGCTCGGCGTCGACATGATCATCTTCGATCGCGACCTGACGCCGTCGCAGGTGCGATCGATCAATGCCGCGACGGAGCTGAAGGTCGTCGACCGGACGCAGCTGATCCTCGACATCTTCGCGCAACGCGCGCAGAGCCGCGAAGGAAAGATCCAGGTCGAGCTGGCGCAGCTCAAATACGTGCTGCCGCGGCTGACGGGCTCCGGCGTCGAGATGTCGCGCCTGGCGGGCGGCATCGGCGGACGCGGACCGGGCGAAACGAAGCTCGAGGTCGACCGCCGTCGCGCACGCGAGCGCATCACGCTGCTCGAGCGAGAGATCGAGAATCTGCGCAAGCACCGCAAGACGCGGCGCTCGAACCGCGACCGTCACGGGTTGCCGGTCGTCTCGATCGTCGGTTACACGAATGCGGGCAAGTCGACGCTGCTCAATGCGCTGACGGGCAGCGTCGTGCTCGCCGAGAACCGGATGTTCGCGACGCTCGATCCGACGAGTCGGCGATTGCGGTTGCCGCGCGACCGCGAAGTCATCATCAACGACACGGTGGGTTTCATCCGCGACCTGCCGCAGGATTTGATCGTGGCTTTCCGCGCTACGCTCGAGGAGATGGAGGGCTCGGACCTGCTTCTCCACCTCGTCGACGCGTCGAGCCCGACTCTCGAGGCGCAGATTGGTTCGGTGAATGGAATTCTCGAGGACCTGTCGCTGACCGAGATCCCGCGGTTGATCGTGTTCAACAAGAAGGATCGCGTGGAACCCGAGACGATCGAGAACCTGTGCCGGACGCACAACGCGCTGGCGGTGTCGGCGCTGCAGCCGGCTTCGCTCGTGCCGCTCGTCGAGAGGATGCGCGAGTTCGTGACGATGAAGCCGCATCCGGATGAGGTGGCAGCAGTTGAGGAAGAGCCGGTCGCGGGGTAGAAGAGCCGGGCGACAGCTGGGGTTCCCGCTTCTCCTTTGCGCCTTTGCGAGCCCTTGAGGCTTTGCCAGCGGTCGGCTCACCCGACGTATCTCGCCCCGGGATGATCGAGCCATTCCCGCCACGTCACCGATCCGCGCTCGCCGTCGGGCGCCGTGTTGTGACCGGCGCGGAATCCGGCGGCGGTCTTTCCGAAAGTCGGGAGCTTGAAGGTGGGTTTTCGAACGCCGCGCGCAGCTTTCCACGCCGTTGCAGCCTCGTCGAGCGTCATCGGTTCCGGCCCGGCATAGTCCGGCAGCATTCCGCGTGGCCCGTCCGCCAGCGCACCGGCTATCCGTTCTGCAACCTCTTCGGTAGCGACACTCTGGACGTGAAAACCGGAAGGGACAGGAAATATGAGCGGCAGCCGGGACGCCGAACGCAGGAGGAGATCGATGAACGAGTGAAATTGCGCCGCGCGCAGGATCGAGTGTGGGACTCCGCTGTCGACGAGGATGCGTTCCGCTTCGAATTTGTGCTGGTAGTAGGGGAACGGAATCCGGTCGATTCCAACGATGGATACAAATAGAAGGTGCGAAACACCGGCGTCTCGTGCGGCCTCGGCGAGAAGTCGCGTGCCCTTGATATCGGCGACCTCTGCGTTCCTCGGGTCGCTCGCGGCGTGGACGATGGCGTCAATGTCTTCGAGTGCTTCCCGAAGTCCCAGGCCTGCGCCGAGATCGACGGTGGCCCAGGATGCACCATCGAGCGCCGTTGACGGCTGAGTGCGCCGACTCGCGATGCGAACGGCGTGGCCGGCGGCCAATGCGCGCTGGACGATGAGCCGGCCGAGATGGCCGGTGCCTCCGGTGATGAGTACGTTCAAGTGATCACCTCGAAGTCGGGACTGTCCTGAAGGATCTTCGGGCGACGGCGTCAGCGTCAAGCGAGTCGGTCGTGCGTTCAGCTTCTGAACTGCACGGGCCTTTGCGGGTCCTTTGCGCCTCTGCGCGAACGTCTTCTTTCGTCAGAAGTGAGCAACGCAAGGGCGCAAAGGACTCGCAAAGCGCATAGGTAACGCGCATCTACGTCAGCTGCCCCACCACCGCATACCTTCCCTTGTCCCGTCCACCCGTCGGCACGTTCGTGAATTCGGAGATGAGAAACTCGAAGCCCGCCGCTCGAAGCAGGTTCAGTTCGACCTCCGGCGGATGCGAGTCGTAGAAGAACGTCTCTCCGAACATCGTGTCCGTGAACGCCGGATGATCGGAGCCTCCGAATGTGAGAATCAGCCTCCCGCCTTCCACAAGCATCCGCGCCATCCGTCGAATGAGCGTCTCGTGCAGTGAGCGCTCGATGTGGAACAACGCGTCCCAGCATACGATCCCGTCAAACCGCTCCGCCGAGTCGAATTCCTCGATCCTCTGCTCGATCCACGTACCGGAAGGCAGCCGGGCCCTCGCAATCGCGAGCATCTCTCTCGACTGATCGACACCGGTGACCCGATTCCCGCGTTCGAGCAGGTACTCCGCAATCGGCCTTCCGGTCCCGCATCCGAGATCGAGCAGACTGGACGGAACTGGCAATCCGTCGAGGAACTGCTCGAGATATTCGCGCTCGCGGCCCGAAAACTTCGACCGCGCATCGTCCCACGCCTCTGCAATGGCGTTGTAGCTGTCCCGGTTCACTCGTTCAGTTCATCGACGCCGCTCGCATCACGATGTCTTCTCGCGATTCACCCAGTCGGCATTCTGCAGGACGACGCGATAGCCGTCCGGATCCTCGAACGTGCGGCCGTGAACATCCCAATACGGATTGAACGACGCCACGACAGCGAATCCCGCAGCCTCCATTCTCGCGCACGCCGACTGCCATTCGATCGGATCAGGGACATAGAAGACCACAAGGTCCTCCCGTGTCGGCGACGGAGACACCGCATGGGACCGGCAGTGGGTGAATTCGAAATGATGCGGGACGCCTCCGCGCCCCAGCATCACTCCGTCAAAGCCTTCGTGATCCTCGAAGCTTCCGAGCACGCGCAGGTCGAGCCCTTCGCCATACATCCGCACCGCGCGACCGAGATCACTGACCGGGCGCGCGATGCGAAGGTGATAGGTCGTCATTGACTGTTCGGCAGACCGTCGAAGAAGTCGACGACCCCGGTATCGAGGGAGTACTCGGCGCCCACGACTAGCAATCCGTCATTCTTGATCAGCGACTCGAGAACATCCGAGCCGTGACGCAGGTGGTCCGCCGTCACACGGACATTGTCGCGCACGGCCTGCTCCAGGAGTGCCTCGTGGTCGTGCCGAAGTTCAGTGGCGAGCAATCCCTCCACAGAAGGACGGATGAAGTCGACGATCGACCGGATGTTGTGAGACTGGTCTTCCGACGGTTGCTGCAGTTCATCGAGCGTGGCCTTGATCGCCCCGCACTTCGTGTGTCCGAGAACGACGACGAGGCGCGTCCCGAACTTCGCCGCCGCGAACTCGACGCTGCCGACCTGTGACGGGGCGACTATGTTGCCCGCAACGCGAATGACGAACAGGTCTCCCAGACCCTGATTGAAGACGATCTCGGCTGGAACCCGGGAGTCCGAGCAACCGAGGAGAATGGCGAACGGCTCCTGGCCGCCCGAAAGTTCAAGGCGTCGCGTGTTACCCGTCCGCGACTTGGTTTGTTGTACGTTCGTTACAAACTGACGATTGCCCTCGATCAGCTTGTCGAGGGCTTCTTTTGCTGAGATCACCGATCATTCTTCCTTTCCCGCGAGCCGCCAGCATCGCTTGAGCAGCCGACGGCGTCAAGCGCCACTCGAGCAGTGGCGGGTTCGCTTTGGATCTGATTCCGCCGTATCTCTTTCGAAGCATCCAAAGCGGCGATTCACGCCGCACTCCAAGGCGCTTCGCGCAATGATTCAGAGGTCGTCTCTCTGCTTCACACGATCTCGGAGAGGAGTTCGGGCGGAGGCGCGGCGATCACGACCTTGTTGACCAGCATGCCCTTCGAGCCGAGTACCTGAGCTCCCGCATCGACCGCCGCCTGCACCGCCGACACGCTCCCCGTCATCGTCACGAACGCCTTCCCGCCAAGCGCCATCGCCAGCCGGATCTCGAGCAGCCTGACCTCGGCCGTCTTCGCCGACGCGTCGGCCGCCTCGATGAGCGACGCGACGGAGAAAGACTCGAGGATCCCGAGCGACTCGAGATCGCCAACGACGTTCGATCCGTAGATCGCCGGGAAGATCGATTCATGAACGTTCGGGATGACGAACGTGTCGATGACGAATCCGCGGCACGCATCGCGGCCGGCCTGCACGGCCGAGGTCACCGCAGCCACGTCTCCTGCGATCATTGTCATGTACTTCCCGGAACAGATCGAGCGCGAGAGCAGCAGCTCGACGCTGGCGGCCTTGATCATCGCGTCGCTCGCCTGGTAGCCGGCGGCGATGCTCGAAAGCTCGAGAAGTCCGATCGAGTTCTTCTTCATTGTGCTCATGCCCTCGCGATGACGACGTTTTCCCCGACCGACTCGATCCGTCCATCGATGCTGGCGTGTACGCGGGCGCCAAGCTGTCCATCCGGAATCTCTCCGATGAGCTGACCCGCGCGGACGGATTCGCCCGCCCGGACCACGGCAACGGACGGAGCTCCAATGTGCTGCGCCAGCGGAATCGCCACCCGCTCCGGCGAGGGTCCCGTGGCGTCGAACGGCGTGTGCACGTCGTACTCCTCGATCCCGAGCTTTGCCACGAGTTGCTTGAGCGGCGTCCGCCGGTACTCGTACATCGGGTGGGGCGTGACTTCCTTCGGACCGGTCCAGTGAATATCGGCGGCCTTCAGGTCGCGCTTCGCCTTGTCGCAGGCTTCCTTTGGAAAGAGCTCCTCAGGACATGCGTAGAGCGTGCAGATGCCGCACCCGCAGCAAAGCGACGCATACTGGTTCCAGACGTTTTCGCCAGTCGCAGTGAAACTGAGGCTGCGCATGACCTTGTGTGGCTGGACGTCGTACCCGAGCGTGAAGCGCGGACAGAGCTCCGTGCAGTAGCTGCACTGGTCGCAGGCCGACTTGCCGATGCGGTGCATCGTCTGTTCGGGCTGACCCTTGCGACGCACGAGCGTGTGCGCGACGGGCAGGACGACGAGGCCCGCGCAGGTCTTCGTGATCGGCAGGTCGAGGTCGAATTCGAGCTTGCCCATCATTATTCCACTCACGAAAACGGCGAAGTCGGCGACACTCGCTCCACCCGCTGCGGCGATCACGTCGCGGAAGCTCGTGCCAATCGGAACGACCATCGTCGTCGGGCGGTTGACCGCGCCAGCAACCGTGATGAACTTGCGCGTGACCGGCGACGAGGCGGCGGCTGCCGAGATGTTGACGAGGGTCTCGACGTTGTTGACGACGATGCCGACGTCGAGCGGCAAGCCCTGGGGAGGAATTAGCCGGCCCGTGGCTTCGTAGACGAGAATGTATTCGTCTCCGGAAGGATAGAAATCGCCGAGCAGGTGAAGGCGCACGTCGTCGCCATCGATCGCGTCGCGGACGGCTTCGATGGCGCGGGCGTTTTTCTCCTTGATGCCGATGATGCCTTCGCGCGCTCCGGTTGCGTTTATCAAGAGGCGCACTCCGTCGACGACGGCGCGTGCGTTGTTGACCATCACCTCGTAGTCCTTGTGCAGCAGCGGCTCGCACTCGGCGCCGTTCGCGAGAATGAATTCAACGCGGGCCCTTGCCTTCACGTGCGCCGGGAATCCGGCGCCTCCGGCGCCAACGACTCCGGCGTTGCGTACGAGTTCTTCGAGGTTCATTGGCGGTTTCCGTGGATGCGTTCCGGGCATTCGATCGAGCCAACCGTCAATCGGGCGACTCAGGATGCGAGCGCCGGTGATGATACCCGATTGCGGGCGATTCGAGGCCGAATGCGAGGT
>JADIYM010000031.1 GCA_016705245.1 Blastocatellia bacterium | reverse complement strand
CCATCGCGGTGCCGTGCAGGCGAATCGCCTCGGCATTCAGGCCAGTCGATGCGTCTGGCACCGGGAGCGCTCAGGACGATTGCCGCAACCCGGTCTCCCTCGAGCGCTCCAAGCGCGAGGAGCGTGTGATTGACCGTGCCGAGCCGATCGGCTGCGACGAGAATCACTCTGGCGCCTAGCTCGCGCGCATGTCGGCGCGTGTTTCGCTTCCAGGTCAGCGGCGCGAACAGGCCGCCGGCGCCCTCCACGATCGTCACGTCAGCACCAGCAGCGACCTCATGCGTCTGCTCGATGAGACCTTCGAAGTCGAGCGTCACGCCTTCCAGATCCGCCGCGAGCGCGGGTGTCACCGCACCGGCGAGTCGTACGAGAGCCTCGAGCGGCTCCGATTGTCCCGTCGCCGCCGCGAGGATCCGGCCGTCCTCTCCTCCCGGATTCGCTCCGTCGCACCCCGACTCTACAATCTTGACGGCGACGACGTAGCGACCGGACATCGACAGCGCCCGTGCGAGCCCCGCGGCGACGATGGTTTTGCCGACCCCCGTGTCCGTTCCGGCGATTACGAACGTCTTGCTCACAGTGATACCCCGGTCCTAGAAGGCACTGCGCGACCGTCGTTAACGCGCGTAGTAGCCCTTGCGGGCCGACACCGAGACGCCGGGACGTCGCACGTCGACCTTGAGCTTGCGGAACCGGCCGTCCTTCGCCGGATCATTCGAGTAATAGATGAGAACGTACTGCGCCTGCAGTTCCTTGATGATGCGCTCGTAGATGCTGTCGAGCGACCGGACCTCGGCTTCCGGCGTCATTTCGATCGCAGGAAAGAACGCGCGGCCGCCGGTCTGCTCGCAGAGCTGGTTCAGCGCCGCCGACCCGAGCTTCGCAACCTGACTCTTCGAGTCGCCGGTTCCGGCAGGGCTGATGCCATACATGATGATGTCGTGACGTTGCGCGACCTCGAGCGTCTGCGCGAGGGTCTCTTTCGCCGCATTGTCGTACCCGTCCGTGAGGAGCACGAGAATCCGCCGTCCATCAGACTCCCCGAGGTAGTGCGACGCGGCAATGATCGCGCCGTAGAGCGAGGTCGTTCCACCGGCCTCGATATGGGTCGTCGCATCGACGAGGGAGCCGACCGAACCGGTCAGCGGCTGCAGGAGCGTCCAGGTGCTCGCGACACTGTAGAGTGCCGCCTGATCGCCGGCTCGAAACGCCTGCGAGAAGAACCGGGACGCAGCGCGTTTTTCGAAGTCGAGCCGGGTTCGCACGGACAGGCTCGAGTCGAAAAGGAGCGCGAGCCGAAGGGATGGGACCTCGCCCTGCCGGAAAAACTGGTCGACCTCCTGCGCCTTTCCGTCTTCGTAGACGGCGAAATCCGCAGCTGTCAGGTCCGTCACGAGTTCACCGTTCGCTCCGCGGGCGACGACGGCAATCGTCACGAGGTTCGCTGAGAGCTCGACGGTCGGCGGCGGCTCTTCGACGGGCGGCGGCGGCTCGGTGACCGGCTCGGGTGGAGGGGGAGGAATATCGACGTTCGGCGCCTGCCGCTGCTGTGCCGAGGTCGCCACGGTCACGAACCCTGCCAGCAGCAGTGTTGCCACAAGCCGCGTTACGACTCTCGTTCGCACGATGCGCGCTCCCGTCCGCCAGGGAACATTGCCGACCGTGAAAGAGTCTAACACACGGTCCTTGACGCAATCGGCAATGCGCCATTCTGTTCAGAATCAATCACTTGACTTGACCAAACTCGTCCACGACAATTCTCGGTGAATCACGAACTTCCTGCGTTCCAGCTCCCGGATGCAGGCGCCTTCGCGCAACCTCTCGGGGACGGCGCGAATCATGCGTACAAAACTCAGACTCAGGGGGAGTCAAATTATGAAGGTGATTACTATGAGCAGGGGAATTCGGTGCGCCATCGCGACGGTCTTCGTCGCGGCCCTCATCGCAACGAACGTTATCGCAGGTCCGGTACAGGACGCCGGCGACAATCGGCCGATCCGCACCATCGCGGCCGGTCAGAAGACGAAAATCAAGGGAACCATCATCACGAGGGACGCCGACACCCTCACGCTTCGCGACGGGTCCGGAATGGACACGGTCGTCGAAATCACGGACCGTACGACGGTCGCCTCGAAGGGCGGTTTCTTCAAACGTGGGACGAACTACGACGTGACGAGCCTTCTTCGCGGACTCACGATCGAGGCCGAGGGCCGGGGCAACGCCAGCGGCCAGCTGACAGCCGAAAAGATCCGCTTCTCGAAGGACGACCTCGAGACGGCGCGCTCGATCGATTCCCGGGTTACACCCGTGGAAGGCCGGGTGACTCAGGTCGAAGCGCAGAACGAGGCGCTCGCCGGGCAGGTCGATGAGCTCAACGAGGTCTCGAAGGCCATGAAGAGCGACATCGACGTCAACAAGGCTGAGATCGCACGCACAAACGAACGGATCTCGGCGCTGGACGACTATCTCGTCCAGGATCTCGCCACCGTGTACTTCAAGGTGAACAGTTTCGTGCTTTCGCCGGAGGGCAAGACGGAGCTCGACATCCTCGCGCAGAAGGCCCTCGCGACGAAGGGCTACATGATCGAGGTGACGGGGTTTGCGGATTCCACGGGAAACACCCAGAAGAACCGCGTTCTAAGTCAGAATCGCGCCGATTCGGTGGTGCGTTACCTGGCGGAGACCTACGACATTCCGCTGCGCCGGATGATCACGCCGTTCGGCTACGGTGATCTGAAGCCGGTGGCGGACAACGACTCGCTCGAGGGCCGCTCGCAGAACCGTCGGGTCGAGGTGAAGATCCTCGTCAACCGTGGCCTTACGCAGGCCATGCCGGCGTCCGCGGCGTCCACGAACCCGTAAGAAGGAGAATAGACAGGATTGCAGGATGAAGAATCCTGTAATCCTGTCCTCTCTCCTTAATTCACCGGGATCGGGTCGCGCATCCGCACAAGCGCGTCGGAGAGCTTTGCGATCGCCGTGACAAGAATCCGCCCGGCCTGGTCGAAATCGTCCGCCGCTGCTGCCGACTCGGCCTGAACACCGATGGCCGTCACTCCTACGACATACGAGTAGTAAGGACGGAGCGACGGCTTCGAGCTGAACTCGTTTTCGAGAGTCTCGAGTCCGGCCCTCACGTTCGAGATGCTCTGGCGAATCGCCTGCTTGTTCTGCTCGGCGACTTCCCCGACTTCGGGATTCGTGGCACGCCGACGCTCGGCCCGGCCTTCGATTCGCTCGACGGTCTTCACGACGCCGCCATAGAGATACAGGAACTGCCCGAGCGTCTTGATTTGATCAGAGACTTTCTGGACGCCGGCCTTCCGTTCCAGCTCCACGGCCGACGCAGCGGGCTTCGGAGCAGGCTTCTTTGGCGCGGGCTTGCGGCCACGGGACTGGCCGAATGCGGCCGCAGGCACGAGAAGCAGAACCGAAAGCGAAAGGACGACGATACTCTTCACGAAGACTCCTTCAATTCAAGTATTGGTGGCCTTCAAGCCACGGGGCAGACCCGATGGATACCGTCCTCGAGTGCGTCGACGATCGTCACGATCTCGTCGACTGAAATCGAGAGCGGCGGCATCAGGATAATGGTGTCGCCGAGGGGCCGCAGGAATACTCCGCTGTCCCTCGCCGCCATGCAAACCTTCATTCCACGACGCTCGGACGACGGGAACATCGCCTTCGTTGTCCGGTCCGCCACGAGTTCCACGCCAGCCGCGAGCCCGAAGCGTCGGATGTCTCCGACGTGAGGATGATCGCGCAGCCGTTCGAGCTCGGTCTGAAGCCGCGCAATGATCGGCTGAATCCGGTTGATGACGCGCTCTCGCTCGAAGATGTCGAGCGTCGCGTGCGCCGCCGCCGCCGCGAGTTGATTTCCCGTGTAGGTATGGCCGTGAAAGAACGTCCGTCCGTCGGCCGGATTACCGAGAAACGCCTCGAAAATCCGTTCGGTTGTGAGCGTGGCGGACATTGGCAGGTATCCGCCAGTCAATCCCTTCGCCAGACAGAGCATGTCCGGCTCGACCCGCTCGCGCTCGCACGCGAACATCGACCCTGACCGTCCAAAGCCGACGGCGACTTCGTCGAGGATGAGCAATGCGCCGACGCGCCGCGCGGCATCGGCCGCGCGGCGAAGAAAGCCGTCCGGTAGCGGGATCATGCCGGCGGCGCCCTGCACGCCCGGCTCGAGGATGACCGCCGCAATCCGATCGCCATTCTCGACGATCAGCCGCTCGAGGTCCGCCGCACATTCTGTCTGGCAGCTTTCCGGCGCGAATCCGAGCGGACACCGATAACAGTATGGCGAATGCGCGCGGATCGTCTCGAAAAGCAGCGGGCCGTAGCGTTCATGGAAGAGCGGGATGCCGCCGAGCGAGACGGCGCCGACGGTATCGCCGTGGTAGGCGTTGCCGAGCGTGACGAATTTGGTCCGCTGGCGATCCCGGCCGCCGTCGTGCTGCTGCCAGAACTGGAGGGCGATCTTCAGGGCGACTTCGACGGCCGTCGAGCCGTTGTCAGAGTAGAAAACGCGAGTGAGGCTTTCGGGCGCGAGTGCAATGAGTCGCGCGGCGAGCGTCACGGCCGGAGCGCTCGCGTTCCCGAGAAACGTCGAGTGGGCGATCCGCCCAAGCTGGTCGACGATCGCGGCGTCGATCTCGGGCCGGCGGTGGCCGAACAGGTTGCACCAGAGCGAGGCAACGCCGTCGAGGTACCGACGACCGTCGGCGTCGATGAGGTAGTTGCCGTCACCCGCGACGACCATCAACGGGGACTCGTCACGGTAGACCGAATGGGGTGTGAAGGGATGCCAGACGTGGGCGTCGTCGAGACGAACGAGCTCTTCGCGGGAGAGACCCTGGCCGTGGGACGTCCGAGTCACGAGAGCGCTCTCTCGCGCAAAGGCGCAAAGACGCAGAGGTCGGACACCGACTCAGAATTCCAGCGCTGGCTCATTCAACTTTGCGCCTTTGCGCCTTTGCGCGAGTGTCTTTCCTCTATTCCGCCACGATCCCCGCGACCCGGAACCCGGCATCCTCGATCATCTGGATGTCCGCATCGTACCCCTGGCCACCGGTCGTCAGGTACCCATCGACAAAAATTGAGTTCGCCGGATAGAGCGCAAGCGACTGCATTCGCCTCAGATTCACCTCGCGGCCTCCCGCCACTCGGATGTCTCGCGTCGGATTCACGAACCGGAACATGCACAGCGTGCGCAGACATGCTCCGGGCGACATCCGCTCTACACCGTCGAGCGGCGTTCCAGGGCGCGGATCCAGGAAGTTGACCGGGATCGATTCGACCTCGAGCTCGCGAAGCTCGAGCGCCAGCGCAACGCGGTCCTCCTCGGTTTCGCCCATGCCCACGATTCCGCCGCAACAGGCTTCCAGGCCCGCGCGTTTCGCCTTTCGCACCGTGTCGATCCGGTCCTCGAAGTCATGTGTCGAGCAGACTTCCGGATAATACCGGCGCGCCGTCTCCAGATTGTGGTTGAACCGCGAGACGCCAGCCGCGGCCAGCTGTTCGGCCTGGCCATCCTTGAGCAGTCCGAGCGACGTGCATATGTTGATGTCGATCTCGGACTTGATCTGTCTGACTGCTTCGCAGACCGTGTCGAGCTCGCCGGCTGACGGACCGCGCGTAGCCGTGACGATGCAGTACTTTACGGCCCTCATCTCGTACGCCCGGCGGGCTCCCGCCACGATCTCGTCAACCGACTGCATCCGGTAGCGCTCGACGCCCGTGTCGAAGGCTGTCGACTGGCTGCAGAACGAGCAATCCTCGGGGCAGGCTCCGCTTTTGGCATTCTGAAGGACGTGGATCCGCACGTCGCGTCCGTGATGAGCGCGCCGGACGCGGAATGCGGCGTCGAGAACTTCGAGTATCTCGTCGTCCGACGACCGCAGCACCGAGATCGCGTCGTCGAACGTCGCGGCGTGCCCGTCGAGTACGCGGTCGGCTAGTTCGTTCCAGTTCATCGTCGCCTCCTTCGGCGGAAGCGGCAGACTGTACCGCTGCCCGCAGATTAGGAGCAACCGGAGTTCGAAGCGGCCGTCCCGGATGGATGACGAGTTCGGACTCTTCGGGCGGACAGATTCGGGATCGGGTTGTCACGACTGTCCGCAGGCCTGCTCGCTACCGCTCGCGGTTCTGAAGCTTGCGTCTTGCTCCCTGTGGCAATCCGCAGCCCGGGCATCAGAACCGCGAGCGGCAGCGAGCAGGCCTGCGGACAGATCTCAGAAGCTCGGCCCCCTGAGCCAGGACTTCTGTGCTCGGACCTCTGCACCCGGACCGCCGCCGATTCTCCCCGTCTACTTCACCCAGAGATTCTCATAGGCCACGCTCGGGTACGTGTACGACGTGATCGACAGTCCCTCGAGCTCGGGCCGGGCAATCCGGAAATTGCGCGGGTGGAACAGCGGCAGGAGCAGTGCCTCGCGCGCCAGATACTCTTCCATCTGCCGGTAGATGGCGTGCCGCACGCTCGGCTCCGTCTCGGACCGACCTCGCTCGATGATCGCATCGAGCTCCTTGAATCCGAGCATCTTGCCAAGCACGCCGTCCTCCGAGTGCAGGAGCCCGCGGGCAAAGCTGTCGGCGTCAGGATAGTCCGCCACCCACGCATTGATGATCATGTCGACGCTGCCCGTGCTCTGCGCGTGGTACAGCTCATCGGGCTCGACCATTTCGAGACTCACTCGGGCTCCGAGCCGGCGCATCGAATCGAGCAGCTCCGTCGTCAGGTCGACGTATCTTCCCGTGAACACCGCGTTCGTGACCGCCGTCAGCTCGATCGGATCGTCGAGGATTCGCGGCAACGCGCCAGACCCGGACGTCCCCCGTACCGTCTCGTAACCGAGCAGCCCCGGAGGGATCAGTCCGTGCGCGGGCATCGTGAATCGCCCTAGAACGCGCCGCACCATCGACGCCGTGTCGATGGCCGACGTCAGCCAGCGTCGAACGGCGATATCGGCCAATGGTCCCTTTTTCGTATTGAACGTGACGAACGATGACGAAAGCCGCGGCATCTCGCGATAACCGGCGGCGAAGATCGGATCGTGCCGGAGCGCGTCGACGTCGACCGGCGCGAGATCGGCCGCAAGCGAGAGTCGCCCTGCGCGGAATTCGCTGAGTATCTGGTTCGACGACATTCCAAACAAAAACACGAGGCCGTCCGATTTCGGATAGCCGCTTCGCCAATAATCCGGATTCCTCTCGAGCTCCAGCCGTCGCCCCGGATCGAACTGCAGCACACGGAACGGTCCAGTACCGATGCAGGTCTCACGCCAGTTCCCGTCGAATCGACTGCAGCCTTCCGGAACGATTGCGAGCGCGGCATTCGTCAACATGACCGAGAACAGCAGCAGAGGCGCCTCGAGGTCGATCGTGAACTCGAGTGCCGAAAGGATCCTGAACCCCTCGAGATCGCCGGCTGTCCCGTCGATCATGGCCTTGGCACCTCGGATGGGCATCAGGAGCCGCCGGTTCGGACCGTTCTCGTCGAGCAGGAATCGCTCGAAGGTGTAGCGCACGTCCCGCGACGTCAATCGCCTGCCGTCGTGAAACCGGACGTCGTCGCGAAGCCGGAAACGGAATCGGCGGCCGCCGTCCTCCACGTGAAACGATGCTGCGAGCCACGGCACGACGCGCGCACCCTCTATGACGCGCGTCAGCGTCTCGAAGACGTTCGGGATGACTTCGCCGTGACTGAGCGTCGAAATGTACGACGGATCTAGCGACTCGATTCGTGTCGATCCTCCAGGAACGTAAATGGTGCCCCCGGCAGTGCGACGCTGTGTCGCGACGGCGGGCTCCGTCGGACTCGCCTTTCCAATCTCGGCGTAGTTTACGCACGGGGCGCCGCTCCGAACTCGCAGCCCTCGGACCAACGGCGACGAGAGACGGTAGTTCACCTCGTGGAACAGCGGCACGACGACGGCCGACTCGAGCAGCATGTGTTCGAATTTACGATAGAGCGTCTCGCGAATCGACGCCGTCCTCTCGGTTCGCGCTTCCTCGGCGATCGCATCGGTTTCGGGAGACGAGAAGAAGTTACGCAACAGGCCGACCCGCGAATGAAAGAGCCCGTACGTGAAGTTGTCAGGATCGTCGTAGTCGGCGTTCCATCGAATCACGAGCAGATCGACGCCCTCGGCCGTACGCAGGGAACGCAGATAATCGTCCGCCTTGCCTGTCACGTGCTCGACCTGCACGCCCAGGTCCCTCCACGAGTTGAATAGCCCGCGCAGGAGATCCGCATAGCGATCCATGAGTCCGGGTGGAACCGCAGCTGCCACTCGCGCAGGAGCGGTGAAGCCGTGGCTCGTCATCTGCGAAAGGGCCTGCTCGGCGTATATCGGAGTCCGGCGTCGGCCCGGATCATGTCCGAGCATGCCGGGAGGAATCAGACCCGTCGCCGGCATGGCGAATCGCCCGAGCGACTGCCAGACGAGGTCCTGCGTGCGAACGACACCCGCGACCGCCCGACGCACCACCGGATCCTTGAACAAGCCACTGGTCGTCTTGAAGACCACGAGTGCGACGTTCTTTCGAGGCGCCTCGTTGATTTGCGCCCCGAGGCGCTGGTCCCGCAGGATCCGGTCGAGATCGTCGTTCATCAGCTCGTATACGATGTCCAGTTGCCCGGCGCGGAAACGAGCGGCCGATTCTCCCGGCGTCAGCCGGGTCTGGAACTCGATGCAATCGACCGGCGTCGACGTACCACCCCAGTAGCGGTCATTGCGTTCGAGGACGATCCTGTTCGGCTCGCTCGACGCAATGCGGAACTTTCCGGTGCCGATGGCTGATTCGCTGCCATCCTCGTTCGTCACGATGCGAACGATCCCGGCGCCGGGGTCCGAGAGCAGCGTCGGGTAGATCGGCAGCGCCTCCGAAAGCTGGATCTCGACGTGTGACGCCGACCGGATCACGATGCCCTCGACGTGCTCGGTCTCGCCCATCGCAAATTCAGTCGCGCCGCGAATGGTGGCGAAGATCGCACGCGGCGCGTCGGCGTCGAACCGGATTGCGCGTTCGAACGTGGTGCGCACGTCCTCCGCGGTGAGAGGCTCTCCGTCCGAAAACCAGACGTTCGGCCGAAGCGTGACGAGAATCGAACGGCCCCCGTCTAGCAACTCCCACTTCTCGCCGATCGACGGTTGGACCGTGCCCTGTTCGTCGGCGGCAAACAGTCCTTCAAAGACGTTCGCGATGATCTCTTCCTCTTCGACCGTCTTCACCTTGGACGGTTCCCGCGCATCGATGTTGCCGGGAATTCCGACGAGGAGCGTTCCCCCGACGGGTACTTCGGCATCGGCGGCCGGCCGTTCGGGCCGCAACTGCTCGATCTCTTCGAGGTACTCGCGCGCGGCTTCGTACTCACCGCGAAGATTCGCGACCGTCGCACCGAGCGAAAGCAGGCGCGATCTCGTCTCGTTGTCGCCAGTCGTCCGTGCCGCGTCGAGCCCGCGGTCCACCCACCGCCGCGTCTCTTCTATCCGGCGACCCTCCCACGCGGTCTCTGCCGCAACGAGGAACGCCTCGAGAATTCGCGTTGACTCCCGCTCCCGTTCGAAAACGCGGATGGCCCGCTCGACTTCTCGAACGGCGCCTTCGATGTTGCCCTCGATCCGCCAGGCGCCCGAGAGCAGAAGCCGGGCGTCGCCCTCGAGCGAGCGGTCGCCTTCCCACTCCTCGTCCTCGAGGAACTCGAGCGCGGTCCGGGCAGCGCGGATGGCCTCGTCGGTCGAGAAAGCCTCGAGCGACTTGCGCGCCGCCTTCAGGCCGAACTCCACCGCCTTGTCCGCGACGTCTCCGTGCGAATAGTGGTGCGCGAGTGCTGCCCAGTATCGCTCCTTGCCCCCGTTGCGCTCGTCCATCCATTCCGCGTAGCGCCGGTGCAACGTGCGCCGCTTGCGACGCGAGAGTCCCGCATAGAGCGCCTCACGCACCACGCCGCTCGAAAACGACAGCCGATCGCCGCGCGACTCCCGCTCCTCCTCGAGCAACCCCTGGCGCAAGAGGCGGTCCACCGCATCCTCGATGTCCGTTCCCCGCCCCTCCGCCAGCGCCTCGAGATCGCGATACTCGAAGCTCCTTCCCAGGACCGCAGCCATCGCCAGCACTTCGCGATCGCCCTCGTCGAGTCGTTCGATCTGCTTCTCGACAACTTGCTGAATGGTCTCGGGCAGTGCATCGCTCGTCAGTCCCATTTCGCTGGAAAGAGAGAGCGTGCCGACGTCGTCCTCGGCAATGCCTCCGGAATCAACGAGCGATCGGACGAGCTCCTTCGTGAAGAACGGGTTCCCTTCCGTTGCGTCAAAAAGCGTTCGCGCGAGGCTCTCGCCGAGGCGGCCCGAACCGATGAGCGCCTCGACGTAGATCCGATGCTCACTCGCCGACATCGGTCCGATGAGCAGATGGACGAAGCGCCGGTCGCCGTGAAAGCTGTCGAGCATGCGCGAGATCGCGTGTCGACGGTCCACGTCACCGGTCCGGTAGGTTCCGATTATGAACGTCGGCGTTGGCCCGAGGCGCCGTACGATGTACTGGAGCGCCTCGATCGACACATCGGCATCGTGCAGGTCCTCGAGAAGCAGCACGAGCGGGCGTCCACTCGAGATGCGCGCGATGACGCGCGCAAGCAGCTCGAAGATTGCGTTCCGGTCGTCGGCGCGTCGAGCCTTCGTGATGTCGGTCTTCGAATCGGCGGACGCCGTGCGGATGTCGCCAATCTCGGCGAGCACCGGAAAGAGGTACGCGAGCTCGGGAGCGAGGTCGGTCAGGTCGGCGATCTCGGTGGATGACGAGGCCGTTTCCCGAGAGCGGAAGTACTCCTGAATGGCTTCGCAGAATCCCTGATACGGAAAGGCGCGATCCTGCTCGACGAATCGTCCGTGGAGCACCCGGATGCGCCGGGCGCGCGCGAGGCGCTCGATCTCCTCGAGCAACCGGCTCTTGCCGATGCCGGGCTCGCCGCCGACGACGGCGAACTGGCACTCGCCGTTCACGGCTGCATTCAGCCGATGCTGAAGCTCCGTCAGTTCGCGCTCGCGACCTGTGAAGGGCGCAAGCTCGCGCTGGACGGGTTCCGGACGCGACATTCTCGTCGACGCCATCGCGATCGGGCGCTGGCGGTCATCGTCGTTCAGTCCGGCCCGGTAGCGCGAAAGCGCGTCGGCCACCTCGCGCGCTGTCTGTGGGCGGGCAGTGGGCTCGCGCGCGAGACATCGCATGGCGATCTGCTCGAGCTCAAAGTCGACATCGGCGCCGCGCTGGTTGGGCGGCTGCGGGTTTTCGTGAACGATTCGATAGAGGATCGACTGCACTTCGCCGGCGAATGGCGGTTCACCGAGCAGACACTCGTAGAGCACCGTCCCGAACGAGTAGATGTCCGAGCGAGCATCGACCTCGTGAGTTGCCGAGACCTGTTCCGGACTGAAATACGACACGGTCCCGATGATCGTGCCCGAATGCGTGATGCGCGTCAGCTGGCTCTCCAGCGAAGCACGCGCAAGCCCGAAATCCATGATGCGGACACGCAGACTGTCGTTCTCGGTCCGCCAGACCATGACGTTCTCGGGTTTGATGTCCCGGTGGACGACACCCTGGTTGTGGCTGTAATCGAGCGCGTCGGCGACCTGCACGGCCAGGTCGACTACGTCGCCGAGGCGCAGTGAGCGTTCGCGCAGCAGCACCCGCAGGTTTGTGCCGCTGATGACCGGCATGACGAAGAAGAGCGAGCCTTCGTGCCTTCCGATGTCGTAAACGGTCACGATGGCCGGGTGGTCCATGCGCGCGACCACCTGCGCCTCGCGCTGGAACCTGAGCTCGGCGTCGGGCGTCAGCATGGCCGGCGGGACGACCTTGATGGCGACGTCCCGGTCGAGCAGCGGATCGCGCGCACGGTAAACCACACCCATGCCGCCCCGGCCGAGTTCGCCGACGATTTCGTACCGGTCCGCCAGTTTGGTGCCGATCATGGCTCCCCCAAACCGCCCGGGGACACGGGTTCCGCTCAGGGGCCGAAACTCGACTTCCCCCTCATCGTGATTCGTTGAATGTGTCCGAAGTATTGGAGCTGGGACGTTGTGCTGATTGTAGGCCGCGAGGTCGTGATGTCAACCCTGCGTTTCCCGACGAGAACGGCCACCCATCGAGGTGGCCGCTTCATCGGAAAGTACACCCTGGTGGATTCGAACCACCGGCCTTCAGCTCCGGAGGCTGACGCTCTATCCAGCTGAGCTAAGGGTGCAAACTGGGGCGATGATACGCGCCGCCCACGGGGATTGTCCATAGGGGAGTCCGTCGAAACTCCGTGCCCTCCGTGGCTCTGTGCTCTCTGTATTCCTGCGGAATTGCCGTTGGCGTACAAATGCGCCGCGACGACTCTGCCTTCCGGCCGCTGGTCCTCATCACTCCACGTTGTCGGTCCGGACGAGCGAAAGGAAGTGCTCCTGGACGTTCACGGGCGCTTCACCGGCCGCAGGGGAAAGCCGCGTGTAGCTGCCTTCGGCATCAAGGACGCGAGACTTCGCATTGTCGAGCAGATAGGCATCGAGGATCTTCCGAACGCGCTTGCGCGCCCTTGGTTCATCAACGGGAAAAACCGTTTCGACCCGTCGGTCGAGGTTGCGGTTCATCCAGTCGGCGCTGCCCAGGTAGATCTCGTCGTGCCCGTCATTGTGAAACAGGAAGATGCGGCTGTGCTCGAGGAATCGGCCGACGATCGAGCGCACGCGGATGTTCTCGCTGATCCCCGGAATGCCGGGTCGGAGGCAGCAGACTCCGCGGACGATGAGGTCGATGTCCACTCCCGCCTGCGAGGCGTCGTAGAGCGCGCGTATGGTGCGCGTATCCGTCAGGCTGTTGATCTTGGCGACTATGCGTCCCTTCCGGCCGCCCCGGGCGTGATCGGCTTCCCTGCGGATGAGCCCGATGAACTTCTCGCGCAGCGCCACGGGAGCGACGAACAGTTTTCGATAGTCGGTCTGCCGCGAGAAACCGGTCAGAAAATTGAAGAGCTCCGTTGCGTCCGCACCGATTTCGGGATTCGACGTCAGCAGGCCGATGTCGGTATAGATCCGCGCCGTGGACGGATTGTAGTTGCCGGTTCCGAGATGGACATACCTGCGAAGTCCATCGCCTTCCTGCCGCACGACGAGCGCGAGCTTGCAGTGAGTCTTGAGTCCGATCAGCCCGTAGACGACGTGGACGCCGGCTCGCTCCATCTTCCTCGCCCAGACGATGTTGTTCTCTTCATCGAACCGCGCCTTGAGCTCGACCAGAACGGCAACCTGCTTGCCTCGTTCGCAGGCATCCATGAGCGCTTCGACGATCGGCGAATCGCCGCTCGTGCGATACAGCGTCTGCTTGATGGCGAGCACGTGCGGATCGCGCGCTGCAGCCCGGATGAAGTCCACGACCGGTGCAAACGAATCGAACGGGTGGTGCAGCACAATGTCCTGCTTGCGCAGCACGTCGAATACCGTGTCGCCCTCGCGCAGCTCCGCCGGCATCACCGACGAGAACGGCTCGTCCTTGAGCGCCGGAAAGTCGAGCTTGTAGAGCTGCATGAGGTCCGACGGGCTCAGCGGCCCATCGATCGTGTAGACGTCGTCGTGTTCAAGTCCAAGCGACTCGGTCAGGAACTGCACCATGTCGGGCGGCATGCCCGTGTCGACCTCGAGACGCACGCTCGAACCGAAGCGTCGTCTTCGGAGCTGCCGCTCGACGGTCTTCAGGAGGTCGCCGGCCTCGTCCTGTTCGATTTCGAGATCAGCGTCTCGCGTCACACGGAAGGGATGAATGTTCGTGACGTTCATCTCGGGAAAGAGCGACTGCACGTTGGCGGCCAGGACTTCCTCGAGGAGCACGAATGCGTGCGGCTCACCCGAGACTGGCAGCAGCCTCGCAACGACGGGCGGCACCTTCAACCGCGCGAATCGCGGCTCGTGAACCCCCTTCTCCTTCGGCCTGACCATCATGGCGAGGTTCAGACTGAGGTTGGAGATGTAAGGAAACGGGTGACTCGGGTCGACCGCCAAGGGCGTGAGGATCGGGAAGATGTAGCTCCGGAAGTACTCCCGCATTTCCTCCTGCTGAATCGGCGTCAGGTGCTTGTAACGCAGGACGCGAATCCCGTGCGCGTCGAGTTCCGGCAGGATCTCGTACACGAGGCACCTGGTGAGCTCATCGATCATCGGCCTCAGCTTCTCAGAGATCGACTTGAGCTGATTGGCCGGACTCAGTCCGTCGGGAGACAGAACCGTCACGCCGGCGTCGACCTGCTGCATGAGGCCCGACACGCGAATCATGAAGAACTCATCGAGGTTCGTGGAGAAGATCGAGAGGAACTTCAGGCGTTCGAGGAGCGGGTTCCGGTTGTCCAGTCCCTCCTCGAGCACGCGACGATTGAACTCGATCCAGCTCAACTCGCGGTTGAAGAGCAGCGTGCCTTCGAGCGACCCCGTGCCGATGGACGTATGGCGCGCGTCTTCGAGCGCCGACGTACTGACGGCCTCGTCGAGTGTCGACGTCTCGGAGTGGAGGGCGGCGGTCGAACTGGACTTCTTTTCTCGCGTCATTCGTTTGGATCCCCTGGCGGCGAATTGTCCGCGACGGAGGAGTCTACCGTAGCGCTCGCGGCACGCGAAAGGAGACCAATCGAGGGTAGTGGGTCACTTTCGATCAGGGTCCGCCCAAGGCTTGGTGCAGGCTCTCTGATCTTTTGCGTCTTTGCGTCTTTGCGTCTTCCCTTGCGCCTTTGCGAGAAATTCTTCAATCCGTCGAGCTCGCAAGGGCGCAAAGGAATACGCAAAGACGCAATCGTGAACGCAGCGGTGCCAGCTGTGGGCGCCTTGCCTCGGCCCGCCTTTTGATACTACTGGTCGCCGTGATCGTCGGCTTCGTCGTCGCCCGGCGCCGGCGAATCCGACTGCACGAGCGCCGACACCGGCTTGAAGGCGTACGGCTTGTGCGATGTCGAGAAATAGCTCTCGTCCGAAAGCATTTCGTACGGGGTGCCGAAGAGCGCTGCGAAGAGCTTGCGGAACGTATTGACGGGACTGATCGTCGGGTAGATCTCGCAGGGTATGTCTTTCGGCACGTGGTACGCGTTCAGAATGCTGAATCGCTCGCGATAGAACGCCTCCGTCGTGTTGTTCCGGCGCCGCAGGGATCGCGGCCCGTGGTCGCCCTGCACGATGATGATGGGCCGGTTCGACGACTCGTACCGACCGAGGATCGCGTCGATCGCAGGGATCAGCCGGTCGTTGACGAAAGTGACCTGTCCGCGGAAACCGTCGAGGTACTCGTCCTTGCTGTATTTCGTCTGATTGAATCGGCCCTTGCGCTCACGCATCCCTCCGGCCGCGTCGAAGACGAACGGCGGATGCGGCGACAGGATGTGCGCTAGCACGAACGTCGGTTCCCGGGACGGCCCCTGGCCCGCGAGTGCCTCGAACCCATGCAGAACCGCGAATCGTCGCAGGAGAAACGGGTCGGTCGTTTCCCTGAACGCCGGCAGCTCGGCGAGCGGCGTCGTGCTTATCGCGAGCACTTCGAACTCGGTCAGACTGCCCTTCGGAAACCGCAGCTCGGCGTCGGCCGTCGGCATGGGATCCGTTCCCGAGAATCCCGACGAAATGCTGACGAACCGATACCCGTGCTCCCGCAGCGTCCGGACCACGGCACTGTCCCGAACCGCGTCCATCATCACCGTTCGGTCGCTCGTCTCGCGGAACGGCGCCGTCACGTCGTCGAGGTACGTCATGTTCAGCGATGAACCGAGCGAGAGGAGAGTCGCGCCGTAGTTGCTCTTGCTGTCGTCCGCGACCTGGAAGCCGCGCGACTTCAGCCCATCGACGAACGGCGCATTGTCGAAGTCATAGAATTCCTCCAGCGACCGTTGCGACGGATAGCTGTCGAGGATGATGTAGTAGATGTCTGGCCGGCGCGCGGCGATTCCGGCCGCCGGCGCGGAGCTCGCCGTATTCGATGCGGTCGTCGACGCGGCCGGTCGTCCGCCGAGCGAAAACGCGATAGTCGAGAGTGGAAACACGATGAGGACCGCGGCGACGACTGAAATCAACGTGGCCGGCGTCGTCGGACTCGTACGTGAACGGAAGAGCACGATCGCAAGCGCGACAAGCGCAGCAATCTCGATCGCCCCCGTGACTACCGCGACGGAAACCGACGTCTTCGAGACGAGGTTGACGATGTGCCCGTATGCAAAGAAGAGCACGACGAAGGCCGAAACGAGCACGCCGGCCTTCGCGGCGTCGCGATAGACGAGCGTGGCGACTGCGAGCAGCACCGCCGTCCCCAGCACCGCCACCGTGAGCGGGCGCACGACGTCCGTCGCATAGGTTTGCCCCTGGTTGTGGGCAAAGAGAAACAGCACTGGATAGGCCGCAAGCGTGAGAGGTGACAACAGCGCCGGCAATCGTTTCACGTCGGCCTCCGCGCGGGCTCCAACGCCTGCATCAGGTAGAGCGTTCGGCACGTCCCCTCGATCGGCTGACGATCCACCACAGCGAAATGCGGCCGGAAGCCCGCCTCGAAACCGGCCGCGTCGTAGCCTCCGAAGATGTCCTCCCGGCTCGCCAGGAGCCGCTGGACCTGCGAGTCCTCCTTGGGCACGAACTCGATGACGAGCCACGTTCCGAGCCGCGCAAGGTATCCGGCGATCCGCTCGAGCGGCACGTTGTTGCCGATGGCGAGGTGGTGAACGAGCGCAAGCGCCATGACCAGGTCGGCCGGGCCTCGCTCGTCGAGCGATGATCGCTCCGTGTTCTCCCACCCGAGTCCCGGACTCGGGTTCGTGGCGTCGAGCACCAGCGGCAGCAGGCCCCTCTCCCCGTCGCGGGTGCCGTCCCGGTAGTTCTTCTCGACCGCGGCCGGATCCACGTCGAATGCGACCGTCATCGCGCCGCGCCGGCTGGCAATCCGGCTGAAAGTCCCGGTGTTGGCGCCCAGATCCCAGACGGTCGCCGGATCGACCCGGTCCAGATACTCCGACACGATTTCTGACTTGCGTCGCATCGCGTCGGGCTCATAGTTCGTGTTCGCGTAGTAGTCGGCCCATTCGGTGCCGGCCGGATGCCACTCCATTCCCTCGACCGCCTTTCGAAGGCTGTCGAGCAGCCCGATGAGCGACAGCTTTCCGACCGAAACCGACGAGCCCTTCACCGGCTTGTCGGCGTAGCGTTCCTGCGACCTCGCGTGCAGATGCATGTGAGTGAGGAGTGGAAACGAGAGCCGCGTTCGCCACGGAAGCAACCGGCTAGCAAGGCTGAGTGGAATTCCGTCTAGGTAGGGCTTGAGCAACTGCCCGAGTCGAACGTCGACACGACTCATCAGGGCGAGCGGGGCCAGAAAGTGCTGGCAGAACTGGCGATAGGCGACCCAGGGCCGGCCTTCGCGATAGGTCTCGAACGACAACGTGTCTATGAACACCGGCTGACATCCGACGAACTGGACGTTGTAGGCGCTTGCATCCTTGAGCGTCATTCCCCGGTCGAGGGCTTCCCGCTGGATGCGAAGAGTGAGCAGGGCAGCATCGCGCAGCTGACCGAAGGACCACTCGTACGGGTATGAAACGAACGGTATCGGGCTCGGCTTGATAACGCGCCAGGCGTCGTCCGTATGCCGGAGGTCGAGATCGACGTCCTCGTGGTCGACGATGAGGCCCTTCGCCACGAGAAAGGCGAACAATCCAGTTGCGAGCAACTGTTCGAAGTGCTCGCGGTACGACCCGTTGACCTGGCGATACAGGACGCCATCGCGTCGGAACACGAATCCGCTCGGGTCACGAAAAGAGCCGGAAAGTGGGCCGCTATGCTCCGCGGTCGGCGTCGCCATCGTTCCGTTCGCCGCGACTTACGAAGTACGCGCGCAGGCGCGCCCAATACATCTTCAGGGCAACCGAGGCCCCGAGCAGCGTTCCAACGACGACCTGAAGGATGAAGCTGCCGCTTCCGGGATCGATGTACGCGAGGACCGCCATCGCAACGTGGAGTTCACTTGTCATCGACACGGGTGTAACAGCCGGGAAGCGCCGATGTCAATTGGGGCGCGGTCGTGCCGGGGCGGCGCCGGCAAGGAATCAGTGCGTATTTTGCAGGCTCGACTGCGCCCTTCGACCTGTAATGTCAAGCGCCCGGGCGCGTTTCTCAGAGCACCGTGACCAAGCGTGATCCATTTTCGATGCCGGGTGTCGCCGGATTCGCGGCGCTGATCGTGTCAATCGCCCTCGCGGCCGCGGGCCCGGTGCACGCACAGGCGACGAATCCGCCCCGAGAGCCGGCGCCGGCCAACGCGAAGCCATCCGCCGCGGTCGATGAACTGCCCCGCGGCGTCATCGTTGACCGCGTCGTCTGTGCGGCGGACCTGTCGCAGAGCTACGCGCTCTATCTGCCATCCACGTACACGAAGGAGCGCGCGTGGCCCATCGTCTACTGCTTTGAACCGGCTGCGCGCGGTCGGCTCCCGGTCGAGCATTTTCAGGCGGCGGCCGAACGGTTCGGATGGATCGTGGTGACGTCGTGGAACTCGCGCAACGGCAGCATGGCGCGCTCGGTCGATGCCGGATCGGCGATGTGGCGCGACACGCACGAGCGATTCCGGATCGATGATCGCCGTGTCTACACGTCCGGGTTTTCCGGCGGGGCACGAGTCGCAACACTCGTCGCCATGTCGTGTGGAGGCTGCATCGCCGGCGTAATCGCGTGTGGCGCGGGTTTTCCCGACACTGTCTATGCGATCGAAAAGCAGACGCCCGACAAGCTCCGCTTCGCCTACTTTGCGACCGTCGGCGTGGAAGATTTCAACTTCTCGGAACTGTCCGCACTCGGTCCGACCCTCGAGCGGCTCAACGTGACCCACCGAGTGGCACGCTTCGAAGGCGCGCACGAATGGGCGCCGTCGGAATTGCTCGTCGAGGCGGCTGCGTGGATGGAGATCGAAGCCATCCGGTCGGGCGCCCGGGTGACCGATGCCGGTCTCGTCGATGCGCTGTACGGCGAGTCGATTGCCAGGGCGCGCGCGCTCGAGGCAGCGGGTCGCGTTTTCGACGCGTGGCAGCTCTTCGAATCAGCCCGTCGCCAGTACAGCGGCCTGCGAGCCGTGGCCGAGGCGGATGTTGGCGCTCGGGCACTGGCTGGCGATCGCCGGGTCAAGGACTCGGTCAAGATCGATCGGGAAGAGGTCAAGCGCCAGAACTGGATCGCCGATGAAGCCGCGGCGTGGACCAAGGCGCGACAGGATCAGGAAACCAGAGTGGAAGCGATTGCCGAGTTTCGACGACGTATCGAGGACCTGCGAACGAAGGCGCGGTCGAAGACGGAATCTTCCGAGCGACGGGTGGCCCGCAGAACCTTGAATCTGCTCTTTGCGAACTACTACGAGGGCGGGAACAGCGCGGCGCTCTCCGGCAATCACGTGAAGGCCGTCGAGATGCTCGAGGTCGCGGTCGAGATCGCTCCGAGATACGCCGGGTCCTACTTTGCCCTGGCCGGTCAGCGCTTCAAGACCGGAGATCGAAGGAAGGCTATGGAGTCGCTCGGGCAGGGACTGGAAAAGCTGGCCGAGTGGGCGACGATCAGTGCGGCGACGGTGAAGAAACCCGGCTGAGTCGTGATCGGTACCTTCGAAGTCGTCTCTACCGACCCGTACAAAATTGGTTCGTCACAGAAGTAACTTCGTTGGTGGCAGATCGCTCCGCCGGGTCCCCGCTCCTTGAGCCGCGAGCAGTAGCGAGCGTCCCACGGACGGAGGCTGAAATCGCAGACTCGTCGTTGCGGAAGGACGGAAGTGATCGGAGTCGCTCGACCGTCCGTGGGACGCTCGCTACCGCTCGCGGCTCATAAACCGGGGACCACCCGCATCGTGAACTACCAGGCAGGACGCTCCGCCGGCCCCGTTTCTCGAGCCGCGAGCAGTAGCGAGCGTCCCACGGACGGAGCCTGAAATCGCAGACTCGTCGTTGCGGAAGGACAGTAGAGGTCGGACCCGTTCGGCCGTCCGCAAGCCGCTCGCTACCGCTCGCGGCTCAAAAACCGGGGACCACCCGCATCGTGAACTACCAGGCAGGACGCTCCGCCGGCCCCGTTCCTCGAGCCGCGAGCAGTAGCGAGCGTCCCACGGACGGAGCCTGAATTCGCAGACTCGTCGTTGCGGAAGGACGGAAGTGATCGGAGTCGCTCGACCGTCCGTGGGACGCTCGCTACCGCTCGCGGCTCATAAACCGGGGACCACCCGCATCGTGAACTACCAGGCAGGACGCTTCGCCGAGTCCCCGTTCCTCGAGCCGCGAGCAGTAGCGAGCGTCCCACGGACGGAGCCTGAATTCGCAGACTCGTCGTTGCGGAAGGACAGAAGTGCCCGGAACCGCTCGACCGTCCGCAAGCCGCTCGCTACCGCTCGCGGTTCTGTAACTCGAGGCGGCCGACAGCGCATTGCCCGCGCTTCAGCGGGCTTGCGTTCGGACATACCGGAGGCCCCCTGGCTCGTCGCCCGGTCCGTCGTCCGCGAAGCCGAGCGTCTCGAGCACTCGCCTGGATCCTGCGTTGTCTTCGGTCGTCCTGGCAACAACGCGGCGCACGTCGTCGTGCGCCGTCGCCCATCCGATGAGTCCGCCGACCATCTCTGTCGCGATGCCCTGCCGGTGAAACTGCGGGAGAATCGAGTATCCGGTCTCGATCTCTCCGGCGCCGTCCGGCGGCCCGAAGAACCCTCCGCTGCCAACGAGCGTGGGCACGTCGTCGAGTGTCGCCACCGCGTACCAGCCGAGCCACCCGGCCCAATTCGGATTGGACTCGAGCAACTCGAGGAAATACGGCAAGGCGTCGGCCGCCGATTCGGGCGGCCAGTTCTCAGGTACCCGGGCGCCGAGCTGTCGGGCGAATTCGGACCTGTCCGACATCTCGGCCCGGGCGAGCTCGACAGTCGCCGGAATCAGTCTCAGGCGTCGCGTGGAAATGACGCTTGCATCGGAGCCGTCCGTCACGGCATCAGGCTCTTTCGCAATGCTTCGCGCGCGTGTGGCTTTACCACCCCGCTGACGAGCACGCCCGGTTTCACCGTCGCGACGGCCGCCATCTCGGGCATCGCATCGGTTGCCTCGATGCCTCGGGCGATCGAGCTCACTTCGAGACGGCCTATGGCTTCTTCAAATCCTGCCATACGTCCACTCCTTCACGGTTGTGGTGCTGCGCCTCGATGGCACCTGGAAGGTGGCAGAGTCTACCCTTCCGCGGCGACGAGCTGGAACCCCCGCTGCGCGATCGGGCTGCCATGACGGAGTCAAATCGCGACAAGTCTCGAGCTCCCGGCGAATTTCGCGCAAGTTTTGTCTGTGGTAGTTTCCTGACGTTTCGGTCTTACATCCATAGCGCCTAATGAACCTCACGGACGTCGTCGGAACCGTCGTTGACGGGAAGTACCAGGTCGAGCGCATGCTCGGCCGCGGTGGCATGGGGGCGGTTTTTTTCGCGACGCACCTCGGGACGGAACGGCCCGTGGCGCTCAAGATCATCGTTCCGCAATACGCGGCGGATGCTTCGTTTCTCGAGCGCTTCCGGCGCGAGGCGCGGGCGGCAGGCCGATTCCGCCACCCGAACATCGTCGACGTGACCGACTTTGGACAGGCGGACATCTGTGGTCACCGCGTCGCCTACCTCGTGATGGAGTACCTCGACGGGTGCTCGCTCGAAGACGTCCTGATGGAACAGCCGGTAGTTCCGGTGGACTGGACCGTCGAGGTCTTCGATCAACTGGCGCTCGGGATCGGAGAGTTGCACCGCAAGGGCATCATCCACCGCGACCTCAAGCCCGGAAACATCTGGCTCGAGCCGAACCTTCGCGGCAGTTTCACTGTGAAGCTGCTCGATTTCGGGCTCGCGAAACTGCACGATCAGGAGCCGATCGCAGAGGCGACCAGCACTGAGCCGGCGGCGCCCGTGGTGTCAAGGATACAGGCGACGATCATCAGTGGCTCGGGAGCATTTGAGCCGTCGATCGAGCCCACCATCACGGATCCGCCGGCATCGGAAGCGCCAACAGTCGTCGGAAAGCGGCCCGCCGGCGCCTCGAACGACGGATTGCCGGCGTCCGAGGCGCCCACGATTCTCGGAGCTCAGTCGT
>JADIYM010000030.1 GCA_016705245.1 Blastocatellia bacterium | reverse complement strand
CATGCCGTCGGCCTGGGGGATGTATTACCCGACGGTGTGGGACTGGGCGACGTTCATCGGAACGATCGGCCTCTTCTTCACGCTGCTCTTCCTCTTCATCCGGTTCCTGCCGGCCATCAACATCTTTGAAATGAAGCACCTGCTGCGACACAAGGAGCACGAGGCGCACGAACTCGCGCACCGTCAGTCCGAGGGAGGTCACTGAACATGATCACCTACGATGAACCGTCTGGCATTCACGGCGTGATGGCGTCCTTCGAGAACGCCGATGCCCTCGTGGCGGCCGCCGGGAAGGCGCGCGAAGCCGGTTACGGAAAGATGGACGCGTATTCGCCTTTCCCGGTCGAAGGACTGTCTGACGCCCTGGACCTCGCGCCATCGAGTAGAAGCCGATGATCGTCTCTGGGGGTGCGCTGACGTGAACGATCAGCGGCATCACTATGCGGTACTGATGGAAGTCATCGGACTATCCAAAGAACGTCGGCGGTCGCCCATTGTGAGCTGGCCGGCGTTCGTGCCGGCGGTCTACGAGCTCACGATTCTACTTGGCTCGTTCGCCGCGGTGCTTGGAATGATTGCCCTCAACGGGCTTCCCCAGCCGTACCATCCGGTCTTCAACGTGCCGCAGTTTCGCACGGCGTCGCGCGACGGATTCTTCCTCTGCATCGAGGCCGAGGATCCGAACTTCGACCACGCACGGACACGCCTTGTTCTCGAGACGCTCAACCCGATCGAGTTCACGATGTTGAACGCCAACGGCAGCCGTCATCGCGGCTCGCGATCGCTCGCTTTGCGGTGGCTACGCTCGACTCGCCGTCCTTGGCGGGGCTGCAACCGAGATGCGCGACGACTCGTGCGTCAAGCCGTACGAGAAGTCGCCGGTGTTTGCCGACGGCCGCTCCTCGCGAACGCTCGTTCCCGGCACGGTTGCCCATCGGCCCGGCGCGCTCGATCCGAACTCGGCCCTCCTCACCGGTTTCAACGCCGATGGGCAGCCGACCGCGGACCTTCCGCTTCCGGTGACCGCCGAGCTGCTCGCCGAAGGCAAGAAGCAGTTCGACATCTATTGTGCGATCTGTCACGGCGCCGACGGCGCTGGCAAGGGCGTCATCGTTCGCCGGGGCTTTCCGCCGCCGCCGTCCTACCACATCGAGCGGCTCCGGCGCGCTCCGGTGGGACACGTCTACGACGTGATCACGAATGGCTACGGCGTGATGTACAGCTACGCCGACCGCATCCAGACGCCTGAACAGCGCTGGGCGGTTGCGGCATACGTGCGCGCACTTCAGTTCAGCGAGTACCCGAAGGGACTCGACGCGACAACTCCGCCGGCGGCTTCGGCCGCAGCGCCGGCAGCTACACCTGCCGCGGCATCGGCGGCCACGACCGCTCCGGCAACCGCGGAGCCGAAACCCGCAGCGCCGAATCCTTCGGCACCGGCCAATCGGGGAGGCAACTAGTAATGAGTGTGACCGATACCTCCCGTCCGTTGATCAACAAGATCCAGGCCATTGCGTCCGCGGTAATGGGATTCGGCGTCCTCGCAATTGGCGCCGGTTTCTGGGTCGAGCCGGAGTCGATCTACCAGTCGTACCTGATTGGCTGGCTCTTCTGGAACGGCGTTGCCGTGGCGTTCCTCGGATTGCTCATGCTGCACCACATCGTGGGCGGCGACTGGGGCTTCGTGAACCGTCGCTTCCTCGAGGCCGGCGCGATGACGACTGCAGTCACGGCGCTGATGAGCATTCCGATCCTCTTGGGGATGAGCCATCTCTACGTGTGGGCGAACCCGGCGTCGGTGCCGGCCGAGCTCGAACACGTTTTTCACGAGAAGGCGCCGTACCTGAATCTCGGGTTCTTCTACGTGCGTGCCGCGGTCTATTTCCTGTTCTGGATCGGAACCGCGGTCCTGCTCAACATCTGGTCCGCGGACGTGGACAAGACCGGCAGCCACTCGTTTCGGGTGAAGGCGCGGCTCCTGAGCGCGCCGGGCATGCTCGTCTACGTGCTGGTGTACACGTTCTACACCATCGACTTCGCAATGTCGCTCGAGCTGCACTGGATGTCGTCGATCTTCGCACTTCTCATGATGGTGGGCGGGACGCTGTCGACGTTGTCGATTCTCGTCATCCTGATGTGGCAGTTCAGCAAGACGGAGCCGCTCTCGAAGGTGCTCGTTCGAGGCCGTTTCCACGACATCGGCAACCTGATGCTGGCGTTCACGATGCTCTGGACCTACATGGCCTTTTCGCAGTACCTGATCGGCTGGGCCGGAAACCTGCCCGAAGAGGCCGGCTTCTACAACAAGCGCCTCGATCATGGACTTCAGAACGTCGCGCTCATTCTCGTCGTGCTGCATTTCGTGGTCCCGTTCGTCCTCCTGCTCATGCGTCCGATCAAGAAGGCGCCGGCGCTGATCTCGATGGTCGGTTTGCTGCTCATCTGCATGCGTGTGGTGGACCTTTGGTGGTTCGTGAAACCGTCGTTCGCGGGACACCCTGGATCGCACTTCGCCTGGACCGACGTCGCCGCGCCGATCGGCCTCGGTGGCATCTGGTTGTTCGCCTTCTGTCTCTTCCTGAAGTCGAAACTCATCCTGCCCGTCTACGAGTCGCATCACGACCGTCCGCCGACGAAGCACGAGGTGTATCTCCATGGCTAACCACGATCTCGAGAAGATCGAGCACTCGACCGACCTCGAACACGGACATCACGGTAATCTCGAGTCCCCACTCCACGAGGCCTCGGAAGTCCCCCTGTCGCCGATCGTCAAGTTCACGGTCGTGCTCTTCGCGGTGATGTTCGGATCGATGGCCGGTATGCTGCTCCTCTACAACATGTGGTACTCGCAGTTCGCCACGCGAACGACGGGAGCCTCGCCGCTCGTGAACGTCGAGCAACCGATTACCGATCCGAAGCTGCAGGTCGACGAGCCGGCGGTTCTTCGCAAGATCGCCGAGGAGAGTGCCACCGCACTCGAAGCGCGAGGTGAAGAGAAACTCGCGATCGACGAGGCGATGAAGCGCATTGCCGAGGCCGGCAAGCTTCCGGGCGGCCCGGAGTGGACCCTTCGACCGGACGAGCAGATGGTCGGCGGCGTCATTCTCAATGCCGAGCAGGTGAAATACGCGAACACGGCGCCGTCGCAGGCGCCGGCGGGCAGTGCACCTCCCACTGCTGCCGACGTTCCGAAGGCCACAACTGGGACCGGACCGGCACCGGCGACTGCTCCGGGGAGCAGCTCCGATGACGGCGCCAGCGGCAGCGCCGAAGCCCAAGGCTGTCGGCAACGCAGCGGGGAACTGACGAACAAGGGGAATCGACGATGGCAGGAAAGCGAAGCACAATGGCATCCGCGGTGAGACGGCGACGATCGGCGGCGATCCTCGTCGGGAGCCTGCTGTTGTCCGTCGCCTGTCTCGTCGTGCCGGCCCGCGGTCAGAGCGCGCAGGAGCAGGCGGTGCTCAACCAGATCGACTTTGAGCAACGGCTCAACGAGCAGGTTCCTCTCGACGCGGTGTTCACCGACGAGGATGGCAAGCAGGTCCAGCTCACGCAGTATTTCGGCAAGCGTCCGGTCATCCTCGTAATGGTGTTCTACGAGTGCCCGATGCTGTGTACCGAGATCCTCAACGGCACGCTGCGAATGATGCAGGAGATGGCATTTACCGCCGGACAGGAATACGAAGTCGTCACCATCAGCATCGATCCGCGGGAGGGCCCGGTCGAGGCAATGGGCAAGAAGAGCCAGTACATGCGGCGTTACAACCGCGAAGGGACGTGGGGCTCGTGGCACTTCCTGACGGGTAAGGATGATGAGATCCACCGCGTCGCCGATGCAATCGGCTACAAGTACTTCTATGACGAAGAGACGGCTCAGTACGTCCACGCGAGCGGCATCACGGTGCTCACGCCGACCGGCCGCGTGTCGCGGTATTTCTATGGCGTGCAGTACGACGCCGGAGACGTTCGGCTCGGACTCGTCGAGGCGTCGGCGAACAAGATTGGATCGCCGGTCGATAAGCTGCTGCTCTTCTGTTACCACTACGACCCGTCGAGCGGGAAGTACAACGTCGCGGTCATGTCGTTCGTCCGCGTCTTCGGAGTCTTTACGGTGCTCGCCATGATTGGCGGGTTCTTCATGTTGATGCGACGAGACCGACCCGACCCCGTCGGTGCGTCAAAGCCCGGTATGAGTGTTTAAGGATAGGGAACTCGAGGGTGCGTCCAATGTTGCTGTCTTTCTTGCCAATTCCGGATCAGGCGTCGACGCAGGCGGTGTCGGTCGACACGCTGTTCCTCGTCTTTACGGCGCTCGTCGTGTTCTTCACGGTCCTCGTGTGCGTCGTGCTGATCATCTTCTCGATCAAGTACACGCGCGGCACGAAGGCGGACCGGTCGAACCCGCTCGACGGTAGCCTGAAGCTCGAGATCATGTGGTCGGTGATTCCGCTGTTCCTCGCAATCGGAGCGTTCGGCTGGGCCTCTCACGTGTACTTCGAGATGGTGCACCCGCCCGCTGACGCGATGGAAATCCACGTCGTAGGCCGCCAGTGGATGTGGAAGATCCAGCACCCGACCGGACAGCGTGAAATCAACGAGCTCCACGTCCCGGTCGGCCGCCCGGTGAAGCTGACCATGACGTCGCAGGACGTAATCCACTCGTTCTTCATTCCGGCGTTCCGGGTGAAGCAGGACGTCGTTCCGGGAACATATTCGCAACTCTGGTTCGAGGCGACGAAGCCCGGAACCTACCACCTGTTCTGCGCAGAGTATTGCGGCACGGAGCACTCGCGCATGATCGGCTCGGTCGTAGTGATGGAGCCACAGGCTTACGAGGAGTGGCTTCAGAGCGGGACCACGAGCGAGTCGATGGTCGCAGCGGGCGAGCGCCTCTTCCGCGACAAGGGCTGCAGCGGTTGTCACGCGGGGACTTCGAGCGTGCGAGCCCCGATTCTGAACGGCGTGTACGGCGGGCCGGTTCCGCTCGACGACGGATCGGTCGTCACCGCGGATGACATGTACATGCGCGATTCCATCCTTCTGCCCAAGAAACAGGTGGCGGCCGGCTTCAAGCCGATCATGCCGACCTACCAGGGGCAGCTCAGCGAGGAAGAGCTGTTTCAGCTCATCGCGTACATCAAGACGCTCAAGTAGCAGGGTGATGCATCTATGAGTTCCGAAGCGTTGACACATCCCGCCGAGCCGGCCAAGCACGCGTCCGCAGGCGACAATTACCTCACGAACGGATTCAGCCTCAAGTCGTGGCTGCTGACGCTCGATCACAAGCGGATCGGGATTCTCTACCTGATCTCGGTCTCGGTGTTCTTCGTGATCGGCGGACTGGCTGCCTCGTTGATCCGGCTCGAGCTCATCACGCCGGCGGGTGACGTACTCAGTCACGAGACGTACAACAAGATGTTCACGGTCCACGGGGTCGTGATGGTCTTCTTCTTCCTCGTGCCGTCGATCCCCGCCGTGCTCGGGAACTTCCTGATCCCTCTGATGATCGGAGCGCGCGACCTCGCGTTTCCTCGGCTGAACCTGCTGAGCTGGTACATCTACATCGTCGGCGGACTCTTCACGCTCACCGTTGCGCTGACGGGAGGCATCGACACGGGGTGGACGTTCTACACGCCCTACAGCTCGATGTTCTCGAACACCTACGTCGCGATGGCCGCTGTCGGCGTCTTCATCACGGGGTTCTCATCGATTCTGACGGGTCTGAACTTCATCGTGACGATCCACAAGATGCGGGCGCCCGGGCTGACGTGGTTCCGGCTGCCGCTGTTCGTGTGGGCGCACTACGCGACGAGTCTCATCATGATTCTCGGAACGCCGGTGCTCGCGAGCACCGTGGCACTCGTCGCCGTTGAGCGCGTTTTTCACATCGGCGTGTTCGATCCGGCACTCGGCGGGGATCCGATTCTCTTCCAGCACCTGTTCTGGTTCTACTCGCACCCGGCGGTCTACATCATGATCCTGCCGGCGATGGGCGTGATCTCCGAGCTCATCTCGACCTTCTCGCGCCGCCCGATCTTCGGTTACCACTTCATCGCGTTCTCGTCGATCGCGATCGCGGCGATCGGGTTCCTCGTGTGGGGCCACCATCTCTTCGTGAGCGGACAGTCGCCTTACGCCGGACTCGTCTTCTCGTTCATCACGTTCCTCGTGGCGGTGCCGTCGGCGATCAAGACGTTCAACTGGACGGCGACGCTCTACAAGTCGTCGATCTCCTGGGACACGCCGATGATCTACGCAATGGGCTTCATGGGCCTGTTCCTCATCGGCGGCCTGACGGGTCTCTACCTCGCGGCCATCGCGATCGACATTCACGTGACGGACACGTATTTCGTCGTCGCGCACTTCCACTACATCATGGTCGGCGGCGCGGTGATGGGCTACCTCGGCGGCATGCATTACTGGTGGCCCAAGATCACGGGCCGGATGTATCCGGAAGGCTGGGCCAAGATTTCGGCGGTCCTCATCTTTGCCGGATTCAACCTGACGTTCTTCCCGCAGTTCATCGTCGGCTACTGGGGCATGCCGCGCCGCTACCACACGTACGCGGCCGAGTTCCAGGTGCTGAACGTGATGTCGACGGCGGGCGCGTCGGTTCTCGGGTTCGCCTACGCGTTCCCGGTGTTTTATTTCCTCTGGTCGCTCAAATACGGCAAGAAGGCTCCTTCGAACCCGTGGGGTGCGACCGGACTAGAGTGGCAGACGCCGTCGCCGCCGCCGACCACGAACTTCGATGAGGTCCCGGTCGTGACGGAAGAGCCGTACCACTACCCGATGTTGGAGCCAGAACGTGTCTAGTCAAGCACTCGATCTCCACGACGCTCACGGTCACGACGCGCACGGATCGCACGCACACCAGTTCGACGATCCGATCCAGCAGCGCGATTCGGCGACGCTGGGAATGTGGGCCTTCCTTGCGACGGAAGTCCTCTTTTTCGGCGCGCTGTTCGTGATGTACGCCGTCTTCCGGTATCGCTACCCGGTCATGTGGGACCTCGGCAGCCACATGCTCGACTGGAAGCTGGGATGCCTGAACACGTTCATCCTGCTTTTCAGTTCGCTGACGATGGCGCTCGCCGTCCAGTCGGCGCAGCTGGGCAAGACGAAGCGGCTGAACATCTGCCTCATCCTGACGCTTGTAATGGCCTTCGGCTTCCTCGTGGTGAAGACCTTTGAATACCACCACAAGTACGAAGAGAGCGTGATCCCGGGCCGTTATTTCCAGGTACCGCCGCACGCGATCGAGAAGTACGAGGAGCGGTACGGTACGATCAAGGCGCCGACCGCCGAGATGGAGCCAGTTCCGCAGGCGGAGACCGTTTATGACCCGATGGGGCCGTACGGTCCCGGACCGGTGATGAAGGACGGCCACGTCGAGGAAACTGTCGCGAGGCGCCGCTGCAGCCGGGATTCTCTGACGACTACCGAAAGCTCCAGCTCTTCTTCGCGCTCTATTTCGCGATGACCGGACTGCACGGTATCCACGTAATCATCGGCATCATCATGATCGGGTCGCTTGTCTACCTGAACTGGAAGGGTTGGTTCACGAAGGAGTACAACACGCCGGTCGAGATGACCGGCCTCTACTGGCACTTCGTCGACATCGTCTGGATCTTCCTTTACCCGCTTCTTTACTTGATGGATAGGGCACACCAATGAGTACTGGACACGTAGTTCCGACTCGCGTTTACCTGACGGTGTTCGCGGCGCTGATGATCCTGCTGGTCATCACGGTCATCGTCGCGTTCCAACCGCTCGGGGCTTTCAACATGCCGGTGGCCATGGGCATTGCCGTCGTGAAGGGCATCATCATCGTGATGTACTTCATCGTGAAATACGGCAGCAAGCTGCTGTGGGTCTTCGTGTCGTCGTCGTTTCTCTTTCTCGTCATCTTCCTCGTGCTGACGATGAACGACTATGCGACGCGAACGTGGATGACGCTTCCGCACTGAGGATCGTCGCGAATCCGCCATCCCGGATGGGCGCCCGCCGCCGGGTCGACGAACTCGTCGATCCGGCGGCGGATTGCCGTTTCAGAGGGCGGTCACTAACGATGAAGCGACTTCTGGAGGAGGTAAGTCCGTGACCGTTCCGCTTCGATGTCCGGTGCGTGGATGCGGGCATGCGCTTCACCACGCCGGGACTAGCCAGGCCTGCGCGATCGGACACGCTTTCGACGTCGCGCGATCGGGTTACGTCAACCTGCTTCAGCCGCAGGATCGAAAGTCGAAGACGCCCGGCGACACGGCTGCGGCGGTCGCAGCGCGGCGACGCATCGTCGAACGAGGCATCGAAGGAAACATCGTCGGCGAGATTGCGGCATTCGCTGCCCAGGTGACGCCAGCGACGGCGGGGTTCCTGCTCGACGCCGGATGCGGTGAGGGGAGCGTAACCATGGCGCTGACCGTGGCGACAGGGCTCGAGGCGGTCGGTGTCGACATTGCGACGGCGGCGGTGGATCGGGCGGCGCGAAGGTACCCGGGGGCCGCCTGGATTGTCGCGAATGCGGATCGAGAGATGCCGTTTCCTGACGGGACGTTCGCGATGGTGGCGTCGGTTGTCGCACGCAGGAACCCCGCGGAATTCGCGCGAGTGCTCGGGCCGGACGGAGTATGTCTTGTCGTAGTTCCGGGGGAGGACGATCTCGCCGAACTGCGCGAGGCCTTGCTTGGAGCGGCGGCGGGACGCGACCGCGGGACGGCGGTCGAGGCTGAGTTTGCAGTCGGATATGAGCTGATCGGGCGGCGGACGATTCGTGACCGGGTTCGGCTCGATCGGGAGGCGCTCGACGACGTGCTGGCGTCGACGTACCGGGGTGCGCGGGGGGCGCAAAGGGATCGCGCAGCGGCGCTGACGTCGATGGAGGTGACGCTCTGTCGTGAGGCGCTGGCGGTCAGGCGGCGGTCGGGCTGAGGCAATGATGTCAGGGCCGTTGGAAGCCTTTCCAGGCGCGAGGTGGGCGGTTCGGTTTGGTGTTTGAGGAGAATGCAGTCGGCCCCTCGCTGCGCTCTGGGTTCTGGGTCAACGACGGTCTGATCTGACGGGCCGTGGTTACGCTCAGCGTTTGACCCAGACCCGCCGAGGGGACCCCCCGCACGCCCAGGCCCGACGCATGACGCGGCCTGGATTCCCGTCGCCCCCACCACTAGCTTCCGGGTGCGACATCGGGACTCACGTCCGGCGCGACCTCGGGACTCACGTCCGGCGCGACCTCGGGACTCACGTCCGGCGCGACCTCGGGACTCACGTCAGTCGCGACCTCGGGGCTCGACTCCGGGACCACGATCTTTTCCAGCACAGCCGCGTAGAACCCGTCGGTTCCGTGCCGGTGCGGCCACAGCTCGAAGTACTTCATGTCGCCCGCCGCAGCCCGTGCCGCGTCGTACTCCGGACCCGCGGGAAACGCCTTCGCGGCCTGAATGACGCGGAACTCCGGATGCGCCTTCAGGAAGCCACGCACCGGCGCCCCGTTCTCGTCGTCGAGGATCGAGCACGTCGCGTACACGACCCGCCCGCCGGGCGCCACCAGTCCCGCAGCCTGCTCCAGCAGCTCCGACTGGATGGCCGAGAGGCGGGCGACGTCCTCCTCCGTGATCCGTAACGTGATATCCGGCGATCGGCGCACAGTGCCCAGTCCGGAGCACGGCGCGTCGACGACCACCCGGTCGAACTTCCCGCCGAGCCGCGCTACGACATCCCGATAGGCCTCTTCCGACTCGACCAGGCGCACGTTCTGCAGTCCCGATCGCCGAATGCGCTTTCTGGCCCGCGTCAGCTTACGCGCGTCAGCGTCGTACGCGATGACTTCGCCCTTGCCCTGCATGAGCGCACCAAGATGCAGTGTCTTGCCGCCGGCGCCAGCGCAGAGATCGAGTACGCGCTGTCCAGGCTGCGGCGCGACGATGTGGCCTATGAGTTGACTGCCTTCGTCCTGGATCTCGAAAAGCCCCGCGCGAAACGCCTCGGTCGCGAACACGTCGTGATTGCGCGACAGGATCAGCGCGTCGGGCGACAGGGTGCCGGGCTCCGACGTGATGTGCTCGGCGGAAAGCGCCGCGGCGACTGACTCGCGCGTTCCCAGCGCCGTGTTTACTCGCGCAGCTAGCGGCGGCTCCTCGTTGAGCGCGGTGAGCGCAGCCGAAACCTCCTTGCTGAACCTCGTCCTGACGCGGTTCACGATCCACTCAGGGAACCCGAGCCTTTTGGCGAGCCAGGTCCCGGCCTTCGTTCGATAATTGGGCAGACCGCGTTTTGAGTCGAAGAACTCGGCAAGCGCATTGACCTCGGGGCGGCGCATCCGGAACGCCGTAGCAATGACGTCAAGCGTCTCCGGACGACTCCAACGCTGCGCATCGAGCAGGGCAAACGCAATTGCCTGCGAGCCCGGCTCCATCGGCGGCATCTGTCGCGACCGATCCGCGAGATCCATCAACTCGTCGAGGTAGAGACCGCGTCGAAGGGCGATATAGGCCAGCGATGACGCCTCGCCGCGCGAGGCCGAGTGCTTGAGCGGCCGCGCCTTGAAGTCACGAGCAAAGACGAGGTCCGCAGGGGCGCGCGATTGGCGTACCTGAACGTAGAGCTCCGCGGCGCGGCGGACGGCCTCGAGAGATGGTTGGAGGGACGGGGGAGGGGTGACTTGCCGCGGCGCACGGCGGGCAGTCTACCACGTGGGGCATTGAGCAGCGTCCGTGCAGACACGTCGAAGCTCTGTGTCTCGGCGCCTCCAGTGTCTCGGTGTGCGAAGCTCTTTCGGAAGACACGAAGAGCTCCGCACACCGAGGCACAGAGCCTCGGAGACACGGAGGCATCGAGGCTCGTAACGCTACGGCGTCCCGAGATCCGGCAACGTCAACAGAAACTCGGTGATCGCCTCGACGTCGCCGGAGCTCAGATCGAGCGGCGGCATGACCGTCGGCACCAATCCGCCTTCCCTGCGATGCCGCGCGACGAGTTGCGGACTCGACACGTACGCTGAGATGAACGCACGCGAGCGTCGACCGCCGATCCCGTCGAGTCTTGGCCCGAACATCCCGCCATATCGCCCAATCGCGTGGCACGATGCACAGCCGACGTCGAAATAGAGCTTCCGACCTCGCGCGCTCAACTCGCTGTCCTCGAGCGCAGTCCAGCCTTTCGGTGGCGCCGCGGCATCGGGAGTGGTCTTGGGCCCGTGCCGGCCGACCGAGAACCCACCCTTCGGTTCCGGCAGCGTCATGAGGTACGCCACGATGGCGCGAACGTCCGTTGCCGACACGAGCTCGTGCCGCATGTAGCTCGGCTCCCAGGCCTTCAGCTCGGGAAACTCGTCTGTGAAGGCCTGCGGATCGCTGATCTGGCCGATCAGGAACCACTCCTCGCGCCGAGCGCCGATTCCGTCGAGCGGCGGGCCGGCGACACCGCCCTTGCCGTCGATTGAGTGGCAGTCCGCGCATTTAAGCCGACCGTATAGACGCTTGCCAAGATCGCTCTCTTCCGAGCGAGGACTGGGCGTGTAGGACTGCGGTGCTATTACCCGTGGCTTCAGCGTGGTGTCCTGCGCACTCCCGATCGGAGCAGTGCCGACCGACAACAGCACGGCGAATGCGATTGCCGCCAGCGCTGCCGAAAGCTGGAGTGTACGAGCCGTCGTGTTCCTCGTCATGATGAAACCTCCCGGTCGCTACCCGCGTCAGGAACCTCCACCAATCGGTGAATATTCCGCAGTAGACGACCCATTCTGGGTCTTCGAGAGGGAAGGAGCGAACCTCGTGCCAGAGTCGCGTTTACCGACGATCCGCAATCTCGGTGGCTCCGTGCCTCGGCGCCTCCGTGTGCGAAGCTCTGAAGACGCTACGCACACAGAGACACGCAGAGCACAGAGGCACGGAGGTCGCAGGGCTTTGACTTGTCCCGCCCCGCCACCGGGGCGTACGATCGACGCCGTCGCCCCCGCTCGATGCCCTTCGAGCACGCCTGTTCGCCTGGAAAGTTCACCATGCTGAAGTTCATTCGACGATCCGCCTGCGTCGGTTTCGCCAGCGCGGTCACGCTCTTTTCCGCCGGCGTCCCGTCGCTCGCAATCCAGCACCCCGAGGCGCCGGCCTTCGACGCGCCCGTCCAGAAGTGGATGCGCGGCGGCTGCGAAGCCGGAGGCTGCGAAACGGGATGGTACTCCTCTCCCGTCATCGTCGACCTCGATCGCGACGGCACCGCCGAGGTCGTTTGGGGAGCCTACGACGGCGTGTCGATCGACGGCGCCACCGGTACGACAGAGTGGCGAGCGACGAACGGCCAGCGGGTCTGGCCCGGTGTCGCGGTTGCCGATCTGACCGGCGACGGCACACTCGAAGTCATCGCGGGACGCGGAGGCGACCAGCTGACCGTCTACAACGCCTCGGGTGGGACGGTCTGGACCAGAAATCCGTTCGGGGGAGGCGAAGTCCGCACCGTCGCCGTCGCCGACCTCGAGAACGACGGACAACTTGAGATCGTTGTCGCGCGCGCGTCGCCGGGCGGCACGCAGCAGATGTCTGTCTACGAACCGGATGGCAGTGTACGTCCGGGCTGGCCGGCACGCCGCAACGGCGAGCCGGGATTCGGCGCCGGAATGTTCAACGAAAACGTCACGGTCGGCGACCTCAATGCCGATGGGTTCCGCGAGATCATCGGACCGACCGACACGCACTACATCACGTCGCTCGACCGCGGCGGCAACCAGCTCATGGCGAACGCCATCTACGGCGCGAACAAGGTCTGGAGCCAGGTCGGGGTGCACGTCGACCACTCCGTCGACCTCGTCGGATTCGCGAACTGCGGGACCGAACATCGGCCGAACTTTGCGAACTGCGCTCCAGCCATAGCCGATGTGAACCTCGACGGCACATTCGAGATGATCGTTCCGGGCGACGTTTACAACTGCGCCATCGGCGACAACGAGGACGGCGATCTCTACATAATGCCGTGGATCCTCAACATGGATCGCACGCGGTGGAGCGGCAGCGGATTCAACTGGACCGCGCTTCCGTCGCCGCCGGCGAATGCCGGACCGCTCTCCGAAGACTTCAACATCATCGAGAACAACGTTCACAACGCGGTCGTCGTCGACCTCGATGGCGACGGGTTTCGCGAGATCCTCTTTCCCTCCTACGATGGTCGCCTGCACGCCTACTGGCTCGACAAGACGCAGCACGGCAACTGGCCTTACGACATCCCTGGCGCCGGCATCCGCTTTGCGAGCGAACCGGCGATTGTCGATCTCGATAACGACGGCGACGCCGAGGTCATTCTCACGTCGTGGCCCGAGAAGGCCGGCAACGGCGTCGGACACCTCCACGTCCTCGATCATCTTGGCAACCAGCTCTTTGCGCCGATCGCGCTTCCGGCGTCCTTCCCGGCCGGAGACTGGAACGGCGGACTCGCCGCGCCGGCGATAGGAAACATCGACGCGGACGCCGACATCGAGATCGTCGTCGGGACCTCGTCGAGTGGCTGCGTTGCTTACGATGTCGGCAACTCGGCGAATGCGCGGATACTCTGGAGTACCGGCCGCGGCGGCCCGCTACGCAACGGTGTGAACGCTGTCGGGACCGACACCCCCGGGATCTACGTACCGTCGACGGGCGCGTGGTTCGTCCGGAACGCCAGCTCGCCGGGCAGCGCCACACTCGTTTACGGCTACGGACCCGCAGGACTCGGATGGGTGCCGGTATCCGGCGACTTCACGGGCAATGGCGTGGTCTCGCCAGGTCTTTACGATCCCGCTACGGGGAACTTCTTCCTTCGCGTCGCGAACTCGCCGGGAGGCGCAAACCGTGTCTTCGGCTTTGGAGCTGGCGGTGCCGGATACATTCCGCTCGTTGGCGACTGGAACGGGGATGGGCTCGACACGATCGGTCTTTACGACCCGGCATCGGGGGCGTTCTTTCTTCGCAATGCGAATGCGCCCGGCGGTGCCGACGTCGTTTTCTTCTTCGGGCCAGGAGGCGGTCAGTTCCTGCCGATCACGGGCGATGGAACGGTGACGGTCGCGACACCGTGGGCATCTACGCGCCTTCGACCGGAACGTTTTTCCTGAAGAACACGAACTCGCCCGGTGGGGCGGACCTGGCGTTCAGCTACGGGCCGTCGAACGCGACGCCGCTCGCGGGCGACTGGAACGCGGATCGCGTCGACACGGTTGGCATCTACATTCCAGCGAGCGGGACCTGGTTTCTGCGCAACTCGAACTCTCCCGGTGCCGCGAACCTCGTCTTCAGCTACGGTCCGCCGAATGCAGTCCCACTCGTCGGCAACTGGGACGGACAATAGCGTCCGCAGATGACGCAGATCGAACAGGTAGACACAGATCTGATCCGCGACAATCCGTGCCGATCCATGGACGAAATCACTCGCGCCAGCCGATTCAATCGTGGTACAGAGTTGCTCGTCGGGCGATGCCAAGCACCGACGGGCTCACCAGTCCCATTACATTCGACATCACCACAACGAACCGGGCGGCGACGGGCGCCGCGGGCACGCACGTATGACGAACCCACTTCGCCGTCGTGGACTCTCACGATCTCTCGCTCTGCTTCTCGGACTCGGTTGCTTCGGTACTGCGGCCGGGCAAGGACTCGACGCTTCGGCGCAGAAAACGACCAGGAAGCCGGCGCCGGGCGCGGCCGCGAAAGACAGGACCGAACGTCGCATCACGGTGCCGGTGAAGGGCGCGGGTGCGATCGAGCTCGTGCTTGTCGACCCGGGCTCGTTTTCGATGGGATCTACGGTCAAGGCCGACGAGGGGCCCGTCCGAACGGTGACGCTCACTCGAGGATTTTATTTCGCAACGACCGAGGTCTCGCAGGCGCTCTTCCGGGCGGTGATGGGCAAGAACCCGAGCCAGTACGATGGCGCGGACTTGCCGGCAGAGCGAGTGACCTGGACCGAGGCAAACGAGTTCGCGCGTCGGCTAAGCGCCTCGACGGGGCGGAAGTTTCGGCTCCCTACGGAGGCCGAGTGGGAGTATGCGTGCCTTGCGGGGACCGAGGGTCCATACGGCTACGGGAGTGACGAGGCAAAGCTCGGAGCGCACGCATGGTTCGAGGGAAACTCGAAGGCGGTGACGCATCCGGTCGGAACCAGGACGGCCAACAAGTGGGGCATCCACGACATGCATGGCAACGTCTGGGAATGGTGTTCTGACTGGTTTTCGGATCAGCCGGGTTCGGGAACGTCGACTGATCCCACGGGACCCGCGACGGGCACGAACAAGGTCCTGCGCGGCAGTTCGTACGGCGGCGGGGTCGGGAGTTGCCGATGTGCGAACCGGTTGTCGTTTGATCCGAACGAGCGATTCGTGGCGAGCGGAGTTCGAGTGGTGATGGAGTTGAGCCGTTAGTAACCATGGGTGATCTCGACGTCCGGGCCGAGTCCGGCGGAGTCGGCCTTCGGGTCTTCATGCAACACCTCTTGCGTGACCTTCGGGCATTCGAGAGGATGATCGATCTCGGCCTGTTCGAGAGCGGCGTCAGCCGCATGGGCGCCGAGCAGGAACTGTTCCTCGTGGACAGCTCTATGCGGCCGGCTCCGCGTTCGCTCGAGCTGCTCGACCGGATTGCCGATCCGCGATTCACGACCGAAATCGCTGCGTTCAATCTCGAGGTCAATATCGAACCGATGCTGCTCGAGGGTACGTGCCTGTCGAGCCTCGAACGCCAGATCGGAGAAATCCTCGATCTTACTCGGTCAGTGGGCGAAGACCTGGGGGTAGAGCCGGTTCTCGTTGGCATCCTGCCGACAATCCGCAAGTCGGACCTCGACCTGAAGAACCTGACGGGTGTCGCCCGATACGCTGCGCTCAACGCCACGCTGGCTGCGCTGCGAGGCGGCGCGTTCGAGTTCCGCATCAAGGGCCTCGACGACCTTATCGTCAAGCACGACAACGTGCTCATCGAGGGATGCAACACGAGCTTCCAGCTGCACCTTCAGGTCGACATGGACACGTTCGCGGCGTCGTACAACTTCGCCCAGGCGATCACGGCGCCGACGCTCGCCGCCGCCACGAATTCCCCGATTCTCTTCGGCCGGAGGCTGTGGAGCGAGACTCGAATCGCGCTCTTCCAGCAGTCGGTCGACACGCGTGGCTCGAGCGACTGTATCCGGGAGCGCAGCCCGCGCGTGATGTTCGGAACACGGTGGGTAGAGAACTCGCCGCTCGACCTGTTCCGCGAAGACGTCACGAGATTCAGGGTGATCCTCGGCGGCGATGTCGTGGAGGACCCACTCGAGATGATCGCGATGGGCCTGGTCCCGAGTCTGCGCGCCTTGCGGCTCTACAACGGAACTGTCTATCGATGGAATCGCGCCTGTTATGGAATCACCGATGGCCGGCCGCACATCCGGATCGAGAATAGGATTCTGCCTTCGGGGCCGTCGGCGGTTGACGAAGTTGCGAATGCGGCATTCTGGCTCGGGTTGATGAAGGCTGGGCCGGTTGAGTTCGGTGACGTGCAGACCAGGATGGCATTCGACGACGCGAGGATGAACTTCGTCGCGGCGGCGCGGCTTGGCCTGGCCGCGCGTTTCACGTGGCTCGACGGCGAAGAGATGTCGGCCCAGAAACTGATCATCGATCGACTGATTCCCGTAGCTCGCCGCGGTCTGACCATGGCTGGCATCGACGATGCCGAAGCCGATCGTTATCTGGGAATTCTCGGTGAGCGCGTCGGGAGTGGAAGGACGGGCTCAGCGTGGATGACGCAGTCGTTCAATTCCATGAAGAACCGTGGAAGGACCGGACATCGCCTGCATGCCATCGTGGCCGCGATGATCGATCGGCAGAAACAGAAGTTGCCGGTCTCGAATTGGGAACCGGCTCTGATCGAGGAGGCAGGAAGCTCGATGCACAACGTCTCGCGAGTTGACCAGTACATGACGACGGATCTGTTCACGGTTCACGAAGACGAGCCGGTGGATCTGGTGGCCAGCATCATGGACTGGCGCCACGTTCGGCACGTGCCCGTGGAAGACAACAACAACCAGATCGTTGGAATCGTGTCGTATCGAGCGCTGCTGCGGCTGATCGCGGGCGGATGGAGGCCAGGGTTGGCGGAACCTGTGCCGGTGTCGGAGGTCATGCGCCGGGATCCGGTGTCGGTGACGCCGGAAACATCGACGCTCGAAGCCATCGCGCTGATGCGCGAGTTCAGCGTGAGCGCGTTGCCGGTCGTTCGAGACGGCACGCTCGTCGGTATCGTGTCGGAGCGGGATTTCATGGAGGTTGCGGGGTCGTTGCTCGAGGAGAGACTGCGAGGATCTGGAACGCAGACCTGAGGCTGGACTCGGCGGAGGTGCTGAGACCTCGGTACTGCGGGTCCGCCATACGCTGCGGCTACTCATCGCATCGGTACCGTGCGCGGTAGCCCCCCCCCCTTGGACGACGACGGCTTCCGAGAGGGCAACCTGGGCGACCGCACCACGACAGGCCAAGGTGGAGCCTGACCCTTGCGCTACCGTGCACGGTACTGATGCCAGGAGCCCGCCTGTTATGCTGGAGGCTAATCGGACACGTGTTCGTCGTATACTCGTCGTCGGAAAACGTGGAATCCGATATCCCCACTGCCCCGATGCCCCCCCGGGGGTTCCGCCCCCGGCAATGCTGCCCCCGTCCGTACACTCACGCACCGTTCCCGCTGATTGCAGGAATCGAAGGACACAGGCGATGAATGTCGGGAATGCAGCCACCTTGAAATCCGGGTCGTTCCGGGTTCATCACAACGGCGCGAGAATTCTTGCGACAGTGTTCGTGCTGACAGTGTGTGCCGGTGCCACACTCCCGGCGGTGGCGCAGACGCACGCAGGGAAAGGACACGACCTCGGTGTCGTCGATTTCCGCGTATCCGGTAACGCGAAAGCCCAGGTCGAGTTCAACAGAGCGGTCGCCCTGCTTCACCACATGACCTATCCGCAGGCAAGGCAGGCATTCGAGAAGGTGGTGAAGATCGACCCGGCGTGCCCGATGGCCCACTGGGGAATCGCGATGACTCTGTTTCAGCCGCTCTGGCCTACGCGTCCGGGGCTCGACGAGCGGCGGCGCGGTTGGGATGAAGTTACGAAAGCCAGGGCGCTCAATCCCAGGACCGACCGCGAGCGCCTTTTCGTCGACGCGGTGGCGGCGTTTTTCGCCGAGCCCGAATCGCCGGACTACTGGTCCCGGATCCGCCGATGGGAGCAGTCGATGAAAAAGGTTCACGATGCGTTCCCGAACGACCCTGATGCCACCGCGTTCTACGCTCTAGCCCGTCTCGCCGTCACGCCCCAGGACCGGATCTCGCGAACGAATGCGGATGAAGCTGCCGCACTCCTTCTCGGCGTATACGAGAGGAACCACGACCATCCCGGGGCGATGCATTATCTCGTTCACGCCAGCGATGTCCCCGGGCGCGAGAAAGAGTCGCTCGAGATCGTCGACAAATACGACGCAGTCGCTCCGCGCAACCCGCACGCGCTGCACATGCCGACCCACATCTATACCCGTCTCGGCAACTGGGATGCGGTGGTCCGCGGGAACCTGCGAGCGGCCGAGGCTGCGCTCGAACACCCCGCCGGCGATCGCGGCCAGTTCGTATGGGACGAGTTCCCTCATGCGATCGAGTATCTGGTATACGCCCATCTGCAGCAGGGCGCGGATTCCGAGGCTGCAGCGCAGTTGCATCGCCTCCACGGCACGCCGCAGCTCGAGCCCACATTCAAGACAGCCTTTCACCTCGCCTCGACAAAGGCTCGATTTGCGCTCGAGCGGCGCGCCTGGACCGAGGCAGTGGCGCTTTCACCCCGTGAGCCATCGACACTCGACTGGAACCGCTTTTTCTGGCCGGAAGGCGTAACGTGGTTCGCTCGAGGACTCGGCGCCGCACATACGGGAGAGCTGGCGACGGCCCTCGAGGCTTCCGCCCGCCTCGAGAGTCTCGAGTCCTCCGCCAGGAACGCTGGAGAGGAACTCTTCGCGCGAAACATCCAGATACTGCGTCTCGAGTTGAACGCGTGGATCGCTCACGCCGAGAAGCGCACGGAGGCGAGCCTGTCACTGATGACGCAAGCCGTCGAGCTCGAGGAAGCGACTCCGAAGCACTCGGTGACTCCCGGCCCGACGCTTCCTGCAGCCGAGCTCCTCGGCGACCTGCTTCTGGACCTGAGCAAGCCCGCTGACGCGCTGGTCGCTTACCAGCGGTCCCTGCTCCATTACCCGGGCCGCTTCAACAGCCTGCTCGGAGCCGCCCGCTCCGCTCGGGCCTCGGGCAACGAGGCGCTGGCGGTCAACTACTATGCGCAGTTACTCTCGGTCGGCCGGGGAAAATCTCGAGCGGCGCTTCTGGACGAGGCCCGCTCGTTCGTCTCCACCAGACGCTGAATGAATGAAACTCGGGGTCGACCCGTGCGCTACCGCGCACGGTACTGATGCATGAGGCGTGGGATGTCAGAGTCATCATCTATCACGCGACAAGCCCATTACCGTCTCGATGATGAACCAGGAGGAATAATGAAGACCTATCGCAAAGGTGCGGTCGGCGCGCTGATGGACGAATACGAGCGCGCCGTGGACGAGTTGATTCCGATTCTCGGAGGCATGAGCGACGTCGACTACGAAGTCATTCGAGACTCGGAGACGGACGACGAGAACTGCCGCTCGATTCAGACGATTCTCACACACGTGGTCGGCGCTGGTTACGGATACGCCGGAATGATGCGAGAGGCATGGGGAATGGCGAATCGGCCGCGTCCGCGAGGAAATGGCCAGGGAAGAGGCTCCGGCGCGGCTTCGCGCGATGCTCGACTACACGATCGCCACGCTCGACGGACACTGGAATCTCTCGGAAGAGGACTCCGTGGCGATGAAGATGCAATCGGGCTGGGGACAGGTTTACGACTTGGAGCAACTGTTCGAGCACGCAATCGTTCACGTCTCGCGCCACAGACGGCAGATCGAACGTTTCCTGGCTCGTTGACCTGGCGACCGGAATCGCAAGACTCGCGTCGGCGGCGCAATTTGGCAACATTCCGGTTGATCGCCTCGAAGCAGTCTCGTCATCGAAGAATGAAATTCGACGGAGCGGTCATGTGTCGAAACATCAAGACTCTCTTCAACTTCGAGCCTCCAGCGACGGACGCCGAGATCCGCGATGCGTCCATTCAGTTCGTTCGCAAGCTCAGCGGGTTCACGTCTCCTTCCGCGGCCAACAGGGCTGCGTTCGATCATGCCGTCGAGCAGGTTTCGGCTTCGGCCCGCGAGTTGATCGACTCTCTGGTGACGACCGCCGACCCACGCGATCGCGAGGTCGAGGCGGCGCGAGCGCGTGCCCGTGCGTCGGCTCGATTCGGTGGGCAGTCGTAAACCTCGAGCCGCCAACGATGGCCGGAGAATTGTCAGAGGGCATTGCGAATGGGTTCACTCGAGTCACTTCTGAGTGACGTCCGATCTTGCACGATCTGCGCCGAGCACCTGCCGCACGACCCGCGCCCAGTGGTGCAGATGCACTCGTCCGCCCGAATCCTGATCGCAGGTCAGGCGCCTGGCCGGCGCGTACACGAGACCGGGCTACCATTCAATGACCCGAGCGGCGATCGGCTTCGCGACTGGCTGGGAATGTCGCGCGACGTGTTCTACGACGACAGGAAGGTTGCTCTCGTGCCGATGGGCTTCTGCTATCCGGGCACCGGAAAAGCCGGAGACCTGCCGCCGAGGCCGGAATGTGCGACCGCCTGGCGAGCGGTCCTGTTGTCGCGCCTGGAGAAGCTCGAGTTGACGCTTGTCATCGGTCAGTATGCGCACGCATATCACCTTCAGAATCGGGGCTCGACGCTTACCGAGTCGGTTCGCAACTGGCGCAATTACTGGCCGCTCCTGGTGCCGCTGCCGCATCCGAGCCCGCGGAACAATCTGTGGCTCAGGCGCAATCCGTGGTTCGAGCAGGAGGTCATTCCTGTATTGCGTGAGCGGGTGGCAGAGGTCCTACAACCCGGGCATCAGAACCACGAGCGGTAGCGAGCGTCCCAAGGACGGTGCCTGAAATCGCAGACTCGTCGTTGCGGACGGACGGAATTGATCGGAACCGTTCGACCGTCCGTAGGACGCTCGCTACCGCTCGCGGCTCAAAAAACGGGGATCACCCGCATCGTGCACTACCAGGCAGGACGCTCTGCCGGGTCCCCGTTCCTCGAGCCGCGAGCAGTAGCGAGCGTCCCACGGACAGGGCCTGAAACAACGCCTCTGTGCCAAAGATCTGGAGGTCACGCACAGGACAAGTGTCCGCAGGCCAGCTTCGCAACCGCTCGCGGTTCTGACACATGCGTTTGAAACGCTCGTCTTGACGCCAGACCGGACATGCCTCGATGCTTCGCCTGAGGTGGCGTCATGGAGTTCATTCTCGTCAGCGCATGTCTCGTCGGGGAATCGGTTCGTTACAACGGTGGCGACAAGCGGACCGATCATCCTGTACTGCAGCGGTGGCTCGGCGAGGGCCGTGTCGTGACTGTATGCCCGGAAGTCGCGGGCGGACTTTCCGTTCCTCGCCCACCGGCGGAGATCGTTGGTGCAGCCGGCGGGCTCAGTGTCCTTTCCGGCGTTGCGAGAGTTATCGACGACCGCGGTCGTGACGTCACGGGGCAGTTCGTCCGCGGGGCAGAGCACGCGCTCGCCGTCGCGCGATCGAAGAGCATTCGCATCGCAGTCCTGAAGGAAGGAAGCCCGTCGTGCGGCCTGGGCTACATTTACGACGGCAGTTTCACCGGCACGCGGGTGTCCGATGTCGGCGTGACGGCTGCGTGCCTCGAACGCGCCGGAATTTACGTTTTCAGTGAGGCACAACTCGAAGAAGCCGACCTGAGACTGAGGCGGTTCGAGGACGGGTTTGCATCTTTGCGTCTTCCTCTGCCTCAAGACGCAGAGTCGAGGGGAGGTGTGAACGCTTGAATCGATTCGTTGGTGCGGTACTCGCGCTGGCTGCGGTGATCCACATCACTCCCGGCTTCGGCGTCCTGGGTTCCAGCGCGCTCGGCAGTCTGTACGGCGTAAACGTCGGAGATCCGAACATCGAACTGCTTCTGCGACATCGTGCGGTTCTGTTCGGCATCCTCGGGCTGGGCTTTGCCGCTGCGGCCGCGCGTCATGAGTGGCGAACCGTGGGGCTCACCGTAGCAATTGTCAGTACGGTCTCGTTCATCGTGCTGGCTGTCGTCACTCCGGACCGGACGGTACAAGTCGATCGGGTCATTCTCGTCGACGGTGTCCTCGTGGTTCTGCTGATCGTCGCAGCAGCAGTGCACATACGGGCTAACCGTGAGAATTAAAGCTCCATCTTCACCCTCACGCCTGGCTCCAGTCGTTGAAGGCCACGTCCACGCGAACCAGCCTTGACGCTGGCCCGGTGAGACGGGATTCTTGCGGTGCCGCGATGGGCCCGCCCAAAGATCGTGAGAAGTGATGGAGAAAACTTTGGCTGACGCAAAGAGCCCGAAGTCCCGCAAGGGCGCAGCAGGTACGGTCGACGATTTCATGCGCGACCTCGAGCATCCCTTCAAGGCCGAGATTCAGGCCCTTCGATCGATCATTCTCGGCGCAGATCCGGACATCACCGAGGGAATCAAATGGAAGGTGCCGAGTTTCGCGCGCGGCGAGTACTTCGCCACGCTTCATCTGCGGGCGCCCGATGGCGTGCACGTGATCTTCCACCTGGGAGCGAAGGTCCGGGACCTGGGTCCGGAAGGAATTGCGGTTGCTGACCCCACTTGTCTGCTTCAGTGGCTCGCCAAGGATCGGGCCATCGCGAAGTTCCGGGACGTGGCTGACATTGCATCCCGGCGTGCCGAGCTCGAGGCCCTCGTTCGCGAGTGGATCGCGCACTTGCGGTAAATTCCACCGAGAGCGCCCGAGGCACTGCAGCCCGCGTGCTGTGGGTCGAAAGAAGGAGAACAGGATGTCGATTCCGAAGGCCATCGCAACGGTTATATTGGTATTTGCAGTTTCCGTGTCGTCAGCTGGCGCCGGCCAGGATGCGCGCACGGAGTTCTTCGCCTCGCTCAAGGGACTCTGTGGTGCGCGCTACGAGGGCGGGATGACTTTTCCCGTCGATGGCCGTGATGATTTCGCCGGAAAGCTGCTGGTCGCGACTGTGACTTCGTGCAGCGACGATGAAATTCGGGTGCCTTTTCTGGTCGGCGAAGATCGATCACGCACATGGATCTTCAGCCGCGCGGCCGGCGGACTGCAGCTCAAGCACGACCATCGTCATGCCGATGGCACACCGGATGCCGTGACGATGTATGGCGGGATGGCGAGCGCCTCGGGAACGCCGCTCGTGCAGTCGTTTGCAGCGGACGAACACACGGCAAATCTCATTCCGGCTGCCGTCACGAATGTCTGGACCGTGAGCCTGAGCGCTGACCAGGAGACGCTCACCTACCATCTCGAGCGCGACGGAAAGCCGCGCTTTACCGCGGTGCTCAAGCGGGTGAAGTCGGCTTCCGCGTCCTGACCGCAAGTTCACAGGATTTCGTGGCGCCTGAGCGGTCTCGCGAAGTTCCGGTAAGGTGGCGCGCGAGCGGCGGCAGTGGGGCCGAGAGATCCGAGGTCGGTTGTGCCAGTTCCACTCTTGACGACAATGCTAGAGCGCGCGGATGCTACTCACAGGAAGCTTGCCGATGTCGGGCGACGTCCGTCGAGCCATCGGACCGGCGCGAGACTAGTCGAGCCGGCCTGAGTGCCTCGACCTAGCTGCTGACTTCAGCCATCGGTTCGACTTATGTCCAGACCATCCGACCGGCACAGCGGGTTAGAGAGGAATGGCGAGCGTCGCGAGCTCGAGCTACAGAGCTCACTCATCAAGGCGATCAACGAGGCCTCTCCGGACGGGATACTAGTCGTTGATGACGAAGGCGTCGTCGCCAACCACAATCGCCGATTCGTGGAGATCTGGCAGATTCCGGACGACTGCCTCACGGGCAGACAGCGCGGGAGTGCGGTCGGGGCCTCAGACGATCCGATCCTGCAGTCCGTGATGGGCAAGGTGAAGGACCCGGAAGCCTTTCTTGCGAGGGTGAAGACGCTCTATGACAATCCGGACATTTCAGATCACTGTGAGATCGAGCTGCTCGACGGCCGAACTGTGGAACGGCATTCGACCGTCCTCAGAGCCGAAGACGGTCGTTATCTGGCGCGGATCTGGTTTTTTCACGACATCACAGGCTTCAAGCAGGCTGAGGCGGCACTCGTGGAACTCTCTCTCCACGATTCGCTGACGGGGGTGGCGAATCGGCGGTACTTCTTCGAACGCGCCGGGCACGAGTTCGATCGGACCAGGCGACATTCCACTCCGCTGTCCATTGCCGAGCTGGACATCGATTACTTCAAGGCCATCAACGATCGACACGGGCACGCCGCCGGTGACGAAGTTCTCAAATCAATTGGTTCGATCAGCCAGCGACTACTGCGCAAGGTGGACCTGTTCGCCAGAATTGGTGGAGAGGAGTTCGCTGTACTCCTTCCCGACACCAATCTCGAAGGCGCACGGTACCAGGCAGAGAGACTTCGGCAGGCCATCGCCAACTACCGGACAACGGCCGGACGCTGCAGTGTGACCTGCACGGTCAGTATCGGCGTCGCGACCCTGAAGTCGTCCGACGCTTCCATCGAGGATTGTCTGTTGCGTGCCGACCTGGCGATGTATCGGGCGAAAGAGAAGGGCCGGAATCGGGTGGAAGTGGACGTGTAGCTCGAGCTCCTGTTGGTTCTGCGTCTCGCTGGATACACTGCACAGACGGAGTTGAATTAGAGTCATGCGTCACACTGAGCTCCACAGATCCGATCGTATAGGCTGGCTTCGCGCGGCAGTTCTCGGTGCCAATGACGGCATCGTTTCCACTGCGAGTCTCGTCCTTGGCGTGTCGGCCGGAGGCGGCACCCGGAGCGGAATTCTGATCGCCGGCATCGCAGGCCTCGTCGCCGGAGCGATGTCGATGGCCGCCGGTGAATACGTGTCCGTCAGCTCACAGGTCGATACAGAGGAGGCCGATCTTGGGAGAGAGCGAAGTGAGCTCGCGACATCGGTCGACTCCGAACGCGCGGAGCTCGCGCAAATCTACGTTTCGCGCGGCCTCGATCAGACACTGGCGGCCCAGGTAGCCGAACAGCTGATGTCTCACGATGCGCTCGGGACTCATGCTCGCGATGAACTCGGAATTTCGGAAATCACACGAGCTCGTCCGGTCCAGGCGGCCCTTGCATCGGCGGGCACGTTCGCCGTGGGCGCCGCATTGCCTCTGCTCTCCGCCCTCTTCGTACCCGCAAGTCTGCTTACGACTCTAGTGGCATTGGCATCTCTAGTCTTTCTGGCTTTACTCGGAGGTCTCGCCGCGAAGGTCGGCGGCGCTTCGGCGATAGTCGGAGCGGCAAGAGTGACGTTCTGGGGCGCTCTTGCGATGGCTGTCACTTACGGCGCCGGGGCGCTGTTCGGAGCCGTCGTGTGATCACTCTCGCGTTACCCGTCACGTCGCCTGCGTGAGCCTAAGCCTGCGGGTGTAGACTGAAATCCAGAGGTGTCCGCATTCGGGATTGCGGCACGATTTGCTTGCAGCAACGGCGGCCGCTGAGGAGTTGAGAAATTGATCTCGGCTTGTCGGCCATTCGCCGACATCGGTTTACGAATCCGCTGCGGCTCACGGAAAGCTGCGACGAGAAGAAGGGTGTGCATCATGGGCGAAACCAATGTCGAAGACTGTCGAGTCTGTCACAAACCGATGATTGATTCCGAGTTCGGGAATATGTGCAGTGGCGCGCTTCACAGCTGGAAGTGGGTCGATGATCACTGGAAGCGCTCGTTTGCCGGCCATCCCGAGGTCAATCCGCGCGAGCGCGAGTACCTCGACAAATACGGGATGCCGCCGCACCCGGCAGCAGGGGAACATCACTAGTCCACTGATTCACAGAGATGGCACCGCCAGAATTCGACGCAGTGGATCGCTGAAGGCTTGATACCTGCGAGATGTCGCAACGATCGATATCGCGACCAACCTGCAGGATTCCGGAACATCGCCGAAGGCGCTCATCGACCGCGGAGCGGTCGAAGGAAATAGCCGTGGGTCGCGGGGGCGAGTGTAACGAGCACACGCGACCCGCGGTACCGCCGCCAACCTCGGTCCGACCGCGGAGCGGTCGCATCGTCAGTCCCATAGATAACGTGCGTCGTAGGCGATGCCGCGCCCGTCGTCGTGTTGCTTGCCATTCAGGAAACAATGCGACCGCTCCGCGGTCGCCGCGCTCTGGGTGGAGGTACCGCGGGTCGCACGATGGCTCGTTGCACTCGCCCCCGTGCGACCCACGGCTATTTCCTTCGACCGCTCCGCGGTCGACGGTCGTCCCCCAAGCGAGCGCGAAGAATCCTGGAGTGGCTCAGCGTCACGTACGGGGTGCTATTTCAACGAAACAGTGGACTAGCGGTGGTTCGCAAGTCCGAGTGAGATCGAGCGCGTGCTTCCGTCAGCCGAGTCCTGTGCGTCAGGCTGTGGGCAGCCGAAATCCGCCAGGGCAGTTAGAGTGGATCAGCCTTGTCGCGCTCGATCTGCGCCTCGTCCTGTTCACATTCGGTCATTGGAGCCGCGTCGCCGGATTGCTCGAGGACCTCCTGGGCAGAATCCTGGTCGATACTCGAGGATCGCTCGGAGGCACGTGTCGGTTCGACCTTCGTCTGAATTGCTTCCAGTAGTTCGGGAGAACTCAAGGGACCATCGAGCGCTCCGTCAGTCATGGATACGAGGTCGGACGATGTTTCTGCTTCGACTGAGGGCTCCAGCCCGGTATTCGGATTCGTGTTTTTCATGCCGATGTTAACGCAACCGGCAGGCCAGAATTTGATCAAGCGAGCAGGTCAGGAACACTGTCGAGGCGAATGAATCTCATACACTCCATCGGGAGTTCCGTTCCGATTCAGTACGTCCGCAAGGCGCGAGTTGCACTCCGCCGTCATCGTTGAGACGGATCGCGATCGCCTACGGCTGCAGCAGTCACGAGCCGTTCGCGAAAGTCCTTTTCGAGCCGATTCTTCGTGACGAGCAGGGTCTTCTTCACTCCACGAACCATGCCGCTCTCGACAATCGATCGCTTGGCGCCACCGAGGATTCCGCCTAGCAGGTCCGTTCGCGAGCGATTCAGGTAGATCAGGTACGAGGCCGGCGACGGGCCCGGCTCCGCGACTTCCACGAAGACTGTCAGCGCGAACGAGGATTCGAAATAACGGCTTGCGTAGAGCTGCTTTGAGCTGACGATGACGTTTGCCACGCCGTCTCTAGTGACGGTGTAAATCGTCATGTGCGTCACGCTGACGACGGGCTTGAGCCCGAACTTCTCCTTCGACCAGTAGATGAGGTTTTCGACCTTCTCGAGCTGCCCTGCCGGGTACTTCTCGAGGTAAGAGTGAAACTCAGGCGCATACTCGAGGAGGTACGGTGAGGCGGCCATCAGGGAACGGCTCTCGTCGGCGAGACTCAGCGCGCGCTTCCGGTCGTGGTACTCCGCCAGCGCGGAGTCGCCGCCAGCGAGATAGGCCTTCACGTACTGGAGGATCATCTGGCGGGCGAGCAGCGTGGCACGCGCGTTTGAGTCCTTCCGTGTCCAGTCGATCTCGGTACGGAAGCGTTCGATTTCGGCGGCTGGCATCCTCAGGCCACAGTTTCCGAGCTTGCACTTCTTGAGCGATGCAAGGTCGGCGGGCTCCATAGTGAGTCCTGCGAGGTCCTCGATGCGCGGAGGGTCGGAGAATCGTCCGATCTGGAGAATCGCGTCGTTTGTCTTGTAGCGGACGATGTCGCGGATCTTCGAGACGAAGTCGTCCCGGGGCACGGCCAGGCGTACTACTCCGCCGACCGCAAGCTCACGCTTGTTCGACGTCTGGACGAGTTTTGCGACGGCATCTCCGCGCTGCATCGCCGTCTGCTCGGCTGCCGATAGCCGGATGTACTTGCGTAGGAATGCTTCGGGTTCGCGGAGGGGGCCCTGCGCCTGGCCAGGTACGAGGTTGATCCCAGTTGCGATGAGAACAACGCACAGTGCGAGGGCTCTGCTTCGAAGTGGCCTGGACATCGTTGCCTCCTGCGAATCTTGCACCTGACGAGCAAGACCAGAATGCTTCGCCAAATGTGACGCGACGCGGGACCGGTATCGCCGGTCCGCGATTCGCAATGATTCAATGCAACGGCTGTACCGGACGGTATACGGAGTCTTCGCTGCGTTCACGCTCGCCCGGGTTGAGACGGCACGAATGTTGCAAGTCATCTTTTCAGGCCTGCCAACGGGCGGGGCGACACTCGGTCGCGTCCAGGGGGAACCAGAAGGTGAATGATGGATGGTTCGATCGCTGATCGAGCTTATCCGCGAACGCTGCGCAGAGGAGCAAGGTTATGAATATGCCGAACAAGGACGAGGTGAAGGGTGCTTTCGAGAGGGCCAAGGGATCGGTGAAGGAAGCAGTTGGCTCTGCGGTGGGCAACGAGAGTCTCGAGCGTGAAGGCGAAATCGACCAGGCCAAGGGGAGAGTGCGGCAGGAGCTCGGAGAGGCGCGCCGCAAGGTCGGTGAGAAAATCGAGGAGCTCGGCGAGTCCATAAAGTCCTGAGCACGGGTGACGGTCGTTGCCGTGAATGCGAAGCAACGGTTGAACTGAAGTCCCGAGGCGGATCGGGGAATGGGAGGATTCATGAACGCGAAGTTCTACCTGACGATGTGCCGAGGCTGGCACGCGAAAACGACAATTTTCGGCGGGTACTCTTCACGACGGATCGGTCACAACTGGTGCTGATGTCGGTCGCGGTGGGCGGTGATATCGGCGAAGAGGTTCACGAAGACGTGGACCAGGTACTGGTCTTCGTGGAAGGGAATGGCGAAGCGATTCTCGACGCCGCACACGTGCCCGTCGAGGCCGGAAGTGTCGTCGTGGTTCCGGCAGGCACGCGCCACAACTTCGTCGCGAACGGCGGTACCGGGCTGAAGCTCTACACCGTCTATACCCCACCCGAGCACGCGCCGGGAACGGTGCACAAAACAAAGGCCGAGGCGGATGCCGCCGAGCTCGAGCACCATCATTGAACTGGCGTGTCGTGAATGGGAGGCGAGGGGCAAGCCGTCGCCTCCCGGCCGGCACTCCTCAAGGAGGTCTACAGATGTCTTCACCAGTAATTGACAAGGGACTTGCGAGCGTTGCGGCAGAAGTCGAGAACGTCAAGGCAATGGTCGGTGAGGGAGCCGAGAATGCAGTGCGCGCGGCGAAGCAGACGATGCGGCGTGCTCGACATTCGGCGGAAGATGCGAGCGAAGAGCTCGTGCATCAGATGAAGCGACATCCGATCGAATCGGCTGGCGTCGCTTTCGGCGTTGGCCTGGTCTCCGGCCTTGCCATTGGAATGGCACTATTCAGGAGGTCAGGCCGAACGAAGGTCGTGCCCGGACCCTGCCTGATGTAGACGCGGATGCGGTCGTCAGGCGACGTTTCCTGCCCATTGTGCGAAGCGCCTTGAAGTGCGGCGTGTAGCGCCGCTTTGGATTCAACTTAGGAGATCTAGCTCCGAAAGTGTTTCCAAAGCGGCGCTACACGCCGCACCGCGCTCCCCCCCCCCGGCCGCCTGGGGGGGGGGGGCCTTTGGACGTTGACCTCAGCCCTTAGAATCCCCAGCGCCACACGCCACTCCAAGGCGCTTCGCGCAAGAAGGCCCAGGACTCTTCGCGAAGAACCGCCCGAGCCCTCGAGGATCTGTCCTCTAGAGCTCGGGCGGTTGACTGCATCTCGACCGCTATCTGCCGTCAGCTCGAAGCGAAAGCTTACGGTCGCCGTGCGTATCGTCTAGTAGTCATCATCATCAGTGATCGCTTCGAACACGATGATGCCGGCAAGAACGCTCGCAAGAACGATGAGCCCCGTGTTCACGTTCGAGCGATGACCGTAGTCATTACGATGGTTGTAACCATCGTAGTAGCCGCGCTGATAACCCTGGCGGAAGTAGTAGTTGTAGGTGTTCTGATCCACATACCGCCCGTTGTAACCGTAGTTCGCGTCCTGGTAGGCAAACCCGCTCTCGTATCCGTTGTTCCAGCGATCCTGACGGTCCGCATCACCTGCACGGTAGCCCTGCTCGTACCCGTAGTTCACCGCCTGTCGGAGGTGGTCCGCACCATACTGATTCGTCTGGTAGTACGTTCCGCCGCGATAGTAGCGATAGGTCGGGGCCGTGTAGTAGTACGGATCGCGATCGTAGTCGTAGTACCGAGCATTTTCGACGGCGAGTCGCTGGCGTCTGAGGGCCGAGTAGTACTGCTGTTGATAGCGGTACTGGTTCATTCGGCGCTCCTGTCGGAGCTGCTCCGATCGCTCCTGCGCGAGGCGCTCCTGGTTGGACAGGTGGTCACGGTACTTTGTCGTCCACGCGCGCTGCTCGACGATGATCGCCTCCTGGCGTTCGCGAGGCAGACGAGCAGCAGGCTTGGTCGCCGTTCGCGGCTTGCGCTGCGGCTCGACGGTAACGCTCGTGTCGAGAGGGAGATTCTGCTTCTTCACAGGTTTCCGCACGTCAGTCTGTGCGGGCAACGGTGCCGGCTCTTGACCCGACACCCTTGTATTTGCAAGGCCGCTAGTGCCGACCATAGAGATGGCTCCTATCATCAGCACTGCGACCCCGCGGCTCAGAATGTTCCTTTTCATCTCTTCCTCCTCGTGATTCGAAAACTCGCTTTGGCGGATTTCGAACCGTGACGACGAGCCAGAAGTAGCCGTCGCCAGTGAGACTGGCCGAGGTCGCGCGGCCGGCCCCATGTCTCAGGGGTTCCTCGTTCGTCGAGAAACGGGTCGCGGGAGGTACGGTAGTCCGGACCTCCTGCTCAGGGCTGCGACCAGACTCTGTATGCGTAAATATGGAATGCAATGTTGGGGCCAGTCGCTTAAGCCGTGACGCGCGGTTTATATAGGGCTTGCGCAGGTTTGACCGCGCCGTCACAGCGTTGAACGGCCCCGCCACCGTACGGAAATGATGCGGATTACCGATACCCGTTACGAGCTTTCGACCGTTGCCGCTTCAATGCCAGGCGGTGGACCTGAGGATCGCTCCGCCAACATGCAATGCTCCGGACGGCGTCGAGTCGCCGTCCGGAACACTGGGTCAGCCAAGTGTCATGACCATCGAGTTGGTGGCGATGCCGCCGGCTCCTATCACATAGATCGTGTTCGACCCGACACGAGGCCGAGGTCCGTCCGAGAGCCATTGAGCACGATCGAAAGGGTGGTTGTCTTGCGGATGAACGCCGATCGATCCCCTCCGTTGATGATGACGCGCGGTGAGGCGCCGAATCCACCACCACGAATCGTCATCTTGTTTCCCGCCAGTCTGATTGAAGTGATCTCGGGATGCTGGCAGTACATCTCGACCCGGAAATTCAGGGTGTCAGCGACGTAGACGTCGCCGACGCTGTTGACCGCCACACCGCGACAGTACTGGAACTGCTCATCGCCAGTGCCCGGTCCGCCCCAGCTCGTCAGAAACGTGCCGTTCGAACTGAACTTCTGGATGCGGCTATTGCCACAGTCCGCTACGTACACATTTCGATCCGGGTCAGTGGCAAGGCCGGCCGGTTCGTCGAACTGCCCGTCACCGTTTCCACACGTCCCCCAGGCGGCGACGAATTGACCCATCGACGTGAACTTCTGTATTCGGCAGTTGAGCCCGTCAGTGACGTAGACGTAACCGTCCATGTCGAGCGCGACGTCCAGGGTGCCCTGGAACTCTCCGTCACCAGTGCCCGTCGCCCCCCACTGCGAGACAAACTGGCCATCCGAAGTGAACACCTGAATGCGGTTGTTGTTCGTGTCCGCGACAAAAACGTAACCGTTGGCCGTTGCCGCAATGCCGGATAGCCCCGAGAGCTCTCCCGGAGCAGAGCCGCTGCTCCCCCACTTCCTCAGGAACACGCCGTTCGTGTCGAAGACCTGGATCCTGTTGTTGCCGGTATCGGCCACGTACACCTGCCCGACGCCGTCGTAGGAAACGTCATACGGGAGGCTGAACTGTCCGTCACCGAAACCTCGCTCTCCCCACTTCGCGATGAAAGTGCCCTCTCTGTCGAAAACCTGGATCCGTGCATTCACAGTATCGGCGACATAGAGGCATCCCGCCGGGCCGATCGCCATTCCGCTCGGTTTGTTGAACCGCCCGTTGCTGGTGACGTCGCTCCCGAACTTCGCTACGAACGCGAGTGCCGAGTCGAACCTCTGTACCCGACAGTTGTTCGAGTCGACCACGAACACTTCGCCTTTGCGATTCAACGCGATGCCCGCAGCTCTGTTGAACTGGCCGTCGGTCAGGCCGCGGCCTCCCCACCGCGAGATGAAATTGCCACTCGAGTCGAACTTCTGCGCCCGATCCGAATAGTCGGTGACGTACACGTGGCCCGTCGCATCGACGGCAAGGTTGGATGGATAGAGAAACTGACCGTCGGTTTGGCCCTGGGTGCCCCAGGCGAACAGGAAGTTGCCGGTCGAGTCGAAAGACTGGATTCTGCAGTTGTTCTCGTCCGCGACAAATACAGTTCCATCTCGATCAATGGCGATTCCATACGGGAAGTCGAATTGCCCCTCGTTCTGCCCTCGCGAACCCCACTTCGCAACGAAGTTGCCATTCGAATCGAACTTCTGGACGCGGGCACCAGGCCCGTCCGTGACATAGACGTTGCCGGCGCCGTCCGCAGCTATGCCGAAGGCCGAGAGGAACTGACCGTTTCCGGAACCTGCGCTGCCCCACTTCGCGATGAAGTTGCCGTTCGAATCGAACTTCTGAATCCGGTAGTTGTACGTGTCGGAAACGTAGACATTGTCGTTCGAATCGACGGCGACGCCATATGGGTAGTTGAACTGGCCGTCACCAATGCCAGAGGACCCCCAGGCGAGGAGGAATTTCCCCTTCTTGCTGAACTTCTGGATGCGGTTGTTGTTCGTGTCGACGACGTAGACCTTGTTCTTCGAATCTATTGCGACACCATTCGGATAGTTGAACTCGCCGTCGCCGG
>JADIYM010000029.1 GCA_016705245.1 Blastocatellia bacterium | reverse complement strand
TGGTGCGCCTAAGTCAATCACATGTCGAAAGTCGTTGGGTTTTTTGGACGCCAGGGCGAGTTAGGCGGCCTAATGCGAATCGGAAGCCGTACTTGATTTGTTCCGGGTCCCGATGCTCCCGTCCCGCACCTACTTCGGACTGCCGGTCAACCGCACGACATCCGATCCATCCGGCCGGATCGTGTACACGTCGCTCCGGTCGTCGATCTCGGATGAAAACACGATTCGCGTGCCGTCTGGCGACCACACCGCCGTGCGCTCGATCGCTGGCGTATTCGTCAAGCGTCGCACGTCGCGGCCGCGGGCGTCCATGACGTAGATCTCGCTGCTTCCGTCACGGTCGGAGATGAAGGCGATCCTCGAGTTGTCCGGCGACCAGAAGGCCGCGCTGTCGTCGTGCCCGGTGGTCGCAACGCGACAGACGTCGGCGCCATCGGCTCGCATCGTGTAGATCTGATTCCGACCAGCTCGGTCCGAGAAGAACAGCAGTCGCCGCCCATCCCGAGACCAGTTCGGCACCTGATCGTTGGCGGCGCCCGACGTGATGGCGCGCATGTCGCTGCCGTCGACGTTCATCACGCAGACCTTCCACTTCGCGCTGTCCCTGAAGTCGTTGCTCGGACGCCACTGGAATGCGATGCGCTTCCCATCCGGCGACAGGACCGGCACACCGGCAAAGCCGCGAAGGTCGGTGAGTTGCCTCAGCCCCGATCCGTCGAGGTTCTGCACGTAGAGGTTCGTATCCTTGCCGTTGGCGCGAGGCGACTGAAAGAACATCCGCCGCCCGTCTCGCGAGAGGAACGGGTGCGCGTCCCGACCAGGAGACTGCGTCAACCGAGTCGGGTTCGATCCGTCGGCGTCCATCACGAAGATCTCGGGATCGCTCCCGACATCCACCGTGAACACGATCCGCCCGGAATCGTGCGACCACTGCGGAAGCGTGCCGTTCGGAGCGCGGGATCCGCGCGACGGCCCGGATGGACCCTGCGCCGAAGCCAGACCCGCGATCGCGGCGAAACCGATGATCAGAAGGGTCCACTGATATACACAGATCAACACAGATCTGTGACCATCTGTGTTCATCCGTGGACCTTACTCGCCGAGGTACGCCTCGCGGACGCGGGGGTCGGCGGCCACGTCCGCCGCCTTCCCTTCCAAAATCACCGAGCCCGTCTCGAGCACATACCCACGATCCGAATGCTTCAGCGCCGCGTTCGCGTTCTGCTCGACGAGCAGCACCGTCGTTCCCGACGCCTTTATCTCGTCGATCGTCGCAAAAATCGTGTGGCACACGAGCGGCGCGAGTCCGAGCGACGGCTCGTCGAGCAACAACAGCTTCGGCCGCGACATCAGCGCCCGCGCCATCGCAAGCATCTGCTGCTCGCCGCCCGACAGCGTCCCGGCGCGCTGCTTGATCCGCTCCTTCAGTCTGGGAAAGAGCGTGAAGCCGCGCTCCATGTCCGACGCGATCTCGGCCTTGTTCTTCTTGAGGTACGCGCCCATCTCGAGGTTCTCGAGCACCGTCAGGTTCGCGAACACTCCGCGACCCTCCGGCGACATCGAAATCCCTCGCGCGACCAGCTTGTGCGCCGCGATACCCGTGATGTCCTCGCCCTCGAAGAGCACACGCCCCTTCTTCGGCGTCAGCAGTCCGGTGATCGCCCGCAGCGTCGTCGACTTGCCGGCGCCGTTCGCGCCGATGAGCGTGACGACCTCGCCCTGTTCGACCGTCAGCGACACGCCGCGAAGCGCGTGAATCGCGCCGTAATAAACGTCAATGTTCTCGAGTGTGAGCATCGCTGAACCGTCCCGTCCTCACGCGCCGCCGAGGTAGGCTTCGATGACCGCCGGGTCCTTCTGGATTTCGTCGGGCGTGCCGAGCGCGATCGACTTGCCGTAGTCGATCACCTGAATCCGCTCGCAGATGCCCATCACAACCTTCATGTTGTGCTCGACGAGCAGGATCGTGAGCGAAAACTCGTCGCGCAACCACTTGATGAGGTTCATGAGGTCGACCGCTTCCTGCGGGTTCATGCCGGCCGCCGGTTCGTCGAGCAGCAACAGCGACGGCTCCGTCGCGAGCGCCCGCGCGATCTCGAGCCGGCGCTGGTTGCCGTAAGGCAGGCTCGTCGCCAGCTCGCCAGCGACACTGTCCAGATCGAAGATCTTCAGCAGCTCCATCGCCTTGTCGCGCGTCTCGCGCTCCTCGCGTTGGTGGCGGCCAGTGCCGATCACGGCGTCGATCAGGAACTGCCTGCTGCGGATGTGATGGGCCGTCATCACGTTCTCGAGCACCGTCATGTCTGCGAAGAGACGGATGTTCTGGAACGTCCGCGCGACACCGAGCTTCGTGATCTCGTACGGCTTGAGCCCGGCGACGCTCGTGCCCTTGAATACGATCGTGCCCTCCGTCGGTGAGTAGACGCCCGTCAGAAGGTTGAAGATCGTCGTCTTGCCGGCGCCGTTCGGGCCGATCAGGCCGTAAAGCGCGCCGGCCTTCACGTCCATCGACAGTTCCTTGACGGCCGACAGTCCGCCAAAGCGCTTCGTCAACGCGTCGACCTTGAGCACGGATACGGGTGCGGGGGCGCTAGACATCGGTGTCACCTCCCGCTGCCGGCGGCGCCGGCGCTGCCTTCTTGCGCCGGAACCAGTCCAGGCTGAACTCTTTCCGGCCGAGCAATCCCTGCGGGCGGAAGATCATGAGAAGGATGAGCAGCAGCGAATAGATGACCATTCGCATGCCCGGGAACTGGCGATCCACGTCGCGCAGCGCCTCGGGCAGGATCGTGATCGTCGCGGCGCCGAAGACTGCTCCCGTGATCGAGCCGATGCCGCCGAGCACGATCATCACGATGACCTCGATCGACTTCACGAAATTCAGGTTCTGCGGATTGAGCGGATTCGCGAACAATTGCCCCGAGAGCCCGCCCGCCACTCCAGCCAGAGCCGCGCTGATCACAAACGCCATGACCTTGTAGCGCGTCGTGTTGATGCCCATCGCCTCGGCGGCGATTTCGTCTTCACGAATGGCCGAGAGCGCGCGTCCGAACGTCGACGACCGGATGTTCGCCACGATGATGATCGTGAGGATCGCCATCGAGAAGATCCAGAAGAAGTTCGTGATCGGCGTCGTGTTCGTGAAACCCGTCGCGCCACCGACCGCCGGAATGTTGAGGATGATCACGCGGATGATCTCGCCAAAGCCGAGCGTCACGATCGCAAGGTAGTCGCCCTTTAACCTCAGCGACGGAACGCCAACGACGAGCCCGGCAGCGGCAGCCGCGATCGCTCCCACGACAAGGCTGATCGGCATGACGAGCGCCGAGCCGGCCACCTCGCCGAGCGAGCTCCCGATGAGCCCCGCGATCTGCTGGCCGTGAAAGACCGTGACGTACGTAGCGGAGTATCCGCCGACCGCCATGAATCCCGCGTGGCCCAGCGAGAACTGTCCCGCCAGCCCGTTGATCAGGTTGAGGCTGACCGCCAGCGTGATCGCGATCCCGATCAGGTTCACGATCCGGGCGTAATAGCCGTTTATCTGGAAATCGCCGAGTCCGTGCTCGAAGACCTGGTTGAGCCCGAGCAGGATCACGAGGCCGATCGCGATGTAGATGACTTTCCGGGTAAGGCTCATCGCGGGTTATACCTTCTCGGTCGTCGTCGAGCCCATGATGCCGGACGGGCGAACGATCAGGATGAGGATGAGCACGCCGAACGCCACCGCATCGCGGTACGTCGAGTAGGACGTCGATCCGATCCACGTTTCCATCAGCCCGATGATCATGCCTCCGAGCATGGCCCCGGGGATGCTGCCGATGCCGCCGAGCACCGCGGCGACGAAAGCCTTCAAGCCCGTCATCAGTCCCATCAGCGGGTCGATCTTCGGAATCGCGAGCGCGACCATCACGCCGGCGGCCGCCGCAAGCGCCGATCCGAGCGCAAAGGTGAACGCGATCACGAAGTCCGTGTTGATGCCCATGAGCTTCGCGACCGAGAGGTTGTGCGACACGGCGCGCATTGCCTTCCCGATCTTCGTCTTGTGGACGATGAACTCGAGCCCGAACATCAGGATGATCGAAACGACGATGATCAGCAGGCTCTGGTTCGTGATCTGGACGGGGCCGACCGTGTACGTCTCGGAGCGGATCATCTGCGGAAAGAACCTCGGGTTCGCCGTGAAGACGACCTGACCGCCGTATTCCAGCAGCAGCGACACGCCGATCGCTGTTATCAGCGACGTAAGCCGCGAGTGCTGCCGGACGGGCCTGTAAGCGAAGCGCTCGATGATGATGCCGATACCGGCGCAGATGGCCATCGAGCCCATCGTGACGACGATGGCGCCGAGGATCGACGGGGCCGCGTCCAGGTTCATTGCGTTCGCGAGAAATACCCCGCAAACGCCCCGAGCATGTAGACGTCACCGTGGGCGAAGTTGATCAGCCGCAGCACGCCGTACACCATCGTGTACCCGAGGGCGATCAGCGCGTAGATCGCGCCCAGCGAGAGGCCGTTGATCACCTGCTGGAGAAAGATGTCCATGGAGTGTCGTCGAGGGTCCGAGTTGGGATCCCGGGATCATGGTCTGCCGGCGGCGGGCGTCATCCGCGAGAGTGCGGCCGCGGCCGGCAGGCCACGTGAAGGAGTGTTCTAGCTTCCCGGGTTGATGGTCGTTTTGTACACGAACTTGACTTCGCCATCGGCGAAGGTGACTTCCTGAATCACGGCCGGTTTGTCGACGTTGCGCTCGGCGTTCATCTTCAACCGTCCGGTCACGCCAGCGACATCGAGCTTCGCGATCGCTTCACGCAGTTTAGGCCCCTCGGTAGAGTTCGCCCGCGTGATCGAGTCGGCGAGCACCTTCACGCTGTCGTAGGCGAGCGCTGCGATCGAATCCGGCTCACGGTTGAACTTGGCCTTGTAGGCCTTCACGAAGTTCTGGACCACGGGATCGGGATTGTCGGCCGAGTAGTGATTCGAGATGTACGAGTTCGCGAGAGCCTCGCGTCCGTTCTTCAGGGCGTCGCCCACCCAGCCGTCGCCGCCGAGCAGCGGCATCTTCATCCCGAGCTCGCGCGCCTGACGGGCGATGATCGCCGCTTCGGTGTAGTAGCCCGTCACAAAGATCGCGTCCGGATTCTGGCCGCGCACCTGCGTGAGGATCGCCTTGAAGTCCGGGTCGCCGCCGCTGTAGCTGACGGGGTCGAGGACCGTGCCACCCATCGCCGTGAAGTTCTTCGTGATCGAGTCGGTGAGGCCGACCGAGTAGTCCTGCGAGATGTCCTTGAGGATCGCGACCTTTCGGGCCTTCAGGTCGTTGAAGGCGAACTTCGCGAGGACTTCGCCCTGGAACGGGTCGATGAAGCAGATGCGGAAGATGTAGTCGCCGATCTTCGTCACGCCCTCGTTCGTCGAGGACGGCGTGATCATCGGGATCTGGTACTTCTGGCAGACGGGCGCCGCCGCGAGCGACCGGCGGCTGGCGACCTCGCCGAGCACGGCGACGACCTTGTCCTGGGTGATGAGCTTGGTGACGGCGCTCGACGCTTCGTCGGGCTTGCTCTGGTCGTCCTCGACGATCAGCCGGATCTTGCGGCCCAGCACTCCGCCCGCGGCGTTGATCTCGTCGACGGCGAGCTCGGAGCCTTCCTTCGACGACTGGCCGAAGGAGGCGCCGTCGCCGGTCAGCGAGCCGTAGAATCCGACGGCAATTTCGCCCGTCGAGGGCCCGGCGTCACCGCCGGTGCCGGCCTTACGTTCACAACCCGTCGTGGACGAGAGAACGAGCGAGCCCGCGAGAACGAGCATACCGAAGCGTGCAGAGATAGCGTTCAATCCAGAGTCCTCCTGCGAAGTGCGACTGTCGTGGGTGCGTCGACCCGTGGTAGCGGGGGAGATACTAACCAAACAGGCCTAATCGGGCCAATGCGAATACGCTCTGTGCCTCCGTGACTCCGTGTCTCTGTGTGCGAAGCTCTTGAGACGCTCCGCACACAGAGGCACTGAGTCACGGAGACACAGAGGGAGCGTTTCTCTCTTTTACGCCGAGACGGCCGCGGCTTTCGACACGGGGAGCCTGAACAGAAACGACGCGCCGCCATCCGAATTGTTCTCCGCCCACAACACGCCACCGTGCGCCTCGACGATCGTTCGCGCAATCGAAAGTCCCATCCCCAATCCTTCGCTCTTCGTCGTGAAAAACGGCTGGAACACCTTGCCGAGCCGGTCGTGCTCGATTCCCGGTCCCGTGTCCGAGACGGTGAGACGGACGCCTTGCGGACCCTCCGCCTCCGTCCGGACCGTGACGTGACGGACGGGCTCCGCCCGCATCGCGTCCATCGCGTTCACGATCAGGTTCAGGACGACCTGCTGCATCTGGATACTGTCGCCCGCAATCGGGGAGAGGTCCGGCTCGAGGTCGGTGAATAGCGTGATGTCCCGCAGGATCGCATCGCTCGCAACCAGCCTGACGACGTTCGTCACAACGTCGTTCAGGTCGACGTCCGACGACTCGACCGCCCCGGACTGCAACATCGCCCGCAGCCTGCGGATCACCTCGCCTGCCCGGCGGTCGTCCTCGATGATGTCGGCAAGGATCTCGCGAACCTCCGTGAGATTCGGCGGATCCACGTCGAGGAAACGAACGGCCGCCTGGGCATTTGTCAGTACGCCGGTGAGCGGCTGATTCAATTCGTGGGCGAGCGAGGCCGCAAGTTCACCCATCGCGGACACGCGAGAGAAGTGCATCAACTCCTGACGGCGTTGTTCGGCCTCGAGCTCGGCGCGCTTCCGGGCCGTGATGTTGAGATTCGATACGACGGCGCCTCCTTCGGGGAGCCGTAGCCGTTCCACGGTCATGACGTGCCACGTGTCACCCATGGTCTGGGCAAGGCGGTATTCCATCGAGAAGCTCGGCAGTTCGCCGTCGATGACGGATCGAATGCCATTGCGAGCCTGCGTCGAATCGGCGTGTTCGCAGGAAGTCGCCGATTCGCATTGAACGCCACAGTGGCGCCGCATGAGCGTGCACGCGACATCAACGCCGGAAACTGGCGTCGAACGCTGCCACGCATCGTTGCCGGCAACCACATGTCCCGACCGATCGATAACGCACACCTGTGCCGAGATCGATCCGAGAACGGCGTGACTCAGCTCTTCGCTCTTGCGCACATGTTCCGCCGCCGTCCGTCGTTCCAGTGCGTTGGCGAAGATATCCGCGAAGATCTGAAGGCGCGCGATAACTTCGTCGCTCCACGCCGACGATTGTCCCATCCGTGCCATTCCCAGCACGCCAACGGTTGAGCCTCCGATTTGCAGCGGTATCGCCGCCATTCCCGTGACACCCGCCCGCTCGAGCGCATCGCGCGTGTCCGGCATGCTCGCTTCGATATCCCCCAGTCTCTCTATCCGAACCGCCTGCCCGCCCTTCAAGCGCTCGAGCAACTCCGGGATCTGCGTGAGATCGACGTGCCCGGCCAGCGGTTGCACTCCCGAGGCGGCGGCGGAATTGAGGATCGTCGCATCGCCCGACTCGACCCGGAGCTCGGCAAGACTGAGCCGGTCGGCCCCGAGCTGCCGCCGCGCCGACTCGAGCGCCTCGGCCAGCATGGACTCGACGCCGTGAGTCGGAGCGTTGGCCAGGCGGGCCGAAACGTCGGAGATCAACATTTCGAATGCAATCTTCTCCTCAACGGAACGCTGCGCCGTGAAACGTCGCGAACGCTGCACGAGCAATCCGGCAATAAGCAGCGCCTGCGCGATGAAGAGCACCAGTGCTCCGACGATATACAGGCCGTAGAGATCCCAGACGGACGGCTCCCGAAACTTGACGACTGCGCCCGCGGGAAGCCGGCTCTCAGGAACCCCCCAGCGCTCCAGCTCCCGCGAATCGAACGTCAGGACGTTTGGCGCAAACGGCGGCACTCCGGCCAAATCCGGGCTCTCGCCACTAAGCAGACGCAGCAGGAGCTTACCCGTGAGGTCGCCGCACGTGGCGTAGCTGGTCAAACAGCCACCTACGATGCCGCGTCCGAGCGTGTAGTCGAACACGCCGTAGATTGGAGCGCTGGATTCGGAGCTCGCACGGCCGAGAATCTCGCTCGACGGATAGGCCACGCCGGCGGCGTCCCGAAAGTAGGCTCCCCAGATGACAACCGTATCGTCAGGAAGCGACGACAGACGCTCGATCAACGTCTCGGCGTCGAGTCCGGCCAGGTCGATCGCCTCGAGGCTCGGGTCGGCCGCGGCGATCTCGGTCACGAAACGCTGGCGCCAGGCGAGCTCGATCTGCGTGGCGCCAATGACGAAGGCCACACGCTTCGTTCCAGGGTGGCAAGCGAGCGCGATCTCGACCGATTTTCGGATGTCGAGGTACGCCGCCACACCCGGAGTGCCCTCGGGCACCGCTCCCGCTGCAATCACGCGAGAGTCAACGGCTCCATAGACAAGACGGGCGTCCGGGAATACCCGCTCGCGTATTCTAGTGGCCGTCCGGGCGGCCGGCCCCGAAACGCCGACGACGAGCTCGATTTTCACACTGGCATATTTCTGACGCAGATACTCGTCAAGGGCAGTCTCGTAAGATTCTCCGTTGCCGACCAACTCATCGTAAAACTCGGTGTGAATCTCGATCCGAACGTCCGGCTGATTGCGAATTGAAGCGAGAAGCGAAGTGTGGAACTCGTCGAACGTGTTGATGGCTCGCGAGGACGAATACACCACGAGCACGTGGGCCGTCCGCTCGGGCTGGGCCGCTGCATCCTCTGGCCCCGCGACTCCGGCCAACACCAGCAGGACGATGGCGATTCGGCCGAGTCGTTGAGTGAATCCATCCATAAGCCGCTCGTGCCGGACTACAGGGAGGCCGTAAGCCGGTCCACGAGTCGCACGAGCTCGGCGACCGACGAAACGTGCATCTTTTCCATGACGCGCGCACGGTGGACCTTGATCGTCTTTTCGCTGGTCCCGAGCTCGTAGGCAATCTGCTTGTTGAGCCGTCCGGATGCAACTAGGTGCATTACTTCCGTCTCGCGCGCGGTGAGCAGCGCTGCCCGTTCGCGAATGCTCTCGATCTCGGCGGTTCTGACGCGGCGTTCCGCGCCGGCCCGCAGTGCCTGCGGTACGACCTCGAACAGACGGTCCGCCTCGACGGGTTTCGTGAGGAAATCGATCGCGCCATCCTTCATGGCCTGGACGCTGGACGGAATGTCCCCGTGCCCGGTCAGGAACACGACTGGCATGTCGACCATCTCGTCCACGAGGCGCCTCTGAAGCTCCAGTCCGCTGATCCCCGGCATCTGCAAGTCGACTATCACGCATCCGGCATGGCCGATGAACCCGCTCTCAAGGAACTGCTCCGCCGATTCGAACGACTCGACGTGATAGCCCGCCGAAGACAATAGTCGACCGAGCGCTCGTCGCACGGATCGATCGTCATCGACGACGAAGACGCTGTTGCCTTCACCGGCGTTCACAATTGGGAATGTCATGGTCCGCTGAAACACTAAGGCAGACAGTGAAGACCGGCAAGGCGAAACCTCGGGACAACCGTGTGTGAGCCTAGATTGGCGGCGGTTCGAGGTCGCGGCCAAGAGCAGTGCTGATGGCCGTAAGCAGGGCGGTCGCCTCGAAGGGCTTGCGAAGATACCCCGGCGCACCGCACTTCGCGATCCGCTCGCGCGTCACCGCATCGTCGTGTGCGGTCATCAGGATGACTGGAGGATGTACCGGCTGGGCCACGATCCGCTCACGAAGGTCGAGTCCGCTCACGTGACCGAGGTGCACGTCGAGCACGACGCACGCGACGCCGTCAGCGTGTTGCGCGTCGAGGTATTCTTCGGCGGAAGCGTGTGTTTCGACCGGCAATCCGCACGAACGGACGAGTCGGGCAAGCGCCCTGCGAACGGACGGATCGTCGTCGACAATGCAGATGACTGGCCCCCCCGACACAGCAGACCTCGCAGACCACGCCACGACGTTCAACGTACTGATTCTGCGCCTTCGCCGCCTCCCGTAACATTGGACCTTGGTCGTATTCAGAATCGAGCGTTGACAGACCCGCCAGCGAGTCTCGGATGATCGGTACCGCGAGCGATACCGAGGGTTTCGGCAGAAGGGGTCGGTTCGGAAGACCGAAGGCGCTACGACATCCGCCCCGGCGGCTCGACGCGGAGAAGACGCTCGAGCCCCGGAAGGGGCAAACGCGAAGGCGCCCTTGGTTCTCGCTTGGTCGGTGCCTCCCGCCCCCCCGCCTGCGCGCAGGTTTCGTTCCGGCGCTCTTCAAAGAAGGTGTTGGATCCGTGACGGACGCATCGTGTCCAGCCTCTGGCCAATCGACGCCGCCGACGTCTGACCTCAATACTGCAGATCGCGGTGGATCGCGCGTCCGACGGCCTCGAGGAGCGCGCCACTTTCGAACGGTTTCCGCAGGAACCCCGCGAGATCGTGTGTCGCGGCATAGTGCTTCGTCGACTAGTCGTCGTGCGCGGTCATGATGATGACCGGCGGATGGTCCGGTGATGCCGAGATCAACTCGCTCAGCTCGATGCCGGACATGCCCCCCATATGCACGTCGAGGATGACGCACGCCACATCGCCGTCGTGTGGTCCGGCGAGGAAGCCCTCCGCCGACTCGAACGCCTCGGCGGCCAGCCCGCACGACCGGAAGAGCCGGACGAGTGACCGCCGCACCGAGGCGTCGTCGTCAACGACGGAAATTACAGGGGTGGTCATAACGTAATCACTTTTGGCCCGGACCGATGCCGTATCCGCTTCAAAATCACGTCTGAGCGAACACCGTGAAGGCTATCGCCGGGCCTACGATCTGTCGATTGGACCTTGGTCGTACTCCAGTGTTCATCGCCCTCGAGCAATGCGCGAAGCGCGCGGCGTCGCCCGCCCTGGATTCCCCCCCGTTTCCCCCTGTGCGGAGAAATCCCCCCGGAGAGCGGCGATCACCCCCGCCGCACCCTCCCCCGCGCCTTCGCGCATTGCTCGAGAGTGGGCCCACCGCTGAGGAATGCGGGTCGCGCGGATTCCGAGTCAATGCGCAAATCGCCGCTTTGAATTCCCCCGCGATTCACACCATGCGAAGAAATCCAAAGCGGCGATTCACGCCGCACTCCAAGGCGCTTCGCGCATTGCTCGAGAGTGGCAGCTACCGCCGGCGACCGCCGCCTCCCCGCATCCCGCCTCCGCGCATTCCTCCCCCGCGCATCCCGCCTCCGCCGTAGCTTCCGCGGTTGCTCATGCTCGGCGCGCGACCCCGGTCGACCGACCGGCTCCGGTCATAGGAACTGAAGTCCTTCGAGCGCTTCTGGCCGAGGTCGCGGTTCTTCTGTTCTCGATCGAGCCTCTCCATCGTGTCGCGATCCGGACCCTGGCGCTCCATGCGCATCGAGTCGCGTTCACCAGCCTTCGGCTGGTCTCGCCCGACCTGATTCCATCCGTTCTCGCCTTTCCGATAGACGTTGCCGTCCTTGCCGGCAAAAACGTTGTCGCCGATCTTCACGGCGCCGCCGCTGTCGCCCTTGATACCACCCACTCTCGTCGCGTTGCCGGTGCCCGGGTTGTAGACGATGCCCTTGCCCGCCGTGACCGAGTTTCCCGAGAAGACGTTGCCGACCGTGGCCTTGTGACCGGCCGCAAGCGTGCCGGTCCGGGAGTTGTACGCCGCGCCAAAGTCTCGTGTGTAGTAGTTCCCCGTCATTCGGTTGTAGCCCGCACCGTGCCGGCTCACGACCGAGTTCGCACCCCAGCGGTTGAAGACATTGCCCGTAGAGCCCACCCAGCCACGCGGCCCCCAAGCGACCGCACCGCCCCACGGACCGGTTCCCCAGCCCCAGCCGATGCCGCCGATCGAGTTCCAGCCCCAGTAGCCTCCGCAACCCCACGCCCAGCCGCACCAGGGCGTCCAGGCCATGCCGTAACCCCAGCCCCACGCGTAGGGATATCCCCACCAGTAGTCGCTGATCCACGGGCTGTAGTAATAGCCCGTGCCGTACACGACGGTATCCGGTTCCCCGTCGTCGTCCTCGTCCTCCGCAACGGAGCCGTAGTAGCCGGCGGTGTACCCGACCTGAACGTCGTCGTACGTCGAGTTGTAGACCTTGACGAACGTCAGGTTGTACAGCGGCGAGCTCGGCGGAATCGTGTACATCACCGCCGGGACGGCGCTGGCGACGGACCACGGGCCGTCCGCGTGCGCGGCCGTGAACCACACCGCGTCCTTCACTGCGTAATAACTCACCTTGTCGATCATGATGACCGGCGTGTTGCAGTTGACGGCGTAGAAGAGCGCCGTGCCTTCGATCGGCTCGAAGCGGGGCTCGCCGTCGTAGACGACGGTTCGGAGATGCGTCTCGTCGCGCCGAACTGTAGCCGTCTGCGGTATCGCATTGGCGATGAGCGCTTCCTTTGCCTGGGGCGTTCCGGGAACCGACGCCTTCACGTTCTCTTTCGGGCTGTTGTCCGGAATGGCCTTGAAGTCGGCCGGCAGCTGTCCGCCCGGCACGTGCGTCCATGGCCCGCCGGTGCCCGCGGCGCGGAACCAACGCCCCGAGAGCAGTACGTAGAGGTTCTGATCGGCGAGCGCCTTGAAAACGTTCGAGGTCGTGTTCGAGACATAGAGAAGCTGGGTGCCGTCGATCGGCGTGAAGTTGGCGACGCCCTCGGTGACGATGACCTCAGTCGCCGAGGTGCTGACGTGAATCGCCGGAACCGGACCCGTTGCGAGCGACGGAGGCTTGACCGCCTTGCCCTCGCCCGCATCCTCGGGGTTCGTGCCCTCGAGCAGGTCGACCGGAGTCTTCTGCAAGACTGCGTTCATGACATCGGCGAGCGCCTTCGGCGACGTTGACGCCACGGTCCACGGGCCGTCGAGCGACGCGGCCGTCACCCATCCGTCGTAGAGCCGAACGTACATCTGCTTCGTTGCCGTATCCGAGACGATGAGCTGCCGGGTGTTGAGCACCCGATCGAAACCGGCGACGCCGGTCGGCTTCAGCACCGGATTGCCGTCGATCGGCACGTGCAGGGTCGGGGTTTCGGTGAAGAGAATCTTCGGCGGATCGTTTTTCAGGGCCTTACCGGACGTCGCACCGCGAGCCGTCTTCTCGGCCATCGCCGCTTCGAGCCGGTCGAGCCCGATCGTACGCGTGCGTGCCAGCACGATCTTCTGCATCGCGGCCATGTAGCGGTCCGCGTTCTCGGGCTCTGACGGGAAGCTGGCCTTCTGGATCGTCATGTCGAGGAACGTGACCTTTCGGGCGTCCTTGTCGACTTCGGTGCGCGTCGACACCCAGATCACGCCGTAGACCGGGGGCTTCGTCGAGTCCTTTCCCTCGACGGCGACCGCCGCGTGGGCGTCGAATTTCACGCCGTCCCATTCGTCCAGCTGCGGCTGGTAGAAGAGAATGGTCCCTTCGGGGGTGGGGAACGAGCGCGGCCACGCGTCGGTTGCCGCCGCGGCGGTTCGAACCGTGTTCGCGGAGGGCGGCATCTGCGCCGTCGCGGCGGGCGCGAGGGTTGCGGCGACCACTACGACTCCGGCGAGAGATGCGAACAGACGCGAGACCTTCGTGGGGTGTTCGATGCAGGACATCTCAGTTCTCCTTCTTGTTCAATGCGTACCTATGCCATTGCGCATCTGCCAACGTAGTTAACGGAGAGCCGACTCGGCAATTGGACCTTGGTCGTACGTGCGCGGCCGGCCCCTCGCATGGAGAGTTGACAGGATTACAGGATTCACAGGATTGAGTGTTGACTCACCGAATCCCGTGAATCCTGAAATCCTGTCAACTCTCCACATCGCATAGGACTTTGGTCCAATGGTCATCCGCTCACGTCGGTCCCAGAATGCCCTTGAATCCCATAGTGCGGAGGCAGCTTCCCATGACACTCGATTCAAGGACTGTTTGCGTTTCGCGCGCCGCAGTCTCGGCGGTTCTCGCTGGCCTCGTCCTGGTTGCCGCATCGCTCGCGCCGGCAGCCGCCCAGGCGCAGATGTCGGCCTCCGAGCTCGAGACGCTCGTGGCACCGATTGCGCTCTACCCCGATCCGCTGCTCGCGCAGGTCCTTCCTGCCGCGACATACCCGGATCAGGTGGCCGCGGCAGCGCAGTATGTCGCGCAGAACGGGACGAACGGCGTCGACCAGCAGGGCTGGGATACGTCGGTTGCGGCGGTGGCGCGATACACCGAGGCCATCCAGATGCTCGGCAACGATCCGAACTGGACCTACGATCTCGGTACGGCTTTCCTCGACCAGACGACGGGTGTGATGGACGCGATCCAGCAGATGCGGTCGCGTGCGAAGGCTTCGGGGGCGCTGCAGGACACTCCACAACAGAAGATCGTGTATGACCAGGAGGCGGTGCGGATCGTACCCGCCGAACCGGAGGTCATCTACGTCCCGCAGTACGACCCGCAGGTCGTGTACGTGCAGTCGTCCCCGCAGACGATCGTGATCGAAGACGACGATGACGACGTCGACTGGGACGACGCCCTCGTCGCCGGCGCCATCGGTTTCGGAGCGGGCGTGGCGATGGGCGCGTGGTTCGACATGGACTGCGATTGGTGGGGCGGCGGATGTTACTACCACGGCGGTGCGTGGGGTGGCGGCTCGAACTACTGGCACGGCGGCAACTACAACAGCTTCAATCGGAACACGAACATCAACGTCGACCGCCCGGCGTGGAACAACCCCAACCGTCCGGGAGGTGCCGGCAATCGGCCTGGCAATCGGCCGGGGAATCGACCGGGTGATCGGCCCGGCGCGGGGAATCGACCCGGTGACCGGCCCGGTGCGGGGAATCGTCCCGGTGACAGGCCCGGCGCGGGCAATCGTCCTGGCGACCGGCCCGGTGCGGGGAATCGTCCAGGAGACTCGGGCCGGCCGTCGACGCGTCCATCGGACCGTCCCGGCGCAGATTCGAGGCCCGGATCCCGACCCGGTGATCGCGGTCCCGTCGCCGGCACGCAGCCGGCCCGTCCGGGATCGAGTGATCGAGCTCGGCCGTCGACCCGGCCGTCATCGAAGATGGACCAGGACCGCGCCGCAAAGCGCGAGAGGGCAAACAAGGAACTGCGCGGAAGAATGCCGTCGACGAGCGATCGCCGCGCAGGCGCCGATGCGGGCGGCCGAGGCGACCGTGGTGGAAGGACCGACGCCCGAGGCGATGCCGGGCGCAGCGATCGCGGCTCGAAGTCGGACAGGTCCGGGGCGAAGGCCTCCGACCGGTCACGAAGCGATCGCGGCATGGGCGGCGGGCAGTCCCGCGATGCGTTCGGCGGCTATCAGCGCGGCTCCGACGCGCGGAGGTCGTCCGACCGCGGAGCGTCGAGCCGTCAGAATTCGTCGTTCGATCGCGGCGGTGGCGGTGGTGGACGCAGTATGAGCGGTGGCGGACGAAGCGGCGGTGGGAGAAGTAGTGGCGGCGGACGCAGTGGTGGCGGCGGACGTAGCGGCGGCGGCGGACGCGGTGGAGGTGGACGCCGTGGATAGGCAAGGTAAAGGAATGAACATGACGATCGCGAGTAGCAATCGACGAACGCCACTGGCCGTCCGGTGGGTTCTCGCTCTCTTCGTTGTTGCCGTGCTCACGGCTCCGGTCCTTGGGCAGGGGCCGGCGCCTCCGGCGACCGCGACTCCCAAGGCCGGCCAGACGACTTTTGCCTCGCCCGAGGAAGCGGTGTCAGCGCTCGAGGCGGCAGTGACGGCGGGAGACAAGGCCGCACTACCGAAGTTGTTCGGTCCCGCGAGTTCCGAGTTTTCGTCGGGCGACGTCGTCGCGGACAAGACGGCATACGCACTGTTCGCAAAGAGACTCGGCAAGCTGACGAACCTCGTGAAGCGAAGCGACTCGACCGTCATCCTCTATCTCGGAGCCGAAAACTGGCCCTTCCAGTTCCCGATCGTGCGCGCCGGCGACCGCTGGTTTTTCGACGGCGACGCGGGGCTCGAGGAGATGTTCAATCGGCGGATCGGCGCCAACGAGTTGCACACGATCAGGGTCTGCCGCGAGTACGTTCGGTCACAGCGCGAGTATGCCGACGAAGACCGTGACGGCGACGAAGTCCTCGAGTATGCGCAGCACTTCAACAGCAATCCCGGAATGAAGAACGGACTCTACTGGCAGACTTCGGACGAGGACGACGAGAGTCCACTGGGTCCGCTCGTCGCGTACGCGTCTGCCGGCTCGTACAACCTTCAGCAGGAAGGGCCGCAACCATTCCATGGCTACTACTTCAGGATCCTCACGCGCCAGGGGGCGAGAGCACCGGGCGGCGCCTACGGCTACGTCATCAACGGCAACATGATCGGCGGATTTGCGCTGGTGGCATACCCGGCGACGTGGGGAAGCTCTGGACTCACGACGTTCATCGTGAACCACCAGGGCAAGGTCTACCAGAAGGACCTGGGCCCGCGAACCGCGGCCCTTGCAGCCGGGATGCGGGCGTACAACCCGGATGCGACGTGGACTCTCGTGGATGAAGACTGAACCTGACTCTTGCGCGAAGCGCCTTGGAGTGCGGCGCGAAGCGCCGCTTTGGATGACCGTCGGGTACCGGACGCGTTGACGGTATCGAACGACAATCCAAAGCGGCGCTTCGCGCCGCACTCCAAGGCGCTTCGCGCAAGACGATCGTCGTCGCGGCTCACCCGATGACACGGGAGGAGGCGAAGATGTCGGACTCTCCAAAACTCTACAGCACCGACCGAGCGCTCAAACGCACGCTCCGCGTCGCCTATCCGGCCGGGAAAGGCCGAATCGTGTTGCGAACCGAGCTCGACTGGGACGCCGACGTCGAGCCGACGTCGGTAAGCGAAGATGGAACGATCTCGACCTTCGAGGTCGAATCCACGCAGCCGTTTCTCTACTTCAAGCCCTGTCTCGTGCAACGCGGCGAACATCGCTGGTCTGTCGGTCCGAATCGGCTCCTGTTGATGACCGAGGCCGACAAGCGGAAGCACTATCCGTTCTTCTTCGACGAGTCGAACGGGCGTTTCTCGAGACTCGTCGAGTTTCCGTCGGCGATCCTCGGACGGCCCCACAAACTGCGCGCGTACCTGCCGCCGGGCTACGACGAGAACACGCTCCGCTCGTATCCCGTCGCCTACATGCAGGACGGACAGAACCTGTTCTTCCCCGAGGAAGCGTTCATGGGGCATGAATGGGAAGTCGATGAAACGAGCCAGATTCTCTCGGCGATGAATGCCGCCGAAGACGTCATCTTCATCGGCATCCACTCCGGCGACCGCATGCTCGATTACACCCGTCCGGGTTACGAGCCGTACGCGAAATCGCTTGCCGAAGAGATCGTGCCCCAGGCCGAGAGCCTGATACGCCTGAAGAAACACCGCCGGCAGCGATCCGTGTGGGGCTCGTCGCTTGGCGGCGTCGTGTCGTTCTACGCGGTGTGGCAGCACCCCGAGGTCTTCGGCGTCGGGGTGTGCATGTCGAGCACGTTCTCGCACAAGGACAACCTGATGGAGCGCGTGCTGACCGAAGCGCCGAGAGACGTTGCCTTCTATCTCGACAGCGGATGGCCGGAGGACAACTACGAAGTGACGATGGGCATGGCCATGGCGCTCGTGGCGCGTGGCTGGACGTACGGCCGGAACCTCGTGCACCTCTGCTTCCCGATGGCAACGCACGATGAAACCTCGTGGGGCATGCGCCTGCATCTGCCGCTCCAGTTCCTGAATGGCGCCGTTGCGAAAGCATCCCGCGAGGGACTTCCCGTGCTCGGCGAAGCGGGCCTTCGGGCAACAAGTTTCTGAGGTGCCCGTGAGACCACAGCCGCACCGTGTCACGGACCACTTGCGGAGGACCAGAACCCCGAGCGACAGCGAGGGGCCGGCCTCACACTTGCGCAGATCGCGGGCCGACGTGAGAAGCGTGCCATCGTGTCGGTCCACGTCGGAAGGCCGGCCCCTCGCTTCGCTCGGGGTTCTGGCCCTTCGCTGCTTGTAGGTAGCTGGCATGAACCGTCCTCACGGGAGTGCGAGTTGGCGCCGAGCGGTTGTAGGCAGCTCACGGTTCGAGCTGATCAAACAATGAACGGAATCGCAAGACTCTCGACGCTGGCGAGCTTCGCCTGCGCGGTGTTTTTCTGGATTGCAACCCCGGTCGTCCACGCGCAGGAGCCAGCCACCGGGACCGCATCCGACCAGCGTATCGAAGCGCTCGAGCGCCGCGTCGAGGCGTTCGAGCGGGCGACGAAGGCCGAGATCGACGCCCTCCGGCGCGAGCTCGACGCCCGGACCGCCGAGCTCGCCGCCGAGCGCGCCAAACGCGAAGAGGCCGAGCGCCGGGTCGCCGATACGGCGGCCGCGGCCGGAGCTGCCGCTCCCGTTGCGCCCGATGCTCAGGCAACCTCGACGATTCCCGCCACACAGGACGACGGCAAACCCGTGCTGCAATCCGGATCCGAGCAGCGCCACGATCGCCCTGACCCGCTGTCGGCCCTGCCGATGAAGGGCGGCGACCTCATTGGAAACGTCTACACAGGCGACAACTTCAAGGTCCGGATCGGCGGGTCGCTCCGCACGAGCTTCCAGCACAACTCCACACCGGTCGGCGACGCGGTTTCGCAAGCCCTGCTGCCGGATCCGAACATCCCGGGAGGCGGCGACAATGCCGGCCGGGACAGCTTCCGCGCCCTGGCCGGTCACTCGCGGATGCTGCTCGCGGTGCAGGGACCAACCACGCTCGGTGGCAAGACCTTCGGCTACCTCGAGTTCGACTTCGCGCGGAACCTGAGCGGCGGCGACAACGGCGCCATCAATCCGAATCCGCGGCTGCGGCACGCCTATCTGCGCTGGATTTTCGACGGCATCGGGAAGGAAGGCTCTCAGCTCCTCCTGACCGTCGGCCAGACCGGCGGCTACGCGGACCTCATACCGGAGACCGTCGACTTCAACGTCATGAGTGGCGGGCTCGGCGTCGTGTTTCGCCGCAACCCTCGCGCGACCGTCGCCTATCTCATTCCGGTCGGCAGCTCGGGCCGGATCGGCATCATCGGCGGCGTCGAGCGACCGTTCCTGGGCAACGACAACGTCGGCGGCGACCTCGGCAACGGCGAAGTAGGTGAGATCCCGGTCTTCAGCCTCGGTGTCGGATACGAATCGACATCGCGTATCGGAGACTCGTTCGGCATCCGCAAGCTGCGTTTCGGCGCGAGGTTCGCCACCGGCCGGTTCATCGAACGTTTCGAGGCCGGAACGTTCAACGCCGACTTCGGCCTGCAATCGAACTTCGACGAGCAGAGCTTCACCGCGAAGGCCGTTCACGGCGGCATCTCGATCGACGACCTTGGATTCAATGCCGAGAGCCGGGCTCGCACGTTCACGTTCCGGATGGGTGGACTCTGGACGAACGGTGAAGCCCGCTATCTCGATGCCGGGTTCGATCGACGCGTCGTGCTCCGCGCCGACGGAACGCTCGAGCCCGCCCGCAGTGCTGGCGGCTTCGTGAACCCGATGTTTTTCCTCACGGACACGGTCAGCATCCGCTGGGCCGGCGGCGCGCAATACGCGCTCGATCCGTCGCTTCCGGTCGTGACCGGCTCGCTGACGAACAACTACTTCCGGACTCGCAACTGGAACTCGGAGATCAGCGCGTGGTGGACGCCGGGGCCGTTCACGTTCGCCATCGCGTACAACTTCATCAAGACGAACTTCCGCACCGTGGACTTCATGACGGGCGCCAGCACGGATCTCGTGAACAGCAACACGAAATTCGAAGCCATCTGCTGGTTCAGCTTCTAGAGGCGACCAGAACCCCGAGCGGTAGCGCTCAGCACGGCCGGCCGGGACCGCCCTCCCGACCGCACGTCCCAGAACCGCGAACGCAGTGAGCGGCCGGCCTTCCATCTCCCGCCCGGTGGTTGTACCGCGCTTCCGGGCCGGCCTTGCATCTCCCGCCCGGTGGTTGTGCCGCACGCCCGATCCGCCTGCATCCGCCACCACCGACGTGAGCGCTCGGCACGGCCGGCCGCTCGCTACGCTCGTGGTTGCGGGTCGGCCTGCGGCCGACGGGGACCGCTCTCCCGACCGCACGTCCCAGAACCGCGAACGCAGTGAGCGGCCGGCCTTCCATCTCCCGCCAAGTGGTTGCACCGCGCTTCCGGGCCGGCCTTGCATCTCCCGCCCGGTGGTTGTACCGCACGCCCGATCCGCCTGCATCCGCCACCACCGATGTGAGCGCTCGGCACGGCCGGCCGCTCGCTACGCTCGCGGTTCCGGGTCGGCCTGCGGCCGACGGGGACCGCTCTCCCAACCGCACGTCCCAGAACCGCGAACGCAGTGAGCGGCCGGCCTTCCATCTCCCGCCCGGTGGTTGTACCGCACGCCCGATCCGATTGCGTCCGCCACCACCAGCTCGAGCGCTCAGTCGGCCCCTCGCAGTTCTGACCGTGTCGAGCACGAGCTGTGGGACACGCTCAGAGCCGTAACGAGGGGCCGGCCTCACGCAGGCACTGGTCGCGGGCTGATAGGCATCGCTTGCCGTCGTCTCGATCCGTGTTGGACGGCCGGCCCGTCGCTTCGCTCCGGGTTCTGGTCCTCCGCAGGTGGTCCATGAAGCACGATGCCGTTACTTCGACAGGCTCCCAAATGACGAAGGTGCTCGCTCGTCGCACAGCCCCCTTGGACCAAGGTCCAATAGCGGGCAATGCGTGCTCGTCGGAGAATTGCCTGACGACCCAAATCACGTCACAGGTTGGCTTCGCTCACCGGCCAGCGGAGGAATCTCTCGATAAGATCAGTTTCAAGACACGCACCGGATCACGGACTGCGTTCGCGCCTGCTGATTGCCGCAAGTGTAGTCGTCGCGCTCGCACTCGTCCCTGCGGTGGCGCGGGGACAGAATGCGGTCGCCCCGTCGACGACGGTCTCGCCGCTCGCTGGCGCCGCGACGCCCGCCCCGCTCTCGGACGACGAGCGCGCGTTTTTGCTCGAGCAGATCCGCAAGCTCGAACAGAAGGTCGCTGAGTTGGAGGCCGAGCGCAGAGTCGCGCCCGCGTCCGATGCGCCAACTGCAACGCAGGCCACGTCCGCGGTCGCGCCGCAGCAAGCTGGCCCGGCTGGTTCGGGAGCCGCTCCGGCACCCGAAGCCGGAAAGGGCGACCTCGCGCAGCAGGCGACCGATCCCACCGCGGCGCTCCTGTCGCACACGATCAAGACCACCTACTCACCTTCGCACTGGGGTATCGACGACGATGCCAATGTCGTTACCTTCCAGAGCGTGATCCCGTTCAAGGCGTGGGGAAAGGTCAACCTCCTGCGGGTGAACGTGCCATATACGAGCACGGGTCCGACATCTGCCGGCGTCGGCGACGTGACCGTCGTCGACTTGATGATCTTCAAGAAGAAGGCCGGGACCATCGGCGTCGGCCCGCTAGTCAATTTCCGGCGAAACAGGAACTCGGACGCCGACACTTTTGAGGCCGGGCCAGCCTTCGTCTTCATCGGTACAAAGGGTCGGTTGCAGTTCGGAATCTTCAATCAGAATTTCTTCAGCACGACGACTGCGACGTCTTCGTTGCAGCCGATTCTCGCGTACCAACTCGGGCAGGGGTGGAGCGTCAGCATCGGCGACCAGCAGATCCTCGTCGATTGGAAGCAGCCGGCGTTCGTGTCGATCCCGGCCAGCGTGCAGTTCGGAAAGGTGACTACGCTCGGGGGCCAGCCCGTTCGGTTCTTCGTCAACCCTCAGTACAACGCGAAGAACACGCCGGGGACGACGAAGTGGTCGGTCACATTCGGATTCACCATTCTCGTCCCGCAAGGCGGGTGACGGTGGGGTCGATGCGCCTCTGCGTCTCTGCGGGACCTCTGCGCCTCGGCGAGAAACCTGACGAGAGGGTTTCTCGCAGAGACGCAGAGGTTCCGCAGAGACGCAGAGGACTCTTGCCCGGAAATGAGAAACGGCTGCAGCACTTGCGAGCTGCAGCCGTTCGTCTCGAACCCTGAGCCAGGCTACTTCCTGGTCACGATCGTGACCTTGTTGAGCGTGCCCGTGAACTTCCGCGACGGTCCGTAATCCGTCACGGGCGTTCCATCATCGGTACCGACATCCGCAAGATCGTCGACCGAGAAGATCCCTGGCTGGGTTCTCCCGATTCGGCCTTCGCCGACCTTGGTGCCGTCGATCGTGATCGTCCCGAGACCACCCTTGCCAAGTCCGCCGTCGGACGTGAACTCATACACCACGGTGTGTCGTCCCGGCGTTAGCGCCTGCGACGAAGCGACGGTGAACTTCTCGCGGCCGAGATAGTTGTAGACGAATGTCGGTTTGCCGGCGCTCAGGAAGAACGAGAATCCACCGAACCGGCCGCCCTGCGCGACTATCACGCCGTTCGCTCCGTCTTGCACCTCCACGTCCGCGGTCATCGTGTACGACATGCCCGGCGTGGCGATGAAGATGTCGACGCCCATGCCCTTCATCCCGGGGCCGTACGTCACACTGTTGCGGCCTTCCATGACGGTCGGCCGTCCCACGAGCGCGGCATTGGTTCTCTCGAGCAACCGATCGTCGATCGGCAGGACGTGGTACTTTTCGGCCTCCGACATGAAAAGCGCCTGCAACTCCTTCAGTTTGTCCGGGTTCGCCGCGGCGACGTTGTTCGCCAGGCTGAAGTCGGCGTTCGAGTCGTAGAGCTCCCACGGATCTTCGAGGAGCGGCTGCGACGCCTTCATCTGCCAGGCTGGCCTGTGGATCGTTCGCGCGTACCAGCCGTTGCTGTAGATCGCCCGGTTTCCGAACATCTCGAAGTACTGAGTCGTGTGCGTTTCCTTCGCCCCGGGGTTGTCAAAGGAATACACGAGGCTCTTGCCCTCGATCGGATCCTGATCGATGCCATTCACCCTCTTCGGCGCCGGGATCTTCGCGGCCTCGTAGATGGTTGGAGCGATGTCGATCACGTGACCGAACTGGGTCCGCATCTCGCCCTTCGCCTTGATGCCGTTCGGCCAGTGGATCACCATGCCGTTGCGGGTTCCGCCGAAATCGGACGCCACCTGCTTGCTGTACGTGAACGGCGCATCCAAGGCCACCGCCCATCCCGCGGGGAAATGCGGATACGTGCTTTCGCCGCCCCACTCGTCGTAATGCTCCAACATATCCGCGACGGTTTCGGGCGCAGCGTTGAAGAACGACATCTCGTTGAACGTCCCGTTCATCTGGCCCTCGGCGCTGGCGCCGTTGTCGCCGACGATGTAGATGAACAACGTGTTGTCAACCTGGCCGATCTCCTCAATCGCGCTGTAGAGCCGGCCGATCTCGTTGTCGGTGTGCTCCGCAAAACCTGCATAGGTCTCCATCTGGCGCGTGAACAGCTTCTTCTCGTCGGCCGACAGCGTCGCCCAATCCTTGATGTCCTTGTGCTTCGGCGCAAGCTTCGTATCGGCCGGAACGATGCCGAGCTTCTTCTGTCGCTCGAGCGTTTCCTCGCGGACCTTGTCCCAGCCCTGGTCGAACTTGCCCTTGTATTTGTCGCGCCATTCGGCAGGAACATGGTGCGGCGCGTGCGTCGCACCCGGCGCGAAGTACATGTAGAACGGCTTGTCGGGGCTGAGCGCCTTCTGGAACTTCATCCACGACATGGCCTGGTTGGTCATGTCGGTCGTGAAGTGGTATTTCGGATCTTCCGGAAGCTCGACCTGTGTGGTCCCGTCGTAGATCAGCGGCGCATACTGGTTCGTCTCACCGCCGATGAAGCCGTAGAACTTCTCGAATCCGGAGTGGGTTGGCCAGCGGTCGTAGGGCCCTGCTGCCGAGATCTCCCACGGCGGAGTTTCGTGGTACTTGCCAAAGGCTGCCGTGCTGTAGCCGTTCTGCCTGAGCACTTCTGCAGCCGTCGTGATCGACTGGGGACGGACGCCCGTGTTGCCGGGAAAGGCGGTTCCGGTCTCCATGATCGAACCGGCATTGTTGCTGTGATGGTTGTACCCGGTGAGCAGTGCCACGCGCGTCGGTGAGCAGAGAGAGGTCGTATGAAAACGGTTGTATTTGATTCCCGTCTTCGCCACCTTCTCCAACGTCGGCATGTTGATCGGCCCGCCGAACGCACCCGACGCGCCGAATCCCATGTCGTCGATGAGGACGACGACGACGTTCGGGGCTCCCGCGGGGGCCTTCACGTCCCAGCGCGGCGGCGCCTTCGCATTTCTGGCGTCCAGTTCCGTGTACGTCTGACGCTTCGGCTCTGGGATCGGCAAGACCGTGCGGTCCATGGAAATGGACTGCTGGGCCGTGACCGGTTCCACAGCAAGCGGGGTCGTCAACACCGCCACCGCGAGGAACCTGGCGGCAGATACTGTGAGTCTCTTCATGTTGTGTCTCCTACCGATTGTGCAATCCGCGAAGGCTGTCCGTGGTCGCCATGTCCGGTGGGGGTTCGTGGTCGACGCGGGGGCGATTGGGTCACGCCTGAAATTACAGCGGTCTGTCCGTCAGCGACCGGACCGATACCCGTTGTACCGCACCTCGAGGGTCGCATTCCACTGCGGGTCTCACTACCGGTTGACCCACCCGGCACCCCCGGCGCCTCGTCGGTTGACCCACCCGGCACCTCCACCGCCGCCACCGTTCACCCACGCTCCGCCGGCACCGGCGCGGTTCACCCAGCCGCCACCGCCACCACCGCCGCCGTTGACCCACGCCCCGCCACCGCCCTTGGCGACGGCGCCGTTCACCCAGCCCCCTCGCCGGTTGACCCAGGCGCCGCCCGCCTTGGCAGATTCGTTCTGGCCGAGCAAAAGCACTCCGCCTATTACGGCGCTCGACCACTTCCCGAGACCAAGCAGAAAGTCACGACGCTTGATCGTCTCGACTGTTGGTTCCGGCTCGCCCTCACCATGCTTCGTTTCGTCGTTCATCTCATCACCTCGGCCATTATTCCGGTCCCGTCGGGTTCGACATGTGGAGCGAAACGATCTGCCATTTCGCGCCACGCTTGACGAGCGTTGCCGTCACGTTCAAGCCGTATTCGCGCTTCTCGTTCTTCAGGTACTCGACGCACTGCGCCTGGGCCGCGATCCATGCGACATTGCCTTCTGCAGCTCCGGTTTTCCAGGTGGTCGTCACCTGAAGCGTCCCGGCGTCATAGTTCTTGAACATCTCAGTGTATGCCGCACGGATTTCGTCGGGTCCGACCCACCGCTCGCCCGGTCCCGTTCCGAGGACGACCGTATTCGGACCGGCCACGAACGTCTCCATCAATGCGGTCAGGTTCTTTTCACTGAGCGCCTTGTCGTGTCGGTCGACGACTTCCTTGATCTCGGCGACCGTTTTCGGGTCCGGCTCCTGCGCGCGCACCATAGAAGGTGTCGCACCCAGGAGGACGGCGAAGATCGCCACACCCACCAAAGTTCTTCGTAGCATTTGTGTTCCTCCGTTCCAGCTAATCCGCTAGTAATGGCCACGTCACGCCCGTTTCGGAACCGGATCGGCGCGTCAGTTGCACGAGCGCCGAGTCGTTGGCGGTCTCACGGGTCGAACAGCAGCCGCCCCGGCTTTCGGCCGCGGCAACGAATGTGTTCACGCCCGTGATTCCGGCACGCTCGGACGCGATCCTCCGCGCCACTTTCTCGGTGCCGCCAAAAAGCGCCTTGTAGAGGCCGCAGTACGGGTCCTTCTCGAACAGTGTCCCCCGAACCGTGAACGTGCGCACGGGACAGCCGCCATGGCACAACGCCAGGTACTCGCACTCGATGCAGCCCGATTCGAGCACGACGGCGGGCCGGTCGTTGAACTTCTCGCGCGCACGGCTGTTGTCGAGCATTTCCGTGAGGCTCGATGCCTCGAAGATGTTGCCGAAGAAGTACTCCGGATAACTCGTCACCCAGCAGTCGCATTGCGCGACGCTGCCGCGCGCGTCGATGGACAGAAACTCGTCCGTGCAGTTCGACTGCCAGATGCACGGCAGCGATGCGGGGCGGCCAAGAAACGTGTCCAGCAGCGCGTCGAATGGGCCGACGCGCACGCCGCGCTCGAATCCCCGTTCAACCCACACCTCGAGCAGGTCGACGTGGAAGCGGATGAGATCGTCGAGGTCGAGCCCGAGATCGCGCTTCGCGTCGTTCTGTTCACCGCCGGGGAACGGCGTGTTCGCCTGAAAGTCCGTGAACCCGAGCTCGTCGACGAAGTACTCGTAGAAGGACTCGGCACCCCTGTCGAGCGTCTCCTGGTTGAGCACGGCGATCGCCTGGAGGTCGATACCGGCTTCGCGCGCCTTGAGCACGTTGCGACGCCAGATGCGCGTGTATTCGTCGGGGCCCGCGTTGAAGAGCTTTCGGTGCAGGTTCGGGTAGTCCATCGACGTGCCGACGCTGTTGCCGAACATGCGCTCGATGACGCCGTTCCAGCGCTTCGTGTAGCCGATCATGTTCGACTGCAGGCCGTGTTCGACCGACTTTCCGCGTTTCGCGGCGGCCTCGCCGATGAGGCCGTGGGCGCGGTCGAACCAGGCTGGCGGGATGGTCATTATCTCGCCGCCCTGCCAGTGGATCATCAGCGAGTCGACGCCGCGGCGATCCATGTGGTCGAAGACCTTGTCGACGATCTCGGAGAGTCGCTCGTGCGAGAGGACATCCGAGGTCTTGTCCTCGAAGCAGTAGTCGCACGCGACGTTGCAGTCGGATGTCGGAAGAAGGATGACGGACAGGTTACGGGGCATCCGAACGCTCCTGGGCTTCGGCCTGGACTTCGAGGTCGGCGGAGAGCTGGGTCGCGGCTGTGGCAAGTTCGCCGAAGATCCGTCGGACCCCGGCACAGTCGTAGCCGCGATCGGGAACCTTGAAATATCCACGGCACATTGGCGCGAACTCGCACGCGACGCATTCGCCGCCCGCGGCGAGAATCTCGCGCCCGAGGTCGTCGACGAAGGCCGACGGGTCCGCAGAGGCGTTGCCGATCGTGCGCCGGAGCTGGCGCGTGTCGGCCTCGTCGGCAACGTAGCGAAAAACAGCCGGGTCGTCCTCCTGAATTCGCCAGAGGGAATCGGGCTCTTCGTGGAAAAACGAGAGCAGAGCCGAGTGGAAGAACTCGATGGGCTCCCCGACCGTCGTTCGGTGGAGGTAGAGATCGACGACCTCGAGCAGCTCGTCGACGAGACCCGCATCGGGTTGACCGATGTCGAGCTTTATCGAGAACTGAAGCGCCGCGGCGACCAGAACGGCCTTCTTGAACCCATGGACCACCGAGATGGTGACGCGGATTGGATGACGATCGCGAAGGGTCGCGAATTTGTGGAGCTCGGTGTACTGCTCAGCAGGCGCCGACAGGATGATGTCGATGGGCGCCGCGGAGTCCCATTCGACGAGCGGCGCGACGTCGGCTTCGGGCGAGAGGATCTGGACCCAACGGATGCGCGTCGGGTCGGCGCCTGGTGCTCCTCCAGTCTCTGCACGAACCTCGGCGAGCGCTCGAACGAGCGAGGCTGGCGAATGGCTCCGGACGACGACAGGTTTCCCGTCGAACGCCCCGAGTTGCGCCACCGTCACATGATTAATGACCGGGTCCATGGTTTGTCCCGTCCGTACGCGTCGCCGCTCTACCGATCCGTCTCGGTCCGACGATCGTAAACACTCGCCCGCGGTCCGTATATGGGACCTTGGTCCCATGGCATCGCGGCGCTGAACGAGACCGCTGCGCGGCAGGAAGCGAGAGACGTTGGTCTCAGTAAAGGGGTTCCGGTTGTGACGTTGCCGGTGTCAGTCCCGGTTGTGACATTGCCGGTGTCAGTCCCGGTTGTGACGTTGCCGGTGTCAGTCCCGGTTGTGACGTTGCCGGTGTCAGTCCCGGTTGTGACGTTGCCCGTGTCAGTCGACGGAGTCTCCGAAAGCGCCGAAGGCGCGAAAGAACCTGAGCCCACGGCGCAAGCCGTGGGAATCTGGATGGAATGATCCGAGAGCCCCGGAGGGGCGAAACACTGACGCTGCAAGTGGGCTGCTGTGGTTGCTTCGCCCCTCCGGGGCTCGATCGACCTGTGTTCGAGTACCCACGGCTTGCGCCGTGGGCTCGGGTTCTTCCACGCCTTCGGCGCTCTTCGGATCCGAATCGCCAACTCTTCGCTAGGCCTGACGACGCCAGACCATAGCTCGCCCTCGGTAGTGCGGCGTAGCCTGGGGCCGGCGCGAGTCGAATGGGCAAATTGGACCAAAGTCCCATATCCATGACTGACCCGATTCAATAGGATCGGGTCGGCTGGCTTCGCTCGCCGTGCACCATTCTGTTTCGTCCGTACCGCCGGAGAGGGCACTCGCTGCGGCCAGGCCACTTCCCTTTCACTACAGTTTCTCGCAGTCGGCATAGCCGCCGACAGGATTCGAACATTCAAGGAGTAGTCAGAGTCATGGATCGAAGAACACGATTGCGGAGGAACGTCGGCCGGGCGCTCAGCCTGGCCGTCGTACAGGCGCTCATTCCATTTGCGACGCCACCCGTGAGCGCGCAGCAACCCGCCATACCGAAGTCGGTTGTACCGACCGACCGCACCGTGTTGCCGATTCCGGAGCCGACGTACCCGTACAGCACGGCGCTCGACGCCCGAACCGCGACCCCGCCGCCGCGATTCGAGGTCAAGGCTCCCGCTGGCGCTCCGAACGTTCTCATAGTCCTCATCGACGATATGGGCTTCGGCCAGTCCGAAGCGTTCGGCGGCCCCATCCACATGCCGACGGTGACGAAACTCGCCAACGCCGGATTGCGCTACAACCAGTTCCACACCACGGCTCTCTGCTCGCCCACCCGTGCTGCTCTCCTGTCGGGCCGCAACCACCACACGAACAACATGGGCTCGATCACCGAGACCGCGACGATGTTCCCCGGCCAGACCGGTCAGCGTCCGAACGCGGTCGCCCCGTTGGCCGAGATGCTGCGCCTCAACGGTTACAGCACTGCCGCCTTCGGAAAGTCGCACGAGACCGCGGCATGGGAAGTCAGCCCGTCCGGCCCGACCGACCGCTGGCCGACCCGCTCGGGCTTCGACCACTTCTATGGCTTCATCGGCGGCGAAACGAACCAATGGGCGCCCGCGATCTACGAGGACATGAGCCGCGTCGAACTGCCTGACGATCCGAACTACCACTTCATGACCGACATGACGGACAAGGCGATCGCCTGGACGAAGGCCCAGAAGTCGCTCACGCCGGACCGGCCGTTCTTCACCTACTTCGCACCTGGTGCCACCCACGCGCCGCACCACGTCCCGAAGGAGTGGATTGCCAAGTACAAAGGCAAGTTCGACCAGGGCTGGGACAAGGTCCGCGAAGAAACGCTGGCTCGTCAGATCAAGCTCGGCGTTGTGCCGCCAGGCACGAAGCTCGCGCCCAAGCCAGAGGCGATCAAGGACTGGGACACGCTCAGCGCGGACGAGAAGCGACTCTTCGCCCGTCAGATGGAAGTCTTCGCCGGCTTCGGCGAATACGCCGACACCGAAGTGGGCAGGCTCATCGACGCGATTGCGGAGCTAGGTCAACTCGACAACACGCTCGTCTTCTTCATCGTCGGCGACAACGGCGCGAGCGCAGAAGGCACGATGAACGGCGTGCTCTACGAGATGACGTATTTCAACGGCGTTCAGGAGACCGTTCCGGACATCCTGGCGCGCATCGACGACCTCGGTGCCGCGAACACATACCCCCATTATGCGGCCGGCTGGGCCGTGGCCGGTGATACCCCGTTCACCTGGACGAAGCAGGTCGCCGGCAGTTACGGCGGGACCCGCAACGGGATGGTGGTCCACTGGCCGAAGGGCATCACCGCGAAGAATGAGGTCAGGTCGCAATGGCATCACGTCATCGACATCGCGCCAACCATTCTCGCAGCCGCTGGGTTGCCCGAGCCGAAGTCCGTCAACGGAACGCCGCAATCGCCCATCGAGGGCGTGAGCATGCTGTATTCGTTCTCCGACGCGAAGGCGGCCAGTACTCACAAGACCCAGTACTTCGAGATCTTCGGCAACCGGGGCATCTACAGCGATGGCTGGCTGGCGAACACCGTGCACAGAGCGCCGTGGGAGAGCAAGGGCCGTCACCCGCTCGCCGAGGACGTCTGGGAGCTCTACAACGTCGCGGTCGACTTCAGCGCGGCAACGAACCTGGCTGCCTCGAACCCCGCGAAGCTCAAGGAACTGCAGGACCTCTTCATGGTGGAAGCGGCGAAGCACCATGCGCTGCCCCTCGATGATCGTTTTCTAGAGCGGACGAACGCGGCTCTTGTCGGGCGCCCCGACCTGATGGGCGGCCGAACGTCGCTGACAGTCTATGAAGGCATGATCGGGATGACCGAAAACGTCTTCATCAATGCGAAGAACCGGTCGCATACCGTCACCGCCGACGTAACGATTCCGAAGGGAGGCGCCAACGGCGTGATCCTGGCCCAGGGTGGCCGCTTCGGAGGCTGGAGCCTCTATCTCAAGGATGGAGTGCCAACCTACTACTACAACTTCGTTGGCATGGGCGTCTCGAAGGTTGCGTCCAGCGCACCCCTTCCCGAGGGCAAGGCCACGATCCGCTTCGAGTTTACCTACGACGGCGGGGGCCTCGGCAAAGGCGGCGTCGGCGCACTTTTCGTCAACGGGCAGAAAGTTGGTGAAGGGCGGATCGATCGTACCCAATGCTGCATCTTCTCGGCGGACGAAGGCGCGGACGTCGGTGAGGATGGAGAAACGGCGGTGAGCACCGAGTATCCGCAGCGGAACAACAAGTTCACCGGCAAGATCCACAAGGTCACGGTCGAGTTGAAGTAGAAATGAAGAGTGGGCTCTCGCCCACAACGCATCAGTACCGTGCGCGGTAGCGCACGGGTCACGCCAATCAGACGGTCTGCGGATACGTGGCAACCCGTGCGCTACTGCGCACGGTACTGATGCGAGGCGCCTGCGCCACCGGTTCCAGTGACACACGGAGGCTCCCAATGCCGAAGAAGAGCGTGAAACCAGCCAAGGCGTCCGGCAAGCGCCGGTCCGCGCCGATAGAGGAACACCACCTGACGGCCGCGGAGCGCCGCGCAGACGGCAGGAAGCTCCGCGACTCAGTGCCGCGAGAGTCGCACGCCGGGTGGAGTCCCCCGGCTGATCGGCGCGATCCCGTCGAGATCGTGCTTGCGTCGAACAAGGGCCGGCGGCCCGAGCTCGTTCCGATCCGTCACCGGCGTATGCTGCAGTCGCCATTTGCCTTCTATCGCGGCACGGCGGCAATCATGGCCTCCGACCTGGCCCGCACTCCGTCTTCGGGATTGAGAGTTCAGGCGTGCGGCGACGCCCACCTCTCGAATTTCGGCGGCTTCGCCACTCCGGAACGCGACGTGGTCTTCGACGTCAACGACCTCGACGAAACGCTTCCGGCACCGTGGGAGTGGGACCTCAAGCGCCTGTCCGCGAGCCTGGTCCTGGCCGGGCGTCACCTTCAGTTCAAGGCCGGCGAGAACGAGCGCCTGGCGCGCGCCGCGGCCAGTTCGTATCGGCAGCACATGACCAACTATGCACTCAAGCGGGTGCTGGACATCTGGTACGACAAGATCGACCTGAAGCGGTTTCTCGAGCGACTGCCGAGCGAGAAGGCGCGCGCTCGCGTCCAGAAGCGGGTCGAGCAGGCGCGCGGCCGAAGCGTTGCCGAGCACGACTTCCCGAAGCTTGCCGAACACGTCGGCGAGACGCCGCGCATCAAGGACAATCCGCCGCTCATCTTTCATCCCGACGACCTTCAGGTGGCCGTTGACTCCGGCAACGTGATGCAGGCTCTTGCCCACTACCGCGAGTCCCTGCCCGAGCACGTCCGACTGCTCTTCGACCGCTTCGAGCTCTGCGACATCGCCGCCAAGGTCGTCGGTGTCGGCAGCGTCGGCACGACGTGCCTGATTGCGCTCTATATGGCCGGCGCAGGCGATCCGCTGTTCCTTCAGATCAAGGAAGCCAATGCGTCGGTGCTGGAGCCCTATGCAGGGAAGAGCCTGCACGCAAATCACGGCCAGCGGGTTGTCGTCGGCCAGCGCCTGATGCAGGCGGCGAGCGACATCTTTCTCGGCTGGACGCACGGAAGCCGCGGCCGTCACTTCTACGTCCGGCAGTTGCGCGACATGAAGCTGTCGGCAATCATCGAGGGAATGGACGGCGAGTTGCTTCGGGCACACGGCGAATCGTGCGCCTGGGCGCTGGCGCGCGCGCACGCGCGCTCGGGCGACGCCGCCGGCATTGCGGGCTACCTCGGGTCGGGCCGCACTTTCGACGAGGCGGTCGCTGCGTTTTCGGTCGAATATGCAGACCAGGCAGAGCGGGACTACAAGGCATTCGTGGAGGCGCACCAGGAGGGACGCGTCGAGGCGGCCGAGGAGTACTAGATCATTGCGCGAAGCGCCTTGGAGTGCGGCGTGAATCGCCGCTTTGGATTTCAGCTCGATGGCGCGAGCTCGAAGTGAAAACCAAAGCGGCGATTCACGCCGCACTCCAAAGCGCTTCGCGCAATGCACGGACGTTCGAGGGAGACCGAAATGAGAGCCACCAACCATCGAATTTCCACCTGCTTCGGTGTCGCACTTCTCGCTGCCGTGGTCAGCCTTGGCCCGGTTGGCATCGCTCGCGTCGCCTCGGCGCAGGAGGAGCCTCCGCACTGGGACTACGAAGAGCGCGGACCGGCGACCTGGGGAAAGCTGTCGCCGGCGTACGTAGCCTGCGCCGAGGGACACAGCCAGTCGCCAATCGACATCACGAATGCTGAGGTCTCGACGGGGCCGGCGGTCCGGGCCAGCTACAAACCTGCGAGTCTTCGCATCGTCCACAACCTTCACTCCGCGGACGTCGTGAACACGGGCCATTCGATCCAGGTGAATTTCCCGCAGGGCGATTCGCTCACGATCGGCGATACCACATATTCGCTCGTGCAGTTCCACTTCCACGGACCGAGTGAGCACACGGTTAATGGCAAATCGTTCCCGATGGAGATGCATCTCGTCCACGTGTCGGCCGACAAGAAGCTCGCTGTCATCGGGGTGCTCATCAAGCAGGGGAAGGCCAACAAGGCGTTCGACCCGATCTGGGCGAACTTGCCGAACAAGCGCGGGGTCGAAGCGCATCTCGAGGACGTCACTATCGACGTCGAATTGCTGATGCCGCGAAACCGGTCGGCGTACAGGTACGAAGGTTCGCTGACGACGCCACCGTGCTCCGAAGGGGTAAAGTGGATCGTCCTCAAGGAGCGGGTCCAGATGTCGGAAGCGCAGATCAAGGGGTTCCGGTCGATCCTCTGGAAGAACAACCGTCCGGTGCAGCCGCTGAATGGCCGCCGGTTGATTGTCGAAAACGTGAAGACTGGCGGTAAGTAGGGCGCGGTTCTGACTGGAAGACGCTGCGCCGGGAAGACTCGGAGCGTCGGCCGGCGCGTGATCCGAAGCCCTGTCCGCAGGCCTGCTCGCTACCGCTCGCGGTAGCGAGCGGGCCTGCGGACAGATGTATGAACGGCTACCCTTCAGGCTACTCCCGTCCAGTATTCGCGCCACATTGGACCAAGGTCCGATGGACGAGGTGAGCGGAACTCCCTAGGATGCCCGAGAGGTAATCGGCATGGGTGGACACAGGCAGTCATTCCGGAAGCTTGAATCTGGATTCGCGATCATCGTCCTAGCGATGGCGACCGCGTGCGCGGGGACGCCGTCCCAGCCGCCACCCTCAGCGCCCGCTCCAGAAACCACGGCGTCGCCGGCGAGTGCTCCACCAGGAATGGTCTGGATAGCGGGAGGCGAGTTCACGATGGGTGCGTCCGCCAACGACTCCGAAGCGCGCCCCGACGAGTTCCCAGCCCACCGCGTTCGAGTCGACGGCTTCTGGATGGACGAGACCGAGGTCACGAACGCCCAGTTCCGGGCATTCGTCGACGCAACGGGCTACGTCACGATGGCCGAAAAGGCGCCAGACTGGGAGGAATTGAAGAAGCAGGTACCACCGGGAACTCCGAAGCCGTCCGCCGACAAGCTCGTCGCCGCGTCGCTCGTCTTCGTCGGCACGAAGGGACCGGTCGGGCTCGAGGATCTCTCGCAGTGGTGGGCGTGGACTCCGGGAGCCGACTGGCGCCACCCGGAGGGTCCCGGCAGCTCGATCGACGGCAAGGACGACCATCCGGTCGTTCACGTCTCGTGGGACGACGCCGTGGCATACGCGAAGTGGGCCGGAAAACGCCTGCCGACCGAAGCCGAGTGGGAATACGCTTCGCGGGGCGGACTCGACGGCAAGCGATACGCCTGGGGTGACGAGCCCGTGACTGAGGCCCGAGCAAACACCTGGCAGGGAGCGTTTCCGTATTCGAACACCGCCGAGGACGGCTTCAAGACGACATCGCCGGTCCGTGCGTTCGTGGCGAACGGTTACGGACTGTTCGGCACCGCCGGCAACGTGTGGGAGTGGTGTTCGGACTGGTACCGGCCCGACGCATACATGGCGTACGCCTCGGGCGTCGCAGCCAACCCGACGGGCCCGGAGTCGAGCCACGACCCGGACGATCCCACGGCACCGAAACACGTCGTTCGCGGCGGCTCGTTCCTCTGTCACGCGAGCTACTGCGCGAGTTACCGGCCCGCAGCGCGGATGCGGAACACGCCCGACACCGCGATGCAGCACACCGGCTTCCGCTGTGTCGTTTCGCGTGAAGCGTGGGAAAAGCATACGGCGGCCGGACCCGAGTTGGTGGGGACGGATGTCGCCACTGCCGTCGCGCCTTCCTGCTGCCAGAAGATCCCGTCACGGTTCCAGACGACGGCTCGATCCGGCCGCGAGTCGAAGCGCTCCAGCCAGTCTCCCCAATCCCGGTAGCGCGGCTCTCGCCAAGGCGTTTCCGACCGCCGGCCGCTGCCACGGTCGGAACCAGCCCTATTCGTCGTGCCCGAACTGGCTCGGATCGTCGTCCTGCGAAGGGGCTCGTTCGCCTTCTTCCGAGGTCGGCAGTGGTTGAAGTTCAGGCGCCGAGGTTGTTAGGCGTCTCGTCGCCGCCATGGTGTGATAGATGATCGGCTCGCCAGGTCGGATAGACGCGCGTGCCGGCCCCACCCCCGGGCTTCCCCATTGGCCCGTCATCGAGTCGCCAGATCGGCTCGACATCCGCAAGGACGTAGGGCGTTTTCGGAGTCCACGCCCGTTCCTTCGGCACGAGTGGAGCCTCGATGCCGAGGCGGGTCCGGACTCGCGGAATGCTTTCCTTCGTCCCCGATTCGCTGGGGTGGTGGACCGGTACTCCCCCCCGGGGGGCGGGGGGGGGGAATTTTCGGTCGTTCGGAACGTAGAACTTCACGCCCGCCAGCGGACGCAGCTCCCAGCTGTTTTCCTTCGCCGCATTGTTGTTGTAGAGACCGAACATTCCCGCCCACAGTTCTATCCAGGGCTTCGGCTTGTAGATCACGCCGGGCGGCGAATAGTAGTAGGTGATGACGTGTTTCGTGGGGACGACCGGGTACTGGAAGAGGATGAGCTTGCGAGTGATCGGGATCGAGGTAACCAGTGTCCCCCGATATTCGTTCTTGACCGGGGCGCCATTTTGGGCGAAGCCGGCTGTGGCGCTCGTCAGGAGTGCGGAACCTACGAGGTGGAGGCGCATCTAAGGAGACTTTAGGCGGCAACGCCCGCACGCCTATTGGACCAAGGTCCAACCTCCCGCTCGAGTTGCCCGGAGTAATGTGACGAGCGTCCAGTCTGGTCGGGAGCCCGCCCGCCGACTCGATTCGAACCGTGGACGAGATATTACAGAGGTTTTGGACGGACCTCGTCGAGCGTATCGGCGGGCCGGTATCGACGCGGCTCGTACTGCAGCCCCTGACGGCCATCCTGCTTGCGACCCGATCCGGATTCAGGGACGCCCGGACGGGCCGGCGCCCGTACTTGGTGGTGCTGATCTCCGGCGGCAGCGAGAGCCGCGACCAGTTGCGCCACGGCTGGGAGGACATCGGACGCGTGTTCGTAATGGCACTCGTCATCGACGCGATCTACCAGGCCTTCGTCCTCCACTGGTTCTACCCGGGTGAAGCGCTGATCACGGCCGTGGTGCTCGCCATCGTGCCATACGCGCTGATGCGCGGTCCCGCGGCGAGGCTGGCGCGTCGATGGCTCTGACGGCGTTGGATCATTGCGCGAAGCGCGCGCAGGCGGTTCGGTCAGTCGACGTGACTGGTACCCAAAGGTCATCCAAAGCGGCGCTTCGCGCCGCACTCCAAGGCGCTTCGCGCAATGAGCAAAGCCGCGCGTGGCAAGGAGAGTCACCAGCGACGTTGGACCTTGGTCCAATTTGCGACAGGCGCGTTCGCTTGTAGAGTCCTGGGAGTCAACGATTCTGCGACAGGGACGATAACCGAATGCCATCGCTGCGCCCCCGAATCAAAATACCGACAATCACGACGTGGCTCGCCATCGCGGCCGCTGCATTTGGCGTCGCCACATTATTCGCTCTCCCGTGCGACGCACAGGACCTCGAGCCGCGCGCGTACTCCTCGTCGCCGACGGGAACGAATTTCTTCATCGGCACATACGGACGCTCGACCGGCTCGGTGGTTTTCGACCCGTCGCTCCGGATCGAGGACGTCGAAGCGGGCATCAACGGTACGGCCATCGGCTACGGACGCACGTTTTCGCTGTTCGGAAGGCAGGCACTGATCTCCGGTGCAATCCCCTACAGCTGGGGCGACATCTCGGGAACGGTACAGGAGCAGGCAACGACGATCCGGCGATCCGGGCTCGGCGATGTCCGCGTCAAACTGTCGGTGAATCTGCTGAACGGCGAGGCGCTCTCGCTCCGCGAGTTCGTTAAGCGGCCACCGAAAACGGTCGTTGGCACGAGCCTGACCGTCAGCGTGCCGACCGGGCAATACGACCCGGCAAAGCTGATCAACCTCGGAAGCAATCGGTGGGCTTTCAAGCCGGAAGTCGGCGTGTCGCACCCGATCGGCAAGTGGTATCTCGACGGATACGCGGGTGTCTGGTTCTTCTCCGACAACAGGGACGTCTTTCCGGGAGGCGCGCGCCGTCACCAGGCGCCCGTCCTGTCGATGCAGGGCCACGTGAGTTACACGTTCCGGCCGAGACTCTGGGCGGCGTTCAACTCGACCTGGTACGTCGGCGGCGCTTCGCGTGTGAACGATGGCGTTGCCAAGGGATCGTTCAACAACGCGCGACTCGGGGCCACCGTGTCGTTTCCGCTCGGCGGAAAGCAGTCGTTGAAGGTCCTGTACAGCAACGGGGTGCGTGCCACGGCGGGCTCGGACTTCCAGACGATCGCGGTGGCGTACCAGATCGCGTGGTTCGATCGGCAGAAGTAGACGTGGCCGGTAGGGCCTCACACGAGAGATGGCGTACCCCACGCATCAGTACCGTGCGCGGGAGCGCACGAGTCTGCTCCGGGTTGACCCGCAGGAGAGCGACCACGACATGACCTGGAGCGCGAACGTGCATTTGGTGCTGTGCCCGTAAGACCAAAGTCCAATATCCGCCCCACAAGGTGCCAATTAGGATCCATTCGTTGACTTGTCGTTTTTCGATTTCGAATCACAACTCCGAACCCAAGGAGCACAGGCCGATGATCAAGCGATTTCTGTTTTCCGACCCAGCACAACGATGTCTGGCGCTTGCAGCGCTACTCGTCCTCGGCGTTGCGGTGATTCCGGTTCGCGCGAGCACAGGCGTGACGCCGCAGGCTGCCGCGAAGAAGAAACCCAACATCCTCGTCATCTTCGGGGACGACATCGGCTTCTGGAACATCAGCGCCTACAACCGGGGCATGATGGGTTATCGCACTCCAAATATTGATCGCATCGCCAAGGAAGGTGCGATCTTCACCGATGTGTATGCGCAGCAGTCCTGCACCGCCGGGCGCGCCGCGTTCATCACCGGCCAGTCGTGCTTCCGCACCGGCCTGCTGAAGGTCGGACTGCCAGGAGCAAAAGAAGGCCTCTCAGCACTCGATCCGACGATTGCCGACCTGCTCAAGCCTCAGGGTTATACGACCGGCCAGTTCGGCAAGAATCACCTTGGTGATCGCAACGAGCATCTGCCGACGGTTCACGGCTTCGACGAGTTCTTCGGCAATCTCTATCACCTCAACGCCGAGGAAGAAACCGAGAACGTCGACTATCCGAAGAATCCAGAGTTCCTTGCGAATTACGGACCCCGCGGCGTGATGCGGTGCACGGCGAGCGACAAGGACGACGCCACCGTGGACCCGCGCTTCGGCAAGGTCGGAATGCAGACGATCCAGGACACCGGTCCGCTGTCGAAAAAGCGCATGGAGACCGTGGACGAGGAAGTTCTCGCCGACGCCATGAAATTCATCGACCGCAGCGCCAAGGCCGACAAGCCATTCTTCGCCTGGGTCAACTCCACCCGGATGCACATCTTTACGCACCTCAAGGCCGCGTCGCAGGGAAAGACCGGTCTCGGGATCACGGCCGACGGCATGACCGAGCTCGACATCATGACCGGACAGTTGCTCAAGCAGCTCGATGACCTCGGCATCGCCGACAACACCATTGTCCTTTGGACGACGGACAACGGTGCCGAAGTCTTTTCGTGGCCAGACGGTGGCACCACGCCGTTCCGTGGAGAAAAGAACACAAGCTGGGAAGGAGGCTATCGCGTACCGGCCATGATGCGCTGGCCCGGCGTCATAAAGCCGGGAAGCGAGATCAACGCCATCGTCTCGCACGAGGACTGGCTTCCGACCCTGGTCGCAGCCGCCGGAGAGCCGCAGATCAAGGAGAAACTGCTCGCCGGCTATACGGCTGGTCCCAAGACATTCAAGGTGCATCTGGACGGTTACGATCAGGGGCCATTCCTTGCAGGGAAGGCTGCGGACCCTCGCAGGGAGTTCTTCTACTGGACGGACGACGGCAACCTCGCTGCACTGCGCTATGACCGGTGGAAACTGCTCTTCCTGGAACAGCGTGCCGTGGGTCTTGCGGTGTGGCAGGAGCCTCTGGTGGTGCTGCGCTTTCCGAAACTCTTTGATCTTCGCGCCGATCCCTTCGAAGTCGCCAACACTGACGCTGGCGGGTATGACCACTGGCGTCTCGAGCGCGCC
>JADIYM010000028.1 GCA_016705245.1 Blastocatellia bacterium | reverse complement strand
AAGTCGAGCGACGTCGCCCGGTTCAGCGGTCCGATGTACCAGAGCGCAACGTAGAGCGCCTCGAACAGCGTCGTCCCCCCTGTCCACGCGCCCGCCGCGAGCGCCATCGCCGGAACGAACATCGCTCCAGCCACGATGGCAGAGAGCCCGCCGACGTCTCCCGCCATCGCGCATCGCATCGCCACTCCCGATGCCATCAAAAGCGCGAGCACGAAGCCGGCTCCCCAGGCCGCGAGGATCTGCCGCGTGAAGGGTCTCGGCGCCGAGAAGACGATTCCCGTCACGCCGAACCGAGCCTCTCGCGCGCCGAGCGACGACCACACGAGCGCCGGCCAGATCCACGCAACCGGCAGCACGCCCGCTCGACCGTTGTCCGCACTGTTTGCGAGACCCGCGATGACGACGCCAATCGCAACGGCGTACCACCACCAGCGTCGGCCTTTCAGCAGCAATCGCAGCTCAGCATCGAGCAGACCGGCAAAGTTGGAGCCGTGAGCCGCCCTGTCGAGCGGCGTGAGTGGTGATCGTCTTGCGACCGATCCGACCGCCGCCTCATCGTCGCCGCCCCGTTGCCGACGCGGTTTCGGCAGCTTCCACGGCTTCCAGAATCGTCGCCTTGCCGGGTCGAATCGCTCGAATGGCACTGACGCGACGACCGCGATGCCGACCGCCACGAGAAACCACACGAGCCGCCCCCAGACCACCGCGGGCGTCCACGACATCCCCTGCCACTCGAACGTCACGGCCGGCTCGCGGTCCGCGACTCCGCCAATGATCAGTCCGTCCTTGTAGTCCGGCGCGATGGCGCGCAACTCGGCCTGCATGTCGCTCGTGAGAACGGTCACGTCGAACGGGCTGACGCCTTCCGACGTCAGGCTCGCCAGCACGAGAAAAATCCACCCGAAGAAATAGACGATGTTGCCGAACCCGCCGCGCAGTCCCGGAATCATCTCGAACAGCACCGCGACCGCCGCGACGATCGCCATTCCCGGCAACGCGACGAGCAGCATCGGCGCAAGGATTGCCAGCGGCTCGATTCTCGTCGATTCGCCGGCGACGATCTGGAGCGCAAAGGCCGCAACCGTCAGCACCCCAACGATCGCCGACAGGACTAAAAAGTTGCTCAGGAACTTGCCGACCGTGTACGCGACCTTCGTCATCGGCGTCGTCGCAAGTATCTCTCCCACGCCGGTCATGCGATCGCGGTCCACCGATCGCCGTACGATGTAGAACGCCGCGAGCGTGACAGGCGTGGTGCAGACGATCGCCATCGCACCGCCAGCCCACGCCGAGTTGAACGCGCCGCGCCAGCGGTCCAGCCGCACCTCGACGATTCCGACGGCCACCGCATACCCGAGCCAGACGGATGCCGCGAGCACGAGCAGAAAGCTCCGGCGTCGCACGCGCTCCAGAAAGTCGGCGCGCGCCATGTGGTAGAGCGTGCCTGCCGTCGCGATCATGCCGCCACCGCCTGCCGGTCCGCGGTCAGTGCGTAGGTACGCATCTTCGAGGGTCGGCGCGATCGGCTTCGCAAGGGCATTCGGCGGAGTCTCGGACACGACGCGTGCGTGAACGCCGTCGGATCGCCGGATCGTTCCGCTGATCAGGTGATTCTGCTTGAAGGAAGGGAGGTCCGCGCTCGGCACGATCAACTCCCACACGCAACCTTCGACCAATCCGAGCAGCGCTTCGGGCTGGCAGTGTGCGACGAGCCGGCCACGGTCGGCGAGGGCGATGTCGGTGGCGGTGGCTTCGACGTCCGAGACGATGTGAGTCGAGAGAATGACGATCCGTTCGCCCGACATGTCCGAAAGCAGGTTGCGGAACCGGACCCGCTCCTCCGGATCGAGGCCGACCGTCGGCTCGTCGACGATGAGGACTTCGGGATCGTTGAGCAGGGCCTGGGCGATGCCGACGCGCTGCGTCATGCCGCCCGAGAAGCCGCCAAGCGGCCGTTTGCGCGTCCGCGGTTGAGCACCTCGAGCAACTCGTCGATCCGGTGTTTCGCGGCCGAGCCCGTGATGCCCTTGAGCGCGGCGATGTACTGCAGGAACTCGACGGCGTTGAGGTTCGGATAAACGCCGAAGTCCTGCGGCAGATAGCCGAGCACGCTGCGGATCGCGTCGGGTTTCGACACGATGTCTTCGCCATTCCAGGTCACGTTGCCCTCGGTAGGCTTGGTGATCGTCGCGAGGATGCGCATCAGCGTCGACTTGCCGGCGCCGTTCGGGCCGAGCAGTCCGAGTACGCCCGGACGAAGCGTCAGCGAGAAGTTGCGCAGTCCCCAGCCCTTGCCCTTGTACAGCTTTCCGACGTTGTCGATGACGAGTTCCATGCCGTTGTCTCCGGTGTGAATTCGGAGGTCGGTACGCGCAGGCCCCGTCGAGAGTTCCGGGGGGAATAGACAGGATTAACAGGATTATCAGGAATAACAGGAATTCAGCAGGATCTTGGGAACGCGCCGTGGAAACCCAAGGCAGATCCTGTTAATCCTGAAAATCCTGTAATCCTGTCCACTCTCCCTCTTCTCTACAGCGACTTGAGGAAGGTCAGGACCTTTCCACGGTCGTGGCTCGGGAGGAACCGGTAGAGGAACGTGACGAACGACGCTTCACCGCCGTGGCGTAGGACCGCCTCGTTGATCGTGAGCGTCGCACCGTCGTGCATGAAGCGTCCGCGCGTACGCAGGCCCCAGAGCGGCGACGTCCGCACCTTGTTTCGCGCGCTCGGGAAGCCCTGGACGATTCCGTCACCCGTTCCGACTTCGTGCATCGCGAAGTCGCTGTACGGGTGAATGATCTTGTCGCCGAGCGCCGCCGACACGGTGAAGGCTCCGCCGTTGAGGACGGTTCCTGCAGGGGCCGTGGTAATCGACGGCGTGTGGCAGATTGCGCACCCGATCTGGTTGAAGATCACGGCTCCAGCTTGCGCGTCTGGCGTCGCCGCGAGCGCCGCGTCGCGCGGTGGCGCCTTCGTCGCGCGCATGAAGTCCGTAAAGAGCTCGAGATCGCCGTTGTCACCGTCGTCCGGCTCGATTGGCAGCGGATCGTAGGCGACGATCGAGTTGCCGTTCGACGTGTTCTCGACTGGGAAGAGCGGTGTCGTGATGCCCATTTCGTTCACGTAGGCATCGCCTGAGAAGGACAGCAAGCTCGCCTGCTGGTTCTTCCAGCCGAACCGGCCCACGCGTTGGACGCCGGGCGACTCGACGATGTCGACTGAGATCGCCTGGCCGCGAATGGCGCCCCCGGACTGCAGCGGCTGCAGATTCGCAATGTTGATGAGCGTCTGGTCGGCGATAGCTTCGACGAAACCGAGACCGAGCAGGGATGGCGAAGCGCGGAACGTCCGAACGAACTGATCGTCGGCGATCCGTTCCTGAATGGCCGCGTCGATTGCGCGGCTGTGGATGAGCGAGCCACCGGGGTGATCGGTGAACACGCCGCGAGAGAATCGGCCGGCTCGGACTTCGAGCACCTGACTGTTGCCGCCGACCACCGGATTCTGATGGCAGTCGACGCACGCAAGCGCGTTGTATACCGGGCCAATGCCGTCGGCGATGGACTCGCCTCGGCGAACACACCGGCGGCAACGTCAAAGGCCGCCTGGTCGATATGGCCGTTCGTGAGGTTGTCGAAGCCTGTCGTGGCCTCGGTGGCGTTGAGCTTGTCTGCATCGTTGGCGCGAGCAGACCTCGAGTTTGGCACGACTCCAAGGCACAGCAATGCCAGGAGGCACGCCAAGGCGCACATCTTGAACAGTTTCATGATCCTTTGTCCTAAAAGTGGGGGACCAGGTTTCCAGGAGGGCTGGCTACGTGTGGGCTACCTGAACCACAGGGAAGGAGGGAGCGGAGGCTGGCACCGTTCTAGCACCAACGCCTTCGTCGCACAAGCGGGATAGGGAGTTGACAGGATTATCAGGATTTTCAGGATTGAGCAGATCTGTTTGGGTATTCGGGCCCTCTCCATGAGACTTCCTGCAAATCCTGTAATCCTGTCCACTCTTACCCGTGCGTGGGATTACACGCCACGGCTGCGCACCTTCGCGCACGGCGCGTGACGCGATCGACTAAGTACGAACACATCAGTGCGGCCCGGGAATTGCGTCTCGTTTGCCGGGGTCGTCTGCAATTCGGCTCCGAAGGGAGGTCGTAGCCATGCTGTACCGCGACCGGACGGAGGCTGGAAAAGTCCTCGCCGAGCATCTCCAGCGGTTTGCGAACCGTGAAGACGTTGTCGTTCTAGCCCTTCCGCGCGGAGGCGTTCCGGTAGCCGCGGCGGTAGCACGAGCGCTCCACGCGCCGCTCGACGTGTTCGTGGTGCGCAAGCTCGGGTTGCCGGGACAGGAAGAACTGGCCATTGGCGCTATCGCAACCGGCGGCGTTTGCATACTCAATGACGAGGTTCTGCGCTACCTGGGTCTGCTGCCTTCAACGATCGAACGCATCGAATGCCGCGAGCGAAAGGAACTGAATCGACGCGAGCTCCTGTATCGCGATGGCCGTCCTGTCCTCGATCCTCAAGGATGCAAGGTCATACTCGTCGATGACGGGCTGGCCACGGGCTCGACGATGCTCGCAGCCGTAAAGGCGGCCCGTCAGAAAAACGCGGCTCCCGTCATTGTCGCCGTGCCTGTCGGTGCCGCTGAGGCGTGTGCGCAACTCGGCCGGGTGGCCGATGAGTGCGTGTGTGCCGCGAAACCGGAGCCTTTCATTGCGGTAGGGCGCTGGTATCACGACTTCACACAGACGTCGGACGAGGAAGTCCGCAGTCTCCTGCAGCACGCGTACATACACAGACCTGCCGCCGTGCACGCGCTGGAAGAACGTCACCACCTGTGACGAGCCGCCCGCCCGATGTCGTTTGTCGGGTCGGACGCGGCCGCCCGTGACAGGACTCGAACTCGGCACAGCCATTCAGGCTCGGCCGGGTCCGTGTCTGTCGGAACGGATGAGCCGGCTGCTCGGAGCGATCCGCGGCGTTGTCCGGCGGGAGGTGCGCAATGAGATCGAGATTTCCTGCCCTTTTCGCGTGCGCGGTCCTCGCGATGCCCGCGCTCGGTGCAGCCTCGCCAGATGTGTCCTCGAATTCGCGGGCTGGCTCCATCTCGGAGCCTCAAACCGCCGCCGCTGCCGTGGCAGCAGTCGACGCCCAACCCGTGCGCTTCGAGCCGAATCTGGGACAGGCCCCTGCCGAAGTGCGATTCGTCGTGCACGGACCGCGATTTACCGCCGCGTTGACGGATTCCGAGTTCACGATTGTCGCGGCCAGTCGGCGCGAGAGCTCTTTCGAGACTCGCGACGTTGATGGAACCAGGTCCGAGCAGGCCGAGCCGGCGTTGCTGGCTGCGGGACTGCGGATGCGTGGAGGCGACTGGTCGGGCGAGATCGACGTGGGCAATCAGGTGCCAGGCGTCAGCAATTACCTCATCGGTGATCGCTCCAATTGGGTCACGAGGGTTCCGGGTTACGCGAGCCTCACTTGCCGTGACGTGTACCCGGGCATCGACGTCGTCTTTCGTGGTTCGGGGGCGACGTGGAATATGACGTCATCGTCAAGCCGGGAGCCGATCCGGGGACGGTGCAAGTGGAACTCGAGGGTCCAGCGCCATTCAAGGTCGACGAGGACGGCTCGATAGTGATGGTTTCAGACGCCGGTACGATCAGGCATTCGGCGCCGTTTGTGTATCAAGAGACCGACGGAGTCCGGACACCGGTCGCCGGCAGGTACGTTGAGTCCGGCAGCGGCGTGTTCGGCGTCGACGTCGAGTCGTTCGACGCCTCGAAGCCACTCGTCATCGATCCCGTGCTCAGCTTCTCGACGTACCTCGGAGGCGGAGGGTCAGATCTCGGCATCGCCGTCGACGTCGATCGGGAGGGCCGCTTCTACGTTTGCGGGACAACGTCGTCCACCAACTTCACGACGTTTCGCGCGCTCCAGCTGACCAATCACGGTATGTCGGACGTGACGATCACCAAGTTCACCCAGACCGATGACCCAGTGCTCGTCTACTCGACCTATCTTGGCGGCTCGAGTGTGGATAACGCGAAGGACCTTGTCGTTGACCGTCACGGCAATCCGTACCTAGTCGGCGAAACCAATTCGGTGGACTTCCCCACGGTCAATCCGCTCCAGGTCGATTCGGGCGATGCAGCGTCGGACTGCTTCGTCGCAAAGTTGAACGACAACGGCGACGAACTCGAGTTTTCGACATACCTTGGTGGCAACGGAATCGATCTGGCCGGCGGACTTGCCGTCGACCGGTTCGGCAACGCATACGTGACGGGCACGACCTGGTCCTCGAATTTTCCCAGGCTCAACGCCATCCAGTTCTCCTATGGAGGATCCGGTGACGCTTTCGTGACCGGAATTGAGCCCGATGGCTCGGCGTTGCGATTCTCGACCTACCTCGGTGGAGCTGCATCGGATTCGGGCTACGGAGTCGCCATTGGCGACGACTTCGGTATCTACCTGGCAGGATCCACCAGCTCGGCCAATTTTCCGGTGGCTTCGGCGGAGCAGCCTCTTCTCAATGGCGTGCGGGACGCATACCTTGTCAAGCTCGGCTCGAGTGGTGTCCCGTTCGTGTATTCGACCTACGTCGGCGGCTCAGCATCCGACGAAGGGCTCAGGATTGCAGTAGACGGAACGCGGCCGATCCTTGCCGGTATCACGGTTTCGGTCGATTTCCCGCTTCTCAATGCGTTGCAGTCCAACCAACTGGAGATGGATGTCTTCGTTGCGCGTTACTCCTCCGACGGGCAATCCACGGATTTCTCGAGCTACCTGGGTGGAAATGGGTTCGATGTCATTTACGGCCTCGACGTCGGCGTGAACGGCCACCTGTACATGGCGGGAGGAACGACGTCGACCGACTTCCGAACCCTGAACTTCATCCAGACGGACTCCGACGGCGCAGTGTTCGACGCGTTCGTGACAGAAATCAATCCGGATGCGCCGGGGTTCGTCTTCTCGACCTATCTCGGGGGCAGCCTGTCCGACGTCGCGGTCGACATTGCCGTGAGTGGGTCCGGGGCGATCTTCATCTGTGGCTACACCGAGTCGACGAACTTCCCGGTTCAGAATCCGACAGGAACGGACCCCGGTGATGGCCTTACCGACATGTTCGTCGTCCGGCTGGGATTTCCTCAGGTCGACCTGGCTTTTGTGTCGGCAAACATTACTCCGAACCCGGTGGTGTACGGCCGCACGGCGCATATCACGTTCGAGGCTCGCAATCTCGGGCCGGACGTCGCTGGAGACACCGTACTGATTTTCCTGGTGAATGGACTCGAGATTTCGAGTTACGCGATGACGCAAGGTGACGCCGAGATACAGACGCTCGTTCCCGGCTATCACCTGGTCACCTGCTACTTCGGTGCGATCGAGCCGGGCGCGACCTTTGCCGTGACGGCCAACGGAACGGTTCCCAACGAGTCCATCGACGAAATCCAGGTCCAGGCGCTTGTCGAGTCGAGCGCCTTCGACTTGTTGCCGATGAACAGTGAGGCCGGGATAGTTGCTCCTGTTGTCACGATCACTCCGCCCGACATCACGGCTGTCTCGAGCCTTGTTGTAGAGGGTAAGCCGTATCGGATCAGGATCACTGGTTCGAACTTCCAGCCGGGGGTCCAGGTCTTTGTCGGGACTGACGTGACGCCCTGGCCGAGCGTGAAATACAAGAACACGACGACGCTGATCCTGAAGGGAAGCGGCCTCAAGGCTCGGTTCCCGAAAGGAGTCTCGGTGCAGGTCCGGGTTGTGAATCCGGATACCGGCTCCGACTCGCTTACGTTCGTGAGGTGAGTAGAAGAGAGTGGACAGGATTTCAGGATTGACAGGATGAACAGGATTTTCCTGGGTTTGTTCGAGCCGCGCTCTGAAATCCAAGAGGTCTGAATCCTGTCAATCCTGAAAATCCTGTAATCCTGTCTACTCTCTCTGTCAATCGTGTTGTCAGTACGTGAAGCGGGTTAACGGTGCCGTAAGGGACTGACGGATAAAGAGTTGCGGATGACGGCCAGACGCTGGTGTCAACGGCCTTTCCACGAAGCCCCAATTTGACCAATAACCAGCCAGTGCCAGCTTCGAGCGGAAGTCTCCCATCCACAACAGTTGCGATGCTGTTACGACGAATGAACATCGGCGGCGAGCCAGTTGCATGGACAACGCCTCGCCAATCGGCGAGAACCCATTTACTCCCGAGGAGACCCGACCGATGCTTCGTCGCCGATTCGTTGTCCTGTTCCCGCTGTTCCTGCTCCTGATCTTCCTTGCGACAGATGGTCTGCCGGTCGTCGCGCAGTCGCAGTCCGACGCGAAGTCGTCGTTGACCGACGTCGAAATCTCCGATTTCGTCGACGAAGAGACACCGGTCAATCCGGTCGATCCCTACGAACGCGTTTCCGTAGCGACGCCGAATCCGAACGCCCTAGGCGCGAAGTACAACGCGTCGAACGGCATCGCCTTCAAGGTGTATTCGTCGCGGGCGACGCGGGTGATGGTCTACATCTACAAGACGGCGGCGGGTGCGCAGGACGTCCTGCGGTACGTGATGACGAAAAACACGACGACGAACATCTGGACGGCCACGGCCCCGGCTTCGTCGCTCTCGACATACGTCGGCACCGGGCCGGTCTATTACGGCTACCGTGCGTGGGGGCCGAACTGGACGTATTCGAGCTCGTGGACAAAGGGATCATCGGTCGGTTTCGTGACTGACGTCGACGCAAACGGCAACCGCTTCAATCCGAACAAACTGTTGCTCGACCCGTACGCGCTCGAGGTCTCGCACGATCCGACGACGCCGACGAACACGGACGGGACCGTCTTCGCGTCGGGACCGCTGTATCGAAACCTCGACTCGGGCACCAAGGCGTCGAAAGGCATCGTGCTGAAAGCCGACACCGTCAGCTTCGGCACGAAGCCGACCCGCGCGCTCAAGGACGACATCATCTATGAGGTGCACGTCCGCGGCCTGACGAAGAACGACACGAGCATCGCGTCGGCCTACCGCGGGACGTACAAGGGCGCTGGCCTCAAGGCCGCCTACCTCGCGTCACTCGGGATCACCGCAGTCGAGTTCCTGCCGGTGCAGGAAACGCAGAACGACACGAACGACGTGAGCCCGACGACGACCGATGGCGACAACTATTGGGGTTACTCGACGCTCAACTTTTTTGCTCCGGACCGGCGGTATTCGTCGGACAAGACTGCGGGCGGACCCTCGAAGGAATTCAAGGCAATGGTGAAGGCGTTTCACGACGCCGGCATCAAGGTCTACATCGACGTCGTCTACAACCACACCGGCGAGGGCTACCTGTGGAACGGCGCCGACAAGACGACAGCGAACGTGATGTCGTTCCGCGGTCTCGACAACCCGACCTATTACTCGCTGACGTCGGACATGCAGTTCTACTACGACAACACCGGCGTTGGCGGGAACATGAACACCCGCAGCTCGGCCACGCAGGGGATGATCGTCGACTCGTTGCTGCACTGGGCCAACACGCTCGGCGTCGACGGATTCCGGTTCGATCTGGCGTCGGTGCTCGGCAACACGTGCGAGCACGGATGTTTCTGGTACGACAAGCTCGACGCCGGCACGGCCCTCAACCGGATCTGGAACGACGTTGGTCCGAGGCCGGATGCCGGTGGCGCCGGGATCGACCTGATCGCGGAGCCGTGGGCGATCGACGGTAACAGCTACCAGGTCGGGAACTTCCCGCAGAAGTGGGCGGAGTGGAACGGCATCTACCGCGACGACCTGCGCAAGGACCAGAACCAGATGGGAGTCGAGAACGTGACGCCGGCTACGCTTGCGTCGCGGTTCGCGGGCTCGTCGGATCTCTACGGCGACGACGGCCGCAAGCCGGCGCACTCCATCAACTTCATGGTGGCGCACGACGGGTTCACGCTGAAGGACCTCTACACCTACAACGTGAAGCAGAACAACCAGGCGTGGCCGTACGGCCCGTCAGACGGCGGCGAAAACAACAACCGGAGCTGGGACCAGGCCGGCGTGGCGGCCGATCAGCGCCGCGCGGCGCGCAACGGCGTGGCGTTCCTGATGCTGTCGGCCGGGACGCCGATGATCACGGGCGGTGACGAATACCTGCGGTCGCAGAATGGCAACAACAATGCCTACAACCTCGACTCGACGGCCAACTGGCTGTCGTACACGTGGACGACGGACCAGACGAACTTCAACACGTTCACGAAGGGGCTCGTCGCGTTCCGCAAGGCGCACCCGTCGCTGCGTCCGTCGAACTTCTACGCGTCGACGGACACCAACGGAAACGTGATGGAGCAGTTGCGCTGGTTCAAGCCGGACGGCCAGGTGCCCGACGCTGCCTATTGGAGCAGCACGTCGAACCACTCGATCGCGTATCGGATCGACGGAACGGAGTTCGGGGACTCGGCGAGCGCGATCTACGTCGCCTACAACGGGTGGAGCGGATCGGTGAACTTCACGTTGCCGTGGCCGGGAGCGGGGAAGAACTGGTACCGCGTGACGGACACGTCGAATTGGGCCGAGGGCGCTGGGCAGGTTGCGGCACCGGGATCGGAGGCTTTCCTCGGCGGCGAGTGGACGACATATGGCCTCGGCCCGCGTTCCATCCTCGTGCTGATTGCGAAGTAGGGAGAGTGGACAGGATTACAGGATTTACAGGATTCTCTCAGGTTTGAACGGACGGTCTTTCTGAACCTTAAGCCCTTAATCCTGTTAATCCTGAAAATCCTGTAATCCCGTCTACTCTCCTCTCAAATACCTGCGGAAATGGGCCACCGCGACGGCGTGGGCTTCGTCCGTGATTTCCGGGTCGTAGCGCGGGCCGATGTCTCGCATGAACGCGTGCTCGGCCGGGTATTCGTGGAAGACGTACCTCACCCCGGCGTCGTCGAGCGCCTTACGGATCGCGAGGCGACTCGGTGACGGGATGTGCGGGTCGGCTGTTCCCCAGACCATCATCAGCTCGCCCTTGATTTCACCGGCACGGGAGAGAGACCCGGCGTCGGCGTCCTTGCCCAGTTTGCCGATATCCACTCCAGTCGCGTAGAAACACGCGGTCGCCCGCACATCCGGTTGCAACGCCCCTCGAAACGCCAGGTGTCCGCCGATGCACCAGCCGGCGACGCCAAGCTGGCCCGGAGCTACACGAGGATGGACGGCCAGATAGTCGAGTCCCGCCCGGCAGTCCTCGTCGAAGTCTGCCACCGGAGTGTTCGCGGCATCGGCGAGTCCCCGGTCGCGTCCAGCGTCGTCGAACGCAAGTGCCGTCCCCTCCGGTTCGATCCGGTGGTAGATCTCGGGCGCCGCGACGACGAAGCCGTAGCCGGCGAGACGCGCGCACGACCTGAGAGTCGCCTCTGTGAGCTGGAAGATGTCGGAGTAGCAGAGGATGCCCGGGAAACGGCCTTCACCGTGAGGCGTCGCCACGTACGTTCGCATCGAGCCGGATCCGACGGGGATGTCAACGAATTCGGAATTGATGAGCATGCGCCGCAGCCTCGTCGAATTCCCGGCCAAACGCAACGGCAAAGTGGAGCTACATCTGTGCCTCCGTGCCTCCGCGTCTCCGTGTGCGAAGCCCTTCAGACGCTTCGCACACGGAGACACGGAGGCACCGAGATGGAGCCGATGAGTTAAGGACCTAGGTTTCCGACGGAGCCAGCGTCTCGATGATCGGCCGGACTTCGACACGGTCGTCCCGCATGAGGTTGTTCATCACCGGCGTGTCCGTCGGCACGATCGTCCAGGGATTCCCGCGAAGCCGGTTGAGCGACTCGGCGATCTCGAGGAAGCTCAGCCCGGGGTTCCCCTCCAGGTGATACAGCCCCGCCGACTGCATCTCGATGATCCCCACGAGACTCGCGGCCGTGTCGGCAAGCATGGCGCAGGACGGGATCCAGTTCCTGCTCGCGTCGATGTGCCCGTGGTCAACGTGGTGGCGGTGAAGGTAATCGACCAAGTTGTTGTTGCCCGGCGCCTCGCCGATCTGCCAGCCGAGTCGGGCAATGCGGGCGTCCGGATTCGCCAGCCGGACACGGCGCTCGCACTCGAGTTTGTAGCGGCCGTAGTCGTCGTTCGGCTCCGGAACGTCGTGGATCGAGAACGGTCCAACCTGTGAAGAGGAATAAACCGACACCGAACCGGTGAACAGGAAGCCGATGTCGAACTCGTCGCACGCTGCGGCCGCCCATTCGGCCCAATCGGGACTACCAAGGGCCACGTGGCAGAACCAGTCCGGCTTGACGTTGCCGATGAACTCGCGAACTGCCGCTGGATCGTCTATCGGGACCTCCGCCCGAACCCACGGCACGACGACGTAGCCATTGGCCTCGAGCGCCCTCGCGAGCTCGGGCGCAACCGTTCCGTTCATTCCCGTTACGATCGCGTACATGCCGCCATCATACGCGTGAGCCGCCCTGAAATCAGTAATCACGCGCCTCGAGCATCAGTACCGTGCGCGGTAGCGCACTGGTCGACCCAAAAGGCGCACCGATGTCGTTATGTAACTATGTAGTCATATTACCCAGTAAGTGGAAAATTTCACACTGTCTCGCGTCCGTAACTCCTTTGTTTTCAGTGCCAACGTTCTGGCCCCAATCTTGCTCAAGCAGGGTCGACGACAAATCAAGGAGGTGGCGAATGCGAACCATCAAGCCAAAAGCAATACTCGCTGCTCTCTGGATGATCCCGCTGGCTATCGTTCTGACGACCAATGCGGTCGCCGGCGACAAGCCGAACGGCAAAGAACTCTACAAGGCGAACTGCAAGGCCTGTCACGACAAGGGCTCCAAGTTCGGCGAGTTCACTCCGATGACGCTCATCCAGGACCAGTGGCGCGGCTTCTTCAAGGAGAAGCTCGTGCCTGCTCACAAGGACGTAACCCTTCCGGGACAGTCGATTAAGCTGCTCGACAGCCTGACGCCGGAGCAAATGAAGGCCATCGAGAAGTTCTGCGTCGATCACGCAGCGGACTCTGAACAGCCCCAGACCTGTACCTAGGACCGTTCGAATCCCTCGTAAATCTGCCCAGAGGGGAGGCGTTATGCGCACAATCATCTACGCACTGCTTGCAATATTGCTCGTCGCCGGACCGGTCTCGGCTCAGAATGCCAAGTCAGCGGTTGCCGGCGCCGTTCCCGACCTACCCGAAGCGGCCGCCGAGCCGCAGAAATCCGAATCGCAGCAACTCCGCGACGAAATTGACCTGCTCAAGAAGACGATCGGCGCTCTCGAGCAGCGACTCGAGGCGCAGGAGAAGCGTCAGACCGAGGTTGCCGCTCCGGTGACCGATGACACCGTCGCGAAAGTCAAGGAGCTCGACCGACGCGTCATGAAAACCGAGCGCGACACGGCGCTCGACCGTATCCGCCTGCGGGGCGACTACCGCTTCGAGGCGCACTCGATCCAGGGCGATATTCCGGACCACATCGACGGCATGAAACTGCAGAACCTGCTCGTTCAGACGCTCTTCACGTCGAGCGTGCTCGGTCGTCCGCCTTCAAGCCTCGACGAGATCAGCGGCACCGTGAACGGCAACTACAGCCAGTATCAGCAATTCACGCAGAACCTGACATTCGACCAGCTCAAGGCGGCATTGGCGCAGGTTCCGCCCGGAGATGCAGCAGCAGCTCTTCGGCATGCTCATCCCGGCCGCCTACACGCCGGGTTACAGCGCCGACAATGCGATTCTCTACACGAACCGATTCCGCATCATGCTCGATTCTCAGGTTGCCCCGAATCTGAGCGTGACGGCCAGGTTGAGCATGTACAAGGTGTTCGGCGACAGCGCCGGCGTGCAGGTCTTCAATGGTCAGGCGACGTCGCTCAACATCGACGGGACGACCGCCGGTGTGCCGAACGGCGACATGCTGCGCGTCGAACGCGCGTATTTCACCTGGAACAACATCGCCGATTCGAAGTTCTTCCTGTCGGTCGGCCGCAGGCCGTCCACGGGCGGTCCGCCGTTGAACCTCAGTGAAGACGAGCCCCGCGGCGGCACCCCGTCCGGCGCGCTCATCAACTACCAGTTCGACGGCATCACCTTCGGCTACAAGATGTCGGACGAGACGATCCTGCGACTCTGCTACGGCGTTGGATACGAATCGGGCTTCGGTTCGGCCGACACGTTGAAGCAGCCCGAGGACCGGATCGACGACGTGCATTTCCTTGGAGCAAACGTCGACATCTGGAGCACCGACAAGACCCTCATCCAGGGCACGTTCGCCCGGGCGTTCAACGTCACGGACGGCTTCAACGGCCTTACCGTGCTTCCGAACAACCCGTTGACCGGTGAAGAAATCGGCGCGCCAGTCGTCATGCGATTCACGCCGTCGACGAATCTCGGCGACATCAACCTCGCCGGCGCGAATGTTTCGCACAAGTTTGGTCCGTTCGACACGATCTTCAGCCTCAACTACGTCGGCTTCTATCCGGAACCCGTGACGACTCCGTTTGGCGGCCTCGTTTCGGATCCGTTCGATGTTCCTGAAACCCATCACGGATGGATGCTGCTCTCCGGTGTCCGATACAACTTCGGCAACGACGAGCGGTCCAAGATCGGGTTCGAATACAACCACGGATCGAAGTACTGGTTCAATTTTGCACAGGCCGAAGACGAGATCCTTGCGCCGAAGACCAGCGCCCGCGGCAACGTCTTCGAGGGCTACTTCACCCATCGCATCAACGACCGGTTCGTCTTCAAGGCGGACTACATCCGCTACAACTACAACTGGTCGGGTTCCGGATGGCATCTCGGCGCCCCGAAGGCGCTCGACGAAACGCCGATCCTCGGATTCCCGACCTACCAAACGGCACAGACGTTCACCGTTGGCTTGATGGTGCGTTTCTAGGAAGGTGCGTAATGAACATTCGCCTCTTACTGGCAGCGTGCGCGGTGATACTGACGGGGGCGGCTTCGGCCGCCCTCGCTCAGGATCCAGCTCCCTCGCACGCGAGCTACTTCGAGCACTACGAGGGAACGGCCACGTGCCTTACCTGCCACGAGGCGGAGGCAAAGAGCTTCTTCGTGTCACAGCACTATCAATGGCGCGGCAATTCGCCAGCCATCGTGAACTCGAAAGGCCGGCAGCTCGGCAAGATCAACACGTTCAATGACTTCTGCACGAGCCCGACGGGCAACTGGATCGGCATTATCCGAAATTCGCGGGGAGAGACCCTGACGAAGGGCTGCAGTGCATGCCACGCGGGCCTCGGCAAGCTGCCATCACCCGAGATGTCCAGGGAACAGCTCGAGAACATCGACTGCCTGATCTGCCACGCGAGCGGCTACCGTCGCGACCTCGTCCAGCTCGAGGGCGAGTCATTCGAGTGGAAACCAATCCTGTGGAAGAACCAGGCCGGACTGGATTCCGTCTCGAAGCGGATCTCGAAGCCGACCAGGGTGATGTGCCTGCGGTGCCACTCGGCATCCGGAGGCGGCGCGAACTTCAAGCGCGGCGACATCGAATACGCGCTCGCCGAGACGACGCGCGACTACGACGTTCACATGGGCACCGACGGCGTCAACATGCAGTGCGTGACATGCCACGCCGGGGCCGACCACCGCGTGCGCGGCCGCGGAACGGACCTCGCAGGCACGGACCTGCCGGGACGTCCGCTGAGCTGCGACACCGCGGAGTGCCACGGCAACGCGCCGCACAAGCAGACCATGCTCAACACCCACGCAGCGCGGGTGAACTGCACGGTGTGCCACATTCGCGAGTTCGCACGGACCGATGCCACCGACATGCGGCGCGACTGGTCGAAGACGGTCTACAACAAGGAAGCGGACCGCTACACGGCCAACATCACGCTCGAGAAGAACGTGCAACCGGTCTACGACTGGTACAACGGCACGTCGCGCGCGCAGTTGCTCGGCGAGCCGGCGCGGCACCTGGCGGATGGCTCGGTCGGGATAATGATGCCGGTCGGAGCTCGCAGCGATCCGAAGGCGAAGATCTTTGCGTTCAAGAAACATACGGCGCGGCTGCCGAAGCTCGTTGACCGCAACTGGATGGTGCCGATCACGGTCGAGCACTTCTTCGCGAACGGAGAGATGGAGCCGGCGGTGAAAAACGCGGCACACGAGGTCTACGGAATCGAGAACGCGAAGACGACGTGGGTCGAGACTACCCGGATGATGGGCATCTTCCACGGCGTGCAGCCGGCCAACAGGGCGCTCGGGTGCCTTGACTGCCACGGCGAGCCGGGGCGAATGGACTGGAAGGCGCTCGGGTATGGGGGAGACCCGATGATGGTTGGGAGGGGGAGGAGGTAGGAAGGGGAGAAGAGCTTCGCACACCGAGGCACGGAGAAGCGAAGCCAGAGACGCACAGCAAATGAGACCCTCGGTCCGAAACTGGCGCAGTCGTGCCAGACTCGGGACGCCGAGGGTCTCTGGCGTTCAAGGGGTCGTCGACTCGATCCGCCTGGAATGTTTGCCGCGCGAGGTATCCTTTACGGCCAGGGGGATACGAAGCGATGAGCACGCGAATGTTGATCGTGATTCTGGCGGTTCTTTCGGTCACCGCCGCCGCAGTGTGGATGATTTCCGCGCGGAGGTCCGTCGCCGCGGCGCCGCAGAACCCACCGGTCGAGAATCACCCGGTGGCGCCAGGGCAACCGGCTGTCGCTCCCGCCGGCACGAATGGAAAGATCGTGAAAACCGATGCCGAGTGGCTCGAGCAACTCGGTCCGGAGGCATTCCGGGTCGCGAGGCAGAAGGGAACCGAGCGCGCCTACACGGGCAAGTACTGGGATAATCACGAAGAGGGCGTCTACACATGCATCGGCTGTGGGCTTGAGCTGTTCGATTCCGGGACCAAGTTCGATTCGGGAACGGGATGGCCGAGTTTCTACGCGCCGATCCGGGCCGAGGCCGTGGCGACCGTGACGGATGGGGCCTGGGGCATGACGCGCGTCGAGGTGCTTTGCAGCCGGTGCGACTCGCATCTTGGCCACGTGTTCGACGACGGGCCGAAGCCGACAGGACAGCGGTACTGCATGAACTCGGTGTCGCTGGGCTTCGAGAAGCGGTAGAGCCCGCAAGCGGCAGGAGTTCTTCCTCGGTGCCTCTGTGCCTCGGTGCCTCTGTGTGCGAAGCTCTTCAGACGCTTCGCACACAGAGGCACGGAGTCACGGAGACACGGAGAAGACAAGGCCCGTCGGCCCGGGGCCCATCGCCCTCCACGGATTCAGCCGCGTTCCGGTATTCTCGTAGAAACCGATTCATCTCAAGGAACTTCGAGAACGATGCTGACCCTGTCAACGCTCTTCATCGCTGCGGCACTCGCCGCGCAGTCCGCAACTCCCGCAACGCCAGTGGCAGCACCCACCGCCTCGGGAGACCCAGTACCGGTCGTGCTCGACGTGACGGCGTCCGTCGAAACCGCGCCGGTCTCGAGCGTCGGCGACGCCGCGGATGATCCCGCAATCTGGGTCCACCCGACGAATCGCTCGAAGAGTCTCGTCATCGGCACGGACAAAAAGGGAGGGCTCAACGTCTACGACCTGAAGGGCCGGCCCGTGCAGTCGGTTCGCGATGGACGTATGAACAACGTGGATCTCCGCGACGGCTTCCGTCTCGGCGGGAAGACCGTGGCCCTGGTGACCGCCGGCAACCGCACCGACGACACCCTCGCGATCTACGCGCTCGATCATAAGACCCGGATGCTGACGAACGTTGCCGCGAGGCCGATCAAGACGGCCACAGCCTACGGCTCGTGCATGTACCTGAGTGCGAAGACAGGCAAGTATTTCTACTTCCTCGCTAACAAGGTCGGGTTCGTCGAACAGTGGGAGCTCTTCGACGACGGCACCGGAAAGGTCGATGCGAAGAAGGTTCGTGATTTCACGGTCGGCGGACAGCTCGAAGGCTGCGTCGCTGACGACGACCTGGGTGTCCTGTATGTCGGGGAAGAGGAGGTCGGGGTGTGGAAATACCCCGCCGAGCCGGACGGCGGAACGCAGGGCCATTCCGTCGCGCGCGCGGGAGCGATCCTCGTGCCGGACGTCGAGGGCATCTCCATAGCGAAGACGGGACCGGGCCGCGGGTTCCTAATCGTGTCGAGCCAGGGCAACAACACGTACGCCATCTTTCGTCGCGAAGGCGAGAACGATTACGTGCGGTCGTTCCGGATAGCGGATGGCGGCGGAATCGACGGGACGTCGGACACGGACGGGATCGACGTGACGACGGTCGGACTCGGATGGAAGTTCCGGCACGGGCTGCTCGTCGTGCAGGACGGGACCAACGACGGTTCGAATCAGAACTTCAAGTACGTGCGGCTAGATCGGGTGCTGACGGGCAAGGAGCGAAAGTAGCCGCCTTGGTGCCTCAGTGTCTCCGAGCCGCCGTGTCTCGGTGTGCGGAGCGTCTGAAGAGCTTCGCACGCAGAGACACGGAGGCACTGAGACACCGAGAGACTCCTCATCCCGACGGCAGTGCCTCGAAGATCTCCTCCAGCCGGAAGGCCCGCACCATCCTCCGCAGCTCGTCCGCGAGCGGAGCGTCCAGGTCGTGGATCCGCTCGATGACTGCCAGCGCCGCCTGAACGTCTCCGATGCCGAGCGACTGCGAAAGCTCTTCACGCAGCGCCGCGGGAATTCCCTGAAACCGCTCGATCGAAATTCGATCGCCCGCAGACTCCATTGGTGAGGCTTCGGCCACGACGTACTCGATGCCGAGGATCTCGCCCAGCGCGTCGAACAGCGTGTCGACCGAGAATGGTTTTCCAAGGAACTGATCGCACCCGGCCTCGAGGAAAGTCTCGCGATCGTGATCGAACGCGCTCGCTGTCAACGCGACGATTCGCGTCGGACGCTCGGCGCCTTCGGCCGCCTCCCTCTGCCGGATGCGGCGGGTTGCCTGCAGTCCGTCGACTTCCGGCATCCGCATGTCCATCAGTATTGCGTCCGGTCGCCATCCTTCCCACGCAGCTATCGCTTCGGCGCCGTTCGACGCCTCGCGGACATCGAAGCCGGCATCGCCAAGCGCCCGACGAAGCAGATTCCGGTTGTGGACTCCGTCATCCGCAACGAGAACCCGGACGGCGCGGGTCCCCGATGCGAGACCGAGCACCCGACCGGTCGCCTGCGCCTTGACGGGCTTGTGCGACTCGGGCAGGTCGGCCTCGAATGTGAAAGTCGTACCTTCACCAATCGTGCTGGACACAGTCATGTCTCCGCCCATCAGTCGCACGAAGTTTCGGCTGATGACGAGTCCTAGGCCGGTGCCTTCCTGTGCCTTTCGACCGCTCGCCGTCTGCGAAAACGGTTCGAAGAGCATCTCCATTTTCGCCCGGAGCGATACCGTGGCCCGTATCGCTGACCGTAAATCGCGCGCGACCATCCGCCCACGCAGCCGCCAGCGTAACGCGCCCGTGATCCGTGAACTTCACGGCGTTGCCAAGCAGATTGATCAGGACCTGTCGGAGCTTGGTCTCGTCGCCTTCGACTACCGCCGGGACCTCCGGATCGATCTCGCACCTGAGGACGAGGCCCTTGCCGCGGGCTCGTACGACGATCATCTCGGCGACGTCCGCAAGCATCCGCCGCAGGTTGAACGGCTGAACCGTCAGGGCGATCTGGCCGGCCTCGATTTTCGCGATCGAGAGCACGTCGTTGATCAGCCCGAGCAGGTGATCGCCGGATCGGGTGATGACTTCGAGATCGTCGCGATGCTCCTGCGCAAGCCGGCGATCCCGCGCAAGCAGTTGGCCGAACCCGAGAATGGCGTTCAGTGGAGTCCGCAGCTCGTGGCTCATGTTCGCGAGGAACGTGCTCTTCGCGAGGCTTGCGTCGACGGCGCGCTGTTCTGAGGCGTGTGCGGCACGCTCCGACGCGTCGAGTTGCTCGACCTTCTGCCGCAGCTCGACCGTTCGTTCCTCCACGAGCGTCTCCAGCTGCGCAGTTCGGCCTCGCAGGTTGCGCTCGCGAATCCGGATCGCCGCCGTCAGGACGAGGATCGCGACGATCGCATAGAACGCATAGGCCCACCACGTTCGCCACGGCGGACTGAGGACGACGAACGGAACTTCGACGGGTCCGGACTCGGCACCCTTTGCATCGCGTCCCCACACGCGGAACACGTATTCGCCCGCGGGCAGGTTCGTGTAGCTCACTTTCCAATCCGTCGACCAATCGGTCGAACGAGGGTCGAATCCGACGAGCTGCCAGCGGTAATGGGTCGCCGCCGGTTTGAAGAAGTTCAGAAGCGCGAATTCGAACCCGACATTCGCGAGGTTGTATGAAACGGAATCGCCGCCTCCGAGCGCAGTGCCGTCCGCGATCGTCGCCTGCTCGATTCGAAGTGGCACCGAGGGGGCGGCCTCGTTGGCGAGCTCGGGGTCGAAGACGGCCGCCCCGGCGATCGTTCCCGCCCATACGCGCCCTCTCGAGTCGATCATCGACGCGCCGGTGTTGCATTCGTTGCTCGGCAGCCCGTCCTCGATCGTCGAGACGTACAGCCCATATTCGAGCGCGTTCTCGGGTGTCGGCTGTCGAGGCGACAACCGACAGACTCCGTGATTCGTGAAAGCATAGACGTGACCGCGCCGGTCCTGACGGATCTGGTAGATCGTCTGGTTGGGAATGTCGGGAAGGAATCCCGATGTCGGTCCGAGCGGCTCGCCAGAGGTCTGAAGCTCGAATCGAGCAATGCCCCCGCCGCGAGTGCCGACCCAGACTTCGCGCTTCCCGGATGCGGAAGTCACGAGCGAGAGGCACATTATGACGTTGTTCGGCAGCCCGGACGCCGCGTCGTAGACCACACGTCCGAAGGGACCGAATCGTGCCAGGCCCTGCTCGGTTCCGATCCAGATTTCCGAGCCGACCTGGAGAATGCAGGTTACCTTTGGATCCGGCAGATCGAACTCGGTCGCTTCGACCGGCGTCGTCCCGTTCACGAAGCGGGTGATTCCGCCCTGCGATCCAACCAGGACGTCGCGACGGCCGTCCGGTGTCCCGACCTCGACGATCGTCGAGACGCCTCCGCTGACGAGCGGCAGTACGGACCGCACGATGATGTGGCCGCTCTCGTCGGTATACGACACGGGCAGATTGGAATGGATGGCCCAGGTACCGCGACGTCTGATGTGAAGTCCTCGTCCGCGCGTTCCGATCCACAGAACTCGGTTGCCCTCGTCGTCCACCGTCTCGAGGAGCGACGAGACTGCTCCGCCGAGATGGGGGTTCTCGTCGCCGAATCGCAGTTTCAGGTCCTCGCCAATCTCGTAGACCTTTCCACTGCTCGTGCCGACGAGCACGGCGGGTTCGCCGGATTCGGACACGGTCTCGACGAAGCTGTAGATCGATTCGGACTCGCCGACACGCGTCGCGCCGTAGTTCGTCCACCGGCCGAGCTCCCATCGCACGAGCCCGCGACCGCTGGTTCCGAACCAGATGGCCGTCGTTCGGTCGTCCGACGACTCAGCGAGAATGTTCCAGACTCCGCATTGTGTCATCCAGCGCGACATTGGCCATCGCGTACAGCGGCCCGCGGCAAATCGTTGAATGGAGTCCGCGTTGCCGCCCCACAGCTCGGGTGTTCCGTCGGCGCCGATGACCTCTCGCAGCGTGGCGAAACCTCGCTGCCGGATCTCCGGAACGCCTTCAGCGACGTATCGCGAAAAGCGTTCGCCGTCGAAAACGAAGAGTCCGGCCCCGGCGCCAATGACGATGCGCCGGGGCTCTCCGAGAGCGCCCGTGTCGAGCGCGCTGGTGTGAAATGAGCGGGGCAGGCCGTCGCTCTCGTCAAAGACCCGCCAGGCGCCGGAAGCGAAGCAGGCGGCACCAACGCCATCGATCATGGCCCAGACCTCACCGCGAAGGTTGGCGGCGTAGAGGCCGTTGATTCGACGCCCGGCGTGCTCGACGAGCGAAGGCCGGACAACTCCGTCACTTTCGAGTGAAGCTACTCCGGCGCTCGTGCCGATCCAGAGGACACGAGTGCCGTCCGGTCCCGGGGCCTCGGCCAGGCTCGTCACGTCATTACTTGGAAGGCCTTGCTGTATCGAAATGGTGGACCACTGGTCCTCGAGCAGTCGTGCGAGACCGCCACCGTTGGTTCCGAACCACATAGATCCGTCCCCGCCGGCACATATCGCCTGGACGAAATTCGACCCCGCGACGGGCGTCAGGTCGATGATCGTCCACGCCCGGCCGTTGTAGCGGGCGACTCCGTCCTTCGTTCCGACCCAGAGATAGCCGACGGTGTCGAACGCGATAGCCAGAATGGCGTTCTGCGGAAGCCCGTCGCGATCGGTGAAGATGCGCAGGCTTGGCCGTCCGCCCGCCGAAAGGTCAGGAGGCTTATTGGTGAGGGCGTGACCGAACGGAGCCGGGAAGGACAGCCAGGCGGCAAGAAGCAGACCGCTGACTGCGCGGACAGTTCGGCTCGATGCGAGCCGCAGCATGCGGCGAATCTAACGCCGAAGGGCGGGAATGGAAAGGAAACGATTGTTCCGCCCGGGCGAGAGTCTTCTCAGCGGCTCAATGCCTCCGTGTCTCTGTGTGCGAAGCTCTCGTTCATAGATGAAGAGCTTCGCACGCACAGGCGCTGAGACTCAGAGACACAGAGCCCACAGAATCAAAAAACCCCGGCCGAGGTCGAAACCTCAGCCGGGGCCTTTCGCTTAAGCGTTAAGCCAGCTTACCAGCGGCCGCCGCCACCACCACCGCCGTAGCCGCCGCCGCCGCCCTTGCCACGGCCGCCGCCACCGCCGCCGCCGCGGTTCTCCATCGGCTTGGCCTCGTTGACCGTCAGCGCGCGGCCTTCAATCTCCTTGCCCGAGAGTCCGGCAATCGCCGCCTCGCCCTCAGCCTTCGAGCTCATCTCGACGAACGCGAAGCCGCGCGAGCGGCCCGTGTCGCGGTCGGTGATGATGCGGCAGCTCTCGAGCGTGCCGTACTGCGAAAAGAGGTCGTTGAGGTCAGCTTCGCCGGTCTGGAACGAGAGATTTCCTACGTAGAGTTTCATGTATCGTCTTCCTTCAAATGGAAAAGGGAATCGGCTGAGGAAGGGCTACTGGCAGTCGACAAAAGGCAACATTCAGGGCGCGGTCACTAGCGAATTCACGGTGAAAAAGTGCGCCCAAACAATCCTTCTGTCCGCACTCGGCGGAGCAAACGGCCCGCCGTCCGACTGGGACGGCTCTGACGCTGGCCAGACACTACCACAGCGAGAAGGACTTGGGGAAACAATCTTTCCGGCATGTGCAGACGCGGACGATGCTCCGTGGCGGCGACACGGGCGGCGGCTATCGGCAATGTTCGTATGGTGATACGCTGGGGCCGTGCCGAAAGAGGTCGCCGTATTTGACACCTGGTCTGAGCGTCCGGCGATGGCCAGCGTTTGACGCCGGATCTCGCATTCGGATGGGGCTGGGCACGCAGACCGTACAGATTCCTGATGCGATTGCCGGCCGAACAAAAAGGTCGCCAGCCCGGTTCGACGCTCCGCTGTGACGCAGCGCGATTTGACGGAACCCACTCGTCGCACGGGGGCGAGTTCCACGGACTGGCTGAGAGCGTGAGTTCGACAGCACAGATTAGGGTCGCCCGAGTTGGCGACTTCGAACGGAGCGCCAATGCCTGATGCGAGCGTCATCACGCAGGGATTCGGAATTTCCGATGAGAAGAGTCGTGGCGAGCTACCCGTACAAGGAGAGCTGCTCGGCGTCGAGCAACTCGAACTGTACGCTGCCGCGCTGGCGACCGAGCATCGGGTGGTTCACGGACCCGGCCGGCCGGACACGTTGCTCAAGCGCCTCGCCGAGAACGGGCGAACTCTCGCAGCGATGTACCGCTCGACGACCGACGCCGTACAGCGGGATCGGCCCATTTCGTTCTCGGGCGAATGGATTCTCAACAACTTTCACATCATTCAGGACCAGTTACGGGAATGCGCCGAGGACCTGCCTTGGCGTTATTATCTCGGTCTTCCAAAGCTCGAGGGCGGCGAATTCGCCGGGTTGCCGAGGGTCTACGCACTCGTTGCGTCCATCGTCGAGCATTCGGACGGTCACTTCGAGCGCGAGACTCTCGCTCGGTGCATTCGCGCCTATCAATCCGTCTCGATCCTGACAATCGGTGAGCTCTGGGCCGTGCCGATTGCGCTACGGCTCGCCCTGCTCGAAAGCCTTGCTCGACTCGCGGCGCAGGTCGATCGCGCCAGGGTCGAGATAGAAACGGCGGACGGCCTCGTCGACGAGCTAGTCGCGGCATCCGTCCGGGGTCGGGCCGCCGTCGAAACGACGATGTCGAAGCGCGTCGCCACTCTCTCGGCGACCACGACGACGATGTTCGTCGCCGAGATGCTCCAGCGGCTTCGCGACCAGGGCGACGAGCTCGACCCGGCCATCGCGTGGCTCGAGGGCCGACTTGCCGCCCAGGGCACCAGCGTTGACGAAGCCCTGCGCCGCGAGCGCCAGACCCAGGCGTCGAACCAGGTTTCGGTCGGTAATGCGATAACGTCGATGCGGGCCATCACAGCGACGGATTGGTCCGACTTCTTCGAGAGCCTCTCCGTCATCGATTCCGTCCTTGGCGACGATCCATCGCGCGACTACACGCGGCTCGACTTTGCCACGAGGGATCGCTACCGACGCCATATCGAACGGATTGCAAAACGGGCCCCGCGCGACGAGCCCGAGATTGCGACACTGGCCATCGAGCTGGCTCGTCAAGCAGCGAACGACCCGGGTGTGGACTCGCGACGGTCCCACGTCGGGTACTACCTCGTCGATCGGGGACTCGGTGAGCTCGAACGGGTTGCCGGGTACTCGCCGACCCTTGGCGAAAGGCTGGGGCGACCGGCGATCGAGCACGCGCCCGCTCTCTACGTGGGATCGATCGTCGTTGCAACCGTGCTGCTCGTCTCGCTCGTCGTTGCGTACTCCCGTGCTTCGGGCGGTTCGACGATCGCGCTTGCCGCCGTGGCGTTTCTGACACTGCTGCCCCTGTGCGACCTCGTGATCAGCGCGGTCAACTACGTCGTGACGCTTCTGGTCGACCCGAGAGTGCTGCCCAAACTCGAGTCGACCAAGGGCATTCCCGCCGATCTTCGGACGCTCGTGGTCGTGCCGGTACTGTTCTCGAGCGAGGCGGACGTCTGGGATGCCCTCGACAAGCTCGAAATCAGATTTCTCGGGAACCAGGACGACAATCTGGGCTTCGCGATCCTTAGCGACTTCAGAGACTCGAGCGAAGAGCGCGACGATCGCGATGGCGCCGTCCTCGATGCCGCAGTCCGCGGGATCGACGAGCTCAACGGACGCCACGGATCGGGCCGATTCCTGCTCTGCCATCGCCACCGTCTGTTCAACGCCGTGGACGGGATCTGGATGGGCTGGGAGCGAAAGCGAGGCAAGCTCGACGAGTTCAATCGGCTGCTCGGCGGCGACACGACAACGAGCTTCTCAACGATCGTTGGCGACACGACCCTCCTTCGCGACGTGCGGTACGTCATCACGCTCGACGCCGACACTTCACTGCCGCCGGACACGGCACGAAAGCTCGTCGGAACGATCGGCCATCCGCTCAATCGTGCACGAATCGATGAATCCTCGCGGCTTGTCGTAGAAGGTTACGGGATCGTCCAGCCGCGCGTGTCGGTATCGCTCGACGCATTCTCGAAGTCGCGTTTCTCTCGCACTTTTTCGGGCTACGGCGGCGTGGATCCATACACGACGGCCGTCTCGGACGTCTATCAGGATCTCTTCGGCGAAGGCAGTTTCGTAGGGAAGGGAATCTACGACGTCGGCGCCGTCACGCGTTCACTCGAAGGGCGCGTTCCCGAGAACCGTCTGCTTTCGCACGACCTCTTCGAAGGCCTGTACGCCCGAACCGCGCTCGCAACCGACATCGAGCTCTTCGATGACTACCCGTCGCGCTACGACGTCTACACGAAGCGCAAACATCGATGGACGAGAGGCGATTGGCAGATCGCGCCGTGGCTGCTGCCGTGGACTCCTACCCAATCCGGTCGCGAACCGAGCGCGCTTCCCCTGATGTCCCGATGGAAGCTCGCCGACAACCTCCGCCGTTCGCTCGTCGGTCCGACGGCACTCGCGATGCTCGTGGGGGGCTGGACGATTCTTCCAGGCTCGCCCGCGTTCTGGACGCTGCTGACGGTTCTGGTCGTCGCATTTCCGGTGTACGCCCAGCTCGTGGCGGCCATCGTGAATGTACCAAATCGGTCGATGCTCTCGAGCCATTTCCGCAACGTCTGGGAGGATCTCGGCTCGAACACGGCTCGCGCCGCCCTCTCGATCGCGTTTCATCCGCACCAGGCCACCGTTTCGATCGATGCCATTGCGCGCGTGGTCTGGCGCACGCTCGTCACGAGACGCGGAATGCTCGAGTGGGTGACGGCGGCCGAGTCGGAACGAAGCGGCGGGAAGGGAAGCCTGAGCTCGGAGTATCGCAGAATGTGGCCGGCCGTCGCCGCCGGCTTACTTGCGGCGCTCGGGATCGCGATCGCGCGTCCCGAAGCGTTTCTCGCCGCCGCGCCGATTCTCGCCGCGTGGTTTGCGTCGCCGGCGATCGCCGCCTGGTTGAGTCGCCCGATCGCGGCGTCGCACACCACGCTGACTGCCGGGGATGCCCTCTATCTGCGCGGGGTCGCGCGCTCGACGTGGCGGTTCTTCGAGCAATTCGTGACGGAGGAGGACCACTGGCTGCCGCCTCACAATTTCCAGGAGGACCCGGCGCCGGTCGTGGCTCGACGCACATCGCCTACCAACATTGGGCTTGCTCTTCTCGCGGGGGTGTCGGCTCGGGACCTCGGATATGTCGGGCTGCTCGAACTTCTCGAACGGACGGAGTTCACGCTCGAGTCCGTGCAGTCGCTAGAGCGGTTCAACGGTCACCTCCTTAACTGGTACGACACGGGAACGCTCGAGCCTCTTTCGCCACGCTACGTCTCGACCGTCGACAGCGGCAATCTGGCGGGTCACCTTCTGGTACTCAAACAGGCATGCCTCGAGGCAGTCGACGGCCCTCTTCTCTCCAGGGACGTTCTTTCCGGTTTCGCGGACACGCTCGTGTGTCTCAATGCGGAATGCGCGAAGCTAAGAACTGGCTCGCACTGGGCCGGCGTGGAGCTCCTCGATCGTCTTCGCTCCGAAAGCGCGTCGTGTCGCACAGCGATTGAATCGACTCCCGGTTCGCTCGAGGCGTGGAGCGAACGTCTCGAACGCATCGGCGACCTGTCTGGCGCGATCGTCGACACTGTTGACGAGATCAGCGCGACACGGCGGCCGGCCGAGGTGGAGGAACTCAGGTACTGGGCAGGACGCCTCGCGGCGCAATCACGCTCCCACAAGCGCGACCTTGCGTTTCTTGCGCCCTGGGCAGTGATGCTTCCCGTGGCTCCCCCGGATGTGAAAGCGCTGGTCGCGGGCGTCGAGCTCGGCGGAACGCCCTCGGTCGGATCGCTCATCGTGGCGAGCCGTCGACTGTCCGAAGCGATTCGAGCTCGCCGTGCGAGTGGAGCGCCAATCGCGTCGGATGCCGACGCGTTCCTTCGCCGGCTCCTCGATGCGGCGGACGACGCGGCCGAAGACGGATCGCTCGTCCAGGAGCGGCTCGAACATATTGCAGTGGTTGCCGGACGCATCGTCGAGGAGATGAACTTTGAGTTCCTGTACGACGCGAGCCGCAAACTTTTCTCGATCGGCTTCAACGTGGAAACGAGTCGTCTCGATGCGTCCTACTACGACCTGCTGGCTAGCGAGGCGCGCCTCGCCAGCTACGTCGCCGTGGCGAAGGGCGACGTGCCCGTCGAGCACTGGCACCGGCTCGGCCGCGGCCTAACGGCCATGGGCGGAGAGCGCGCCCTGATCTCGTGGTCGGGATCGATGTTCGAATACCTCATGCCGTGTCTCGTCATGCGGACGTTTGACGGCACCCTGCTTGACCGGACGTGTCGCGCCGCGGTCCGCGAGCAGATTGCGTACGGAAAGCGTGCTGGTGTGCCGTGGGGCGTCTCCGAAGCGGCTTACAACGCGCGCGATATGCAGCGAAACTATCAGTACGGGCCGTTTGGCGTGCCGGGACTCGGATTGAAGCGCGGATTGGTCGATGAGCTGGTGGTCGCGCCGTACGCCACCGCACTTGCGCTGCTTGTCGAGAACTCGGCGGTCGCAAACCTGCGCAGGCTCGAGACACACGGCGCACGTGGCCGGTACGGATTCTACGAGTCGCTCGATTTCACGCTGACGAGGGTCCAGGAGGGCGAGTCGTTCGCGGTCGTGCGGACGTTCATGGCGCATCACGAGGGAATGACGCTTCTCGCGCTTGCCGAGCGGCTTCTCGGCGGCCGCATGAAGGCTCGGTTCCACGCCGAACCCGCCGTCATCGCATATGAGCTCCTCCTCAGCGAGCGCAGCCCGAGACTCGTGATCCCGATCCAGTCTGGAGTTGACACGGACGTCGCGACGGCGCTTCTTCGCGAGCATCCGCCCGAGGTCATCAGGTTGTTCGAGACGACCCAGTTGTCGACGCCTCGAATCCACCTGCTTTCGAACGGATCCTACGCGGTCATGGTGACAACGGCCGGAGGTGGCTACAGCCGGTGCGGAGCGTTGGCCATCACGCGATGGCGAGAGGACGTCACGTGCGACAACTGGGGGCAGTTCTGCTACCTGCGCGACGTCGCTTCCGGAGCGTTCTGGTCCACTACGTACCAGCCAACGCTCGTGAAGCCTTTGACGTCGTCGACGACTTTCGCGCTCGACAAGGCGGAGTTCCGTCGCGAGGACCACGGCATCGAGACGCATACGACAGTATCGGTCTCGACCGAGGACGATGCCGAAGTCCGTGGCGTACGGCTCGTGAACCTCACGTCCGAGACGCGCGACATCGATGTCACGAGTTATGGCGAGGTCGTGCTCGCGACGCCGTCGGCCGACCAGGCACACCAGGCATTCTCGAATCTCTTCATCGAAACGGAGTTCGTGGTTGGCTCCGGTGCGATACTGACGACGCGCCGGCCGCGCTCTCCATCCGATCCCGAGGTCTGGGGAGTGCACGTTTCGGCGGCCGACGGGCCGAACGTCGGCGCCCCGCAGTTCGAGACGGATAGGGCGAGGTTTCTCGGCAGGGGGCGCACGACGGTGTCGCCCGTGGCCGTGGCAGAAGACCGTCCGCTTTCGAATACGTCCGGGGCGGTTCGACCCGATCATGAGGTCTGCGCCGGCCGGGTGCGGCTTGGACCGAACGAGGAGGCTCGATTGCTGTTTACGACGGCATTCGCCTCGAGCCGCGATCAGGCGCTGGCGCTAGCCCAGAAATACAGTGACTCGGAAGCGCCGCCCGGGCGTCGGAACTGGCGTGGACGGACGCTCAGGTCGAGTTGCGTCATCTCGGAATGACGGCGGGCGAAGCGCAGATCGCCTTGCGGCTGGCATCGCGGCTCCTCTACGTGAATCCCGACTTGCGGACCCGCCCGGACGTCATCGCGCGCAATCGGCGAGGACAGTCGGGGCTCTGGGCTTACGGCATCTCGGGCGACCTCCCGGTCGTGGTCGTTCGCGTGTCGGAGCCCGAGCACGTTCCGCTGGTCCGACAGCTGCTGCGCGCGCACGGCCTCTGGCGATTGCGCGGACTGGCGGCCGATCTCGTCGTGCTCAACGAACACCCGACGTCCTACCAGCAGGAAGTGCAGGAGGCGCTGCTCGAAGCTGTGCGTTCGAGCCTGAGCGCGCACCTGCTCGACAATCCGGGCGGCGTATTCGTTCGTCGCGTCGATCTGATGCCCGAGGAGGATCGAGTCCTGCTGCTGACGGTGGCACGTGCCGTCCTCGTTGGCGGCCGCGGCACGCTCGGGCAGCAAATCGAGCGGAAGCCGAGAGTCCTGGACCTCAAGCCCGACTTCAGCGCGCGACGTTCTCCGGTGACGTACGCATCGACTCCGAAGCCTCGGCCAACGCTCGAGTTCTGGAACGGCACCGGCGGCTTCACTCCGGACGGCCGCGAGTACGTCATCGTGCTCGGGGACGGTCAGCGGACTCCGGCTCCCTGGTCGAACGTGGTCTCGAATCCGGCGTTTGGATTCGTCGTGACCGAATCCGGCGGTGGGTACACGTGGTCCGGGAACAGCAGAGAGAATCGTCTGACCCCGTGGTCGAACGATGCAGTCTCGGATCCGGTGTCCGAAGCTTTCTTTCTTCGCGACGACGACACGGGAGTGGCTTGGACACCGACGCCGGCACCGATGCGATCGTCGGGCCCATACACGGTCCGTCACGGCCAGGGATACACGGTCTTCGAGCATTGCGCCGAGGGGATCGAGACAGAGCTCACGATGTTCGTGCCCCCTGCGGACCCGGTAAAGCTCGTGCGGCTCACGCTCAGGAACCTCGGCAACGAGCGACGCCGGCTCACCGTGATGAGCTACGCGGCTCTCGCGCTCGGGGTCTCGCGCGAGGCGTCGAGCCCATTCATCGTGACAGAGATCGATTCGGAAACCGGTGCGCTGCTTGCCCGAAATCACTACAACAACGAGTTCGCGGGCCGAGTGGCGTTCGTCGACTCGACGCCTCGTCCGAGCTCGCTGACGGCGGAGCGCAAGGAGTTCATTGGCCGAAACGGCACGCTTTCGCGACCGAATGCGCTGCTGCGAACCGGACTTTCGGGGCAGGTGGGCGCCGGACTCGACGCGTGTGCCGCGCTCCACCTGAAAGTCGTGCTCGAACCGGGCGCCTCGAGGGACGTGACGTTTGCGCTCGGCGAAGGAGCCGACGTTTCCGAAGCGAGGTCGCTCATCGAGCGGTACCGGGATTCGGAGACCGTCGTCGCTACGCTCGACGACGTACGGCGGTCGTGGGACGCCATCCTCGGCAGCGTTCGCGTCGACACGCCCGACCGTTCGCTGGACCTGCTCGTGAACCGCTGGCTGCCGTATCAGACCATTGGCTGTCGAGTGTGGGCTCGCACCGGATTTTCGCAGTCGGGCGGCGCCTACGGTTTCCGGGACCAGCTCCAGGACGTTGCGGCGGCTGTATATGCGGCACCGGCCGTGGCCCGCGAACAGATTCTCCGTGCGGCGGCTCGCCAGTTCGTGGAGGGTGACGTCCAGCATTGGTGGCATCCACCAACCGGGCGTGGTGTTCGGACGCGAATCTCGGACGATCTGCTCTGGCTCCCGTTCATTGCGGCGCACTATGCAGAGGTGACCGGAGACCGCGCGGTATTCGACGAAGAGATCGGATTCGTCGAGGCGCGCGCGCTGGCCCCATCGGAAGACGATGCGTATCTGGTGCCGGACACGTCTCCCGAGCGAGCATCGATTTTCGAGCACTGCGTGCGTGCGATCGAGCGGAGCCTGCCGGTCGGATTACACGGGCTGCCGCTCATGGGCGCCGGCGACTGGAACGACGGAATGAACCGCGTTGGCCACGAGGGCCAGGGCGAGAGCGTGTGGATGGGCTGGTTCCTTGCGACGGTGCTGACCCGGTTTGCAGGAGTTTGCGACGCGCGCGGCGAGGCGGAGCGTGCGATTCGGTATCGGGACCACGCCGCGGACCTCGCGCGAGCCGTCGAGGAGCATGCGTGGGATGGTGAGTGGTACCTCCGCGCGTACTTCGACGACGGAACGCCGCTCGGCACGGCGATGGCGTCTGAGTGCCGCATTGACTCGATCGCGCAGAGCTGGTCGGTGATCTCAGGATTCGGATCACAGGACCGGCAGCGCCGTGCCATGGCCTCAGTGGAGAAGAACCTGGTTCACCGCGGCGACGGGCTGATCATGCTGCTCACGCCGCCGTTCGACCGGTCGAGCCTCGAACCGGGCTACATCAAGGGATACGTTCCTGGCGTGCGTGAGAACGGCGGCCAGTATACGCACGCGGCGGCGTGGGTCGTTCTGGCGCACGCGATGCTCGGTGACGGCGATCGCGCCGGCGAGCTCTTCAGCCTGCTCAATCCGGTGAACCACACGTCGACGCGCGCCGGAGTCTCGCGGTACAAGGTCGAGCCCTACGTGGTTGCTGCGGACGTGTACGCGGTCGCGCCGCACACGGGCCGTGGTGGTTGGACGTGGTATACGGGCTCGGCGAGCTGGATGTACCGGGTAGCGCTCGAGTCGATGCTGGGATTCAAGAAAAGCGGGTCGCGGATTCGTCTGGATCCGTGCATACCGAAGTGGTGGACCGGGTATTCGCTCGAGTACCGTTTCGGTGCATCGCTTTATCGCGTGCGTGTCGCGAATCCTGACGAAGTCTGCCGAGGTGTGGCGCGCGTCGATCTGGACGGCGTGGAAATCGAGAGCGGCTGGATCGACCTCGTGGACGATGGCCGCGAGCATCGGGTCGGGATCGTCCTCGGAGAACCCGGCACGCCTGCAGCGACGCTCGTGGAGCTGCCACGGCCTTGAGAGTGTCACTGGAATGACGCGGCTCGAGCATCAGTATCGGGCGCGGTAGCGCACGGGTCGATTCCCGGTTTCCGGCAACCGACCCGTATTCTCCCGGGACGGCTCGCTGTCGGTTGGGCCATGTCGGGACTATCGATAACGCGACCAACCCGCGGATTCCGGAACATCGCCAAAGGCGATCTTCGACCGCGGAGCGGTCGAAGGAAATAGCCGTGGGTCGCGGGGGCGAGTGCAACGAGCACGCGCGACCCGCGGCACCGCCGCCCACCTCGGTCCCGACCGCGCGGAGCGGTCGCATCGTCAGTCCCGGAGATAACGTGCGTCGTAGGCGATGCCGCACCCGACGTTGTGTTGCTTGCCATTCAGAAACAATGCGACCGCCCGCGGTCGGCGCGCTCCGGTGGAGGTACCGCGGGTCGCACGAGGGCTCGTTGCACTCGCCCCCGTGCGACCCACGGCTATTTCCTTCGACCGCTCCGCGGTCGTCCCCCAAGCGAGCGCGAAGAATCCTAGAGTGGCTCAGCGTCACGTACGGGGTGCTACTTCGCCGAAACAGTGGACTATTGAATGCGGAGGCGTCGGCAACGATCCTTGTCGTGAAGGGAATCGAGACTCGACTCTTCAATCGTCCCGTTGCATTCGTCCGCTCGTGCAGAAACAGCGTCCACCTTCGTTTCACCGCCGAGCAGGTTGAGCTTCGTCAGGCCGTCCGGTCCTGTTTCTTCTGGAGTGTGAGTGCGCGAAGGCTCCCGAACCCGATCAGCTGGCCGGATCTTCGAGCTGACGAACCCCACGATTATTCCGATCACGAGCATACCCAGTGCCAGGGCCGAGAATGCGTTGAAGCTTCGATATGACGCCGGTCCCGACCAGCCGCCACCGCCGAGGACGCTCCCGAAATAATCGATCGCAGCGACGCCAACAGAAACTGCGACCCAGAGTCCTCCCAGGACGGCGCCCGCCAATGACGTCAGGTCGTAGACAATGCAAGCCTTGCGCTTGAGATCGTCGTCTTCCACAAGGAAGTGGACAATGGGCATCGTGACAAGTGCGAACACAAACCCAGCGCCGACCGTGATGAGCAGCGGCGTCGTCATGTTCGGTCTCGAGCGATTGGAAGCGAATTCCATTAAGTTCAGTTGATCACAAAGAGCCAGGTCCATTTGAGCAACCTCCTATTGTCATGGATCACAATTGCCTGACGTGACACGTCAACGAGCCGCATAGGGATTAATCTTCGCGACGAGTCGCTTTCGGACTCGAATTGCGCGACTCTGGTGAGGGCGATTTCTGTCTGCGGCTTGGAGGATCAGGATGCCGCCCCTGATCCTCCACGCCGAAGCGCCCTATCGCACTCAGAATGAAGCCGTCTACGCCTCCGCCGTTGTAGGTGGAGTCGTAACCGCTCGTGGTCGGGAAGCTCGAGGAACTAGTGTCTCCGGCAACGTAGCCTACACCCAGACTGTCGACGGCCATCGTTGATCCAAAGTCCCAGTATCTCCCGCCGAAAAACGTTGGAGAAGATGAGCGATGTGCCGTCTGCGCTCAGTTTGGTTACGAACACGTCCTCATCGCCGTTGAACGTTGAGTCGTATGCGTCTGTTGTCGGAAGTCCGCGGAGGACGTTCCTCCAGCGACGAGAACACTGCCATCAAACGTCACCACGACTTCGTTTCACTCTCCCAGTCGGACCCACCAAAAAGGTGGAGAAGTCGATTGAATATGCTGGCCCGAACACCGACCCAGGGCTCCATGTCGTCGCGAAGGCATCCGAGCCCACGTTGGAGGTCGGGTCAGAACACAGCTGAGTCGTCGGAAAGTCCGTAGAGAGGGTTTGTCCGGTGACGTAAAGCGTGCCGTCGGAGGCGAGGGTTACACCAAAAGCATGCTCAGCCTCCGTCCCGCCGAAGTACGTGGAGAAGAGAAGGCTTCCACCGTCCGCGGACAGTTTCGTGACGAAGCCGTCGTCCCCGCCGTTGTTCCTTGAGTCGAACGCCCTCCAAACCGGGAAATTCGTCGATTTGGTGTCACCTACCACATACGCCGCGCCGGACGCGTCGACCACGATGTCTCGTCCGCTATCACCGCCGTTTCCGCCCAAGTACGTGGAGTATTCGAGAACGAGGAACGGGTGGACGTTGGAAAGTGGTCGCAGTTTTGTCACGAAGGCCTCGAGAATCCCTGGTGTCGCGTTAAAGGCGTGAACCGTTGGAAAGTTAGGAGAATTGGTCCTGCCGGTCACATAGGCACTTCCGTGCGAGTCGACGGCAATGGCCCACGATTCATCCATTCCGGACCCTCCGAGATAGGTCGAGTAGTTGAGTGCATTGCCAGATGACGTCAACTTCGTCACAAATGCGTCGCTAGTGCCGCCGTTAAAGTTCGTGTCGTAGGCATACGCCGTTGGGAAATTGTCAGAGTCAGTTTCACCTGAGACATAGACTGCTCCGGACGAGTCCACGGCGAGGCCCCAAGCGAAATCGCGGCCGTCTCCCCCGAGGTACGTGGAGTAGACCAACGCATTTCCGGACGGACTCAGTTTCGCCACAAGTACGTCCCACCCCCCGTTGTATGTCGAGTCGTACGGAAACGTCGTTGGGAAATTCGTGGAGAATGTAAACCCAGTTACGTAGGCAGAACCGGCGGTGTCAACTGCGAGTGCGCGGAAGCCTTCCCAGCCGTTGCCGCCCAGAAACGTCGAGTACACGAGCACCGGGTCGATCACGAGTGGCTTCGCCGGATCGTACGCCCCGAGGCGCACGCCGACGCGGCCGGCGCCGATCAACTCGAACGCGCCCGCGACCGGACTCCGGCCGTCGTCGCCGTCCTGGTAGACGACCGGCGACGCCTGCCGCAGCTCGCCGCTTTCCACCTTCATGACCAGCGTACCGTTCTCGTCGACCTCGACCGACTCTGCGCCCTCCCACTCCATCGCGACGACGTCGGGGTTCGCGCCTGGCGCAACGACGAAGTCGTACTCGAGGCTACGGCCGTTGCCGTAGTAGACGAGGTCAACACCCGGGTAGACGTCTGTATAGCGCACGCGCGCGAAGTTCGGCACGTCCGTGTGCCAGGCGCTTGGATCGTTGCCGAGAAAATAGTTCGTCTTCGCCTCGAGCGGCAACTCGCCAACCGGCGTTGAGAAGTCAGCGCCGGTGAGTCGCATCCGGACGACTGACGGCGGTAGTGTCTCGGCCGCGGGCTCGTGTTGATGAGAGGACGCCTCCTCCGGGTCGAATCCATTCTTGCTGGCGGTGGCGTCGTGACTGGCGCGTGGCAAGGACAGGACGAGCTCTTCTTCCGTGAGGAACGCCCCGTAGCCAGCGCCGCGAACGAGGAATTCAACCTGCGAGTCCGTCTGTCCGACGTTGGGCTCGAAAGAGAGCGGCAACTGAGCCATTGCAGCTGTCACCCCTGCGGTGCTCTCGGGCTCGTTGGCTGTGGATTTGGTGGCCCAAGGTCCCGGAACCGAGGTGGGGTTGCACGGTCGTTCGACCGCCAGGGTGGATGCGAGGGTGGCGGGATAGGCGAGGAACAGAAGGGTGACGGCGGTCAGCCATCGGCAGGATTCGGACTTCATGGTGGAGTCTCCTTCGGACATATTGCGGCGCAGGCCCGGCATTAAGTCACTTGCCAGGCCCGGCGGCCAATCTCCAGATGCATCGGCGACGCATCAGTCAGGCCTGCGGGACGGCGAAATCGGTACTGGAGGAAAGAAGTCGCTTGAACTGTCTCTCCTCCTCGTACCCCAACGCGGGAACCCGAATAGGTTCACCTCACAGTTTTTTCATCGCGAGCGATCCCGCACCTGGAGGGTCCGACGTGCTGCTTCAGGAGTGCACCTAAGCACCGTGACTGAAGGTGCACGCGTCCGACGTCTTTGCTGCATGACGCGCGACGTTTTTCGGGGCGGGTGACCGAGAGACCGTCTGGGTCATCTGGTCTGCTCAGCCTGTCGAGGTGTTGCAGGACGTCGCTCTGCTTGTGACGCCTGAGCAACTGGTCGCGTCATGGACGTCGTGAAGATCGAAGCACTTGGCCGCTTCTCGCGACAGGCGTCAGCACCTCGCCACCGCGGCATCGTGCCTCGTCGGAACCCTCGTCAGACAACGAGGTCTTCACGTCCGGCGACGTGATTATCTTCCCGCTCTACTTCGAGCACCGGTGAGATGCGCCATGAAGATTCAACCAAACCCAAGGCATTGCTGCATCGACGTGGCCGTTGTGTTGCTGGCGACTGTGTTGGTAGTCGCACCGGCAGTGGGTCGCGCCCAGAAATCCGGAGATCTTGTTCCGCGCGACATGCAGGACTCCCAGCTGTTTCGCAACCGACCACCCGCAAAGCGCGCCGGCGGACGCCCGAACCGCAGGTACGTCAGGACGGGGGCGCCCGCTCAGGCGTCCGAAAAAGCCACGCCTGCTGGCATCGAGATCGGCGTGACGGTTTGGCGGTTGCGGCCATCGCTTCCTGGGGATCCCCGCGACATTGTCCACGAGCCGAGCGCCGACTCCGTGGCGCTCACGCCGGTCCGGCTCACGAGCGAGCAGGAGCTTGTGGTCGGCGAGCGCTTTCGCTTCGGCATCGAATCGTCGCGCCCGGGCTATCTGTATGTCGTCAACAGGCCAGTGTACGACGGTGGCCCGCCGCGCGACCCGTATCTGATCTTCCCGACGAGGCGTGTTCGCGGCGGCGAGAACGCAATGACCAGGGGACAGATTGTCGAACTGCCGACGCCTTACGATTCGCTGCCACAGTTCACCATCACGCAGCGCGGCGACGCGCACCTGATCGCCGAGGAGGTGATCGTGCTCGTGACGCCGAAGTCCGCTCGGAGCTCGAGATCGGTCCCGACCCGGTTCGTCTCACGAACAAGATGGTCGACGATTGGGAGCGCCGTTGGGGCGGGCCGGTTGAACGATTCGAGTACGAAAACGGGCCGATGATGCCTATACAACTTTGAGGAAAAAGTCCGCGCCGCCGACGACCACACCGGCTCAGGCGCGACGGCCCGGCGCCTCAGGTGCTCTTCCGCATACCCGACGGTGACACCAAGCCCGTATTCCTGCGCGTCAAGATCAAGGTGCGTGCGCCGGATTGTCGCGCGATTCAGCCAATGATTGGTCGGCAGGCTGCCGCGGCACCAGGGGTACGGATACCGAGGAACCCCGAAAGCTCC
>JADIYM010000027.1 GCA_016705245.1 Blastocatellia bacterium | reverse complement strand
TGCGCCGGTTTCGGTGGCGCTAGTCTGGCAGGCGCCCGACGAGGCTTCGACGGCCGCATTCCCGCCGCCACGAGCACTGACGCTATCGGAGGAGACGGGAGCAAAGCGAGCTGAAACGCCCGTCGGTGAGGCCGTTGCCACGGCACTTGGATTCCCGCCGGATGCGGCAGAACGAGCCGCACGGGTCACAAGCGGAGCCGTCACGGGCTACAACGTGTATCGCTCTTCAACTCCAAACGTTCAGACCGTTCCGGCAAATCTGTTTGCCCAGGTGCCCGCATCGCAGACGAACCTGCCGACAGGCGCGGGGCCGGTGGCTCCTTCTTCGTCGTTACTGCGACTTACGAGGATGGGGAGAGCGACCCGTCGAACGAGGTTAGCGGTGGACTGACCGCGGCTACGATCACAAAGGTCAAGGTGACCAACGCGAAGATCAAGGCGACGGGCAATGGGTTCACGGCGACGGTTTCCGTCTTCGTCGACGGCATTCCGTTCGTGTCCGGGGCGTCGGTGAAGGGCGGAAAGAAGGTCACGCAGAAGGGGGCGCTGCTGACGGGGCAGACGCTGGCGCAGTACCTGACGCCGGGCAGGGTCGTGGCGATTTCGTTCCGGAATGCGGACGGGGCCATCGCGACGCACGTGTACACGAAGCCGTAGATGAGAGAGTGGACAGGATTAGGGTTATCAGGATTAACAGGATTGAGGCTTGGTTGACCGCTCATCGTGCGATTCGCCCAAAGAGAATCCTGTCAATCCTGAAAATCCTGTAATCCTGTCTACTCTACCCATGCACGTGGGCTCCGATGCAGCGGATGCGAGCCATCTCGTCCTCGTCGAGCGGCCCGGCAGCAAGCGCCTCGAGCGCCGCATCCAGTTGCTCCGCGTTCTTCGGACCCGTCATGCACAGGTCGACCTTCGGGTTCGACAGCACGAATCGGTAGCACTCGGCCGACGTCATCGGCCGCTCGCCCGGCGGCATCCGCTTCGGATCGAGCAACTGCCCCCAGCGGGTCGCCGTGTAACACGTAACTCCCGGACGCGCCGGCGAGTCGTCGAGATGCGGAAAGATCTCGGACTCTGCCCCGCGGTGCGCCGCGTTGTACCGGAACATGAGGATGTCGAACGGAGACGCGGACGGGTCACGTTTCGCCTCCTCCGCATACCGCGCATAGAGTGGACGCTCGTGTCCGCTGATCGCGATGAACCGCGCAAGTCCCGCGTCCTTCAGCGCGAGCGCGGCATCGATCACGCGACGCGAAGGGTAGGAGTTGTGCCAGCCGAGCAGCAGCACGTCCGCGCGATCGATTCCGAGCGCGCGAAGACCGCGCTCGTGGAACGGCCGCATCAGAGCCCCGGTCCGGTCGTACGACTGCAGCACCACGACGAGCTTGTCGCGATCAGTTTTCGCGATCGACCGAATCGCGTCCCGCATTCCCCGTCGCCTGATCGAGCCCCAGTAGAAGTAATTGACCCCGTGTTCGTGGAACGCTCGCTCGAGCGGTGCTGCATCGATACCGTAGCTCGCGCCGACGCCGAGGCGGCCGACTTTCAGGCCCGTGCGTCCCAGCGTCGCGGGCTCGGTGAATACACTTGTTGACATCTCGGACTCCATCATCTGTGCAACCTTCCGGGGACCGAAGCGTACTTTCACTCTTCCGCCTGCCGGAACGACAACTTACCCCAACGAGGTATCGCCATTATGCGATTTTCCGCACTTTCGCTCGCAACTTTACTTTGCCTGACACCGACCGCCGCCTCGGCGTCGGGGACGGGCGGGGCCGCGCAGCCCGAACCGCCGACGGCCGCCGGCGCGGGTTTCGACATCACCGGGATGGACACGACCTGCAAGCCCTGCGATGACTTCAACCGCTTCGCAAACGGCGGATGGCTCGTAAAGAACGCGATCCCGGCCGAGTACCCGTCGTGGGGCACGTTCAACCAGCTTCGCGACCGCAATCTCGATGCCCTGAAGTCGATCCTCGAAGAGGCCGCGCAGGCTTCGGCGCCGAAGGGAACGAGCGAGCAGAAGATCGGCGACTTTTTCGCTAGCGCAATGGACGTCAAGCTCATCGACGAGCTCGGCGCCAAACCGCTCGAGGGAGAGTTCAAGCGCATCGCCGCAATCTCGGATGCAGCGAGCCTGCAGGACGCCATTGCCCACCTGCACATGATCGGCGTCGGCGCGACGTTCGAGGGCGGCTCGATTCCCGACTTCAAGAACAGCACGATGACGGTGTATGCCGTCGGACAGTCGGGGCTCGGACTTCCCGACCGCGACTACTACGTCAACGATGACGAGCGGTCGAAGAAGATCCGCGACGAATACGTCGCCCACCTTACGAAGATGTTCGGACTGCTCGGCGACGACGCGGCGACGTCCGCCGCAAACGCGAAGACCGTCATGGAATTCGAGACGAGACTCGCTGGCGGATCGCTCAAGAACACGGAGCTTCGCGACCCGGCGGCCTCGTACCACATGATGACGCTCGCCGAACGGAAGGCCCTGACGCCGACGTTCTCGTGGGAACGCTACGAGAGCGCAATCGGCCTGAAGAGCGGAGCCTCGATCAACGTCGCGCATCCGAAGTTCATCCAGGAAGTCGACGCCATGATGAAGAGCGTTCCGCTCGACGCCTGGAAGACGTATCTGCGCTGGATGGTCGTGAACTCGTTCGCGGACACGCTTTCGACGCCGTTCGTAGACCAGAACTTCGCTTTCAGGGGCGCCGTGCTCACGGGGGCGAAGCAGCAGCAGCCGCGCTGGAAGAAGGCCGTGCAGGCGACCAGCGGCATGCTCGGAGAGCCGCTCGGCGAGGTGTACGTAAAGAAGTATTTCCCGGCCGAGTCGAAGCGCCGGATGAAGGAGATGGTCGCGAACCTGAAGGCGGCGCTCCGCGAGGACCTCGAGAAGCTCGAGTGGATGCAGGACGCGACCCGAAAGGCGGCGCTCGCCAAGCTCGATTCGTTCACCGACAAAATCGGATATCCGGACAAGTGGAAGGACTACTCGACGCTCGAGATCGAGAGAGGACCGTACGTCACGAACGTAATGCGCGGGCGGATGTGGGGCTACAAGGACGACCTGGCGAAGGTCGGCAAGGCTGTCGACCGGACCGAATGGGGAATGACGCCGCAGACCGTCAACGCCTCGTATAACCCGCTCAATAACGACATCACGTTTCCAGCGGGTATCCTGCAGTCGCCGTTCTTCATGGCCGAGGCTGATGACGCGGTGAACTACGGCGCGATCGGCGCGGTCATCGGTCACGAGATCACTCACGGTTTCGACGACCAGGGCCGGCAGTTCGACGCGAAGGGCAACCTCACGGACTGGTGGACGGAGGCCGACGGCAAGAACTTCGAGGGGCGGGCGAAATGCATCGTCGACCAGTATTCGGAGTTCACGATCGACGGTGGCAAGAAGGTCAACGGCGAGCTGGTGCAGGGCGAGGCGATTGCCGACATCGGCGGTCTGAAAATCGCGTACGCGGCGTACAAGCGGTCGCTCAAGGGCAAGCCGGAGCCGAAGCCGATCGACGGCTACACGCACGAGCAGCGGTTCTTCCTCGGCTACGCCCGCGTGTGGGCGGCGCAAGCGCGTCCCGAGTTCGAGCAGCTCCAGGTGAACACGAACGTTCACGCGTTGCCGCGATTCCGCCTCGTCGGCACGCTCGCGAACATGCCCGAGTTCCACGCGGCGTTCGGATGCAAAGATGGCGACAAGATGGTCCGCGGAAACGCGAACCGCTGCGTGATCTGGTAGGAGAGGAGAGTAGACAGGATTACAGGATTTTCAGGATAAACACGAACTCTCATGTTAATCCTGAAAATCCTGTAATCCTGTCTACTCTCCTCTATACGAGAATCAGACCGAGGCCGAAGGACAGCAGGTTTGCGACGATGATGGCCGCGCAGTCGCGGATGCGGGTATCGCGGGTGCCGAAGGCCAGTGCGAACAGCAGGCACTCGGCCACGGGAGCGAAGGTCTCTGCGACGATCAGGTAGGGGATGCGGGGCTCGATCAGGATCGGCAGTACGAGCACGACGATCGGATACGTGCACGCGGTCAGCCATATGCCGGCTACGATTCGTCGTCCGATCGGATGGACGCGGGAGAGCCCGGCGAGGAGCACCGGCGTCTCGATCGCGATCGTGAGCAGATAGCCGAACGGCAGGAATTGCCAGAGCTCATCAGGAGACATCCAGGGCTCCCCGCGGCGAAAGCAACCTGACGAGGAACGGAGCCTCCACCAGCACGTGAAGCATCGCGATCGTGAAATACACGTCGCGTGTCGTCCCGTAGTCGATCGCGAAGGCGCCCCACAGCACCGCAACGAGCACACCGCCTCCCGCCAGTATCATTGTGACAGCCAGTGCGGAAATCCGGGAGCGACGCCAGAGTGGCACTCCCGAGAGCCGCCACGGTGCCGACCGGAATCCGATGAACGGCATCGCGATGACCCACACTCCGTAGTGCACGGTCTCGAGAAAGGCGTGCGTGGCGACGAGCAGTCGATCCGGAACCGACGGCAGGATCGTTGCGCCGGCGTGATCCGCAATCCGCATCGTCAAGCCATCAAGTCCGGCAGGCGAATTCCCCGACGCGCTCGCGATCCAGATTCCCGCCAGTACGACTGGCAGCGACGCATACAACCATCGAACGGCCCGACGCATATTCGGGCGCCGCCTCAGCTCGCGGTCGAGAAAAACCAGTGCAACGATCGGATGTCCGTACACGAGACCGAGCCACCAGAGGCCGGGCGACCACCATGCGAAGGCGACAGCCAGCAGGCCGACGGGCACCGCCCACGTCCAGTCACCGTTCACCTGCCGTCCCAGCACGGCCACGATCGCAACGAGCCAGGCGATCGCCAGCGTCGCCCACGTCGCGATCAGCGCGCCGGCGCCCGCGTCACCGAGCTCGAACGCCCGTGCCACCGGGCCCATCGCAACGTAGAGCGCCGTCATCGCCGTGGAGCCGCCGATCGCAAGGCTGAAAAACCCGCGAGAGCGCCCCCATCGGCCCGGAAGCCGGGCCAGGAAGTACCTCGCCTCGATCCAGTTGTGCGGCCCGGCAAACACGAAGACGGCGACTATCGAGAGCCATACAGGAGCGACGGCTGCGGCAACGGCTGCCGCCGCCACGAACGCGGCTGCGAGCGCGGCCGGCGCCGCCACGCCGGAACGAGTCCCGGCGTTGGCGGCACGCGCTTCCGGCCGGATCGCCTCGATCGCCACCGACATCGACTAGGTCCCCTCTCGAGGCAGAACCAGCCTGATCTTCTTTTCGCCGTCATCCGCGACCTTGATGAGCCGCACCTGTCCCTTGAGCGGGTCTCCATTCGGCGCGGCCTTGCGCAGAGTCCCGACGTTCGCGAGCGGGTACGGTGACGCGTTTGCGAGCGCGTACGTGGCGGTCCCTACGAGGACGATCAAAATCGACGCAGCCGTCACGGTAGCCTGCGTTCCCAGCCGCTTGCGCGACTTCGCGAGCCAGAGTCCCCCGAAAACGATCGAGAGCGAGAGCGCGACTCCGGATATCGTGGTGCCGGCCGCCGACATGCCCGCTGGCTGCGAGGTCGCATCGACAGCAAGCATGCTCTCAGGAATGTAGAGATATCCCTGCCAACCGTCGGTCCCCTCGATTTCGATGGTGACGAGCTGGTCGTTTCGCGAAGGGCGCGGGACGGATTTCGCTCCGTTCGGGTTGTCAGGGCGCGCGATGTCGGCACCCGTTGCCGTCGGCAGGACGCACCACAGTGCACAGCAGAAAGTCGCGATCGCAATACGGCGAAGGTTCGAGGTCATTATTGGTACTCCAGATCCGAGGGATGGCGGCGGGCGCGCGACAACGTCAGAGAGGGGAAGGGACTGCCGAGGAGCTGCTTTCGAGCATCCGGCCTATTGCTGTGCGCACGTCGTCGATGGAAATGGCGAGAATCGACTCGCCGTAGATGAGAGTGTGACGATCGCCGCGAACGGCGAATTTGGAAGGACCGTCGTTGCCCGCCATCAGGACGAGCGTCGGCGTTCCGACGGCCGCTGAGATGTGCGAAGGGCCCGTGTCGTTGCTGACGACGACGTGGCATCGTTCGAAGGACGCCGCGAGCTCGCCGAGCGACAGTCGCTCGAGCCCGACGGCGCCACCGCCGATCTCCGAGGCCAGGCGCTCTCCGAGGCCGCGCTCCTCCGGACCTGCGAACACGGCGACGCTCACCCCGCCCGCTATGAGCGCGTGACCAAGGGCCAGCCAACGCTCCTCCGGCCAGCGTTTCGACTCGAATCCCGCGCCGGGGTTGAGTCCGACGACCGTTGCGGACGCGAGTCCGATTTCGCGCCAACGCCCGTCGATCTTTGCGCGCGCGTCCGTCGGAGGCTCGATCCGGCACTCGAGCACTCGAGCCGGAGCTCCGGCCGCTGCGGCGACGGCGAGATATCGATCCGCAATGTGGAGGTCCAGGTCGTACGGCGCAGTGACCGTGTAGGCTCGTGGCAGCGACCGGTTTTCGCGCCTGGGGCCGACCCGCATCCGGGCCCCGGTCACGATGGCGAGAAGCCCGGATTCGTAGAACGCGTGGATGTCGACGACGGCATCGAAGCGTCGCGCGCGCATGGATCTCGCGAGCCGAAGGATCTCGGAGATTGATTTCAGCTTCGGCCCGTCGCGCAACGCCACACGATCGAGGCCCACGACGTCGTCGGCGAGACCTGCCATTCGGACGATCTGGTCGGCCGGCGTTCCGGTCAGCGCGGTGATCCTCGCGTCAGGGTACGCCGAGCGCAATGCGTCGAGGGCCGGGATGCCCAGCACCACGTCTCCCAGCTGGCCGAGATGAATGACGAGGATGTTTCGCGGCTCCACGATTGATACAGAAGCCCGTCTACGCAATGGATGACGAGCCGTCCGGCGCGTCGGCGAGCGCCACGACCAGCAGGAGCGCGCGCTTGATGCCGAGGTCGCGACCGGCCGGATCGTACCATTCCTCGAGCGTGTGCGTGCCGCCGCCGGAACCCCCTCCGCCGAGGGTCACCGCCGGCAGGCCGAGACTGATCGGGATGTTCGAATCCGTCGAAGCACAATCGAGCACCGTTCGAATGCCGAGAACCTGCGAGGCCTCCACCGCGGCGCTGACGATCGCCGCCGTTGCGGGCGTTTCGCCGGACGGACGATCCCCGATCGGCCGGATCGCAACCTCGAGGACGGTTCCCGACGCGGCGGCAATCCGGTTCTCGTCCGCGACCGACTCGGCAACGGCATCGCGTAAGTACTGTTCGATCCGCGCGAGCTCGACATCGGAGACCGACCGCAGGTCCACGCGACACGAGGCATCCGCGGGAATCGCATTCACCGACGTGCCGCCCGACACCACGCCAACCGAGAAACTCGTACGAGGCTCGAGCGGCACCGGGTACGTCGACATTCGTGCAATAACGCGACCGATGGCGTGAATCGGATTCACGACGCCGAAGTCGCCCCAGGAGTGGCCGCCCGGTCCCGTGATGTGCACTTCGAACCTACGGGAGCCAAGCGCCCGATGCGTGATCCGCTCGGTGCCTGGACCGTCCAGTGAGATGAATGCGGCAACTCTCGCCGAGGACTGCGGCGACGCGAAATAGTGGCGGCAACCGCGCAGGTCGCCGTCGCCCTCCTCACCGACGGTCGCCACGAAGCGAATCGGGCGCCGGGTCTGGACGTCTCCGGCAACGAGTGCGCGGGCCACGGCGATCATCGCGATGAGTCCGCACCCGTCGTCGGCGATCCCCGGTCCGTAGAGTCGATCGTCGGTCCGTTGGACGCGACAGTCGGTACCCGCCGGAAAAACCGTGTCGAGGTGCGCCGAAAGTACGATCGCGGATTCGGAAGTCTGCCCCGCCCGCGTTCCGATGACATTGCCGACCTCGTCGACGGTGACGTCATCGAGTCCGGCGTTCCGAAGCAGATCGCGAACCCGCTCGGCCCGAAGTGCCTCCCCGAACGGTGGAGCCTCGATCTCGGAGAGCTCGATGTGCTCGCTCGTGAGCGCGTCGAGCGAGCCGTCTATCCACGCAAAAGCCCGGGTGACGTCCGGTCGTCCGAGGACCGACGCCACGTCGGGCGCCGCCCCATCTACCATCGAGCCAGTCGCCCGCGGCATCACGTAGACTCGGGCGGGGCGAGCTTCAGGTCGGCCTTCGTCAACGCCGAATGCAGCGCCTTGACGATGTCGGACGTCTGGCGCAGAGCCTCTTCCGCGGTCTCGATGAGCGACCGCAGGGGGAAGCCTTCCTCCTCGACTGAGATTCGGACCTCGCGATCGACGATGACGCGCTCAGCGATGTCCTTCTTCACTTCCTGCAGGATTGCCTGCATCTGCACGCTCATCGATCCGAGCTCCGACAGGGCGCGGTGACTGTCGAGCGCCGGTAGCAGCCGGTTCACATCCTGCTGGATGCGCGAGATGCGGTCGGTCTCGAGCTGCAGCCGCACCATCTCGGTGTGGTAGAGCTCCTGGAATTTGTTGTGCACCGTCACGTTGATCTCGACGATCTCGGCGAGAATCGCGGGGAAGTAGAACAGTTCCGCCAGATTCAACTTGTAGTCGCGCAGTCGCGTGACGACCTTGCGCTCGATCATGTCGCCGAACGTCGTGATCTCGACGACGAGGTGGCGCATTTCGCGCATGTCGGCGAGAGTCCGGTCGCGCATCGTGAGCGGAATGTCATCGGGGCGGGGCGCAAGCTTCGAGATCTGCTCGGCGAGACCGTCGATTGAACGCCACGTCGCGTATTCGGCTACGGCATCGATCCGGTAGGACCCGAATCGCGTGATGAGCAGGTCGAGCTTGTCGCGATCCTCGGGTGTCTTGAGCGGCTTCGCGAGATAGTAGCGGACGACCTCGCCGAGCGCCGCGCGGTCGAAGCGTCCGAGCCGCTCGAAGAAACGCCGCATTATCGACACCGGAATCGTCGTGTCGAGGTGGTAGATCTCGGTGCGCGCGGCGTTGATCTCGCGCTGGAGCGCGACGAGCTTGCTGAAGGCCAGCGAGCGGCGAAGCTGACGGGCCTCCTCGAGCCGCCGGCCGAGGTCGGACATGTCGACGACACGTCCACGTTCTGGTTGCATCTGCAGTCGCTGGAGGACCGAGAAGAACTGACTCGTCGTCCAGAGGCAACGGAACTCGGCGGCGAGGTCGACGGGAGGCGCCGGCGGGGCCGAGGCGTTCGTCGTCGTCGGGTCCACCAATCTTCGCGTGAAAGGGAATTTCATGTTGAACCGCCAGGGAGTACGGCGTGTGGTCGCGCCTCGTTCAAGTGTGCTGAACCTGTTGGACCAGCTCGAGGATCTCGTTGTCGGTCAGAATCGAATTGGACTTCTTCGCCTGCTGGAACACGCGGTCGATGAGGTCGTCGGACGGATCGAACCCGCGCTTCTCGAGCCAGTAGACGACGTTCGACTTGCCGCTCATGGGCCCAACCTCGATCTTCTGCTCCCGTCCGAACAGGTGCGCCGGCACGCCGGAGTACACGAGGTCCGCGAGTTTGACGTCGCCACGGCGGAATGCCTTGATGACCGCGGCGGCGTGGACGCCGGTTCCGGTTCGGAATGCGTCGCGTCCGACGACCGGGTAATTCGCCGGGATGGTAACGCCGACGGCCTCGGAAACGGCCTCGCAGTATTCGCCAAGTGACGTGAGATCGCGATCGATGTACCCGAGCAGTCTGAGATTCACGAGCAGAATGTCCATCGGCGTATTGCCGACGCGCTCACCGACGCCGAGTGCAGTTCCGTGCACGCGATCAACGCCGGTCATGACAGCCGAAATCGAATTGCTCACTGAGAGCCCGCGGTCCTCGTGACCGTGCCAGTCGACCTTGACGTCGACACCAAGCTCTTCGATGAGGCGCTTCGTCCACCGCACGAGCGCGCGAGTGCCGAACGGCGTAGCGTGTCCGACCGTATCGCAGAGGCAGAGTCGCGTCGCGCCGGCGTTGATCGCCGCAACGAAGAGTTGCCGGAGCGTATCCGGATGCGCGCGGACCGTGTCTTCGGTGACGTACATCACCGGAATGCCTTCCTTCGCACAGAAGCCGACTGCTTCCTCCGTCGAGCGCAGCATCATCTCGATCGACCAGTCTTCGGTGTACTGACGAACGGGGCTCGAGCCGATGAACGTGCAGGCTTCGATCGGGATGCCAACTGCCTGAGAGATCTCAACGATAGGTCTGACATCGGCGATGACGGTACGCGCGGCACAGTTCGGTCGAATTGCCAGTTTTGCGTCGACGATCTCACGCGCGAGCCGCGTCGTGTGCTCGACGACGTGAGGACCAGCGCCGGGCAGGCCGATGTCGGCCGACTCGATTCCGAGTTTTGCGATGAGGTGGAGGATGCGGAGCTTCTGGTCGATCGAAGGGTTGCAGATCGACGGGCTCTGCAAGCCGTCGCGCAGCGTTTCATCGTCGAACTCGATCGGAAACTGACGGGCCGGCGGAGGGCCATCTACCGAGTTCCAGTCGTAGATCAAGTCGGACATCGAAGGCGTACTCCTTTACTTGTAGCGGGTCTACCATTACAGCAAACGGCCGCGCGCAACGTCAAGGAAACGCACCGAACGGGTAGGCCGCGAACGTCGACGCACCGCAGCCGGAGGGGCGAGGTTGATTTCCACAACTTTTGTGGAAAAGTCTGTGCAAAAGAGGCTGTAGAGGACCCCTTAGTAGTTCACCGTGAAGCGCTTATAGCAGTTTGCACAAAAAGGTGTCACTGAGATGAAACGTCATGTGGAGTCTGGTTTCCCGGAATGCTACGGATGTTTCCGTACCTCTGTGACTCCGCGCCTCCGTGACTCTGTGCGCGAAGCTCTTTGATCTCCGATAGGGGAGCTTCGCACACAGAGTCACGGAGACGCGGAGGCACGGAGTTCATCTCGACCCTCGCGCCAGATCACTCTTCGTCCCGCTCTTCCCGGATCTGGTTGTTGCGCTCGTAGAACTCGAACGCCGCAGCCAGCACCGGCCGCGGTCTCGAACCGTCCGGCGGACCGACGAAGCCGGCCTGTTCCATCTGATCGAGAATGGCCGCGGCCCGACCATACCCGACGCGAAGCCGCCGCTGCAGCACGCTCGTCGACGCGCGTCCCATGTCGCACACGATCTTGAGCGCGTCCTCGAACAACTCGTCGCGAGCGCCCCCGCCGTCGATCCCTCCTGACTCCTGCAGCGACATCGTGACCGTCTCGTCGTACTCGGGCTGCCCCTGCCGCTTGATGTAGCTCGTGACGGCGTTGACGTCCTTCTCCGAAAGGAAGGAGCCGTGCACCCGGACGAGGCGCGACGTGCCCGGTGGCAGGAAAAGCATGTCGCCCTGCCCGAGCAGTTGTTCGGCGCCGTTTGTGTCGATGATCGTTCGCGAGTCCACCTTCGAGGACACCCGGAAGGACATGCGCGATGGAAAATTCGCCTTGATGAGACCCGTGATGACGTCGACCGACGGGCGCTGCGTCGCGAGCACGAGGTGTATGCCGACGGCTCGTGCCATCTGCGCGAGTCGCGTGATCGACGATTCGACCTCGGATGAGGCGACCATCATGAGATCGGCGAGCTCGTCGATCAGCACGACGATGTAGGGAAGCGGCTTCGGCAACTCGTCGCTCTCTGAGGCCATGCGCTGATTGACGATTGCGCGGACCTCCTTGTTGAACTGCTCGATGTTGCGCACGCCGTAACCGGCCAGGGTGCGATAGCGGTTCTCCATCTCCGTCACAGCCCACTTCAGCGCGTTCGCGGCACGCTTCGGATCGACGACGATAGGGGTGAGCAGATGGGGAATGCCTTCGTACAGGCCCAGCTCGAGCCGCTTCGGGTCCACCATGATGAACTTCACGTCCTCGGGCGATGCCTTGTAGAGGATCGAAGTCACGATCGCGTTGATCATCACCGACTTGCCCGAACCTGTGGATCCGGCGATCAGCAGGTGGGGCATCTTCTGGAGGTCGGCGATGAAGTCCTGCCCGTCGATCGTGTGGCCGAGCGCGAGCGTGAGCTTCGACGGCGAGTTCTGGAACGTGGCGCTTTCGACGATCTCGCGAAGGAAGATCGTGCGGCGATCGACATTCGGGACCTCGATGCCGACCGTCGACTTGCCCGGAATCCGGTCGATGCGGATCGATTCGGCCTTGAGCGCGAGGCAGAGGTCGTCGGCGAGACCGACGACGCGGCTGTACTTGATGCCCGGGTCCGGCTTGAACTCGAACGTGGTGACGACCGGTCCGGGATTGATCCGATGAATGTGCCCTGTGACCGCGAATTCCTTGCACTTTTCGGCGAGCGCGACCGCGCGGCTCTCGAGCTGCCGTTCGTCCTCTTCCTGAACGGCGGGAGGAGCCGTCAGCAGGTCGGTGGACGGAATCAGGTAGCCGGTATCGGTCGCCGTGGCGCGCAGTGGAAGCTTCGGTTGCGCGGGTTTGTTCGGCGCCGTGCGGACGATCGACAGGGTCGAAACCATCTCCGCAACGGCCGGGTCGACGCTCACGAGCGGCTCGGGAGCGGCCGCCGATGCCGCCGAGCCGTTGTTCGAGGCTGGCGCGGTGCCCGATGCGACGGCTTCTGCTGCGGCGCGTGCCGTGCGCCGGGACTGCGCCTCCGCAAACTTCGCGCGCGCAGCTGCAGCGGCACTCAGCTGCGGCGCCGGTTCCGATGTCGCAGCTTCCACCGCCGGGGCGGCAAGGTGCGCCGCAACCGCGCCGGACGGTGGCGAAAGGCGATCGGTTCTCGGAATCACGCGAGACGGGGCGTGATCATCCGACGTGTCGAGTGGTGTCGTTCGAGGCGTCGTTCGGGCGCGGACAGGCGGCCGGTCGGTCGAGTCGTCCATCAGCCCCTGCTTGACGAGCTCCTCGGTGCGACGCCGAACCTCGCGCTCGCGAACGCGAACGGTCTCCTCGTCCTCCTCCTCCAGCATCGCCGCGCGCTCGGCCGCACGTTCGGAGGCGCGCTCGGCTCTCTCGGCCTTCTTCTCGTCCCACCACACCGTGAACCGATCGCGAAGCCCGGCAAGCGAGAACCTGGACTCGCCGGCGACTGACTCGTCGTCAACCTCGTCACCGTGCCGACGGAATGCCCGCTCGGCGGTCGCCGATAGCGACACCTGGAGCGTGAGCATGACCGTGAGCACGAACACCACGGCAAGCACGATGCCCGCGCCAACGGTGTTGAGCATTGCCGTGAGGCCTCGGGCCACGACGAGGCCGACGAGTCCGCCGGTGGCGGACGCATTCGCGAGCCACGAGACATTCGGGGCCGGAAGCAGGCTGAGGCCTCCAGCGAGCGCGAGCAGCATGCAGGCAAAGCCAGCCGCAAGCTTGAACGGAATGCCCATCCGCTGCGCTGCAAATCCGCGAATGCCGAAGGCCGCCATTCCAATCGGAACTGCAAACGCCAGCAGTCCGACGACCTGCAGGAGAATGTCCGAGATCCACGCGCCGACCTGGCCGACGAGGTTGCCGACTTCGGTCCGCGTCGAGGCTACGTTGAGAGCCGGATCGGAGGGATCGTAGGTCGCAAGGCACAGAGCCGTCAGGATGGCCCCTCCGAGCAGCGCGAGCGCCGCGGCCTCGGTTACGATCGAGCGTTCGGATCCTTGCGGCTTGGTGGCCATGAAGCGTGATGCCGCCTGCCCCAAACCGGCGGCGTGCCGTACGTTACCACGAACGGGCATGCGTGGCCATGATGTAATTGACCGGCGGTCAGCGAGTCAGTTTGCTCCACTATTCTGGCGCCTTTGCGCCTTTGCGCCTTTGCGCCTTTGCGCCTTTGCGAGAGATATCGCGCAAAGGCGCAAAGGCGCAAAGGAAAACGGGATAGCAATTACGTCCGAGCAAGGAGCATTCCTCGAGATCACTCCTCGGCAGCATCGAAACCCGCTCGCTTCGCAACCAGGAACGCCTTGATGAACGCATCGATGTCGCCGCCGAGAACGGCGTCGACGTCGGACGTCTCATGTTTCGTCCGCGTATCCTTCACGAGCTGGTACGGGTGCAGCACGTAATTGCGGATCTGCGAGCCGAAGCTCACCGACATCTTGTTGGCGTCGTGCTCGGCGGTTTCCGCCCGTCTTTTCTCCATTTCGAGCTCGTACAGGCGCGACTTAAGCACACGCATCGCGACGTCGCGATTCTGATGCTGTGACCGCTGGTTCTGGCACGACACTACAATGCCCGTCGGAAGGTGAGTCAGGCGCACCGCGGAATCCGTCACATTGACGTGTTGACCCCAGCGCCAGACGACCGGTACGTGTCGACGCGAAGATCCTTGTCGAGGACTTCGATTTCGATTTCGTCGTCGATCTGCGGATGAACGTCAACGGAGGCGAAACTCGTTTCGCGGCTCTGTCCGGCATTGAACGGCGACATTCGCACCAGCCGGTGAACACCCAACTCGGGCAGGAGCAGTCCGAATGCGTGCGGTCCCTCGACGGTAAACGTCGACGACTTGATCCCGGCTTCCTTGCCCGGCGACTCCTCGATGATCTCGGTCGAGAAACCCTTGCGCTCGCACCATCGCAGGTACATTCGCCGGAGCATCTCAGCCCAGTCCTCCGCATCGGTTCCACCTGCACCGGCGTTGATCGACACGATCGCATCGCGATGGTCGTTCGGACCGGAGAGCAACATCTCGATCTCCGCCTCGCCGACGCGAACCGCAAGCTCCCCGACGGCCGAGCGAACCTCGGTCTCCGACTCAGGGTCGTCGGCGGCGAACTCGAACAGCACGCCGGCGTCGTCGACAGCCCGGCCGAGCCACTCGGCTTCTTCGATGCCTTTCTGAAGGCGGCTGCGCTGCTTCAGGAGCTTCTGCGCCTGCTCCTGATCGTCCCACAGCTTCGGGTCCGCAATCCGGTCCTCGATCTCTTCGAGGTCGCGCTGCTTCCGAACTGGGTCAAAGAAACCTCCGAAGTTCTTCGGCGCGTGACTTCAGGGTTTCGAACTGCGATCGCACATCATCGAGCATGGTCGGCTTCTCACTTGTAGGCTTCGGTCGTCAAGCCGCGGAGTGTACCTCAACTCTGCTCGCGACCGTCCCATCGTCGCCGAAACAGCGGGGCGGCGAGCAGCAGGAGCGTCGCCACGACGCCCGTGATCGGAAGCCAGTCGCCTGTCCTCGCATAAACCGTCATCGGTGGCGCTGAACGGGGCAGCTCCCAGCGGCGCGACGTCTCGACGAAGAGGTCCGTCGAGTCAAGGATCTGACCAGTCGGCGAAATCCGCGCCGAGTAACCGGCATTCGTCACGCGAATCTGGTCGACGCCATTCTCGATCGAACGCATCACCGAGTGCGCGAGGTGCTGCCGCGGCATTGGGGTCGGTCCGAACCAGGCATCGTTCGTCAGGTTGATGAATGCGGTGGCGCCGGCGCGTCGCGCCTCGCGCGCGAGTTCCGGAAAAGCAGATTCGAAGCAGATCGAAGTCCCGATTCTCACGCCCTCGACATCGACTAGTCGAACGCTCTCGCCAGGTGTGAAGTCGTACATCAGCGACGGAATCCGATCGACGAATGGCACTACGCCACGCAGCGGCACGTATTCGCCGAATGGCAGCAGGCGAACCTTGTCGTACTGACCGACGCGGGTTCCGTCGGGACCGACGAGCACGGCGCTGTTCGAATGGCCGTCGCCGACGACACCGAGCGCATTGACGAAGACGTAGTCGCCGCGTTGACGCGCCACGGCCGCGAGCAGTCTGCGCGCCTCGGGCTCGTCGTCGTAGACGAAGTTGGCGGGCATCTCGGGCCAGACGATAAGCGCCGGCGCCGGGATCACCGGCGCGTTCTCGCGGTCGAGCTCGGCGCGGCCCATGCGCGCGAGGTGGACGTAGGAGCCGTCGAACACCTGTTGTCTCGACGACTCGATGATCGAAGGCGAGATGTTGGGCTGCAGAGCCACGACCGGGAGTCCGTCGTCCGTTGTCACCTGAACGCGCGACGTGATGTAGAGCCCGGCAACGAGATTCACGACGAACACCGCGAGGGTGACGGTCAGCACGCGCAGCGCCGCTTTTCGAGATGGTGCAATGGCCGAGTAAGCGAGCGCGGCGCTTGCCATCGCGAGCAGCAGGCTGATCGCGTATACGCCGCCGATCGACGCGCTCTGCGCGAGCGCGGGCTGGAACGACTGCGAGTAACCGAGGAAGTTCCATCCGATTCCGAGCGTTCGCAACCGCAGCCACTCGAGCGCCACCCAGACGAGCGGCGCGACAAGGACGGCTGCGGCGCCGGATCGGCGGACCGAGACGTTCACGATCGTGGCGAACAATCCGGTGAAGAGGCTGCAGACGACCGTCGGGAGCAGCAACAGGGCATACGCGATAGGCGCGGCGAATCCGCCGTAGTTGATCGGCGAATACGTCAACCACCAGCTCGACGCGTAGTAGAAGAAGGTTCCGGCGATGACACCGAGGCCGAAAGCGCGCGGGCCCGTTCGTTCGCGCGCGGCGGCAAGCATGAGCGGCGCGAGCGCCACCCACGCCAGGATGGCGATCTCCCAGCCCGGATAGGCGAGAGTGAGCAGGCCGCCCGTCAGCAGTGCAAGCGACAGGTGCCGAATCGGGATCATCCCGGCCTGAAGCCGCAAGACCCGTCCCCCGGCAAGATCCTCCTCGGCGATCACGCGATGCTCAGGCCTGGCCTTCGAAGACCGACTCCGCCATATAGGAACTGCGGACGAACGGACCGCTGAAGACGGCATCGAAGCCGAGCGACTCGCCGAACTCGCGATAGGCGTCGAAGGTGTCGGGATGAACGAACTCACTGACGGGCAGATTCCGCCGCGTCGGCTGCAGGTACTGGCCGATCGTCACGGCGCGAACGCCGTGTTCGCGCATTTCGCCGAGCAAGTCGTGGACCTCGTCGCGCGATTCGCCGAGTCCGACCATGAGGCCGGACTTCACGAGCGTCTCGGGACGGATCTCTCCGGCTCGCCGAAGGACGGCGAGGGAACGGTCGTGATCCGACCTTGACCGGACCTTTGGCGAGAGTCGCCGTACGGTTTCGACGTTGTGATTGAAGACGTGCGGCGCGGCGTCGAGGACGACGCGCAGGCACTCTTCAGAGCCCGCGAAGTCCGGAGTTAGAACCTCGATGCGGGCCTCCGGGAGCCGATCGCGAATGGCGCGAATGGTGCGGGCGAAATGCTCGGCGCCGCCGTCCGCCAGATCGTCGCGCGCAACGGCCGTCACGACGACGTATTCGAGACGGAGCTGGGCAGCCGCATCGGCAACCTGGTCGGGCTCGCCGGCAATCGCCTCGTAGTCGTCGGGCTTGCCGGCCGGAACCGAACAGAACGCACAGTGTCGCGTGCAGATGTTCCCGCCGATCATGAAGGTCGCGGTGCCCCGCGAGAAACATTCGTTACGATTCGGACAGCGCGCCGACTCGCATACCGTGTGGAGCGACTTCGACCGCATGAGCCGTTTGACCTCGTGGTCCGAGGCGGCGTCACGCCACGGTTTGCGCAGCCATTCCGGGAGTCGAGGACCGATCTGGACGAGCATGGGTCCGCATAGTAGCAGAACCCGCGCCTCTGCGAGTCCTCCGCGACTCTGCGAGAAACTCGACTCTGCGGCAGTGTTTCTCGCAGAGTCGCGGAGGACTCGCAGAGACACAGAGACCGCCTCGAGTGGTCGCTTCGTTCAGACGGCGGCCGGATCGGTCACGACGCCGATAAAAGGAAGGTTGCGGAACCGCTCGGCGTGGTCGAGTCCGTAGCCGACGACAAACTCGTCGGGGATCTCGAATCCCACGTAATCGATCGGGACCTCGACCTTGCGCCGCGCCGGCTTGCTGAGCAGCGCCGCGATCTTAACCGAACGGGCACCGCGGCGGCGGAACGTGTCGGTGAGGTATGACAACGTGAGGCCCGTGTCGACGATGTCCTCGACGAAGAGCACGTCGCGGCCTTCGAGCGACTGATCGAGGTCCTTCGTCATGCGCACTTCGCCCGATGAGGCCGTTTCCGTCCCATAGCTCGAGACGGCGATGAAGTCGATCGTGACCGGGAGGTGCACGGAGCGCATGAGGTCGGACAGGAACATGCAGCCGCCTTTCAGGACGCAGATGAGGTGTGGAACCCGCTCATCGGCTTTGTAATCGGCGGTGATCTGCTCGCCGAGCGCGGCGACGCGCTCCGAGATCTTGTCCGCGGGAATCAGAATCGAGACATTCGCCGGGTCGAACATGCGCCGAGACTAGGAGGGAGCGCTGCGAATCGCAAGAGCGCGGCGGATGGGCGCCGGATTCTTGAGAGCCGCGAGTACGGCGCAACGCATCAGTACCGTGCGCGGTAGCGAGCGTCCCACGGACGGTGCCTGAAATCGCAGACTCGTCGTTGCGGAAGGACAGAAGTGATCGGAACCGATCGACCGTCCGTAGGACGCTCGCTACCGCTCGCGGCTCAAAAAACGGGGACAACCCGCATCGTGCACTTCCACGCAGGACGCTCCGCCGGGTCCCCGTTCCTCGAGCCGCGAGCGGTAGCGAGCGTCCCACGGACAATGCCTGAAATCGCAGACTCGTCGTTGGGCTCGCGCAGATTCTGATGCGTGGATGCCGCGATTCCACGACCGTCCGCAGGCCTGCTCGCAACCGCTCGCGGTTCTGATGCTCGTGGCGCAGCAGACACGACGGGCGGCCCCTCTGGTACTATTCGTGAATCCTGACGCCCGCAGTGGCGTTCGAGGTGATGTGACTTCCAGGAGGAATCGAATGCGTTCGCGAGCCACGATCGGCATCTCCGCGGCCATCGTGCTGGCGGCCCTGGCCGGGGGAGCACTCGCCGGTGGCGAGCTCACGCCCCGCGAGGCTCGGGAATCGATCGCCGCGCTGCTCGGTCGCAAGCCCAACGAGATTCGGATCAAGTCGGTCTCACCCGGTCCAATCGGCGGCGACGCCACGGTCGAGGCGGAGCTGAACGTCACCTTTCAACTCCATCGCGAGAAGGACCGATGGCTCGTCGAAGCCGTGCGAATGAGCGATCGCCGATGGGAGAACATCGAGATGCTCCAGCGAGCGCTCGATGCCGAGAAATCAAAGCGGGCGACTGCCGACCTCGGCGCGCTTGCAGCCGGGGTCCAGGCGTTTCGGCGCGACCGGGGTTATTTCCCCGAGGTCGAAGGCGGCCGGGCACTCGTCGACTTCATCGCGCCGGCGTTCCTGCCGCAAGTCGTGCGAGAGGATCCGTGGAGCGGCGAATATGGCTATCGTCGGACTCCCGACGGCTTCGAGCTCTCGTGCGCGGGCCCCGACCTGAAGGCCGGGACGCCCGACGACATTATCGTCCGCGGACCGGGCGCTGGAGAAAGCCGATAGTGGACGCGGGTGCGACATCTGCGACGCCAACGCTCGACGCGCGAATCCGCACCGCGTCGATTGTCGTCCTCGCCATCGCGATGAGCGTCGTGATGTTCGCGGTCGTTGCAACGATGATGGCGACGGGAGAATCGCCCGGACCTGCAGCCGGAATGCTGCTTGTGCCGCTCGTTGTTGCAGCCCTTGCAGCTCTCGTGGCCTCAGTCATGATTCGTCGCGTCAGCTTCAAGCCGGCGCGGATCCTCTCGGTGCACGCAAACGGGGGCGAAAAGGGGCTCGCCGAGCTCATGTTTCGCATCACAATCATCAGTTCGGTGCTCGGCGAGGCCGTTGGCATCTTCGGACTCATCCTCGGCATCGTTGCTGCCGATATGTACTACGCTTACGTACTCTGTGGCATCGCCTTGATGGCCGTGCTCAGCAATTATCCTCGGGCGCGACAGTGGCGCGAGTTGAGCACCGAGATCACCCAGCGAGCCCGGAGCGGAAGCACCAGCGGGAGCTTCGGTCACGGCCTGCAGTGAATAAGGATACGAACACCATGGGATTGACCAACACGACCCGACTCGTCGCGATGGCGATGGCGGGCATGTTTGCTGCGGGACCGATCGTACTTGCATCGTCGCAGGACAAGCCGGCGCTCGACACCGGAACGCGCACTACGGTTCAGGAAACGCCGAGCGATCCGGCTGCCCGCCGCCAGGCTGCGTACAAGCTCTACCTCGAAGGCGAACAGTTCGAGCGCGCAGGTGACTACATCCGCGCCGTCGAAGCCTACAAGCAGACGGTCGAGCTCGTGCCCGAAGACGACCAGCCTCGCGTCGCCCTCGCGCGACTCTACCTTTCGAACCGGAACACGGATGCGGCCCGAACGGCGGCCCAGGACGCGCTCAAGTTCAAGAAGAATTCGGTGCCAGCCCGTGCGGTCCTCGCGGAAATCTATGTGATGGAGGCGTTCACGGGCGGCGGAGTCGATCAGGCGAAGGCGCGAAGCGCAATCGGCGAGCTCGAAGAGATCGTGAAGATCGACGAGCGGGCCGACATCCAGCTCGGCCGCAACTCCGTCAAGGCGCTCGCGACACTCGGTCAGATGTACCGTTCGGTTGATGAGGACAAGAAGGCCATCGAGGCCTTCGAGCGACTCTCCAAGATCGACGGCGTGACGACCGACTCGATGCTGGCGCTCGCGCGGCTCTACCTCGACCAGCGGAAATTCCGCGACGCGGCACGTGCCGCCGAACAGGCCCGGAAGCTCGACTCAACGAACGTCGACGCATTGCTGATTCTGGGACAGTCGTTGCTTCGGACCGGACGGGCGGCCGAGGCGGTCGATGCGTTCCGTCAGCTTCGCGTTGCGACCGAGGCGGCTCCGGCTGCTGCGAAGAACGCGCTTACCGTGGAGTATGCCGACGCGTTGATGCAGGCTGGCCGCTACCAGGAAGCGATCGACGCGACGAAGGGCGTTCTCTCGGCCGATCCCCGGAACGTTCGGGCGATTCGCGTGCTCTCGGATGCCGAACGTCGTTCCGGAAAGCGCGAGCAGGCCGTCAAGACTCTCGAGGCGGCGCTCGTCGGGCAGGATGTCAGCGAGTCGCTCGAGCTCGTGTTTGCGCTCGCGGAGACGTTCGAGGAGCTCGAGCGTTACGACCGCGCCCTTGCGACCTACGAGGAAGCCTTCGTCGTTCTCGTCAATCCCGACGGCACGGTGGCTACAAACGATCGCAACAATGCCAGCGTGATCCTCCGCCGAATCGCGACGGCGCACCGATTCGCCGGTCGCCCCGAAAAGGTGACCGAAACCTACGATCGAATGCGAAAGGTCCTCGGACCGGACGACGCGATGCCGGACATCCTGCAGGTTCAGGAGTCCATAGAGATGACGCGTTACGAGGACGCCCTCGCGCGTGCGCGCAAGGCCGCCATCGCGGCCAAGGGCGACGACAAGCGGACGTTTGCGTTCCTCGAGGCACAGGCCTTGTCCAAGAAGGGCAATGCCGCCGAGGCCGTGAAGATCATCCAGGGTCAGCTCACTGGCAGCCCTGAGGACTCGGACGTCTATGCCTTCCTTTCGGTTATCCAGCTCGACAGCGGCGACGCGCCGGGTGCCGAAAAGTCGATTCGCAAGGCGCTTCAGGCCGAGCCGAACGATACGGGGCTGCTGATCACGCTCAGCTCGATACAGGACCGCGCCGGGCAATATGGCGAGTCGGAGAAGACACTTCGCCAGGTGCTCGAGCTCGACCCCGACAACTCGACGGCGCTCAACAATCTCGGGTACTTCCTGACGGAGCGCAACGAGCGCCTCGAGGAAGCCCTCGGATTGATCCAGCGAGCCGTGAACATCGATCCGACTAATGGAAGCTTTCTTGATTCGCTAGGTTGGTTGTATTTTCAGATGGGCAAACTGCCAGAGGCCAGGAAGTACCTCGAGCAGGCGGCCATCTACGAGCATCAGAGCTCGACGATTCGCGAGCACCTCGGTGACCTCTTCGAGAAACTCGGTGACAAGGCGAAAGCGAAGCAGTTCTGGGAAGCCGCGCTCAAGCTCTCGAACGAGAAAGCGGAGCAGGACAGGCTTCGAGTAAAACTGAAGTAGGAAACCGGAAGCGGCGCGAGCCGCCATTGGGAGAAAACGCACGTGCGATGGCCATCGACAGGCACGGGGTTGGGGCGAGGCGATAAGCGTCGCGTTGCCGCCTTGCTGACACTGGCCATCGCATTTGCTCTTTCGGCCAACGCGGGCTCGGTCTGCGCCGTCCAGAGCGGCGCAACGCCGCGTCCGGTCAAAGCTTCGGCGACGCTGCCGCCGCTTGACGATCATGGACTCGACGTCATCGAACAGGTCGCGCTCTCACAGATCAACGAGGAACGCCGGGCGATCGGCGTCCAGGATCTCGTCGTGTCACCGGAGCTCTGCAAAATCGCGCGCCAGTACTGCCGCGACATGGCCGAGCGTCGGTTTTTCGCGCACCTCGATCCAGACGGAAAGATGGTCTACGACCGGGCGGCGAAGGGCGGCGTTTCGGAATGGACGAACATTGCCGAGAACATCGCCCGAAACCGCGGGTTCGAGGATCCGGCGGTCGTCGCGGTGCGCGAGTGGATGAAGAGCGCGGGACACCGTGACAACATCCTGAACGCCCGATTCGTCGAAACCGGACTCGGGGCGTGGGTCGGACCGGACCGGACAGTCTACTTCGCGCAGATCTTCATCCGCAGGCCGCCGAAGCGGTAGCCGCTCTCGCGTACTTCTCTGCAAGTCCTCTGCGTCACTGCCAGAAGCGCTACCTTACGGCTGAGTTTCTCGCAGAGACGCAGGGTGAGAGTAGACGATCCGTTACCTGAGATCCTCGTCCGGCAGACCGTTGCCGTCGCCGTTTCGATCTGGGCTCGATATCGGAACAACGTGCACCGTGGCGTCACGCACCTCGTTGAGGAACCGGTTCACGATCGATCCATGCAGCAGGAGGTTCCAGCGGGATCGTGCCGTCTGGCCGAAGATCACGTGCGTGACACCTTCCCTGCGCGCAAACTCTACGAGCGCGTCGACGACCTTCGCCGATCGCAGCTTGACCACGTTTGCCCCGAGTCGCTCGGCGAAGCTTATGTTTTCGGTGAGGGCGGCCATGTCCTCTGGACGTATTCGTCCCGGCTCCTCTTTCGGTGTCTCGACATAAACCGCGAACCAGTCCGAGGCGAGACGGCCGGCAATCCGGCTCCCCATGCGCAGCAGCTTCTTCGCACTGCCGCGTGACGCCATGCAGACCATGACTTTCTCGGGAATCGCGGCCGGCGCGAGGCCCTCGCGTTCACGGTATGCCTGCGACTTGGCGGCCTGATCCTCGGCGACCTGACGAAGTGCCAGCTCCCGCAGCGCCGACAGGTTGCCCTTTCGAAAGAAGTTCGTGAGCGCCTGCTCGATCTTCTCGACGCCGTAGACCTTTCCCTGCCGAAGCCGGGTTCGCAGCAGATCCACCGAGACGTCGACATTGACCACTTCGTCGGCACGCCGCAGAAAACCGTCCGGGATGGTCTCGCGCACTCTGACACCCGTGATGCGTTCGATGGCGTCGTTCAGCGTCTCGAGGTGTTGAACGTTTACGGCCGTGATGACAGAGATACCCGCGTCGAGCAGTTCGAGCACGTCCTGGTAACGCTTCTCGTTTTTCGACCCCGGCGCGTTCGTGTGGGCGAGCTCGTCGACGACCGCGATGGCCGGGGCTCGCGCGATGACCGCATCGAGGTTCATTTCCTCGAGCGTCGTGCCGCGATACGGGATCTGCCGGAGCGGAACGCGTTCGAGGTCGCCGACGAGCGATTCGGTGTCCGCGCGGCCGTGGGGCTCGATGACTCCGATGACGATGTCGACGCCCTGACGCTTCAGGAGGTGCGCGTCCTCGAGCATCTGGAACGTCTTGCCGACGCCCGGCGCCGCTCCGAGGTAGACGCGCAGCCGGGAACGCTCACCCTCCTGGATGCGGGCAAGCAGCGATTCTGCGGATGGTCGCGCGTCAACGGTCAAGGTATGTCACCTCCGGGGCGGCGAAGCGGCATCGAGCGCGAGATTGAGCTCGAGGACGTTCACGCGCGGTTCACCAAGCAGGCCGAGTTGTCGCCCGCTTGTGTGAAGAGCCACCATTGCAAGCACGTCCGTGTCGCTCATGCCGCGCTCCCGCGCCACACGCGGGACCTGGAACTGCGCAGCGGCCGGCGTGATATGTGGATCGAGTCCGGATCCGCTCGTCGTCACCAGATCGATCGGAACCGGCACGCCGGGATTCTCCTCACGCCGTCTGGCGACGTCGCCTTGGACGCGATCGACGAGGACCTTGCTCGTGGGCCCAAGGTTGGAACCGGTCGAGCCGGCGGCGTCATATCCCACCGCACCGGCAGCCGACGGCCGTGAATGGAAGTAGCCAGGCCCCGAGAAGGGCTGGCCGATCAGTCGCGAGCCGACCACGGCGCCGTTGCGTTCGATCAGGGAACCGTTTGCCTGGCTCGGAAACACGGCCTGTGCAATGCCCGTCACGACCAGCGGATATCCAAGGCCAAAGACCATCGTTGCAACGAAGATCATGCGAATCGAGATGAAGATTGTCTGAATCATGGCGCGAGGTTACTCCTACGCAAGTCCGAGAAACACGATCGCGAGATCGATGAGCTTGATGCCGACGAACGGCACGATGAGCCCTCCGACACCGTAGATGAGCAGGCTGCGACGAAGCATCGCCGCGGCGCTCAGCGGTCGGTACGTCACGCCGCGCAGGGCGAGCGGAATCAGCGCGATGATCACGAGGGCATTGAAGATCACCGCCGAGAGAATCGCCGATTGCGGCGTTGCGAGTCGCATGAAAGCTTCGTCGGGTTCGAGTCGAGGTCGACCATGTTGCCGGCTTCTTTCGCGGCCTGCGTACCGGTGTTCATGGCCACGCCGACGTCGGCCTGCGCGAGCGCCGGCGCGTCGTTCGTGCCGTCGCCGGTCATCGCGACGAGCTTGCCATCGGCCTGTTCGGACCGGATGAAACGCATCTTGTCCTCAGGTGTCGCCTCGGCGAGGAAGTCGTCCACGCCGGCTTCGCTTGCGATGGCCGCCGCGGTCAGCGGATTGTCGCCCGTGATCATTACGGTCTTGATTCCCATGGCGCGGAGCTGATCGAAGCGCTCGCATGCCTCCCTTGACGATGTCCTTGAGGTGGATGACGCCGAGCGCTTGGCCGTTCTCCGCGACGACGAGCGGCGTGCCACCGGACCGGGCAATCCTCTCGACGGTGTCGCGCAGGTCCGCAGGCGGAAGATGTCCGTTGGTCGACGTCAGTCGCTCGATCGCGTCGACCGCGCCCTTTCGAATCACGCGGCCATCGAGATCGACTCCCGACATGCGAGTCTGCGCCGTGAAGGGAATCACGGTGGCGCCCGCGGGCGCCGATACGCGTGCTTCGACGCCGTAGCGTTCTCGCGCGAGTGCCACGATGGACTTTCCTTCCGGAGTCTTGTCGGCAAGCGACGAGAGCTCGGCCGCATCGGCGAGGCGAGTCTCTGAGACGCCGCCGACCGGAATGAACTCGGACGCCTGCCGGTTGCCGAGCGTGATTGTGCCCGTCTTGTCGAGCAGCAGCGTGTTCACGTCACCGGCCGCTTCAACGGCGCGCCCGGACATCGCAAGGACGTTGTGCTGGATGAGGCGGTCCATTCCGGCGATGCCGATGGCCGAGAGCAGTCCGCCAATCGTCGTGGGAATGAGACACACGAGCAGCGAGACGAGGACGAACGTCGATTGCGGCGCGCCCGAGTACGTCGCGAACGGCTGCAGCGTGACGACGGCGAGCAGGAAGACGATCGTCAGGCCGCACAGAAGAATGGTCAGCGCGATTTCGTTCGGGGTCTTCTGGCGCTCGGCTCCTTCGACCAGCGCGATCATCCGGTCGATGAACGTCTCGCCGGGATTCGAAGAGATCTCGATGACGATGCGGTCGGAAAGCACGCGTGTACCGCCGGTGACGGCGGAACGATCGCCGCCGGCTTCGCGAATGACGGGCGCGGATTCGCCCGTGATCGCCGACTCGTCGACCGACGCGACGCCCTCGATGATCTCGCCGTCGCCGGGAATGAATTCTCCCGCGGTCACGACGACGAGGTCGCCCTTGCGAAGTGCCGTCGCCGGAACGACCTCGACGGACTTGTCTGCTCGCAGGCGATTCGCCGAGGTCTCGACCTTGACTTTCGCAGCGTCTCGGCCTGGGCCTTGCCGCGGGCCTCGGCCATGGCTTCGGCGAAGTTGGCGAACAGGACGGTGAACCAGAGCCACGCCGTGATCTGGAACGAGAAGCCGAGGTCTGGCGAGTCGGCCATCGCGTCGCGAACACACAGAGCCGACGTCAGGACGCTGCCGACTTCGACTACGAACATGACCGGGTTCTTCAGCATTGTGACCGGATTGAGCTTTTTGAGCGCTCCGATCGCGGCCGTTCGAACGATGTTCGGATCCCAGATCGAGATAGTCTTAGTTGTTTCGTGCTTTGTCATGATTCTGCCTAGAACGTCTCTCCGGCGAGCATGAGCAGATGCTCGACGATGGGACCGAGGCCAAGCGCCGGGAAGAAGGTCAAGGCGCCGACGATGACGACGACGCTGACGAGAAGCGTCGAGAAGAGCGGCGTCGTGACCGGAAAAGTGCCGGCCGACGGCGGGACGGCTTTCTTCCTCGCCAGATTTCCCGCGAGCGCGAGCATCGGGATGATCAGGAAGAACCTCCCAAGGAGCATCGCGATGCCGAGCGTCGTGTTGTACCAGAGCGTGTTCGCCGACAGGCCGGCAAACGCCGAGCCATTGTTCCCGGCGGCCGATGAAAAGGCGTAGAGGATCTCGGTGAGTCCGTGCGGCCCGTGATTGAGCAGGCTCGACGTGCCGAACGTGTCGGATGTGGACGAAATGGCCGCAAACACTAGGATCGCCAAAGGCGAAACCAAAATCGCCAGCATCGCCATCTTCACGTCGAACGCGTCGATCTTCTTGCCGAGGTACTCCGGAGTACGCCCCACCATCAGTCCGGCGATGAACACCGTAAGGACGACGAAGAGCAACATCCCGTAAAGACCCGCTCCGACGCCGCCGAAGACGACTTCGCCGAGCATGATGTTCGCCAGGGCGACCAGTCCGCCGATCGGCGTCATCGACGCGTGCATACCGTTAACTGCTCCGCACGAGGCGGCCGTGGTCGAAGTGCCGAAGATCGAAGTCGACGTCGTGCCGAAGCGGACCTCCTTGCCCTCCATGTTGCCGCCGGACTGCATGATCGAGGCGGTCTGGTCAGTACCGGCCAGCAAGGGATTGCCGGATGACTCAGCCCAGTACATCGATGTCAGTCCGACGACGAAGAGCACCAGCATCGCAGCCCAGACGGCCCAGCCGTGTCGTTGCGAGCCCGTCATCCTGCCGAGCGTGTAGGTCAGTCCCGACGAGATCGCCAGGATGGCGAGCATGGCGAAGAGATTCGCGAGCGGCGTCGGGTTCTCGAACGGGTGCGCGCTGTTCGCATTGAAGAATCCGCCGCCGTTCGTTCCGAGCTGCTTGATCGCTTCCTGCGAAGCCACCGGACCTTGGGCGATCGTCTGGGTATCGACTTTCGTTTCGGTGGATTCGGGATCGTCCGGGTCGGCCGCCACGGTCTGTGCTTCGACGAGTGTCGCAGTGTCGTATGGCCGCAGGTTCTGCACGACGCCCTGCGAGACGAGGAAGATCGAGCCGATCAGGCAGATCGGCAGCAGTACCCAGAGGCCCGCCCGCGTCATGTCGACCCAGAAGTTCCCGATCGTGTCGGATTCCTTCCTGGCAATGCCGCGCACGAAGGCAATGGCGAGCGCAATTCCAACCGCGGCGGATACGAAGTTCTGCACGGTTAGCGCGGCCATCTGCGAGAAGTAACTCATCGTCGACTCGCCGCTGTAGCTCTGCCAGTTTGTGTTCGTCACGAACGAGACGGCTGGGTTGAATGCGAGATCCGGCGCGACACCGGGCAGTCCCTGCGGATTGAGCGGCAGGAATGCCTGCAGGCGCAGGATCGCGAACACCGCCAGCACGCACACGAGGCTGAAGCCGACGAGCGCTCCGGCGTATTCGGTCCATCGCATCTCGCGGGTGTCGTCGACGCCCGCGACGCGATAGATCAGCCGCTCCGCCGGACCGAGGATCGGGTCCAGGAATGTCGGCCGCCGCTCGAAGACGTTGGCCATGAAGACCCCGAGCGGCTTCGTGACCGCGAGCAGCAGACCAAGGAAGACGAGAATCTGGAGCCAGCCGTTGGTGGTCATGTCAGAACCTCTCCGGACGCAGCATCGCGTAGGCCAGATATCCGAGCAGCGCGGCCGCGATGACGAGGCACACGATGGATTCGAGGTTCACTTTGACCTCCCGGGCGCGAGTCTCTCGCAGCCCCACACATAGGCGAGAGCGGCCGCGAAAACGGCCGTCGCCAGAGTCAGAAACACGATGTCAGCCATCGATGACCCTCCGTTGATGCGGTCAGAAGCTGTATCCGACCTCGAACAGGAAGAAGTGGTTGCCGTTGCTCACGTCGCTGTTGCCGATGGAGTAGGCCGTGTAACGGTGACCTTCGGGTGCGGCTTGAAGTAGACGCCGGGGCTGAAATACCCGCCGGCGTGTTTGCCCGTGAGCCAGTCCGCCGCGATCGTGACTCTCGGCGTGACGGGGTGCTCGATCGCAAACTGCCCGCCGGATCGTTGGGCGTCGACCGCGACGACGTTGTCGCTGAAGTGGAATCCTCCCGCCGTGACACGCGTGCCCGACTTGAAGGTCTTGCTGAACTCGGCATACGCATAGTTGCCGATGTCGTACGACTTGTTGCGGACGGGAATCGTGACAGTGTCGCCGACCGCAAACGCCCAGCCGTTGTCGCCGCCGTTGTAGACCTTCCACTTGAACGACGGTGCGAGCGCCGTCGAGTCCGGCCCTGGCTGGATGTTGCCGACGACGTTCAGGCCCACCTCGACGTTTCCTCCAATACCGACCACGACCCGCGGCACGAAGCTCGAGAACTTCGGATCCACTGGCTTGAACGGCACGTCGAGCTCGACGTAGACCTTGCCGCGATCCAGAACATCGGTCGTAGGCACGTTGAAGACCGTTTGCTGGGCGGATGCCGTTGGCGCATACGCCGCGGCGGCAGCAAGGAGGAGCGTGGGCATGACCAGGCTGCGAGCTTTCCTTGACGGGGAATCGACGCGGGCCGGTCCACGCGGATTCCGGTCCTGCTCGAGCCGATCCATGCTGAAGGCGCCGAGGAGCAGCATCGGAATGACCGCATAGAGAGCGTCACTCCCCAGCGAGACGAGCGTCGCGTGTACGGCAGGCTCTTCCGTGAGCGCTCCGATGAGGAGCAGCGCGCAACCGACGAGTCCCGCAATCGGTACTCCTGCGAGACCGACTACGGCGGTCACCTGCAGCAGGCGCGTTGAACGCGAACCACGAACTGGAAGATCGTCGCCGTCACTCTCGTTTGGCTCGACCAGGTGCAGTTTCATGTCTAACCCTCCTCGCGGGCTGCTCGGCCCGCCCCAACCTCACGATCAGAGGTTAGAGCCGGAGGGCTAAACGCCGGATAAAGAGTGCATAAAGAATGCGTAAAGACGGTTGGCTTGTTGTGACGGGCCGTCCGGACGCGCGACGGCGGTTGGCTTGCTGTGACGGGCCGTCCGGACGCGCGACGTTTGACCCAGAACCCCGAGCGCAGCGAGGGGCCGAGCCTAGTCTCACACGACGTGGTGTTCACAGTCGGCCCGTCGCTGCGCTCCGGGTTCTGGGTCGGCGGTGGCTTGTTCTGACGGGCCGAGGGGCCGAGCGTGGTCTCACACGACGTAAGAGTTCACAGTCGGCCCGTCGCTGCGCTCCGGGTACTGGGTCGGCGGTAGCTTGTTCTGACGGGACCGAGGGGCCGAGCCGAGTCACACACGACGTAGAGTTCACAGTCGGCCCGTCGCTGCGCTCCGGGTACTGGGTCGGCGGTAGCTTGTTCTGACGGGACCGAGGGGCCGAGCCGAGTCACACACGACGTAGTGTTCACGGTCGGCCCGTCGCTGCACTCCGTGTTCTCGACTTACTCGCCGCCGGGATCGAACCGGTACCCAGTCCACGGTTCCGTCACGAGGTACCGCGGTGACGACGGTTCAACCTCGATCTTCTTCCGGATGTGCCCGACAAACACGCGAAGGTATTCGACCTGCTCCGAGTAGTTCGCCCCCCAGATCGCCGTCAGCAGCGTGCGATGCGTCAGCACTTTCCCGGCGTGGCGAACGAGGTATGCGAGGAGCTCGAACTCCTTCGGCGTCAACCGAACTGCCTCGCCCCGCACGGACACGGCGTGGGCATCAAAATCGACCCGGAAGTCGCCGACCTCGAGGACTCCTTCCGAGGCTCCTTCCGCAGCCGGCATCCTTCGCAGAGCAGCCCGAATTCGCGCCAACAGTTCGTCCATCGAGAACGGCTTCGTCACGTAGTCGTCGGCGCCTTCATCGAGCGCCGCGACTTTCGTCCGCTCGTCGTTCTTGACGCTCAGCACGATGATCGGAATCTGTGACCGTTTCCGGATTCGGCGGCAGAGCTCGATGCCGTCCGTGCCCGGCATCGTCAGGTCCGTCACCACCAGGTCCGGAGTCCAGTCGGCGAGGGTGTCGAGCGCGGATTCCGCATCGGCCGCGGTGCGGACGTCGAATCCACGGCCGTTTAGCCCCACGCGAAGGACCCGGGTAATCTGCGGCTCGTCGTCGACGACGAGGATGCGACGCCGGCGTTCCATCATCGCTCCTCGATGGCGACGGTTTCCCGCGGCACCGGCTCAGGTGCTTCGTCGTCGCCGATACCAACGCGAATGACGATTCGCGTTCCAGGCGCGTCGGGCCGATCCTCGATTCGAATCGTCCCGTGATGCGCGTCGACGATTCCCCGCGCAATGGCCAGACCCATGCCCGTCCCGCCGGGACCGCTCGACTCGGGGTCCATCGCCCGGAAGAGCCGTTCGAAAACCCGATCGCGGAGGTGGGCCGGAATGCCCGGCCCTTCGTCCTCGACGGCAAACTCGACCGTGTCGCCGGCCGCGGCATAGACCGAAACGTAAACCGGGGTGTCGGCGGGCGAATATTTGAGGGCGTTGTCGATGAGCATGAAGAGCGCTTCGGCCAGGGATCGGCCATCGACGAAGATCGCAGGAGTATCTGACGCGACGGCGACACGGATCGGTCGGGCGTCGCGCCGCTGTCGCACGCGTTCGACGGCGTTGCGAGCGATCTCGCCCGGAGCCGTCCAGCCTCGGCGGAGCGGGAGACTTCCGGCCTCGATTCTCGCCAGATCGACGAGGTTTCCGATGTACCGGTTGAGCCGATCGGCCTCCTCGTCGATGACTTGAAGCATTTCGCGGCGATCTCCGGACGAAAGCGGCGGCTCGTCTCCGTGCGAATCCGTCGCGTCGCCGAGCAGGGCCGTGACCGATGCCTTGATTCCGGTGAGCGGGGTCCGCAGCTCGTGCGTCACCGCGTCGAGAAGGGCGCCTCGCATTCGCTCGGCTTGCCGATCCGCCTCGGCACGGGCGGCGCGGTCGAATGCGGTCTGGAGGTCCACGTAGAGCTGCTGGATCTGCCGTTGACGATCTTCAGCTTCCTCCGCCCGGCGCTTGGCACGCGCCGAGAGCTGACCGGCGACGACCGCCGTTGCCAGGAATGCCGCAAGTGCCACCCAGTTTTCCGGATCCGCCACCGTGAAGGTATGCACGGGCGGCAGGAAGAAGAAGTTGAACCCGAAGCATGCCCGCAAGGCTTGCCGCCAATGCCGGAGCCAGTCCGCGTCGTGTTGCGACGATGAGCACCACGACCAGGAGCGTCAGTGCGGCGGTGGTCGGACTGATCCTGTCGTGCAGCGGCGAGAGCGCCAAGGCGACAAGAAGGACTGAAACGACTGCGACGAGAATCGACGAGAGTAGCGACGGCTGTGGCGTCGCGGCGCCGAGCTGTGCGGGCGCATCTTCCGTTGCTGGGTTCCGAGTCATCATTCGGTCTCACTCGCAGGCCGACGCTTTGCGTTCAGTCCCAGAGGCGTGAGACAACACTCGCGCCATGGCGCTTCTGACATTGCCGTCCTTCGCGAAGATCAACTGGACACTCGACGTACTCGGCAAGCGTCCCGACGGTTACCATGAATTGCGGACGATTTGCCAGACCGTCGGACTCGCCGACTACGTTGCCATCGAGCTGACGTCGTCGCCGGGGATCGAGGTGGTATGCGATGGAGCCGGCGTTGCTGGCGGTCCGACGAATCTCGCCCACCGGGCCGCGGCAGCCTTCTTCGAGGCGACCGGCCTCGCTGGAACGACAGGCGCCAACATATGGATTCGAAAGGAGGTCCCGGCCGGGGCGGGTCTTGGCGGCGGTAGCTCGAACGCCGCTACGACGTTGCTTGGCCTCGAGCGCCTTGCGGGCCTTTCGCTGCCTGGCGCAATGCGATTCGCGTTGGCCCGCTCGCTCGGGGCCGACGTGCCGTTGTTTTTGATCGGCGGAACGGTCCTCGGCGTGGGGCGCGGCGACGAAGTATACGGACTGGTCGACGCCCCGCCGGCCAGCCTGGTGATCGCGAATCCTGGCGTCCACGTCCCGACCGCGGATGTCTTCCGTCGATTCCGCTGCGAGTTGACAGCCCCAGACCCCGTCGCTAGACTGCAGTCTTTTGTTTCCGCACTCCGATTTCGGGACTCGCTGGTATCAGTGGGGAACGACCTCGAAGAGGCGGTGGTCAGGGACTATCCCGAGGTAGGCGACGCGCGCGCGGCGCTTCTCGGGGCAGGTGCCGTTCAGGCCTGGATGACGGGCAGCGGCGCCAGCGTGGTCGGGATCTTTGAGGGAGCCGGGTCAGCAGTCAGTGCGGCAGAGCATCTCGCCGAGCACGGTCTTTGGGCCCGTGCCGTCGAGACGATCGACCGAATTGGTTACGAGACTGCGCTCGGATTCTAGCCGGCCAGAAGTGGCCGGATCACGGTTTTATTGGGGTGTCGCCAAGTGGTAAGGCACCGGTCTTTGGAATCGGCATTCGGAGGTTCGAATCCTCCCGCCCCAGCTTGATCGAGGGTTGTACGGCGCCAGGGACGGACGCCATTCGAGGGCGGTCGATCGGACGGAGACATCGTCGATTATTCGAATCTCATGTCGAGTGGACTGAAAGTATTTTCGGGGAACGCGAATTCGTCGCTTGCGGCGGAGGTGTGCCGTTCGCTCGGAATCGACGTCGGCCAGGCCCAGACCGGGCGGTTCTCGGACGGTGAATTCAACTTCCAGATTCTCGAGAACGTGCGCGGTCAGGACTGTTTCCTCGTCCAGCCGACGTGTCCGCCTGTCGACCAGAACATCCTCGAACTGCTGATCATGATCGATGCGTTCCGCTGCTCGTCGGCGCGACGCATCACGGCAGTCATTCCGTACTACGGGTACGCGCGGAAGGATCGCAAGGACAAGCCTCGCGTCCCGATCTCGTCGAAACTCGTAGCGAACCTGATCGTTCAGGCTGGCGCCGACCGCGTCCTGTGCATGGACCTGCACGCCGGCCAGATTCAGGGCTTCTTCGACATCCCGGTCGACCACATTTTCGCTGCGCCGGTCCTCGTCGGACACTTCCAGAACATGGGCCTCGGCGAGTTGACGGTCGTCGCGCCTGACGCCGGCGGCGTCGAGCGTGCCCGCGCCTATGCGAAGCGACTCGACTCGGACCTCGCGATCATCGACAAGCGCCGCGACAAGGACAAGGCAAACGTCATCGATGTGATGAACGTAATCGGCGAGGTCCGCGGCAAGAATTGCCTGATCGTGGACGACATGATCGACACCGCTGGAACCCTGACGCAGAGCGCGCAGGCGCTTCGCGACAAGGGCGCGAAGGACGTCTATGCATGCGCGACACACGCCCTCTTCTCGGGGGCGGCCATCGACCGTATCAGCCGGTCCGTGTTGACCCAGGTCGTCGTGACGAACACGATTCCCGAGCGCCCGGACGCGCTCGAAACGGGGAAGGTGACGTATCTGAGCGTCGCATCCCTTCTCGCGGACTGCATCGCGTCGATTCACGACGAGACGTCCGTCAGCCGACTTTTTATTTGACCAGAGTGTTGAGCCTTCAAGGAGTGTAGCCATTCGATGATTACCGATACCGTATTGCAGGCGTCGAAGCGCGATGAGCGCGGAAAGAACGCCGCGCGCCGGCTTCGAGCCGCGGGCCGACTGCCCGTCTCGCTTTATGGGGAGGGCCAGGAGGCCGTTCCCGTGTCCATCAATACCCGGGAGCTCGGTGCGATTCTTCGCTCCGAGGCCGGACGCGGCGCGATCTTCACGCTGGCTGTCGAGGGTGGCGAGTCGACGCCTGTAAAGATCCACACGCTGGATCTGGATCCGGTTTCGAACCGTCCTCTCCACATGGATCTAGTGAGGCTCTCGATGACGAGCACGACGCGCGTGAGCGTGTCGATCGACTTCGTCGGGATTCCGCACGGTGTCCGGGTGCAGGGCGGCATGCTCGAAGCGCACCTCCACGAGATCGAAATCGAGTGCCTGCCGCGAGATATTCCGCAGGGCGTCTCGTTCGACGTCACGGAGCTGATGGCGGGCGCGTCGATCTACGTTCGTGACCTTCAGGTCGGCGACGACGTGACCATCGTGACTCCGGGGGATCACCTCGTGGCTGCGATCGTTGCGGCGAAGGCCGAAGAAGTGACCGAGGACGAAGCACCTCCGGCGGCGCCTCCGGCTCCCTAGTTGCTGCCTGCGATGAAGCTCATCGTTGGCCTGGGAAACCCGGGCGCTGAATACGAGTTCACACGACACAATCTCGGCTTTCTGCTCGTCGACCTGCTCGCCGAGCGAGCGAAGTGCCGTGTGAACCGTCCGGAAGACCAGGCCCACGTCGGGCGCGGCCGATTGGCCGGGATCGATATCGCATTGGCGAAACCCCAGACTTACATGAACTTGAGTGGTGATTCGGTGAAGGCCCTGTCCGCGCGTTACGACGCTTTGCCGGCTGACGTGATCGTCGCCGTCGATGACGTCGCGCTTCCGTTCGGACAGATCCGTGTCAGACCCGGCGGCTCGGCCGGCGGGCACAACGGCCTGAAGTCGATCATCGCAAGACTCGGTACGAATGAATTTCCCCGGGTGCGGCTCGGAATTGCGCCGGAACATCCGGTGGCCGATCTCGCACGTTTCGTTTTGCAGCCCTTGCCGCGCGCCGCGCGGGAGGAAGTCGACAAAATGCTGTGGACCGCGGCGGATGCCGTCGAGTCGATTCTCGTTGAGGGAGTCGAACGGACCATGGCGCGCTTCAACTGAGTCAGTGGCAATGCTTCACAACAACGACCACTGCAACGCTCCTTGCTCCGTCCTGAGGGCCGGGGCTGATCAAGCCATAAGGAGATCACTGTGAGAGTTTACGAATTGCTTTTTATCGTGTCGCCCACTGAGGCCGACGAGGCGGTTGACGCCCTCGTCGAGCAGGTTCAGGGCGTCGCCGAGTCGCAGGGCGCGACCGTGCAGAAAGTCGATCGGATGGGGCGACGACGCCTCGCGTATCCGATCCGCAAGCTGTCGACGACCCATACGGAAGGCACGTACGTCGTCTTCACCCTCGAAGGAAGCGGCAAGGAGATCGCCGAGCTCGAGCGTCGCCTGCGCGTCACCGAGTCGGTCATCCGTCACCTGACGATCCGCATCGACGAGGACCTGAAGCGGGCCGCCAAGCTCCAGGCGAAGCGCAACGCGCGCGCCCAGTCCGGCGGCGGTCGCCGGTCCAAGCGCGACAGCGAGCGCGAGGCCTTTACAGAGGCGCCGGATACAGAAGCCGAGCCTGCAACGACGGAGGAGGTGTAATCGATGTCAGCCAATCGTGGAAGAAAGCGTGGCGGGTTCGTCCGCCGTCGTCGTGTTGATCGGATCCTCGCGGAGAAGATCTACTACATCGATTACAAAGACGTGAATCTGCTCCGGCAGTACATTCCCGAGCGCGGCAAGATCCTGCCGCGACGCATCTCGGGAGCGAGTGCCGTCAGTCAGCGCATGATCTCGCGTGCCATCAAGCGAGCCCGCAACGCGGCGCTTCTGCCCTACACCACGGACTAACCGAAAGGAGGCCATCAACATGGCGTACATGGAAGTCCTCCTCCGGGAGGATCTGGAACATCTGGGAGATCGCGGACAAATCGTCCGCGTGCGTCGCGGCTACGGCCGCAACTACCTGTTGCCTCGCGGCCTTGCCGTCGAGGCGTCCGCGGGCAACGTCCGCCAGATCGAGGCCGAGCGCAGCGTGCTGACGAAGCGCGAGGCGCGCGAGCGCGCGGCGGCGGAGGAATCGAGCAAGAACCTGCTCGGTCTCTCGCTCAGCTTCGAGCGAAAGGCGGGCGAAGAAGGCCGGCTGTTCGGGTCGGTGACGCTGCTCGACATCGTTCACGCACTCGAGGCCGCGGGTCACACGGTTGATCGTCATCGCATCAAGATGAAGGATGCCATCAAGGTGACGGGTGAGCACGAGGTCTCGTTGCGGCTTCACCGCGACGTGCTCGTTCCCATCAAGATCGTCGTGACGGCCGAAGGCGGCGACGAGGCGGGCTCGGCGCCGGTCGAGGCCGCTCCCGCGATTCCCGGATTCGATCCGGTGGCTCCGGGTGAAGGCGCGGATGCGCATCAGGACGAATACGAGGACTACGAAGAGTAGCGTCCCCCCAATTCGGCCCGTTTTGACGGCCGGCGTTTGGGCGCTTGAGCGCTCGAACGCCGGCCGTCGACCGTTATGGCGGCAGTCATGCGCGGCGGTTTGTAGGGTCGGCGCCTTTGTGGTGAAATGCCGATTCTGGGTCGACCCCCGCAGATTTCAGCCGAACGCCGGAGCGCCCGCACGCATGTCCGCGAAAGACCTGTTTCTGGATCGAAGCCTGCCGGCCAGCATCGAGGCGGAGCGCAGCGTGCTCGGCGCGATCCTGCTCGACAATCGCCTGTGCAATCAGGCTATGGAGTTGCTCCGGACCGACGACTTCTACCTCGACGCGCATCGACGCGTGTTCGAGAAGATGGTCGTCCTGTCCGAGATGGGCCGGGCGATCGATCCGATCACGCTTGGCGAGGAGCTTCGCCGCGTTGGCGAGTTCGAGCAGGTCGGCGGTGGCACGTACATCTCCGGCCTCATAGACACGATGCCGCGGCTCGACAACATCGAGCAATACGCGCGAATCGTGAAGAAGAAGTCGACTTTGCGGAAGCTCATCTCCGCGTCGAATCAGATCATCGCTTCCTGCTTCGAGCAGGAGGACGACGCGGACACGATCCTCGACACGGCCGAGAAGCAGATCTTCAGCATTGCCGAAGATCGGATGCGCGAGGGCTTCCAGGACGCCGGCACGATTGCGCACAAGCGCCTCGAGGAAATCGAGGCCATGGCCGGTCGTCCCGAGATGATCACGGGCGTGCCGACAGGGTTCACGGATCTCGACAAATTGACGGCCGGGTTCCAGCGTTCGGATCTCGTCGTCGTGGCCGCGCGGCCGAGCATGGGCAAGACGTCCCTGGCGCTGAACATCGCGCAGTACGCAGCCCGGAACGGCTATTCGGTTGGCGTCTTCAGCCTCGAGATGTCGTCGCAACAGCTCGTGTCGCGCCTGCTCTGTTCCGAGTCGCACTGCGACGCCCATCGGTTCCGGACCGGCTACCTGAATCGGGAGGAATGGGCGCGGCTCGCGGAGGGCCTGCACCGCCTTACGGAGTCGAAGATCTTCATCGACGATTCGCCGGGAATCTCGACGCTGGAGATGCGTGCGAAGGCGAGGCGGCTCAAGCAGGAGCACGGACTCGACATGCTCGTCGTCGACTATCTGCAGCTCATCTCCGGAAGGGGACGAACCGACAGTCGGACGAACGAGGTTTCGCAGATCTCGCGCGATCTGAAGATGCTCGCCAAGGAGCTGGATGTTCCTGTGATAGCGCTGTCGCAGCTGTCGCGGGCGCCCGAGACGCGCACCGAGCATCGTCCGCAGCTCTCGGACCTTCGCGAGTCGGGTAGCATCGAGCAGGACGCCGACGTCGTCGCGTTCATCTATCGAGACGAGGTCTACGACCCGACGGAAGAAAACTCAGGCATCGCCGAGCTCATCATCGGAAAGCAGCGCAACGGTCCGATCGGGACGGTAAAGCTCGCGTTCCTCAAGGAGTTCACGCGGTTCGAGAACCTCTGGAACGAGGGGTACTGAGTGAAATGAGGTGAGTGGACAGGATGGTCAGGATTTGAAGAGGATTTCAGGATTTTTCTTGGCTCCGAAGAACCAAGAGAATGCTACAACGCACAGAGATCCTGACCAGCGAAACACACACCTGAGTCAAGAAGCCAGGCCGTCGCGTTTCACACGGATCCGGTCGCGCAGATAGACCTTAGCCTCGTCGACCGTCGCGAAAATCGTGTCGGTCGGTCGGCCAACCTCGAGCAGCACGTCTCTAATCTGTTCGCCGGCCCGAACGTTGGCTCCGATCACCCACGACGTAGCCACGATCTGGGCGCGAAGCTGATTCTGCTGCAGTATCCACGCGAGTACCTTGGGAGCCTCGCCATCGAGCTCGCCCATGCCGCTGACATCGTTGATGGTCACGGTGGGGATCTGCTCCTCCCATAGAAGCGGATAACTGGCGGCGACGGCCCAGAGACGGTGCTGGTCGAAAACGGCCGGAAAAACGCTCTCGATGAGGCGGCATCCGTCGAGTTGGCCAATGACGAAGTTGAATCCGGCGATCTCCATGTAGTCTCGTCCAATTGACGTGTCGATGCGTCGGTCGCCGAATAGTAACCAATCTGAACCGACAGCGTCGATGAAAGAACGATGCGGCTGTGTCGAGGTCCGCACATCACGCCGGTTCTCGTCGTTCCCAACGTCTCCGTTTTCGGAGTAGACTGCTGCCAATCCACCATCCGGGGTACCGAATGCGGAAGTCACGAATTGTCACTGCAGTCCTCGTTCTCACGGCGTGCGTCATCGCTGTGTCGGCGCAAGGCGCGACCGGCAGGCTCTCGGGCCGAGTGGTAGATGCGAAGGGCAAGGCCATCGCCGGCGCCCGCGTACTGGCGAGCGGCGCCGCTGACGCCGAGGGCACGACCGACGAGAAGGGCGTGTTTCGTCTCGACGTTCAGCCGGGCGATTATCGCCTGCAGTTCGAGGCCGACGGCTATTCCAATGCGGCGCTTCGCGAGGTCGTCACGGTGACGGCCGGACGCGAGACGAAGCTCAAGCGGAAGGTCGAGCTGCCCGAGGCCGATCAGGGCTCCGTCGTCCGAGGCAGCGTCTTCAACACCGATGGCCTCTCGATCGTCGGCGCAAGAGTGATCATCGAGCGAATTCCGGACGACAGTGGCGCTCCCGTTTCAGGGTTTCGTCGCGAAACACGGACGGATTCAATGGGTCTCTTCGCGACTCGGGTGCCACGAGGCGAAGGTCGCTACCGACTGACGGCGTCGCTGGACCGGTACCAGCCGGCTACGACCGTCGTGAACGTCCTTGGCGGTGAGATCGTCAACGCACCGGTCCTCAAACTCGTGCGAGTCGGCGGATCGTAGGGGATACCGACACAGATGAACGACCCATCGACGGACAAGCGGACGGACTATCTGACGGCAAAGCAGCTTGCGGATCATCTCCAGGTCAGTGAAACGACGATCCATCGGCTGCGTCGGACTGGCCGGATTCCGGCTGTGTACGTGACCGAACGGCTGGTTCGCTTCAACCTGAAGGAAGTCCGGCGCGTACTTGCGAAGTCGAACGACCGGATCGGCGCGCACGCAGATGCGCACGATGGTTACGTCAGCACGCAGCTCGGTTTTGACGACCTGTTCGAAGGATTCGCCGAGCCGGAGTCCTCGTCGCCCACGGACTCGGGTGTGGACGGGTAGTAGGACAGTCCCACTGAGTGAGACCGGTCTTTTCCAAGGCGACCCGCCCGCTGTCGCTCGCGGTACTGATCCCCCGTCAATTGAACGTACACTGCACGTCGCGCCCGGCAAGTCGCCACGCTTGCCGTGGCAGGATCAGTACCGCGAGCGGTACGACGAGTCTGTGGTTTCAGGCACGGTCCTTGGGACGCTCGCTACCGCTCGCGGCTCGAGGAACGGGGACCAGCGGAGCGTCCTGCCAGGTAGTGCACCGTGCGGGCGGCCCCCGTTTTTTGAGCCGCGAGCGGTAGCGAGCGTCCCACGGACGGTCGATCGCTCGCGGTACTGATTCGTCAATGGAACGTACGCTGCACGTCGCATCCGGCAGGTCGCCACGCTCGCCGTGGCAGGATCAGTACCGCGAGCGGTACGACGAGTCTGTGGTTTCAGGCACGGTCCTTGGGACGCTCGCTACCGCTCGCGGCTCGAGGAACGGGGACCAGCGGAGCGAACTGCCAGGTAGTGCACCATGCGGGCGGCCCCCGTTTTTTGAGCCGCGAGCGGTAGCGAGCGTCCCACGGACGGTCGATCGCTCGGGGTATTGATCCCCCGTCAATGGAACGTACGCTGCACGTCGCGTCCGGCAAGTCGCCACGCTTGCCGTGGCAGGATCAGTACCGCGAGCGGTAGCGAGCGGGTAGTCCCAGAGGCAGCGAGCCGGAGAATGTGTGCGGCGGACGGCACAATGATGGCTGCAGATTCGAGCTGGAAGGGGCTATGCTCACCGGAATGAAGACCCGACCTCCCATCATTGCCGTCGGCGGGTTTTCGTCGAACTGCGGAAAGACGACGACGGTATGCCGGCTGCTCGAGAAGCTTCCTGGCTGGGAAGCGATAAAGATCACGAAAGGCCACTACCGGTCTTGCGGAAAGGATCCCCACGCCTGCTGCGTCAGCCATCTGCTCGAGGATGCGCCGATCGTGAAGTCCGGCCGCGATGAGAACTTTTCCGCAGGTAAGGACACAGGCCGGTATTGGGAAGCCGGAGCGGCCAATGTGCACTGGGTGATCGCGACGAAGTCGGCCGTCGACGACGGCGTGGCGATGGCCCTCGAGCGCGTTTCGCAGGACGCCGCGGGCGTGATCGTCGAAGGCACGTCGGTGATCCGGACGCTTGACGCGGAGCTGTCCATTGTCTGCGCAACGGCGGAACAACCCGAGATCAAGGCCTCGGCGGCTTCCGTCCTCGCGCTAGCCGACGCGGTTCTCGTCTTTGGCAGTCCGCGGTCGGCAAACGCTGCCGCGGTCGAGCGGCGACTGGCCGAGCTGGCAACCACCAGGCGCTTCGAAGGCGAACTTCCGACACTGTACTTCGACGACGAATTCGATCGGTTGATGGAGCTGATCAGCCTTCGATGCAACGTCGTTCCAGCCATCGCGTCTTCATAAACTCCGTCCCACGGGCAGCCTGAGGCCCAGTACCCCGAGCGGTAGCGAGCGGCTGGCCACTCGATGGAGCCCCGTCGATCGTACGGCCCCTCGCGAACGCTCGGAGTTCTGAGGCGGCCCCCCGCCTAGAACAGTTGCGTGCGCCAGAGGTCGTGAATGTGCAGGAGCCCCGTCGGGCGTTGGTCCGCGTCGACGACGAGCAGTGACGTCACATGCCGCCGCTCCATCACTTCGAGCGCGCTCGCCGCAAGCTCTTCGCCGTCGATCGTCAGCGGATTCCGGGTCATCGCGTGCTCGACAAGCGTTGCGAGTGCATCGGCCGGGTGCGTTGCAAGCAGGCGACGCAGATCGCCATCCGTCACGATTCCCGCCAGGCGCCCGTCGGCATCGACGACCGTGGTCGCGCCAAATCCCTTTGACGTCATCTCGAAGATTGCGTCGTGCACCGTCGCATCGGTGGCGACGCGCGGAAGCCGGTCTCCGCCGTGCATCAACTCGCGGACTCGCAGAAACCGCTTGCCGAGATTCCCGCCCGGATGCCGCTCCGCGAATTGTTCGGCCGAGAATCCCCGCCGTTCGATTAGCGCCATGGCCAGCGCGTCGCCCATCGCGAGCGCAGCCGTCGTCGACGCCGTCGGAGCGAGGCCGAGCGGACAGGCCTCCTCCCGAATCGAGGCGTCGAGCACGATGTCGCACTCGCGCGCGAGTGACGAGTCCGTGCGCCCGACGATTCCAATGAGCGGCGCTCCAAGACGCTTCACGACCGGCACGAGCCGAAGCAGTTCTTCAGTCTCACCGCTGCTCGAGAGCACGATCATCGCGTCGCCCTCCAGGAGCATTCCGAGGTCGCCGTGAATGGCCTCGACCGGATGCATGAACATCGACGGCGTTCCGGTCGACGACAGCGTCGACGCTATCTTCTGGCAGATGATGCCGGACTTCCCGATGCCGCTCGTGAAGACCCTTCCGCTGCATCCCGCGATGGCCTCGACCGCGGCCGAAAACGAACCGTCGATCCGGCCGACGAGTTCGCGGATCGCCGCCGATTCGACCTCCAGCACCAGACGGGCGCGATCGATCGCCAGTTGCACGCCGTCGCTATCGTTCACGGGCATCGACGGAAGTAGACCCCACGCCGGCAAACGGCGTCAATGCGGGGTAGTGGGTCAATCTGACGTCGTCTCGCGTCGACTCGGTCGTTCACATTTCAGTTGCTCTCCTGCGTCTTTGCGAGTCCTCTGCGTCTCTGCGGGAAACGCGGCCGTACGTCAGGTTCCCGCAGAGACGCAGAGGACTCGCAAAGGCGCAAAGGAAGACGCAAAGACGCAATGCGGAGGTATCGGCAGCACCGCTGCGATTCGGTGTCGCCGCCACCCTACCTCGCCGGAGCCGGCGTCGCCGTCGACGAGACGATGCCGGACGCCTCGGCGTGCATTCGCTCGAAGGCGTCGTAGGCGCCTCGATCGATCGTCGCTTCGCCGTACCAGACGCGCTCGAACGTGTCTGTCAGCGAGGCCATCACAGGGTGCAGGCGATCGAACCGGCGGACGAGCGCGAGGTATTCGCGATTCGTCGCCTGCGGTCGAAGCCGCACGAGCTCGCGCTCGTCGAGCTGGTAGATCAGCGCAACGAAGAGCCGGCGAATCGCTCCCCGAAAGTCGCCCTTCGCCGCGAGTGCGCGCGCTTGCGACGCGAGGTCGGCCGCCGTGGTGGACTCGTCGATCTCTTCGCCGAAGATTATCTTCTTGCCACGCACGGCCGCGCTACGCCGACGGCCCACGGCCTGCCACACGGCGCGGCCGAGAAGGGCCAGGGCAACGGCCGCCGCCGCGATGATCGCGAGCCGGAGCACGAATCCGACTCCCTCTCCGGTCTTGCCACCGAAGAGTGGTTCGAGAAGGTCGGCCAGCCACTTCAGGATCTGCTCGCGCGTCTCCCGGATGAACTTCGAGACAGGATGCTCGCCACGCTCCTGGAACTCCGACCGTTTGAGGATCTCGTCGAGTTGCTGCCGGTCCTGGGTCGAGGCGTGACGCGGAGCCTTCTCGAGCTCGAGGATGTGCCGGTCAATCTCGGCTAGCGTGGCGGCGATCCGTTCTATGGCGTCGATACGATCGTCGAGGTTCTCGAGTACGGCATAACGGTCGAGTGAGCGCGAAACCCACGTGTTATCGACGACGATCGACGCTCCTTCGACCTCGACCGTCTCGGCAGTCGGGAGCAACTTCCTGAGGGGCTCGAGCTGGGGAGCGAGGGGGATGGGCGCCGTGTACTCGTCGGTCGACTGGAATTGTGCAATGTGCTCGATGGCCTCATCGACGCGTCGGTGGTAATCAGCGAGCGGCACAGCCGAAGCCGGCCCTGCGCCGAGCGTGATGACACACGCGAAGACCAGGCCGCAAAGGAACAGGCGGGGACGAGCTCCTCGCGACAGGCGATCCAGTCGAAACCTGCGTTGCGGCAAGTCGATCACGGGAGGGTCACCATCCGCAGCTCGGGCAGTTGGGGCTGTTGAACATGTTGAAGCGACCGCATCGCAGGCAACGTCCGTCTTCAGAGAATTTCGGCCTGGGCGCCGAGGCGCCGAAGCCTGCCGGGGCTAATGGCGCGACACCGAGGTACGGCGACGCCGAGTCACCCGACCGGTCCGAATCTGCAGGCGCAAAGCCGGAACCCGACACCGGGTCGGCGTACGCGCTCGGCGTCGGCGGAGGTGCGACTGGGTCCATGGGTGGCGGTTCGTCGAACTGGTACTTGTTCGGCGTTGCGAGCCGTCCGAATGGCTGCGCCGTCGGAGGAAAAACCGACGGCCCCTGTGTCGGATGAAACGGACTTGGCCGGTCCTGACGGCGAGGCGGCGCGACGCCGCGAAATGGCGGGGGCTGCGGGAGTCGCCGCGCGAGCAGGTCGACGTCGTAACCCTCCTTGCGCACCCGGCTGTCGAAGTAGAGCAGCGTGTACGAGATGGCCCACACGGGGACGACGAGAAATGACGAGAACTGACTGACACCGCCGTGAATGGCGTTGAAGGTATCGAGGTCGAAGTCGAGCAGGTTGCCGATCCACAACAGGAGCGCAATCGGGATGAATACGGCCGCGGAGATCGAGAAGCTCGTGCAGTAGCTGAAGACGAGGATGCCGAGAACGGACTTCCAGCAGCTTCTTCCGAGCGTGAGGGCCCGCGACAGCGCCATCGACGCCGAACACCCTTCGATCATGACCGCCTGCGGGATGAAGATGACGAACGACAGGATGAAAGGCACGACGAAGAGCAGGACGGCGGCGCCGACCAGGAAGCCGGCCACGCCGCCGATCACTCCAATTACCATCGGCGGGAGTTGCAGCCAGGAGAGCGCCCCCATGACGAGTGCGACTGCGAAGAATCCCAGCACGAGTGCGGCCATATGACGACAAAGCCGATGAGAACGGCCGCCGCGAGCAGAAAGAGGCTTGCGATCGTCAGTGTCCCGAGCCGGGAACGAATCGACTGCAGCGACGCCCGAAAGGTGATCGGCGTGCCGAGCATGATGTAGTCACCAACCGACCGCGAGAGACCTGCGACGGCCAGCACCATCATGAAGCTGGACGCGAAGTAGAGCAGAAGTCCAAAGAGCGACATGAGTACCGCGAGTATCGGAAAGACCGGCTCGTCCGGACTCGCGGTCTTCATCATCGAACTTCCGAACTCGACGAGTAGCCACCCCAGCACCCCGAGGAAGAATGGAACCATGACCGTCGTCAGCAGGGCACGGAACTGACGGCGATAGATGGCGACCGACCGGTCGATGATGTCGCCGGTCGAAAGTGGCTCGAGAATCGGGACGGTGGTTGCCATCGATTGGAATCGCCGGACGGATTCTGTCGGTTCGGGCGGCCACGTCGAGCCGCCGGACGTTACTCGTCGTGTGGGTTTCGGACTACCACTGCGGATACATCTGTGACGGAACGTAGGCCTCGGCAGGATCTCCGAGGCCGGCTTCCGCAAAAAAGGCTTCGCTGTCGTAGACGGGCATGCCAAGTTCTCGTTCGAGCTCCGAGTGGCTCATCCCGTCGAGAAAGATCCGGTCGTGGCTTCTGAGCGAGTCGGCCGGAATAACGAGAAACTCACCCTCAACAAGCGATCGGACCGCCGCAAAACACCGTCCGGTCAGCAGTCCGGCAACGGTGATCTCCTCGCCGAAGTACCGATTCGTCACCGAAAGTGTCCGAAGCGATCCATTCATTGTCGTGTTGATCTCGGCGACGGCTCGGTCGAGCGTGTCGTGAAATAGCCGGCCGGTTGCGAGTGTTCCGTTCCGCAGGTGCGCCGGGAGAGGGTCGGCGTTCGCGAGCGCGAGGTCGAGTTGACGGACGAATCGGCGGACCATGCCTACACCGTCCTCGATCTGCGGGTACTCGCCGTAGTGCCTTGCCGACGGCAGTAGGCGGCCAGATCGGATGTAGAACTCGTCGCCGAGGAAGGCGAACGTCGAGCCGATGTCACGACGGAACGAACGCTGCCACGGGCGGACCTGATCGATGATCTCGCCACACCAGGCGTCGGTGGCGGCCGTGAGCTTGTCCTTGTCGGTATGGATCTGACTGAAGCCGAGCGGCACGATGGCCGCCGAGGCGACGCCGGGGTAGAGGCCGGCGAGGTCGTGCACGGTGCGGTCGAGGGCGGCGCCGTCGTTGATCGTCGGGCAAAGGACGATCTGCGCGTGTACCTCGATGCCCGCGTCAGTCAGTCTCCGCACCGTCGCCACGATGTCGTCCGGACGCTGGCGTCCCAGCATGTATCGTCGCAACTCCGGATCGGTGGCGTGTACAGAGACGTACTGCGGCGAGAGCCGCTGCTCGACGATGCGCTCGAACTCGCGCTCCGTCAGGTTCGTCATCGTCGTGTAATTGCCGTGCAGGAACGAGAGCCGGATGTCCTCGTCCTTGATGAACAGGGAGCGGCGCGAGCCTTCCGGATTCTGCTTGATGAAGCAGAAGATGCAGTCGTTGGCGCACTGACGCGGCATCATGGTCTCGAACTCGAGACCCCAGTCGTCACCTTCGTCGATCTCGACGTCGAGCTCCCAGAGCTCGCCGGTGTGTTTCTCGACCGCGACGGTCAGTTCGGTCTCGCCCCCGGCGTGAAACCGCCAGTCGAGGACGTCGCGCAGGCGATGCTCGTTGACGCGCAGTAGCCGATCGCCGGCCTCGAGACCCATTGCCTCGGCGACGGAATCGGGCTCTACGCCGGTGACCTGTACGCCGCTTCGACGCAGCGTTACGAAGGTACTGTCCGGAATGTCGATGAGGTGCGCCACGGCAGGGGAGTATAGCAAGCTCGGCGAGTTCCGATCAGCGCCTCCGTGACTCAGTGACTTCGTGTGCGAAGCTCTTCAGACGCTTCGCACACGGAGGCACGGAGTCACGAAGGCACAGAGGCGGGCAATCCGACCCGGTCGCTATCGCTCCCGGTTCTTACCGGCTGCCTGCGCGAGCCCGCCTTCCGGCACCACGTGGCACGTGGTGCAGGCTACCTGCTCTTTCTTCCAGACATGCGGATGAACCGGCTTGAGCGGAGCGACCGTGCCCTCAACCGTCGGATCGTGACAAACCAGACAATCCACTCGCGTCGTCTCGATCGTGACCGTCGCGTGCTCGGGAATTGCCAAGACCGGCTTGGGCTTGCGACTCACCAGCGAGAGCACGATGAGTGTGGCAATGACGCCGCCGGCCACGAGAACGAAGATCCAGTCTGTCTTTTTCAGTTGCAAAGTCCGCGCAGTGTACCATTGCCACGTATAGAGCTGAAGCAGCCGATACCGTGCTGGTCCGCACTCACGACCTCGGCTAGAATGCCGGACATGGACCTCAAGCGCGTGGATCGGGTTTTCCGGATTCTTCCGAAGGAGGAGCGGTATTACGAGCTCTTCGACAGCCTGGTGCGAAGCGTCGCGGAAGGCTGTGAGCTGCTGACCCGCTTCTTCGCCGACGGCGCGGATCGCGCGTCGCTCGTCGAATCCATCAAGGAGGTCGAGCGGCGCGGCGACGACGCCACACGGAACATCATGATCCGGCTGCAGCGCTCGCTGGTGACGCCGATCGATCGCGAGGACATCCAGGCGCTGGCAACGCAACTAGACGACGTCCTCGACGAGGCGTTCGTGGCCGCGAGCTTTGCCGACGCGTCGAATCTCGACGAGTCGAACGAACACCTTCAGGCGCTCGCATCGAGCCTGCTGGCGTGCTCCCGAGAGCTTTCGGCGGCCGTCGAGCACCTCAACGATCGCGACGGCATCCGTGACCACTGCGCCACGGTGCATCGGCTCGAGTCGACCGCGGACGACCAGTACCGGCAAGCGATGCGGGCGCTCTTTGCAGGAGCGCCCGATCCCATCCGCGTCATTCGGCTCAAGGAACTCTACGACAGGCTCGAGGCCGGCATCGACAAGTGCGAGGACGTCGCGAATATCCTCGAGGATATTGTGGCCAAGAATTCGTGACGACGACCGGCGACTAGGCGAACTTCTCCGCCAGGTTTCCGATGATCGGCATCTTCCAGTACTTCCCGCCGAAGCCCTTGATCAGGCCCATGATGACCATGACGAGGAAGAAGAGGATGAACACAATCCACACGACCAGCGAAATGAGGCCGACGATGACGACGAGAGCACCGCTGTCGGCCGCAGCTGCGACGAGCTGGATCACCATGAAGACCACGGCGATGCCGATCGCACCGATGATGTAGGCGGCGAGAAGGAACAGCGACTGGAATGCGTGCAGTCGCACGAGCTTGTTCGTCTTCGGCTCGGTGGCGATCCAGAGGATCGAGGCGATCAGGTTGATGGCACAGATCGGCAGGTAGCAGAGTCCCGCGGCTATGTTGTAGTCGAGGCCGAGTGTCTGCGTCTTTCCAGTGGGTGCCGGACCGCCAGGGTAACCGCCCGGTGACTGAAATCCTCCCGGCTGGTAACCCGGCTGGGGCGGTGGATACGATCCTGGTGGATTCTGCATGGCGAGCGTTCCTCCTCAGTCGTGAGTTCGTTGAATAGGTTGGGAAAATCGAGCGGGAATTTGCTTCCCGAGAACGGCCGGTGCGATCGGGCGGAGTCTAGCCTTGGCATGTAGGAGTGTCAACCACCGGTTCCGGACGCTGGTCGAGCTTTGACGGCGGCAACCGGCCGGGTATTCTCTGCGAATGGGTCCCACCGACGTGCCGCTGGCCGTGTGGATTGGCATCTCCGCGCTTTTCGGCCTTGTTATCGGCAGTTTCCTGAACGTTGTCATCCATCGCTGGCCGCGCGGCGAGTCGATCGTCTTTCCCGGAAGTCACTGCGGCTCGTGTGACGCCCCGGTCCGTCCGTACGACAACATCCCGGTCGTCAGTTATCTGCTGCTCGGCGGGAAATGCCGGTCGTGTGGTCAGTCCTTCTCGGTGCGATACCCGGCTGTGGAACTGCTGACGGGCGTGCTCTTTGCGATGGCGTGCGTCGTCGACGGGCCGTCGTTGAAGCTCGTTTTCGACTGCCTCTTCATTGCAATGGTGATCCCCCTCGTGTTCATCGACGCGGACGTGCGGCTGCTGCCGAGCGCGATCACCGTGCCGGGACTCGCGTTCGCGTTCGTGTCTGCGCTGGTGGTGCCGAAGCTCGTGGGAATGAGCCCGAAGATCGGAGGCGGAGGCTTCGCGCTCGGGCTCGGGGCGAGTCCCGATTGGTACGTTTCGCTCGTGAACGCGGCGGCCGGCGCAACACTCGGCGGAGGGTTGCTCTTCGTACTCGGTGTCGCGTACGAGGTCGTTCGCAAGCGGGAAGGGATGGGACTCGGCGACGTGAGCATGATGTGTTTCGTCGGGGCATACCTCGGCTGGGAACTGACCCTGCTGACCATTCTGCTTGCGTCGATCGTCGGGTCGGTTGTTGGAGTCGCCGCCGCCCGTGGCCGGCGCATCGACGAGTTCCAGGTTCCGTTCGGGGTTTTTCTCGGAATTGGGGCGATTATCTCGTTGCTTGCGGGGACGCGAATCCTGGCGTGGTACCTCGGATTGATGAACTAAGGCCTTGCGGCGCGAGGCCGTGGACACGGCGCGATGGTGTTTCGCGCGTGACGAGGCCCGGTCTGAACTATGGCGACGATCGTCGACAATGGCGGAATGCGGGCGGGCATCGCGGCGCTGATCGCCGTCGCGGTTCTTACGGCGTTCGTCCTCTGGCTCGGAGTTGACGCGGCGATCCGCACTCGTTCCGAGGAAGCGCGTGACGCCCGAGAGGCCGCCGATGCGCAGTTGCTCGCGCGGAAGATCGAAGCGATCGATCCGGAACCAACGGAAGCGGCGGTGGCCGAGGCCCTCCGAGGTCTCGGCGCCCCGATGGCCGCGGGAATCTATGACGGCTCCGGACGAATTCAATTGAGGGCTACGGTCCCGGGACGCGAACGCCTCGGTTCGCGGCTCCCGGATGATCTCGAGCTCGATCAATCCTTCGTTGCAGCCAATGTCCGGCCGTTTGGCGGAGACGACGGGGTTCGCATACAACTCGTCGAGCTCGAAGGGGCACGCTGGCTCTTCATCGTTCACGAGCAGAGGCCGCTTGCGCCGTGGGCCGACACTCTCGTCGCTTACCAGGCGCTGACAATTGTCGTCGTTGTGGCCGCCATCGCATTCCTGTTCTGGAGGATTCGACGTCGTTCTCCGGTTGCGCGTCGCGAGGCGGCCTCGAGCGCTGGGGACGTTCCTTCGCGCGAAGCCGACTTCGTCGTCGAGACTTTCCAGACGGTGATCGGCGAGCTGCAGCACAAGGGAAAGGAGCTCGAGTTGCGTAGCCAGCGCGATCGTGAACGCGCGGATCGCAGTGAGCGTTTTGCGGAACGCGTCATCGGACAGATGCCGACGGGACTGGTCGTCGTCGACCGTTCCGGTTGCGTGACCGCGGCAAATCCGAGTGCGCGCGAACTGTTTGCCGACTTGCCGAGCGCCAGAACCGAGGCGGTCGACCACACGAGCGTCTTCGGGCGCGCACCGGAATTGTCGTCCCTCATCGTTGACTGTCTCGCCGATGGCCGGTCGTTCCAGCGGCGAGAGATCGAGCTCCACACGCAGACTGGCGACGGGTCGACGCGCTGCCTCGGCGTGTCGGTGACGCCGATCGGCCCGGCGGGGGGGCCGGTCGAGGCCGCCCTGGCGCTTATGACGGATCTCACCGAGGTCGTTGAGTTGCGCGACCGGGTTCGCGTGCAGGAGACGCTGGCGAGTCTCGGCGAGATGGCGGCAGGCTTGACGCACGAGCTGAAAAACTCGCTTGCCACAATTCAAGGGTATGCGCAGTTGCTCGCCGGGCTCGACATCGACCGGGCGACGGAACCATCGGAAGCGCTTGTCAGTGAGGTTCGTGCGCTTTCGCAGATGGTCACCGATTTCCTCAATTTCGCGAAGCCGGAGGACCTGTCGCCGGTGCCGGTGAATCTCCGGGACGTTGTCGAGGGTGTGATCGAGCGATTCTCCGATCGATTGGCCTCATCGGGCGTCGAAGCCTCGGTCATCTGCGAGGTGAATGATCGTTCGGCGACCGTCTCGGCCGACGAGATGCTGCTCTCGCGTGCAATCCTGAACCTCTTCCAGAATGCGGTGGAGGCGGTAGAGACGATCGACGGTCCGAGGAATATCTCGGTGACGATCCGGCAAGGGCAGGGCGCTTCGGACGTCACGCTCGAGATCCGCGACAACGGTCCCGGCATCCCGGCCGAGGATCTGGACCGGATCTTCATCCCGTTTTTCACGACGCGGTCTCGCGGTTACGGAATCGGGCTCGCACTCACCCAGAAGATCATCCTGGCGCACGGCGGACGGATCACGGTCGAGAATGCTCGACCCGGCGCCGTTTTCAGGTGCCGGCTGCCGGCGGCGACCGCCGCCATCAGTTCTTGATGAGACGCATATGCACTCTGCGATTTCAGGCACTGTCCGTGGGACGCTCGCTACCGCTCGCGGCTCGAGGAACGGGGAGCTGGCGGAGCGTCCTGGTTGGTAGTGCACGATGCGGGCGGTCCCCGTTTTTTGAGCCGCGAGCGGTAGCGAGCGTCCCACGGACGGTCGATCGGTTCCGGTCACCTCTGACCTTCAGCAACGACGAATCCGCGATTTCAGGCACTGTCCGTGGGACGCTCGCTACCGCTCGCGGCTCGAGGAACGGGAAGCTGGCGGAGCGTCCTGGTTGGTCGTGCACGATGCGGGCGGTCCCCGTTTTTTGAGCCGCGAGCGGTAGCGAGCGTCCCACGGACGGCCGATCGGTTCCGGTCACTTCTGACCTTCAGCAACAACGAATCCGCGATTTCAGGCACTGTCCGTGGGACGCTCGCTACCGCTCGCGGCTCGAGGAACGGGGAGCTGGCGGAGCGTCCTGGTTGGTAGTGCACGATGCGGGCGGTCCCCGTTTTTTGAGCCGCGAGCGGTAGCGAGCGTCCCACGGACGGTCGATCGGTTCCGATCACTTCTGACCTTCAGCAACAACGAATCCGCGATTTCAGGCACTGTCCGTGGGACGCTCGCTACCGCTCGCGGCTCGAAGAACGGGGAGCGAGCGGGGACCGAGGTAGCGGAACCCACCTTCCCGGCACTGTTACCAAACACCACAGATATGGCTTCGAGATCGGTCCTGCAGGAGAATCCACGCACGTCTGAACTTCCGTATAAGCAGTGACTTGCACTGATTACACCCCGCAGGCACGGCATTTGCCTCGCCTCGAGGTGAGTTCTCGCGAGGATCTTGTGAGAAACCACGGTGGCGGTCCTTCTCGGTACGTTCCGAAATCACCCGGAATAGGCGGTCTCAACAAGAATGGTGCCAGCTGCGGCGGCGCGAGAGTGGAGGCATAAAAAGTGATGAGCCAACGTGCGAAATTCAACCAGCCGACGACGCTTCCATCCAGAACGGCTGACCGGGGATTCTCGGTCGTGGAGTTGCTGCTCGTCCTGGCGATTATCGCGATCATGATCGCAATTGCGCTGCCGTCGATTTTCAACGCGCGTCAAACTTATGCGATCGATGATGCGAGCAATCAGCTCGTCGACATCATGCAGTTCGCGCAGCAGAGGGCGCTCGGTGAGCGGCAGGTGATGAGGGTTGAGCTCGTGCCGGGTACGACGGGAACACGGGGCACGATCCAGGTCATCGATCAGGAGACGCTGACCGGTGGCGTCGGTGACGACGCCGTCATACGCAACGAGCTTCTTCCCGATGTCGCCGATACGACGATCAACACCGACCCCGCGCGGTTTCCGTTGCCGCCGCTTCCGCACAACTTCACCCACTGGAACTGGCCGGGCGGGCGAATGGTCATCTTCTTCATGCCTGATGGAACGGCGACGAACGCCGCAAATACGCCGCAGAGCATGACGCTCACGATGTTCGTCCCATTGCCGAGCGGTGATCCGGATCCCGGTCTGATCCGGGCCGTCACGCTCTTTGGTCCTACGGGTTCGCTGCGCTCGTGGGCTTTCGACCCGGTAACGACGCAGTTCTTCGAGGTGTAA
>JADIYM010000026.1 GCA_016705245.1 Blastocatellia bacterium | reverse complement strand
CAGGCAGCCGTTCAGGATGCCATCGAGGCGGCGGACGGCTGGGACCTCGACCGTCGGCTCGAAATCGCGATGGACGCATTGCGTTTGCCGCCGGGCGATGCCGATGTCTCGATTCTTTCGGGCGGCGAACGGCGTCGAGTCGCGCTATGCCAGCTGCTTCTCGAGCGGCCCGACATGCTCCTGCTCGACGAGCCGACGAACCACCTCGACGCGGAATCGGTCGCGTGGCTCGAGCGATATCTACACGAGTATCCCGGCACGGTCGTTGCCGTGACGCACGACCGGTACTTCCTCGACAACGTTGCCGGCTGGATTCTAGAGCTCGACCGCGGATCGGGAATTCCATGGGAGGGCAATTACTCTTCCTGGCTCGAGCAGAAGAAGAACCGAATGGACCTCGAAGAGAAACAGTCGACCACGCGCCGACGCACACTCGAGCGCGAGCTCGAATGGGTGCGGATGGCGCCGAGGGCTCGCCACGCGAAGAGCAAGGCGCGCCTGCGCGACTACGAATCGATGCTAAGTTCCGAGCAGCAGAAGCTGCCTGAGTCGGTCGAGATTTTCATTCCGCCCGGTCCACGTCTCGGCGACGTCGTCGTTGAAGCGGAGAGCGTCTCGAAGGCCTACGGCGAGCGCCTGCTGTTCGAGAATCTGTCGTTCCGGCTGCCGCGCGGCGGCATCGTCGGAGTCATCGGGCCGAACGGAGCCGGCAAGACGACGCTCTTCCGAATGATCACCGGCCAGGAAGAGCCGACGAGCGGCACGCTGCGAGTGGGCGAAACCGTCAAGCTCGCGTACGTCGATCAGAGTCGGGATGCGCTCGATCCCAAGAAGAGCGTGTGGGACGAGATCACGAACATGAACGAGCAGGTCGAGCTCGGCACTCGCAAGGTGAATTCGCGATCCTACGTCGCGCAATTCAACTTCCGCGGCAGCGATCAGCAAAAGAAGGTCGGAGAGCTATCGGGCGGCGAGCGGAATCGCGTGCACCTGGCGAAGCTGCTGAAGGAAGCCGGCAACCTGCTGCTGCTCGACGAGCCGACGAACGACCTGGACGTCGACACGTTGCGCGCTCTTGAGGAGGCTCTGCTGGATTTCGCCGGATGCGCCGTCGTGATCAGTCACGATCGGTGGTTTCTGGATCGTATCGCGACGCACATCCTCGCATTCGAGGGCGACAGCACGGTGGAGTGGTTCGAGGGGAACTACGCCGAGTACGAGGCGGATCGGCGAAAGCGCCTCGGCTCAGCCGCCGACCAGCCGCATCGGATCAAGTACCGGAAGCTGCACGCGTAGAGAGTGGACAGGATTTCAGGATTGTCAGGATTCGCAGGGATTTCTCAAAACATAGAATCCTGTCAATCCTGCAAATCCTGTCAATCCTGTCCACTCTCCTTCTCTTACAGGTTCTCCAGGATGAAGTCCGTCACCATCTGATTCATGTGCTTCACACGCATCGGATTCGTCACCCCGTGCTGCGACTGCGGATACAGCATGAACCGGAACTGCTTCCCCGACTTCTGAAGCGCGTCGATGAGTCGTACCGAGTTCTGCGGATGCACGTTGTTGTCGACGGCTCCGTGAATGAGCAGCAGCTTGCCGTTCAGCTTGTCAGCCGCCTTGAGGACGGACGTACGGTCGTACCCTTCCGGATTCGCCGACGGCAATCCCATGTACCTCTCGGTATAGATCGAGTCGTACAGCCGCCAGTCCGTCACCGGCGCTCCAGCCACTCCGATCTTGAACGTCGTCGAATGCGTGAGCGCGAACGACGCCATGAAGCCGCCGTAACTCCAGCCCCAGAGGCCGATCCTGCTGCCATCCACGAACGACTGCGCCTTCAGCCACGCAGCGCCGTCCTCGAGATCGCTCATCTCCTGCACGCCAAAGTTCCGGAAGACACCCTGCTGTGAGACGACACCCCTTGCGCTCGCCGACCGGTTGTCGCAGACCCAGATGACATATCCGTTCTGCGCGAGCAGGTGGTACCACATTATCGTCGTCCGTCCCCATCGATTGCGCACCGACTGCGCACCGGGACCGGCGTAGCAGAATGACATCACCGGGTACTTCTTCTTCGGGTCGAAGTCCGGCGGCTTGATCATGGCCGCATCCATCGTGACGCCGTCGCGTGTCTTCACCTGGTGGAAAGAAATCTCGCCGAGCGCATACTCCTTGAGCGCGGCTACGGTGTTCTTCTCGATTGTGCGAAGCACCGCGCCAGAGTTCGATCGCAGACTCACTTGCGGCGGCGTACGGATGTCACTCGTCGAATCCACGAACATCGTCATCTTGCTGTTGAAGCTGGCCGAATGGTCGCCGGCCGTGTCGGTCAGCCTTGCCATCCCCGTGCCATCGAGACGGACTCGGTAGATGTGGTTCTCGAGCTGAGAATGCTCGGCGCCCTGGAAATAAACCCAGCCGTCGGCCGCGGCGCCGTACAGTTCGCGAATGTCCCACGACCCAGACGTGATCGCACGGTTCAACTTGCCATCCGCCGCGTAGTGATACACGTGACGGAAGCCGGTCCGATCACTCAGCCAGAGAAACGAGCCGTCCGGCAGCCAGTGCGGATTTCCAATGACGTCTATCCAGTACTTGCTCTCTTCCCGGAAAAGCTTCCTGGCGACGCCGCTGTCACGGTCCGCCGCGACGAGATCGAGCCTGCTCTGAACGCGGTCCTGGACCTGGTACACGACGTTGCGACTGTCAGGTGACCAGTCAACTCGAGAGACCAGCCGGTCCGGAGCCTCCCACCACGATAGGTCCATCCACTGCGTGGGTCCGCCGAACGCGGGCACGACGCCGAGCGTCACGATGGGATTCGGATCGCCGGCTCGCGGGTATCGCGTCATCTCGACTCCCTGATCCGGCTTCGCGTCGTCGACGATCGCATAAAACTGAACAGGAGTCTCGTCGAAGCTCAGGAACGCGATGGAGAGCGAGTCCGGACTTCACCAGTAACCGGTAGTCTCGCCGCGTCCGTAAAGCTCCTCCTCGTAAACCCAGTCGAGTCGGCCGTTGAGTCGATTTGGCCCGCCGTCGGTCGTCAGGCGCCGCTCGCGTTGCGACGCAACGTCGGCACAGTAAAGATCTCCGTCCCGCACGTACGCCACGAACTTTCCATTCGGGCTGAACGACGCGTTCGTCTCTTCACCGGGTGCAGAGGTCAGCCGCATGGCCTTGCCCGCGGTGACGTTGTAGACGATCAGGTCGTCACCAAGCTCCGACACGATCGTCGAAGTCTCGGCGTGATACGTGAACCACCGCTGTCCGGCGACGCTCGCGGCATCTCCCGCCGAGACGCCCGGCAGCTCGCCGATCGCTTTCGTCATGCGGGCGACGTCCAGGAATGGACGCGACGAACCGCTGACAGCATCGACGAGCAGAATTCCCTGCTCCGTGGAAGCGGGTGCATTTCGAAGCAGATACGACGCTCCGTCGGGCATCCAGGTGATCGACGGCACCGTGCCCGTGAAATTGACCCGCCGAGCCGGATCGAAGATGTCGTCGATCGAGAGCTTCTTCGTCTGGGCCGGGACTGGCAGCGCCGCCACCAGCAAGGCGACAATTGCGCAGAGCACAACACGCTTCGTATGCATTCAGACCTCGTGACTTCGTTGGAGTGGGTGTTGCGACCCCGCGCACTCGACGCGCTGGCAACTCTGGAACCGCGTAACGATACGGACAGGCGCGGCTGATGTCCACCATCGGCCCACGATGCCAGTCGTCGACCTTCATTCGTGATTTGTTCGCGATTGCTTCGCAAATCGGGGTAGACTGCGCGCGCGCCGGGCCCGTCGTGCAACGATCCGGCGCTCCCAACGTTCAAAACACCACGCTTTGGAGACGCCCGCTCGTCGGCTGCCAGGCCGCTGCCGAAGGTGCGCTCCCGGCCAGGTTCGCAAGCAATCTCGAGTCTGACAGGAGAACACGCCCGATCATGAGTGCTGCAGAAGTCCTTCCGACACCTGACCGCGACACGTCCGGAATCGCCGGACACCCGAGGGGGTTGATGACCCTCTTCTTCACGGAGATGTGGGAACGCTTCAGCTATTACGGCATGCGCGCGTTCCTCGTGCTCTTCATGGTTGCTCCGGTGGCAAGCGGAGGGCTTGGATTCGAGGACGCCCGCGCGGGTGTCATCTACGGCACTTACACCGCAATGGTCTACATGCTGAGTGTGCCAGGCGGGTGGATCGCGGATCGGTTCCTCGGTCAGCAGAACGCCGTGCTGTACGGCGGCACGCTGATCATGTTTGGCCACATCAGTCTCGCCTTCCCGATGACCGCGACGTTCTACCTCGGACTCTCACTCGTCGCGCTCGGAACCGGCCTGTTGAAGCCGAACATCAGCTCGATCGTTGGCCAGATGTACAACGAGGGCGACGCACGACGTGACTCGGGATTCACCATCTTCTACATGGGCATCAACCTCGGTGCTTTCCTCGCACCGATAATCTGCGGCACGTTCCTGGCTCAGAGCCAGACGTTCAAGGACTGGCTGACGTCGTCGGGCATCGATCCGCGCAGCGCCTGGCACTTCGCGTTCGGGGCGGCGGCCGTTGGAATGTTCTTTGGCCTCGTCCAGTACGTAATCGGCCGGAAGAATCTCAAGAACGCCGGCAAGTATCCGACGCCCGCCAAGGATGCAACGGAGGCCAACCGGAATCGCCTCATCCTCGGAGCAGTCCTGCTGGTCTTCATCGCGGTGCCCGTGATCGTCGGCTCGCTGGCGGTGTCGGGCAACATCGAGCTCACGCCCGAAAAGCTCAGCAGCGTGACGGATATTCTTTTGCCGGTCACGGCGCTCGCGGTGCTTGGAGGGCTGCTTTTCTTCGGCGCAAAGAACAAGGAGGAGCGCGCACGGTTGATCGTCGTTGTCATCCTGTTCTTCGCCGCGGCCGTGTTCTGGGGGTGCTTCGAGCAGGCTGGTTCGACCCTCACGCTGTTCGCGGAGCGCAACACCGAGCGTCAGTTCCTCGGGTTCACGCTCCAGTCGACCTCGTTTCAGGCCCTGAACGCGATCTTCGTCGTTGCCCTGGCGCCGGTTTTCGCGGCGCTCTGGATCTATCTCGCGAAGCGAAAGAAGGAACCGGCCACACTCGTCAAGTTCGGACTCGGCATGGTTGGCGTCGGCCTCGGTTTCCTCGTCCTTGTTCCGGCTGCGAAGTTCGCGCTCGGCGGATACCTGGTTGGCGCACAGTGGCTGATCGCGCTCTACCTCATCCACACGTGTGGCGAGCTGTGCCTTAGCCCCGTTGGCCTGTCGGCGATGACCAAGCTCGCACCGACGCGGCTCGTCGGTCTCATCATGGGAGTCTGGTTCCTCGCCGCCTCAATGGGCAACTACATGGCCGGACGTGCCGTGAAGCTCACGACGACGATGCAGATGGACCACTTCTTCCTGTTGATGACCGGGATTCCGGTGGCGATGGGCATCCTGCTCTTCATTCTCGCGAAGCCCGTCGAGCGTATGCTCGCTCGGTCTCACGAAGAGTCGGTGGGCGGCCACTGAAACGGCCCTGATCTCGCGGAGGGCACTGTCTGTCGCGGAAACGTGTCCTCCGCCAATCCTTGATGGCATGAGAGAGAGTTCATGACGCAGTCCGGCGACCGTCACCCGAAAGGCCTCTACGTTCTCTTCGCGACCGAGATGTGGGAGCGTTTCAGCTTCTACTCGATGATCGCTCTTTTCACGCTTTATTTGCGTGACCCTGTCGAAGGATTCGGTTGGGAAGCGAAAGACGCGACGACGCTGTACGCGAACTACATCATGTTCGTGTACCTCAGTCCGCTCATCGGCGGCTGGCTCGCCGACAAGTTCCTCGGCTATCGACGGGCGGTGATGATCGGCGGCTTCTTCTTCATGGCCGGTCACCTGCTGCTGTCGATCCAATCCCTGCCCGTCGTCTATCTCGCGCTTGCCTGTCTCGTTATCGGCAACGGCTTTTTCAAGCCGAACGTGTCGACGATGGTTGGAAACCTGTATCCGGAGGGAAGCCACCTCAAGGATCGGGCGTACAACATCTTCTACATGGGCATCAACATCGGCGCGGCTGCGGCGCCAATCGTCGCCGAGGTCGTGAAGGCCTACTTCGGTGTTCACGTCGCCTTCGCGGTTGCAGCATTCGGAATGCTCATCTCGGTCTGGATTCTCTGGCAGTTCAAGCAGTACATCGAGGAGCCGGCACCGGCACCTGCGAAGCCGGCGGAGTTCGACTTCGAGAAAGCTCTTGCGACCGTGGACGTGCCTCCGCCCACGTCAAGCAAGCCCGGGCCTCAGGCCATAGACCTGGTGCCGGACAATCGGCGCATGGGGGCGCTCGTCGTCATCTATCTCGTCGTGATCGTCTTCTGGATGGTCTTCCACCAGAACGGTTCGACGATGACCTACTGGGCCGACGAAAACACGGCGTGGAACGTCTCGGGAACGCTGTCGAACTTCATCAACCCGGCGTGGGTCATCCTGCTGACGTTCCCGCTCGTCGGCTTCTGGAAATGGCTCGACTCGAAGGGCATGGAACCGGCTACTCCCACGAAAATGGTCTTCGGGATGATCTTCACTGGCCTCGCGTTCCTGATCCTTTTCGTTGCGGCGAAGGTCGGAGAAGCCAGCGTCACGGGCGCGGATCCGTACGCCTTCGAGGTGTCGCCTCTCTGGCTCGTCGGCGCGTATGGAGTGCTCACGCTCGGTGAGTTGATGCTGTCGCCGATGGGACTCTCTCTCGTTTCGAAGGTCGCTCCCGTCAGCAAGCGCGGTCTGATGATGGGTGGATGGTTCGTGGCCACGGGCATCGGCAACAAGCTCACGCAGATCGGCGTGTTCTGGACGCAGTGGCTGCACTCGACGTTCTGGCTGATGCTGGCGGTTGCAGCGCTGATCATGTCAGTGGTGCTGTTCTTCCTGCTCAAACCGCTCAAGAAGGCGATGCCGGGGATCTAGCGTGTCTCTATGCTCTCCGTGACTCTGTGCTCTCAGTATGGCCACGCCGTTGCCGTTGGCATACTGAGAGCACAGAGTCACGGAGAGCACGAAGCCGTTCGCGGTCGTGCACCTAGTCGTGTACAAATGCGCACATGCCGAAGCCGCTTCGTGTCGTCCTCGTCCTGGCGTTGGTCGCGACCGCCGGAACGCTGATCTGGTACTTCGGACTCCGCACGCCGCCTGAACCGGCCGGGGTCATCGCCGTCAGCGGACGCATCGAAGGAGACGATGCCATCGTATCGGCGAAGGTCGGAGGTCGGCTGCGCGAGGTCTCGGTTCGCGAGGGAGACGCCGTCACCGCCGGACAGGTCATCGCAGTCCTCGACGACGATCAGGTCTCGGCCCGCGTGGCGCAGGCAAAGTCCGGCGTCGACGCGGCCGCGGCGCGACTCGATCGCGCCCGCCGCCAGATCGGCGTACTCGAAGAACAACTCGCCCAGAGCCGCATAGGCGTCGATCAGGCGCGCCTCGACGCCCAGGGTCGAGTCGATCAGGCGCGCGCCCAGATCGCCGCTGCCGAGGCCACGCTCGCACAAGCCGAGGCGAACTGGCAGCAGGCGGTGTGGGACGCCGAGCGTTTCGAGACTCTCGCAAAGGAAGGCCACGAGCCCGAGCGCATAGCGAAACAGACTCGATCTCAGGCCACGGCGCTCGAGGCCGCAGTTCGAGCAGCGCGCAGGCAGGTCGAAGCCGCGCGCGGGGCGCTCGAAGCCGCGACGGCGAGCCTCAAGAACCCCGCCGTTCGAACATCGCAGTCGGCGGCCATAGAGCAGCAGATCGCGCAGGCGCGAACGGACGTTACGGCGTTCGATTCCGAGCTCGCGCGCGCCCGGGCCCTTGTCGAGGAGGCTGAAGCGACCCGCGGCGACCTGAGCGTTCGCGCGCCCTTCGACGGCACCGTCGCCACGCGGGCCGCCGAGCCCGGCGAGGTGCTCGCTCCCGGAACTCCCATCGTTACGATCGTGAACCTCGGCGATGTCTACATGCGCGGATTCATCCCCGAGGGCGACATCGGACGCGTGAAGATCGGGCAAGCCGCGCGGGTCTACCTCGATTCGAGCCCGTCCACGCCGATCGAGGCCGAAGTCACCCGCATCGATCCACAGGCGTCGTTCACTCCCGAGAACACCTACTTCCGGGACGACCGGGTCAAGCAGGTCTTCGGGGTGAAGCTGCGGGTACGTGGCGCCGAGGGCTTCGCCAAGCCGGGAATGCCCGCCGACGGACAGATCCTCGTCGAAGGCGACACGTGGCCGGCAGCGCCGGGGACACGGTGATCGCGCCTGGGGCGCCGACGGAACCTCCGTCCGCGCCGGCACCGGCCGCCGGCGGCCTGGCGATTCGCGTTCGGGACCTGCGAAAGCACTACGGAGAGCTCGAGGCAGTCCGAGGCATCGATCTCGACGTCCGCTCCGGCGAAATCTTTGGTCTCATCGGTCCAGATGGCGCTGGAAAGACCTCGACGTTCCAGATCCTCGCCGGAGTTATGCCCGAATCCTCTGGCCAGGTTTCGATCTTCGGCCAGACGCCGCTCGAGGCCCGGGCCACGGTCGGCTACCTGACCCAGACCTTCAGTCTCTACGTCGATCTGAGCGTGGCTGAGAACGTGCGCTACATCGGCGAGCTCCGCCGCCTGTCCCTCGACGAGATTCGCGAGCGCGGCGATCGCTACCTCGAAATGTTCGACATGCTGCAGTTTCGCGACCGCCTGGCTGGACGGCTCAGCGGCGGCATGAAGCAGAAGCTCGCGCTCGTATGCGCGCTCATCGCGCGCCCGCAGGTGCTGCTGCTGGACGAGCCGACAACCGGCGTCGATCCAGTGTCCCGTCGGGAGTTCTGGGATGCACTCGCCGAGCTTTCCGGGACCGGAATGACGATCGTCGTCGCGACACCGTACCTCGACGAGGCGGAGCGATGCAGCCGGCTCGCCCTGATGCACGAAGGACGCCTGCACGACACCGGTACGCCGGCGGAGGTCCGGCAGCGTCCGCGTCTGCGACGTATCCGGGTTCGCACAGGGAATCTCGAGGCTGCCGAGCACATCCTCGAGGGCATCGACGGCGTTCGCGACACGCAGCGCTTCGGCGACAGCCTCGACGTGATGGTCGACGACACGGCAGGAGGAGAATCGATCGCCAGCGAAGCGCTTGCGCGCGAGGGAGTAACGTTCACGGCCCTGAAGCCGGAGGCGCCAACGCTCGAGAACGCATTCGTCGCCGTGCTGCGCTCCATTGGCGGAGAAATCGTCGTGCCAGCCTTTCCGTTCGACAGCACTCGCGACCCGGTCGAACGAGGCGCCGTCGCCATTGGTGCCTACGGGATGCGAAAGTCGTTCGGCTCGTTCGAAGCCGTGCGCGACGTCACCGTCGAGGTCCGGCACGGCGAAGTGTACGGACTTCTCGGCGCGAACGGCGCCGGCAAGACGACGACGATCAAGATGCTCTGCGGACTGCTCGAGCCGACGAGCGGCGACGTCGAACTGACCGGCGAGCGCGGATCACTTCGGTCCGGCGCCGTACGGTCGCGCATCGGCTACATGTCGCAGAAGTTTTCGCTGTATGACGATCTGACGATCATCCAGAACCTTCGCTTTTTCGCCGGCGTGTACGGCGTGCCACGAGATGAGCGCGAGCGGCGCATCTCGTGGGTACTCGAGGCGTCGGGCCTGGAGGGCCGCGAACAGTTGATGACCGCTTCGTTGCCCGGCGGCTGGAAACAGCGCGTTGCGTTCGGGGCCTCGCTGATGCACGCACCTTCCGTGCTGTTTCTCGACGAGCCCACGTCGGGCGTCGATCCGCTGGCCCGTCGCGCGCTGTGGAAGATGATCAACGCAATGGCGGACCGTGGCGTCGCCGTGCTGGTGACGACGCACTACCTCGAGGAAGCGGAACAGTGCAATCGCCTCGGATTCATGGCCGCCGGCGAAGTCGTCGCCGAGGGCTCGCCTACCGAGATGAAGGCAATGATGCGCGGCCGGCTCTTCGAGATCATCGTCGATAACGCGCGAGTTGCGACGCTCGCGTTGCGGGAGGCTCTCGGGCACGATCGCGTGTCGCAGTTCGGCGACCGCGTTCACGTGCAATCAGAGTTGCCGGTGGCGGACGCGACGAGCGAGATCCGTGCTCTTCTCGACCGAGCTCGGGTCGAGGTCCTGCGCATCGAGGAGACGACGTTCTCGCTCGAGGACGTGTTCATCGATGTGGTCCATCGATCCCGTGACGCAGCGGTCGCGGAGGCATCGTGAAGCGCATCCTCGCGCAGGCCCGCAAGGAACTGGCTCAGGTGCGCCGCGACAGGCTCGTGCTGTTTCTCGCGCTCGTCCTGCCGCAGATATTGCTCGCCCTTTTCGGAACGGCTCTCTCGTTGACCGTAACGGACGTGCCGATCGTCATCCAGGACCTGGACCAGACGGCATTATCGCGCGCCTATTCTGATGCCTGGCGACAGACATTGACGTTTCGCGTCGTCGAATTGGGTTCCGACTCGCAGCCGATTGACGCGCTCGACCGCGGCGACGCCCGTGCCGCGATCATCATCCCCGAGAACTTCGAACGGGATGCGATACGTGGCGTGCCGGCCGAGATCCAGATTCTCGTCGACGCCACCGACGCCAACACGGCCAACGTGCTGCGCGGCAACGCGTTCGGCGTCACGGCCAACTTCGCCCGGTCGCAACGCTCCGGTGCGGCGCCGGCAATACGGCCGGAAACGCGGCTCTGGTACAACCCGGGACGCGACTCGAAGCGGTTCGTCGGTCCCGGTGCATTCGCCGTGATGTTTGCTCTTTTCCCGCCCCTCCTGGCGGCCCTGGCGCTTTCTCGCGAGGGTGAGCAGAAGACCATCCTGCAGGTCTACGCCTCGAGCATCTCGGCTCACGAATACCTGATCGGCAAGACCGTGGCCTTCTGGCTGGTTGCCGTCGCGCAGTGGATGATCGGCGTCGCCGTCCTGCGATTCATGTTCGGGATCTGGTTCGTGGCCGATCCCACGCCGCTTCTCGTCGGGACCGTCGCGTATCTGTTCTGCTGTGTTGCGTTCGGTGTGATGGTCGGGGCTGCGATACCGAATCAGGCGGCGGCGATTCAGCTCGTTCAGATCGTCGGCTTCCTGCTGTCGTTCCTGCTCTCAGGGCTCATCTTTCCGATCTCGAACATCCCGGCGGCGCTCCGCTGGATCGCCCTGTTCGTTCCCGCGCGTTACTACATCGAACTGTCGCGCGATGCGTTCGTTCGGGGCGCCGGATGGCCCGCGATGTGGCACGTGCCGATCGTGTTATCGGTGATCGGCCTCGTCTTCTTTGCGGTTGCGTGGAAACGAATGCGACGAATGCAGGTGTCGGCATGAGGGCGATGCTGGACCGACTCGTGGGTGGGCGCCTCGTTCCCCTCTTCATCAAGGAACTGACGCAGCTCGGGAGGAACCGCCGTCTCGTCGTGATGCTGATAGTTCCGCCGACGCTCCAGTTGCTGTTGTTCGGCTTTGCCCTGAACCCCGAAGTCACAGGGCTGAAGCTGGCTGTCGTCGATGAGAGCCGCACGCCCGAGAGCCGGCAACTCGTGTCGGCGTTTGGCGAGAGCGGATCCTTTCTCATTCCGGCTCAGTATCCTTCGAGCGAGCAGGCGGGTGACGCCATCGCCAGGGGCGATGCGGATGCGGCGCTGATCATTCCAAGCGATTATGCCGAGCGCCGGATTCGTGGTGAAACGGCGTCGATCCAGCTGCTCCTCGACGCGACGAACGCCAACACGGCGTCGATAGCCGGCGGATACGCCGCGAGGATCATCGAGTCGTTGAATCGAAACCTCGCGGCACAACGTCCACGAGCGGCCCGGCCGCTGTCGCTCACGACGACGGTGACGCTTCTCTACAACCCGGGTTTGCAGAACTCGTGGTTCATCACAACGGGGATGATCGGCACGTTGCTGGTGCTCGTCGGTTCGCTGGTCGCGTCGGGCTCGCTCGTGAAGGAGAAGGAAACGGGGACGATCGAGCAGCTTCTGATGACGCCCGCATCCGCGACTGAGATCATCGTCGCAAAGATGCTGCCGCTGCTGATCCTGCTAACGGCGGACATCGTGATCGCGCTCTCAGTGGCGCGGGCGGTTTTTGCCGTTCCGGTCCGCGGAAGCCTCGTTCTGTTCGCGACGGCCGGAATGTTGTGCGTTTTTGCCGGAATCGGAATCGGGACGTTCGTCGCGACATTCACGAAGTCGCAGCAGCAGGCACAGTTGATGGCGTTTTTCGTGAACCCCCCGGTGGCGTTGCTGTCTGGAGTCGTCACGCCGATCGAGGCGATGCCCGAGTGGATTCGGCCGTTTACGCTGATAAATCCCGTGCGCCACTTCGCGACGATCTCGCGCGGAGTGCTGCTGAAGGGGGTTGGCATCGACATCCTGTATCCGAATGTTCTCGCGCTGCTGGCGGCGGCGGTACTGCTTGTCGGCATCAGCGCCTGGCGTTTCAGGAAGCAGTTCGGTTGATCGGGAGAGGTGGACTCCGGTGCCTTGCGCGGTGCCTTGCGCGAGGCGCCCTTTGGTTTGTCGTCGAACAGTCCGCGCCGATGCGGACGAGGTGCCGCTCGAGCTCGTCGAAGTCCCCGACGTACGTCGCCCGAAATTCCCGCAGACGCGCGCGCAGCGCCTCATTCTGGCACCCGCCGACCCAGACCTCGACCCCGTCGCCGACACCCTGTGCCACGGTCGACACGGCCGATGCAGCGTCGTGCTCCGGATTCGCGACGGCGACTCCGAGGACGACTGCACAGGCGCTCTTCGCGTTTGCAGTCCGGACGATGTCATCTGCAGGCACGTCGGTTCCGAGGTACACCGCCGACAAGCCTCCGCCCACTGCGATCAGCGCCGCGCATAGAATGCCGAATTCGTGGTACTGCCCGGTCGGCGTTGCAAAAACCACGGACGGGCCGGAGCGTGATCGCGAGTAGGAGCGAACGAGCGACCCGAGCAGGTTCCTCAGTGACATCGACGCGATGTGTTCCTGGGCGATTCCAATCGAACCGGCTTCCCACTGCTCACCGACCCAGCACATTACGGGCTGCACTACGTCGCGCACGAGTGCGGTGGGTCCCATCAACGCGGCAAGCCGTGCCATCTCGCGATCGAGTGTTTCGCCGTCATAGTTCTGGACCGCGTTCTTCAGGACTGAGAGGTCGGCGCGGATCGGCCGGCGTGCAACCCCAGGCACACGCCCGGCCCGCTGCCCGATCGCATCCTGCGCATCGGCCAACGCGTCGAGCTCGCGGTCCGAAAGACCGGCAATCGTTCCAATCGCGTGCCCTGCATCGACGAGTCGACGAAGCAGATTGAGCCTGCAGACGTCGCTGTCCAGGTACACACGGCCCCGACCGCCCCGCGACGGCTGAACTGCCTGATAGCGGCGCTCCCAGACCCGCAGGAGGTCGACGCTTATTCCGGTCAGCTGCGATACCGCCCGAATCGGATACGTTCGAACCGGCTCCCCGGGCTGGTCTCGATCAGTCATGTTCTACAAGCTACGTTCCGAATTCACGGCTGTCAAGCATTTGTACAGTCTTTGTCGATCACTATTACTTGACAGACGGTCTACGGATACGTAGGGTTGTGGCTCTCAGCGAGCACTTTCGTCGGAGAACAGGAATGAACCGGGACGGAATCCCGATGAATTGGAAGCTTGTCCGATTGAACACAGAGCACGGGCGATATGGAAGCATCCTGGTCCCGGACAACGGAGACGAGTCGGGCTGCCTCTGACGAACGCGCCAGCCGGGCAATGGCATGCCGTAGCTAAAAGCGGTCACGAACACGAGGGATGACGAGAGCCATGATGTCAAAGATATCTGCAGGGACGAACAGCTGGATTTCCGGGGTCGACAATCGACTGGACACGGAATCGACGGCGCAGCGGGTCGCGAAGGTGGCGATGCCGACCGAGCACGGAATGTTTTCGATGATCGGCTACCGCAACCTCGCGGACGGTTCCGAGCATCTGGCGCTCGTTCATGGAGAACCGGCGTCGCGTCCTTCTCCGCTCGTTCGTGTCCATTCGGAATGCTTCACGGGTGACGTCCTCGGTTCACTTCGCTGTGACTGCGGGCCGCAGCTGGACGGCGCACTTCGGGCAATCGTCGCCGAAGGCGCTGGTGTCGTCGTTTATCTTCGGCAGGAAGGACGAGGCATCGGACTGCTCAACAAGCTACGGGCCTACGAGCTTCAGGAGCGCGGATTCGATACCGTGGAAGCCAATCTTGCGCTGGGCTTCGTCGAGGATGGCCGCGACTATCGAATAGGCGCCGACATGCTCCGGGATCTCGGCATCTCGAGCATTCGACTTCTCAGCAACAATCCGGAGAAGCTATCCGCACTTTCGAGTCATGGGATCACGGTCTCCGAGCGCGTGCCACTCGTCATTCAGCCCGTTCCCGAGAACCGTCGGTACATGGAAACGAAAGAGCGCAAGATGGGCCACCTGTACCGACTTGGCGATAGTCGCGGGCTCGTTTCCCTCTCATTCGAAGACCGAAAGGCGTCCTGAGTCCGAACGCTCTCGAGCTGCCGGCACCGGCTAGTCGGGAGAGGTCGCCTTTACCGCATTGCGCGAAGCGCTTTGGAGTGCGGCGTGAAGCGCCGCTTTGCATCGCGGGGATAGAGTCGCGCCGTTGCCGATGACGATCCAAAGCGGCGCTTCGCGCCGCACTCCAAGGCGCTTCGCGCAAGAATCGGCGCATTGGCATCGAGCGCTGAATCTCACGCGTTCCAGGCTGTCGCAAGCGCATTGGCGACTTCGCGCTGCAATGCTAACCTCGCCGGGACTTGCCGTCCCTACCATTTCCGGAGGTTCACGTATGCGACAACTCGCCCTCTCGATTGCTGCCCTTCTGCTCGCTGCTGCCCCGGCCGGCGCGCAGACGCCGACCATTCTCTCGGGCGGAGCGGCCCACTCCGCCACACCGGAAGTCGAGGTGTTCGGAGGCTACTCGTATCTGCGACTCTATGGCATCAACAACAACGGCGGCATCGGCGCCGTAACCGTCAACGCCAACAGCTGGCTCGGGTTTACCGGCGAAGTCTCGGGCTATGTGGCCGAGGATCCGTTTGACAACAATGGTCTCGTTGTTGGGGGGCCGAAATTCACGTACCGCCGTGGTGCGGTTACACCATTCGTTCACGTCATGGCGGGCGGAGCCTTCGGAGGATCGGACGCCGCCGGCGCGCTGGTCCTCGGTGGTGGCATCGACGCGAAGATCTCGAAGCACGTCGCAATTCGGCTCATTCAGGCTGATTACATCGCGACGACGCTTCGGTCGAACAATGGCCGATTCTCCGCCGGAATCGTCTTCCGCTTCGGAGAGCGCTGAGACACTGAATACGGGGAGTTCGACGAAACACCACGAAGCCCGCCCGTCGTACGGCGTGGTAGCATTCGGTGTGCTCACGCACGCATGCGTCGAACTCCTCCATCGGCTTTGCCTCAGTTCGCGTCCGTGACGCGAGGCTCGAGTGCGGTTACACGAATCGCGTCACGGCTTCGGTCCCGGACCGAAGCAGATGACGAGTGCCCTCGCGGCGCCCCTGCAGTCACCGGCATCGCGGCCGCTGCTGCCTGCGCCGTCGAGGAGCGAGCGCGTACTCTCCCTTCCTGGCGAAACACCGGGAGGTCAAAGTCCGCGTCGCGGTACTTTCCCGTTTTTCGAGAGATCCAATGAACAAGAATCGATTGATCTTTGTGGTCGTGGTCGCTCTTTTGATCCTGCTCGCGGGGATCACGTTCTTCCGCAACATCAAGTTCGCGGAGGAAGGCACCGTCCAGGTCGTGAGCTCGTGGGGGCAGATCAAGACGGTACGGACCCCCTCCGACGGATGGTTCGTGACGGCCTTGCCGGGGCAGGAATCGTACGTGGTGACTTTGCGAAGCTTCACCGAGACGACCACTCCACGCGTCACGTCGCGCGACAATGCGGCGCTCGAAGTCCCGATCAGCGTTACCGCTGCAACGAATCCTGAAAGCGTCCAGGAATACGTACGCAAGTTCGGCTTCAGTGACGAGGAGCGCCACAAGCGGCGGAACGAAATACTGCTCGGACTCGTCCAGACCGAGGCGCGCAATGCGTTTGCCGAATACGGCGCCTATGAGATCTATGCCAACCAGGAAGCGATCCAGAAGCGCATCGTCGACACCCTGCGACCGCTCCTCGCACAACAGCTTTTTCTCGATACGGAAAGCGTCCAGATCGGCAATCCGGACTTTCTCGATGACCGCATCGAGCAGGCTGCGAGCGCTGTCGTCGCGAACGAGAAGCAGAAGCAGGCCGAGGAGGCCAGACTGAGCGCTGCGGAAGTCGCGGCGAAAACGAAGCAGATCGAGGCGCTGACCTACTCCAGCCCGGCGCTTCTGGAGATCAAGAAACTCGAGCTGGCCTTGGAGATAGAGCGTGCGCGCGCGGATGGCATCAAGGGCCACAACGGCCCGCTCACGATCGTCTTTGGCGACGGAAAGGGACTGCAACTGCAGGTCCCGACGCGATAGGAGCGACGGCGGATGACGACGGAAATGAAGGACGCGGTGACTCCCGCGACACCGATGCCGAGCGATGAGGGTCGCAAGGAGCGCTGGTTCCTCGAGGGACCGAAGAGCCGGCAATCGGAGTTCGGCGTGGTGCTCTCGATTGTGCGCGAGTTCATCCGGGGTTCCGGGTCCTTCATTTCGTCGGGCCGTGCGTCACGGTGTTCGGCTCCGCGCGGTTCAAGGAAGATCATCCCTATTACGAGCTTGCGCGAAGAGTCGGCGGCGCGCTGACTGAGATCGGGTTCACCGTCATCACGGGCGGCGGCCCGGGAATCATGGAGGCGGCGAATCGCGGTGCGAGAGAAGCCGGAGGGCGGTCGGTTGGCGCAAACATCATTCTGCCGATGGAGCAGAAGCACAACGACTATCTGGACCGGGTCGTGTCGTTCAACTACTTCTTCGTCCGCAAGGTGATGCTCGTGAAGTATTCGTTCGGCTTCATCGTCATGCCAGGCGGAGTAGGGACGATGGACGAGCTGTTCGAAGCGGTCACGCTGATCCAGACGAAGAAGATAGACGGCTTTCCGATCGTGCTGATGGGTCGCGATTACTGGAAGAACCTCCTCGAGCTCTTCGACGACTTCGTGAAGGAACGGACGATCGATGCGAACGACCTGAACCTCGTTCTCGTCACGGACTCGGTCGAGGAGGCAATGGCGCACATCCAGCAGCACGCTGTTGAGAAGTTCGGGCTGCGGAAGTCGCGGTCGATTCCGCGGAAGTGGTTCCTCTGGGAGCGGTAGAACCTTCAGGCATCGTCGTCGGTGCAGCGATACCCGGGCGCTACCGCGCACGGTACTGATACATGAGCCGGATATTCCCCAGGAGGAGATACATCGATGACACGCAGTATTCGAGATCGTGCGACGGGCAACACTCTGGCTACCGGATCGGAGCCCGATGTCTTTGACTTCGAGGGCAACGTGTACTTCGCTGAGTCGGCAGTGAACACCGAAGCGCTCGTCGTGACCGACGCGACGTATACGTGTCCCTACAAGGGCACTTGCAACTGGGTGGACATCAAGGGCGGCGCGTCAAAGGTGGCGTGGGTCTACCCGGACCCAAAGCCCGGCCACGAGAAGATCCGCAGTGCGTACGGGTTCTATCGCGGACAGCGGCCGGCGACGGAGGAAGTCTCGGAATAAAAGCCTGCCTCGGTGCAATGCGCGAAGCGCCTTGGAGTTCAGCGCAAAGCGCCGCTTTGGATCGATCCAAAGCGGCGCTTCGCCCCGCACTCCAAGGCGCTTCGCGCAATGAGCACTAGATAGTCAGTAACCGGACTCTACGGCATCAACACCGTGTCGATGACGTGGATAACCCCATTCGAGGTCTTCACGTCAGCGGCAACGACCTTTGCGTTGTTGATCATCACCCCGTGCTTCGCAGAGATCTTCACCGACCCGCCCTGCACCGTGGTCGCCGACGTGAGATTGACGACGTCCTTGGCAAGGACTTCACCCGCCACCACGTGGTAGGTCAGGATCTTCACGAGCAATTCGCGATTCTCCGGCTTCAGCAGGTTTTCGACCGTGCCCTTCGGCAACTTCGCAAATGCCTCGTCTGTCGGAGCGAAGACCGTGAACGGACCGTCGCCCTTCAGGGTGTCGACGAGACCCGCTGCCTTTACCGCCGCTACCAGCGTGTTGAACGTACCGGCTGAAACAGCCGTGTCGACGATGTCCTTCTCAGCCGTATACGCAACAGTGCTGAAGGTCGCCTTCTCAGAAGGCTTGGACGCCTTCGCGGCCTTCGATCCGCAATTCTGTCCACCAGCCAGGGCCACACCCGGCGCAAGCATCACCACCGCCACCAACGCGATTCCCAATTTCATTCGAGCTCTCCTCGATCGTTGCCAATTTTCCGGCAGACAAGCCCCGCCGGGAACAACGGCGCCCACTCGCCGTCACTCATACTGACAATTCGTCGATTTGAGCGATTTAGTTTCAGCTACGTAGAATTTTTTCTACCTCGGAATCGACTGATTCGACCACAGGCTCTGTTGACGGTGAAAAGGGTACGTCGACTTCGGCGATCGGTTCCAGCCGGCCTGTCATCTTCCGTCCCCAGGCAAGAGGATGGATGTCGTCGAACAGCGAATACGCCACGGGAGTCACAATCAGCGTCAACAGCAGCGAAAGCGACTGTCCCGCGATGACCACGATGGCGACGGAACGGCGTTCCTCCGCACCCGGGCCAGTCCCGAGAGCCAGAGGCAGCATTCCGGCAACCAGTGTCAGCGTCGTCATCAGAATAGGCCGCAGTCGGTCGCGATTGCCCTGCATAATGGCCGGCAGTCGCTCCATCCCCTTTCGTCTCAACGTGTTCATGTGATCGATCTGGAGGATCGAGTTCTTTTTCACCACCCCAAACAGCACGAGGATTCCCAAGGCCGAATAGAGGTTCAGCGTGTCCGACATCAACCACTGGCCAAACAATGCGAACGGAATCGACAGCGGAATCGACAGCAGTATCGTGATCGGATGAACCAGGCTCTCGAACTGCGAGGCGAGGATCATGTACATGAACGCGATCGACAGCGCGAAGGCCAGCAGGAACTCGGTAAACGTCCGCTCGAGCTCGCGGCCCTTGCCTGATACTGTAAACGTATAGCTCTCAGGCATTTCGAGCGATCGCGCTGCGTCGCGAAGTGCGTCGAGCCGATCGGCCAGGGCATACCCCGCACCCACCGAACCGCGGAGAGACACCTGCCGCTGCCGGTCCAGACGGTCGATTCGAGACGGCGCTGTCGCTCGCTCGAACTGAACGAGATTCGAGAGCTGCACGAGTCCGCCCTTGATCGACGGCACGGTCAAGCGCGAGATCGCCTCCGCGTCGCCGCGGTCGCCCCGGTCGAGCCGCAACTCCACGTCGTAATCGTCGTTGACCGCTTCGTCGCGGTATCGCGTCACCCGATCGTCACCGCCGACGAGCACGCGCAGCGCCGTCGCGATGTCCGACGTCCGGACCCCGAGATCCGCCGCGCGCTCCCGGTCGATCCGGACACGCAACTCGGGCTTGTCGAGCTTGAGCGTCGTGTCGGCGTCGGCGATTCCCGGGACCTCAGGTTCTTCACCCGGTCGTCCAACAACCTTCGTCCTAAGCTGGTCGGCGTATGCCGCAAGCTGAACGATGTCCGGACCACGAAGCACGAAGTCGATGTCCCACGGGCCGCCGCCGAAGTTGAACGAGCTCACGTTTCGGACCGACGCCCGCAGGTGCGAGAACTTCCTCAGACGCTTCCGGACTTCCGTCGTGACATCGCGCTGACTGTAGTTGCCCTTGAAGGCATCGAGGGGATTGCCGGCCTTGGTGGAATTCCAGAGCTTCGTGAACGACAGTACGCGCTCCTCGTGCGGCGCGATCCGGACGTAGATGCCGCCCGAGTTAACGCCTCCGAGAAATCCTCCGCCGACTGACGTCAGCATGAGCCGCACGCCGGGCACCTGCCGCACTTCTTCTTCGACGGCCAGCATCGCCTCGTTCATCGCAGCGACGCTCGTGCCTTCCGGACCGTTGATCCCGACGTTGAATTCGCCTTCGTCCACGTTCGACGGCGCATACTCCTGCCGGACGCTGCCGTACAGCGGAATAGCGGAGAGCATCACCGATACGGCGATGACGACCACGACCCAGCGATGCGCCATCGCGTGCCTGAGCAGCCACGTGTATGAGCGATCGATGTATCCGTAGAAGCCCTCGCGTGAATGTTCGCCGCTCTTCGACTCGTGACCCGACGCGAAGAGCCTTGATGACATCATCGGCGTGAGCGTGAACGAGACGATCAGCGAGACGAGGATCGCGACTGCCGCCGTGATGCCGAACTGGTAAAGGAATCGTCCCGAGATCGACGACATGAACGACACCGGCACGAAAATCACGACGAGCGAAAACGTCGTAGCGAGCACCGCCAGACCGATGTCGCGCGTCGCTTCGCGCGCCGCGATACGCGCCGGCAGCTTCTTCTCTTCCACGAAACGGAAGATGTTCTCGAGCACCACGATCGCATCGTCGATGACGATGCCGACCATGAGCACGAGGGCGAGCATTGTCACGCTGTTGAGAGTGAAGTCGAGTGCCGCCATCATTCCGAACGTCGAGATGACCGACGCCGGGATCGCGACGCCGGCGATCAGCACCGACCGCCACGATCGCATGAAGGCGAACACGACGAGGCACGCGAGTATCGATCCCATGATCAGGTGCGTGTTGATTTCGTGCAGCGCCGCGTCGATGTAGCGCGACTGATCCTGGATGACCTCGAGTCGGACGTCGGGCGGAACCTGAGACGTCGCAGTCGCGAGCGCCTTCTTCACGCCCTCGATCACGGCGACGGTGTTCGCGCCGGACTGCCGCCGAACTTCGAGCGTCACCGTCGGTTTTCCGTCGAGCCTCGCGAACGACCGGACTTCCTTTGTTCCGTCCTCTGCAGAGCCGATGTCGCGAATTCGAACCGGCGCACCGTCGACCGTCGCGATGACGAGGTTCTCGAAGGCGCCCGGATCCTCGATCCGGCCCATGGTCCGGATGGGCATTTCACGAGCGCCGCCGTCGACATTGCCTCCCGGCACGTCGGCATTCTGCGCACGCAGCGCGTCGCGAACGACCGTGATCGGCAACTTGTAGGCGGCCAGTCGGTCCGCGTCGATCTTTACACTGATCGCTCGCTGGACGCCGCCGACGATTCGCACCTCGCCTACGCCCGGCGCGCGCTCGAGCACGACACGCAGCCGTTTGTCCGCAAGCTCCGTCAGTTCGCGAATCTCGCGATCGGCTGAGACCGCAATCGTCACGACGGGCTGCGAGTCGTTGTCGAACTTGAATATCGTCGGTGGCAGAACGTCTTCGGGAAGTTCGCGCAAGACGCCGGACACCCGATCTCGGACGTCCTGTGCCGCAACGTCGACATCCCGGTTCAGATCGAATGTCGCGAGCACGAGCGAAGTGCCCTGGCCCGAAATCGAGCGCAGCTCGGTGATGCCCTCGACGGTATTGACGACTTCTTCGATTCGCTGTGAGACGAGCGATTCGGTCTCTTCGGGAGATGCGCCGGGAAGGGACGTCCGGACGCCGACCGTCGGCAGGTCGACGGAAGGAAAGCGGTCGACGCCGAGCTTGAAATAGGACGACGCGCCGACGACGACCATCGACAGGATGATCATCGCCGCAAAGACCGGGCGCTCTATGCAGATTTCTGCAAGCTTCTGCACGTCTGGATTTCCTCTACCCGGCCGCGACGGGCTGTCCGACGACGAGACCCGTCGGATCGGCGACGATCTCGTCACCAGCCTTGAGTCCTTCCGTCACCTCAATGAGTCCGTCAGACGTTCGTCCGACGACGATCGTCCGTTCGATGGCCTTGCCATCGCGCACGGCGAACACCTTTCGAATACCGGCAAACGAAACCACTGCGCCAGCCGGAACGAGCAGCGCCGTTCCGCCGCCACCCGTCGAGATCTCGGCTCGCGCGAAGCGGCCAGGCTTGAGGCGTCCGGCCGAGTTGTCCACTTCGACCTCCACGACGAGTACGCGATTCGTTTCGGTGATGACCGGGCTGACCCGCGCCACCGTGCCTCGCGCTTCAGCCGAGTCGCCCTCGGTCCGGACGATCACGGACTGCCCGACCGAGACGCCTGCTGCCTCGCGCTCGGGCACTTCGGCACGCATCCGAAGCGGCGAAAGCCGTACGAGTTTCGCGACGGGTGCGCCGGCCGCGACGAACTCACCCGACGTCGCCATGCGCTCGGCAATGGCGCCGTCGAACGGAGCGCGCAGCACCGCGTCGTCGCGTTGCTGTTTCGCGAAGGCGACCTCGGAACGCCTCTGAAGCAGGACCGCCTGTCGAGTGCGGACCTCCTCGATTGCGTCCTGGTAGCGAGCGTCGGCGACCCGATACTGCGATTCGACCGTGTCGAGCTCGGACCTGGCAATCACACCGCTCTTCTGAAGCTGCCGTGCGCGGTCAAGTGCGGATTTCGCCTCGTCCCATACGGCCTTGGCCTGCCGGACGACTCCAGTCGTCGATGGATCGATCGAATCGGACGCACCGGTCGGGTCGAGCCCGAGCCGGACGCGAGCCTGTTGGAGCGCGGCCTCGGCCTGTTGAACGCGCAGTTCGAAATCGGTCGTGTCGAGCTGGGCGATGACCGAGCCTTTCTTTACGACGGTTCCGAGGTCAATGCTGATCGAAGCAATCTTGCCGGCGACCTTGAAGGAAACGGACGCCTCTTCGTCGACGGCAAGCGTTCCGTTGGCGATCACCGTGCGATCGAGGAACTGCTCCCGGATTGCGATGAGCTGGACCGGTTTGGCCTCGCCCGCGACCGCGGACGCAGAGCTTGATGGATAGTCGCTCTTGCAGGCGGAGACGACGAGCGAAAAGGCGAGGAGCGCCAGCGCGACTGGCTGCAATGCAGAGGACGAACTCAATCGGACAGACGACGACATGGGGTCAGTATACGGGGGAATTGGCAATTGGTTGCGATTGAAGGATCAACGAAGTGTGCAGGAGCCGAGTTCTGACCCTGCGGCTTTGCGTCTGCCCTTGGCGTCTTTGCGAGAAACTCTTCCAACGATTGAAGAGTTTCTCGCAAAGACGCAAAGGACAGACGCAAAGCCGCAAAGGGCTTCTCAATACAGGATCAGCGCGCCGTTTCCGCAACCGAGCCGCGATTCGTTCGGCATCCACGCCGTCCACCCGCATTGGCGCGCCCTCCCGGATCACGACCGGGACGACGTCGTACCCGCGCACGCCTCCCCGCCCAACCGTCACTCTCAGCACACACGAATCCGCGCCTTCCCCCCGCTGGTCGAACACGAAATTCCCAAGCGACCATGCGACAAGGCTCGTCCCCCGCCGCTCGATCGGTTGAAGGACGTGCGGATGAGCGCCGGCGACGATGGTCGCCCCAGCTTCAATGAACACCGCCGCGAGCCGCTCCTGCGTCTCGTTCGGCAGCGGCGACCACTGCGCCCCCAATGCGGCAGCACGATGACGACATCGCTCACGGATTTCGCGGCACGAATCTCCTGAAGAAACACCTCGAGATCGGACTCCGAGATCGTAACGGCGTCCGCCCGCGGCGTCGTCGCTTCGACGTACATCGCGCAATACCCGAGCAGCGCGATACGCACGCCCTTCCTCTCGATCACCCGCGCTTGCATCGCGACGGCCCGAGACGGTCCCGCGCCGATGGCTGCAATTCCGGCTCCCTCGAGCGCCGTGATCGTGTCCGAGAGCGCCACGCGACCGTAGTCGAGCGAGTGGTTGTTGGCGAGCGACATCGCGTCGAAGCCGGCTCTGGCAAGCGCCGCCGCGTGCGCGGGATCGCCGCGAAACGAGAACGGCTTCGCCGACCGCAGTCCCCGTTTCGAGAGCGCGCATTCGAGGTTTCCGACCGCCAGGTCGGCGTCGCGCAGGACCGGCGCGACGTCCGACAGCAACTCGTCGAAGGTCCGCCGCTCGAGCGCAGCTTTTACGCCGCGATCCAGCAGAACGTCCCCGACGATGGCGATGACGACGCCGGCATCGTCCGGACCGGCCTCGCCAGCCGCCGACCCAAGACCGCTGAACGACGCCGCGATTACAACGACCGCGACGATGCGGCCACAGAACCCGATTCGAGTCCGGTTCCGCCGCCGCACCGATAAAAGCAGTCTCGTCACCAAATCAACACCCCGAGCTGTACACCGCGACCTCCGACGGCTTGACGGCTCCTGCAGGGGCGGTGCTCATGAATCCGCGAACCCACGGCGGACGAGCCGGCGCCGGCCGGTGTTTCAGCATGCCCTGCCACTTCTCGTCCGTGAGCCGGTCGTTGATCGGATGCGCGAACTCGTAGTACGAAAAAACCGCGCCCCGGCAAAGCACGAGCCGCCCTTCGATCGGCGCGACGACCCAGATCGTGTCCGCGTGGCCCACGCCGACTTGAAGCGCGGAATTGCCTCCGGTGTGGACGTCGGCGATCACCGCCATGTTCTTGTCGGTCTCGGATTCGATCTCGAACCAGCCGGTCAGATTCTCGTCGATGACCGACAACGTCAGCCGCTCGATCTGCCCGCCGATGTAGCGGATCTGATCGTACTCCTGGCGCGTCAGGGCCTCGTTGCGAAGCTGTTTTTCCGAAACTCTCCTCAGAAACCCGAGCAGGTCCTCGAACTCCTGGAAAGCCGAATCGACAGCGTCGCCTTCGTCGATCAGGGTCCGTTCGCGCAACCCCTGTCGCGACATCGTCGTCAGGTGCTGGAGCCGGGCATAACACTCCACGTTCGGCTCGACGTAGCCCCGGACGATGGGGGGTTCGTCGCCACTGCCGCACTCCGCGCCAGACTGCTTACCGTAGAGAACCGTGTCGTGTTTGAGCTCGGCCCAGCTTCCGAGCGCCGTGCTGAGACTCTTGTCCGTCCACGCCTGCGTGCGCATGAACGATGGATAACCCTCGCCAGCGGGCTCGAGCAGCGACCGCAGTGTCCACAGCCACGACCAGTAGAGATTCGACGTCCACGTCTCCTGTTCGACGGCTGCGATTTCGGCCGTCATTTTGGCGAGTTGGCTTTCGTATCTGGGGTAACCACTCATCGCGGGGTTCGAGAGCTGCAATGCCGTGGCGCGCTTCGATCCAAACGCGGCCATCACGTCGAGCCCCGACGCCATGAGCCGGCGATTGTCGTCGCCTCCGACCTTCGGATAGGTCAATTCCTGCATTACACGAGAGTCGATGATGAACCGCTGCCCCATCAGCCGGAACTGCCGCTCCTGAACGGCTCCGCCAAGGACGTCGCCGATCGACGCGGCAATGCCTGGACCACGGAACGACTTTCTTGCCTCCGCGGTGAATCGGTCGACCGCGTCTTCCGTGAGCGATCGGGCCGACACGCCGGAGCTCCCAAGCACCCGCGACGCGAGCTCCTGGTACTCGACGGGCGTGAGGTCGTCCGCCGTTCCGACGTAGAAAGCCGTCGGTGCGTAGATCCTGTCCCAAGCCGCGATCAGTGGCGTGGCGTCCGCGCGTTTCTCGAATAGCGCTGCCGTCAGCAGGAGCGCCTGCGCCGTCGACATCCGGTCGGCATCCTTCGTCGCCGCATTCTCAAGCGGAAAGGGCATGAGTCCAAGCCACATCATCGCGCCGAAGAACCGCTTCAGCTCTTCTGTCCGCGTGTAGTGACCGCGCGGCACGAACTGCGAATAATCGACATTGATTCCCGAGCCCGCGAAGACCGGCGACTCGCTTCGGCCCGCGTGCGCCTCGATGAGTTTCAGCTCGGCGCCGACGAGGTCGGCCACTTCGGACGGAATCGGAGCCGCGGGATCCATCAACCGGTGCGTCACGGTCGCGAACGCGAGATTGCGCTTCGCCGCCTCGCGCACGAACGGAGACGCGGCTTCGCGATGGTCACGCTCCGAGAGCTCGACGAGCCCTCTGGCCATTGCCGTCAGCTCGGGCACGAGCTTCGTCTGTTCGACCTTGCGAAGCGTGAAGTCATAGAAGACGTGGTAGACCTGCAGCACCGTGTCGGTCGAGACAAAGCTGGGGATCACCAGGTAGTCGTTGTTCTCGTAGACGTAGAACAGTTGTTCTTCCGCGCCGGGCGTCACGACAAAGCCGTTCTTCGCCAGCAACTGCCGCTGCTCGGTAGTGAACCGGAAAAGGCGCGTCATCTGCTGCAGGTTCGAGACGTTGGCGAGTCCCGGTCGAATCGGGATCTGCCGGACGCGCGCCTGGACGCGTGGCGGAGTGAACGGACGCGACGCGAACTGGCCCGGGGTAACGCCCGATGGAAAAGGCGAGGGAGAAGCGGTGTGAGGGGCCGGAAGTGCAAGGAACAGCGAGACGACACTGAACAATACGAGCAATCGTTTCATGGGGACTCCGTTTGTGAGATCAGAACCCGGCCGTCGCGGACGGTGACGCTGGACAATTGGCCATCGGCGTCGAGGAGTATACGGCCGTCGCGAGAGCGTCCAAGCGACGCCGCTGCTGTGATGCACGAAGCTGCGAATCGCCGCTCGAAACCGAATCCCTTCCATGCATAAATCGTGACTTCGAGCCCGCCGTCGCGAGTGGCCTCGAGCGCAACTAGATCGGACGGACCTGCGTCGTCCGCGTTTCCGAGGACGACATCGGTGAACGGCCGGGACAGTCGTGAGCCGAGCCACTTTGGCACGAGGCGGCGCCCGTCCCACGTGTAGACGAAGGGGCGCTTCCGTTCGACCGGGTCGAAGCGCGCGCGACCGACAACGCCCACGAGCAGTTCCTCGCGGCGGTCGCCGTCGACGTCGCCCCACGAGACGCGCCACGGACTGCGGTGAGGCTCGACGCCTCCGCCGAGGATTCGAAGGCTCGAACGCGAAAGCCTCGACGAAGGCGTGAATCGAGCGACGACGACGGCTCGCGTGGTTGCGCCGGCGAGTGCCATCGCGACTAGCGGGCGGCGCCCGGAAGAGACCGAGAGGTCGACGACGTGCCCTTGCACTCGCAATAGCGAAGCGTCAGCGCACCCGTCGACAACCATCCAGACCGTGCCCCCACGCGCCTCGAGCCATCCGCCCGCCACCTCGCACCAGGCGCGGACTGGCGTGGCGTCCGGACCGCCAGCACGCACCGGCATCGCTGCTGAAACCGCGACGAGCAGCGATACAATCGCCCATTGATATGCGCTCTGCATGGCGCGACAACTCAAACAGTCACACCGCTACCGAAGCAAGCCTCAGTTCCTTCTCTTACCTTTGCGCCTTTGCGCCTTTGCGCGCGCGGTCCCCTCCCAGCCGTAAGGAATTTCTCTCGCAAAGGCGCAAAGCCGCAAAGGCCGCGCAAAGAATTTTCTTGACACTCTCGTCCACCCCGTGCTCTTCTTCGCCGCGTTGACAATTTCATCGTGGCGATTTAGGGCAACTTGCTCCACGTTAAAAACTGCTAAAGAGCCGTTCGGAATCTGAGTTATTCAGAAACCCTGCGCTCTTCGGCGCGGGGTTTTTTCATTACCCCGCCCGCTCTTCCGGACCCGTCTGCCCACCATGAATCGCCACGCGACCAACTCAGGAGGCCGCGATGGCGCACGATTCCGATTCCGACACACCGACCTATCACCTCGGCACGCTTGCAGTGCACGGCGGGCAATCACCTGACCCCGCGACGAACGCTCGCGCAGTCCCGATCTACCAGACGACGTCTTACGTCTTCGACAATGCCGACCACGCGGCGCGACTCTTCGCGCTGAAGGAGTTCGGCAACATCTACACGCGGATCATGAATCCGACGACGGACGTCCTCGAGAAGCGCATCGCCGGTCTCGAAGGCGGCGCCGCGGCGCTCGCGACCGCATCGGGACAGGCCGCCGAAACGCTCGCCATTCTCACGCTCGCGCGAGCCGGCGACGAGATCATTTCGACGACTTCGCTCTACGGAGGTACCTACAACCTCTTCCACCACACGCTGCCGCGCTTCGGTATCACAGTGAAGTTCGCCGACGCCGCCGACTTTTCTGGAATCCGCGCGCTCATCAACGAAAAGACGCGGGCGATCTACAGCGAGACGGTCGGGAACCCGAAGCTCGACGTGCTCGACATCGAGGGTCTCGCCGCGCTCGCGCACGAAAACGGACTGCCGCTCATCATCGACAACACGACGGCCTCGCCCGCGCTCTGCCGGCCAATCGAATGGGGCGCCGACATCGTGATCGAGTCGGCCACGAAGTTCATCGGCGGTCACGGGACGTCGATCGGTGGGCTCATCATCGACGCCGGCCGCTTCGACTGGGCCGCATCGGGCCGATTCACGGACTTCGTCGAGGCCGATCCGAGCTATCACGGGGTTTCCTACACCCAGGCGTTCGGAAACCGGGCGTTCATCCTGAAGGCCCGGGTCCAGGGATTGCGCGACACGGGCGCGTGCCTGTCGCCATTCAATGCGTTCCTGCTGCTGCAGGGCGCCGAGACGCTCCACCTGCGCATGCAGCGGCACTCCGAAAACGCGCTCGTCGTAGCGCATTACCTCAAGGATCACCCCGGAGTGGAGTGGGTGCGTTATCCGGGTCTCGCGGGCAGCCCGAATGCCGAGCTCGCCGGAAAGTACCTGCCGGCGGGCGCCGGGGCCCTCGTGGCTTTTGGCATTCGCGGTGGATACGAGGCGGGCAAGGCGTTCATCAACTCGCTGAAGCTGTTCAGCCTGGTGGCGAACATCGGGGATGCGAAGTCGCTCGTGATCCATCCGGCGTCGACGACGCACCAGCAGCTGACGACGGACGAGCGCGCGGCGACCGGAGTCACCGACGAGCTCGTCCGGTTGTCGGTCGGCATCGAGGACATCCGGGACATCCTGGCGGATCTCGATAGGGCTCTGGCGCTGGTGACCGAGCCGCGGGAGGCGGCGGCCGCGGCGAAATAGTCTTTGCGCCTTTGCGCCTTTGCGCGTGCCTTTCAAGAGTTTCAAACGCAAAGGCGCAAAGGCGCAAAGGCAACCAGATCCAACAGGGAGAGCTCACCATGACCGCCGCGACGCCCATTCTCGCCATCGAACCGACAATTGAATCCGACTTCACCTTTCCACCCGGCGAAGACCTTCCTCTCGACGGCGGTGGATCTCTCGCACGGCCGACGATCCGGTATGCCGTTTACGGCGACCCGGCCCGCCTTCGGACCGACGCCGTTCTCGTCTGCCACGCACTCTCTGGGAATGCCCGTGTCGCCGACTGGTGGCCCGGGCTCTTCGGCGCCCACCGGCCGCTCGATCTCTCGAAAGTCGCCGTCGTCTGCTCGAACATCATCGGATCGTGCTACGGCTCGACCGGTCCGACGTCCGCCGATCCCGAGACCGGTGTGCCCTACGCCGAACGCTTCCCCGTAGTCTCGATCCGCGACATCGTCCGCGCACAACGGAGGCTCGCCGATCACCTCGGCATCTCGCGATTCCGTGCAGTGATCGGTGCCTCGATCGGGGGGATGCAGGCGCTTCAGTGGGCGATCGACGATCCGGAGCGCGTCGAATCGGCCGTCGCCATTGGTGCAGCGCCGCTCTCGGCGCTGGGCCTTGCGCTCAACCATATCCAGCGCCACGCCATCCGCATCGCAGAGACGACATCCGATCCGGCGGCAGGTCTCGCGCTTGCCCGCGCGGTGGCGACCTGCACCTACAAATCGGCGGAGCTCTTCGACAAGCGGTACGGCCGTTCTCCGGATCGGTCGGGCGAAAATCCGATCTCGACGATCGACGCGCGCTACGACGTCGCGGGCTACCTCGACCACCAGGGCGCCGTCTTTGTCGACCGGTTCGACGCCGACGCGTACCGGACCATCACGAAGGCGATGGACACGTTCGACATCGATTTCGACGAAAGCGTCCTGTCGCGCATCCGGTCCCGATTGCTGCTCGTTGGAATCTCGTCCGATTGGCTGTTTCCACCCGCGACCGTTCGGACGCTGGCGAACCGGCTGGCTCGGGCTGGTATCGATGCCCAATACGCCGAGCTCGAAACCGATCACGGCCACGATGGCTTTCTCGTCGAGGAATCGCAGCTCGCTCACCTCGCGAGCAACTTTCTCTGGAGATGACGATCGGCTCTTTCTGCGGCACTCACGGTGTCGCACGTGAATCCTCAACCACTCCGGCGCCGGGCGTGGCCCCGACACGTCGGAGACACGGAGTTCCACGGTGGATATCAACGTTCTGAAGTTTGGCGGTTCTTGCGTGAAGTCGGTCGCGGCGCTCGCCGCGGTCGCTGGCCTCGTCGATCGATCGGTCCGGCAGCGCGGCACGATCGTCGTGGTGTCGGCCCTTCGCGGCGTCACGGATGACCTGGTAGCGGCAGCCGACGCGCCGACGCCGGCCGAAGCCGAGTCGATCGTCGGTCGATTGCGAGGTCGGCACCTCGACGTGCTCGAAGGTCTCGGCGCAGGTCCGACGGACAAAGCGCGGTACGTCCGCCACCTCGACGCGACGCTCGATGGCCTTCGAGTTAAGCTCGAAATGCACGCGATCGGCGGATCGTCCGATACTCGGGACTCGATCCTCGCCACCGGAGAACGATTGGCGACCCCCCTCGTCGCTCTTTCCTGCACACTCGCCGGACGCGCAGCGCATCCGGTGGACGCGGCTTCCGTTCTCGTGACAGACGACCGGTTTGGCGCCGCTCGTCCAAATGAACGGGCCTCCGAGGACGCCGTGCTCCGGCGAATCTACATGGAAGGCGTTTTCGCCGGGGCCGTGCCGGTCGTCACGGGTTTCATCGGACGGACGCGCGACGGCCGAACGACAACGCTTGGTCGAAACGGCTCGGATCTGTCGGCCGCTGTCATCGCGTCGATCGTGAAGGCCCGGCAACTCGTCTTCTTCAAGGACGTCGACGGGATCCTCCAGGCGGACCCGCACCTCGTCGACGACCCGGGCGTGGTGCCTCGGCTCTCGTTCGACGAAGCATCGGATCTCGCTTCCGTTGGCGTGCAGCCCATCCATCCACTCGCGCTCGGCTCGCTGCGCGATGGAACGACCGCCGTGGAGTTCCGGAATGCGTTCAATCCCGAGCATCCGGGCACGGCCATTCGACGGGAAGACGTCGACGCGCCGGCGTCGATCAAGACCGTAGTCGCAACCGGTGACGTGCGACTCGTCTCGTTTGAACTGGGCCGCGAGACAACGCGCGGTTCACGGTCGACGTTCGCCCAGGCCCTGTCAAAGGCGACGCGAATCGATCCTTCGGTGGTCACGATTGGCGGAGGTGGCGCCGAGCCGGCGGCAACGTTTCTCACGCGAGCCTCCTGCGCCGACGCGATCGTCGATGCGCTCGTACGCGACGCGGATTCCGGAGTGCAACGGTTTCAGGCGCCTCGCGACGTCGTCGCGGCGGCGATTGTCGGCGATGGCGTGTGGCGGGACTCAGGCGTCGCGGCGCGGGCGCTGTCGGCGCTCGGCGGACGCGGCCGGTTCGTACACTCGATGTCGCGAAGCCCGAACGCGTGCGCGTTGCGATTCGTCGTCGAAGGACTCTCCGCGAAGGAGGCGGCCGAGGCGCTCTATCCGCTCACGGCGGCTTGACCAGGGGCGCGTCATCAATTCGACAGTCCCGGAGCTTTTCATGTCTCGCTCCGGGTCGAGGGCGGAACCCGGTCACCCGACTGCGCAGAGGCGCGTGCCCGGGCTCCGCACCTCAGATCTTCTCTAGCGCCACGAGCAACTCGGCATTCAGGATCGCGGCACCAGCCGCACCTCGTATGACGTTGTTGCCGAGCACGGTCATCTTCCAGTCGAATATCGAATCGGGTCCGATCCGTCCGACAACGGTTGCCATTCCTCCCGCCACGTCGCGGTCGAGCCGCGGCTGCGGCCGATTCGGCTCGTCGCGCACGATGACCGGATACTCTGGCGCGGACGGCAGCCGAAGCTCCTGGGGCAGGCTCGTCCAGGTCGACAGCGCCTCCCGAACGTCATCGATCGAGGCCTTGCTGCGCAGCGAGAGCCGCACAGACTCGAGATGGCCGTCCTGGACGTTCACGCGGTTGCACTGTGCGCTCATGCGGAAGTCCGCCGATGCGATCCGGTCTCCGGCGAGCGTGCCGAGCAGTTTTCCGGGCTCCTCCTCCAGTTTCTCTTCCTCGCTCTCGATATAGGGCACCACGTTGTCGGTGATGTCGATGCTCGCAACGCCGGGATACCCCGCGCCCGAGATGGCCTGCATCGTCGTGACGGCGACGGATTCCAGGCCGAAGCGCTCGTGCAGCGGCGCAAGCGCGAGCACGAGCGCGATGGCCGAGCAGTTCGGATTCGTCAGCACGAATCCGCGATCCCAGCCGCGAAGCCGTCGCTGCGCGTCGATCAACTCGACGTGGCGCCAGTTCACCTCGGGAATTACGAGCGGCACGTCGCTCTCCATGCGAAGAGCCGACGAGTTGCTGATGACCGGGTATCCAGCCGCCGCGAATGCCGGCTCGGCCTCGGCGGCAATGCCGCCGGGAAGCGAAGAGATCACGAGATCGCAATCGAGTGGCGGCTCGCACGGTCCAACCGTCATGTTAGCGACCGTTGCCGGCATCGGGAATTGCAGCCGCCAGGGTGTGGCCTCGCCGTATCTCTTGCCGACCGACCGGTCGGAAGCCGCAACCGCCGTGATCTCGAACCACGGGTGATCGGCAAGCATGTGTGCGAGGCGCTGGCCGACGAGGCCGGTGGCGCCGAGGATTCCGATTCGTCTTTTCTTCATCGCAGGTTCCTGCCGTCCATCTCGCCGCTTCGGGCGGTTGTGGCTCAGTGTCGACGCACGTATGGTGACTGGTCGTTCAAGGAGCGCTTTTGGTGACGGCAGAGTTTACCCGCAGCTTCATCGTCGATGAATCCGAATCTCGCGACCGGCTCGATTACTTCCTCGAGCGGCGGATCGTCGGGCTCAGCCGCGGGCGTATTCGGTCGGCGATCCTGCGCGGAGAGGTCACCGTGGATGGCGAGAGTCGCGATTCCGGGCGCAAGCTCAGGCCCGGCCAGCAGATCGTCGTCGCGTTCGACCGAGAGCCGACGCTGACGATGACCCCGGAGGACATTCCTCTCTCGATCGTGCACGAAGACGATGCGTTGCTCGTCGTGAACAAGCCGGCGGGAATGTATGCGCACCCGACGCATCGCATACACGCGGGAACGCTGCTGAACGCGGCCGCGTGGCATCTGAATGCAACCAATCCGTCGGTGACGATCAAGCCGCTGCTGGTACATCGGCTGGACCGAGCGACCTCGGGACTGCTCGTCATGTCCAAGACGCTCAAGGCCCACGCCTTCGTGGCAAAGCAGTGGATGGAGCGGCGTGTCGAGAAGGGATACGTTGCGTTGCTCTGCGGCCGACTGCCCGAATCGGAAGGAATCATCGACGCGCCGATCGGAAGCTCGCGAGATCACCATCCCGGATTCCGGGTTATGCCGGACGGGCGTCCCGCGCAGACGAAGTACCGTGAACTGGAGCGCATCGGCCCCTGGACTCTCGCCGACATGGAGCCACTGACCGGGAGGACGAACCAGTTGCGTATTCACGCCGCGTTCGCGGGGGCGGCCGTCGCCGGCGACGACCTGCACGGCCAGCCCGAGCTCGAGATTTTTCGCGAAGCGAACCCCGGAGTCGATCAGCCAGAGAGGTTGTTCCTGCACGCCGCGAGATTGCGATTTCAGCATCCCGTCACGCGCGAACATCTCGGGCTCGAGGCGCCGCTGCCGGTGGAGCTGGAAGCATTCCTGGCGGCTATCCGAGACAGCGCGGCATAACGAGCATTGCGCGAAGCGCCGACATCAGCAGCCGACTCACCGGACTACGCGTCCGCCGGCGCCACATCTCCGACGGCCCGTTCGTCCGCGACACGCGGAATCGAGCCAAGCCTCAACACGGCCACCGCGAATCCCGCACACGCCACGCCAACGGCCGCACCAACTTGCCAGGGCGCGGCATTCGTTGAGACCAGTATCATTGCAATCCCGAAGATCGCCCCGATCCTCGCCAACTCGAGCGGCACGGCCCAGCGCCTTCCCTCGAACAATCCGCCCCAGACGACCTGTGCGACGAGGATCAGCGCCGCGACCGCGAGACTCCACCACAGACCGAGTCGTTCGGACTCCATCATCAACGCCACGAGCGCCAGCGCAGCGATCGGGAACTGCGCAAGTACGTAGATCCTGACGGCCAGCGGCGTCTCGGTCCGGTACCGAATCCGGGACCTGATTCGACGTCGTGCGGCGGCGGCGTTTCAACTCCCGGCGGCGTCCAGCCGGGCGAAGCGAACCAGACTCTCAATTTGTCGGTCCACCGAGGCGCAGACCTTGCCTTCTTCCACAACTCCGCCCAGACGTCGAAGTTCGCCCACACCGGGTTCCAGCTCGCATACGGCTTGATCACGCCGTAGAGCGGTCGCTCGTCCTCGACCTGAAACGACCGGAACAGCCGATCCCACACAATCAGCGTTGCCGCATAGTTCCGGTCGAGGTACCGCGGATTTCGTCCGTGGTGCACCCGATGATGCGAGGCCGTGTTGAGCACCCATTCGATCGGACCAAGCTTGCCGACCGTCTCGGTGTGAATCCAGAACTGATACAGCGTCGAAAACGCGCCGACCGTGGCGAAGACGTGAGGCGGGACTCCGAGAAATGCCAGAGGCAGATAAAACGGAAGCGACGAAAGCCCAGAGAACCATGCCTGTCGTAGCGCCACCGCCAGGTTGTAATCCTCGCTCTGGTGGTGCACCGCGTGGATTGCCCACATGAACGCGATTTCGTGGCTCGCGCGGTGCCACCAGTAATACATGGCGTCCAAGCCGAAAAACGCGATCACCCACGGCCACCACGACCCCTCGGCGAAGCCGATCAGCGAGGCGTTCACGAAGACAGCCGTGTAGACACCCAGGATTGCGGCCTTGCCGAAGATGCCCACGACCTGCTGACCGATCCCGCAGCCGAGATCGGTGATCGCGTCATTGAGGCGATACGCCTGAATCCTCATCTGGCGCGCGACCGCCATTTCGACGAAGATAAGGAGGAAGAACGCCGGAATGGCGAGTGCGATGTAGTTGACCGTCATTCGGCCCTTGTTTCACCGCCGGCAGGCAACACGTCAGGTGGCCAACGGCGTCGGATTTCGTGAACTCGATGGCAAGTATAGCCGAGAAGGAACCATACGGACGCTTTCCACGTACCAACGGCGTGGCTGGAAAACGCATTCTCGTGGTTCTTGGGCTCGCGGCGTTGCTCGCCGCGCCCGTATTCGGCGCCGAACCGTCGCCCGGCAGGAAGCCGGCCTCAACAAAGTCTTCCCTCAAGAGCGATTCGGAAACCAAGCTCAAAGAGCTTTCGAGCAAGGTCGACGATTACAAATTGTCGCTCGCCAAGCTCCGGGATCTCCAGCAGCAAAACGTTCATACCGCAGAGGCGAAGGCCGTGAAGGTACGCGAGCTTGTGGCTTCACAGATCGTCTCGAGGCGTGAGGTCGAGGCCGTCGAGCTCGAGTTCGCCCGCGCCAAGGCCGACCTCGAAAAGACGACGCTCGAACTCGATCACGCGGACGGCATCCTCCAGGAGGTTGCGGCTCTCGACAAGCTTCTGACGCTTCCGAATCGACCAAACAGCTACGTCTCAACTGGAGTCCTGATCCGTTACAACGGGACGCGCTGGAACATGGCCGAGGTCGCCAAGGTCGATGGCTTCTTCACGTCACGCTTTGGCCGACGTGCCCCGATCAGCGCCTTCGGCCAGACCGCGCTGCATTCCCGGCTCGGGTACGACCATTCGAATGCCATCGACATTGCGACGCATCCGGACAGCGCCGAAGGCCGCGCGCTGATGGAATTCCTGCGCGCCGCAGGCATCCCGTTTCTCGCGTTCCGGTCGGCGGTTCCGGGAAAGGCCACGGGCCCGCACATTCACGTCGGGCTCCCGTCGAGACGATTGGGGCACTAGCAGGCGCAGCCGGCTCGCTCCCGACGGCGACTCAGTGCACGTGACCGTGATGGCCGTGGGCGTGCCCGGCCTCGACCTCGCCCGTCGACATGCCGAGCAGCGACGACACCCAGGCCCTGAGCCCGGTCTGCCACAGACTTCGCGCAGTGAAGGCCAGTACCGTGACCGCCGCCGCGATAGCCGCGATCCCGTGTTCGTGATCCGCCGGCAACTCCACCGGTTGCGTGCTCCCAACGAAACCGTTCACGGTGTAGGCAATCCCCAGCGCGATCGCAACCGAGGTGCCGAGAACCACCCACGTCGCGCGAGTGCCGACCATCCGCCTCACGAACGTGAACACCGCGAGGTTCACTGCCGGCCCGATAACGAGTCCCGCCACGACCGCGCCTGGTGATATGCCCTTCGACAGGAGGACCGCAGCGAGCGGCGTCGATGTCGCGGCGCCAATGTAGGTCGGAGTCGCAGCCAGAACCATCAACGGCACATCGAGTCCGAGACGCGTCAGCGCCTGAACCTGCTCCGCCGGCATCAGAGTCTGAACGTACGCCGCCGCAATGAGACCGACGACCATCCACGGAGACGCGTGCAGCAACATGTTGTCGAACGCCCGGACGAAGCCTTGTGCTGCGCTCGGCTCATCCGGCGGTTCGAGCAATTCGCCGATCACCGGCCCGGCTGCGGTGCGGTATCGCGCAAATCCTGCTGCGACGACGCCGACGCATCCAGCAAGAAGAACGGCGCCGGCCAATCGAGCCGCCGCGAGGTCCGCTCCGAGGAAGTTCCACGACAGCGCCAGTGTTTCGATGCCCAGCGCCGGGATGGCGACCATGAACCCGACGATGAACCCGGTGCTCGAACCGCCGAGGTACATGCGTCGCGCGACGTCGAGCACGCGCGTCGATGAAACCGGGTCGACGGCCGCCGCTGCGATGCCCCGAGCCACGTGGACCGCGTTCCCCCGCTCCTTTGCAAGCCACGAGCGCAGCTTCGCTCCCAGAACCTGCAATGCGGCAGCCCCCAAAAGCCCTGCGAGCAGGACCGGCGCCGCCGCAACAGCCAGGTCGAAAATCGCGTGGAGGAACGCCTCGCGGCCGATTCCGGTATGATCGTGGCCGGAATCGTCAACCCCGTGCTGATAACTCGCAAGCAACGTGACGCCGACGCCAATCACGAGCGCGGCCATGTCGAGGATCTTGATCACGGTCGTCCGGTTCTTCTCGACGTGCAGATCGTGCGTGATCACGTGCAGGAGGAGCCCCGCGACGATTGCCTCGATCCACGGATTGAACTGCGAGATGACCTCACCGGGTACGATCGATCCGAGAATGATTCCAATGGCGCTTGCCGCGGCGAGCCCCGCGGCGTGCACGAGCGCCGACCGCAGCCCCTTGAGCGTCGCGAACCGAAGGACGAAGAGCGTCGCGAGCGGGACGGGAGGCGCCGAGAGAGCGAAGGCCGCGTTAAGGCTCGACTCGCCCCCACCACTCGTCACCCAGAGTCCGATGCCGTCTCCGACCTGGTGAACGAGCAGTCCGGCGAACCCGACTTCAGCCGTGATGACGTCGTGGTCGAGCGGAGATGCACTCGTGCGTAGTCGGGCGACGCGGTCGAGCAATCCCTCGATGAAGAGCGGCGCCACGAGACCAACCGCGAAGCCGACGAGCGCCCACATTCCGATCGAGTCGGCTGACTCGGGAATGAGGTGAACGAGAACGACCGTCAGGGCGGCGGCTACCGAGAACGTCTGGACCGGGCCGAGCGACCGCGCTCCGACGCCAGGCAGCAGCGCGAGCACTGCTCCGACCGCGACCGAGCCGACGGCGAACAGAAACGGCACGATCGTCGCATTGAGGGATTCCGGTGACATGTGCGCGTAGACCGAATCGGGCAGTATAAGCACAAGCCACTGACGAGGAACAAGTTAGGAAGGCGGAACTTCGTGCAAAGGCGCAATGGCGCAACGGAAGATCAAATCCGGGAGGACATCAACCATCGGTTGCTGCACAAGGTCTGACGCTTACCTTTAAAGCGCTTCCTGAATGACCCCACATCCGTGTGCGCCTTTGCGCCTTTGCGCGGGGCTGACCTCCCTACCTGCCCGCCGTCTTTGTCATCGCGGGCCCCGAAAACCCGAAGGCCTCGGGGTTCTCCCCAACGATCGCCGCCGCAAAAACGTCGTCACGTACTTCGGCGTTTCGCGATTGGCGATCGAGTCGAACCCCGAGTTCCCTGCCAGCGCCCAGAAGCGCATTTCCGCCTCGGCATCGTCGAGCGCGACGACTTCCGCAAGGTACGTTCGCACGTCACGCGGTCCGAGGTTGTATGCAACGAGCCCGAGGGCGATTCCCATCCGATCCCCCGAGAACTCCTCGAACTGCTCGCGAAGATAACGCGCGGCAATGGGACCGCTTCGCTCCACACTTTCGAGTTCCGACTCCGAAATACCATACTTCGCAGCAGTCGACGGCATCATCTGGAACATTCCGCGAGCTCCAATCGACGAGACGGCATCGGTTCGAAACTCGCTCTCGATCATCGGCAGGTACAGGCCCAGGATCGGCGGGAGTCCCTCCTTCTCGAACGTCTCCGCAAGGAACGGTGCGTGTGGTCTCCCGCGGGCGAGAACCTTGTCGATGTCCTCCCTGCCGATCGTCGTGGAAGTCGATCCGATGCGCGCGGCATAACGATCCACGGCGCGCTTGATCGACTGACGAACATCTGGAGGGAAACGGTACTCGCGTCCGTCGAGCAGCACGGAGACGGCGCGCGCGCGCTCGTCTACGAACGCGAGCTTTTCAGTCTCGGTCATGTCGGCGTATTGCTTCGCGCGGACCGGGGCCGCGGCGCTTGTGCCGGGCGTCGGTTCGGATGATGGCCACGGACGCCAGAGGGCATAAACCGAACCGAATGCCACGACGCCACTGACGAGCAGAAGCGCGACTGCGGGCACGAGATGCCGGCGCTCGGCCGACGTGAGGGGCACGTGCGAGCTGTCCGGCGTCGTTTCCGCCGCTTCGCGAAGAGCCCTGGCGAAATCGCCGGCGGAGCGGAATCGCCCCTCCCGGTCTCGAGCCATTGCCTGTTCGAGTATGCGCGCAACCTCTGCCGAGGCTCCTTCGACGTCGGCGACCGAGACCGCGCGCTCCGGGCGCAAGTGCGATTCGCGAACGGCCCACACCCCTTCGCCGTCGAACGGCGGCGTCCCCGTGATCGCCTCCGCCGCGAGAACACCGAGGCTGTATACATCGGTCCGATGGTCGATGCGGGGCTCGCCCTCAGGCAGAAGCACGCCCCACTGCTCCGGCGACATATATCGCGGAGAACCAAGGTGCTGACCAGGCACCGTCAGATTTGCGGCGGTCCCCGATTCGCTTCCCTCGACCAGGACCGCAAGCCCGAGGTCGCAGATCTTGGCGCGCAACTCCGCACCCTCGCCTGAGAGCATAACGTTCTCGGGCTTCAGATCGCGATGCACGACGCCGAGCTCGTGTGCTGCGTCGAGCCCGTCGGCAATCTGCTCGACGACGTCGATCACCTGGCCGAGCGGCAACCGGCCGTTGCGTCGAAGCTCGTCACGCAGAGTGCGGCCCTCGAGATACTCCATAACCAGAAAGACGATTCCACTCGACGTCGACCGCAGATCGTGAATGGCGACGACGTTGTCATGATGGATCGAACGGGCCACCCGGCCTTCCCGCACGAATCGGCGCACCACGTCGGGACTCGCCGCAAGCTCGCGCTTCAGGATCTTGATGGCCACGATCGCCGAGCAGTTCGTGCCGTGCGCGAAATACCATTCCAAACCCGCCCTGGCCGACGAGCTCTTCCAGGCGGTACGTCCCATCGAGCGTGCGGCCCACGAGCTTTGCCGGATCCTCCTCGAGCGGCTCGCCGTCGTCCGGGCACATCACCGTGCCTCCCGGCCACGTTGCGTTGCATCGGGGGCACTCGAGTACCCACGACGCATCGTTCGAGCCCGATCCGATAGAGAGGGTGACGGCCCCGCTGTCTCCGCGTTCGAGAAATCCGTCGGCTCCGTCGTGTGAGGCGAGCATTGCCCGCACCTCGGCGAGAAGCTCAGGGTCCGAGCCACATCGCTCGGCAAGCAGAGCCTCACGCTCGGATTGCGCAGCGTCGAGAACCGCGTGAAACACGGACTTCACGACGGCCCACCGCTCGGGCGTCACGTCGAGGCCTCCGGGCTCAGCTCGCGACGAAGCCAGGCGCGCGCTGCGACCCATTCCCGCTCGACCGTGGCGGTGGAGATCTGCATGGCCTCGGCTGTCTCGCGAGTCGTGAGTCCGCCGAAGTAGCGATTCTCGACGACCTCGGCCAGGCGCGGGTCCATTGCCGAGAGACGGTCCAGTGCTTCATCAAGCGCGAGAAGGTCGATGTCACGCTCCGCACCACCGACGTCGGCAACCTCGAACTCGACGCGCACGGCGTCACCCTCTCGTTTCGCGGTGCCCTTCGCTCTCGCGTGATCTACCAGGATTCGGCGCATGAGCCGCGAGGCAACGGACAGAAAGTGCGCGCGGTTCTGCCAGTCAACCTCGCGCTGGTCGACGAGTCGGAGGTAGGCCTCGTTAACGAGAGCCGTCGGCTGAAGCGTGTGGCCCGGCCGCTCGCGTCGCATGTGCGCCGAGGCAATCCGTCGCAATTCGGCGTGTACGATCGGCAGGAGCGCGTCGATCGCGTCCCGATTGCCGCTGCGCACGCCAGCCATGAGGCGCGTGACGCTGTCGGATTCCGTGGTCATCATCGTGTCGATGCGACGAGGCAGGTCGCGCGAGCACTCGAGTCGAGGGTAACACAGTCCGTCAACGTAGAGTGGCCAGGACTCCGTGTCTTCGTGCCTCGGTGTCTCAGTGTGCGCAGCTCTTCTCGACGTTCGGAGAGCTGCGCACACAGAGGCGCTGAGGCACAGAGACACGGAGGTTTCGGCCACAGTACGCAATTGCGCGCGTGATGGAATCCGCCCCGGGATCTCGCGTCCCTCCATGAAAGCAGATTCACAACCCAGGAGGATTCAATGCGACGAGGCATTCTTGCGATCCCTGCAGTACTCATGATGGTGGCGACCGCCGCCGCTCTGGCGATGCCAGGTCCAATGCCACCGAAGACGTACAAGGAGATGTCGAGCTCCGAGCGTTCGGCGTTCGTCGTCGAGCGCGCGCGGCTGGTAGGCGGAGACCTGCGTGGCGACGGGCAGTCCATCGACGTTTCCCCCGAGCTCGCGAGAGCCATCCGCGTGCAACTCGACGGACTCGTTTCGGAGAAGCGAAAAGGCGAACGCGCCGTCACGGCCATTCTCGCCCGCGGCATCGCGAGCGCGCCCGTCATCAATGCTGCGTTCCGCGCAGCCAGGCTTCCGACCTCGCTTGGCATAGCTCTCGCAATGAGCGAGTCGGAGTTCTCCGTGTGTGCCGTGTCGCCATCCGGGGCGCGCGGCATGTTCCAGTTCATGCCGAAGACCGGAGAGCGTTTCGGTCTCGACGCTGACGCGCTCTGCGATATCGAGCGGAGTGCAACTGCCGCGGCGGCCTACCACAACAGCCTCAAGGCGCTGTTTCCCGGAAAATCGGTCGGCCCGCTGGCTGCCGCAATTGCCTACAACACGGGGGAGAAAGCTGCTGAGGCCTCATTCGGCGAAATTGCCCGGCGCGATGACGCCGCCGCGGCCGAGGATTTCTGGCGCGTGATCCTGACGGGGTTGGACGCTTCGAACAGGACCGTTCTCGGCCCCGAGGGCCAGGCATACCTTCCGCGGCTTTTCGCATGTGCGATAGTCGCCGAAACTCCGGGAGCCTTCGGCGTAGCTTCCAGTGCACTGTCCGGCCTTTGAACCGAACCCGGCTCTCGACCCCTCATCGCGCCCCGGCAGACGGTCCATTCAGTGACCGTTCTGCAGGGGCGCGGTGGTCCATTCACCGCCCTCCGTATTCTCCCGCTGGCGGATCCCGCCTTTCGCAATCGAACCAAACTGACGCATACTTTCGACGACTCCCTGGTGTCAATCGAGAACGGGCCTGAGATATTGGACCGATCTTGACGCAAGCCCCCATATCTTGCGGTCGGAATCACGATATTCCGTTACCGCTTCATATCGATCGCGGGACTACATCGTGTGAGGAGTTATGTTGATACGAACCCACAGGAACTATCCATTTCGCGCGGCGGCCATCGTGCTGTTGCTGATTGTCTCGACCTTGGTTCTTCCGGTACCCACGCAGGCACGACGGTCCTTCGACCCTGGAGTGACACTCGAAGGCGATTCCTCGGCGATTCAGCTGGTCGCAGACGGAACCGCGACGGCGATCAGTGCGATCGCTTCCGATATCAATGACGACGGCGCAAGTGACGTGATCGTCGGAGTGACGGGCGCCAGCGGAAGTGCCATTCTCGTTTGGCGAGGCAATCCCGCGCTCGTGTATCCAAATCATGGCTTGGCCAACGATGGACAGCAGTTGAATTCCATCGGTCTTGTCCGTTCCGTACCGATCGCTCCGCAGTTGCTGTCCATTCGAGACACGAATTCGGACGGTAAGGTTGATGTGGTTGCAACCCGGGACGGTGTGGAAGCAACCGTCATCCTTGGACTGGACGATCCTTCGCTCGAGCCCGTGGAAGTGAACATCCCCGCTTCGAAGAGCGAATCGAGCCCGCTCCTCGTATCGGGCCGCTTCAATGCGGACGCCATTCCCGACATAGTCTCAGTCGATCGGGCTACGCTCGTTCCGACGGCCGAGCTCTCGAAGCTTCGGGCGGTTTTCACTGTCACGAGCCTCGCCGATTCGGGCGCCGGGACACTCCGGCAGGCCATCCTCGATGCGAATGCCGCACCTGGTGCCGACTCCATCGAGTTCACTATCGTCACCGGAATAGCGGCGAAGATCATCCTTCCGCTCACTCCGCTTCCAGCCATTACCGATACGGTCGCGATCGATGCAACGACGCAACCCCTCTTCGACGGCGTTCCACTCATCGAGCTTTCGGGCACGATGCTCGGTGGCAGTGCGGACGGCCTCGTGCTTCAAGCCTCGAGCTCTGTCATTCGTGGGCTCGCCATCAATGATTTTCCCGGCCGCGGCGTTGTTGTCCAAGCCGCGTCGAATATCGTTGAGGGCAATCACATAGGGACGAATCTTGCCGGCACGGCAATCAAGGCGAATGACGGAGCCGGCATCTCGATCGAAGCTGTCGGTGGTTCTACAGTCGGTGGCGTGACGGCACTTGCCACGAATGTCATCTCCGGCAACGGCGGGTCAGGTATCGTGGTGGGCGGCGTCGGGGCCTCGTCGAACGTAATCCAGGGCAACCTGATCGGGACGAACCGGGCAGGAACGATTGCGCTTTCGAACGGGACCAACGGCGTGACGCTTCTCGTTGGCGCCAACAGCACGGCGATTGGCGGCGCCTCGGCCGGATCGCGCAATGTCATCTCAGGCAACGCGATTCACGGAATCCTGGTTGCCGACAGCGTGAGCGGCGGGACCATCGAGAACAACGCGATCGGAAGCGGACCTGATGGCACTGGCGACCTTGGGAACAAGGGCGACGGCGTGCACATGGTCGGTTTCAACAATGTGATCCAGGGCAATCGAATTGCCTCGAACACGGGAGACGGTGTCACCGTTGAAGCCGCGGCAACTGGCGTGCGCATCACCCAGAACGCGATGGCCGGTAACGGGGGTCTCGCCATCGACCTTTCCGATGACGGTGTCACGGCGAACGACCTCAACGACAACGACAACGGAGCCAACGAGCTTCAGAACTTCCCCGTGTTGACGGATGCAACGAGCGTCGGAGGAACGACAAACGTGATCGGCACGCTTGCGACGGAAGCGAGCTCCAGTTATCGGATAGAGTTCTTCGCAAGCGCATCGTGTGACCCTTCCGGGAACGGCGAGGGAGACATCTACCTCGGATTCATAAACGTGACGACGAACGTGCTCGGTGTGGCGGACTTCCAAGCGTCCTTCGCCGTCAATATCGCGGCTACCCCGTCGGTCACGGCCATTGCCATCGACACGGCCGGGAACACATCGGAGTACTCGGCGTGCAGTTCGGCAGCCACGACGGCCGATGTGTCGGTGACCATCTCCGGGGTGCCGAATCCGGTGACGCCCGGAAACAACATCGTCTATACCGTGACGGTCAACAATTCGGGCCCATTGCCGGCAGCGGACGTGATGCTCAACGGCTCGACGCCGTCGGGTACGGTGTTCACGTGTGCTGCGGCGAGACAGGGAGTGCTGTCAACACGGCCAGCCGGCGGAGTGGGCGCGATTTCTTGTGCGATAGGCACAATGGCCGTCAATGCGCCGGTCACGATCACGATCGTCGTTCAGGTCACAGGTCCCGCGTCCTTGACCATCGTCAATACGGTGTTCGTGTCGACGACGACGCCTGAGAGCACGACGGCGAACAACTCGGCGACCACGTCGAATCTCGTGATCGATCCGCCGGTGATCACGTCGATCTCCAAGGTATCGGGCGAGCCCTTCCGGATACGCATTCTCGGAGCAAACTTCCAGATTGGAGTCGTTGTCTTCATCGGTGCCGATGCGACACCTTGGCCGAGCGTCAAGATGAAGGACTCGGCAACTCTGACCCTCAAGAAGGGATCGACTCTGAAGAGTCGGTTCCCCAAGGGCGTGCCGGTGACGCTGCGTGTCGTCAACCCCGACGGTGGACAGGCATCGATGTCTTACACACGTTGAACTCGGACGGGCGTGAGGACTTGTCCTCACGCCCGTGCGTGCTTTTTCGCACAATCTGCCGGGACGATGCAGCCCAATGCCAAGAACCCCAAGGAAACAGGACTTCCGGCTCTGGCACGACGCTTGAATATGTGTAGAGCGTCCACCGAACGGGTTCCGCGAGGACGTGCGGTCCGACTGGTGAGCTTTCAGGTCTTCTCGTCCTCGCGGGGCCCGGGGTCATTCCCCTGGTGGAGATTTCGGTTGAATGCAGAAGAGGCTAGGCGTTTCTACGGCGCCGGCGTCCGAGTCCCGCTCGCGAATGGTCCCGTTTGGAGAAGCGCATCCTGGGATGTATCGGGAGCGAGGCGAAATCGGCGTCGGCGCCGATTTGTCATGATTACTGCGCTCAAGGAGACGCCATGAAGATCCTGCTTGCCACAGACGGCTCCGATTGCAGCAAGGAAGCAGCGAAGTCGATTGCGACACGACCGCTGGCCGATGGGACTCGCATCAAGGTCATTTCGGTGATCGAGATGCCGCTTTCCGTCGTGCCCGAGACTTGGATTCTCCCGGACGGCTACTACGACGAGATCGAACGGGTCTCGCGCGAACGCGCGACGGCTGCAGTCGAGGAAGCCAGGGGCGCCATCGCCGAGACGCACGGTGACAAGGTCGAGATCGAGACCGAGGTCGTCGGCGGAGCGCCGAAGGTCGTTATCCCCGACATGGCCGAGGCCTGGGGCGCGGACCTCGTCGTCGTCGGTTCGCACGGGTATCGCGGGCTCGAGCGATTCCTGCTCGGCTCGGTTTCCATGTCCGTTGCCCAGCACGTACACTGCTCGATCGAGATAGTTCGGGGCCCTGCGGCAAGCGCCGCGGACTGACACTGAAGTGAAGCCATCTGGAGACGGCGTGTGCTGAGGAACTTCGTGCTCGTCGGTGCTGGCGGAATGGCCGGCGCCCTCGCCCGTTACGGATTTGCGGTCGCCGTAGACCGATGGTGGCTCGGTTCGTTTCCGATGGCGACGTTTCTCATCAACGTTTCGGGGTCGTTTTTCTTCGGACTCGTTATCGCCCTCGGGCTCGAGCGCGCGGCCATCGGACCCGACCTGCGGCTCGCGTTGACGACAGGTTTTCTTGGCGCCTTCACAACCTTTTCTACTTTCGAGTTTGAAACGAACCGACTGATCGTTGCGGGATCGTGGTCCATGGCTACCTTCTATGTCGCAGCGTCGGTTCTGGCAGGATTGCTGGCGATCCAGCTAGGCACGGCACTGGGTCGTGGCTGGTCGTGAACAGGTTTTACTCACGTCCCGGACCGTTCTTCGAGTAGACTGCCGCGGTTGAATTGCGCAGCGGGTGCCCCCTCGCGGTCGACTCGGCCCGATCCGAGCGTGCTTCATCATTCCTTTGGATTCGGGTATCGTTCAATGAATTCGACGGCGACACGTACGATGATGACGGACGATCACGATCGAGAGAAGATCGATGAGTTGCGAAACGAGGTCGCAGCGCTGGCTGCGCGTCTCGAGGCCGTGACCATCGAGCGGAACGAGGCGTTGCGCGAAATCGAGTTGCTCAGGTCTGGCGGCAGACTGGGTTCGGCCGGCGACCGGCAGGACGCTCTCGATATCGACCCATCGTGTGAGTTCTGCGACGGCGAGGGGCGCTACTGGGTGCACGACTTCGAGATGGTCTGCCGCAGGTGCAACGGAACGGGCGTTCGGCCGGAACAGCCGGCCTGACGGCACGCTGCGGGTGGTCACCATTTTCTGAGCCGCGAGCGGTAGCGAGCGTCCCACGGACGGTGCGTGAACTCGCAGACTCGTCGTTGCGAAAGGACAGAAGTGATCGGAACCGGTCGACTGCCAGGGAGTCTCCCCGGCTACTGCCTGCGCCTCATAAAACGGGGACCATCCGCATCAAGGCGGCCGACAGTGCATTGCCGGGCGCACGTGACTCGAGGAAAGGAATGTGATGAACCCGTGATCGTCTCTGTGTGAACGAATCAGTGCCGTTTCGAGCGGCACTAC
>JADIYM010000025.1 GCA_016705245.1 Blastocatellia bacterium | reverse complement strand
GCCTTTGCGCGAACTTCGACGTGCCCGAAGAGTTTCTCGCAAAGGCGCAAAGGAAATCGCAAAGACGCAACTACAAGGGTTGTTGAAACCGTTTCGCGCATCGGGCAATACCCGCTACTATAGCGACTTCGCTTTGCAGCGACTCGAGATGATCCTGGCGCAGACTGTTTTATGTTTCGACGAAAGGAGGTGATCTGAATCCCGAAAGAAGACATGATTCCCGTCGACGGTACGGTTATTGACTCTCTTCCGAACGCGACTTTCAAAGTGAAGCTCGGAGAGGGACACGAAGTTCTCGCCCACCTGTCCGGCAAGATGCGAAAGCACTTCATCAAGGTCCTGCCTGGTGACCGAGTCACCGTAGAGCTCTCACCCTACGACCTGACCAAGGGGCGCATTACCTACCGGCACCGCAGCTAGACCTCCTGTTGTTGGCGACACCCGCGCATTATCGTGGATGCCCGCCGCTGGCCGGGCGCGCCGCGCCTGTGCGCGAATTCCCGTGTTTTATTCGAGGAGTAGCGCCTGTTCTTTCGCCTGATGTCGGGCAAACCTCCGGTTCGGTAATTGATACGGGCAGATGCCGTGGCGACACTCGGCGAACCCGGAATCGCCGCCGTCCGGCAGGGCCGTCGTCTCCTCGAACCCTTACACGTCTGAGGAGCCTACAGCGTGCACTGCGTCTACTGCGGCAACCAGAACCCCGACGGATCCGCCGTCTGTCAGAACTGTGGACGAACGCTTCCGCCGCAGCAGGGCACGCCCAGCTGGGGGAATGCGCCGTCATATCCACCGCCTGCGACGCTGCCGACCGATCCGGCGGGAGGTGCTCCGTCGAGTGGAGGTTGGGCTCCACCACAGTCGCCGGCTCCGTGGGCGCCGTCGTCGTATCCACCACCCGCCGATCCGGGCTTCAGCGGGAACGAGTTTCGGCAGCGACCAGCCACCGAGTTTCGGGAACCAGCCGCCGTCATTCGGGGTGCCGGCACCGCCTCCGAGTTTCGGCGCAGCGCCGTTCGCGCCGCAACAGCCGGGGTTGGAGCCGGCGCCAGGTAGCCGTGTCCCGGCGGGATGGCGGGGTTTCGACGCCATGTCCCCGGGTGGCCGAGAGCGCGAAAAAGCAGGCCGTCGCGGGTCTGATCTGTTCGATAGTCGGCGTGATCTGCTGTCAGATCGTGCTTGGACCCATCGGTATCGTGCTCGGGTTCATGGCCAGGTCAAGCCTCCAGAAGGCCGGTGTACAGGATGGACAGAGTATTGCTGTGGCCGCGATGGTCATAGGCGGCATCGACATCGTGCTGTTTATCCTCTACCTGCTCTTCAGTTTGTCGACTGGATTATCAGGGTTCTGAGGGGCTCCGACTTTTGTCTCTGTGAGACTCTGCGTCTCTGGAGAAACATGCTCACGCCAGTGTTTCGCACAGGGGGCCCGCAGAGACGCAAAGTCGAAGCCCACGTCTGACTTATTCCCGGCCGCGCGTGCGCGCAAAAAGCTCGACGTCGCCGCGCAGTTGACGGAAGCGTCCCTCCGAAACACCGAAGTCGAGGTGCGCGAGTGTCTCGGAAAGCGCCAGGAACCGGTGCTCGTTCTTCGCGTGAGGAAAAAGCGCGACGCACGCTTCCCAAGCCGTTGAACCGCCGCTCTCGAGCAATCCTTCAAGCGTGGATTGCCGCTCGTCCGCAGACCGCATCGTCTTCAGAAAATGGCTCTCGAAATCCGTCACGTCCGGGCCGTGACCCCCGTGAATGACCGTCGGCGCCAATTCCCGAATGCGCGCCAACGAAACCAGGTACTCGCCGAGACTCTGAAATCGACGGCTCGGGGCCAGAGGATCGGGGCTCAGGACCGGGTTCGGCGATATGTTCGCCAGCACCGTGTCCGCGGCAATCAACGAACGATCCGCGGCTCGATAGAGACAGATGCTGCCCGGCGTGTGCCCAGGAGTGTGCAGCACCTCAGCTGCCTCGGTCGAAATCGATGAGGTCGCCGTCCTCGATGCCTTCCACCTCCTCGATGTCTTCACCGAGCCTCCAGATCTCAGCGTAAGCTCGCCGCAAACACCTGAATGACATCTGCGGGCACGCCAGCCCGCTCGAGCAGCGGCAGGTACATCAGGTAGTCGTCATAACCGCGAAGACGATCCGCTTCCCACGGATGCGCGAACACTGTCGCGCCAGACAGCCGCCCTATCGTTGCCGCAAGGCCCGAGTGATCCTCGTGCAGGTGCGTGACGACGATCCGCTCGATGTCCTCGAGCCGGCGACCGACTCGATGGACGTTGTCACGCAAAGCCTCGAGCGCCTCGGGTAGGTTCGGCCCGGTATCGATGAGCGTCAGCGGAGACTCGTCAACGAGATGAACGTTGACGGGTCCGAGGTAGAGACTGGTCGGAATGTGGAACTGGTGGACGCGCATTGCGAAGACGCCCCGGGCCCACCTGGCGGGTCCGGGGCGTCTGTTCCTTACGAGAGCGGATATCGCTCCGTCTCGATCACACGAGCCGCGATCTTGCGGCGCAGGGCCACCGTGTTGATCGGCGTGTACTTGGTGAAGCGGCGCAGCGCCGCCAGCAGGGTCCGCAACTCGTCGCCCTCGACGGTTGCGGCAAGTGCCACCTTCGCCCACGCTTCAATCTTCGGCACCGAGTCGTTGACGAACACGCGAGCCATGTCGACGGCAACGTCCGCGCGATCTCCGGCACCCGACTGCGCCAGCTTCTTTGCACGAAGCACGGCGCTCTCCATCGCGTAGGTTTCCATGATGATGTTCGAACCGAGCGCGAGTAGCTCCTGCTCGTCCTTGATCGCGTCACGGTACTTCTGTACCCCCACGCCGGACACCATCAATGCGACTTTCTTGGCATTAACCACGGCCTTGAGCTCGGCTGCCACCACGCCGTCGCAGTCTTCCTCGAGCTCGGGGAACGACATGACTTCACCCATGAGCTTCTGCACGGCCGGCATCAACGGGAGGTGGCCCTTCATCGCCCGCTTGAGCAATTGACTCGAGATGATGAGACGGTTGATTTCGCTCGTCCCCTCGAAAATGCGATTGATACGCGAATCGCGGTAGTGCTTCTCGGCGGGATAGTCCTTGCTGTAGCCGTTTCCGCCGTAGATCTGCACTTCCTCGTCGACGACGTAATCGATCATCTCCGAGTTCCAGACCTTCACGATCGAACACTCGATCGCGTATTCCTCGACGCTCTGCAGCACCGCCATCGGATCGCTCTTGTCGATCGTCGTGAGCATGTCGTCGATCATTCCGGCCGTCCGGTAGACCATCGATTCGGCAGCGAACGTGCGAATCGCGATCTCGGCAAGCTTCTCCTGGATGAGACCAAACGAGGCAATCGGCACACCGAACTGCTTGCGATCCTTCGCGTACGTCACAGCCGACTTGAGCGCGTACTTCGCACCGCCGCAGACACTCGCGCCTAGCTTGAACCGCCCGATGTTGAGGATGTTGAACGCGATCTTCGCGCCCTTTCCAACCTCTCCGAGCAGGTTCTCGACCGGAACCTCGGCATTGTCGAGCCGCACGGCCACCGTCGACGAGCTCTGCAGCCCCATCTTGTGCTCCTCGGGCGCCGTGGAGACGCCGGAGAATGCGCGTTCGACGATGAAAGCAGTGAAGTGTTCTCCGTCGACCTTCGCAAACACGATGAAGAGCTCGGCGAAACCGCCGTTCGTGATCCACATCTTCTCGCCGTTGAGGATGTAGTGCGTTCCGGCCGCATTGAGCACGGCCTTCGTCTTCGCTGCCAGCGCGTCGGAGCCCGATCCCGACTCGGTCAGCGCGTACGCCGCCGGCAGCTCGACCGACGCGAGGCGCGGCAGGTATTTCTTCTTCTGCTCCTCGTTTCCGAAATAGACGATCGGCAAGGTGCCGATTCCGGCCTGTGCGTGCGTCGTCGCGAAGCTCGCCGACGCGGCGACCTTCTCCGAGACGATGAGCGACGAGACCTTGTCGAGCGCCAGACCGCCGTATTCCTCGGGGATGTCGATCGACATCAGGCCGAGAGACGCGCCCTTGCGGAGAAGCTCGACGAGACCGTCCAGTTCTTCTTCTCCAGCTCGGGCTCGGCGGGCAGGACCTCGTTCGTGACGAAGTCCTCGGCCGTCGTGGCGATCATCCGGTGTTCTTGGTGAAATCTTCGGGTGTGAAGATGTCGGCAGGAGCGTGCTCCTCGATCAGAAAGCTCCCACCCTTCGCAACCGACTTCGCAGACGTTTCGAGCACTGTGGACATGATTCGCTCCTTCCTACATCCGTTCGAAAATGCCGGCGGCACCGATCTGCCGCCACCGACGCACATCGTGACCATGCCGTAGCGGCCGCCGCGGCGCGCCAGTTCCGAGAGCAACGTCGCGGTGAGCTTCGCGCCGGTGCACCCGAGAGGATGGCCGAGCGCGATAGCTCCGCCATTCGGGTTGACCTTCGCAGGATCGAGGCCGAGCTCGCGGATGACCGCGAGCGCCTGGGCCGCAAAGGCTTCATTGAGTTCAAATACGTCGATATCGTCGAGCGAGAGACCCGCGAGCTTGAGCGCCTTCGGAATCGCGAACGCCGGCCCGATGCCCATCTCCTCCGGCAGAACTCCGGCCGTGGCGAACGCCACGAACCGCCCGAGTGGCGTGAGCCCGAGCTCCCTTGCACGGTCGCCGTTCATCACGAGCGCCGCCGCGGCGCCGTCGCTCATCTGAGACGAATTACCGGCCGTGACGGTGCCCTTCACGTGAAATGCCGGGCGCAGCTTGGCGAGCGCTTCGGCCGTTGAATCGCTGCGCGGCCCTTCATCAACCGTGAAAGAAACCGTCTTCGACTGCTTCTTTCCCTTGGCATTCAGAGAGTCGACCGTGACCTCGAGCGGCACGATCTCGCCGGTGAACCGTCCCTCGGCGATAGCCGCAAATGCCTTCTGATGGCTCGCGAGTGCGAATGCATCCTGATCTTCACGAGTTATCCCGTACCGATTCGCGACGCGCTCGGCCGTCAGGCCCATGTTGAGGTACGCGTCCGGATACGTATCGACGAGCCTCGGATTCGGCACGATCCGGTGACCGCCCATCGGAATGAGCGACATCGTCTCGGTACCGCCGGCCAGGATTGCGGTGGCGCCGCCGACCATGATCCTCTCGGATGCCATCGCGATAGTCTGGAGTCCCGACGAACAGAAGCGGTTGACGGTCATCGCCGAACACTCGATGGGCAGGCCCGCCCTAAGGCTCGCGATGCGCGCGACGTTCATGCCCTGCTCGGCCTCGGGCATCGCGCAACCGAGGATCACGTCGTCGATCTCCCTCGGGTCGAGACCCGGCGCCCGTTCGAGGGCTCCTCGAAGGACGGTGGCTGCCATTTCGTCCGGCCGCGTCGACCTCAGCGTCCCCTTGGGCGCCTTGCCGACCGCGGTCCGCACCGATGAAACAATGACTGCGTCGTGCATGTAATCCGCTCCCTAATTTCTCAGCGGCTTGCCGGTCTTTAGTGTGTGCTGGATGCGCTCGAGCGTCTTGCGCTCGCCGCACAGCGAGAGGAAGGCCTCGCGCTCGAGGTCGAGCAGGTACTGCTCCGTGACGACCGATCGGTGCGACAGATCGCCGCCCGTCATGATCCGCGCGAGTTTGCCCGCGATCTTCGCGTCGTGCTCGGAGATGTAACCGCCCTGCTGCATCTGGTAAACGCCGAGTTTGAGCGCGGCAAGCGCGCCCTCGCCGAGCGCCGGGACGTCCATACGCTGGCGATACGGCTGGTAGCCCTCCGCGACGAGATCCAGCGCGACCTGTTTCGCGTCCGCAATCAGCCGGTCCCGATTCATCGTGATCGAGTCCGCCGGATTCAGGAACCCGAACGAACGGGCTTCCTCGGCACTGGTCGCGACCTTGGCCATCGCGACGATCTCGAAGCCCTTTCGGATTGCGTCGAACATCTCGCTGCCGGCTGCGGACGATGCGTCGGCTGCGCGAAGGACGACTTCTTTCGTGCCGCCGCCCGCCGGTATGAGTCCGACCCCGAACTCGACCAGTCCGAGATAAGTCTCGGCCGCGGCGCGCACGCGCGCACCGTGCAGCGTGATCTCGCACCCGCCGCCGAGAGTCATGCCGAACGGCGCGACGACCACGGGTCCGGGCGCGGTCTTGAGCCGCATGTTCACGTTCTGGAACGCTCGGATCATCAGGTTGACGTCGTCCCAGTTCCCCTCCTGCGCTTCGAGCAGAAGGAGCATCAGGTTCGCGCCGACGCAGAAGTTCTCGCCCTGGTTGCCGATCACGAGCCCGGCAAACTCGCCGTCCTCGAGCGCCTTTGCCCCGGTGTTGAGCATGCCGACCGTGTCGCCGCCGATAGCGTTCATCTTCGAGTGGAACTCGATACAGGCTATTCCGTCACCGAGGTCGATCATCGTCGCGCCGGCTGACTTCTTGACGATATGGCCGCGGTCCTTGACGTCGCGCAGGATCGTGATTCCCGGCACATCCTCCACCTCGACGTAGCCCTCCGTCGCGAAGTCCCAGTACTGCGTCCGGCCCTCATCGCGGCGATAGAACGTCTCGCCGCCGTTCTCGAGCATCGTGGCGACGGCAACCGGGATCTCGAGGCCTTCGGCGCGCATTCGATCGACCGTCTTGCGGACGCCGAGCGCGTCCCAGAGCTCGAACGGCCCCATCTCCCAGTTGAAGCCCCACCGGATCGCTCGATCGACCTGCAGCACATCGTCGCAGATCTCCGGAATTCGATTCGCCGCGTAGATCAACGTGTCGCGCGTGATCTTCCAGAGGAACGCTCCGGCGCGATCCTTGCCGAAGACCAGCATCCGGACGCGCTCCGCCAGATCGTCGATGTTTTTTGCCGCGTCGACCGAGGGGAACTTCGGGCGGATCTTCTGTCGATACTCCAGTGTGCCGGGATCGAGCGTCAGGATCTCGTCGCCCTGCTTCTGGTAGAAGCCCTTTCGCGTCTTGTTGCCGAGCATCTTCCGCTCGACCATCGACTGGATCATTGCGGGAACGGTGAACGTCTCGCGTCGCTCGTCGTGGGGTGCGTTGACGTGCAGGTTGCTCGAGACGTGCGCGAATACGTCGACGCCGACGAGGTCCATCAGCCGGAACGTGCCGACCTTCGGCCGACCCATCGCCGGACCGGTCAGGACGTCGACCTCCTCCGGGGTGAACCCGTCCTCGAGCATCACGTGCATCGTGTGCAGCGCCGAGAAGGTGCCGACCCGATTCGCGATGAAGTTCGGTGCGTCCTTGGCGTACACGACGCCCTTGCCCAACCGTTCGTCCAGGAATGACGCCATCCGCGTGACGATCGCCGGATCGGTATCGGGCGTCGAGATAACCTCGACGAGCTTCATGTAGCGCGGCGGATTGAAGAAGTGGACGCCGAGGAACCGGCTGCGGAATCCGTCGCTCCTGCCTTCGGCAATCTTGCCGACCGGAATGCCCGATGTGTTCGTGGCGACGACCGTCGCCGGACCGAGAAGCGGATCGATGCGCTCGAAGAGCGAGCGCTTGACCTCGAGGTTCTCGACGATCGCCTCGATGACGAAGTCCGTCTTCGCTGCCTGCTCGAGGTCGTCGTCCAGGTTGCCGACCGAGACAAGTCCCGCTGCGTGTGCGGTGAAAAACGCCGCCGGCCTCGCCTTCATTGCGGCGTCGAGCCCGGCGCGCGCAATGCGGTCGCGCACCGCGCGGTCCGCGAGCGTTCGCCCTGCGCGTTCGTCGTCCCCGGTCAACTCACGCGGCACGATGTCGAGCAACAGGGTCTGTATGCCGGCGTTGGCGAGATGCGCCGCGATCTGCGCCCCCATCGTTCCGGCTCCCAGCACTGCCGCGGTTCGAATTGCGTCCTTCATGAATGCCTCGCTGCGAGTAATTTTCCTGCTGGTCAGTAATTTCGAATGATGTGTTCTTTGTCCATTCCGAGTTCGACGAGCACGGCGGTCGTTTCGTCCATCATCTCCCTCGATCCGCAGACGAACGCGACGGGGTTCGTCGATGCTCGAACCGCGGCCTCGAGCAGTTTCTGGACGCGGCCGGTCGATCCACGCCAGCCGTTTTCACCCGGCTGGGTGACCGTAAGTACGACATCGACGTCGGCACGGCGCCACGCGTCGATTTCGTCATCGACGGCGAGGTCGTGCGGGTGGCGGACTCCATGCACGAGGATCAGTCGCCCGAACGACGAGCGTCGCGCTGCCACGTGCGAAACGGCCGCCCTGATTGGTGCGATGGCCGTGCCGGCCGCTACGAACAGGAGGTCGCGCCCCCAGAATTGATCCACCGGGAATCCGTGGCCCGCGAGCCGCACGAGCGACACGTCTGACTCGTGACCGAGATCGAACAATCGCGTGCCGAAGGGACCTTCGTTTTTCACAAGGAACTCGAGCCGATGCCGCACATCCGGCGCCGACGCGATGGCCATGTACGCCTCGCCCACCCCAGTCACCGACAATACGGCGACCTGTCCCGGTTCGAACTTCACGTCATCGATTCTGTCGCCGTCGGCCGCGACGAACGTGAAGAGCCACACCGAGTCAGTGCGTCGAGCGACACTCTCGACGCGCAGCCTCCGGGTCGTGAACGGCGATTCAGGCACCTTATCCTGCTCCCGCGACGTCGGCGTCGCTGTACATCGACTCGATGACGTCGCCATAACGCTCCGCGACGACCTTGCGCTTCACCTTGAGCGTAGGCGTCAGTTCGCCGGACTCGATGGTGAGCTCATTCGGCAGGAGCGCGATCTTCTTGATCTGCTCGTAACGCGGAAGGTGTCCAGTCAGGTCTCGCACTACCTGCTCGTAGATCTCGAGAACCCGCGGATCTGAAAGCAGCGTCTCACGGTCGTCCAGCTTGATTCCCTTCGAGAGCAGCACGGGCCCGAGGGCTTCGCGATTCGGTACGATGAGTGCCGAGCAGTATTTGCGCCGGTCTCCGATGACAACTGCCTGAGAGATGAGGTTCGAGAACTTGAGCGCGTTTTCGATCGGTTGCGGCGCCACGTATTTGCCACCCGACGTCTTCAGCAGGTCCTTCTTCCGGTCGGTGATTTTCAGATAGCCCTGGGCGTCGAGCATTCCGATGTCGCCGGTGCGGAAATACCCGTCCTCGGTGAAGGCCTCGGCAGTGGCGTGCGGCAGGTTGTAGTAGCCCTGCATGATCGACGGACCGGACACGAGGATCTCACCGTCCTCGGCAAGCTTGACCGACACGTTCGAAAGAGGCTTTCCTACCGTTCCGATTCTCCACGCGGCCGCGTTGTTGATCGCGATTACCGGAGACGTCTCAGTCAGGCCATACCCTTCGTAGATCGTGATGCCGGCACCCAGGAAAGCATAGGCGATGTCGGACGAGAGTGGAGCGCCGCCCGAGAGGAAGAAACGCAGCCGTCCGCCGAGCGCGTCTCGCCACTTGTCGAACACAAGGCGGTTCGACACGCAGTTGTATTCGAGCTGGACCATCGGATGCGGAGACTGCCCGGAGTGTGTTGCACGCGCCACGTGATCGCCTGCTTTCAGCGCACGCTCGAAAATTAGCGACTTCACGCCGCCGGCACTCTTGCCCAGGCCGCAGATCGTCTCGTACATCTTCTCGAAGAACCGCGGAACACTCGTGCCAACAGTCGGTCGGACCTCACGAAACTCCGCCGCGACCTTCTCGAACGACGAGGCGAAGTAGAGCGAGGCGCCGACATTCAGGTAGGCGTAAACGGCGGTGCGCTCGAGAATGTGCGAGAGCGGGAGGTACGACAGTGCTATGTCGCTTGGATCGAGTTTCAGCGCCGTCTCGAACGTCGCGTGTATGTTCGATACGAAATTGCGGTGCGTGAGCATTACGCCCTTCTGCTTCCCGGTCGTTCCCGAGGTGTAGATGAGCGTCGCGAGGTCGTCGGGACGGAGCTCGTCAGCGAGCCGCTCCGGCAGGTCCGGTTCCGCATCGAGCCTGCGGGCGCCCCGAGCCTCGAGCTCGTGCATCGACATGACCGGCGCATCGTCGGACCAGTCCGCCGGATCGAGAACGACCAGGAACTCGAGCGCCTCGAGTTTTGGCACGAGGTGGAGGACCTTGGCGAGCTGGATGCCGTCCGACACTACGCACAAGCGGGCGCCCGAATCGGTGAGGATGTGCTCGACGTGATCGGGCGTCAGGGTGGGGTAAATCGGTACGAGCGCACCGCCGAGTCCGACGGTCGCGAGATCCGTGATCGTCCATTCGGGACGACTCTCGGAAAGCACGGCAATGCGATCGCCCTTCCTTATGCCGAGGTCGAAGAACCCGGCGGTCAACTGACGGACGCGCTCGACGAGTTGCTTGTGAGAGATCGGAACCCATACTCCGTCGCGCTTCGAGGACAGCACGATGGGCCGGTCGAATTGCCGCGCGGCTTCCCTGAAGAGTTGCGGAATGGTCTCTGGCAGTGGCATGTCGAATGCTCTCCGTCGATATCGTTAGGCGGCGGTTACGCCGTTGAAATAGAGGTCGATGACACTGTCTGCCGTCGACCGCAGGTCGTATGACTTTCGGCTGAGAACCCAGTTCGTCACCATTTCGTCGAGAGCGCCGAAAAAGACCTTGCTGGCAACGTTGGCGTCGAGGGACGGGCGGAAGCAGCCGGCGCGCTGACCCTCGAGAATGACGGACCGGATCAGGTCGAGGTACTCCGAGACCCGAGTCTCGGAAAACTGCTCCATGAACTTCGTCGAAGACCGAAGCTCGACCTGGAAAACGACGGCCAGGTCTCGGTCGGCACCCATTCGCTCGAGGTGGAGCGCAGCGATGCGCTTGAGCTTCTCTCGCGGGTCGTCGATCGAATGGATGACTTCGCGCCCCTCGGAGATAGATTCGTGCATCGTCTCTTCGAAGATCGAGACGAGGATGTGGTCCTTGTTCTTGAAGTAGAGGTAGACGGTGCCGTCGGCGACACCTGCTTCCTTGGCAACATCGGCGACCTTGGCGTTGAAGAAACCGTTGCGAGCGAACACCCGGATCGCGGCGCGAAGGATCGCGTCGTACTTCTCGGGCTTACGGCTCGCCGACAGTTTCGGGTCACGTGCCAAGGAATCATTGCTCCGGATTCGTACTGAATGAACCGCCATTCATTTCTAACATAGGCATAGTTGATGACGCAATGCGCAATGTTGGTGGGCGAGATTTTCAGGGTCGGGCGGCGACCTCTCCTTTGCGGCTTTGCGTCTGCCCCTTGCGTCTTTGCGAGAAACTGAACGTTCAATTGGGTCCTTTTCAGAGTCAGTTTCTCGCAGAGACGCAAAGGGCCGACGCAAAGGCGCAGAGGGGGGAATCAGGACCGCGATCTCATCTGGCGCTCAGCTCCCGCAACCTCCGCCGCATCCGCCACCACCGCATCCTCCACCACCGTCTCCGCCGCCGCCGTCTCCACCGCCGCCATCACCACCGTATCCGCCGTCGGCGCCGCAACCGCCATCGCGATCGCTCGATCCTCCCCCGCAGCCGCCGGCCGCCGAGCACCCTCCCCCGGCTCCGCCATCTCGCTTTCCGCCCTGTCCCGACAACCACCGGACGGCTGCGACTGCGAGCCCCGCCCCGGCGAAGACGACGACGACCAGCAGCGAGAACGAGAGACCGTCCGCGACCATCGTCGCGCCGCCTGCAGCGACGAAGATCGGTGCCGCAACGCCCGCGGCAACGGTGCCTATTCCGAGAGACGCCGGCTTCGGGATCACCCAGTTCTTCCGCGTGTCGACGCGTCGAAACGTCGAATCGCTCCCGAACCTCCGCGACGGTGCCGGCCAGATGTCCGTCGGCGCCACATGCCCGAACTGCTCGCTATAACTTCGGAGCGTTGATTCGTACCAGTCGAGTACTTCCTCCCTTCGGCGCGCCGCCCCGACTCGGCCCGTGGTGCACGGTCGTTCCGAGCACGTCGGCGCACCAGTCATCGAAGTAGTTTCGCGAGTAGGCGAGGTGCAGGTGCCACACCTGGTCCACCTGGTCCGAGGGCGTCACCGGATGCCCGGCGACAACCGCGAGGAACATGAACTTCCGGTATTCGTCGACGACCCGCCGGGTGTAATCCGGCGTCCACCCGTTCTCGCTTGCAAGGCGCCGCTCGAAAGTCAGCGACTCTCCTCCGTCGTTGAAGCGATAGCGCGATATCCGATCCGCCAATTCGCGATGTGTCGTGGATTCAATTCGTGAAGTGGTCATAGAGACTCCTTGCTCTCGACGTCCTCCAACCCTGAATGCCGCGGCTTCAGGAAAAGCCTGTACGACTCCACGCGACGCGAAGATCCTGCTCTCTCTCCGTGTCTCCGTGACTCCGTGTCTCTGTGTGCGTAGCTCTCTTCTGGAGCTTCGCACACAGAGACACGGAGTCGCGGAGACACGGAGGGTCGAAGTTCGCCTCGCGACTACCGGTTCCGGCCGAGCTTCTCGTGGCTCGTAACCCAGTCGAGCGAGCTTATGGCCGCGCCGAGCGACAGCTCGCCGGCCAGCACCACCGCCGAGACGATCTCAGCGAACTTGAAGACCCTGTCGCGACCGTGACAGCCCAGAATATCAAGGCACTCTCGCTGTGTCGGCAGGTTCGTTCCGCCGCCGTAGGTGGCGACGATCAGCGATGGAATAGTAATCGACATGTAGAGATCGCCGTCCGGCGTGACCTCTACGTAGAGCACGCCAGCGGACGACTCAGCGACGTTTGCCACGTCCTGGCCCGTGGCGATGAACATCGCCGTAATGCCGTTCGGCGAATGCGCGCCGTTGTTGTTCACGCCCGACATGAAACCAGCGATCGTCGACACCTGGTGGTGGTAGTGCAGGGTCTCGGGCGACGTCCGCATGTTTTCGAGCAGGATCTGCCGGGGAACGGTCGCTTCGGCAGTCACGCGCTTGCCGCGGGTCATGATCGTGTTGATGTACGAGCCCTTCTTGTCCGTCGCGAAGTTGCTCTCTAGGAAATAGCGCCCCGCGAGCGGACAGTTCGCCTTGATCCACTCGCACGCGAAATAGGTTGCCCGGCCGACCATGTTCTGCCCGGCCGCATCGCCAGTGCGGAAGTTGAACCGGAGGAACATGAACTTGTTGGCGTGGTATTTCTCGATTCCGGAGAGCTTGGCGATGCTCGACGTTGCCTCGGCTGCGGTCCGGATGCCGTCCATGTTCTCGTCGATCCAGAAGGCAAAATCGCGCGCTCCTCTTGCGTCGTCGAAGACGAACACGGGCGCCCGCTGCATCTGGTCGCCCGTCACCGTTGTCTTGATCCCGCCGGACATGCTGAGCACCTTCATCCCGCGGTTGTAAGACGCGACGAGCGTCCCTTCGGTCGTAGCGAGCGGGGATGTGGAACCAGCCATTCGCGTGTTCGCCGTTGATGAGCACGGGTCCCGCGAGACCAATCGGCACCTGTGCGACGCCGATGAAGTTCTCGATATTGCCATTCGTCACCGAGGGCTCGAACGAATGGCTGAAGACGTGCTGGATGTCGGCACCCGAGTGCTCGCGGACAAAGCGCTGTCGCTCGGCAATGATCTCGGGACTGAAGTTGTTCGTCTTGTCGATCGGGACCTTCATGGACATTGGGCGGGCCTCCAGGAGTCAGGTCTGACCAGTGTCCTCAGCGCCGTCGCACCTGTCAACGCGCGACCGTGCCGAAGTGGCGACGAAACGCGAAGAGGCGCGTTCCCGGAATGGGAACGCGCCTCAGACTGCTGAACCGATCAAGCGGTTCAGCGCACTTCGTTGTCGCCTAGGCTCGTCGTCGCGCTTTCACGGCGGTGGTCAGGACATCAATCTTGTGCTCGAGACCCCGAATGTCGTCGCGCGTCGGGACGTCAAAGGTCTTCAGGGCTTCCTCGACGTGCGCTTCGATGGAGACTGACTTCGTGTCGTTCATTCCCGGAACCTTCTTGAGGTAGTCCTTCATGTACGACACCTGCTCGTGCTCGAAGTGCTTGAGGTCCTTCATGGCGACCTTCTCGATCTTCGCACCGCGGTCGATGGCATGAAAGACCACCGTCTGGGCCTGATCGTAGGCCATTGCCACGAGGCCGACCCCGCATTGCATGCTCATGCGCGCAATGTCGACGATGGCGTTGAACGGGGCCATTGGAATCTCGAAGCTGACGTCCTTGGCGGGCTCGTGGTGGTGTTTGGCATCAACGATGTGCTTCGCCGTTGCTGTCTTGTGAGTTGTCATGGTCAAACTCCTTTCCTGCTGAACCTACGTGATTCTCCGGGGCTTTGTGGCCGCGGGCTTGGGTGTCGCTGTCTTTCGGCTCTTGGACGGCACCGACTTGGCATGAATACGAACGGTTGCAGGCTTTCGTGATGAATTCCGTTTCGCGCCCGAAGACGCGCCCTCGAGCGCAGTCACACGAGCGGCAAGCGTCTGCACATCCGCGCTGGTCGCGACGTTCATCTCGGCCAGTAGAGCCCGCAGGCGCTCTTCGACGACTTTTGCGATCTGCTCGCTGACATCGACGAGTGGCTTGACCGCATCACGTTCGACGCGGCGGTTCACGCTATCGACGAATTTCCCCAGCTCAGCGCCGACCTGCTCGGCAGCCCTTTGTCCGGCCGAGACGGATGACTTCACCGCATCGAAGACCGCCTCGCTGGGGCGCTGAATCAGGTCGACTAGGGCGTTGGCCGGCAACAGTGCGCTTCCCCTGCGATTCCCGTCGGCAATGATCTTCGCGAGAACGGTTGCCGTGAGGTCGTCGCCGGAGTCCGCATCCTCGACGCGAATATCCTCTCCCACCTTCACGAGTACACCGACCTCTTCGAGAGTCAGGTAACGCTTCGTTCGCGTGTCGTAGAGCTTTCGATTTGCATAGCGCTTTATCGTGTATGTCATGGCAATTCGACTATGACGCACTGCGTCATAGTCGTCAAGAACTATTTTCGGGTGGCAGGCGAAACGCACCCGGGTGCTGATGAGTGGAGAGGGCAAACCGGTCACGCAGGCGACCTGTGCGCTGAACGAAACCGCTACGCGGTAGGTAGCGAGTGCACGTGACAGCCGGCGTGTCTGGGGGCGACCCGCTCGCTATCGCTCGCGGTACTGATCCCGCCACGTCATTCATGGCGACATGCGGGACGCGTCGTGACAGGCAGAGTCCGCTGACGGGGGATCAGTACCGCGAGCTATAGCGCACGTCGGCTTCCCGGCGGGACAGGACTCAGTCGCGGACCGGCGGATCGCTCAGTCCTTCACAGCGGGCTCGAGCAGCCGGACTCCTGAGGTCGCCGCGAAGAACTCGCGTGCGACGCGATCGCGCCACGCGGGCGCCACTCTCGAGAAGGCGCAGTGCGCGCCCCGGGGCTTGATGCATACGCCCACGAGCCGATTCCCCGCCTTTACCGCAGCCTCACGAAGCCGCACAGCGTGCTCGACGTGCACGACCCAGTCGTCGACCGCGTGAAGGTGAAGCGCCGGCACGCGAATTCGATCCACCCGGTTCAGTACGCTGTCCAGATCGTAGAGCTCCTCAACCGACACTCCGTAGTAAGGAGCCGAAACGCGCTCGAAGTAGTCGGTGATCGACATCCGACCGAGGCCCTCGCACCGGAATTTCTCGCTGAAACTCACAGTGAAGAGCCGGTAGGCGAGATGCTCGCGGGACAGCAGGCCCGGGTTGCGGCCGATTATCCCCACGACTTCGCGCGCATCGACGTATCCGGCTTCCGACAGGACGCCCGATCGAAGTAACTCAGGCGCGCGGTCGTGCGCAGCAGCCAACAGCACCGATGCGCCGCCGAGACTGAACCCGATAGCGCCTACAGTCGAGGTTTTGGTGTTGTCGAGCAGCCACTTCGCCGCGGCAAGGACGTCTTCGCCCTCTTTCCAGCCACCACTCATTGGCACTTTCGACAGCGTGGCGCTCCGCGACCAGCCGCGCAGATCGATGATCGCGACGTTGAAACCCCAGTCGGCGAAGGCGCGAATCGCCTGGTCGCTGTAGATCCGCTGGCCGCTCGACCCAAAGACGCCGTGCACGACTACGATTCCGGGCCGCGCGACGTCGTCTCGTGCCGCGACCTCGGCCGCGATCGGCGTGCCGTCGAGGGACTCCATCACTACGCGCCGAAACGGGGGCGGACAGCTGAAGAACCTGTTCGTGAAGCGCGGCCGTATGTCGAGCACGCTCGGAATGAGGTCAGGGGCGTAGACCATTAGAAAGTCTTTCGTCCCGTAGCCTTTCCGTTCGAACATCGACTCATTCTCGAAGCGCGCCGCAAAGTCGTCGACCTCCCGCAGCAACGGGCCGTCGGACTCCATCACCAGCCGCGCCTTCGCCCCGAGCGGCCGCGCCCGCCGCACGAGCCGCCAGAGGCCGGCCACGATCCCGATGAGCATGGCGAGCGGGAGCAACAGCAGGCCTCTGAGACTCTCGGCCTTCGCACTCAGCGTGCGCCTGGCAGTCACCGGGCCTGCTACGACCTGAAAGCTCAACCCGCTGCCTCTGCTGCCGGACGCGCTCCAATCGCCGATCGATCCGCCAGCCACTCCGCAATCAGCTTCCAGTTCGCCGGCGCCTTGCTGCCGGCCATCGCGCCAAGATGTCCGCCGCGAACCAGCATGAACATCTTCTCGCGGCTTCCGATCGCGTCGATGATGGGCCGTGCCGCAGCCGGGGCGCCGAAATGGTCGTCCGGACTCGCAAGTACTAGGTAATCGGCGGTGATCTTCGAGAGATCGACCACTCGATCGAACATCACAACCTGGTTTCGAATGAGCCGGTTGTCGCGCACGAAGTCGCGAGCGAACTGCTTGAATGCGGCTTCCGGATAATGCAGGAAATCGCTCATCCACTTGCCCATCGCCTCGTAGCCCTCGAGGAACTCGTCGTCCCAGAGGTTCCAAACGAGCGAGAGCGGACGGGTGATAAGCTTGACCGGCTGCGTGAGCTGGAAAAGCGTCTGTGACATGAATGCCGGGAAGTAGCCGAATCGCTCGGTTATCGAAACCAGCGGGCCTTCCGCGTATTTCATCAGCTGGTGGTAGAACTCGAGCTTCGAGAAATCGATCGGAGCACCGAGCAGCACGACGTTCCTCACCGCCTCGGTCCGCTCGAGCGCGGCGTACACCGTAGCGAAGATTCCGCCCATGCAGTAGCCAAAGATGCTCACCTGTGGCGATCCCGTCACCTTGCGCATCTTCTCGACCGAAGAGTTGATCGGCTGCATCAGATAGTCTTCGAGCCTGAAATCGCGGTCTTCCTCGTTCGGGCGGCCGAAGTCCACGAGCCACACGTCGTAGCCTTCCTTGAGCATGAACTCGACGAACGAATGGCCGGGTCGGAGGTCGTAAATGTCCGGCTTGACCATCAGCGGCGGAATGATGAGCACCGGCACGGGGTGGATTGGCCCCCCCTCGCGCTTGGACCGATACCGCCGCAGCAGAATGTGCCGCTCGTCGATCATCACGTCCGACGGCTCGGGTTCGAAGTCGTAGAGGCCGCCGCTCACGGCCATGCGGACGCCGTTGTCGATCCGCAGGAGGGTCTTGTACAGCTCGACCCTGGCGGTCTCGGTTATGGCGCTGAGGAGGTCGTCGGGCATCAGTTCAGGTCCGTCCGTTCACGAAAAGTCAGTCATGACAAATACCACATGTTGGAGGAAAAGAGGGGCGGATGGGTGTCTCTGTGCCTCCGAGCCTCAGCGTCTCGGTGTCTCAGTGTCTCTGTGTGCGCAGCTCTTCAGTGAATGAGAAGAGCTTCGCACGCAGAGACACGGAGGCACTGAGACACGGAGATCACTGGATCGAAATTGTCAGCCCATCATCCTCCACGTCCACGCGCACCGAGCCGCCGTGCGCCAGTGGTCCGAACAGCAGCATCTCGGCAAGCGGCTCCCGCAGCTTCTCGCGAACGAGACGCGACATCGGCCTCGCGCCGAACGCCGGGTCGTAGCCCTTCGTCGCCATCCACACCCTAGCCGCCGGCGTCAGTTCGATCGTCACCTTCTGCTCCGCGAGCTGCACCCGCAATTCGTCGACGAACTTGTCGACGACGCGCTCGATCGTCGGGAACGAAAGCTGTTCAAACGCGATCCAGGCATCGAGCCGATTCCTGAACTCGGGACTGAACGCACGCTCGATCGCCCCCCTCCCGCGGCTGCCGCCGCTTCCGGACCGGAAGCCCGGTCCGCCGGCGCTCAAGTCCCTCGCACCGGCGTTCGTCGTCATGATCAGCACGACGTTCCGGAAGTCGGCCTTTTTGCCGTTGTTGTCCGTCAGCGTCGCGTGATCCATCACCTGCAGCAGGATGTTGAAGACATCAGGATGCGCCTTTTCGATCTCGTCGAGCACGAGAACCGCATACGGAGTTCGGACGATCGCGTCGGTCAGCAGCCCGCCCTGGTCGAAGCCCACATACCCCGGCGGCGCCCCGATCAGACGAGAGACCGTGTGCTTCTCCATATACTCGCTCATGTCGAATCGAAGGAACTCGACGCCGAGCGAAGCCGCGAGCTGCTTCGCCAGCTCGGTCTTTCCGACGCCCGTCGGTCCCGAGAACAGAAATGAGCCGATCGGCTTCCCGGGCTGTCCAAGTCCGGATCGAGAGAGCTTGATCACGCGCACAAGCTGATCGACGGCATGGTCCTGTCCGAAGATGACCGACTTCAGCTCCGTCTCGAGCGAAGCCAGTCGATCTCGGTCCGACGCGCTGACCGACCGCGGCGGGATCTTGGCCATCCGTGCGACGACGAGCTCGATGTCCTTCACGGTGATCGTCTTCGGACGCTTCTTCAGCGGCACGAGCTTCGTCGCCGCGCCCGCTTCATCGACGACGTCGATCGCCTTGTCCGGCAGAAATCGATCCGTGAGGTGCTTGGCGGACAGCTCCGCTGCGGCGACGAGTGCCGCCGAGGCGTATTTCACCTCGTGGTGTGCCTCGTAGTGGCGCTTCAGCCCCTCGAGGATGCGGATCGTGTCCTCCACCGACGGCTCCGAGATCTCGATGCGTTGAAACCGCCTGGCCAGCGCCCGGTCGCGCTCGAACGCCGACTTGTACTCCTGGTACGTCGTCGACCCGATGCAGCGAAGCTGCCCGGCCGCGAGGGCGGGCTTGAGGATATTCGAAGCATCCATCGCCCCGCCGCTCACCGCTCCCGCGCCGACGAGCGTGTGGATCTCGTCGATGAACAGGATCGTGCCGGGCTCGTCCTTCAACCGCGCGATGACAGACTTGAGACGCTCCTCGAATTCGCCGCGATACTTTGCGCCGGCAAGCAACGCGCCGAGATCGAGCGCCCGGACGCCGACGCCGCAAAGCACGTCCGGCACCTCGCCGCGGTGAATCTTCAGCGCCAGCCCTTCGGCGATCGCTGTCTTTCCAACGCCCGGGTCTCCGACGAAGATGGGGTTGTTCTTGCGGCGCCTGCAGAGCACCTGAATAGTCCTCATCACCTCGGCTTCCCGTCCGATGAGCGGATCGACGCCACCCGCGGCGGCGCGCGCAACGAGATCCTCGGTCCACGCCTCGAGCGGATCGACCGGTCGCTCGTCGACCTCCTCGTCCGGCTCGGTCCCCGGCGTGGCCGGTCGAGGCGCCGGGAGGTTCCGGCCCTTCGAGATGCCGTCCGACAGGTATCGCAGCACATCGAGCCTCGTCATGCCCTGCGATTCGAGCAGATGTCTGGCCGTCGAGTGAGGCTCGGTGAAGATCGCCGCGAGGACGTGACCTCCGTCGATGAGCGACTGGCCGGAATTTCGGGCCTGCGTCACCGCGTTCTGCAGCACTCGCTGGAAGCCGGGCGTCTGCTCCGGCGATTCGATGGCACCCTCGGGCATCGCCTCGAGCTGTGCGTCAAAGTAGTTTTCGAGCTCGGTGCGGAGGCGGTCGACACTTCCGCCGCACTCCCGAATGACGCGGCTCGCCGTGCGTTCGTCGAGCATCGCGTAGAGCACGTGCTCGAGCGTGAGGTACTCGTGACGGCGAATGAAGGCCGCTTCGAGGGCGCGATTGAGCGTCGACTGGAGCTCGTTGGTCAGCACGGCCTCACGCCTCCTCGACCGAGCAGAGAAGCGGGAACTCCTGCTCTCGCGCGAGCCGCATGACCTTCGCGGCTTTCGACTCGGCAATCTCGAACGGATAGACGCCAGCGACGCCAAGTCCCTCGTTGTGCACCTGCAGCATTATCCGGAACGCCGTCGGCTCGTCGTGATGAAAGACCGTAATGAGCACCTCGATGACGAATTCCATCGTCGTGAAGTTGTCGTTGTGCAGCAGGACGTTGAACATCGGCGGCTGCCGCGTGATCGCCCTTGGCTCGGCGACGACGGCGCCCGACCGGTCTTGTTGCTTCCTTGTTCCCATACCGATGCCAATTGTAAACCACGGCGGTGTACCGACGGCTGACCCGTGCGCTATCGCGCACGGTACTGATGCGTGGAGCTGCCCCTTTCGCGCCGCTTCCAGATGAATCCGTCGAGCATGTAGTGGACGATCTGAGGGACGGCGAGCAGCGGCACGATGAGGAAGTGCCATCCGGCGGCGTCCCATCCCTCGCCGAAGAGCCACGCGCGGTCCTGCCACACGGCGCGGTCCCAAACGAGCTCCTCGACGTAGGCGAGGGCCCAGAGCGTTGCGAGGAAAACGAGAACACCGCGACCGAAGAACCTGGTGAACACCGTGCCGGGGATGGCCGTCGACCGCCGGGCCGACGAAAACCACACAAGCGCGAGGTATGGAACACCGTGGACGATCACGTTCGTGACCGTGAACGCATAGTCCGAGTTGTAGGCGACGATGCCGGCGTACCAGCACACGGCGGTGGTGACGACAACGATGTCCTTTCCCGGATTCGGGCGACGCGACACGAGCCACGAGTGGCCCGAACGCACGACGTAGGCTGCGAGCAGTCCGACGTAGATCCAACCGAAAACCGTGACGGCCATCGACGGCAACGCAAGCTGAAAGTCTCCTTCCAGGAACCACCAGAATCGACGCGGGAGGTTCGCGTGCCAATACGCCAGCGGATAGAGCGTCGCCGCGTATACGGTCGCGGCGTCGAGCCAGTGACCGAGCCGGTCGTGCTCTCCACGACGACTGCGGTATAGCGCGACCCATCCATACTGCTGCCGCACGAAGTGGAAAACCGCGAGGTACGCCAGCGCCCGCCAGAACACGAGCGAGCCCATCGTGTAGAGCGCGACGGCGACTACGAACCCGACGATCGGCACCGCCGCGTAAAGCAGCGGGCGGCGGCGGACCTCCGCCGTATCGAGGTAGACCTTGAACGAGGTCGAGTAGACGTGCGCCACGTCGATGAGCAGCACGCACGGTACCCAGGCCCACTCAGGCGTCGCACCGCCGAGCAGTCCGGCCCTTGCGCCTATCCACAGCAACGCGAGCGAGACGAGCGCGCTGCCGAGAAAGACCGACAGGTCCACGGGCATGGAGAAGAGCCAAAGAGGCGACGTAGTCTCTCCGGCGCGCGACGGTGTTTCGGCGACGGCGCTCATAAGGCGAGGGACTCGACGCGGCGGCCGGACGCGGCGAGTACCTCCTCGGCCGCACGAACACCGTGGTAAAGCGCCTCTTCGAAAAGGGCCACCCGGCTGAGGTCGGTATGAGCGAAGTGGACGCGTCCAACGGGCTCGGCCGCACGTTGCCGGTCCGGAGGCCAGACGGTGCCGGGCTCGGGTCGAGCCATGGCGTGACCCCATCGCATGATATCGACGCGCGTCGTAAGCTCGCGAAGGTCTGGATGGGCGACCGAAAGATCGGCAAGGGCGACCTCGGCCCATTCGTCGCGACCGGCCGAGAGCAACCGCTGCTGACCGTCACGCGCATTCTCGTCCGTCAGCGGATAGTAGTAGGTCAAGACCGTCGGCCCGCGATCCTGTTCGGTCTGGTGCGTTGCCACGACGTACCCGAGCGAAGGACTTTCGACGAGCACGTTGTCCCAGCACATCGGGAAGTTGCCCGGCCGCAGCCGTGGCCGATCGCGCAGGTGGAGGTTGGCCACCATCCACGCACCATACGGCACGCCGTCGCGCCGCGGACCAACACCGTCGCGAAGCGGCGCGACGAGGCGCTCGGTCAGAAAACTCGGCGTCGCGAGAATCGCGCGGTCGCATCGGAACCCGACGGCCGCGTCGGCGGCGACGTCGTAAGCGACGACCTCGATGGTCGTCCCGACTACTCGAACGTCCGTGACAGCCAGTCCCGACCGAACGCGCTCTCCGGCGACCCCCGCCAGATGCGCGACGAGACGTCCGTTGCCTTCGGGCCAGGTGACGAGTGGCTGCGCTTCGTCGTCGAATCCACCGACCCGCGAGCAGAAATAAAAGAGCCCGGCCCACGCGCTCCTCTGCTCGAGCCGTCCGCCATAGTCGTCACGGCACGCATATTCGACATACCAGCGCAATCGCTCAGACGTCAGTCCTCGCGCGCCGAGCCAGTCGGCCATCGAGAGCCGATCGAGCGCCGTAACCTCGGCGTCGTCGGAGCCCGATGCGATCGGAAGTCCGAAGGCGCGGCGTCCCCGGCCGTCACGCCAGGCCACCCATTCGCGCGTCGCCGCCCGGAACGTCTCGAACTGGGCCAGGTCGTCTCCGGATGCGCCTGCAGTCAGATACAGACCTTCGTACCATCGCCCCCGGTGGAAGACGCGCTCCTCGGGATCGCGACAGAGGAACTGCTCTGCCACGACCGGCCCACCGTGGGCGTCGCGGCCTTCGAGCACACCCATCTCGTCGAGCAGCGCGACGAGTGCGCGGTCCTCCTTGAGCGGTGCCGGTATGTAGTGCGCGCCCCACGGGTATGCAACGACATCGGAATGGCCGGCGCGCGAGGTGCCCCCGAGATCTGGCTCGAGCTCGAGCAGCGCGAACCGGTCCAGACCGCCCCGCTCGAGCCGCCACGCCGCAGACAGTCCAGCAACTCCGCCGCCGACGATTACCACGGGCATGTCGACCCATCCATCGGCCGGCGGCTCGGGGCGAAAGCCGTCGCGCAACCGGTGGCCAACCTCGACGGACGGGCCAATGAGCTCACCCGGCGGCAGTGGCGGCGGCTCAGCGCCGGATCGGCAGGACGCGGCTGCAACGGGCGCCGCCAGGAACGTCGCCAGCAGATCTCGGCGCGTCCACGGACTCAGTCCCATCGCTTCCATTCCTGTTCGTAGTAGCGGACGAGTGCCTGGTTGTCGAGTCGGTTGATCTCGACCTCGACCGGGCCCATGTCCTCGCTGAACCGGAACATCGCGTGCAGCGCATCATCGTTGAGGAACCTGAGCCCGGGCGGAACGGCAGGCGGAACTTCGAACGGCCCGAGACTCGCGAGTGCGAATCCCCAGACGCCGAAAGACGGGACCGCGGTCTGGTAGGGCCGGACGACAAACCCGGCTGCCTCGAGCGTCCGGATGATGCACCAGTAGGAAGTCCGCGCGAAGAGCGGCGAAGTGCACTGAACCGCGACCATCGCGCCGGGCGCAAGTCGCGCGCGAAGCAGACCGTAGAAGCGTGTCGTGTAGAGCTTCCCCAGCGCGAAAGAGTTCGGGTCGGGAAAGTCGACGATGACGACGTCGAACCGGTCGGTGACCTCCTGAATCCAGGTCATTGCGTCGCGATTGACGACGGTGACGCGCGGGTCCGCGAAGCTGTGCGCATTCAGGTCGGCGAGCGGCGGAAAACGCGTCGACAGCTCGGTCATTCCCGGGTCGAGATCGACGAGCGTGACCGCCTCGACGTCTGGCCTCCGCAGTATTTCGCGCATCGCGAGCCCGTCGCCTCCGCCGAGCACGAGCACACGGCGGGGGTTCGCGTGCACGAGCATCGCCGGATGCACTAGCGCCTCGTGGTAGCGGTATTCGTCGGCCGACGCGAACTGGAGATTCCCGTTCAGGAAGAGCTGGAAACCCGACTTGCCCTTCGTGACCACGATTCGTTGATAAGGCGTCGACGTCGCATAAACGACGTCGTCCGCATAAAGCCCCTCTTCGGAGAGCGAAGTAAGCGCGTTCGCCTTCCAGAATCCGACGCACAGCAGGACGATGAGCACGATCGCCCGGATGCGCAGGCCCGTGAGACCCCGCTTGATGAGCGGGTTGAGCAGCCAGGTGCTCCAGAGACCGACGACGGCGTTGAGCAGTCCGAACAACAGCGACGTTCGGATCAGGCCGAGCCGCGGAACCAGGATGATCGGGAAGAGTATCGACGCCGCCAGTGAGCCGATGTAGTCGAAGGCGAGAACGCGGGCGACGATGTCCTTGAACGACAGCCTGTTCTCGAGCAGCCGCATCAGGAGCGGGATCTCGAGACCAACGAATACGCCGATCGCGAAGACGAGCGAATACAGGAGCAGCGAGAACGCCCCGACGCGCGCGAACGCGAGGAACAACACGGGCGCCGCGGTCCCGCCGAGCAGCGCAACGACGAGCTCTACCTCGATGAAGATGCGCGCGATGTTCGAGGTCACGAACTTCGAGAGCCACGCGCCTACACCGAGCGCCGACAGGTAGATGCCGATTACGAGCGAGAACTGCGTCACCGAGTCGCCGAGAACGTAGCTTGCCAGGGTGGCGGCCAGCAGCTCGTAGATCAGGCCGCACGTCGCGATCAGGAAGACATTGGCAAAACGATCGCCGGGCGAATGAACGCGGCGTCGGGCGGGGCCGAGGTCGGGGAGATGGACGGTTCAGTTTCGACGGACATGCCGGTCTTTTCGCGCGCGGGCGCGCACGACGTGGACGCGGCCGCGAGGCGCGCCTCGCGTCAGCCCTGAATGGCCATTCCGATGATGATCGCGATGCCGATGATGATCGATGCCATGACGATCGCGAGAGCCGTGTTCTGGTCTTCCTCGATCTCGTGTCGGATCGAGAACGGTGTCGCCTTGGCCATGATCACGAAGGCGATCGCAAAAAAGATGAGCCCGACGATGGTAAAGCCGAGCGCCGCGATGAGGTGCTGCACGAAGAGTTGCAGAGCTTCAGGCGTCATCACTTCCCTCCCTGGTAGCCGGAATGCCAAAAATGGAAAGAACGGTAGCCGCCCGGCGACTGCCGAACATCCGCCGGGACGAAATCGCGCTCCGAGTCGCCGAACTCCGTGCCGGTCCACGCCACGCCGCCGTAGCCGAGGATGGCCAGTGCCGCCAGTCCGAGAAAGAACTTGTTGATCACGTCGTCTCCTCCAGTCCTATTCGTCGTCGCTCGATGCGGGATTGAACATGCTCTCGCTCCATCGACGTCCTTCGAAGCTGTTCTTCACGATGGCCATGATGACCATTCCCAGCAGTACGATCACCATGAGCACCATCCAGTGCACCAGCCGCGGCACGCCCTGAGTAATGCGGATCGACGGCGAGATCGGCTTTGCGAACTCCTGCCACTGCGCTTCTAGACGCAGCGTGTACCGGCCCGCGGGGAGCGATGACAGGTGCGTTTCGCTCGTCGTGCCGCCTTCGCTCCACGACTCGCCGCCTTCCACGCCGCGGTAGTACTCGACGGGTATCGAGAAGCCCTGCACGAGCCCGGTCTCGACGTTCACCAGGTCGCCCTCGGCATAGAACCACGAGTTGTCGACCGGCGCCGTTACCTCGACCTTCAGGTTCTCGTAGCCCTCCACGCTGAACTCGTCGCTGAAGTAGACCGCCGTCGCCGTCGCGTTTTCGACAGGCTTGAACTCGATCGTCTTGTTGAAGATCGCGCGGCGGGCGCCGCACGCCTGAAACCCAAGACCGACCACGAACGCGATGAGCAGCAGCATCACCCACGGCAGCACCTTGCCCTTGTGAGGGTTCGGTTGCGCCATGCCGATCGTCGTCGGTTCCGGAAGCTCACGCTGGACCTGGTAGAGCGATGCAATCGTGTCGCGCGTGACGTAGACGCCGTGCGACCACGTGATCTCGCTGACTGAGACTTCCTTCGACAGGATCTCGGGCGCGTTCACGAAGTCGGTCGCACCTGTGCGCTCGCCCACCTCTACGCGCCAGTAGAACTCTCCGTACACCGTCTGCACGTAGGCGGTCACCGCCTGGAATCGCTTGAAGGACTTGCCGTTGTAGGAAGCGACGACCTCGCCGTCAAAGACCTCCCCGGCTGAGATCGGACGCACGTACGACCAATGGCCGGAATCGTGCACGAGCCAGCGAAATCCCACCTGAGGCGCGTAGAGCAGGTACTCTTCCCAGCCGTACGTGACGCCTTCGACTACGCAGGCGCGAGTCATGTACCCGATCGTCGTGAGCTCGCCTTCGTCCCACTTCGCAGTCGAACCGAGCGGGATCAGCGGCAGCGACCGCGACTCGAGCGTGCGCAGGTAGGACAGGTTTCCCTGGTTGACGTCGAGCAGTGCGTTGCAGTTTGGACACGTCGTGCGCTCGGCTTCCGGAGCGCGGAGCTCCATCGGTCCGCCGCACTGCGGACAAGTGAGACGGACGGAACCGACGCGTCTCTCCTTCGCATCGAACGAGTCGGCTTCGCGCCGAATCCCGATCCCGCCAAGCGTCACTTCGCGACCCACGAAGAGCAGGGGCGGCGTCTCGCTGTAGTCGATCGTCGCGAACTGCCCGGCGTCTCCCGACAGATCGACGAAGTAGTACTCTTCGCCCGGCACGAGCTCGTACGGGATCTCGCCCTCGGCGGCGATTGGCCGCGCGGCGCCGATTTCGCTCACGACGAAGTTGCCAACGGCTCCAGGCAGCGGCCCTGCGAGACCCGGTCGCGCGCTCGCGAGTGGCGGCAGCAGGTTTGCGTCCGACACCCGGACCGGAAAGGTCATGTAGAAACGGCCCTGCGCCTCGGCGAGCCATCCGGTTCGCCCGTCGCCGAATGTCGCGTACCACTCGTCCCACACGCCGCCGGCCTGATGCTGGATCTGCGCGCGCCCGGTCAGGACGAAGGGCTTGCCGTCGAACTTGCCCTCGATGCCGACGGCCAGGGGGGATCGCGTGTCGACGAGATCGGCGACCTTTCCGAGGTTGCGTACGTCACGGTCGGTTCTCGCAATTGCCGAGTTGCAGAATTCGCAGATGACGACGATGGACGCGCCGAGCTTGAACTCGACCGGGGCTCCACACGAGGGACAGTTTGCGCGAGTCACGATCATCGAGCGACGGGCTCCGCTCCGAATGCTTCGCACATCGCGCCACGGACGATTGTGCGCACCTCGACGGCCTCGGCCCCGATATGCTCGGCGAGCCGATCGGCCCACGGCCAGTCGGGCCGTCTGGAGCAGCAGTAGAGATTGAACGTCGCGACGCCGACCTCGGGATACGTGTGCACGGCAAGGTGCGATTCGGTCAGCATGACGAGACCGGTCACCCCGCCCTGTCCTTCGAAGACGTGCCACGAGGGCTCACCGAGCACCATCAGTCCCAGTTCGTCGATTGCCCTTGCGACCACGTCCTGGAGGGCACGCACATCCCTGAGCGCCGAAGGCACACATCCGACCGCATCGACAACCCACTCGATCCCGACGTTGCTCTCCATGGTACTCTCAGGGCGAAGGCTCACCATACACAGGTCGGATCCAACACAAACGCGAAGAGGATGCGGCAACCGAGGCCGTTTGACAAGCCCGGCTTCCAGCGAGGCATGGGTTAACCTGGTTGCCTGACCGACAGCGCCATGTCTAGATTGAACACCGTGAAGAAAACGACGGCTCCCGTGAAAACTGATGCGTCCCTCGACGAGGCCAAGACGGCGGTTCAGGACTTCCAGGTTCGCCGGCTGAAGCGTGACTTCCGCGATCTGCGGATGTCGGAAGAGTACGGCCCGTTCAGCGAGTTCTTCGCGACTGAGATCTACTCGGCGCGCGATTTCACGGAGCGCAACGAGAGCTTTCGAAGGCTGACGGGTCAGTTCCGGCACCTGCTCGGAGACGAGATCTATCACGGACTGATTGGCCTTCTCGATCTCCACAAGCTTACAGACGAGCTGGACGAGATCGTCGCGCAGCGGATTCTCGACGATGGCATTCCGCTGGCCTTCACCGAGGTGCAGTACGAGAAGATCTATCGCGATATCGACAACTACGACGAACGCGTCCGGCAGATCGAGATGATCATCGAGAGCCTGCATTTCACGCATCACGTGAGTCACCAGGCCCTGATCGGTATTGTGCTCAAGTCCGCAAAAGTCGCGACAGGGCTTTTCTCGAAGGACCGAACGGTTGGCGTTCTCGAGCACGCGTACTCGACGCTGAAGAACATCAAGGACATCGCGTACCTGAGCGGAGAGGTACGGCAGCGCGAGCTTGGCCGGCTGGACCGGATCTACGGGAAGGAGTAGCAAGCGCCCAAGGACCCGGTCCGAACCGTTGGACGTGGGTTTGCGTCGCGGATCGCCGCTTTGGCCGTTGCCTTCCAGCGGTCGAACGACGGATCGTCGCTGCGCTCCGGGTTCTGGGTCAATCGTTGTGCGTCGCGGACGGGTCAATCGAACAGAAAGTGTCCTCGCAACGCGAATTCCGCCCGCCTTGACGCGTCGTTTCGGCGCCCGGTAGGTTCATTGGTCCGGCGGTGACACGGGAACGCGACCGGAGCGACCCCGCGTGCCCCTCGTCCCGGAAAGCAATACCGTTCCGGAGGTGACCATGGCTCTTGCGAATCCCCAGAGGGATGTCTGCGTCGGCGTCGGCGTCGAACTTGACCGAGAATCGGTCGTCCGAGGCGATGTCGACACGTTTGGCCCGCTGCATATTCTCGCTTTCGAGAACGCGAAATTCGGCGCGAAGGCGATCCTCGTGACGCACAACATCGCCCGCGGTCCGGCCATCGGCGGATGCCGATTCGCGCCCGATGTCACCCCGCGCGAAGTCTATGAGCTCGCCCGAGCGATGACCTGGAAAAACGCGGCGGCCCTAATTCCGCACGGCGGTGCGAAGTCGGCGATCGTCGCCAACCCCGTCGATTTCCCGCAGGGCTCGCCGCAACGTCGTGAGCTCATCGAATGGTATGCCGACTGCGTCGCGCCGTACGCCGAGTACATTCCCGGTCCAGACATGGGAACCGATGAGCGCGATATGGACATAATCTTCAGGAAAAATGCGCGTTCGATCGGTCGAACCGACGGAATTCCACTCGACCAGCTCGGATTGACGGCGCTCGGGGTGATGCACACGCTCAAGTTGCTCGTCGAGGGCGGTTTCGTCGACGGACTCACGTCGGTCGCCGGCTCGACGATGTCGGTCGAGGGCTTTGGCAACGTCGGCGCCGCGCTCGCGCGCTTCGCAGCCCAGGACGGCGTGAAGCTCATCGCCGCGAGCGATCTGCCGGACGCCACGCGCAACTATGGCGGCGTCGTCCACCATCCGGATGGCCTCGACCTCGCCAGGCTGCTCGCTCTTCGAGACGCCGGGAAGTCGATCATCGAGACGGACCAGCCCGGGGTGCAGGTTTTCGCCGGCAAGGCCGAGCTCAAGCGCGTCTTCGCTTTCGAGGCCGACATCGTGGTGCCGGCGGCTCGAACGAACTCGATCGACCTCGAGACGGCGAAATCCATGCGCGCGAAGCTCGTCCTCGAAGCCGCGAACGCTCCACTTACGGACGAGGCCGAGCAGCACCTGCACGACCACGGCGTCATCGTCGGCACGGACTACATCGTGAACTGTGGCGGAGTCATCGGCGGCGCCGAGGGCTGGGCTGAACTTCAGAACCCACTCGACGCGCTTCGAATTCCGGCTGCGGTCGCCCGGATCATCACGGCGGTCACCAAGAACATCCCCGCGATTCACGTGCTCTCGAGGTCGAAGGGCATCACGCCTCGCGCGGCCGCCGCGGAAATCGTAGAGGCACGCATCGGTTGAGCGGCGACTTCACACCGTGACTCCGAGCCTCCGTGCCTCTGTGTGCGAAGCGTCTGAAGAGCTTCGCACACCGAGACGCGGAGGCACCGAGGCGCGGAGGGTGCAGCACCGGCGTCAGCACGCGCCCTTACTCTTTTTCGCCAGCCGGGAACTTTCCTTCGCAGTGTACGATAGTACGCGTGAATGCGTGGGGGGCCCCGCAATGACCGACGAGGAGTTGATGTCCGCGTTTCAGGGCGGCGATGACGCGGCGTTCGAGCAGCTCTATGGCCGGTATCGTCGGTCAATCTACCAGTACGTCTTCAGGCGGCTGGTGAATGCGTCGCGAGCGGAAGAGCTCACGCAAGAGGTGTTCATGGGACTGATACGGTCACGCGGGTCGTGGAGGCAGGAGGCGTCGTTCAAGACCTACCTCTATCGGATCGCCTTCAACCAGTGCGCAAGCGAAGCGCGCCGGGCCGACTTTCGCGTGGTCGATTCGCTGGAGCGCGAGGATGGATCGACGGTCGACGTCGAAGACGGTGCACTTGGACCGGACGGACAGGCCAGCTTGCATCAGGAGGCGGCGTTCGTCGTCGAGGCACTCGACAAGATCGATCCGGAACAGCGCGAAGCTATCGTGCTTCGAGAGTACCAGGGACTGAGCTACGAAGAGATTGCGGAGATCACGGGAGTGGCGGTCGGAACAGTAAAGTCGCGGATCTTCCGGGGAAAGCTGGACCTGCGGCGGCATCTCGAGCCGCTGCTTGGCATGGAAAGTGGAGACGATCACGGCGGGCGCGTCATTCCGATGCGGTCGCCGGGTCGGTAGCGGAAGGGCAGAAGCGGAGACGACGATGAACTGCGGAATGAAAGACGACATGCTGCTGGCGTGGGTCGATGGCGACCTCGACCAGGCCGGGCGCGCCCGCGTCGCGGAGCACATCGTCGGCTGTGTGGACTGCCATCGCACGATCGGAGACCTGAAGGACGTCACCGGGGCGCTCGAGAAATGGGGGGCGCCGGAGCCGGAAGCACTTCCGACGGCGCGCGAACTGCTGGACCGGGTCGGCCTTCCGCCCTCTTCATCCGCACCGGGCTCGGGCGGCTGGAGAGACCTCGTGCGCCGGTACGGCGCGGTCGCCGGGATTGCGCTGTTTGCTGCCGTCGCGGGTCTCGTAATACTCCCCCGGTACGTGCCGTCCGAGAAGGGCGGCCTCAATGCTCCGGTCGTCGGAGAGTCGGCTACCGCGCCGGGTGCGCCGCGCGCGGCGGAAGGCACAACTCCGCTGTCAAGTGATCCGGCCTCGAAGTCGGCGGGCGACGCGCCGGCCGGTGACTCGCAAGACTCCGAGACGGACAAGCCTGTGGACGAACAGACCGCGCCGGAGAAATCGGGCGTCGTCGGTCAAACCGAGGCCGATGCCAATGTGACCGACGTTACGACGGGGGACAGCGCTGGCCAGGGCGGGGAGGCCGCGGCCGCGGCAGAGCAACCGGCTCCAGCGCCGCCGCCGGCCACGGGACCTGGAGCGCTTGCGCAACCGCCGGCATCCGAGCCCGCCGAGGCCGCGGTCGCGCCCGGCCGCGACGATTACGCTGGCGGAAAGGCAGATTCGAAAATCGCGGCTGGTCGGGCCGCGCCGGCTGCACCGAAACCGGCCGCGAGAAGCGCCGGACGTCGCGAGTCGGAATCCGCCGTAGTTCACCGCGCCGACGTCGCGATCACAGGAACTGAAGCAGCGAGCATTGCAGACCGCGTGGCGGCGGCGGCCCGTGCAGAGAACGGTTCGGTCACCAAGCGATGGACGCGGTCCAAGGACAGTGACGGGGATACGGTGACCGTGGAAATCAGCGTGCCGGCCGAGAATTTCGAGCGGACGATCTCGCGACTGCGCGGAGTCGGAAACGTACAGTCAGTGCGGCGATCGGCCATCGACCTTTCGGGCAGACTCGCCGAGATCAACGACGAAATGGCCGAGGAACGGAAGAACGAAGACGCGCCTGCCGATACCCGCAAGTCGAAAAAGTCGTCCAAGGAGTCGCTCGAGCGCGAGCGTCGCAGCCTCGCAGCCCGGGCAGAGCGTTCAATCATCACGGTAACGATCGTCGGCAGGCAATGAGCCGCGAGCGGTAGCGAGCGTCCAACGGACAGTGCTACCGGGGCGATCTTCTCCGCAACACTGTCCGTGGGACGCTCGCTACCGCTCGCGGCTCATATCGCCCGCCGGCTGCGACGTGACCTGCACGGCGTAGATGAAATCGCCCGTCTTCTGCTCGTTGTCGTTGCCGACGTTGCCGGCCACGTAAATCGTCAGGGGACCCTTGTCCTTCTTCGGAGCCTTCCAGTTGAAGGTCCAGGTCGCCGAGCCGCGCTGCCCGTCATACGATCCGGCTTTCTTCTGCACGACGTACTCACGCGTCGTCAGAAAGACGCCTGGAACAACCTTGGTTGTATCGCGGTCGACGGCAATCAGCCTGCCCGCACGTTTCCTCTTGTCCGACAGCACCGTCGCCTCGAAGCCCCATACCTCACCGCTGTCGCTGGCGAGTATCACGGTCACCGCATACGTCTCGCCAGGCACATAGACCTCGGGAAACCCCGAGACCGTCAGCAGTCCGCCCGGCACGTTCAGCGGAAACGAATCGTGGCAGTGCCTGCACGTGTCCTCGCCAGGCGCTCCCGTGAAGCCGCCGAACGGCCCCTTCGATGACGCCATCCCGGCATCCGGCGCCAACGCCGTGCCGACTGCGGCCGCGAGCCCGATCAGCACCAGGGCTGCGAGCTTTGGCAGTCGACCGTCGCCTCGTTTCGTCACCATGCCGTCAGGATAGGCCGGCGCTCACCAAGGCGTCAATCCGGCCCCGACTGCCCGTTTCCGAGTCACCGGACCGTGTGGTACAAATCCGGGTTCGCACGACGGCCGAATCGGCCGCACACTGCACGCCGGCGCCGGGAAACCGCGCCGCCTCCAGAGAAAGGAGCGCCAAAGCGCCATGATGTCGCCGTTCAAGAACGAACCCTTCACCGACTTCTCCACCGAAGAAAACGCCGGGGCGATGCGCGAAGCGCTCGCCGACGTTACGAGCCAGCTCGGACGCGAATATCCGCTCGTCGTCAACGGCGAACACATCACGACCGGCTCGCTTCTCGTCTCGACGAACCCGTCGAATCCCGAGCAGGTCGTCGGGTCCGTGAATCTCGCCGATCAGGAGATCGCGAGCCGCGCGCTCGAGGCTGCCTGGACGGCGTTCGATTCGTGGAAGCGGCTCACGGCCGACGAACGCGCCGGCTACCTCTTCAAGGCCGCTGCCGAGATGCGGCGCCGAAAGCACGAGTTCTCGGCGTGGATGGTGCTCGAGGTCGGCAAGAGCTGGGCCGAGGCCGATGCGGACACGGCCGAGGCAATCGACTTCATGGAGTTCTACGGTCGAGAGGCACTTCGATACGCCGGGCCGCACGGCGTGACCCCGTCCCCCCTTCCCGGCGAGGAGAACACGTTCTTCTATGTTCCGCTCGGCGTGGGCCTGGTCATTCCGCCCTGGAACTTCCCGCTCGCTATCACGGTCGGGATGATGACGGCCGCGGTTGCCTCGGGAAACTGCGTTCTCGTGAAGCCGTCGAGTGAATCGCCCATCATCGCGGCGAAGTTCGTCGAACTGATGGAAGCAGTCGGACTGCCCAAGGGTGTCATCAATTTCGTTCCCGGAAGCAGCTCGAAGATCGGCGACTTCCTCGTCGGCCACCCGAAGCTCCGGTTCATCTCGTTCACCGGCTCGCGCGAGGTCGGTCTGCACATCAACGAGCTCGCGGCAAAAACCGCGGAAGGGCAGATCTGGATCAAGCGCGTCGTCGCCGAGATGGGTGGCAAGGACACGATCGTCGTCGACGAGACCGCGAACCTCGACTCGGCCGCCGAAGGCATCGTCGCCGCGGCGTTCGGATTCTCTGGTCAGAAGTGCTCTGCGTGCTCGCGTGCCGTCATCGTCGACAGCGTCTACGACGAGGTGCTCGCGAAGGTCGTCGAGCGGACGAAGGGCGTAACGGTCGGCGACCCGGCGGTCGGCGGCATCTCGACCGGTCCCGTTGCGAGCAAGAGCCAATACGCTACCGTTCTCGACTACATCGAGATCGCGAAGAGCGAGGGACGAGTCGTCGCGGGCGGCGCCAAGGCCGAGGAAGCCGGTCCCGGCTACTATATTCAGCCGACGGTCGTCGCAGACGTCGACCCGAAGGCGCGCATCGCCCAGGAGGAGATCTTTGGACCGGTACTCGCCGTCATCAAGGCAAAGGACGTCGATGACGCGCTCGCCATCGCGAACAACACGGAGTTCGGACTCACGGGCGCGCTCTATTCAGGTGATCCCGCGAGACTCGAGCGTGCGCGGACGGATTTCCACGTCGGCAACCTATACCTGAACCGCAAGTGCACGGGCGCGCTCGTCGACGTACACCCGTTCGGCGGTTTCAACATGTCCGGCACCGACTCGAAGGCCGGCGGCCGCGACTACCTGCTGCTCTTCCTGCAGGGCAAGAGCGTCGCCGAGAAGAAATAGGCGGCGCCCCCAAGGCGCCTCGGCGAATGCACGCCCGGCCAGACACACGACCAACGGCTGCACCGAACGGCCGGTACACGGAGCCCGCAAAAGGGATTCGGGTACCGGCCTCTCCCTTGCCCCCGGGCGACGCACACGAAGGTGTCCGAGAGTTCTACCGGCCGGGGCCGCTCGACGAGTACACTCTTACCCAGCGGCTCACGATTCGGGTCGCGGCGATCGCCTGCCAGGCGCTCATCGCGATGATCGGTCCGACACTGCGGTGGGAGTTCCGCGGGGCAGAACATCTGGATGCGATCTACCGGTCGGGTCGGCTGCCGATCTACTGCTTCTTCCACAATCGAATCCTCGCCACGACCTGGTTCTGGCGGCGCCGCGACATCGTCGTGATGACGAGCAAGAGTTTCGACGGCGAGTGGATTGGGCGCTGTATCCAGCGATACGGATACGGCGCGGCGCGCGGATCGTCGACGCGAGGCGCCGTCGGCGCGCTGATCGGGCTCAATCGCGCAATGCGCGCCGGCTTCGAGGTTGCATTCACCGTCGACGGACCGAAGGGACCGCTTTATGTCGTGAAGCCCGGGCCTGCCTCCGTCGCGCGAAAGACCGGCAACCCGATACTCCCGGTCTCGCTCATTCTGGAGAAATACTGGGAGGTAGGTTCGTGGGACCGGTTCCAGATTCCGAAGCCCTTCTCGCGGGCAATGGCCATCGCCGCGCCACCCATCGACGTCGGGCTAAACGCCGACGACGAGGGGCTCGAGGGGGCGCGCAAGGCCGTTCAGCATGCGCTTGACGAGCTTCGGAGGTTGTACGATTGATGCACATTCCACGGTAGAGGGAGAGAACGATGAGCGGAGACTTCAGCGGAAAGCGCGTCCTGTTGACGGGAGGATCGCGTGGCATCGGACGGGCTACCGTCCTCGAGTTTGCCAAGCGTGGCGCCAACGTCGCCTTCACGTACGCCAGCAGCGCCGAGAGCGCCGAGGCCGTTCGTGTCGAGGCCGAGACGTACGGCGTCACGGCGATGGCGATCCAGTCGGACGTTTCGGACTTCGAGGCGGCGAAGGCTCTGGTCGCGAGCGTCAAGGAAGCCTTCGGCGGCATAGACGTGCTCGTGAACAACGCGGGAATCGTCCGCGACAAGCTCATCCTTCAGATGACGGAATCGGACTGGGATGAGGTCATGCAGACGAACCTGAAGGGTGTGTTCAACATCACGAAACACGTGGCCGGGGTGATGGTGAAGCAGCGCAAGGGCCGGATCGTGAACATCGGATCCATCAGTGGCGTGGCGGGTTTTGTCGGCCAGACGAACTACTCGGCGTCGAAGGCCGCACTCGGTGGATTCACGAAGGCTCTCTCGAACGAGCTCGGCCGTCGCAACGTGACGTGCGTGACGCTGGCACTCGGAGTCGTCGAGACGGACATGACTAGCGGGCTCCCCGTGGAATATCTCGCGAAGATGGTCGAACGCGTCGCGCTGCGGCGGCCGGCGTCGACGGCCGAGATCGCACGGATCATCGTGAACTTCGCGTCGGAAGAAATGGAGTACGTGAACGGCCAGGTCGTGCTCGTCGATGGCGGGACGGGGATTTAGGCCGAGAAGCACCTCCGTGTCTCGGTGCCTCTGAGTCTCTGTGTGCGAAGCGGCGGCGGAGCTTCGCACACAGAGACTCAGAGGCACCGAGACACGGAGCCAAGCGGCGGCGCCTCACGCGACATGGGTCCTGAGGGAAGCGTGAATCTCACGCCAATCCATCGCTGAAATTTGTGCCCGGCTCGCTAAGTCTCATGCCCATGAGACTTGGAGACACCAGTCGGACCGCTTATTCCGAGGACCGATACTCTACTGCGGTTTGCCCGTTGCCGGCGCACCGATGCGCTTGTCGTCCGGTTCGCCACCCTTGATGGTCAGCCGGCCGGTGTCGACGGCCTTCACGCCCTTGACCTGGTGGATGGCCTTCGTGACTTCGACGATCTTCGACTGATCCGGCACAGCGCCACTGAGCGACACAACGCCGTCCTTGACCTGGACGAAGAGCGTGAGATCCGGATAGCGCTTGTCGAGCTCGGCGCTGACGGCCTCCTCGAGCTGCGGGTCCGGCACTGGCGCTTCGACGGCTGCTGGAGCGACCACCTGCAGCGAGTTCGTCACGGACGCTACGCCGGGCGTGGCCTTCGCCGACTTCTCCGCAGCCGCTTTGGCCGCTTCGGATGGCACGGTGCCGCCGAGCGTGACGACCCCAGCGGAGACCGTAGGCGTAATGTTCGATCCTGCGAGCAACGGGTCCGCGAGGAGGCGCTGCTGGACCGTCGCCATCAGCAGGCTGTCCTTGTTTCCAGGATCCACGACCGCCACCGGAGTCGCATTCACGGCAATCTGACTCTCGACGGTAGAGACTCCGGGAATGGCCTTCACGATAGCCAGCACCTTGTCGAGAGTCGCCTGATCGGTGACCGTGCCCTTCAGCGTGACCATTCCGTTCGCCACGGCAAATTCCACTCCAGCGATGTTTGCGGCGTCGAATGAGGACTTGATGTCCTGCGTGATTTTCGCGTCCGTCGGCGCTTCGGACGTGGTGCCCGAACAGCCCGCCATCACGACGGCAAGCGACATCATCAGGATCATCAGAATGCTCTTGAGCACGGCATCTCTCCTCGACCTATCTCCGCGTCTCGCACTCGTACGCGAAGGAGCCGGTTATATCACCCGCGGAATTCGGGCGGCAAGAAACGCGGGCCGCCACATCGTCGTACGGGTCGCTATACTCTTCACGAGAGCTCGTGCCTGACGCGCGGGGCGTTCGAGGCAGCGGCTCGACGAACACGGAGGCACATCATGACGGATCCCGACAAGACACTGGTCCCTGGCGACGTGACGGTAGAACACAAGGGCGATCCGGCCCATCGCGATGCAGGCGCTGACGCTCGAGTCCGGCTCGAGGAATTCAAGGCCTCGGTGAAGGACTTTGCACAGAAGATCCCGGATCAGATCGGCAAGGCGTTCGAAAATCTCAAGGACCGGATGAACTCGATCACGGTCCACGTCGACGACGACACCCAGCGACGGATCGACACGCTCGTGGATGCCGGCATTTTCAAGACGCGCGCCGAGTCGGCGACCTACCTCCTGCATGAGGGCATTCGGGCGCGGTCCGATGTCTTCGGGACGATCGACGAAAAGCTCGTGGAGATCGAGAAGATGCGCTCGGACCTCCGCGACCTCGTGACGCCGCCGGAGCCCGATTCGGAGGCTTAGCCGCTCACGACAACTCGTGAATCAGTTCTTCGTGGCTCTGAGCCTCCGCGTCTCTGTGTGCGTAGCGCTTCAGATGCTTCGCACACAGAGACGCCGAGGCTCAGAGTCACGGAGCGGCTTAGCTGCGCCGCTGTTCGAGCCACTGCTCGAATTCCGGGAGCTGCAATTCCACCGCAATGGCCTTCCGCACGAACAGAACCGCGTGACTGCGCAGCATGTCATTGGACCAACGATGGTAGACCTCGGCCCTGTCGCTGGCCTTGAACTCCCCCATCTTCTCCTGGATGCGAGCCTCGAGCGCCAGATCGCCCATCCGGCTCACTGCGCGATTGACCTCGGTGTCGACGAAGACCGTGTAGTCGAGCTCCTCACGGCTTCGCCGCTCGATCTCGTCCGTCACGTCGTTCGCCGTCGCCACCTCCTGCGGCGGGGCCACGTGACTGACCGGCAACTCGTCGCTAATAAGCGAGATGAGAAATCCCGCCGGGTTTTCGACACGCCGCTTGCCGTGTTTGAGCAGCCAGTCAAAGTACGAGATCGTGTCCGTGATCTGACCCAGCCGGTTCGGGGAATGCGCCCGTACGATCGATGCCGCCCGGCGTCTCGTGATGCCACGATCGAGGAGCGCCGCGAGGACGTCTCCTTCGACGCCGGCTAACTTCGCTTCGTCGTCTCCTTCGACCTCGATCGTCATGGAGGCCTCTTCAAAAGGCAGGCCGTCAAGCGCCTCCTCCAGAACCTCCTGCTCGTACTCGTCGTGGGGCACGCGCTGGAACGAGATGACCCGGTCACGGACCTCCCACGTCCTCAGGTACCCATTTACCTTCAGGTCCTCGAGCGCCGGCTTGAGCTGCTGAACGAGCTGGGAGACGTATTTGAAATTCCGGCTGATTCCGAGGTGTTCGTGCGCCAGCTTGAAGACGTCGATCGCGAAATGGTGGTCACGGCCGAACTTCTTGTCGAGGTACCGGAAGAGACGCCGAGCCGTAGCCGAGTTCAGTTTGAAGTACAGCTCCGTGTCGAGAAACTTGATGTAACCGCTCTTGAAGCTTTCGAAGAGCCGCTCGGTCCACATGAAAAAGCTCGACGGCGGGTCAGAACGGAGCTTTTCGCCTTTTCGAGGCTTTTCGTCATAGAGCTGATACTCCTGGATCAGCGAGAAGCTCACAGTCACGTAGCTGCGCTTCGCGTTGTCCCAGAAGGCGTTCGATGCGTGGATGTTCACGTTCGCGAGCCGGAGCAGCGCCTGTTCGATTCGGCTGTAGGTCTTCCCGCACGGCGACCAGCCGAGTCGTTTGGCAAGTTCGTAGCGCGAGAAGTTGACCTTTCGATCCGAGAATCCGAGCTTTCGGGTCAACTCCATCAGGGCAACGTAGACGTCTTCGTCGCCCGCCGTCGGCAACCCGCAGTCCGATCCGCCCTGCACCGTCCACGTTCGCTTGACGATTTTCCCGCCGTCGCCCTGGATCGAGTCCTGAAACTTGAGGGCCTTGACGTCCTTCGGCACACGAACCGAAAGCGCCGCAATCGGAAAGACGGCGAGGTTCATTTCGTCCTTGCCGCTGCGCCCTCGCTGTTTCCGTGTCCCCAGCGACTGGGGCCGGCTCTTCTTGGTCATTCCTGATCCTTCTGCCGGGATCACAGCACCACCACTGCTGTCATCCTTCCATGTTACATGCAGTTATTTGCTTCATGTTACAGTGGCCGTAAACTACTGATCAATATACACTTACGAGACGCGATTTCTTTCCGGGACCGATATCTGTTCTCCCGGCACCCAATTCAGTTTCTTCCAGAACCCGATTCCCGTTCTTTCCGTGACCGATACCTCTTATTCATGAATCCGATACATTCCTCTTCACGAACCCGATAGTTCTTCTCTCCAAACCCGTGACTCGGTCCCTTGGGAGATCTGCGAGTATTTCTCTCAGGTTCCAATAGGTACTTCTCTCGAGTCCCTATAAGGCTTCTCTCGAAGTCCAATAGGTATCTTGCCGAGTTCAAAGGCATGAATTGGCCCCATCCGAAACCCGATTTCTCTCGAAGACCAATATCTACGAGCTTCGCAGACGGGAGTGGCTTCTCTCAAAGACCAATAGATCCACTGCGACTGGCAGCATTCGACGTGCCCTCGGCTTAGTTCGAAGACCAATACTCCAGGGCGACTTATTTCAGTATCCGATATGGAAGGGGCCGCAAAAGCCGCGGCATCATACCACGGCGAGTCCGTGGGTCATTTGGACGAGATCCTGGCAGTTGATCCGGTTCTCCGGCTGATACCGATGCCAGGGTCGGCCCCTCGCTGCGCTCGGGGTTCTGGGTCGGCGATGGTCTGGTTTGACGGCATCCGGCTCTTCAACGGCTACCGATGCTGAGGTCGGCCCCTCGCTGCGCTCTGGGTTCTGGGTCGGCGATGGTCTGGTTTGACGGCATCCGGCTCTTCAACGGCTACCGATGCTGAGGTCGGCCCCTCGCTGCGCTCTGGGTTCTGGGTCGGCGATGGTCTGGTTTGACGGCATCCGGCTCTTCAACGGCTACCGATGCTGAGGTCGGCCCCTCGCTGCGCTCTGGGTTCTGGGTCTCGAGGCGTGTGACCACACGACCTGTTCAATCGCGCACCGTTCGACCCGAGTACCGATCTTGCCGAGCTTCGCCGGCGGCGGCTAGACTGAGCCGACCCGCGGCAGAGAATTCACGCAAATGTCTCGAACCGGCCAGTTGCTCACCCGAACCGTCATTCTCGGCCTCGCATTGGCTTGTCAGGTGTCCGTGACGGACGCGCAACGACGTGCACAGCCGGAGATAGAGAGCGATCGCGAAGCTCTTGGGCCAGAGATGAGCGAGTTCATGACTTTTCTCGATGCCGAAGTGGCAGAGTTGACCCACCTCTTCGAGGTTGGCGAGGTGCCGCCTGCGGATTTTCGCCGGTCGCGCGATCGGCTGGCCGCTACGCGAGAGGCTGCAATCCGGATTGCTCGCTCGCGCGACGACGACAGGGTTCCGGACCTGTATGTACTCATGGATGTCGAGCTGACACAGATATTGCCGACTGGAACGGCGGCGATTCGCGGGAAAAAGGCAGGTGATCGGGTCGGCGACGATTTCATCTTCCACGGCCGCATCCGACGCAGCTCAACGTTCAATGTCCTCGAGCGCACCGGCAACATTCGACGCGCAACTCCGTATTAGCCTCATTCGAGGGCACTTCGGCGGCCTCCGAAACGACGCTTGTCCGGCTCTCGACAGTGCCGGTATAGTTTCGGCTGGCGTTCTCAGCTGCCGCAAAGCATTGGTGACAGGAGCATTATGAAGAAGCGTTTCTTGGCCTTGTCTCTGGCGATTCTCGTGTCGGTCGTTCTTGGAGCGCCGACGGCCGTGCCCGCCGCCGGGCCAGACCGCGATCAGGTCACGAAGGACTTCATCGAAGCGCTCACCGTGGTCGAAGCCCACTACGCAGGGGACGTCGATTACCCCAAGGTTTCGAAGACCGCGATTTATGGAATGCTCCGCACCCTCGACCCGCACTCGAGCTTCTATGACCGCGAAGAGTTCGAGACGTTCCGCACTGAACAGCAGAGCCAGTACTTCGGCATCGGCGCTTCGATTGGCGCCCGCAACGGCAAGGTCTTCATTCTGGCCCCCTTCCCCGAGACTCCGGCGCTTCGGGCGGGACTCCGGTACGGAGACGAGATCGTCGAAGTCGACGGAAAGTCCACCAAGGGATGGAGCTCGTTCGAGGTGTCGTCGAACATCAAGGGACCCCGTGGCACGAAGGTCACGATCAAGTACCTCCGTCCTGGATTCCCCGAACTTCAAACAGTTGAGATCATTCGGGATATGGTCCCCCAGCCGTCCGTGACGAATGCGTACATGGTGGCTCCGGGCGTGGGATACATCCACCTTCAGCGCGGGTTCAACTCGACGTCGTCAGACGAGGTCAAGACGGCGCTCGCCAGGCTCGAGCCGCAAGGCGTCAAGTCGCTGATCCTCGACCTGCGGGACAATCCCGGCGGTTTCGTGAAGGAAGCCATCGCGATCTCGTCCGACTTCCTTTACAAGGGTCAGGGCATTCTCTCGATTCGCGGGAGGTCCGACGGAATGCGCAGTGGCGAGATCCCGGCGATGAACCCGCAGCCGAATGAGGCGCCGCTGGTCGTTCTCGTCAACGGTGCGTCGGCCTCCGCGTCGGAGATCGTCGCCGGAGCGCTGCAGGACCACGACCGTGCGCTCATAGTTGGTCAGACTTCGTTCGGGAAGGGCCTCGTACAGTCGCCGTTCGAGCTCGAGAAGGACAGCGGCGGTCTGATTCTGACGACCGGCAAGTACTACACGCCGAGCGGCCGGTTGATCCAGCGCGACTACTCGAAGACTTCGTTCTACGACTACATCATGCATCGCAGCCCGCTCGTGGCGGACGACACGACGAAGAAGGAAGTCTTCCGCACCGATTCCGGCCGGCCGATCTACGGCGGAGGCGGAATCTCGCCTGACATCGAAGTGGCTTTCCCTCCCGACACGGGCAGGAAACTCGCGAAGTGGATCGGGGCGACGTTCGCGTTCACGGCGCAGGCCGTCAACGGACAGGTGAAGGGATTCGAGTCGTTCCGACTCGAGATGCTCAAGGGCGGCCATCTGCTTCAGGCTGGCGAATTCCTCGTGACGGACAAGTACATCGATGCGTTCCGCAAGTTCGTCACCGAGAATCCGGCACTGAAGATCACGGCGGCCGAGGTCGATGCCGAACGCGAGTACCTTCGCACCGAGCTTCGGCGTGAGCTCGTAACGGCGCACCACGGAACAGAAACCGCGGCGCAGGTCACGAACCTGGTCGATCCGCAGCTTCAGCGGGCGATTCGCGAAGTGCCACAGGCCGAGCGGATGGCCCAGGCCTATCGACGGAACAAGCCGAACGGAGTGGTCGTCTCGACCGCCGTTCGCTGAATTGAACGCGGTACGGGCGCGCCCGGGCGCGCCCGTGGCGGCTCCTAAACGATCTCGCGTGAAACAACTCGTGTGCCGGCTCGTATCTGGCGGCAAAGGTCCGATTCCCGAACTGCTTGCGCAGGCCCCGATGGCGGGGTTCCAGGAGGAAGTTCATGCGACGTCGTGATTTCGTCTTGACCGCGGCGACGGCCGCTGCCGCAGTGCCGTTTGCAGAGATCGCCGGTGCCGTCAGTCCCGTGCTGGCTCAGGCTCCGGCCTTCACGTTCGCGCGCGCCAGGTATGGCTCGGGAAACTGGGATACGGACGCCAAGATGCCGTCGAACATCCTGAACTCACTCGTCGAATACACCTCGGTTCGAGTCGACCCTGTCGACCGCGTCGTCGCCCTCGACAGCAACGAGCTCTTCGGATTCCCGTTCGTGTATCTGTCGGGGAACGAGCTCGTCCGGTTCACGGATCGCGAGCGTGAGAACATCGGCCGATACGTGCACAGCGGTGGCTTCGTGTTCGTCGACGATTGCAACCACGATGTCGACGGCGTGTTTGCCCGTACCTTCGAGGCCGAGATGAACCGGCTGTTCAAGGGTGCCGAAGCGCTCCGCAAGCTCAACAACGACCACGCGCTCTATCGATCGTTCTTCAAGTTCGAGGACGGGCCGCCGGCCACGTCGCACGAGCTCAACGGCTGGGGCGACGACATGGTCCACGAGTATCTGCAGGCTGTTTCGATCCGCGGCCGGATCGGCGTCCTCTACAGCAACAAGGACTACGGCTGCGAGTGGAACTACGACCACACGAACAAGCGCTTCTCGACGGTTGACAACACGAAATTCGGCGTCAATATCGTCGTTCACGCGCTGACAGCATAGTTAAAGGTCGTCCACGCTGGGCGGCTGCCAAGAGATGTCCCAGAACCCCCCCACAGGTAACCCGGCAAGTGGCACGGTCCAGAATTTCCACGAAATTCTGAAGGCCATGCTCTCGCATGCGGACAACGTCAGCGACCTGATCTTCTCGCCGGGGCGACCGCCGCAGGTCGAGCACATCGGGAAGCTGCATCCGATTCCGCTCCCCGGACTCGACCGATTGCTTCCGCAACACACCGCTGCCATCGCAAAGGTGCTCGTTGCAGGCAACGAAGCCGCGGCCGAGAGCCTCGAGCGCACCGGATCGGCGGATGTCAGCTACTCGTTGCCCGGCATGTCGCGGTTTCGCGTCAACGTGTTCAAGCAGCGCGGCACGATAGCGATCGTCATGCGAGTGATTCCCAACCGCGTGCCGAGCTTCCGCGACCTCAATCTTCCCGAACACCTCAAGGACGTCGTCGACTTGAAGAACGGCATCGTGCTCGTGACCGGGCCGACCGGGTCGGGCAAGTCTTCGACGCTTGCTGCGATCGTCGACGAGATCAACCAGCGCTACGCATACCACATCGTCACGATCGAGGATCCGATCGAATTCCTGCATCCGCACAAGCTGTCGACCGTTCATCAACGGGAGTTGCACACGGATACGGACAACTTCCGGCGCTGCGGCAGGCGCCCAAGGTCATTCTCGTGGGCGAGATGCGCGACCTCGAGACCGTCGAGGTTGCCCTCGATGCGGCCGAGACGGGCCACCTCGTCTTCTCGACACTGCACACGACCGACGCCGCCAAGACTGTCGACCGCATCATCGGCATTTTCCCGAAAACCCACGAGCAGAGCATCCGCCAACGACTGTCCACGAGCTTCCGGTACATCGTGTCGCAGCGGCTTCTGCCGCGGGCCGACGGCAAGGGCCGCATCCCCGCCGTCGAGATCCTGCGCTCGACGATGCGCACGCGCGAGTACATCGAGAAGGGCGAGGCCGAAAAGCGCTCGCTCATCGAGGCGATGCGCGCCGGAGACATCGACGGGATGCAGGACTTCGACACGGTTCTCGAAAAGATGGTCCGCGAAGGCCTCGTGACGTTCGAGGACGGCCTCGCATACGCCACGAACAAGCACAACCTGAGACTGTCGATGTCGGATCTGCGCGATCCTTCAGCGCAGGTGCCTCCGCAGACTCCGCCGCCTCGACCGGCGGCGCCAGCGCGTCCCGGGATGCGCTCCGGACCTCCTCCAGATGTTCGGCCAGTGACGCGGCCGGGCAAGGAAGAAGCCGGGAATCCGAACAGCAAGACCGGCTCGTTGCTCGACCAGATCGAGCGATAACCGTCGTCCGTACATCCGATGAGACCAGCGGAAATCTCCGAGAACCGCCGCGCCGAAGCCGCCGAGCGCGCGCCGGAACTCGTCGCAACCCTCGAGGCCTCGATCGGCCGCGCCGTCATCGGTCAGCTCGACGTTGTCCGGCAGGTCCTCGTGGCCCTGCTCGTAGGCGGACACGTCCTCGTGCGTGGCGTTCCGGGCCTCGCTAAGACATTGCTGATCAAGTCACTGGCGCAGTCGCTTGACCTTGCGTTCAACCGGGTTCAGTTCACACCCGACCTGATGCCCGGAGACATTCTCGGCACGGAAGTGCTCGAGGAGGACACGTCGACCGGTCGCCGCGTCACGCGATTTATTCCGGGACCCGTGTTCTGCCAGGTGCTGCTGGCCGACGAGATAAACCGCACCCCCCCGAAGACCCAGGCAGCGCTGCTCGAGGCCATGCAGGAACGGCAGGTGACGGTTGCCGGACATCGCTACACGCTCGACGAGCCGTTCTTCGTAATGGCGACGCAGAACCCGATCGAGCAGGAAGGTACGTACAAACTGCCGGAAGCGGAACTCGACCGGTTCCTCTTCAACGTGACGGTCGAGTACCCGTCGCTCGACGAGGAAGAGCGAATCCTTTCGGCGACAACGGCATCGCGCGACGACGAGATCCGGCCGGTTGCGGACGCGGCAAGGATCCTCGCAACGCAGCGCGCCGTGCGCGACGTAGTCGCGGCGTCGAACGTCGTTCGGTATGCGGCGCGGATCGCCCGAGCCACCAGGCCGGGGACCGATGATGCCGTGGCTGCCGCACGTGAATGGGTCGCCTGGGGGGCTGGTCCCCGAGCCGGGCAGGCCCTGCTGCTCGGCGCCAAGGCGAACGCGCTCATCGAAGGCCGTTACGCCGTGACATTCGACGACATTCACAGGATCGCGCACCCGGTGCTGCGACACCGCGTCGTACCTAACTTCCACGCGGAGGCCGAGGGTGTCACCGCCGACACGATCGTCGACCAAGTGCTGGCGGACGTGCCGCTCGAGTAGGGACCCTCCTGCCCTGAGTCTCTGTGGCTCTGTGCGAAGCGCTCTGAGACGCTTCGCAGGTCACACGAGACGCAGAGACACGGAGCTCATACTCGCGAGATCCGCCTAATCCGCCAGATCCGCGTTGCCTCTCCCGTTCCCTTTCCCGGCTATCCGCGCGATCACCGCGCGAACCATCTTCACATCCTCCGGCGGCAGACCGACAATGAGGAGTGTGGCGCCGTATGCCAGCACGACGGCCGCCCCGACCTCGACGAGCACGATGTATTTGTTGGCGTCCGCCAATCCATCGACGAGATATCCGGCGGCGACTCCGACTATCGCGGCTGCTATCGGACGGGCGTGTCCACGTCCGATAGAGACGACGCCGAGCAGTCTCTTCGCCGCGATAGCGTGCAACGTATTCGCGACGATCAGCGACACTAGTTGCCCGATCCCGACGCCGAGCATGCCGAATCGCCGAACCAGGCCGAGTCCGATGATGACGCCGATGGCTCCTCCCGCGAGTCCGTTCCAGAAAGGCACGCGAGCGTGTCCCGCCATCGTCAGCGCCGAGGCGGACGGACCCGCGAGGAAACTCGCAAGCGTTCCAATCGCGATGACCGCGACAACAGGAGCCGCCACCGCGAACTGATCGCCGACGACCGGCATCACGCGGTGCGGAAAAGCCACGAGCATTGCGACCGCTGGCAGGACGATAGTCAACACCGTGCGGGCGACGCGCTGGAACGGCTCGGCAATGTCTTCCTGACGGTTGAGTGCGAGCGCTGCCGCGATCGACGGTCGAAATGCCGCGTCGAATGCCGAAGCCACCATCATCGTCAGCAACGCGGTTCGGACCGCGACGGCGAAGTGCGTCGTCGCTTCCGATGTCACGAACGTGAACACGATGAAAATCGACGCCCAGGAGAGAAGTCGCTGCAGAAGCGAGAGGCCACACGCCGGCACGGCAACGCGCAGGAGGCCCGAAAGGTGGCGCTCGTGGGCCGTGCCCGTCACATCCCGCAGCACCTCGCGCCGATAGAACATCCACGCGAGCACGGCACTCGACGCAACTCCCCCGGCATATGCAATAGCGAGCGGCGCCGATCGCGACACCATCTCGATCGTGAGAAACAGAGTCGCCGCTATCGTGATCTTCACGATCGGCTCGACCACCATTCGCACGATCACGGAGTACCGTTGGCGGCCGATGGCCTCCATCGCCCAGAGGTGGTTGTCGGCCATCAGCGACAGGGGAATCGCGATGGCTGCAAGTTGAAGAAACAAAGCAAGATCCGGCCGACCAAGCAACTCCGAGAACCACGGTGCGCCGAGTATGACGATCAACATGACCGCGAGGCCAAGCGGGAACGTGAAGGCGAGGCTCGTACGGACGATCCGGGGAATCTCGGCGGTCACGCCTCGCGCCTGGGCACTCGCGATGGCTCGAATCGTCGCTCGCTCGAAGCCGGCTTCGGTGAGGGCGTACGAGATTTCGAAGAGCCCGACACCAAAGATGTAGAGTCCGAACGCAGTCGAACCGTACGTCTTCGCGACGAACAGCGCGAAGACGTACCCGAGAACCTTGTCGAAGGCGAGCCCCGAGAAGCGTATCGAGGCCTGACGCGCGACGTGTCCGAAGGTCGCTGGAGAAGGCTGTGCTGGCGTGTCCATCCGTGAAGTTCCGCAGGCTATCGGCAACACTCGTCCCACCGCAATGGGGGAGGAGAGTTGACAGGATTACAGGATTCCCAGGATGTACAGGAACCTCTCCTGTCAATCCTGAAAATCCGGTAATCCTGTCTAGTCTCCCTCCTGAATCCATGTGTCACCCGAGCGTCTCAGCCAGCTGGCAGAATGACACTGCACTGCCGCGTCGCGGTCGCGGCCCGTCAGGTTGACGAGGACCGTCTGATTCGCAGCGATCCCGCCCCGCCGCGCGAGCTTCGCCATTCCGGCAAGCGCCGCCGCGGAGCTGAAGCACAGCGACAGCCCCTCGAGCTCCTCGGCCATCCGGCGTGCCTCGCGGATTTCGGTCTCCGAGACAGTCGCGAAACCGCCCTCGCTCTCGATGACGATCCGCCGAACGATCGGGTAGACGCGCGAAGGATTTCCGCGCAGGATCGCCGAGGCGATGCCGTGCGGCCGCGGAACGATGTGGTGCGGCAGGATCGCCTCGCTGCCATCCTCGAAAGCCCGCGCCATCGGGCTGCAGGTCTCCTGCTGAACGCACAACAGCCGCGGCGGGCGCGCGATGCGCCGAAGAGCGACGAGCTCGCGCGCGCCCTTGTACGTTCCGTAAACGCCCATCGCGCTCGAGACCGCCTGCACATACCAGTCGATCGGGCGCGGCACCTGCTCGACGGCTTCGAGAAACGCGAGCTTCAGACCCTCGCGCCGCGCCGGGTTGAAGAATCCGCGTTCCGAGACAATCCCTCGCTGGCGGGCGAACTCGGCCGCGTATTCGAAGGCTTCGACAAATGTGGCACCCCGCATGACGAAGTGCACCACCTGCTCCGACTCGCCGAAGTTGACGCGGTGCTGGAATTCGTCGCCCGAGAAGAGGTACATCCGCGTGCCGGAACACTGGCCGATGAGGTTGGCGAGCGCCGTCGAGCTGTTTCCCGTCGACGACGTGCAGAACTCGGCAATCCCGCATTCACGCAGGAACGAAAGCACGACGGCGGCCATGCGATCCTTCGTGCTCCCGGTCGGCAGCACCGTTTCGTCCTTGATGAAGAGCCACGGCAGCCCGAGCTCGCCACCGAGGCGCTCGGCGTGACGGCACGGTGTCGGCCCGCCGCCATACGAGACGAGGTGTCCGTCCGATTCGAGCGGCAGCAGGTCGAAGTACCGCACCAGTGCGTCCTCCGAATCGTGCAGCACCACGCGGTCGAGGTCGTATTCGACATCGATCATCGCTCCGCAACGGTCGCAGAACGTCGTGAATGCGTGGGGAAACGTCGCGCCGCAGCCCGAGCAGACGTGGAAGACCCGCTTGCGCATATTCGTCAATCAGTGCCCACCGTAGCGCAAGTGACGTTTGCGTGCGGGGCGACGAGGTACGAAGCCCGCCCGAGCCGGTCCCGAAGCCAGTTGAGCCCCTCCCCGAGCGACGAGACCGGTTGGAAACCCATCGCCCGGACGTCCGCCTCGGGAAGGCTGCTGCAGAGCGCGACATCGGCCTTCCGCGTGAGGTGCCGGAGCATCAGCGTGTTGTGCCCCTTCAGGTTGTAACGCTCGCGCACGGCGGACTCGAGCTCGGCGTCCGACTCGATTGCCGCCCACCGCAGGAAATCGGGATCGATGCCGAACGGGCACTCGGCGACCCAGAGGATCGCGCCATCCGGACGCACGGCGTCGCGAACGTTCATGACGGCCTTGAGCGACTGCATGAAGTTGCAGTCGTATGGACTGCCGCCGGCGCTCGTGATGACGGCGTCGACTGGCGCGTCGAGTCGCGTGCGGTGCAGCCGATCGGCGCGGCGGCTGCCTTCGAGGTGTGCGGCCTCGGCGTCGCCCGCGACGGCGTCGACAAGGCGGTGCGAGGTGTCGAGCAGCGTGTTGAGACAGAACATCGGTCCCGCCATCCGCATCCCCTCCACCATGTCGAGGTGGATAGGGTTGCCGTCCAGGATGCACGGACGCGCGTTCGGGTGCAGCCCCCGCACGGGGTCGAGCGTCAGCCGGTGGTTGGCCTTGATCGTGCGAAATCCGGCGACGCCGGGCAAAAGCGCCTTGCGTCCACCGCTGAATCCGGCGAAGTAATGCGGAACGATCCGGCCCGTCAGGATGCGCACGTCGGAATCGAGCACGCGGCGACTGACGAGCACCGGTGTCCCGAAACTCGTCGTGCCGAGTTGCTCGAGGCCGCTCTCGTCGAAGCAATCGTGAAAGACCGTCCGAACACGCGCCGCGGTTTCGTCGCCAAGCAGGCTTGAGACGTCGCACTCCAAGTGGTGCTCGTGAGTGCCCGTGGCAAGGAAGACCTCGATGCCGTCGCGTGGCACACCGGCCCGTTCGAGCTCGTCGACGAGCGCCTGAACGTAGGTTCGCGTCGCCGCCACGCGTGTCTTGCCGGGTATGAGGATGGATGCCGTCCGCGCGCCGCTGGCGAGGTCGACGAGAGGCGGCGACCCGATCGGCGAGTCGAGCGCGCGACGGACGATTTCGTCCGCAGATACATCAGGCTCGGACGTTTCCGGACCGATCGAGCCTGCAAAAACGCCGTCCGGCGCCCTGCCTGTCAGCTCCCCGTCGCCGTATTTCAATCGAATCTCGGTCATGCTCGGCGCCTAGTCCGCACCGGCTTCGGTCCGATTCAGCTTCCGCGAAATCGACTTCGCAAGCGCCTGCGCGTTGCCGGCCTCGAACACCGTTCGATGATCGCCCGGCACGTCGTGAACGGTGTAGCTTGCGACCGCGCACCGGTCCCAACCGAGCGCACGGTCCATCCGCGCGCCGAGAAATGGAATCGATGGCCGGAACAGGTCGATGTGTCCGCGATAACCGCCGTCGGGCCCGTACGCCTCGAGCAGCTCGAGCAGTGCGCGACGTAGGGGCCCGTCGACGTCGGGGCCTCCCGCACGCTTCTGCTCACGGCGAAGGACGCGGTCCGCCGTTCGACGCGCGAAGGCGACGCGCTCGCTCCGCGGAAGCGCTCGGAGCACCCTGGCGTGGTTCAGTTTCTTCTGAAGCGGCGACACGCGACGACCAGCGACCGGTGCGTAGGTGTCTATGAGTCCGAGAAACGCGACCTCCTCGCCTTCGGCGGAGAGCTGTCGGGCAATCTCGAACGCGATGAGGCCGCCGGCCGAATAACCGCAGAGGTGGTAGGGCCTTGCGGACGAACGCCGCGCAGCAGGTCCACATAGGCCGCGGCAAGGTCTTCGATGCTCGACGCGTCGAGCGGACCCTCGAATCGGCCGTCGGCCTCGAACGCAAAACTCGGCTGGTCCGGCCCGAGCGCTTCAACGAGCCCACGCAGGAACACGACGCCGCCGCGCAGGCCGTGAACGAAGAAAATCGGCGGTTCGGTCCCTCGGGCCCCGAGCGTGGCGAGGTGCCATGCGGAGGAGTAGCCCGCGTCCGTTCGCACGAGCTCTGCCATTCTGGCAACGGTCGGTGCCCGCATGATGCTGGAGAGCGGGAGCCGTCGCCCTGTCAACCGCTCGATTCGAACAAAGAGGTGGACCGCGCCTAGCGAGTCGCCCCCGAGAGCAAAGAAGTCGTCGTCGACACCGACGGGCTTCACTCCCGTGATTTCCTCCCACATGCGACAGAGCGTGGATTCGAGGTCATCCCGCGGCTCGACGAATACAGCCTCGAGCGTGGGGCGCGCCTGGTCAGGCTCGGGGAGGGCGGCGCGGTCGACCTTTCCGCTCGGCGTCAAAGGGAGCCGGTCGAGCAGGACAACCGCCGACGGGATCATGGATTCGGGAAGTGTCACGGCGAGTCGTTGCCTGATCGACTCGGCCGTCGGGAATGCCCCGGCGCGCGAGACCACGAAGGCGACAAGCCTCGTCGAACCGGCCGGCGACGGACGCGCCGTGACGACGGCCTCGGCAATTTCGTCGAAGGCGACGAGCGCGTTTTCGACCTCGGCAACTTCGACACTCTGGCCCCGGATCTTGATGCGATCGTCCACGCGGCCCAGATGCTGGAGGCATCCGTCGGGCGCCAGTCGCCCAAGATCGCCGGTTCGGTAGATTCGAAGTCCGCCGCTCGCCGGGTCAGTCGCAAAGTTGCGCGCCGTCAATTCCGGCTGGTTCCAGTACCCCGCGCTCATGTGCACGCTTCGCGCCACGATCTCGCCTTCCGTGCCCGAGGGAACATCCGCGCCGTCGGCGTCGACGATGCGGATCTCGACGCCGTGTGCAGCGTAGCCGGCTGGGACCGCGCCCGGTCCGACGTGTGTCGAGGCGCTAATCGGCATCTGGGCGATGACACTCAGTTCGGTCGCGGCGTAGTGGTTGACGAGCAGTGCCGTTTCCGGAAAATGCTCGCGAAATCGGTCGACGTCGACCGAGAGCACGGGCTCGCCACCGAGATCGACGGCACGAACGGTCGCAAGTGAATCCCCCTGCTCGAGGCTCGCGATGAGCTGGCGAAACACGGTCGGTATGGTATGAAGAATCGAGACGCGTTCCCCGGCGATCCACGCGGCGAGTCCGGCGACGCCTCGCTCGCGAAGCGGATAGAAGCAGACCGTTGCGCCGCTGAGCAACGCACCGAAGACGTCCATGTTGGCGGCGGCGAAGCTGTATGAGTAAAGCATCGAGAGCCTGTCGCCGCTCGAGACGCCGAAGGGCGCGATGCAGTTCCGAACGAACGCGACCAGCTACGCGTGCGTCTGCATGACGCCTTTTGGCGTTCCGGTCGATCCCGAGGTGTACACGATGCAGGCGAGTGCGTCCGGTTCGACGATTGCAGTCGGCGACTCGTTCGACGGCGAAACCGCGTTGGGATCGAGCCCGTCTCCATCGTCCGAGATCACGAGCGCAGCGCTGCAGTCGTCGAGTATCGAGCGGGTGCGCGCTTCCGGATACGTGGGGTCCAGCGGGACGTAGACGCAGCCTGCCTTCAATATCCCGAGAATCGTCGGAACGAGCAGGTCCGTCCGTGCCAGGCGCACGGCGACGCGGTCACCAGCGACCAGGCGCCGCGCCTGAAGCTCGCGCGCGAGTCCGTTTGAGCGCGCGTCCAGATCGGCATAAGAGAATTCGCAGTCGCCGGCACGAACGGCTGGCCGCGACGGTCCCTCCGAGACTCGAGCCGCGAAGCACTGCGAGATCGATCCAATTGCGGTTACCGCTGACATAGGGATTGTCCGGGAGTATACGGCAGCGAACTCACGACTTCTGCCGGGCCGTGGCCTGACAGGGCGCAGACTGGTAGAACTCGCTCGGCATGCTCAAGGCCGCTCACGCTCTGAGGCGACTATTGGTGCCACTGCTTCCCACTGGCATGCGGCGCCGATTTGTGCGCGCGTACTGGGAGCTTCGCTGGAAGCAGGACGACCCGGGCGGCCCCTGGCTTGACCGTGATGTCTCGGCCGATATCGTCCAGGCCGTCGATGGCGGTTGGTTCGCCGCAGGATCGCCAGCCATCGACGTCGGTTGCGGCCGTGGCGATGTCGCCGCGTGGTTGGCCAGCCGCGGATTCCCGACTGTTGGAGTCGATATCGCGCCGTCCGCCATTGCGTTGGCCCGAAAGACGCACGGCGAAGTTCCCGGCCAGCTCGAATTTGTGGCGGCCGACGTGTGCGCCGAACCGCTTCCGGACCGTCGTTTCGGCGTCTTCATCGACCGCGGCTGTTTTCATCAGCTCGACACGCGAGACCGTGAGTCTTTCGCCAGGAACGTGGCCATCGCCGCCGCTCCGGGCGCGCGTTTCCTGCTGTTCGTGAAGGCGTTCCGCGACGGTGTGCCGATTGGCGATCCGGACGAGCGCGACCGCCGCACGCGCGAGGTCGAGGATGTCTTCGCAGGCTCCTTTACGATCGACCGCATCCGCGAGACACACCTCGACCGCTTCGCCACACTCCCCGGCCTGGTCTTTTGGATGACCCGGAGAGGAGAGTAGACAGGATTGCAGGATTATCAGGATTAACACAATTACTCACTTTCCTATCAATCCTGAAAATCCTGCAATCCTGTCAACTCTTCCCTCGAAACCGTAATGCACCGGACTCGTAGACTGACTCGACATGCTCGATCCGCATCTGCTGGCACGGCTCGGTTCACTCGACGTCATCGCGCGGACAATCGTCGACGGCACGATGGTCGGCATGCACGCGAGCCGCAGCCGCGGCATCGGCACCGAGTTCTCGCAGTACCGTCAGTACATCGCCGGCGACGACCTTCGCGCTCTCGACTGGCGGGTCTACGGACGCACGGACCGATACTACGTGCGCCTCTTCTCGGCCGAGACGAATCTGGAGGCCACGCTCATCGTCGACGCGAGCGCGTCCATGCGCTTCACCTCGATCGAGATCTCGAAGTTCCACGTCGCAAGGATGCTGGCCGCGGCGCTTGCCTACCTGCTCGTCGGACAGTCTGACCGCGTCTCGCTCGTTCCGGTCGCCGGAAGTGGCCGCACGGAGCGCATCTCTGCCGGAAGCGGCGACCGGCACTTGCGAGCCATCCTGCTCGGTCTCGAGCGCCTCGTGGCCGATGGCGACGCCTCGCTCGTCGCCGCGCTCGACGGCCTGATCGAGCGGCTGCGACGCCGCGGGCCGGTGTTCGTTTTCTCGGACGCCTACGAGCCGGCGAAGGCCCTCGTCGACGCGATCGGCAGGCTGGCGCGCGCAGGATTCGACGTGACGCTGCTGCACATTCTCGATCCGGTAGAGCGCTCACTCGAGATCGGCGGAGACACGGAGTTCGTCGGGCTAGAAGGCGACGGCCGCCTGACCGCCGATCCGCGCCGGGTTGGACGCGCATATCGCGAGCGGCTCGATGCGCACATCGCCGAGCTTTCGACGGGCTGCGCCCGCTGTGGCGCCCTCTTCATTCCCGTCACGACTTCAGAACCGCTCGACCGGCCGCTAGCGGCGGCCCTGCGCGCCCGCCGGCTGCTCGGAGGCCGGCTCTGATGCCCTTCGCGTTTCTAGCACCGCTTGCGCTCGCGGCGCTCGGCCTGATCGCGGCGCCTGTTGTCATCCATATGCTGCGGCGCGCGAGGTCGCGACGCCTCGACTTCCCCAGCCTGAGATTCCTTCGCGAGACGCCCTCGCTCGTTCGCCGCCTCACGCCTCCGAACCGGCGCTGGCTGCTTGCTCTGCGAATCGCAGTCATCGCCCTGATTGCGCTGGCTGCGGCGCATCCGGTGTGGACCGGAGGCGCAGTGCCGCCCGGCTCGGCGACGGTCCTGCTGCTTGATGCCTCGGCCAGCATGCGGCGTACCGAGACCCGGGATGCCGCGCTCGTTGCTGCGCGTGAAGTCATCGGACGTCTCGGCGATCGCGACCTCGCCTGCGTTGCCCAATTCGACCGGGACGTCGTGTGGCTCGGTCGGGATCTCGCCCGCGAGGACGCGCTGGCGGCGCTCGCGTCCTACGCGCCAGGTGGAGCCGCCGGACAGCCAGCCGCGGCCGTCGCGTTGGCCGATCGCCACCTCGCGAGTACCCCGCGCTCTGAGAGACGCATCGTTCTCATCTCGGACTTCCAGCGATCGAATGGTCCGTGGACTCCCGGCGTCGAGGCCGAATCAACTGCCTCGCTCGAGACGATTCGAGTCGAAAACGCCTTCGGGAACGCGTTCGTCGCCGATACCCAGGTGGACGTCGACGAAAATGGCGAGCGCCTCGCGTGCGCGCTCGTGCGATCGGGCGACGCTGGCCGGGAAGTGGCGCGGATCGCCGTCCCGCTCGTGGACGGTGCGGCGGGCGACGGCATCCTCGTTGGTCGCAGCGGCGAGACCTGGACGGCTCGCGTTACCGCCCCCGACGGGTTCGACCTCGACGACGTGCGATACGGCGTCGTTGCGGTGCGCGCGGTCCGGTCGTCGTGTGCGACCCTGGCGCCGGCGGTCCGTTTCTCGCGGCTGCTTCCGAAGTCAATTTTGGCGCGAAGCTCGTCCGGGTCGTGCCGCGTGTCGACGCCGCCGCGCTCGCAGGGGCATCGGTCGCCATCGTGAGCTCGCGTGCGCTCGACGTATCGGGCGCGTCCCCAGCGCTCGACGCCTGGGTTCGCGCCGGCGGAACCGCGCTCGTGTTCACCGCGTCGGCCGGCAACTCCCCTCAGGGCTTCCCGGTCGTCGCAACCGACGAACCTGAATCGGTGAGTCTATTCCTCGCCGCATCGCCAGAGGCTCCTGCGGCCGTGGCGCTGCGCGCCGCACCGGTGCTCGTTCGACCGGTGGTCTCCGAAATCGGTGACGAAACGGTCGTGCTGGACGGCGCCGGGCGTTCGGTGGTCGTCCGCCGGCGGTTGGACGCGGGCGTGGTCACGACCGCGGGTTTCGACGCGTCACCGCAGTCCGGCCGGCTGGTCTATGACGGCGCCTTTCCGGATCTCGTCCGGCTTCTGGCAGGAGGTTCGAAAGTGACCGCACGCGATGTCGGCGACACCATCGAGGGATTGCCAGCGGAGGCGATCGTCGAGCTTGGCGGCCGCCGACTGGCGCCCGGTGCGGGCGGATCCATGCGCCTCGATGCGCCCGGGTTCCTTCGGGTGCGAAGCGGCGACCACGACCGGTTCGAGGCGGTCAACGTTGCAGCGGTTGAATCCGAGCCCGGACAGCTCTCGCCGGAAGAAACGGTCGCAATCGCGCGCGCCGCGGGACCGGCGGGAATCGGCTCTGAGGCCACGCTCGCGGCTTCGGAACAGCGGTGGCCATTCTGGCGGATCCTGCTCGCAATCGCACTGATCGCGGCACTGGCGGAGTTGGCAATCGCTGGCACCAGGCGGCGGCAGCCGGAGGGCATAGAAGAGCCTGATGGCGTAGCATTGCCGTCATGATCAAGCACTGGAAGCACCTCGCGACGCGCACGCTCGCGGACACCCCGATCTTCAAGCTACACGCGCACAGACGGACCTCGCAGGAAACCGGACGGGAGGGTGAGTTCTACGTTCTCGACGCGAGCGACTGGGTCAACGTCGTCGCCATCACTCGCGACGACCGCATGGTGCTCGTGGAGCAGTACCGCCACGGCGTGCGCCGGACGACGCTCGAGATTCCAGGCGGAATGATCGACGCCGAGGACGCGACACCCGAGCACGCCGGCCGTCGCGAACTGCTCGAGGAGACGGGCTACGCGACCGAACGGTGGCAACACATCGGCACCGTGGATCCGAATCCTGCGATTCAGTCGAATCGGTGCTTCACGTTTCTCGCGCTTGACGTCGAGCAGGTTGCCGAACCGTCACCCGATGGCAACGAAGAACTGCGGCTCGTGCTCGAACCCGTCTCTCGCATTCGCTCGCTAGTCGCTGAAGGTCGGATCGAGCACGCCCTCGTCGTCGCCGCGCTCTACTGGTGGGATCTGTCTCAATCTGTGATCCGTTGGTTCGTCAGCTGCGGCCTCGGAATCACGTGCTGGTGTTCTTTCCCCCGTTTTCGAGCCGCGAGCGGTAGCGAGCGTCCCACGGACGGTCGAACGGTTCCGATCACTTCTGTCCTACCGCAACGACGAGTATGAGATTTCAGGGACCGTCCGTGGGACGCTCGCTACCGCTCGCGGCTCAAAAAACGGAGACCGGGGACCGGGTTTACCTGGTAGTGAGCTCCCTTCGTCACTTCACCTGGCCCGCTTCGACGCGGGTGAGGATTCGGTTCGAGCTCGTATCGACGACGACGAGCGCCCGGTCGAAGAGGAAACGCGCCGTTCCATCCGCCGGCTTCGACAACAGTTTCGCGAGCTTCTTCGGCACCGGCTGCGCCGCCTCGGCACACGCCGGAGTCCAGATGCGCGACGCCCTCGCGATGTTCCCGACAGACTTCGGCGCCGGCGCGAGATCGTCGAAGTTCTCTTCGAGATATGCGGCGGCGGCCTCGCGGTCGTCGTCGGTCAGTCCGCCCTTCGGCACGCATGAGACCGCGAACGTCCGCTTCTCGTCATCGTCCTGCAGGGTGACTCCGGTGAATGCGCCGATGGGCGTCGGTTGCAGCGCAACAAGGATCACCAGCGCCGCCAGATTTGTCGTTAGTCGTCGCATGTCGTGCCTAGACTCCTTCTTGCACGTTGTTTGTGCCCTACCGGTCGCCGAAAGTTGTACGAAGTGCCGGTGAAACTATCGCGACGGGATTCGTATCAGTACGGGAACCTGCGATGAACCTCAGACGGCTCACACAGTTGCGGACGCGGCTCGCGACCCGGACGGTCGTCGAATCCGCCGGCCCGTGGGCGTTCGCGGCCGCGGCCTCGGTCATTCTGCTCATCCTCGTCGACGCGATCATCGGAATTCCGGCGGGCTGGCGCGTGGCCGGACTGGCGGCGGCCGGTTGCCTCGGTGCTGCTGCCGTCGTCGCCTGTGTACGGTCCCTCTCGCGCGGAGACTGGACGATGACGGGTGTCGCGCGTTGGCGAGCCGCCCACGCCGGACGGTCGGTGAACGCTCTCGCGAGCTACTTCGAGCTTCGCGCCCAGGGCGCGGCGCCCGCGTACGTCGCCAATCGCCTCGAGACTGCGGCGGCGGCCGAGGCCGAGTCGGTCGACCCACGCGCCGAAGCGCCACTTGCCGGAGCGCTTCGTTTGTCGGCGGCCGTCTGCATCCTCGGGCTCGCCGCGCTGACGTCGCCACTTGCCGGCTACGATCTGACTGGCAGGCTCGTGCCACCACGGTTCGAGGTCGCTCCCGGCGGCCCGAACACTGAACCGGTGCCCGAAGGCGCGCATTTTGTCGATGCTCCCGACAGTTTTTCAGTTGTGGTCACGCCACCGTCCTATGCCGGTCGAGCCGCCGAGCATTTCGACGGCCCGTCCGAGATCGCCGCGCTCGCGGGCTCGCAAGTCGACGTCGTCCTGGTTCCGGGTCATCCGGCCGTGGCGGCCACGCTCACGGTCGGGGCGATGCCCGACGCCGTGCTGCAGCCCGACGACCGGGGCGCGCTCGCGTCGTCATTCGTCGCGCGAGAGCCCGGCAGCATCGCCGTGCGGCCGACCGACTCACGCGGCGAAAGGCGCGTGTTCCTGCTGCCCATGCGCATCATCGAGGACCGCGCGCCGGACGTCCGCATCACGAAACCTGCCGCCGACATTCTCGTCGAAGCGAAGGCCCGGCCGGGGACGCTCGACGTCGAGTTCGAGGCCGCCGACGACCTCGGTCTCGGACCGATGAAACTCTCGTGGATCCGGAGCATCGGTGAAGGAGACGCGGCAGAGTTCACCCGCGGTGAGCTTCCCGTCCAAACCGTGGGCCGGACCGACTCGGGCGCAGTCCGCGGTCGGTGCCGATTGGACCTCGAGCGGCTCGGCATCGTGCCGGGGTCGTCGCTCGTCTTCCACGTCGAGGCGCAGGACAGGAACACCGTGACCGGCCCGTCGACCGGAATGTCCGAGAGCCTCGTCTTCGAGGTCTCGGTTCCGGATCCTCCCGCGCCGATCACACTTGCTGATCTGCAGCCCGAAGACTTCCAGCGCTACCTCGTGTCGCAGCGGATGATCCTCGAGAAGACGCTCAAGCTGCACGCACGCCGCGAGAAGACTCAGGCGCGGCAGTACCAGATCGAGGCGACGAACCTTGCCCGCGAGCAGCGCGAGTTCAAGGAGAGCTTCGATCAGTTCATCGAGATTCACGGGCAGCACGATCACGGTCCGCCCGTGACGTTCACGAACGAGAAGGCCGTCACCGAGGCACAGAAGGAGGCCGCCCACGCCGCCGGCCACGAAGACGACGAGGAGCACGGCGCAGAGGAACCGACAGCGGAGGCCGAGGAAGCCCACGACGCCGCAGCCGCCGCCCGTTCCGAGTCGCACACGCACGGACCCGGCGACGAGACGGAATCGGCGAACACTCCCTTTCGCGACCTGCTCGTGTCGATTCGCGCGATGTGGGACGCGGAACGCGCTCTCGGCGTCGCCGATACGGCCGAGGCGATCCCGCACGAGCGCCGCGCGCTCGAGTTTCTGAAGAAAGCGCAGAAGGCGACGCGATATTTCTCGCGAGTCCGCGTGACGACGAAGCCAATCGACCTGAAGCGGCGCTACGCCGGCGAGCTGGCCGAGATCCGCGGCCGCGTCGAGCGAATGGCGGTCGCGGGACTTTCTCCCGCCGAGCGCGCGATGCGGGAACAACTCGCCGCACTCGTCCGGCAGATCGAAATTGCATCGACGATCGACACCGAATCACCGTCGCAGGTGCACGCGGAGCGCGCGGAAGCTGTGGCAGTGCGGTCGGCCGAGATCGCGCGGGCGCTGCTCGGGCTCGAGACCGGCTTCGACCCGGCGCTCGTCGAGGTGGCGGGCCGCCTCACGGGATCGTCGGGCGAAGCGCGACGCCTCCACGATGCGCTGGTCACCGGCGAGACGGGCCGTGCGAGATCGGCGCTCACGGCCGTGACCGAAGAACTCGCCGGCGCGGCCTCGCAGCTTGCGGCGCTGCTCGATTCGCGAGCCGCTGTCCGCGGCCCGTCGGCCGGACGCACATCTGACGGTGGTCGCGCCGAGGCGTATTTCCGGCGGCTGGCGGAACGGCCGCGATGACGGCATTTTCGCTGTCGGCTCACGGCGAGGCCGGGTGGGTGCTGTTGGCGGCAGCTCCGGTCGCGGCGGTCGGCGCGGCCTGGTGGGCGTGGCGGCGGACCGCAGTTCGCGATACGCGGGTTCGTGCGGGCATTGCGGCACTGCGCGGAGTTTTCGTCTTCCTTGCAGTTATGCTGCTGGCCGATCCCGAGATCACGCGAACGGTCAATCGGCTGCCGCAGCTCGTGGTTCGATGGACTGCCGGAGACTCGCTCGACGTTCCCGACGCTCCAGGCGGGGCAACGCGCCGCGCTGCCCTCGCAGCGACACTCGAGCGGGCCCGATCGCTCGGACTCGACCGGCGCTTCGAGATCGTCGATGGTGAGCACGGGACGCCGACCGAGGCCGGCGGCGATTCGTTCGCGACGATTCTCGCTGCGCTCAGGCACCTGGTTCGGAAGCCATGCTTCCTTCGGGACGCGTCGTTGCCGTGACCCCGCCGCGCGATCCGGCAGTGCCTGACCTGTCGGTACTCTCGGTCCAGTTACCGGCTCGCGCGGCCAGCGGCTCGCCGGTCGAGGCGATTGCGACAATTCGCGCCCGAGGCGCGGCAGGTCGGAAAGTGGTCGTGACACTGTCGGACGGCGCTCGCGTTGCCCGGTCGGTCTCACGCGACATTGCCGGACCCGACGAGACGTTCACACTCGCACTCGGTGCGATCTTGCAGAGCGCCGGCTGGCAGAAAGTGACCGTCGGAGCGGCCGGCGTGACCGGAGAAGTATCGCTTGCCGACAATCGTCTCGAGCGCTGGATCGAGCTGGAACCCGGCCAGCGGCGCATACTTTTCGTCGAGAGCGCCCCGTCGTGGGAGGTTAAGTTCGTTCGGCGCGCGCTCGAAAAGGACCAGACGATCCGCGTGGACTACGCGACGAGCGTCAGCAGGGAAGCGGTCGTCGACGTTCGCGCGGCGGATGGCGAGACGGTCTCGGCTGGAAAAGCAAAGCCCTCGTCGACCGGCGCCGGACCTGCCTCGCTGCGGGCGGTGCTCGGCGACGAGCGGCGGCTCTTCGGCTACGATGCAATCGTCCTTGGCCCTCTCGACGCGGCAGCGCTGCCGGAGGCCGACGCGGCGCGTGTGGTCCGGTTCGTGGATTCGAGGGGCGGCGGGCTCGTCGTGCTCGGTGGGAATGCTTTCGCGGGCTCGGCGATCACGGCTAGCGGGCCGCTTGCGAAATTGCTGCCGGTCGAGATACCAGCGAGCCGTCTCGGCCGTGCCGATGGGCAAGGTGACGAGGCCGGGGGCTCGGTCGAGCTCGTCCCGGCCGACGGGTTCAGCGCCCATCCCGCGTTCGCCATGCTGGGCGACGAGCCTGCAACGGCGCTCCGGCTGCTTCAGAAACTCGGGAACGCCTATGTGAAAGTTGGTGCGCTCGCTGCGGGCGCCGAAGCAATTGCCGTCGACGGCGCGTCGGCGAATCGCGCGCCGCTCGTCGTAGCGCAGCGTTTTGGGGCTGGGCGCGTGACGTTTGTTGCGGCGCCGGACACCTGGCGGCTGAGCGTCGGCGCGACTGCCGAGCTCGAGGACGTCTCGGCGAAGTTCTGGACGGGACTTGTCGGCTGGACTGCCGCTGGAGCGCGTGAGCGATCTCGCTTGTGGGCCGAGCGGACGGCCGTTTCGACCGGAGCGCCGGCGCGGTTGATCCTCGAAGCTCGTGCGGCAGACTGGTCGGCATTGGCCGCGGCGCGAATCGAAGGCCGTGCGGTGCTCGAATCGCCGCTGGAGACGGGGACCGATCCCGGACCGGGATCCACGGTCGATGTTCGATTCGTGCCAGACGTCGTTGATCCCGGCAGGTTTGTGGCGAGCGCCGTGTTGCCTTTGCCGGGGACGTGGCTCGTGACGGCGGAGATCGACGGACGAGAAACAGCGACGGCTCGGGTCGAGGTGGTCACGGATGATGGAAGTGCCGGAGCGCCCGATCCGTCGACGGAGGCGGCCGCCGCGACGGCGCTGGCGGCCCGTGGAGGCGGACTCGTGCGCGATGGCAGCGCGGAAGCGCTCCTCGAGACACTTGGGACGCCCGCGACTGCCGAGGCGATCGAGACTATCCGGCCAGCGCGCGGAATCTGGTGGGCGTTCGTGCTGCCGTTGCTCTTTGCCGGCGAGGCATTCCTGCGGCGGCGCTCCGGTGCAGACTCGGTCGAGGTTGCCGACAGCCAGCTGGGTTGAGGGCTCAATTCCGACCCTTGCGCGAAGCGCTTTGGAGTGCGGCGTGAATCGCCGCTTTGGATTCCCTGGACAAGAACTCGTCGAGGGGAATCCAAAGCGGCGATTCACGCCGCACTCCAAAGCGCTTCGCGCAATGTACAAACGGCAATCGGCTCGAACCCGCGCGCTCAGTCCTTCCGAATCTCACTCAGCTTCGCGAGGAACTCATCCCGCTCGCGGTTTCGCTTCAACTCGCCGTCCGACCTTCGCTGTTGCCAGACTTCCGGCATCGCTGCCGCGATCTCGGTCTCGTCCGGCCATCCTTTCCGCTCGCCCGACAGCAGCCGTTCCAGCGCCTCCATCTCGAGTCCCGAGAACTTGCGCGCCTTGAGCACATAATCCTCGAAGGCCTCCCACGCCACGGGCGCGACCGCCTTCACGATCTTCGCCATCGCCTCGGCGTACACGCGGATCTCGTACTGCGCGTGGTCGTCCATCCGCAACATCAGGAAACGGAACAGGTTATGTAGGTCGTTCTTCCAGTACCATTCCGTGTACTGCGCGACGCCGAGGTTCACCCGCGCCAGTTCGCGACGGATGTCGAGCTCGAGCATCCGCTCGTAGCCCTCGCGCACCGCCCTCTGCTCGCCCTCGATGATGCCGAGCACCTCGGCGGCTTCGTCGGAAGTCACGGGATCTCCGCCGCCCTGCCGATTCGTCGCCGACTGCTTCGTCACGTGCTCGACCGGCGGCACGTAGAACTCGTCGGGCATCACCGAGTAGCGGCCCGAGTATTCGTTCACGTTCGCGGTGCGGTGCCGGATCATCTGTCGCGCCACGAAGATCGGCAGCTTGAGGTGGAATTTCATCTCCACCATCTCGAACGGCGTCGTGTGCTGATGGCGCATCAGGTAGCGGATCAGCCCGCGGTCTTCGTTGACCGTCTTCGTCCCGATGCCGTAGCTGACGCGCGCCGCCTGAACAATCGACGCGTCGCCGCCCATGTAGTCCACGAGGTAGACGAACCCGAGATCAAGACACGGGATCTTGACGCCGATCATCGCGTCGGCTTCGGGCGTCGTCAGGCGGCGGGTTTCGTGCGTTTCGGCGTACGGCGTACTCATCGAGGCGTTCGACTCCGGGTCATGTAGGGATCTGGTGGCTCGGCCGCGTAGCCTACCAGACCTCGCGCCGGCACCGTCAATCGGCCGGAGCAGGTCGCAGGGTCACTTCGCCCGTGAGCCGCTTTGGAAGCAGAAACGCCGTCAGGAACGCGAAAGCGGCAACGATCGCACCGATCCAGAACACGATGTGGAGCGAGCCGTCGAGCGCCGTCGACATGAGCTCGACGGATTCGGGAGAGAGCGCCGCCCGAGCTGACGGCTCGAGCAGCCGATTCGGGTCGAGGGTTCCCGGCGCGACACCGGCCGCGACCATCCTCGAAGCGAGCCCCGACGCAAGCAGCGACCCGAGCACGGACACTCCGACCGAGCCTCCGATCGTTCGCGCGAACATCGTCAACGACGTCGCGATCCCGAGCCGTTCGCGTTCGACCGATGCCTGTGTGGCGACGAGGAGCGTGAAGACCGAGAGGCCCATTCCGGCTCCCATCAGGCCGAGGTCGGCCATCAACCAGGTCATCGAGGAGCCTTTGCCGAACGTCGTGAGAATGAAGAACCCGGCCATGACGAGTCCGAGCCCCAGCGCAACCGTGGTCCGCAATCCAGTTGCATGCATGATCCGCCCGCCTACGACCGACGCCAGCACCCAGCAGAGCAGCAACGGCGTCAGCGCCGAACCGGCCATCGTGGCCGATACGCCGAGCACGCCCTGGGCGAACAGCGGTATGAACGCCATTGTCCCGAACAAGGCCATGCCGACGAGGATTCCGGAGATGGTCGAGATCGCAATGACGCGGTCCTGCAACAGGTCCATCGGAACTATCGGATCCGCCGCCCTCCGTTCGATTGCGACGAACGCGGCGAGCAGTACCGTCGCCGCAACGAACGCGCCGATCGTCGCCGGATGCAGCCACCCGAAGAACTGCGCGCCTTCGGTCAGCCCGATGAGCACGAGCGTGATCGCAGCAGTGAGCGAGACGGCGCCGGCAATGTCGATCGAGGGGCGGCTGGTGCGTGCGGGCTCCGAGAGTGCCATTCCGACGATGACGGCGGCGACGACCCCGAACGGCAGGTTGATGAAAAAGACCCACCGCCACGAGATGACCTCGGTGATGTACCCGCCGGCGAGCGGTCCGATGATGCTGGCGATCCCCCAGACGCTCGAAAAGATCCCCTGCATTCGCGTCCGCTCGCGGACGGTGTAGATCTCTCCGATGATCGTCAGCGCAATCGGTACGAGCGCGCCCGCGCCGATGCCCTGCACGACGCGAAACGCGATCAGCTGGTTCATCGTCGTCGCCGCGCCGCAGAGGAACGAGCCGACGAGAAATACGGCGACCCCGATCTGGTACATCGTGCGGCGGCCGTATAGGTCCGACAGCTTTCCCCACAGCGGCATCGTGATCGTGGCCGTGAGGAGGTAACCCGAGAAGACCCAGCTGAATCGCTCGATGCCGCCGAGCGTGGCGACTACGGTAGGCATCGCGGTGCTGACGACGGTCGACTCCATGGCCGCGAGGAACATGCCGACCATGACGCCGAGCGTGACCAGCACCCGCTGCCTTCGCGACAGCTGGAGCATCGGCACGTTCGATTCCATGCGCAGCGACGCGGTCGTTCGACCGCGTGGCGCCGTGGCCGTGTCAGAGCTCACGGGCGGGCGGCTCCCTTGACGTCAGAGACGTCGATTGCGTTGGCCGAAAGCGTCACGCCAACGAAACGCTGCAGTTCTGAAACCGCCTTGTTGAATTCCGTGAGTGTCGCAATCTCGCGCGCCCGGGCTTCCGACAGCGCATTCTGGCGCTCGAGGACGAAATAAGTCGTCGACAATCCGGCTTCGAATCGTCGCTGCTCGCTCTGCAACTGCACCTCGGACGCCTCCCGCGCGGCCTTCGCGGCCTCGACCTTCTGCCGCGCTGACTGGACGACCTGCAACGCGTTGCGGACTTCGCGTTCGACGCGCTGCTCGAGCGCCTGCCGCTGCGCGACGATCTTTCGACCCTCGGCCTCGGCAATACCCTGGTTCGCCTCGGCGATCCGGTTGGTCACGTTCCATCCAATCTCGATGCCCACGCGAACAGTACGAAAATCCTGTGAAAAGAGATTCTCGAGACTTTTGCCGTAGCCGCCGACGAGGACCGGCGCGACTCCCTGACTGGTCGGCGCCGCGATCGGGTCGAGTCCCGCAAGCAGCGAGAGCTCGTTCACGCGGCCGTAGAGCGCGAGGTTCTGCGAGTTGAACGGATTGACTGTTGTCGTAGGAGTGCCCGCGAGTCCCGTCGATCCGTAGCTCGCTATGAAGTCGACCTGCGGCCTGGTCTGGCCCCGGAAGAATGTCTGGTCTATTTCGTTGATCTCTTCGCGCGTACGAAGCTGTGCGATCTCGGGCCGGTTCTCGAGGGCCGTCTTGACGGCATCGTCGATGGTCCACGTGACCGGGACGACGCGAGCGCTGTCGGTCGGAACGAGCGGGCGGTCCCACTCGTTGTTCGCCCGGTCCGAGAGGATCAGCGACTTGAGCGAGTTCTCGGTCAACGTCACGATCTCGATCGTCGTGAGCAGGTTCTGACGGCGCCGTTCGAGCTCGGCCTCGACCTGGACGATCTCGACCGGAGCGCTGATGCCCTCCTGAACGAGTCGCTTGAGCCGGGCGATCTGCGTCTCGGCGAGCCCGACCGAGTCGCGGGCGACCTGAACGCTCTTGAGCGCGAACTCGAGGTCCCAGTACGCGCGCTCGACGGCTCCGACGGTATCGATGACCTTCTGCCTGAAGAGCGAGTCGCTGAGGTCCACCTGGGCCTTCGCTACGCGCAGCCGGCGCGTGCTCTCGTTCGTGGAGCGATTGCGGAGCAGCGGCTGACGGAAGTTCAGCACGAGATCCGACTGGTACTGCGGGTTGATGACCAGAAAGATGTTGTCGGTGTCGCTGCGCACCTGTTGGAAGCTGCCATCGATCACGGTGCCGTATTCGAAGAGCTTCGACAATCCGACCGACGCGCTCACGGCGTGCGACCTGGTGACGCCGGACGGATTGCCCCCGATCGAGCTCGCCACGGGGGCGAGCCGGTTCTCGTAGAGCATGGTCGAACGGAACAGCGGGTCGAAGGCTCCTCGCGCGACGTCGACCTGCAGTTGTGTCTGCTCGGTCGTGATGCGCTCGACCTCGAGGTCGCGGTTGCGCACGAGCGCCATCTCGATGGCAGTCGCCAGGGCGATCGGCAGCGGGTTGCTCTCGTCGACGCCGATGCGCGCCTCCGGAATCAGAATGCGGGGTTCGCGCGCGATTGGCGCCTGGGACTGATCCTGCGAGCCGCCCGGATCCGTCGGATCGGACGACGACCCGGTCGCAATCGCACCCGGTTCCGCTGCGGCGGATTCGGTGACGCCGGGAAGGCGTGCCTGGCCTCCAGACTGGGCGAGTGCCGCCGGAGCCGTGGCCGCGACGATGACGGCGAACAACGTTGTGGTGACAGCGAAGGTGCGCTTCATTGACTCACTCCATCGACGGTGGGTTCACCGAGGGACGACCGGCTCGACTTTGGTTCGCGGACGCGCCCCGGGATTCGCACCGTTCGCAAGTCCTCGAACAACGAGTAGAAAACCGGAACTGCAAGCAGCGTGAGAAGCAGGCATAACGACTGGCCTCCGACCACTAGCACTCCGATACTGCGGTTCGTCGCTGAACCCGGGCCGGTGCCGGCGACGAGCGGGATCATGCCAAAGACCAGCGCCAGCGTCGTCATGAGGATCGGACGGAGCCTGTCCTTGTTCGCCTGCAGGATGGCCTCGAGGCGAGGCATTCCCCGATCCCGCAACGTGTTGGTGTGGTCGATCTGCAGGATCGAGTTTTTCTTCACGATGCCGAACAGCAGCAACAATCCGAGTCCCGAGAAGATGTTCACGGTCTGGCCTGCGACGAGCAGCGACACGATGCCGAACGGCACCGCCAGCGGCAGCGTGAGCAGAATTGTGACCGGATGGATGAAGCTCTCGAACTGCGCCGCGAGCACCATGTACATGAAGATGAACGAGAGCGAGATGGCGAGCAGGAAGTAGTAGCCGGCGCGACCGAGCTCTTTCGCCCGTCCGGCGAGGCCGGTCGAATAGCCCGAGTCGATGTTGAGCTCCCTGACGTATTGCTCGAGCTCGGCGATGACAGCGCTCTGCGATCCGCCCGGCTTCACGTTCGACGTCAGAGTGACCTGACGCTGACGGTTCAGGCGATCGATGGCCGACGGACCGGTCGAGCGTTCGTAAGTCACTACGTTCTCGAGACCGACGGGACCTCGCGTCGACGGAACCGAAAGCCGGCGGACCTCTTCGGGGTTCGCCCGGAACTCGCTTGCGGCGCGCAACCGGACCTCATACTGGTCGGTGCCCTCGTTGAACGTCGTTACGACGGTGCCTCCGACCAGCGTGTTGAGCGCCGTAGCGATGTCGGCGACGCGAACGCCGAGGTCGGCGGCCTTCTGCCGATTGATCTCGATCCGCAGCTCGGGCTTGCCGGTGACAAGCGACGTATCGGCATCGACGACGTCCTTGATTGTCTTGAGCTTCGCGACGAGCTTGTCCGAGTAATCAGTCAACTTCGCCAGGTCCGGTCCGCCGATGACGAACTGGATGTCTGCGTTTCGGAATCCGCCGCCCGAGATCGCCGCGACCGGTTGGACGGACGTCCGCAGGTCCTGCGGATGATTGACGAGAAGGGCGCGAGCCTTCGTCATGATGGCGAACTGGTCGAGGTCGCGGTCCTCGATCGGTACGAGTTTCACGAAGATGGTCCCGCTGTTGACGAGTTGCTGCTGGCCGCCGCCAAGCGTCGTCAACGTCAGCTCGACTCCAGGGAGCTCACGCACTTCGCGGGCGATGCGCTCCATCGTGAGCGCCGTGGCGGTCACGGTCGAGCCCTCGGGCGCGCGAACGGTCACTTCGAACTGTGCCTGGTCGTCGGACGGCAGGAAGTTCTTTCCGACATACGTGAACAGCGGGTAGATGCTGACGATGACGAGCACGCACGCAAGCACGACGACCCATCGACGGCGCATCGACCATCGAAGCATGACCATGTAGGTCGCTTCGATCGGATGGTAGAAACGCGAGTGCTTCGAGTCGTGATCGCCGTGTTTGACCTGGTTCGGCTTGATCCACCGCGCAGCGAGCATCGGAGTCAGCGTGAAACTGACGAGCAGCGAGACGCCAATGGCAAACGCAGCCGTCAGGCCGAAGCTCGACATGAAGCGGCCGACGATGCCGGCCATGAATCCCACGGGAATGAAAACCGCGAGCAGCGAGAGAGTCGTTGCCATGACGGCCGGGCCGATCTCGCGGGTACCCTCGATGGCTGCCTGATACGGCTCCATCCCCTTCTCTTCGATGAAGCGGAAGATGTTCTCGAGGACAACGATCGCGTCGTCGATAACGATACCGACCATCAGAGTCAGCGAGAGCATCGTCATTGAGTTGAGCGTGTAGCCCATCACGTTCATGAGCGCGAACGTGGCGACGATCGACGTCGGGATCGCAAGCGCCGAGATGATCGTCGAGCGGAAATTCCACAAGAATACGAACACGACCGCCGCGGCAAACAATGCGCCGAGAATCAGGTGTTCGTTGATGCGGTCGAGCGCCGCCCGGATGAACACCGACTGGTCGCGGACGACTTCGGCAGTGACGCCGGCCGGCAGCAGCGGCGAGACTTCCGCGAGCCGCTCCTTGATGCCGTCGGCAACGGCCACGGTGTTGCTGCCGGACTGCTTGATGACGAGGAGCGTGACCGCCGGCACGCCGTTCAGCACTGAAACGGTCCGCTGTTCCTCGGCGCCATCGACGACCTCGGCGACGTCGCCGACCTTCACGCTGTAGGCACCACGCGTGGCGACGATTATGTTCCTGAAGTCGTCCGGGTCGGTGACGCGGCCGGCGGTCCGCACCGTCATCTCGCTCGGACCGAGGTCGACGCGGCCGCCCGGAACTTCGACGTTCTGGGTCCTGAGCGCACTCGCGACATCCGAGACCGATAGCTTGTAGGCGCGGAGGCGGTCGGGGTTTGCAAGAACCTGTATCTCGCGATCCTGGCCGCCGATGATCTGGACCTCGCCGACGCCGTTGACCGTCTCGAGACGCTCCTTGAGCTTCTTGTCCGCGATCGTCGTCAGCTCGCGCATCGGCATCTCGGCCGAGACGACGATGGCGATTATCGGCTGAGCGTCTGCGTCGAATTTCTGGACCGTTGGCGTCTCGGATGTCTCCGGAAGATCAGGAATGACGAGATTGACCTTGTCTCGGACTTCCTGAGCGGCAATGTCGGCGTCCTTCTCGAGCAGGAACGTGATGTACACCTGCGAGACGCCCTCGACGGACGTGGAGCGCAGCTCGTCGATGCCCGAGATGGTGTTGACGGCCGACTCGATGCGGTCCGTGACCTCGGTTTCGATCTCCTGGGGTGAAGCGCCGGGGTTAACGGTCGTGACCGTGATCGTTGGAAGGTCGATTTTCGGAAAGAGGTCGACGCCCAGCGCTCCATACGAGAAGACGCCGACGACGACGAGCGCCGCGATGAGCATCGTGGCAAAGACCGGCCTGCGGACGCAGAGTTCAGCGAGCTTTTGCATAGTCCGTTCGTCCTATCGAGCCGCGGGAATGATCGCCGCGCCGTCTGACAGCGCGCCGGCGCCCGATGTCACGACGTCGACGCCTTCGTCGATGCCCGAGACGATGTGGACCATTCCGTCGATGTCGTGCCCGACCTGGACTGTGTGCGCGACCGCCCGGTCGCCCGTGACGACGTAAACGAGGCTTGCGCCGGCGGGCGTTCGGACGATCGCGTCGCGCGGCACGACGACGCCGCGCACGACGGCGGCGGATTCGAGCACCTTGGCGGTTCCGAACATTCCGGGCTTGAGCAGGCCTTCTTTATTGGGAACCACGATTACGGCGATTAGCGCACGGGCCGCCGGGTCGAGCGCCGGGATGATCGTCGCGACCGAGCCGGCGAAATCGCGGTCCGGATAGGCATCGACACGTACCGTCGCGGACATTCCGTTGGTGACGCGCGACGCATCGGACTCCGAGACCTGGAGCAGCAGCTTGAGCCGGTCGCTCTGCACGATTGTCACAATCCGCGAAGACGTCGTCACCCACTCACCGACGGCCGTCGGGCGTTCGGCGACGTATCCGTCGAGCGGGGCGACGATCACGGTGTCGGCGAGCGCCTTGCGCGCGATGTCTCGCGCCGCGGTGGCCGATGCCAGGGCGCTCAGCTGGACGTCGATCGAGGCCCAGCCCGACTTTGCCTTGGCGAGCGCGGCGTCGTAGGCCGAACGCGCCGTATCGGCGCGGGCCTTGAATTCGTCATATTGAGCCTGCGAGACATCGCCGGAACTCAGTAGATTCGCGTACCGTCGCTCGTTGACCTCGGCGAGTTTCCAGGTGGCGCGTGCGGATTCGACTTCGGCGACGAGCGTCGGGTCCGACGCCCCCGCCGACATTCCGAGGGTCTCCTTCGCCTGCTTGACGGCGGCTTCGGCCTGCTTCACCGCTGCGTCGGCCTGCTGAACGCGCAGCTTGGCGTCGCGGTCGTCCATCCGGGCAAGCACATCGCCCCGCCGCACGAATCGACCTTCGTTAACGGGTGTCTCCGAGATCTTCCCGGGAACGAGAGGCGCGACGTCGGCCGATTCGAAGGCGATCAGCGAACCGCTGGCCTCGACGTATGACGGGATCTCTCTCGTCACCGCGGGGGTGGTCGAAACGGTCACGGGTGCTACGACACTGGTCTCGCGCCCGGCGGCGGCAGAGCTTGCCGCTCGCCCGCGGATCCCGAAGTAGTAAATGGTGGCCAGGATTGCGAGGCCAAGCGCAGCGGCGATCAGGACGTTTCGCGTGCGGTTGGATGGATGCGACGGGGCAACGGCGGCCGGGTCGTATCCGATATTGCTGTCGAGGCGTGGAGGTTTGTCCATGACGGCGTTTGGCACGATTCCTATCCTTCCGTGTGGTCTTCCGGAGTCCGGAGACCATCGAGTGCGAGCCGCACGAACGTGTCGACGGCTACTTCGTCGCTGACCTGCAGCATGTTGCAGTGAAAGAGGTTGTTGACTATCGAGTGGTAAAACGGCGCACCGAAGATCGCGCGTACCGTCGTCCCGGGGTCGAGCGACCTGAACGCGCCCTCCCGCTGTCGCAAGGAAATGTAGTTGGTGAGGAACTCGTAGATCGGACGGATCTGACTCTCGCGGAAGCTCTGGGCGAGCTCGTGATTCTCGAGCACGGCGAAGAACATCAGTCTCAGGAAATCGACGTTCTCGCGATGGAATTCGAGCAGGCCGGATGTGACCGCACGAATGATCCCGTCGTCATCACGGTTGTCCGCGAGTGGCTGCAGGAGCTCGAGCCAGTTCTGGGTCCCGCACTTTTCGACGCGCCATCGGAGGATTGCGTCGTAGAGGGCGTCCTTTGTCGGGAAATGGCGGAAGATGAGTGCTTCGGTAACGCCGGCGGCAGCGGCGATTTCCTTCGTCGTGGTTCCCGAGAACCCCTTTCGTGAGAAGAGGTCGACGGCGACGCCGATTAGCTGCTCCCTGCGCGCATCGGCGCGCATCCGCGGGGCGATCTCCTCGTGATGTTGAATGGGTAGCGTCACTCGTCTCCTTCTCTCTGGTAAGTAAGTAAGTACTGACAAACGGAAACTAGCACGGCCCGGAAAAACAGGTCAAGTAGTTTGTATTTCAACAAAAGGCCGATTTGGATGTTTTGAAGTATAAGAGCAGCGCGGATCTGTTGGATTTCGGCGGATCGCGGCTCTGAATACGCGCTTTCAGAGCCGAGTGATCCGCCGAAATCCGCCGTATCCTCGTTGCACTCTCACTCCGGGCATCCGAAACACCCGGGGCCTGCGTAGGGTCAGTCGAAACTCGGCCACCAAAACTTTCTAGCGAGCGACTGGTATGGGTGTATTCCATGTTCCTGCGGGCATTTCGGCGGTTTGACAGACGATTCAAGTTGCGACGGCGCCTGTTATTTCTGGCGATACTGGGTTTAGCAGTCGGGCCTCTTTTTCCAGGGAAGGCACTTGCACATCCCCTCGGCAACTTCACGATCAATCAGTTTTCCGAGCTGATTCCGGGTCCGGACGCAATAACCATTCGCCATATCGTGGATATGGCAGAGATCCCGACCCTCCAGGAGTCGCCGGCAATCGATCTGGACGGGGACGGCACCCTGTCGGACCTCGACGTCCAGGTCTACGCAGACCGCCAGGCCGCCGTCATCGCAAGGCAACTTTCCCTGACTGTCGGAGCCATCGCGTCTCCGCTGGAACCTTCGGGATCGCGGGCGCTGCTGCTTTCAGGAGCGGGAGGCCTCAGGACGATCAGGATCGAGTCCGAATTCCGGACTGGACTGGACGCACACGCCGCGTCGAACTTCAGAACGATCCGGTTCTCGAATTCGGCGTTCGCGGACCGACTCGGATGGCGCGAAATCGTTGTCCGGCCGGCGCCGGGTATCACGGTCTTCGACACTGACGCCTTCGGCAACAGTCTGTCGGACGAGCTTCGCGCCTATCCGGAGGATCTGCTGGCATCACCGCTCGACGAGCGGTCCGCGAGCTTCTCCGTTTCCGCAGGCCCGCCTCCGGCAGGCTCTTCTGTGCTCAGGACGCGTGATGGCGCTCCAGTCGTTGCGACTCGCGACCGTCTGGCAGAGCTGATCGCGGTCCCGGAAGTTACGGCGTGGGTGATGCTCGTCGGACTGTTCATTGCGGCGGGACTCGGCGCAATCCACGCCCTGTCGCCTGGTCACGGCAAGACGGTCGTCGGCGCATATCTCGTCGGATCGCGAGGCACGATTCGCCACGCGTTGTTCCTCGGATTGACCGTGACGGTGACACATACAGCCGGGGTGTTCGGGCTCGGTCTCGTGACGCTCTTCGCGGCGCGATTCGTGAGTCCCGAGCAGCTCTACCCGATTCTCGGCGTCCTGTCAGGCGCCATCGTGCTGGCAATGGGGCTTACCTTGCTCGTGAAACGACTGAGGGCCGCGCTATGTGTCTCGCAACCTGCTCACCACGACCACCGCGATCACGACGGCGAGCCGCATTCGCACGGGGGACAAGTGCATTCCCACGGCGGCTCGACCCATTCGCATCTGCCGCCGGGAGCGGATGAATCTCCGGTCACGATGCGCAGCCTGCTCGCTCTCGGTATCTCGGGCGGTCTCCTGCCCTGCCCATCGGCGCTGGTTGTCCTGCTGTCGGCGATCGCGCTGCACCGAGTTGGTTATGGGCTTCTACTTGTCGTCGCGTTCAGCGTCGGACTCGCAGGCGCACTGACGGCAGTAGGATTGGCGTTTGTTCTTGCCGGCCGACTGCTCGGCGGATCGGCGCGCCTCGCTCGATTCTCCCGAATTCTGCCGGTTGCGAGCGCCGCCGTCATCGCGGCGCTCGGCGCGGCCATCTGCTGGACCGCCATGGTCGACGCCGGAAATGACATCGGTGCGGCATTCGCCGCGGTCTTCTCGCACGGCGACGAACCGTCGTTCGTTGGGATCGGCGCCGTCGGCATTCTCGGCCTCGGTCTCGTCTTCGGCCTCAAGCACGCAACGGAGGCCGACCACGTGGTTGCCGTTTCGACGATCGTCAGTGAACACCGGCAACTCCACCGTGCTGCGATGGTCGGAGCGCTGTGGGGCGTCGGTCACACGATTTCGCTCGTCGCCGTCGGCCTGATTGTGCTCACGCTCAAGGTCGCGATTTCCGACGCGGTTGCCGGGTGGCTCGAGTTTGGAGTCGCCTTGATGATCATCGGCCTCGGGGCCGGCGCGGTGTTGCGAGGCGTACGCGGGCGGCCGTCCGTTCACGTCCACAGGCACGACCACGATGGTGCGGCGCACGTGCACATCCACTTTCACGAGGACGGCTCGGCGCACGGGCACGGCGAAGTTCAACACGCTGTCGCGAGGCTCGGTTTCAAGCCGCTCGTCGTCGGTGCCGTGCACGGACTAGCGGGATCGGCTGCCCTCACACTTCTAGTCCTCTCGCAGATCGACTCGGCCTGGCTCGGTCTGCTCTACCTCTCGATCTTCGGACTGGGCTCGATCGCCGGAATGCTGGCGATGTCGGGGTTGATCGGATTGCCGTTCGCACTCTCGTCGGGTGCGATGAATCGGAAACACCACGCGCTGCAGATCGCTGCAGGCGTGCTGAGCATCCTTTTCGGATGCTGGTATGCGGTTCAGTCAAGCGCTTCAGTTGTGGCGGCGCTCGTCTTTTCGGGACGCCATTACTGATAGCGCACCCGCCGGAGAGCGACTGACGGAGAGCGCCCTGAGGGGAAGCCCCGCGGACCGGCGAAGCAGCAAGAAGACACTTGTCTTCGAATTTGCAGGAGGATTTCCCATGTCGACTTCAATTCGCAGAGCCGGGTTCGTGCTGTCGGTGACGGCGGTCGTGCTCAGCCTTGCCTTTTTCTCGATGCCTCAGGGAGTGACCCGCGCCGCGGATCACTCGGAAGCGCCGTTGGCCGATCACGACCGGCCGGCGGACATTGGCGACGTCTACGCTTTCCTCGATCCGTCGGACAACACTAAGGTCGTCTTTGCGTTCACCGTCGTCGGCTTCATCGTCCCATCCGAGAACGCGAACCAGGGCGCCTTCGATTCGACCGTGCGTTATCGCCTCGAGCTCGAGGAAACGGGCGACGCGGTCGCGGACCGGTTCATCGACGTCACGTTCTCGGAACGCACGTCGCGCACGACGCCGCAGACCGCGACGGTCGTGCTTCCGAACGGCACCCGCGTCACCGCGATGACGACGCCACCGTCGCTCGCGGGGACGGCGCCGACCCGCACGGTCAGCACGGATTCGGCGACCGGCGTGACGTTCTTCGCAGGAGTCGCCGACGACCCGTTCTTCTTCGACATCCCTGGCTTCAACCGGTTCGTCGCGTCGATCCAGGCCGGGACACCGGACGGCTCGCAGCTCGCTCGCGGCCGAGACAGCTTCGCTGGCTACAACACGATGTGCGTAGCGCTGAGCGTGCCATTGTCATTGCTTCAGACGTCGAACGGCGTAATCGGCGTCGATCTGCTCACGCAGAGGCAGCTCAAGCGGACATTCAAGCCGAAGACGGGCGAAGTCGTCTACTCCGGCAAGTTCGTCAACGTTGACCGGATGGGCGTGCCGGCCATCAACACGGTGTTGATCCCGTTTGCGCGCAAGGACGAATACAACCTCGCCTCGACGTCGAAGGATGCTGCCGGCACGTTTGCCACTGACATCATCGGCACGCTTACGGCGCTCGGCACGAACACTGACAACGTGAACATCCTGGCCAGCGTCGCCGTGCTCAATGGCGACTTCCTGCGCCTCAACACCACGATTCCGAACAATGGCCCGGGCGGCGGCAACAACGCCGAAGCCGGGTTCCCCAACGGGCGCCGATTCGGTGACGACGTCGTCGACACGGTGCTCTTCTTCGTCGCGAACCAGACGGCGATTGGCGACAGCGTGAACGGCAACGACGTCGCACTGACGGACGCGTTCCCGTACCTCGGGCTGTCGCAGCAGCCGCGCAATCCGGACGTGACCGACGACAACACGCGCAACTAGGCGCTTCTCTGCTGGGGTCGAGCTGTCCGCGGACGGCTCGGCCCCGGCTTTTTCGATTAGACGTTGTGATTGGAATGAGCAGCCACACGAGTCGTCGCGCCTTTGCGCCTTTGCGCCTTTGCGAGCACCTCTTCGAGCCTTCAAAGACAATCGCGCAAAGGCGCAAAGGCGCAAGCCAGAACTCGGATTCGCTCTTGCGCTCGTTGTCGTGGTCCTTTCTGCCGGCGGCTGCGCTTCGACTTCGCCGGCTGCCGACTCCACTGCGCAGCCGTTGCCACCCGCTTCGCCCATTGCGGCCGATGACGCGGCTTCGGACGGCGCAATCCGTTTTCTCGAAGACAAGGCACGCGAAGATCCACACGACTTCATCGCGCGCAACAAGCTAGTGGGCTATTACCTCCAGAAGGTCCGCGAGACGGGAAGCGTTGCCTACCTCGAGCTCGCGGGTCGAGCAGCACGTGAGTCGCTCGCGTCGGTGCCGGCAGAGCTGAACGTCGGCGGTCTTGCGGCTCTCACGCACGTGGAATTCGCATCGCACGAATTCGAGTCGGCGCGGCAACATGCCGAGCAGTGGCGCTCGTTCGAACCGGAAAGCATTGCGCCGCTCGTCATGCTTTTCGACGTGCAGCTCGAGCTCGGATCCTACGAGGCCGCCGCCGTCACGATCCGGACAATCGAACAGCGGGCGATATCGAGCGACGGAGCAGCCTTCGACGTAGCGACGCGTCAGGCTCGGCTCGCGATGCTTCGCGGCGAGCACGATCGCGCCAGGCGCGCATACGAATCGGCGCTCGCGGCTGCAGTGCAGCTCGATCCAGCGCCGCGCGAAACCATTGCGTGGTGCCACTGGCAGCTCGGAGAGACGGCGTTCGCACGAGGAGACTACGAAGCCGCCGAGCGGCACGCGGACGACTCGCTGGTCGTCTATCCGGGGTATTTCAGGGCCCTGGCGTCGCGTGCAAGGGCGCTCGCGGCGCGCGGCGACCTGGCCGGAGCAATTGCGGGATACGAACACGTGTCTCGGATAGTGCCCGATCCGGCGTTCATTGCGGCGCTTGGGGACTGCTACGCCGCAGCCGGCCGCGATTCCGACGCCGCCGCGCAATACGCATTGGTAGAGCAGATCGGACGCCTGAGCGCGCTCAACGGTGTGCTCTACAACCGGCAACTTGCGATCTTCCGGGCCGATCACGATCGCAGCGTTGAGCAGGCCTACGAAGATGCGTCGAAGGAGTACTCAGTCCGCCGCGATGTGTACGGTGCAGACGCGCTTGCGTGGACGGCGCTCAAGTCGGGCCGCATTGCCGAGGCGCAGGCGGCCATTCGGGACGCGCTACGCTTCGGGACGGACGATGCGCGGATGCTCTATCACGCAGGCGAGATCGCGCTTGCGGCCGGCGATGCAGATGTGTCGCGGACGTACTTCGAGCAGGCACTCTCGCTCTCGCCCGCGTTCGATCCGCTCGCCGCCCCGCGCGTTCGCGCACGCCTGCGAGCAAGGGGAGCGTGACGCCCGGCATTGCGCGAAGCGCTTTGGAGTGCGGCGTGGATCGCCGCTTTTGATAAAAATCTTGATCGCAAACTGTCAAGAATCCAAAGCGGCGATTCACGCCGCACTCCAAAGCGCTTCGCGCATTGAGCAGTAGAACTAAGGTGATGCCAAGGTCCGGCGAACGCGTAGCAGCGCCCGCGCCAACATCGGGCTGCCGGGTTTTGCTGCCAGCATGTGCACGATCTGGGGGAGCGGTTCGGATGGAGTGAGCAGTCTGGCCGGATTCGTCGCCGCGGCCCGCTCGACGCGCGTGTAGGCTGCTCCGGCGCCGCCGACCAGCTCGAACGTCTCGGTCGGGGCGCCCCACTCGGTGATCCACGACTCCGGCAGCTCGGCCGGCACGCGGTAACGATCCTCGCGCGTCTCGATGTCGATAGGACTGGGAGTGACCAGGATGATGAGCTCTTCACCCACGACGTCGCCGTAAGGATCGGTCGTCTGAAACGGCGGCTCGTCGGGAGGAGTGGGGATCATCACCATCCGGCCGGCAACGACAGAGTTGTCACCGCCACGAATGCGTCGCGTGGGAAAAACGAGGTAAGGATCGCCGGTCGTTCCGTCCGCGCGGATCGGCCTGTTGATGACATAGAGGTACCCGGACCTGAGCGTCTCGATGCCGACGCGGAAAAGGTCACCAGTAGCGAGCTCCGTGTCGGATCCGACACGCACAAGAGACCATGACTTGGTCTCGGAGCCTACCTGCACGATGTCGCGCGTCGACGAGCGGCCCGTCGCTCGGGACGGGTCGGCTCTCCATAACGTCACGCCGATACGCGCGTCGGCGACGTCGGCCGACGGCAGGCGGCCCGCACGTTTGCGGTACCGGGCCCGATTCGATGACGTTCGAGACCGGGCGGCAGGCCTGGCGTAGACATAGTTCGCGCCGCGAAGTTCGTCCGAGGCGCTGGACTGAGCCAAGACCGCAAATGGAGTCGCCGGCGCGACGAGAAGGGTTGCGATGGCGCTCAGCAAGACTCTTCGACGGAGCCGGATGGACTGCATTGGACTCTCCTGGGCCTGGCAGGTTCGGGTCGACAGTATTCAGCCGGCCGTCGATCGGCACAAGCGGCGACCGAAATCCTCATCTGTAGCGCGAGAAAATCGTCCGAATCGCCTCACTGTCGGGCGAGAGATGTGTCCGTAACTCTGTGCCTCCCTGGCTCTGTGACGCTGTGTGCGAAGCTCTTTGAGAACGCTGAAGAGCTTCGCACACAGAGTCACAGAGCCGCGGAGTCACGGAGTTACGGGGCGCGGTGCCGAGGCTAGCGCACGCAGCGGCCACCACGCGCCGGACGGGATGAACCCGGCCCAGTAAAACGGATGGCTGCGTCGCGGATCCTTCAGCATTCGCAGCTGCGTCGTCCGCAGAGCCTCTGAACGCCCGCGCCCCGCAAGCAATTCCCCGTAGTACGCAACCATAAGCTCGCGCGTGCTGCGGTCCGATACCGCCCACAGGCTCGACAGGTGCGACTCGGCGCCAGCAAGCGTCAACGCGCGGCGCAGTCCATAAACGCCGTTTCCCGTGCTCACCTGACCCACGCCCGTATCGCAGGCCGAGAGCACGACGAGCTCCGTGCCCCACAGGTCGAGGCCCGCAACTTCGAGCGCCGTCAGCAGTCCATCGTCCTGTCCCTCAACGGCCTTGCGGTTAGCGCCGGCCAGCCCGAGCCCCGATCGCAGGAGCGGCCCTCGCGCAGCCGCCAGGATCTGGCCCGGAGCGGCCGTCGAGGGCGCCGCAATCTGAACGACGTCGCGTGTCGCTTCCACTGCCGCCTCGACGCCGCGGTGTCGAGGCCGACTCGACGTCGTCAACAAGATAGAACCCGTGGGTTGCGATGTGCAGGATCGAAGGCGCGCTCATCCGTTTCAGCGCCGTCTCAGTGGCCTGCGCTCCGGTGAGCACCGCCGCCTTCGGAAAGAGGTGACCGAGCTCACGCGCTTCCGCCGCGGTCCCAGGCAGCGGACTGAACTGGAGTCGGGACCGAGGGCCACCCGTCGAGACGCCGAAGTCAGGATTCGCGACGATTTCCGGCGTTCCGCCCCGCACGCCGTCCGCTCCCGGCCGCAGTCGCAGCAGCTCGCGGCCGCTCGTCACATAGACGATCTCGCGTCCCTTGACGAGGTACTGGCCGCGTTCGTCGACGAGCGCGGCGAACGGAACGAGGTTCAACGCACCGTCGGGCGACACGAGGAGCCGCTTGACGCCGGGCCCAACGCGCCTTCGCACCGGCCGCATGATGCGCTCGTCGAGCGCTCGACCCGCAGCCCGAACTGCTCGCCTGTGCGATGGCGCTCGCAGCTCCCTCCGGAACGACGCCACGAGCGCGTCGATCTCCGCGGCCGGCCCGAGATCCGTCCACGTGATGGCGCCGGAATGCTCGAGCACGTACGCGGTGTATCGCTTCGGAGACGACGTGCGTGCTTTCGGGTCCCAGGGAGCGTAGGCTGCAAACTCGACGAGCGCCGCATCGGCGGGCACACCCTCGCGGACCGCGACGAGCGTCACGGGCAGCGCGCTCGCACGAAACTCGGCGCTGCGCGCTGCTGCGAGTGACTCGAGCTCTTCTACCTTCCGTTGCAGCTTCTCCAGCCCGGCCCGGTATTCGGCGTCGTTCGTCGCGTTCGGAACCGAGAGAGCGCTTCGGGCGAATTCCGCCCTGGCATAGGCTGGGTCGCAAGCAACTCCTGATCCGCCAGCGACGAACGCCGTCGCAACGACTCGATCTGGCCAGTCATCGCGTCGAGCGCTCGCCCCTTGCGACGCAGAATGATCTCGAGCGCCACGCTGGCCGCCGTCGGATTCGATCGAGCTGCGACCTGGTGCAGCGAGATGGTGCGATCGAGCTCGCCGGCTGTCAGATCGAGGTACGACATCTTCCGCTGCTCAGAGCCTGCGGTGAGGTTCCGGAGCAGCTCGCGCTCGCGGGCGTTGTTCGCCCGGCGCTGCACCTCGACGGCGTCGGCAATTCGGCCCGTCGCCCAGAGCAGATCGCCCCACGCCCGAAGTGCGGACACGGACGAAGGATGCTCGACGCCGAGCGTCCGCTCGTTGATGGCGACCGCGCGTTGAAGGTACTCTCGCGCCTCCTCGAATTCCCCTCTCGCAAGGTGGACCGATCCGACCGCCGCCAGGCTGGTCGCCGTCTTCGGGTGGTCCTGACCGAGTTGCTTCTCTCGGACGGCCAGCGCCCGCCCGAAGTTCTCTTCCGCCGCGGCGAGATGTCCTTCCGCCATCTCGAGGTTCGCGATGTAGCCGTAGGCCTTAGCCATCTGCTCGCTGTCGGATTCGTAGAGCTTCCTGCTGATTTCGAGTGCGCTTTCGAACAGCGGGCGCGCGCGCCCTGGTTTCGCCCGTCGTACCGCGAACCGAGGCCAGGTTGGCGATCGCCGCGAGCGTCTCGGGATGCTCTGGCCCGAAGAGCCTCGTTCGCGTCTCGAGCAGACGTTCCAGAAGGCTTCGCGCCTGATCGTAGGCGCCTGTGGTCAGGTAGTGCGTGCGAGGTTGTTCAGCGATATGAGCGTCGTGCGGTGTTCGGGACCGAGTGCCTTGTCGTGGATCTCGAGCGCCTTCTGATACAGGCGTTCGGCCTCGGCGTAGTTACCCTGCGACGTGGCTAGTGAAGCGAGGACGCCGGCGCTGACGCCCGTCCGGGGGTCAGCGATGCCGTACTTGTTCTCGGTTATGCCGGCCCCACGCAGCATTTCCGCATAGGCATTCGAATACTCGCCAACCTCCTTGAGCAGGATGCCGAGGTTAGTGTGGGACTGTCCGGTGTCCTCGTTCTCGGGACCGAGCACACGCTCACGGACGGCGAGGGCGCGCTCGTAGTAAGGCCGGGCCTTCCCGTACATGCCGAGCAGGCGGTAGAGCACGCCGCAGTTGTTCATGTAGATCGCCGTTCTGGCGTTCTCTTCGCCAAATTCACGCTCGCAGATGGAGAGGGCGCGCAGAAGCGGCGCTTCGGCGCCGCGAAGGTCACCCGTGTCGCGCCGCATGTTCGAAACGAGACCGTTCGGGTCGATGAGCTCCCGATGCTCGGGACCAAACGCCTTCTCGAAGAGCACGAGCGCTTCCTCGGCGGGACCGAGCGCCTCCCGCATCTTGCCCTGGGCCGCGAAGTCGATGGCTCGCTCGTAAACCTCGCGCGCATTCGCGACAGCGTCGGCCGGCGGTTCAGGCGATGCGGACTGCGCGTTGACGTTCGTAGCGACACCGAAGCACAGGCACGCGACGAGAACCAGACGGAGGGATCTGAGCACGTGGCGATTTGGAGGGAGCGCGTCCATTCAAAATCCCCTCAGTAATGCTGAATCTCGAGCCGGTACGCGATCGGTGTCGAGGACGACCGGATCAAGGTCAATCCGGCGGGTTCCGACGCATCGGCGATCGGCGTGGCGGCAGAAGCGAGAAAGGCGCGGATCGCGGCGGCCTGATCCGTCGACACGATGCTTCGATCCGTCGCGTTGGCCCGGGCGACGATCCCGTCAAAGGCGGCCAGCGGCTCCGCCGACCACACGATCCAGAACGCCTCTGCGCCGCGCTCGTCGTCGAACTCGATCCAGGCTCCGTTAGCCGGCGGCAGCGTGACCGTCTGCCGCTCCGTGAGCGAGGCAACGCCATCGTTCGTCCAGGGCACTGGAAAGAGGACGCGCAGGTCCGAAGGTTGGCCATTGGCCGTTACAGTTTCGTTGAGGACGTAGAGCCAGCCCGCTTGCGGACTCTTCAGGTCAAGGCGAATGCGGTCCCCCTGTTCGACGATGAGCGTGCGGTCCACGGAAACGGGCAAGGGCGTCTTCACAGGTCGTCCGCCCCGATATTTCTGAACTTCAGCCGTGCACTCGAGGACCGTGACAGGCGCCGGAGCGACAACAGGCGGAGTGACGTCCGCCGCAGCCGATGCTGGCGTGTCCGCCAGACGTGAACGGTAAACGAGGACCGTCAACGCGACGGCGACGACGATCAAGGCTGCTGTGGCCGCGAACCAGCGTGCGCGAGGTTGAGAGGTGGGCTCGTCGACAGCCATCACGGCCGCCGCTTCCATCACAGAAGCCGCCAGGAGCTCCCCGACGAACTCGCCGCACGACGACTGCCGGTCGTTGCGGTCCTTCGAGAGCGCCCGCAACAGCGCAACGGCCGCCGCCTCCGGCAGGTCGGGCGCCAGGACAAGTGGATCCGGTGCCTCGCGCGACACGTGCGCAAGACAGAGCTGCCGGACGGATGCTGCGTCGAACGGCTTCACTCCAGTCAGCAACTCGAACGTGATGACGCCGAAGCTGTATACGTCCGCCCGGGCATCGATGTCCGGCCCGCCGTCGTCCGGCGGCGCGCCCCACTGCTCCGGCGACATGTAATGCGGTGTGCCCATGACTTGCCCGGGTTCCGTGAGCTCCGTGCGCACCTCCGGAAGCTCGTCGGGTGGATCGAACAGGCGCGCAATGCCGAGATCGGTGACCTTGACGACCGGCTTGCCCGAAACCGTGCCGATGATGATGTTCTCGGGCTTCAGGTCGCGATGGATGACGCCGTGGCCGTGGGCCTCGTCGAGCGCCGAGGCGACCGGCTCGAGCAGGCGCAGGACATCGGCGAGCGGCGTTGGCTGCTTTGGAGTCATCTCGTCGCGCAGCGTGTGGCCGTCGACGTACTCCTGAACCATGTAGGTCAGTCCGTCGCTCGAAGTCCGCAGGTCGTGCACGGTGACGACGTTGGGATGGTTGATCGAGCGGGCAGCGCGGCCTTCGCGCAGGAAGCGCTTCACGAAGTCGGCGTTCTGGGCCAGGTCGCTTCGCAGCACCTTTATGGCGACGCGGTCCTGCAAGAGGGCGTGCCGCGCTCCGTAGACGCGGCCCATCGCTCCCAGACCGATGAGTCGCTCGATGTGGTACAGACCGTCGAGAGTAAGGCCGACGAGCGCTTCAGGGTCGTCCGCGAGCGATTCTCCGTCCTGCGGGCACACGAAGACGAGCGGGCCGTATCGCGAGTGGCAACGCGAACAGATCTTGCTGTAGCTGCCGACCGGGCCGCTCGCGACAGGGCCTTCGTCGATCCACTGCGTCGCGAAGGGCGGCGCGTCGTCGAGCGAAAAGCCGTCGGGCCGATCGTGCGCGTCGAGCAGCGATTCGAGCTCGCGCAGGAGCTCGGTGTCGTCCGCGGCGGCCTCGCGTAGAAAGACCCGGCGCGACTCGGGCGGCTGCTCGAGGGCGAGCGCAAGGAGGCTCTTGACCTGCTGCCATTGCTGCTTCGTCACGGCGCGGGGAACTCCAGGGGATGCGGACGAGTGGGATCGACGCACCGGATTATTTCCCCGGATGCGCTTCGCGACAAGTCGTGACGCCGAGAGAAAGCTCGTGCGTTCGGTGGTAGGAGGTGGCATGGGGGCGATGCTCCTCGAGGGGGTCGAGTCGTCGATGAGAGGACCACTCACTCTCTACCGCGAGAAACGCGTGGGAATCGCCTCAGCGGGCGAGCAGTCGTGTGATTCCTTGCCTCAGTGTCTCTGCGTCTCCGTGTCTCTGTGTGCGTAACTCTTTATCGCTTCGAAGAGCTTCGCACACAGAGACACCGAGACGCAGAGACACTGAGGCAAGCCATCAGCCCGGCTCGGTCCCGCGATCCAACTCGCGGCGCAGCACCTTTATCCCGCGATCAGGCGCGTCGCGGTCGACGGTGGCTGCCGAGATCGACAGGACCTCGGCGATTTCGGGGTTCGTCAGGCCGCCGAAGTACTTGAGCTCGACGACGCGGGCCATCCTCGGGTCCATCGACTCGAGCCGGTCGAGGGCGCCGTCGAGGTCGATGACTGAT
>JADIYM010000024.1 GCA_016705245.1 Blastocatellia bacterium | reverse complement strand
GGGATCCCCTGCTGCCTTCAACTCGGCAAGAGCGGTGTTCATCGGCCGGGTGCTGGACGGTTCACAGCAGGTGAAATTGAAGACCCGGATGGTGACCCGGGAATCCTGAAGCGGGCCAGGTGCGTTTCGCCGTGAATCCACGTTCAAGGGCGTAGCCTTATCCGGAGATCACGTTGGCTGTCGACAGCAATGAGAGAGAGAGAGAGAGAAAGAGAGAGTGCAGAGAAATGAGGCAGAGAGAGCCGAGAGAGGAGTTCAGCCAGGCCTTACGGCCTGGTGCGCGGGGACCGTTACATCGTTTACGCCTACGCTACCGAGAAAGACCCGGCGGTGCTCCTCACGGGCGCATGCACCCGAACGACACGGGTTGATAGCCCAGGCGCAGCCGAGGACCTGAAGTTTCTCGGAAACCTGCCGCCAGCCGGGTCCGGCGCCACGATCCGGGGCAGTGTCTGGGCAGACCTCAGGGACGAAAAGGCAACCCCACTCCCTGATGTCACCATCACGATTCGTGGAAGCGGCGACACGAGGATTGCGACGAAGACGGATATCGACGGCGCGTTCACTGTCACGGACTGCGGCCCGGGAAATATCGAGTCGAGCCCGTGAGTTCCCGCCGCACTACACGAGCTGCCAGAAGTTCGAGAAAATCACCAATGAGGATCTCGGCGCGGTCGACGTCGTTTTCGGGAGGCCACGCTTCGACGGGCTGATTCGCGGTCGTTTCGTGATGTGGACGGGAGGGGCTTCGATTCGGCGTTTCTCAAAGTCGAAAGGCAGCGGACTGTCTTCGTACGGACACTCGACGGAAGGGGAGTAGTCGATTCGAGGCCGAAGGCCTTCCACCGGGCGAATTGGTCATCTCCGTCGAAGTGCAGCACCGGGAGTATCGACTCAACAAGCCATACTACTACCCGGGAACCTTCAGCCGCCCGAGGCGAAGGCAGTGAAGCTGGGACCTGGCGAGACCGTCGAGAACCTCGTGTTTCGGGGCTCGCTGCCTACCGGGTCCGCACGATTGAAGGAAGGGCGCTAGATGCGGACGGCGCGCTGGTTGTTGGCGCGAGGTATTCTTGCCTCTGTCCGCGAAGCCCGAGCCGGGCGGCTATTCGATCGAGTTCAGACCTCCCGGTACCAGAACGGACGATCAGGGGCGATTCAGCATCGGGGCGCCTGAAGGCGGCGGGAACGTAGGTCAACCTGATCACATCGTCGCCAATCCGATCACTCGCCATGAGGCGGAGCGGCGGCCGGGGTCCGGCGAAATATGGCTTGCCGTGACCAAGCACGACGGGGTGCAGGTAGATTCGATACTCATCGATCAGGCCAAGTTCGGTGAGGCTGCGCGCCAAGTCCGGGCCAGCAACTTCGATCTCCCCGTCGCGCTCGGCCTTCAACTCGCGGATCGCGCCCTCAAGATCATCCTCAACAAGCCTGGCGTTGGGGCCGACCGACTTCAACGAGCGCGAGACGACCCATTTCGGCTGGGTCCGCCACGCCGCCGCGAAGGCGTGTTCCTCTGCATCCCATTCAGGATGATCGTCGTCCCAGTAGCGCATGATCTCATACATCTGGCGACCGTAGACACTGCCCGCCTGCCCCTGAGCCTCCTCGATGAAGTGGCGGAAGAGCGTGGGGCTCGGCGCAAACGCCGTATGGTCGACGTAGCCGTCCAGGGACTGGTTCATTCCGAACACGAGCTTGGCCATGCCCACTTCCTTTCCTCGCGCGGCACATCCGCGCGGTTCTGATGGCGGTGGCGCAATCGGCCGCAATCGGGATCGGTTGATCTTAGTGTCGATCTCGCGCGACGTGTCTCCCTCAGTGTCACTGGATTGCTGTCTGCGTCCTGTGGGATAAGCGCCGTCGCAAGGCGGGTTTCTCGCAGAGACGCAAAGGACTCGCAAAGGCGCAGAGACGGTGCCGAATGGTGACAGTCGAAGTGACCCCATTCCCGAGTCACCCGTGTCCAATGGCCCTCGAGCGGGCTAGCCGTGACGTCAGCCGCGATGTAGCCCCATACTTGCAAGGTTCCCGGCCGCCGATCCGTTCCATGTCCCGTTGGACTCGTCGGAACCAAAGCCGACTGTCGGGCTGGGATCAACCCGGAAAGGAGGGCCGGACGTGAAGAAGACCGCACCATCCGCGATACCGCAAACATCGACGACTACCTTGCGCCGCTCGGCGCCGACAATCGGGCCGCCCTCGAAAAGCTCCGGAAGGACATCAAGGCGGCAGCTCCAGGCGCAGAGGAATGCATCAGTTACCAGATCCCGAGCTTCCGTCTCGACGGTCGTCTGCTCGTGTCCTTCGGTGCGGCAGCGAAACACTGCGCCTTCTATCCCGGCTCGCATCCCATTGAGGGCGCATCGTGATGACCTCACTGGCTATTCGATCAGCAAGGGCACGATTCGCTTCGATCCTGCCAAACCGATGCCGACCGCACTGATACGCAAGCTCGTCAAGACGCGTATTGCAGAGAACGCAGGCCGGAAGGCGAAGGCGGCCGCAGGCTCGACGCGCGGACGGTGATCGGGACCGGGCCGGGTTCGTCCGGCAAATCTCCGGACCGGTCTGTCGAAGTCCGCCGTCGTGGGCACGATCCGCGGCCACTGACCAGGAAAGCCGAGGACTGCGGCCTCAGCCGAGTCGAATCGACTTCTTTAGAAGGAGTCTGTTCCGTTCCGTTACCAGACGAAGTGGCCCCCAACGAACCGGTTCTCGTTCCGCCGAAAGTGTCGTCCTGGGTCTCACGAGCGGATGCTACGCGCGCCGGTCGTCAGTCGCCACGCTCACCGGTGAGGTTGCGCAACCGCCGTTCGCACTCCTCCACGCCAGCGGGACATTGCATTCGGCGTAGAGTCGAAGCGCCTTTGTCCATAACAGCACCGCCTCCGCCGTTCACCCTGGGTTTCCCGCAGGATCGCCATCGGCCGAATCGTGTTTGCAACGTCGAGTGTCGGGGCGTCGGCGCGCCGCTCATACAGAGACAGAGCCTCGAGGTAGCACGGTTCCGCGCGTTCGATCGAGCCTAGATCCTGGAGCACATCACCGAGGTGGCGCACCGTGTGCGCAAGCAGAAAGTCGTGGTTCAATGAGCGGCACGCGGTCGCCGCCTCCTCGTACAGTGCAACGGCCGGCTCGGGTCGTCCCGAGTCGCGTTCGATCTGTGCGAGTCCCTTCAGGGCGGCAACGAATTCGATGGACAGAGGGCGCGTGCGCGCCAGGTCAACCGCGCTCTCGAACTCGCGACGCGCATCGTCAGGTCGATCCGCGCGTCGACTGTCCATCGCTCGAGCAAGGAGTTCCCGAATGTCATTCGACGTCATCGATCACCTTTGACGTGTGCAAGCCGATACGCCTTCCATCGCGTCAGTACAGAAGCCGGCCCCTGGGCTCGAGGATCGGACGCCCGAGTTCACGCGCCGTCTCGAGCCATTCCTGAATCACCACTTCGACGTTCGCAAGCGCCTCGGCATACGTGGCTCCGTCGCTTGCGCATCCGGCCAGTTCCGGAACCTCGGCGATGAACGCTCCGTCTTCAGCGCTCCAGTAGAGAATCACTTCGTAGCGACTATCACTCATTCGCAAGGTCTCCCAACTTGTAGCGGATAATCACGTGCCGAAGCACGGCCGGCATCTCAGATCCGTGTTGATCCGTCACGTCCGTCCAATCCGTGGCCCTTCTTCACTTTGCGACTTTGCGCCTTTGCGCGAGATGCACGGTGCCGAACCTTTTACCTCCGACAACGTAACGATGCCAGCCTGCAGGATTCCCCGCGCCTGTGTTCGCTGCAATCGACATCGGGGCCGATGAGGCGGTTGTGGCCAGGGACCATGCAGCTCCGCTCTTTGCGTGCTCTGCGAGTCCTTTGCGATCTTTGCGAGAAACAAGTCTCGCGGAAGTGCTTTCTCGCAAAGAACGCAAAGGACTCGCGCAGCACGCAAAGGTGAATTCCAGTTGACGCCGCCGCGCGTGCCCGCCGATGCTTGGACCTCGGAAGCCCTGACGCACTTCCGACACCCCGACCGACCGCCGAGGACACCCATGCGAGCGATGCACCGAGCAGCCGGCCTCGCGATCCTGGTCCTGTGCGTCACGAGCTCCACCGCAGCGGCGCAGCAACTGCCCGCGCTCATGCCCGATCCAGCGCACCGCGTCCCCGCCACCCGAGGCGCCGACGCGCAGGCCTTCACCATCCGCTCGACGATCCTCGACCAGACACGCCGCATCAGCGTCGTGCTCCCGTCGTCCTACGCCACCAGCCCCGCAACCCGCCGCTACCCCTGTCTTTGTCATCCTCGACGGCGAGTCCAACCTCCCGGCCTCGGCAGCAGTCGCCGACGAGCTCTCGCAACGGCATGATCCCCGAGGCGATCCTCGTCGCCATCGAAAACACCGACCCCGCGCGCGGCCGCGTGCACGACCTGACGCCGCCCGGGCTTTCCGTGAGCGGCAGCGGTCTCGACGCGGGCGGCGACCGCTTTCTCGACTTCATCGAGCGCGAGCTCCTGCCGGCGGTCGATCGGCAATTCCGCGGCGGCACGCCCCGCACGCTCATCGGCCATTCTTCGGGCGCGATTCTCGCCACCTACGCGGCGGCGACGCGCTCGACGTATCGCACGGTGATCGCGATCGACGCGCCGATCGGTCTCGGCGACAACTGGCTCGCGAAAAAGCTCACAGCGCGCGCGGCCGCTCCGCTGGCGCCGCTGCGGTACGTGTCGTACGAGTCCCGGTTTGGCTGGCCGGCGGAGGACTGGCAGGCGCTCGTGGCAGCCGCGCCGACGTCATGGCAGTTGCGGCGCGAGGTCCTGCAGGGCGAGGGTCACGAGACGCTCTTCATGTTGGGCGCCTACCTGGGCCTGCGCGAGGTGTTCCGCGACTACTCGCGCCTGGTCGCGCAGGAGAGACCCGCCTTGGAAATCCTGGACTACTACTCCGGCGTGAGCACCGCGCTTGGCGGCGCGCTCCCGCCACCGAAGCGGTTGCTGCGGGAAGTGGTGGACGATCTGATTGCGGAGGGACGCGGAGTCGGCGCGCGGGCCGCGTACCGGTTGTTCGTCGAGAGCACGGTGCACCGCCGGATGACGTGGAGGTCCAGGCGGAGATATTGGTGGCGGAGAGCCGGCCGGCGCCGAGCGAGACCGTGGCGAGTTTGCTTGCGACGCCGTTCCCGACGCCCGACGAGGCCAGCCGATTCGTCGGCGACTGGGTTGGTTATCACTGGATGGTGCCGGATGCGCCACGCAACGAACCGGAGACCCTGCGGATCCGCGTCGAGAACGGAAAGGTGGTCGGCGAGTTGATCAATCCGGCGGCGCCGCCCGAGTTTCGGGTGCGGAAGCTCGACTATCTGCGGGTGACGTCGGTCGGCCTGACGTACGGTTTCCGGAACGGCATGCGCCCGCGCGGAGTCGTGCTGTGGGAAGGAACGCTCACGGGCGAAACGCTCGCCGGCAAGCAGCGGTGGGGCGGCGTTGCGCCGCCGAAGCGGCCGGATTCGCGCATCGACCCGGGGTTCTCACTCACACGAGTTCGCAAGTGAGCACCACGCAAGGCCCAGAACCGCGAGCGTAGCGAGCGGCCGGCCGTACGGTTGACGGCGTGCGGATTGGACGGCCGGCCGCTCGCTACGCTCGCGGTTCTGGGCCTCGCGCTGAGCCGTCCTGCGCCTCGGTGCGTTGCCGTGACGCTCGGCGCAAGCGCAGTATTCCGGCGTGACCCTCGTCCGACAGGCCCGGCTACTCGTGCTCCTCGTGCTCGGCGCGCTCCTCGTACCTGTCGCCCTCGCGGCACCGGCACCGGCACCAGTCTCGGCCGGCGGTCCGTTCACCTTCTACGTCGCCGCCACCGGCAACGACGATAACCCGGGCACGTTCGACTCCCCCTGGCGGACGATCCAGCGCGCGGCCTCGACCGTCAGCGCCGGCAGCGTCGTCTACGTTCGCGGCGGCGTCTACAACGAGGCCGTGACCTTCGCCGTTTCGGGCAGCGCCGAAGCCGGCGCCACGCGTTTCGAGTCCTTCCCCGGCGAGACGGCCATCGTCGACGGCACAGGCCTCGAAGTCCCCGACGGACCCTCGGCGCTTTTCCTCATCGTCGACCGCAGCTACCTCGTCGTCCGCGGCTTCGAGCTACGCAACTACTCGACCGCCGAACGCAACATCGTTCCGGCCGGCGTCCTCATCCTTGGCGCGTCGCATCACGTCGAAGTCAGCGCAAATCACATCCACGACATCGAGACCCGTTTCCCGGGCGCCGAGGGCGGCGACGCCCACGGGATTGCCGTCTACGGGACGTCGGCGAACGAGTCGGCGCGCGACATCCTCATCGTCGGCAACGAGCTGCACGACCTGAAGCTCGGCTCGAGCGAGGCGATCGCGATCAACGGCAACGTCGAGCGGTTCACGGTTGCCGACAACGTCGTCCACGACGTGAACAATATCGCCATCGACTGCATCGGTTTCGAGGGCACGTGCCCGGATCCGGACGTCGACCAGGCGCGCGACGGCTTCGTGATCAACAACACGGTCTACAACGTCGACTCGTTCGGCAACCCGGCCTACGGTGAGGACCGCAGCGCCGGCGGGATCTATGTCGACGGCGGCCGCGACATCCTCGTCGAGCGCAATACGGTGCATCACGCGAACATCGGCATCGAGCTCGCGAGCGAGCACCGCGGCCGTGCGACGAGCGGGGTCACGGTGCGCAGCAACCTCGTCTATCGCAATGACGTGACGGGGATCTCGATCGGCGGCTACGACAAGCGGCGGGGAGCACCGAGAACTGCGCGATCATCAACAACACGGTCGTCGACAACGACACGCTCGAGACGGGGACCGGAGAGATCAGCCTCCAGTTCGATACGCGGAACAACACGATCCGCAACAACATCATCCTGGCCGGCGCACAGGGCAAGCTCATCGGCAACGAGTTCAAGAAGAACCGAGGCAACGTCGTCGACTCGAACCTGTATGCGGCGCCGGCGGGCGCGGACGTCACGTGGCAGTGGCGGCGCAAGACCTACCGCACCCTCGACGCCTATCGAGCCGCGACCGGCAACGACGCGGGCTCGGCCCTCGCCGACCCGAGGCTCGACGAGAACCTGCGCCTCCTCGCGGATTCACCCGCCATCGACGCGGGCGCCGCGATCGACGCCGGTCCGTTCGATATCGACGGCGAGCCAAGGGTCCAGGGCACCGCAATCGACATCGGGGCCGATGAGGCGGTTGTGTCCGAGGCATGGAGAAGGACCATTCATCGGTATGAATCCGTGGACCTCGTCATAGGACCCGCCACCACGGCGCTGCGAGCACGTCCGGCGCCAGCCACTCGAGCGCGGTCCCTGTATGCAGCAGCAGCCCGGGGCGAGCCATGTCGCCGTACTCCGCTCGAAAACTGCGCAGACGTGCCGCGTCGCTGAGCCCCGGTCGAGTGCTGGCCTTGATCTCAATGGGAAGCAGTCGGCCCTCCGTTTCGATCACGAAGTCCACTTCTTCTCCACTCGCGGTGCGCCAGTAGGCGAGCTCGGCCCGCTCGAGCCGCGAATCGCGCCATGCGAGCAGGTCCGTGAGCCAGGTTCTCGAGATGCGAACCGCTCGGTTCCGGCGTGCCCGCGAGATGCAGCGCGACGCCCGTGTCGCCCCAATAGAGCTTCGGAGACTTGATGAGCCGCTTCGTGCGGTTCACGGCGTAGGCGGGAAGCCGAACGAGGATGTACGAAGTCTCGAGCAGGTTGAGCCAGCGATGCACTGTGGGCTGCGGCAACCCGACATCCCTGCCGAGCTCCGTCTGATTGAGCAGTTGACCGAGCCGCAGGCACGCGGCGCGCATCAGCCGCCGGAAGTCCGGCAACGCGTTGATGGACCCGAGGTCCTGCAAGTCGCGCTCGAGGTACGTGCGCACGTAACTGTCGAACCAGATGGCCCGACCGGCGGCGTCCGTCATTTCAACGGCGGGCGTAGGGAAGCCTCCTCGGAGCACGAGGGCGCGCCAGTCATCGGGCTCGTCGGGTACGGCCTCCAGCAGGTCGAGCCACTCCGAGTCGGGCGCGGCGAGCAGCTCTTCCCATTGTCCTGCGCGCCCTTCGCCGCGTTGCTCGCGTCGGGTCATCGGCCAGAGGGTGAGATAACTCGCGCGACCTGCGAGCGACTCGGAGACGCGGTGCATCGTCAGGAGGTTGGCGGAGCCAGTGAGCAGGAATCGTCCTGCAGTTCGCCGCTGGTCGATGGCGCGCTTGATGGCGTGGAGCAGCTCGGGTGCTCGTTGGACTTCGTCGAGTGTCACGAATCCCTCACCGCCGACGAGCACTTCCTGGTCGCGGCGAGCCGCGTCGAGTACGTCGAGATCGTCGAGCGATCGGTAGAGGCGGGTTCCCGGTGCGAGCCGCTGAGCAAGCGTGCTTTTCCTGCCTGCCGCGGACCGGTGACGACGACTGCCGGCATGGCGCCGAGCCGGCTCGCAAGCGCGGCGGCGGCAAGTCTCGGTAGGAGCTCTTTCGTCACGCCGTGAATGATAATCATTCACAGCGTGAATGACAAGAATGTGGGAGAAGAAGCCGGTTCGACGCCAGGTGTTTGTAAGCCATTGGGCAAGCTGGGCTTCCCTGGAATCAAGCCTGTTCCGGTTACTTTTAAATCACTCCGCCTGCCTGTCTCCGTCGGTGGAATGGACTTTTGTGTCGACGGCAGCGCTTTTACCGGGCGATGCTCGATTCGAATTCCTGATGCCGCAACGACAGCTCGCGGAACTGCATGGAGCGACACGACCACACGGCGACGGCGGTAATCCTGGGTCAGGTCAACGGCCGGATCATTACGCTCGACGAAGACGTCTGCGAGCTTGATGGCCGCCGCGTGCGGGTGATCATCGAGTCCGCTGAACCTGAAGAGATGGAAGTGTCCGCCGACGAGAACCTCCGGCTCTGGAACGAATGGCTTGAGCGCGAGGATCGGGAGGGCGCGCTGCCAATCTTCGACGCCGGCTCGAACCGGGTGTGATCGAGCCCGGAGACACTCGCTCGGTTCCGGTCGCCAGATGAGCGACGTCCGGTTCTCGTGCTTGGGCGTCACGATCGCCGTCTCGTCGCTTCCGGTGATGCCGATCTCGTCGCAGATTCGGGGACTGTCGTGGGAAGTCGTCTTGCGACCCGGAGTCGACGGTGTCCCCGAGCTGTGCACGTCTTACGCCCCGGGCACTCCTACTTTGAGAACTTGAACGTAACGTAACCCGAGGCCATGACCGGTACACCCGCCTCCGTCACTGGCTCGAATTCCCATTGAAGCGCGGCCCTCGTTGCCCACTCTCGCAGGAGCGGGTGACCCGAGACGGCGCCCACCGACAGCGGAAGGCCCGATTCATCTATGAGGACGCTGACGACGACTTCACCCTCGATTCCAGCGTCGCGCACTTCCTTTGGATAATGAGCCTCCTTGCGAACCGTGGCACGCGCATTCAAACCGTCGGGCCCGGGTATCTTGACGGAATACACCGGCACGCCTGATGACGCTCCCGAGCCCGCTTGCGGCGCGCCAGCCGGTGAGCCGCCAGGAATTCCTCCCGGCACTCCTCTCGGCACTCCTCCCGGCACTCCACCGGGAATCCCTGCCCGAGATCGAGCCGTTTCAGCTTCGATTTCTTCGTCGTATGCCGCCAGGCCAAGGCGAAAGCACGTCACGGTGGCACGCCGGAGCGAGGCAATCTCGTCTACCGAGAGCGCAGAACACGCTCGACGAAGCGCTTCGTGAATGCGGGGTTGTTCCTCGTTCGGAATGGTCGGTTGCACGCCAACGTCGTACATTCCGCGACGTACCATTGCGGAATCTTCGCTGGAGAGTGTCGCGAGTCCCTTTCGTGTGAGCGATTCGATGATGTCGACGTCGCCGGACGAAAGACGATTCCGCCCGCGGCTCACGATGGATCGGCTCATCGATGCAACACCGACCGGCGTGTCCGCCGTTGAGCGCTCGAGCAGTTGCCGCGCGATGAGCAGGGCGTCGGACGGATCCAGACATGGCATTCCCGTGGCGACTATGCGGCTCAACTCGACCTCAACCTCGTCGGCTGACTTGGTGATCTTCGCCGATCGCGCAATCGAGGTGTGTTCCTCGTCGGCTCGGGGACCGGCCTTCGCATCCGCGACGGAGGTGATCGAGAAGTAGTAGCTGCCCTCTCGCGTCGAGGTCACTCTGTAGACATCGAGTGATGCCGCCGTCCCGATCGACATCGACGCCTTCAGCGCTGGGCGCCCCGCAAGAACGGCCGGATCTGGCTCTGCGGATTCGACGGCCGGCGAATGGCGTCGACATCGTCTGAATGTATCGGATCAGGGCAACCTCGTTGGGAGGAATTTTCCCGCCCGGGATGAACTCGACGATGACAAAGAAAGCGTGATCCCGCGCAGGATTGACGAACCCGGCCCGCGCGCCAGGTTGGAGCGCGATGGCGTTGGCGCCAAGCTGTCGCCATCCTTGAGGAGCTTCGACCGAGAAGCCCGATTCAGCGTCGAAATAGACTGCTGGCGATTGGACTGACGGAGCCGCAGGCGATTGGGCTACGGTCGTGGCGACTGGAATGAATCCCGATACTGCAGCGAGCAGCATCGTCACCCGAAGAACGCGACGAGCCGTCCGATCGCTCGATATCCAGGTAGCACGTCGGTGAGCACGCCTGGCGGCGAGCCGAAGGCGACCGACGAATTGCAAGCCGACAATCTGCACCGACACGGGAAGGGCGAAATGCGTTGAGAGATGATTCATGCCGATGACCCCAGAATTGGAGGAAGAATCCGCCAGAAACAAGAAGCGGCTTGCGAGGATGAAGTACACGAGGCCATTCGCCGAGCTCGCCCGTCGCTCCCGGTGAAGGCCGTCTGCTTTTCATTCGATCCGCGGATGACACGTCACTACAACAGAGAACTGCGCCAGTATGGTATGAACACGCCTTCGACACCTCGACATACCCTGTACTCACTCACATCGTCACCGACTGCGATCTGTCTCGTCCGGCCCCGCATGATGATCGACCAGACGCTCTCACACTATCGGATCACGTCGAAGCTCGGCTCGGGCGGGATGGGAGACGTCTATCTCGCCGAGGACATCGGAGAACTCGAGCGGACCGTTGCCCTGAAGGTGATCCCCGCGGAGCTCGCAGCCGACCCGCAGCGGATGCAGCGGTTCGTCCAGGAGGCGCGCGCCGTCTCGGCGCTCAACCATCCGAACATCCTGACCGTGTTTGAGTTCGGGCAGGAGGGCGAGACTCGATTCATCGCCACCGAGTACGTCGAAGGTAAGACCCTGCGCCAGTACTCGAACGAAGCGAGTCTGGGTGCTTCCGATGGTGGTCTACGAAATGCTCTCCGGGCGCAAGCCGTTCGAGGGTGAGACGAACAGCGATCGACTCGCTGCGATTCTTACGGCCGAGCCGAAGGCGCTCGAGGACAATGAGATCCCTGACGACTTGAAGCGGATCGTGCGCAAGACACTCAAGAAGGAGCGAGACGCGCGGTACCAGACAATGAAGGGGTTGCTCGCGGACCTGAAGGACCTAAAGAAGGAGCTCGAATTCTCCGAGAAACTGGAGCGGTCGACGAGTCCCGACGGCCGACCTCCCGCGGAGACTCGACCGACGCAGATTGCCAGCGCAGAAACGATGGCAAGCGGACGACACGAGCCGGCGACCGCGAGCGCGGAGTACGTGACGGCCCAGATCCGTCAGCACCGGTTTGGTTTCACGGTCACGCTCCTGGTTCTGGTTGCGGCTGTCGCGATCGGGGCTGGGCATACATCAGCCAGTTTGGCAGTTCGAAACAGATCGGATCGATCGCCGTGATGCCGTTCGTCAACGAGAGCGGAGATATGGAGTTGGAATATCTCTCGGACGGGATGACGGAAACGCTCATCAAGAGTCTGTCGCAACTGCCGAACCTGAAGGTCAAAGCCCGGTCTTCGGTGTTTCACTACAAGGGGAAGGAAACCAGCGCTCAGACGATAGGCAGGGAGCTGAATGTCGAGGCCATCCTGACCGGCCGGGTCGTTCAGCGAGGGCAGGACCTGCTGCTGTATCTGGAACTGGTCGACGCCGTGACAGGCGATCGACTATGGGGTGAGCAGTACGATCGCAAGCAGGCGAACCTGATCGCGCTGCAGAACGAGATTGCGCGCGATGTCGCGAGAAAGCTGGAGGTGACGCTTTCGGGCACGGACGAACAGCGACTGGCGAAAAACTCAACAGAAAAATGTCGAGGCCTATCAGCTGTACCTGAAGGGTCGGTTTCACTGGAACAAGCGGACTGTCGATGAGTTGAGAAAGGCGGCCGAGGACTTCCAGAAGGCCATAGATGTGGAGCCGAACTTCGCGCTTGCCTATGCGGGGCTCGCCGATTCCTACTCCCTGATTCCAGAGTACGGCGGTGAGCCACCGCACGAGATGATGCCGAAGGCGCGAGCGGCAGCGCTGAAGGCACTTGCATTGGATGAGAACCTGGCTGAGGCGCACACCGCGTACGGTCCTGTCCTTCTCAGCTACGATCACGACTTCGTCGGAGCCGAACGCGAGTATCGGCGGGCGATCGAGCTCAATCCGAACTACGCCACGGCGCACCATTATTATGCGGAACTCCTCGGCTCCCTTGGCAGGACTGAGGAGTCGCTGGCGGAGATTCGGCGTGCGCGCGAACTCGACCCGCTCTCACTGATTATCAATCGCACGTATGGGGTTATCCTTTTCCATTCGCGACAGTACGACGAGGCCCTGGCGCAGCTGAATGAGACTGTAGAGCTGGATTCCAGCTTTCCTTCTGTGCATTACAACCTGGCTTTTGTCCAACAATTCAAGGGCAACTACGCCGAAAGCGCCGAGGAGTTTGCGAAATGGAGGGAACTCGGCGGAGATGCGCAGGGCGCGGCACTTGCCCGCGAAGGCTTCTCGAACGGTGGGTGGGAAGGCTTCCTTCAAGCCGTGACCGGGCCGCGCAGACCGGTTGACCTGAATACCTATGTGCTCGCGGCGTTCCACGTCGCGCTCGGCGAGAAAGACGAGGCGATGGTGAAGTTGGCTGAGTCGTACGACAACAGGGTAAATATCATCTTCTGGCTGAAGGTAGATCCGAGATTCGACAAGGTGCGCGACGATCCGCGCTTTCAGACACTCGTGCGGAAGATCGGATATCCCTGATCGATTGAACCTGGTAAATGGGGACAGACTCCGTGCCAGACCGATTCCGGAGTAATAGGGGACAGACTCCGAAGAAGAGGCCTCGTCGCGCCGTTGCGAGGGAGACGGCGGAAGCTGCGGGCGCTCTGCGAGCCACTTCCTGTGATTGATTGCGTTGAAGGTGACGGCGACTGCCGATTCGCGGCACGGGGCGGCTGGCATCGGCGGCTACCTCGACTGAAGGCGCGTCGGAGGACGTTCGGTGGGTTGCGGCTACGGCCGGGTGAGCCTCATTCACGCCAAGGCGCGGCGGCGAGGCTCCACCGCAGCGACCACTCGGCGTTCCAGATCGCGCGCCACCAGGCACGCTCCTTTTCGCGCAGCGCGCGGACCGATCGGATCGCCTCTTCGACCTCGTCAACTGTCGTCCGCAGCAACCGCGCGATCTTTCGCATGCCGAATCCGGTGAACCGAAAGAGCGCCCACGCCTCTACCTGCCGCACTTCACTTCGACGTTTGCCCGGCACCGGAAGCCACTGGCTAAGCTTGCCGAGGATTGCATCGATGGCGACGGTCTTCGACAGACCGGTGAATTGTGGAGCCGCACGGGGGATATCGAGTGAGGAGAGACGGAGAGGAGAGAGCATCGCGGATTTCGCGGATGCTGCGGATCCGATGTGCGCTTCCGTCGGATCGAGACGATCCGCGCCATCCGCCATATCTGCGTTGCTCTCCTTCTGCCTCTCTCGCGAATCTGCTTCGGCTTCGTGAAACTCGATCGCCGCGGCGTTCATCTTCGCCCGCAGATGATCGAGGTACTCCTCCCGCGACCTTCCACCTAGCACGCCATCAACGACGAACTCCCTCCCCTCGACGAGGATCTCGAGCCGTCGCCGCCGGTTCTCCTCGGCTGCCGGGTTCCTTGCCTTCGGCATCGAATCGAGAATCGCGTCGATCCCGCCCTCCTTCTCTACCATCCGCGCGAAGTACGCCGTCGGCGTCACTCCTTCGCCAACCGTCATCGCGCAGCTCGACCACGGATAGACCTCAGGCGACGCAACCATCGGTGTCTTCACCCGAACCGGATTGAGCAGCACGTTCGCCACTGCCGCGTCGTAATACCGCTTCGTATCGATCACCTCGGCCGAGAAGCGCTCGGCCCACAACGCACCCCGCCGCCGCCCGCCCGGCCTCGTCGCGTTGTAGTACCGGGCGTACAGACTCTTCACGAGCGACATGGCCTGCGACAGCTGCCCACGCCGATCTTCGACGACTAGGTGGACGTGATTCGACATGCAACAGAACGCGTGAACGACGAGCCCCCGCTCGCGGCATTGCCACGCGAGCAGCGAGAGGAAGACCACACGATCGCGAGCGGTCTCGAACAACCACGTCCCCGCTACGGCGTGCGACGTCACGTGATAGAGCGTCCCCGGACGCATCGCGCCCGGGGCGGACTGGTGGCGTGGAATCCTCGGCATCGGCGACAACCTCCGGCCCATGATCGAAGGCAAGGGCCAGGAGGTTGCGTCGCGAATCGTTGAATGCGTCCGGATGGAGACCCGATTGTGGTGGACCCGATGACCCGATGGTGACAGACGAAGTGACTCGGAGAGCCGAGAGCCGGATCCTCACGACGAGCTCTCTCGTTCGCGGTCCTTCGCCTCTCTCCGGGCTGCAAAGGCCTCCCAGTAGGCTTCACCGAGTTGTTCGAATTCGTCGAGGCTGACGGAGTGGTTCTCCGCCGTGCGGATCGTGAACGCTTCGAACCGAAGGAAGATCTCGCAGTAACGATGGTCGTATCGATCGCCTTCGAGAGAACCCTGAAGTTTGATGGCCCGGTTCGAGGCCCCTCTGCAAGATCGGCATCGTAAATATCGACCGTGTGCGTCGAAAGCAGCGACTCGAATTCCGTCCATCCGAGCGACTCCTCACGCCACTTTGACTGATACTCCTCGACGAGCCGAGTCTCCTCCTCGCGCGTTATTCCCGGCGGCCGGACGTACTCGCCCGGCCAGATCGCGAACGTCACGATCCGCGCCGACGTGACGGCCTCGAAACGGAAGATGAACTCGAGCTCCGGGTTGTCCTCAACCAGGTGTGCAACGTTGAAACGGAGCTCGACCGTACGATTCAGAAGATCCGAAACGGAGGAGCGAAGCTCGGCGTCGTGCAGGCAGTCCCAGAGGATCCGAGTCTCCTGCCCGCCCGGCAAATGATTCCAATCGGTCCACGGTTCTTCCATAGCGCTCCCCTGTCGGCGGCGTGCGAGTTCCAAATGCGACGGTGACAGACGAAGTGACCATGATGTAGGCAGGAGTGCCGAGGATGTGGCGGGCGCGTATCGAAGCCGCCCGCGTCGACGATGGTCGGGCCGGCAAGCGCGTTCACGGGAGTCGAGGCTGGAGCCGGAGTGCGCCCCGTCGTCGCCGCCCGCGTCGACGATGGCGGGCCGAGCGTGTCGTCACCGGAGTCGGGCCGAGCCGGTGCCGTCGTCGCCGCCCGCGTCGACGATGGTCGGGCCGGCAAGCGCGTCGTCACGGGAGTCGAGGCTGTAGCCGGAGTGCGCCCGTCGCCCGCCCGCGTCGACGATGGTCGGGCCGGCAAGCGCCCCGTACGGGAGTCGAGGAGGCTTGGCGAGGCCGAAGTCGAGGATCTCCTGTAGCCGTCGCGGCGGAGCACGAGGTTCGGGCTTGATGTCGCGGTGCACGATTCCGGCGTCGTGGGCCACGGCGAGCGCGTTGGCGGCGATGCGGCGTCGACGATCCGCGATCCGAGGAGCGCGAGACGGCGGTCGCGACGCGCGTCCGTCGCAGCCGGTGACGATGAAGGGGTGGTCCCGTCGCGCCCGGCGTCGAAGACGGTCAGATGTTCGGGTGGTTGAGGGCGGAGGCGGCTGCCTCGAGGACGAATCGTTCGACGCGCTCGGCCAGGCGTCGACGTTCTCGGAAGGACCTGACGGCGACGGCGCCCGCAGCGTGTCGTGGGCGAGGTAGACTTCGCCCATGCCGCCTCGCCCGAGCTGGCTCGAGACGCGATATCGACCGAGCTGGGAACCGGGCGCGAACGACACGGCGTCACCTCGCCGGGCCAGTATGCCACGACCGACGGCCTCGTCACGGCGCTACAGGGATTACCGGAACCTGGCGCAATCACAATTGTCGAGTTGGCCCAGGAGATTGAGACCAAGCACGTACGCGAGATAGAGGCTCACGGCGCTGATGCGATCGGTCTGGTCGGTCGAAGCACGATGTTCTACGATGACGAACCTCCCGGCCGTGCTTACCTATCAGCGAAGCAGAGGCCCACAGATCATCATAGAGAACCACGGATCAGATCTGTGTTCATCTGTGTTGTGTGAATCTGTGGACTGTCTCCTACGGACAGACGCTGTCGAGCAGGTTGCGGTCCCTCAGCGTCAGGCGGACCGTTCCGCTGACGTTTCGCACCGTCACCGTTCCGGTGTTTCCCTTGAAGTTCGCGTCCATGAAGTACGTCGGGTTCTCCGTGCTGTAGTCGTTGTCGTACGCCCGCAGCTTCACTCCCGGGATGTAGTTCACGTAGTTCGCTTTCCCCCAGTACGTCGTGTTCGTCGCTACCACCGTGAACCGCCACACTCCGTAGCTCGGGCTCGCCGGGTTCACCACCATCTGGAACCGGTTCCCCGTCGCGTCGTCCACCGAGCAGAACCCGAACGCCGCACCCCACCGTCACCGTGAACGAACACGCCGCCGTGTTCCCGCTCGTGTCCGTCGCCGTGCACGTCACCGTCGTCGTCCTTCGTTGAACGTCGATCCCGACGGCGGCATACACCACCGACGCGAGTCCGCAGTTGTCCGTCGCCGTCGGCGCCGGGTGGTTCACCACCTGCGTGAACGTGCACCCGTTCGTCGTGTTTGACGTCACCACGATGTTCGCCGGACACGTGATCGCCGGCAGCTGCGTGTCCTGCACCGTCACCGTGAACGAGCACGTCGCATCCGGACTGTTCGGCGACGCGTCGCTCGCCGTGCAGGTGACCGTGGTCGTACCCACCGGGAAGGTCGAGCCCGACGCCGGCGTGCAGACGATCGTCGCGCCCGGACAGTTGTCCGTCGCCGTCGCCGTGTAGGTAACCACCGCCGAGCAGGTTCCCATCGTCGCCGGTACTGTGATCGGCGCCGGACAATGCCGCCACCGGCGCCTGCGTGTCCTGGATCGTGACCGAGAAGGTGCAGGACGGACCCGCCTGCGACGAGCACGTCACGGTCGTCGTCCCGACCGGAAAGAACGATCCCGATGCCGGGCTGCAGGTGATCGCGCCGCAGTTGCCTGTCGACGTCGGCGCCGCGTAGGTCAGCGACCCTCCCGCACTGATTCGGCTCGTTGGGCTGCGTGATGTTCGCCGGGCAGATCGGCACGCACGTTGCCGCCACCCAGGTCTTCGTCGCCGTACACGTGCTGCCGCTGCTGACCACCGTTGTCGTGATGGGTGTCCGTGCCACCCATGAAGTTGCTGCCCGTGTCGGTGTACGAACGAGATCTGACCCGATGCGTTCGTGTTGCCCGAGCTCGTCAGGTTGTTGCGTCCGGTCACGGCGAAGTTGACCGCCGCGCCCGACTGCGGGACCCCACACGAGGTGACGGTCACCGTGACCGTGTGAGCCGTCAGAATCGGGTTCGTGTCGGTCGCGGGCGACAAGGAGCACGACGCTGACCGGGGCAATCGTCGTCGTCACCAGCGCCGACGTGTTGTTGCCGGCGTCGTGTCGCCGCTTGCGGCGATCGATGCCTGGTTCGAGATCGAGGCACCACACCGGACGGGCGATCGCCGTGATCGCGATCGTGACCGGCGAGCCAGGCGACAGGGTTGGAATCGTCCCCCGTCACGAGGTTGCCGGCACCGACGGAGAACGTCCCGACGTAGCGCTGACCATGACGCCGGTCAGGCAATCGGGCAGGTCGTCGGTCACCGCGACGTTCGTCGCGGCCGCCGTGCCGACGTTGCTCGCCGTGAGCGTGTACGTGAACGGCGCATCGCACGGCACGCTCGCGGGACCGGACTTCGAGATCGCGACGTCCGGCACCGCCGCTGACGCAGGCGGTGACGCGCACGTCGTCGATGCCGAGGCCGTCGAACGAACGGGACGAATCGCTGTCGAGATGGAAGACGGATTGGACATTCAGCCCAGCAAACTCGCTGATGTCCGCCCGATACGGCGCCCAACCGGAGGCGGACTGGATGATGACGCCCGGATTTCCCGCCAGCAGCACGCTGTTCCGTCGGCCGGCCCACCCCAAAGGCGTTTGATCGCCATGGCGCCGCCGATCTCGCGCACCTCGACAAACGCATCGTCCCAGAAAGATGCCTCGATCTGGTGCTTCATTGCCCATTCGACCGTGATGGTCTGTCCACCATAAGGCGCGAGGCTCATCGGTGGCGAGAACAGATTCTGCGATGAGCTGATCTCGTACGAGTTGTCGAGATCGGTCTCCCCACGCCCGTACGCCGCTGTTCGCAGTCGCGGATCAGCGCACCCGTCGGCGTGCCAGCTCCCACTCGTCCGCGACGCCCGAGTGGGTGAAGCCTCCATCATTTGTCTCGAAGTCGTTCGAGAAAACCGTGGTCTCCGCGCCAATGCACACTGGCGACGGCGGATCCTCGCAGATGGTCAGCGACCAGGCATTGAGCGTACCGCCATTCGTCGCTGTGTCGTCGCGAACGTTCAGTGTCCACGTGCCAGCGGCCAGCTCGCCACGGAACCAGCGAAGCTGGCCCCACCCCTCGGTCGTTGCGCGCATCCCCTTGTAGACGTTGAACTCCCTGATCCGTATGCCGGCCTCGTCGTCGAGGACCCCGTCGCTCTGCGGTGTCGACCCGACGGCAGCAAAGGGCATGTCGTCGAACAGCATGACTTCGTCGCCGTCCGGTCCAACGAGGGACACGTCGAGGTCGGCGACCCACGCGTGCGTGATACTCAAAGAAACGACCAGGTTTCCCACCCGGAGCGCCGGCGCCGCCGGAATCACAATGGTCGACTGCGTCAAGCCCGCGCCTGGACCGATCGCCGATCCGGGAGCGGCGAAAAAGGGCGTACATGAGCGCGTGGGATTCAGAGGGAACACCACGACGCTCAGGTTGTACGTGCCGGTTCCGAACACCGCGTCGACCACGATGAAGTAGGTCCCCGGGTCACGTACGGTAAAGAACCCGGCTTCGGAGTTTGGTGACGTCGTGTTCCCGTCGTTGACCGGAAACATGTAGCCGTCGAATGGCCCGAAACTGAAGCGGCCGTTGAACGTCGTCGCGTCACGTTCCGGGTTGTGGTCCATGCCCACATAAGACGATATCACGCCTCAAGCAGCGAAACCGAGTAGGTGTCGACGTCGAAAAAGGTACTGACGGCGCCGCTCAGCGGCCCGAAGGGGCATAGGATTCGGCGGATTCGCGCTGCCGTTCCGGTTCGACTTCCGGCGTGGAAAGCCGTGTCCACGCGCACGTAAAGTTCGTGAGGGGCGATCTCGCTCCCCTCCGCCGCGCATCTGCAAATGGTACGTGCCCGTCGTGGGGAATCATAGGCCCCCGGCAATGGGTGACGTCGCCGATGCCGACTCCCATCCTGATCATCTGTTTCGAGGACGGTGGTACCGTCGGACGCGGGAGTGTAAGGATCGGGTCGGTCGTCAGACCGAGCGTGTCGCTGACGCTTCGAACGCCGTCTGCGTCGCGGCGGAACGCGGTTCCCGGCCTGTGCCGTGAAGGCAAAATAATCCGACTCGACTGTCGGCTGGATGTTGCCCGTCACCTTCGTGACCCCGTCCGGAAGTACGTTCGCCGTGGCCACCGTATTGTTCGGTTCCGTCTCGTTGAAAAATGCGTTGGCTCCGCGCGGTGGAGGCGCCGGGGCCTCTTCAGCCGGCGCCGACGTGGCGGCTTCGGCCTCGATGGGCGTCTGCTGCGGTGAGCTCTTCTTCTCGTCGCCGTTTTGCGAAAGCCGTGTCAATCTGCCTGGCGTTCTGCACGGCAGGCGAGCTCGCGCGATCCGCATGCCGGCACCGCGGCCGGGTGCTCGCGTCGAAGGGGCTCTCGGGCAAGAACGCGAGGATGATCAATGCGACCAGAATCCGGTCCACGACGGAACAGGACTTCGCACGAGGGCGACGAGGTTCATACGGTTCTCCGCCGGATTGAGCGTGGTTGGGCGCGAAAGGGGTCACCGTCCATTGTTGCGACGTACTCCGTGTCTCAGTGAGAGGGACGGCCTCCGGTGAAGCTGTCGTCGTCGCCGCCCGCGTCGATGGTTTGGCCGGCAAGCGTGTCGTCACGGGAGTCGAGGAGCTTCGCGAAGCAAAGTCGAGGATCTTCATGCCCAGCCGTCGCGGCGGAGCATGAGGGTTCTCGGAAAGCGATGTCGCGGTGCACGATTCCGGCGTCGTGGGCCGCGGCGGGCGCGTTGGCGGTCTGGATGCAGGCGTCGACGATCTCCGTCGAGCTCGAGGAGCGTGGGGCGGCGCGTTCGCGAAGCGTCGTGCCGTCGACGAGCTCGGTAACGATAAGTGGGTGGTCCCGTCGCGCCCGGCGTCGAAGACGGTGGGATGTTCGGGTGGTTGAGGGCGGAGGCGGCTTTGGCTTCGAGGACGAATCGTTCGACGCGCTCGGCCATCGCGTCGACGATCTCGGGAAGGACCTTGACGGCGACGGCGCGCCTGAGCAGCGTATCGTGGGCGAGGTAGACTTCGCGTATTCTTCGCCTCGCCGGAGCTGGCTCGGACGCGATACCGACCGAACTGGGAACCGAGGTGCGAACGGCACGGCGTCACTCGTCGGGCCAGTTATGCCACGACCGCTTGCGGAACAGGGTTCAGGTGAACGGCGCGACGTGAAGGGCAATGCGGTCAGGTCTCTGCGCCTTTACGAGTCCTGGCGTCTTTGCGAGAACCAGACGTGAGCCGCGTTTCCCGCAAGTCGCAGAGGACTCGCAGAGGCGCAAGGTCTGATGGATTGATCCTGCGCCCTGGACTCGCCGCAACATCTCAGGGCGTCGCGCTGCGGGCCGTCGGGCAGGCCGCGTGCCTGGCAGACATCCCGTGAAGGTCTCATTCGAACGGAGATTCGATGCATCGCTGGCTCGTTGCACTTCTCATCTCTTGTTCGAAAGTCTGACCGTCACGTTGCCAGCCAGACCGGCGTATCCGTGTTAAGGGGCTGAACCACGGCGACAACGACCTTCACGCGTTGGGGGTTGCCTCAGGATGAACCCGGATCCGGGCAGTCTTTTTCGGATCCGGAATTCATCCGGAACTTCCTGAGATCCGCGGTCAGGCGCTGGCAGAGCCGCTCAGGCGGCCTTCGCTGACCGTGGAATTGAGTCGTCCGCTCGCATTGACCTCACTCTGCGGCGACGCCACCACCAGCCTTGACTGTCCCACGAGCACTACACCACGGAGATGTCTCCGACCATGCCAAACGCGCTCTGCAGGGTCCATCGCCTGCGCCAGGCTGTCGCGGTAGGCCCCTGAGAACGGTGTGCCGCGTTGAAGTCTTTCCCGAGAACGTCATGTCGCGAGACGCATGTCACCCGTCGCATTCTGGTCGGCCCAGATCCACGATCGAGACGTATTTCGACTTCCCAGGCCACGACGACCGTCCCACTCTCCCAGACGTCGTACGACGACGTCTGTCATCCGAATCAGCGATCGACTGGCGCGAGCTGTACCAGAAGCTCACTGCAAGGCTGAACTTCGACTAGGGTAGAACCAGCCCACTTCGCCCTGCCATCCGGCGCTGACGCCGTACTCGGTGCCGTGGGTATCCGTCACCCAGTGCGGATCTCTGGGCAAAGGAATACGTGACGTTGGGCGCAGGTGACCTCGTCGCTTCAGCCTCGTTGTTCCAGCCTTCGAGCTCGACGCAATCTGCGGCTGAGGTGTAGCCATGTTCGGCGTGATCTGGCCGTCCGAGGATGACGATGCGTGAACGCGACGCGAAGGCCGGCGCCGCCGTGCAAGTCATCCACCGGATGCCGCTGGAAGGCTGACCGTGCGCGGCAACCGTGCCCACCAGCCCGCTGACGTCAGGCAACGCCACGTTGCCCGCAAACTGCCCCTGACCCTCGTTCGTCGCGAGCCGCCGTTGCGTTGGAGGCGGAACCGTGGATCCCGCAGTATTCGGGTCGGCCGCGCCTTCCAGAAGAAGGACTGGTATTAGACCTGACCTTCTCCCGCACAGACGTTGACGCCGACGACTGCGGCCGCTAGGTCAGTATTTGTGGATCAAGTTGCCGAGAACTGGCCAGGCACTTCGCCGGGTCCAGCTTGCCAGCGCCGTCGACGCGCATCGTCGCGTAACTTCCGTCCAGGAAGCAGTGTGCTGGAACACTGCTCCGCGGGCAAAAGCGGGAGGGGTGGCGCGAGACTACTGGCGTTGACCAGATCCATTGGCATGGGGTCTCCTTTGCGTCGTGACGCAGGAAAACGGAAGTCGCGAATGAGGGGCGTGCCGTGGGACACGTCAGGAGGTGGAATACCGCGAGGATTGTCGCCGTCGGGATTCGCAGAACTTTCGATGGAGCCGTGCTACGAACGACGCTCCTGGTTGTACAAAGGACCGATGGCGCGGATGCCGGCTAAGCCTCATTAATCGCTTGTTTTTAATCTTCAATGATAATTTGTTAACGGGAACCGCTAATCGGCCTCTGGTGCAACGACTAAAGGAGCTGAACACCGATCGGCAATGCGCGAAACGTCGTCGTGAGTGAAGTCGAATCTCTGCGCCTTTGCGAAAGCCTTGGCGTCTTTGCGAGGAACTGACGTACGACCGCGTTTCTCACCAAGACGGGGAGTCTCGCAAAGCGCTGAGCGACTCCGGCGCACCTTGAGAACGCGCCTCCTGTGACCAGACGGAGTGACTCTCTGCCCTCTCCCGATCGCCGCGCAGGCAGCCAGGACCAGACCGCCCAGCCAGCGGTAGGCAGGATCGGCATCCATCCGCGGATGCCGCAACAAAGAAACAGCTTAGTGATCTCCGGCGTCTCGACCAGGAGCGCAAACTGCATTCCGTCGCGCGGTTTACCCGGTGTGTCGTTCGGGAACGCTCGCTATCAGATCGCAAGCCCGGAAGCCAGCGCCAGCGCAGTCGACGAACCACTGACGGTCGTCGCGATCTCCCTCTCCAGCCCGGCGCTTGAAGAGCTTCGTCAATCGGTGCGTGATCGGGGCCCCGCACGCAGAGACGCCGATGTGCCTGCCGGCCGCATATCGCGCAGGAGTGATCTTTCCCGACCCAGCGCGTGCCCGGCTCTTCCGCAGCCGATGACCAGTCCGGAACAACGGTTGCCATCCGCACTTCGGGACCGATCGTTTTCCCCACGACGCCGATCGCCAGATCAACGGTCCCGTCGCTGAAGCGGCGCGTGCTCTCCTAGCCGGCTGCTGCACGGAAAGCGCGAGACGCACTCCACGAGCCTCCGCTCAAGCGCGGGCGATGAGCTCCAGTCGGAAATTCCTCGACAAACCCCTCACTCGATCCGAATCGGCGAACGTCAGGATGAGCCGCTCCTGATCCATTGCTCAGCCGGCCTGAGAACTCACTTCCGCGTCCTGAACGAGCCGGCCGACCATCTCCACGCAACTCGATGTTAAGGGCGTGGGAACGGGCCGCGCCCGGCCTCACCATGACATTGGATCGTACCCGCCGTCTCCCGCAGTCGCGCGAGTGACC
>JADIYM010000023.1 GCA_016705245.1 Blastocatellia bacterium | reverse complement strand
TAACAGACGCCGAGGGGACGGTAGGCGTTGGCGAACTGCGGATCGAGCTCGGTAGCACGTTTGAAGGCGGCCACGGCTTCGTCGAGGTCTTCGCGGCTGAGAGTGTGCGTAACGAAGGTGTTGAGGAGGTTCTTCCCGCGCAGATACTGCTCGTACGCCTCGCTGTTGCTCGTCGCCGCGCGGGCCAGACGGTTCTGTTCCTGATCAGAGATCCGGATGCTGAGGCCTTCGACGATGTGCTGCGAGATCATGTCCTGCAGCGTGATGATGTCCTTCGAGTCGACGTCGATCTTGTCACTCCAGATAATCTCGCCAGACGAAATGTCGATGAGCTGCGGCGTGACGCGGAACCTGTCGCCGGCCTTCAGGTAGCCGCCGACGAGGACCGAGTCAACGGCCAGCTCCTGGCCGACCTGACGCGGATCGACTTCCGTGTTCTGGTATTTCGCCACAAATGTGGACGGCCGAACGATGAGCGACTTGAGCTGCGCGAGCTCGGTGATGACGCTGTCGGCGAGCGAGAAGCCGTAGAAGTCCGACTCCTTGTCGCCTGAGAGATTCTTGAACGGCAGAATGGCGATTGCTCGCTTGTCGCGCACCGACGTGCCGCTGAATGCCGAGCGCGAAATGTCGCCGGTTTCGACCGAGACTTCGTGGCTAGGCTCAGCATCGATGGCCGACTGTGCTTCGTCCTTTCCGAGGACGTTTCGCTTGAGCCAGTTCATCGCGCGCCCGACGGTGCCGGGCCTTGGATCCGGCCGCATGGCGTGCATCGACGCCGTGCGGTCGACGGGCAGGTCACCACGACCCGAATAGACCAGACGTGCCACGCGCTTCAGGTCCTCGAGCATCTCGGCTGCGGTCTGGTAGCGCTCTACAGCATTCTTCGCCATCGATCGCTCGATGACACGCGCAAACGACGGCGGGACCGATTCCGGCATCGCCGGCGGCTTGTCGTGAATGACGCCGTGCATCACGTCGATGCTCGTCTTGCCCTTGAACGGCAGGCGTCCGGCGGACATCTCGTACATCACAACGCCGAGAGAGAAGATATCGGAGCGGTGATCGGCGACCTCTCCTTGCGCCTGCTCGGGCGACATGTAGCTCGCGGTGCCAAACGGAACGCCGCGCTGGGTGAGCTCCGTGAGGCCGCCAACCTCTTCGCCGGCGCCGCGACGGCCGTTCGTCGGCTCGGTGAGCTTTGCGAGCCCGAAGTCGAGGATCTTCGGCTGACCGCGCTCGGTCATCACAATGTTCGACGACTTGATGTCGCGATGGATGACACCGTGCGAATGCGCTTCGGCGAGGGCGTCGGCAAGCTGCAGCGAGATCTCGATGACCTGCTCTACCGGCAACGGCTTGTTGTTGATCGTCTTCTTGAGAGTCTGTCCTTCGACAAACTGCATCACGAAGAAGAGTCGATCGGGAGTTTCGTTGATCTCGTAAACGGTGCAGATGTTTGGGTGGTCGATAGCGGACGCGGCGCGGGCTTCTCTCAGGAACCTCTTTCGGGCCTTCTCATCCCCGACGAGGTTTCCGAGGAGCACCTTGAGCGCGACCGTCCGGTGGAGCTTCTGGTCCTCGGCCTTATAGACCACTCCCATACCGCCCTTGCCGAGCTCTTTGAGGACGCGGTAATGGAGGATCGTCTTGCCGACCATCTCCTTGATGCGCGCGGGTTTGCCGTGTAGATCGCTGTCACCCGGGACTAGGCGGAGACTATACCGGTCCCGCGCCGAGCGGCAAGCAATCGCGGACAGTGAAAAGTTTTTACTCGAACCATCGTCCCCGGGTCGCGTGCCGTTTGAGCCAGAACCCGGAGCGAAGCGACGGGACGGCACTCAAATACGGGCCTGGTCGCGAGCACTTCCGTCGTATGCGAGCGGCCGCGCGAATTCCATGTACCGATCGAGCAGCCGCCTTACCTGAACACGTTGCCGAGCGAGAAGAAGATCCTCCCGCGCCCGCTCTCTCCCACCGCGCCGCCGAGCGTGATGAGCCCGATTTTCGTGTTCATAAGGAAGCCGCCGGCGACGGCGTGTCGAATGTCCTTGCCGTTCCAGCTGTTGAAGGCACTTCCGACCTCATACCACGCACCAACGTAGTACCGCCCGCCAATGACCTCCGAGAGACTGCCGAGACTGTGCAGGTATCCCGGGCTCGCATAGAAGTAGTTGGCGCCGCGAAACTCGTTGCGATTGTAGGCGCTCAGCCGCAGCTGTCCGCCAAGCGAGAAATCGAACGGCGGCGTCACGTCGGTGCCGAACGACGAGCCGCCTGCCGCGAGCAGGAACACCGTATCGTTCTCTCGCACCGGATGGTGGATGGCTGCGAACATGTTCAGCGTCGTGTAGTCGTCGAGCGTAGCCTCGCTGTCGAACAGACGGCGGAGCTCACCGGAGAACCGGACACCGCGCGTCGGAATCACCGGATTGTCCACGCCGTCGTACGTGTATCGGGCACGAACGGTGTTCACGAAACCAGAAAGCTCCGGAAGCGTCGGGTCGCCGATGCGTGTTGACGCGTCGACGGCGACGAGCTCGTAGCCGACCCTCGCTTCCGAGTGCCTGTCGAACGAATAGCCGAGATCGAATCCGACCCCGGCTTCGCGCACGCGATACCGGGCAACACGGTCTTCGTCACGGAAAGCGTCCTGCGTTGTCGACTCGAACCCGGCAAACGGCGCGACGAAAAACCTCGATCCTCCGAGGGGTCGGTAGTACTCGATGCCGGCGAACGCCGTCGTTCCGATCCCGGCATCGATTCGCGTCTCCGTGCCGTATCCGCCGATGTCGAAGAACGTCAATCGCGCGTTCAGGTTGATGTCGGCGCCATCGGCCTGGCGATTCGAAAGATCGACGCCAAATCGAATCGTGGGCGGAGCGTAGGGCTTCTCGTCGATTCGGATCTCGAGGCCGGTTTTGCCGTCTCGTTCGACGAGTCCGTATTTCACGGTCTCGTAACGCCCGGAGCCGAGCACCTTGGTGATGTCGAGCTCTACCGCGTTGGTGTCGAGCGGCCTCCCGGCGTATTCCGTGAAGCGCTCTTCGATCTCCTTCTTCGCCTCGCCGTCGACGCCGGTCACGGCAACGAAAGCCGGCGTCGGTACCGCGGTTCGAAGGCGCGAGCCGCGTTCGGCGAGATACGCCGCCCACGTGGCTTCGTCGACGGAGAGAGTCTGCAGGAATCTGGCCTTGTCTGCTGCAGCCTTGTATCCGAGGTCGGCTATCTCGTTCGATGACGAGAAGCTCCCCGCGCCGTAGTCGCCAAGCTCGGGCACGACCACGACATCAGAGAGCGCGATCACCCTCTTCGTGTTGTTGAGGATCATTACGGTCAGCGACTGATTCGTGATCCCAAGGACCGACTGGACTCTGTCGATGTCGTCGAGCGGTGTCGACACGTCGACGGCGATGATGATGTCGGCGCCCATGGCCTTCGCGACGTCAACCGGGACGTTGTTGACCACGCCGCCGTCAACGAGGAGCCGTCCGTCACGCTTGACCGGCGTGAAGACACCGGGCACGGCCATCGTCGCGCGCATCGCGTCCGCGAGCGAGCCGTCCGATATCACCACCTGTTCGCCGTTACCGATGTCGGTCGCAACGGCCCGAAACGGGATCGGGAAACCGTCGAACGACGACATGCCGTCATACGGCAATGAGAGCCGGTTGAGGAGCAGGGTTACCGGCTGCGCAGGGAAGAGCCCGCCGGGCAGCGATGGTCCGCGCCGAAGTCCCAGCTCGAAGTCGACCTGAACCGCCCGGCTGTCCTCCTTGCGCCTGAAGCTGCTTTCGGGGAACGGGGCATCCTGCTGGAACACGTCAGTCCACGGAATGTCGCCGATCAGCCGCCGCATCTCAGCAGGGGTCGTGCCGATGCTGTATGCGCCTCCGATAAGGCCGCCGATGCTCGTGCCGACAACGATGTCCACCGGAATCCGGTTCTCCTCGAGCCACTTCAGGACGCCAATGTGCGCGAACCCGCGAGCGCCGCCGCCACCGAGGACCAGCGCGATTCGAGGTCTGGCCGGAGCTGAAGGCGGTAGCGATGATGTCTCAACCGGTTCATCAATCGTGACGGCATGAGCCGACAAGGGCGACGCGAGCAGCAGGAGAAGGGCAAGTACCGCGGTAAGGAACTTCATCGTAGGCCTCGTTTTCCGATTCGACTGTTTGGCCACGCTCGACGACTGCGGGCAGATAACAAGAGGCGGCAGCAGTCCTGGTCCGGGCGCAGGACTTGCCTCGTTCTGCGTCGGCCAGGACCCGTGCGCTCGTGACGATACACGATCGGGCACAAGGAACGCCGAAGCTGGACGACCCGACGACGACCGATCGTGGTCGCCGGCACTTTGCGGACCGCTCAGCTTACGGTTCGCACGTCGATTCGACAACAAACCGCACTCCTGAGGGTCACATCTGTACGAGAGCTCAGACTACTGCGACGCTCACCGACCGAGCAGCGTTTCGGAAGGACAGAAGTGATCGAAACCGATCGACCGTCCGTGGGACGCTCGCTACCGCTCGAGGCTCAAAAAACGACAAGTTCCCGATCCCCGTTCCCCGTTTTTTGAGCCGCGAACTGCAGTTCAGCCAAAAGGAGTCTCCTCAATGCGACGTATGCTCCATATCTCCGCACTCGCTCTCGTTCTGACCGCGCCGGTCTGGGCTTTCGGTCAGGAAGGAGGCGACAAGAAGCCGGTGACGCTCAAGGGCGAAATCGTCGACATGCACTGCTTTGTTTCACGCGGCGAACGCGGGCCCGATCACGCGGGATGCGCCAACGCCTGCATCAGCCGTGGCGTCCCGGCGGGATTCATCACGGACGACGGAACGCTGTACGTCCTGCTTGACGAAAAGCCGATTTCCGTCAAGGAGAAGGTCGCCGGTCTGGCCGGTAAGACGGTAACAGTCACGGGCTTCCCAGTTGAGCGGAACGGAATCAAGGGACTGCAGCTGCAGTCAGTCAAGCCGGACTGATGTCCTCCGGTGTCGGGACGATTGCGCTGTCGTCCCGACACCGGACGAACAACGACAGATGGTCGGGACGTCGTCAGTGACTTTGGCGGGCACGGGAAAAAGAGTACCTCCTGATGCCGGACCCTTCCATCGCGCAACTGGCGGCACCGCGCCAATTGCGCAAATCCGGAGAACACTCTCTCTATGGCGCCGCAACGGGCGGCGTCTCGCTCGGCGTCACAAGTGCCTTGAAGTCAGGCCGCTCGTACAGTGGCTCCAGATCTACGTCCTTGGCCAGCCAGGATGGTGTCGATTTGAACTGTCCGGCATAGGCACGGAGACTTGCCATTGCGTCGACGTGGCGGCCGAGGTGGGCGTAGGCCACCGCGAGTTGGTAGTGGGACCACGTGGCATCCGGTTCGAGATCGAGTCCACATTGGGCTGCCGCCAGCGCTTCGGCGTATTGCTTCATCGCTATGCGTATGTTGGCCATCGTCGCGTGCGCGTAGCTCGACTCGGATGCCAGTTCGATCGCGCGACTCGCAAAGGGCAGCGCCGCCGTCGGCTTGTCCGAATCGAGGTAGGCCGACGCGATCGTCAGGCAACACTCCGAATCGTCACGAACCAGATCCGGAACTTCGGCGAGGAACCGTTCGATCGTCGGGAGCGGATCGTCCTCGTCCATCATCCAGATCAGCAGTGACGCTACGGGTTTCGACTCCGACTCGCCGAGACGCAGTACGTCGTCCACGACCGCCAGAGCCTCTTTCCAGCGGCCGTGCTCCGCAAGCAGCGCGCCAAGATCGTGCGCTCCGCCCCAGACGGCCGGATCCCGCGCGATTGCCGCCCGGAAGACCCGCTCGGCGCGAACCGGGTCCTTGGAGGAAACCGCGTTGCCTATCCATAGCAGCGGGCGCGGGTCGTCGGGAGCCAGGGCCGCGTAACGCTCCAGCAGGGCGACGGCTCGATCGACGTCGGCGTTCTCACGATTTGCCAGACTCCACCCGAGCGAGAGCACGGCGAGAGGATATGGCTCGGGCAACGCCACGAGTTTCTCGAGGAGTGCGTCAGACTCGGACTCGCGATCGCCATCCGTGAGGACGAGGGCCTTCGCATACACGAGCGATGCATCGGTCGGCCTGGCCGCAATCGCTCGGTCGAGAATCGCGATGGCACCGTCCGCATCCGTGAATCGCATGGCCAGGGCACGCTCGACGGGAGACGACAGCGCATCGGACGTCGGTCCGTCCGCCGACATTCGATGTGCGAGCGAAACACTGATGTGTCGCACCCCGGTGTCGAGGTTCTCGATCTCCACGAGGCTCCAGCGATCTCCGGACTTTCGCGCGTGAAGCCGGAAGTAGACGGCTTCATATCCTTCCGAGACCTCCACGAATGCGCTCGCCCGATCGCCATCGACGCGCGAGCTGATGACGCGCAGCGTCCGTTCCGATCCTCCTTCAGGTCCACCATCCGGCCTGAACTCACGCTCGACCGAATTCATGGCCGCCTCGATGGAGCGGATAGCGCGCGTATCCGGCAAAGCTGACGACGCAATGCCGAGATGTTCGTCGGCGAGAACGCGTACGTGCATGGCAGACGAGAACGCTCCCGTGCCTCGCTTGTCGAACTGGTTCGCGATCGATGCAAACAGGGCCTCAGGGTTCGCGATGGTTGCACCCGCTGTCCTCTCGACGTCAATGACGTCGATGGACAGCTGGTCGAGCACGGCAAAGGCGATCACATTCGACGTCCCGACCCGGATGTGGGTCGCGTCGACGGCGTTCGTGCCCCACGTCGGATCCAGCTCGATCCAACGACCAGCCCAGACCTCGACCCACGCGTGTCCGATGAAGCCGCCATCACCGTACGCCAGCCCGAACACGATTCGGGCGGGAAGTCCGAGCGAACGCGCCATCGCTACATAAAGTTGGCTGAACTCGAAGCAGTCGGCCTCGCGCGACGCAAGGGTCTCGACCGAGCTCGCGTTCGGCACGACCTTCCACTTGAGATTCGCGTGCGTCCAGTCGGCGAGTTTCGTCGCGACGGTCCAGGCGTTGCTGTCGGTTCCGACAATCTCCTTCGCCTGCTTGACGATCGCCGGATCTTCGGACTGAACGTCCTCAGACGCCATCAGCTCGGATCGGAAAGCGGGATCCGAAACGGGCAGTGCGATGGCCGGCACACTGTCGGGGCGGCGCGCCGGCACCGCCAGCAGCAAGGCGCCGTTTCCGTCGGCAGTGACGTCCGCGACGCCATCCGCGACGAGTGAAGCGCGGACCGATTCGAGTACCGCCGGCGTTCGCGCGTTCAGCCTCAGGCGCAATCGGTCGATCGTCGGGCGGTCGAATATGAGCTGGCCGGCAGCGGGTACCACGGCCACCTGAATCCTGGACCGCCGGGCGCCGGCCACGTCGGACACCGAGCCCGCTCCAGTGCGCTCGATACGGGCCACGAGGCGGGCGTCGAATCCGGCGGACGAGCCGGTCACCCACATGTCCTGGCTGGCGAAGGCGTGCGCGAGCGAACCAACGGTCTCGAGCCTCATCCGCGTCTCGCGCGGCACATTTCCTGTGAGGGCGCGCTCGATCGCGGCGTCGAGGTTGACTCCGCCGAACGCCACGACCGACCGGGGAGCTCGTGAGATCGTCGCCACGTATCCGGGGGTCGAAGCGAGGCGCTCGGGCGCGTCGAGCAGCGCCAGGGTTTCCGGGTCCGCCGCGACGACGAGAAAGTTGCTCTTCACGTCGACGGCGAAACCGGCCTTCCGGGCGCGGTCGCGGAGTGTCTTGAGGCTCGAGGCTGAGGGCGGACGATCGGGGTGCAGCCGCGCGAAGACTACGACGCCCGACGGTATCAACCGACCGGTCATGGCCGGGACGTCGACGAGGGCGAAGCCGCACTCCCGTCCAAGCGCCGGCAAGTCTGCGGCCTCGAACGGCGCGGTTCTGCCGCTGGCGTAGAACGCCCGAGCCGTGGTCACAATCGACGGCCAGAAGGCAGGGGTGTCAAGGTGCGCGATGCCGTAGAAAATCGTCGATTTGGGAAGCAGGGCAACGGGTGCCACGGCTTCCGACGGAACGAGAGTCGGCGACTGCCGAAGTCCATCGGCGATGTCGTCGCGGATAGCGAAGACGTTCTCCCACGACTCACGCGACAGCCGCACGCCACCCGTCTCGCTTGGCTCATCAGCGTGGTTGAAGAGGTTGCTTGCGTAGACGAAGTCGTCCTGCGACTGAGCGAGTGAGCGATAGGCGGCCGTGTCGCCGAAGCCAGCTCCGCCGTCGCGGAGACGCGATAGCGCCTCTCGCATCGCGGCAAGCCCCGAGGCCACGATGGCGCGGTCCCCCGCGTATGCGACGGCGAGCTCGCGCAAGCCGACGCGGCCGCGGCCCGAGACACTGCGACGCGATATGACGCGAACCGGCACGCCCAGGCACGTCGTCGTGCGGACGACGACGGCGGTGCGCCAGCTCTCCGGCGGAGGGACCGGGCCTGAAATGCGTGGCGGCGGTGGCGGCGGAACGTGTTCGCGTCCATCGAGCATCGCGACGAGCGACACCACGCCAACCGTCGGCATGAGCGCAGCGCAGCGGGCAACCCCGGCGATTCCGAACGAGAACCCGCTGAGGTCGATCGGGTCGCCGGTCTTCGAGGGGAGCATCAGCGATCGCTCGAAGCGGTCGCGGTCCGCGACCTCCACGATGGCGATCGTTCGCGTGTCCGACTGGTCCTGGAAGACGCTGCCGTCGGCCAGCCAGGTGCCAACCGAAATCGGCGACCCTCCTCGTATGCCGAAGCGCTCGAATGCGACATCCTCGGGCTCATCGCCGGTATATCCTGCGATGGCGGCGCGCCACGCCGTCATGGCGAGGGCGACGGTCGCGCCGTCGCCAGTCGAAGCGAGCCGGGCGTTTTCGAAACCGGCAGCGCCGTTCGTAACGACTCGCCGTGGATCGGCCGCGGCGGCGTACAACAGCAGCCGCCGTGGAAGGACGTTTCCCCCCAGCGGATCGATTTGCGCGGCCTCGAACCACTCCGCAGTGCCTGACAGTTCACCGATCGGAAACGCGGCGTCGACGATGTCGGGCCATTCGCGCCGAAAGGTCTCGTCGGTTGTGACGGACCGCGCGATGGCATCTCGAGCTGCCCCGTCGGTCGAGCGGGCATAGGCATCGCGAGCCTTGATCAGCCGGATGGCGAGATCGAGTTGCTTGTCCGGGAGCGCGCTCCATTGTGGCCGCTTGACGATTTTGCCGCGGCGCGCCTCGATTCGAGGGACTGCCGTGGCCCCGGCGAATCGACCCAGGCACCGCGTCACGGACTCGAACAGCGCTTCAGACTCGGTGGTGAGCCGCGAAAGCAGGAGTGCCTCGGGCGGCGCTTCGCCTCGCCACCTCATGACGTTCAGCGCCGTCGCGAGCAATTCGTCGTCTTCGAGATCGACGACGAGCGTGAGTGGAAGGGGATAGGTCGTCGGCGAAATATCGGTATAGAGCAGCAGCGCCATTGCGGGGTCAGAGACGTCCGGCGCGCTCTCGCTGATCGACAACGGGACGCCACCCGGAACCCCGCCCAGGTGGCCGCCCGGAACGCTGCCGGGAACGCCGCCCGGAATTCCGCCGGGGACGCCACCCGGAACGCCACCGGGAACGCCGGCGGGCTCGGATTCGCGGCTCACACCCAGGGGCGGCCGCGGGGTCGGAGGCTTAGTCATGGCCACGAATTCCGCGACCGGCGCCTCGAGAATCTGCCGGGCGATGCGAGCGCGCTCCGCCTCGGGAAGGCTCGCGGTGATCGAGAACCCGCGCTCTTCATCGAGCATCATGAGCGGAAGGTCCGATCCGAAAATGGTCTCTGCCGCGTCCGGCAGTCGGACGGCCAGACCGCCGGCGCGTTCACGAACGAGTGGATCCTCGTCGATGAGCGCGCGCAGAACCGACGGTACGGTCCCTGCCATCTGCGTCGCCGACAGTGCTTCGAGCGCGGCTGCGCGCACGATGGGGCGGGCATCAAGCAGGAGGTCGGCGACGAATTGCGGCTGAACACGCGCGATGTCGGCGAGCGTCCGAATGGCGTCAGTGCGGACACGCGCGTCGACTCCGTCAATCGTCCGGACGAGGCCGACCCGCGCGTCGAGGTCCTCGGGGACCGCGGTTCCCGGCAGGCCGGCGCAGCGATCCGTGAAAGCCCGAAGCGTGTCCGCGGTGTCGACGACGACGGCATCCGCCATTGTGCGAAAATCGGCAAGAATCGACGGCGCGGCGTCGGCGGTCTGGGCAAGGACGAATGCCTCTCCGACGTCGTCGCGTGTCGTCAGGATGAAGACCAGGGTACCGGCGCTTCCATTGGGAAACTCGGTGTTCAGCAGAATCTCGAAGGCCGCGCGTCCCGATACCTTGCACGGGCGCCGCGTCACGTTCGGTTCGCGACCAAGGGTGCTCTTCAGCTGCCGGACGATCGCGTCGGTGTAGGCTGAAGCGTTCGTGCCGTTGGGAATCGACTCGTTGATGAAGCGAACCGAGGCATTGGGCCCGATGTCGTACGAAAGTTCCTCTTCGCTGTCGGTCCATCCAGTCGGAACATGAAGAATCAGCCCGCGCTCCGGCAGCAGACGCCTCCGGGCCGTGAGCGGCGCCTCGCTCCGTTTCGCCGTTGCAGCGGGAGCCGGCGTCGTCGTCGGCGGCAACTGCACTGCCATTGAAGGAGACGTCAGCGAAAACAGCAACGACGAGACCAGTAATGTGCGAACTGAGCTTCGAGCCATGCACGCATTGTGCGTGCCGCGGCGGATTGGAGCAACGGCATTCGCCGACGCCGCTTGTCAGTCCCGCCGGTGGATCCGGGCGGACATCGGACGTGTTCGCGCCTCGGGGCAAGCCCGTGCGCGGCAGCTTACGGATACGCACGCCTCACGCATCAGTACCGTGCGCGGTAACGCATGGGTCTCTATCTGGCGGTCCGGCTCCGGTCGCGCCGTCTGCCGGAACTCCAGGTTGAGCCTGTAGCGCAGTACGCGACCGCGGAGCGATCGAATCCGCGACCGCGGAGCGGTCGATGAAATAGCCGTGGGTCGCGCGCGGGCGAGTGCAACGAGCCCTCGCGCGACCCGCGGAACCGCCGGCCCCACGCACCGACCGCGGAGCGGTCGCACTGCTTTGTGAGCGGGTAGCAACTCAAGCCGTGGGGATAGGGCAAGGCCCATGGCACGGACACTGACCGAGGATTACATGCACATCGTGTTTTCGAGCACTACTCGACGAGCATGGTGTCGTCTGCGACGCACGTCATGGCTGACGATGCGACCGCTCCGCGGTCGGTGCATGACGGCCGGCAGTTCCGCGGGTCGCGCGTAGGCTCGCTGCGCTCGCCCGCGCGACCCACGGCTATTTCATCGACCGCTCCGCGGTCGCGGACTGCGCCCCGCTGCTATACTCGCCATCGCGCGGAAGCAGGGGGGCAGACGCATGGAAACCAGATCGACGCCGGGAGTCCGCACCACGACGATGGCGGGATCGATCCGGACGCTTGGCGAATTGCGCCGTAGCGCCTGGGCCGAGTCACCGTGGCGAGGCCGATCTGTGCGCGACGAGATGCGCGCGAATCTCGTCCGCAAGCTACGCGCCGGCGAGACGCTCTTTCCCGGCATTCACGGCTACGACGACACCGTCGTCCCCCAGATCGCGAACGCCATCCTTGCCCGGCAGAACCTCATCCTGCTCGGACTGCGCGGACAGGCGAAAAGTCGCATCCTGCGAGCGCTCACGAGCCTGCTCGACGACGAGATTCCGGTCGTCGCAGGCTCAGAAGTCAACGACGATCCCTTTGCGCCGATCAGCCGCGATGCCCGCGATCGAATTGCGAACCTGGGCGATAAGACGCCGATCGCCTTTCGATCGCGTGACGAGCGCTTCGTCGAGAAGCTCGCGACGCCCGACGTGACGATTGCCGACCTCATCGGCGACGTCGATCCGATCAAGGCCGCCCGCGGCGGGCACCAGCTCTCGGATGAACTGACGATTCACTACGGACTGCTTCCACGCGCGAACCGCGGCATCTTCGCGATCAACGAACTTCCGGATCTCGCGGGCAAGATTCAGGTCGGTCTCTTCAATATCATGCAGGAGGGGGACGTCCAGCTGAAGGGATACCCCGTCCGGCTCCCGCTCGATCTCTGCCTGGTATTCTCGGCGAATCCCGAGGACTACACCGCACGCGGCAAGATCATCACTCCTCTAAAGGATCGCATCGGCGCCGAAATCACGACCCACTATCCTCGCACGGTCGACGAGGGCATTCGCATAACGGCGCAGGAAGCGTGGACCGACCGTCCCGGCATCGACGTTCGCGTTCCGCCTTTCATGCGCGAGCTCGTCGAGCAGGTCGCGTTCCTCGCGCGCGAGGATCCGAGGATCGATCGCCGCTCGGGCGTCAGTCAGCGGCTGCCGATCTCGTTGCTCGAGAGCGTCGCAAGCAATGCCGAGCGGCGTGCGCTCATTCTCGGCGAGCCTCGCGCCGTCGCTCGAGTCGCCGATGTCTACGCGGCGCTGCCGTCGATCACGGGCAAGATCGAACTCGAATACGAGGGCGAGCAGCAGGGCGCCGACAAGATTGCCCGCGACCTCATCAAGCGAGCTGCCGGCGTCGTCTTCGACCGGCGGTTCGCGTCCGTCCAGCCGAAGCGCATAGTCGCGTGGTTCAACGGAGGGGGAACCGTTCGTGCGTGCGACGACGAGCCCGTGTCGCGACTGCTGGCGGAGTTCCGGAAGGTGCCGGAACTGATCGAAGGCGTGCTCGAATCCGGCGAGGCGAATCCCGACGACGAATCCGAGGTCGCGTCGCTAGCCGAGCTGTTCCTCGAAGGTCTGCACGCGAAGCGGTTGCTCAGCCGCAGCGAGAGGTTCGAATATGCCCGCGCCAAGCCCGAGCGCGAGCGCCGAAACGCCGGCGTCAACGTGGTCAACGATTTCGGCGGGGTCAACTAGTCACGCGGCTCACCCGATCCCGGGCTCCTCAGGTTTCAGACTCACAGACTACGGATGGGAACGCGTCCAACCCGCGCAGGACCATACCGGCTGCTCGACCAGATTGGTCACGGCGGCATGGGCGTCGTTTTTCGTGCCGAGCATGTCGAGACGGGCGCGCCGGCGGCGGTCAAGACGATTCGGGCGCTCGAGGGCCCGCTGCTTTCGAGCTTCCGTCGCGAGGTCGGAGCGCTCTCCCGTATTCAGCACCCGGGCGTCGTCCGAATCTTCGACCACGGCGTCGACGGGCCGATGCCGTGGATGGCGATGGAGCTCGTGGAGGGAAAGTCGCTCAGGGATCGCATGGTCGCGAACCGTTATGCCGAGGGACTCGACGACACTCTCCGCATCCTATATCGGCTGTGTACGGCCCTCGCCGTCGTCCACGGTGAAGGCATCGTCCATCGGGACCTGAAGCCACAGAACGTCATCGTCCGCCCGGACGGGTCGCCGGTGATCATCGACTTCGGAGTGGTGGGGCGGTTTGCGGGGCTCGCGAATCGCGAGGCGATCGACCTCGGGGAAGAAGGCGCCGGGACGATCGCCTACATGGCGCCCGAGCAGATTCAGGGCGAGCCGGTGGATGCCCGCGCCGATCTCTATGCGCTCGGATGCATCCTCTACGAAGCGATTGTCGGGGTGCCGCCGTTCGGCATGATACCGGTGGCGGATGTCGCCTGGGGGCATCTGCAGCGGAGTCCAGTCGCGCCGTGCGAAATCGTCGACGGCGTGGCTCCCGACCTCGAGGCGATCGTCCTGCGGCTGCTCGCGAAGCCGCCGGCGCGTCGTTTCGGGTACGCCGTCGATGTTGCGGCGGCCCTCGGAAGACTGCTCGGCGAAACGATGCCAGAGGACGAGCCGCTCGGTCGTCCGTACCTGAACCGTCCTTCGTTCGCTGGTCGCGACGAGGCGCTTTCGACGCTTCGCGCACTCGTTCGGCGACTCGACGGGAATGCTGGAGGCGTGGCGATCGTCTGTGCGGAGAGCGGCGCCGGTAAAACCCGGCTCGCCATCGAGTGCGGCCGCGAGGCCACCGCCGTCGGGTTCACGGTCGTTGTCGGGGAGTGTCAGCACTCCACGTCCGGCGATGCCGGCGACGCCGTCCCGCTCGGGGCGTTTAGGCCGATCCTGACGGTGATGGCCGATGCGTGTCGCACCGGCGGACCGGGCGAAGCGGAGCGGATGTTTGGAACGCACCTGCCGTTGCTGGCGCAGTACGAGCCTTCCCTGGCCGGCCTGGTCGAGCCCGGCAGCGTCGTCGCCGAGCTTCGTCCGGACGACGCACGGCGCCGGCTCTTCAACGCCGTCGTCGATTCGCTCCGCGGCTTCGCACGACGTCGGCCATTCGTTCTGATTCTCGACGATCTGCAGTGGGCTGATGAGCTTTCCGTCGAGGCGATCTCGCATGCCATTTCGGCTGGCCTTTTCGCGTCGTCGCCGATTGCGGTAGTCGGGACCGTTCGGACCGATGTACCGAGCGCCGCACGCGATCGCCTCGGCGCGCTCGAGAGTGTCGAGGTTCTCGACCTCGGGCGGCTCGGCACAGCCGACGTCGCCGCGATGGTCGGAGACATGCTTGCGATCCAGCCGCCGCCAGTTGTCTTCAGCCGCAATCTCGCTCGACACAGCTCGGGAAACCCGTTCTTCGTTGCGGAGTACCTGCGGGCGTCGGTGGAGGACGGAATCCTCTGGCGCGACCACACGGGCGAGTGGCAGATAGGCGATCGCGCGCCGCTTTCGTCGACTCACGACGTGTTGCCGATGCCCGAGACAATTCGCGACCTTCTGGGGCTGCGCTTTGCTCGACTCGGAGCCGGTGCCCAGTCGCTCGTCCGCGCGGCGGCTGTCCTCGGTCGCGAGTCGGAAACCTGGCAGCTCGAGGGAATGGCCACGGTGTCGGACGCCGCCATTGACGAGCTGCTCCGGCGCAACATCCTTGAGGAGCCCGCTCCCGGCCTGTTGCGATTCACCCACGACCAGCTTCGGAAGGAGGCGTATCGCGCGATCGACGACGTGGAGCGGAAGCGATTGCACGAGTCGGCTGCGGATGTATTCGAATCACTTGAGCTCGGCGAGGAAGCGCACGCAATCATTGCCGGACATCGCGAACGCGCCGGCGACCTCGAGCGTGCGCGCGAGAAATGGCTCAGCGCCGCGCGATGGTCAATGCGGCAATACGCAACGGCCGATGCCGAGCGGCTCTACCGGTCGGCGCTCGCGCTTGCGCCGGATCCGCCGGACGAGCTGGCTGTTCGGGCACGAATCGAGCTCGCCTATGATGCGGTTCGGATGCTCGGCCGGCCGGGCGAGGCGGCCGACATACTCTCGTCCGCGCCAGCTCAGGCCGAGGCACTCGGACTGTCGTCGCTTGCGGCCGAGGCGTTGCGCTATCTCGGGGCGGTTGCCTGGGAGCGTGGCGACGAGAGCCTGGCAGCCGAATGGTACGAGCGGTCTGCCGCCGTCGCGCTGGCTGCCGGGGACGTTGTCAGTGCGGGCATCACAGCTGGCAATCTCGGGAATGTGTTCCTTCAACAGGGGCGATACGACGAAGCGCTGGACCATTAGCTCGGCAACGCTGCGATCGTTCACCAGTATCGTGGAGACTTCGAGACTGCTGTAGAAATGTACAATCGGGCAATCGCACTGGCACGAGAATACGGCGCCCGGTCGGACGAGGGCAGAACGATCGGGAACCTGGGGTTGACCTACGAGGAGTGGGGTAAATACGACCTCGCGGAACGCCACTTCGCCGAGGCACTCGAGATTCTTCGGGAGATCGGGAATCGTCGCGAAGAGGCAATTGTCCTCGCGAACCTTGGATCGCTCGTTGCGACGCACGGCCGCTACGAAGAAGGACTCCGGTATGCACGAGAGGCGTACGACATCCACGTCGAAGTCGAGAACCTCCCGTACGCGGCGTTCGTGCTTGGAACGGTCGGAGCGTGCCTGCACCATCTTGGCCGGCTGGACGAGGCCGAATCGGCGCTCAACGAGTCGCTCGACCGGCTGCGCGCGCATGGCCACGAACGCGGCGTAGCAATGGTGAGCTTTGAGGTCGGCCAGCTCGCGATCGCGCAGGGACGGGACGCGCGGCCATACCTGGCAACCATCGAGGTGTTCATCGCAAGCAACGGCCTTGCGCCGGACTCACACGCCGGCAAACAGGCGGCCATCCTGCGCGCCTCGATCGCGTCAGCCGGAGGCTCAGGAGAAAAATCGTAAGCAGTCGAGTTGCCGTGGCCTTCGTCCCGCCCCCACAATCGATACGTGCGATACACCACCTACGGAAAGTGGACGGGTCTCGACCTCGACTCGATGAGTCTCGAGGACGTCATGCAGGCACTCTCTGACTTCTTCCTTCAGAGCGGGTTTCGCGGCGGCCGCCGTTTCCGCGGGGCCGACGACACGATCGACGGGCTGCGAGAGGCACTCCTGCGACTGTTGTTCAAGGAGGGATTCCTCTCAGAGGACGAGCTTGACGCTCTTCGCGGCGACGACGAAGAAATCTCGGACGCGGTGATGCGAGACCTCGTCGACCGGCTCATCGAGCGGCTCATCGCGGAGGGCTACCTCACGGTCGAAGATCTCGAACGTCTCGCCGAGCAAGGGCAGATGGCCGACGGCGAAGGCTCGGTAGGTCCGAAGTCGGACGTGCCCGTCCGCTTCGAGGTCACGTCGAAGGGCACTGACCTGCTCGGATATACGGCGCTTCGCCAATTGATGGGCGCTGTCGGGCGGTCCGGCATCGGAATGCACGAGACGACGCGACTTGCGACTGGCGTGGAAGCCAGTCTCGGCTCGAAACAATACGAGTTCGGCGACACGATGAACCTCGACGTGAACGCGACGCTGCTTTCGGCAGTCGCACGCGAAGGACTCGGCGTGCCGCTCGCGCTCGAATACGGCGACCTGATGGTGCACCAGTCCGAGTACCGCTCGACGTGTGCGACGGTCGTGCTGCTCGACTGCTCGCATTCGATGATTCTCTACGGCGAAGATCGGTTCACGCCGGCGAAGCGCGTAGCGCTCGCACTGTCGCACCTCATCCGGAATCAATACCCGGGCGATACGATCCGGCTCGTGCTCTTTCACGACTCGGCGGAAGAGGTGCCGCTCGGAAAGCTCGCGAGCGTCCAGGTCGGCCCTTACCATACGAACACGTGCGAGGGACTCAAGCTCGCGCGCCGTCTCCGCGCGGCCGAACGCTGCGACATGCGGCAGATCCTGATGATCACGGACGGCAAGCCGTCGGCGCTCACCTTGCCGGACGGCTCGATCTACAAGAATCCGTTCGGGCTCGATCCCGAGATCCGGGCGCAGACGATGCGAGAGGTCGCTCGGTGCGCGAGGGCGGGAGTGCAGGTCAACACCTTCATGCTCGCGGCCGATTACGCGCTCGTGGAATTCGTGAAGGAAATGACGGCGCTATGTCGCGGGAAGGCCTACTTCGCGACGACGCTCAACCTCGGCGAGTACATCATGATGGACTTCCTGCGCCGCCGCCGTCAGACAGTTCGATAGGAGGGAGAGTGGACAGGATTACAGGATTTTCAGGATTCGCTGGATTTCTTCTTCCTCCTGTTAATCCTGAAAATCCTGTAATCCTGTCCACTCACCTCTACATGATGCGAAGGCCGACGGTGACGAGCAGCGGCTTGCCGGACTTCCCTTCCACGCGGTAGATCGACTGTGGAAGAGCGTCCTCCTGCGTGAGCTTTCCCGTTGCAGTGGCCCCGGCTGATTTCTCCGCCACCGAGTACTTGGCGTTCGCGTTGCCGACCTCCTCGATCCGTTCGAAGGATGCGCCCCACTCGGCGACCCACTTCTCGACCAGTGCCGTCGACAACTCGATGGCCTTGTCACCGATTTTCAATTCCGCGAGTGGCTCGGCCGAGACAATCACGATGAGCGACTCGCCGACGTGTTCGATACGGCTCTTCTGGATAGCAAAGTAGGGCGGATCGTCGGTCTGCGACGGAACCTCGATGACGGCTCCCGGACCGACCTTGTTATCGCCGCCGCTCATCCGTGTCGTCGGGAAAATCAGGTATGGATCGCCGAGCGAGCCGTCCTTGTAGACCTCGCGATCGATCACGTAGAGGTACCCGGATTTCGGCGTTTCGATCGAAAGGCGCACCTTCTGTCCCGGCTGCAGGTTCTGGTCGATGGCGATGCGCTCCGGCACCCACTCGACATCCTTGTCCGACGCCGCCTCGTGAACGAGCATCCGAGCGGCGGTCGCCCCGTCCCCCGGCATCGCGCGACGCAATCGCCAAAGCGTCACCCCGACGAGCGTGTCCGAGATTGCGGGGGCGCCCGGGGTCGGCGTCGACTTGGCGATCGGTGGTGTCGTGCGGCGGTACTTTGGCGTCTTCTTCGGCGCCGACTTTGCCTTTGGCGCCGGGCGCTTCTGCAGGAACTCCGAATCCCAGAGCTGGCGGGTTTCATCGTCCTGGGCCGAGAAGGCTGGCGCCGCGACAACGGCGGCGAGAATCATTGCGAACAGGATGCGGATCATTCGTCCTCCGGAACTCGCCTTCGCTAGAGAAGAAGTTGGCGAGCCGTGCGGTTTCAGTTGTGAGCGAGCGGCACGACGTGCACGAGCACGTCACCGTCGGCGCGAAGCACCGTCCTTCGATCGGTCGGATTGTTGTCAATTCGTTCGACGCTGGCCTTGTTCGCCGCCTTGGCCGTAATGAAGGCTCGAACGGCGGCGAGCTGTTCTGGCTTCAAGATGGCTCCGCGGTCCTGCGGGTTGGCTACGTACTTGACGGCCTCGAGCTCCGGCACGGCTGCAACCGACCAGACGAGCCAGACTTTTTCGGTTCCGACGGCGTTGTCGAAGACGATCCAGCTCCGCGCCGGAATCTGAATCAGGGCGTTCGGCGACACGGATGCGGTACCGCCGTTCGAGGTCGGCGAAGGAAAGAGCAGGTTGAAGGTCGGCAGGCCATCGGGCCCGTTTTCGCCTTCGTTGAGGATGTACAGGTATCCTTGCTCGCGAGCCGTTACCTGGATCCTGATCTTGTAGTCGCGTTCGCAGAGGATCTCGCCCGAAAGCGTGAACGGCGCCTCGTAGTCCCGGCCATCGCGGACCTTCTGAACCTCGATCGCATACGCCAGCTCTCGCGTCGGCGTTGGGGTGACCGTTCCCGGTCCGCCATTGTTCGTCGCCGGGACGTTCGTCGGTCCCGGGCCGGGGGTTGGGCCCACGAACTTGGCGATGTACCAGAAGAGGCCGGCCGCGACGGCAAGCACCACGACGCCCGCCAGTATCGTCGGAACGATCTTCGTCGGCGCCTTCGGTGCCTCGACGGGAACGCTCACGGCGGCGGCGACAACGTCCGTCCTGTTCGTCGAGCCCACGCCCGCCGTAACGGCCGAATCACCACCGAAGGCCGTCACCGGGTTCGTCGCATTCGATCCGGCGCGACGCGTCTCTCCGCCGGAGCCTTTCAGGACGTTGACGGTTGCCGCCTCGTCGGACGGTGCCGTCGAGGCCGACTCGCCGCCTGCGTGCGTCGTGACCGCCGAATCCGCCGTAAGCGCCTTGGCGATGTCGTCGCCGAAAGCCCGGGCGCTGGAGTATCGGTCGATCGGCGCGAACGAGAGCGCCTTCAGGATGGCGGCCTCAGCCGCCGGCGGAATGGACGGCGAGATTTCAGTTGGCCGTCGAAACGAGTGATTTCGCTGCAGGTCGAGCAACTGGTAAGGCGACGCGGGATGAAACGGGACGGTTCCAGTCAGCAACTCGTACGCGACGATTCCCATTGCGTAGATGTCGCTCGCCGGCTTCGGCTTTCCCTGCAGCTGCTCGGGAGCCATGTATAGGACGGTGCCGGCGACCGTCGTGATCGCGCCGGGCAGTTCTCCCGTGTCCGAGTCGCGCACCGTTGCAATGCCGAAATCGATGAGCCTCGCGTATTCCTCGTCGGGCCCGATCGTCTGGATCATTATGTTCTCGGGCTTCAGGTCACGATGAACGACGCCCTTCTCGTGCGCGGCAGCAAGCGCCTGACAGATCTGCCGGACGAATCGGGCAATGCGCTCGTGCGTGAGCGCCCCGGTGCGCATCACGGTGCGGAGCGACTCGCCCTCGACGTACTGCATGACGATGTAGGGCTTTCCATCCGGCATTTCGCCGGCGTCGAGCGAGCCGACGACGCCCGGATGGTCGATGCGGGCGAGCGCCTTGATCTCTTCGCGGAACTTCTTGAGGACCCACTCGGCACCGACGGTCGGGTTGTCCCGCATGACCTTCACCACCACCTGCTTGTTGTGCAACTGGAGGTCGACAGCAAGGTAGACCGCACCGAGGCCTCCGCGTCCGAGGAGCCGCTCGATTCGATACCGGCCCTTGAGCGTCGCGCCGAGGTACGGATCGTCGTCGTGATGGCTGCCGGGCGAGTTGGTCGATCCCGTGGAGCCGAAAGGGGATGTGTCCTTTGGCGATCCGTCGTTCATGGTGGCAACCTAGCACCACGTCGGGCGGTGATCCAAGCGTGTGGTTTGCGTTCTCACCGAACCGGGGGAGAGAATGGAGGAGAAATGACCCGGCTGCCGGAGGGGGGTGCGGCAACCCGCCCCACGGCGAGTGCGTCTCAGCACCGTCTTTCGCCGGATTCAACGGCGAAACACCGCGCCCCGGCACACGCCAAACCCATCCGGGGCCACTTCGCTCACAAGGAGCGCACACGATGACGCCTTCGCTTCGCACCGCACTCGGGCTCTTTCTGACTTTGGTCGTCGGATTCTCCGCACCAGTCAACGCATTTCAGGAAAACACCAATACCGCACCGAAGGTGCAGGTCGCGCCACGGCAACGCGCAACTGTGAAGCCGGTCAAGCCTGTCAAGGTCGCACCAAAAGTGGTGAAGACCGCGCCGACGACGAAGCGTACCGAGTCGCCGAAATACCGGCCGCCGGTGACGAAGGCTCCGAAGGGCGAATGGCAATCGGGTGGCGGGTCCAGCGACACCGCGAAGCCGCCAAAGACAAAGAAGCCGCCGAAAGTCGATGGACCGAGTGGCGACGTGAACGCTGGCAGCTCGAAGCCGCCTAAGACGAAGAAGCCGCCTAAATACGATCCGCCAAGCTCGAGCGGTGACGACGTGTCGTCGGGTGTCGGGAAGACTCCGAAGCCGCCGAAGGGGACGAAGCCGCCGAAGGGAGACAAGAACCCGCCATCATCGGGTGGCGATGACGTTCCATCCACTCCTCCGTCTGGCGACAAGGGCGACGACGTCGGTTCGCAGAATCCTCCGAGGGATCCGCGCAATCCAAAGAACCCGAAGAACCCGAAGAATCCCAAGAATCCGAAGAACCCTCCGACGGGGAATCCGGACTCTGGCGGTGATGACGTCGGCACGCAGGAACCCGACCACCATGACGGACGTCCGCCGCGCAATCCCCGTCCACGGCCTCGGCCGCCGATCGTGATCACCATCGATCCGTTCCATCCCTCGCAGGACGATGACGAAGAAGCGAAGGACGAGAAGAAGGAAAAGAAGCCGAAGAAGGACAAGGAGCCGAAGGACGAGCCCGAGGAAATTCAACCCGCCGTCGACCAGGTTCAGCGCTTCGCCTACAGCACGACGCGTTGCCGCGCGCTCGCAGCCGCGATGCTGCAGGCCGGCCGCATCGACGCCGCGATCCGCCTGATCGAACTGCTCAAGGAGCAGGAGTCACTCGAGTGGGCAGGTCAGTATTCGGACGGAACGATGGCCGGGGCATCAGCTGCGGACAGCGAGCTTAACGTTCTTGCGGACCTCGAGCGCGAGTTGGTGTTCTGGAGGCTCTCGGACGTTCGCCGCGCTTCGATGGTCGAGTCTCTCGAGCCGGACCAGAAGAAGTCCAAGAAGTCGAAGAAACCCAAGTCCGAGGACGAAGAGGTCATTGAGGACGAGGCCGCCACCGAGGACGAAGAGAAGTCCGACGACGAGGCCGTGTCGGGCGACGAAAAGAAGTCCAAGGACGAGAAGAAGGCAAAGGACGACGAGAAGTCCAAGGACAAGGGAAAGAAGAAGGACAAGGCCAAGGACGGTTCGCTGTCGTGGGTCTCGGAGCTCGAAGGACTTGGCGACAGGATTCTCGTTCGAGAACAGGAAGCGTCGATCCTGCGGGTGACTCCGCCTGCGAATCGTTCGACCTTGCAGAGTGAGCGGCTCGCGACGCTCGAGGCCGAGCTTGCAGCGCTGGCCAACGACGTGGACGTGCTGATGGCTCGCGTGGCCTCGAACTCGACGAGCAAGGACCCGCGAGTGAAGCGGCTCCGCGCAAGCGACGGCCTTCCGCTGACGCTGTCGCGGCTCGGACCCGGGGTGGCCGCGCTCTACACGCTCGTCGCTGACGAGCGCTGCTGGATCGTCCTGATCACGCCGAACGGCAAGACGGCCTACTCGACATCGATCCAGGCCGCGAAGCTCAACGCGCTTGCGATGTCCTTCCGCGAGACGCTCACGAATCCGAAGCTCGACCCGCTGCCGCTCGCCGGTCAGCTCTACGACATCCTGATCAAGCCGGTCGCGGCCGAGCTGGCTGCGACGCGCACGACGACGCTCCTGTGGTCGTTCGATGGCGTGATGCGGTATGTGCCAGTGGCGGCACTGCACGACGGTCAGGGGTATCTCGTCGAGAAGTATCAGAACGTTCTCTTCACGCGAGAGAGCCTCGAGCGGCTGCTCGAAGAGCCGGCTGCGAACACGACGGGCGTCGGCTTTGGCGTCGCCAGCAAGGTCGGCAATTTCAATGCGCTGCCGGCGGTGGCGGACGAGTTGCGCGGCATCTTCACGGACGACCGGGCCGCGGCCGAAGGCGGCGTTATCAATGGGCGGGTGTCAATCGACGCGAGCTTCACGGAGGCGGCATTCGAACAGGCGCTGCAGGAAGGTTACGGAATCATCCACGTTGCGACGCACTTCCAGCTCGAGCCGACGAAGGCAGAGGACTCGGTGCTGTTGCTCGGGGACGGCACCCTGATGAACGTCGGCGACATCCGCGACATCAAGCGGGCGTTCAAGGGCACGGACCTGCTGACGCTATCGGCCTGTAACACGGCGTCGTCGTCGACGCGCGGCGATGGAAAGGAGGTCGAGAGTTTCGCGACCATCGCACAGGACCGAGGTGCGAAGGCGGTCCTTGCGAGCCTGTGGTCCGTGAACGACCGATCCACGAGCGCGATGATGCAGACGTTTTATCGACTGCGCGTTAGTCGTGGCGTCAGCAAGGCCGAGGCGCTGCGGAAGTCGCAGGAGATGCTTCTTCGTGGATCGCTGGTGATGCCGTCGGGACCGGATCCCGACCGGATGCTCGTGCACGAGGAGCCGAAGCCGACGAGCATCCACGGAAAGTTCACGCCGGATCCGCGTGCGCCGTTCGCGCATCCGTATTATTGGGCGCCGTTCACGTTGGTGGGGAACTACAAATAGTAGCGAGCTGAGCTGCGCCGCGCTCTGAACTTAGTGTCTATGCGAAGCCTTGGCGCCTTTGCGCCTTTGCGTGAGATTTCGCGCAAAGGCGCAAAGGCGCCAAAGAGGAATCGGTACCATTCAATCGCGACAGCGATCTCCCCTACGGCTTCCGCGTCAGCACCGGTCGATCGTTCGGCGCTGGCTGCGAATACGGGTCGTTCTGCCCCGGCTGGTTCTGCCCAGGATAGTTCTGCCCGTTCGGATTCCGGTACTGCCGGTTCGCGAGACCTCCCAGTGCGGCCTTCATCTGATCGAACCCACCCGAGTTCCCGGCCAACGCGCCGGCGTTGACGTTCGGAGCCGGCTTCGCCGCGCCGCTCGCACGTCGCGGGCGAGATCCCTTCGCAGTCGTATTCGCCGCCGGAGTGCCTCCGAGGTGCGAGTCGATCTCGCCGAGCGTGTTCTTGATGCGTTCGTTCGCGTTCGGATGGCTCGCGAAGATGCCGCCGCCAGAGCTCGACTTCGCGCTCGTGCCAGCCTCGTTGAGCCGCTGGAACATCAGGGCCATTCCGAGCGGCTGGTAACCAGCGTCGCGCATCGTGTACAGACCCAAGTAGTCTGCCTCCCGCTCGAAGTCACGGCTGTTCCTCGTCATGACGCCGGACGCCATTACCTGGGAAGCTACCTGAGCGGCCTCGCCGGCTGCACCGCCCCCGGTCGCGACGGATGCGCCCGCGCCGAGAATTCCGAAGATGAGCGCCGTTCGCTGCGCCTTCTTCACGTTTCGCAGCCCGTGACGGGCCACGACGTGGCCGACCTCGTGGGCTATGGCCGCCGAGAGCTCCTCCTCGGTTCGCGCAAGCTTGAGCAAACCGGTATGGACATAGACGTAGCCGCCCGGAAGGGCAAACGCATTCACCGTCGAGTCATCGATCACGTAGAACTGGTAACGGATGTTCGGGCGCTTCGAGGACCGGGCGATTCGATCGCCGAGAACCTGAATGTAGCCGGCGATTTCCGGGTCCTGCACGATCCGGTACTTCTGTAGGACCTGCTGGTGGACCTGCGCACCTATGCGCATCTCCTCCTGTTCGCTCATGAGTCCGTCGTTCGAGTATGTCTCGTTGCGGTATTTGTCATATGGACTCTTCGGAGCACCTGCAGCGGCAGGAAGCGCGACGCCTAGCAGCAGTGCTGCGGCGAGAATGTGGGACCCGGTCGAACGGACTACAAGACGCACGGTACTTCTCCTTCCCGAAAGGGCGCGGTTCTGGTACGAAACTTCTAACGTTTAGTGCCTGTGTGGCCGCCGAACGTTGCCAGCGTCAGATCTTAGCGGCTCCGCTGCGACGGCCGCGACCATCCGAGGACACCAAATGTCGAACAACTGGACGCCGCCTCCCGGCTGGGGTCAGGGCCCGCCACAGCCGCCACAGCCGCCACAGCCACCGGGATATCCTCCCGGCTACCCACCGCAGCAGGGGATGATGGGGACGCCGCCACCGTTCATTCCGCCACCGCAGCAGGCGAAGCAGAGTGCCGGGTTCGTCCTGCAGGTCATTGGATTTGGTTGTTTCGGGCTGATCGTGTTCGGCGTTTTCGGGCTGCTGCTGTTGATATTCATTGCGGAGCTCGGGCTTCCGGTCCTGATCATTGCAAGCATCATGGCCTTCGTTCCGGCGGTCTTCTATCTCACGATCGTCCGGCTCGTTGACCGCTACGACCCCGAGCCGATGTGGGCGCTCGCGGCTGCATTTGTCTGGGGTGGCGTTATCGCCATTTTCGGCTCGTTGCTCGTCAACGATACGGCTTCAGCGATTGCCGCAGCTGCCTCCGGAGGATCGGCCGAGGTAGCCGACTTCGTCGGAGCGGTTATCTCCGCTCCCATTGCCGAAGAGGCTATGAAGGGTATCGGACTCCTCGTCGTACTCTTCGTTCTGCGCAAGCACTTTGACGGAGTGGTTGACGGCATCGTTTATGGCTGTGTCATCGCGCTTGGTTTCGCGACGGTGGAGAACATCCTGTACTACGGTCGCGCGGTAGGAGAGGCGGGCCTCGGTGGAGGCGTCGTGCTCATGGTGCTGCGCGGGTTGCTCGCGCCGTTTTCGCACCCGCTCTTCACGTCGATGACGGGCATCGGAGTCGGTCTCGCGCGCGAGCGCAAACGCGGCGTGATCGCCTGGACTGCGCCGGTCATCGGTTACTGCGTAGCCGTGTTCCTGCATGCAATGTGGAACCTCATCGCGGTGCTCGCGGGCGCCGGTGGCGGGGCGGAGCTGTTCTTCGGCGCATACGCGGTCGTCTGGATTCCGTCGTTTCTCATATTCATGGTGGCGGTCGGGTACTGCCTCTACCGCGAGCGCCGGATCATAAGAACGCACCTCGTCGACGAGGTTGCTCTCGGCGTGATCTCGCAGGACGAGTTCGACTCGATCACGTCGCTCTTCCGCCGAAGCGTATTCCACGTGCGAGGATTCAAGTCCGGGGGCTTTGGCGGCTACCGTGCTGCAAAAGGACTCTCGCAGACCGTCGTGAAGCTCGCGCTCTCCAAGTACCACACGCTCAAGGCGAGCGAAGTGAACACGCAGACTCGAAGCCTTGGGGCGGTACCCGTGCTGAGGCAGGAGATCGCGCGACTGCGCGGCGAGATGGGTGCTTGACGAAGAGGTTTCCTGCTGGCGCGAGCGGGTCACCACCGAATCAGAGCGACGTGGCGATCGGGTGTTCCCGCATCCCTGCGCGTAGCTGTTTCGTGCGGTCACTACTACCGAAACGAACTGAGGGCGCTTCGGGTACATACCCGGAGCGCCCTCGATAGACTGCAACAAACGGAGCGGAAACCGTCTTACCGGCCTCCAGCTCCGCCACCGTTTGTTCCGAACGGGCCCGATGCGATCAAGCGCTGCGAAGACACTTCGTAGATCTGCACCTGCTGCGCGAGCGCGATCGGCTTGACCGCCTCCGGCAGGGCCGCTACCCGGCCGTTCGACGGGTCAGCGAACTTCATCTTGAGGGCGCCGTCCGAAGTGGCCGTTGCTGTTCCAACGAGCGTGCTGTCGATGACGAGTGCGTATTCGGCATTGGGCGTCAGCCCCGTTACCTGGACGCGAAGCGCCTGAAGTACCTTGGTCGTCGTAACGACCGTTGCGGTCTTGACCTTGCCGACGACTTCTCCTGCGCCGGTCCGGAGCACCGCATTTGTGAAGGCCCGCGAGACGATATCGGCCCCGAGTCCGTGCGGGATGTACCCGATTGTTCCAGAGTCAGCGTCTCCGACGCCGCGCTGCGCCAGGGCAGCCGGTGCGGAAAGCAGGCAGACGGCAAGAAGAGTGAGTGCGGTGATTCGCGGCTTCATATCCCAGCTCCTTGATAAGTAGCGTCCCAATGGGTGTCGCGAGAGGCTCCCGCGCCAATTGGGGGCAATGTCGGTATCAAACCAGATGCGTCGCGATGCTACACCCTCGAACGGCCGCAAGTAAACATGGGAAATGAATGGACTTGCGGTCATCGCCCTACTGATCTCGGTGTTGACAGCCCGAGCGGCCGGCTGCTACTCTGCCGGTTCGCTCTTTGTCAGTGATTTTTGGTATAGGCGCGTAGCTCAGGGGTAGAGCACTACCTTGACACGGTAGGGGTCTGCGGTTCAAATCCGCACGCGCCTACCATTTCTCCATTTTGCGCCAGCTCCCGAAGTTCCCCGCTGACGCCAGCACGCGGTCTTGCCCTCTCACGGGCGCGCGGGCGGCGGATGACGCGGGGGCGCTGGTGTGAGATCCGATCGTTGCAGTTTTCGCGGGGCTCCTCGTCCCGCACGAACGTCACGTCAGATCCTTTTGGTAACCGCTGCCGGTTCCGGTCAATTCGACCGATTCTGGCGGCGCCGACGTGCATTCGCGAGTTCATCATGGAAGAAGTACAGAACGTCGTGTCGTCAGCCGCGGACCGCCTCAAGGCGGTCGATCCGAAGCTTGCCAAGCGCGCACTTGCTGCGCGCGTCAATGGACAACTCGTCGACCTGACGTCGTCCGCGCCCGAAGGCGCATCGGTCGAGGCCATTACGACGGATTCGCCCGAGGCACTCGAGATCTATCGGCATTCGACGGCGCACCTGCTTGCTGCCGCGGTTCTCGAGCATTTCCCTGGGACGAAACTCGGCGTCGGACCGGCGCTCATGGAGGATCCGAACTACGGCTTCTACTATGACTTCCTTCCGGATCGGCCGTTCACGCCAGAGGATCTCGACAGCATCGAGAAGAAGATGCGCGAGCTCGTGAAGCGCAACCTGCGCTACGAGCGTGTCGAGATGTCGAAGGCCGAGATGCTGAGGCTGTTTGCCGAGGAAGTCGACGACAAGCTGAAGTGCGAGCTGATCGAGGAGAAGGGCGGCGACGTCGTCTCGGCCTACCGGCTCGGCGACCAGTTCATCGACTTCTGCCTTGGACCGCATCTGCCGCTGACGTCCAAGATCAAGGCCTTCAAGCTTCTGTCGCTCGCGGGCGCCTACTGGCGCGGTGACGAGCACCGCGAGCAGATGCAGCGCATCTACGGCACGGCGTTCTTCGAACAGGACGAGCTGGACCGCTTCCTCAAGCAGCGCGAGGAGGCGAAGAAGCGCGATCACCGGCGGCTGGGACCGGAGCTCGGGATCTTTGCGTTCTCCGAGAACGTCGGGCCGAACCTCGTGCTCTGGCTGCCGAACGGCGCATTCATTCGGCGGCAGATGGAGGATTTCATCTATCACCTGCAGTACGACGCCGGTTACCAGCATGTCTACACGCCGCAGATCGGCTCGTCGGCACTCTGGGAGAAGTCGGGACACACGAAGCATTACCGCTCCGACATGTTTCCGGAGATGGACTGCGAGGACGGCGCGGCCTATCAGCTGCGTCCGATGAACTGCCCGTTCCACGTCGAGGTGTACCGCACGTCGCAGCGCTCGTATCGAGACTTGCCGCTGCGGATCGCCGAGATGGGGACGGTGTACCGTTACGAGCGTTCGGGAGTGCAGCACGGGTTGCTCCGCGTCCGCGGATTTACGCAGGACGATGCGCATCTCTTCATCCGGGCTGACCAGCTCGAAGAGGAGATGGACGCCGTCTGGAACCTCGCGGGCCAGATGCTCGCCGTGTACGGATTCGATCAGGTGCACGTCGAGCTTTCGCTGCGTGACCCGAACGATCTCGAGAAGTACCTTGGCGACCCGGCCGTCTGGGACCAGGCCGAGGCTGCGCTCGCCGCTGCGCTCGACAAGAACGGCGTCGTGTACAAGCGGATGGAAGGCGAGGCCGCGTTCTACGGTCCGAAGATCGACTTGAAGGTCGTCGACGCGATTGGTCGAATGTGGCAGCTCAGCACTATCCAGCTCGACTTCAATCTGCCGAATCGCTTCGACCTCGAGTATATCGGCGAGGACAACCGGCCGCACCGGCCGATCATGATCCACCGCGCGATCTACGGATCCTTCGAGCGATTCATGGGCGTGCTCATCGAGCACTTCGCCGGGCACTTCCCGGTGTGGCTCACGCCAGTGCAGGCCAGGGTGCTTCCGATCTCGGACCGGCACAACGACTATGCGAACTCGGTGACGGCGGAACTTCGCGCCGCGGGCCTTCGAGTCGAGTCGGACCTGCGCAGCGAAACGATGAAGTCCAAGATCCGTGACGCGCAGATGAAGAAGATCCCGTTCATGCTCGTGGTCGGCGATCGTGAGGTAGAGGAGCGGTTGGTCGCGGTTCGCGATCGCAAGAATGGCGACATCGGCTCGATGCCGGTAAACGTGTTCGCGGAGCGCGCGCTGGATCTGGCGCGCACGCGTTCACGCGATGGACTTTCGCGAGAGGCCGAGCCTTCAGAGGCGCAATCGGCCGAGGTACCCACGCCCGCGTAAGCGGGGCAGGTCGACGCTGCGGGGCGTTGGCCGGATTATCGAGGAGGTGAAGCTATCAGCGGATTCGGACGTCGAGGTCGTCGGCCCATGCGCCCCGAGCGGGCACCGCGGGTCAACATCAACGCGCGCATTCGTGCGCCGCGCATCCGCGTCATCGACGAGGACGGCGGGCAGCTCGGCGTGATGACGCCGGCCGAGGGCATCCGCCTGGCTCAGGAAAAGGGGCTCGATCTCGTCGAGGTCGCGCCGGCGGTCGATCCGCCGGTCTGCCGCATCATCGATTTCGGCCGCTGGCAGTACGAGCAGAAGAAGAAGGCGAACGAGGCCAAGAAGAAGCAGACGATGATCCAGGTGAAGGAGATCAAGTTCCGACCCGGCACCGACGATCACGACTACGACTTCAAGAAGAACCACGCCGCCCGGATTCTTCAGGACGGCGACAAGGTTAAGGCGACCGTCCATTTCCGCGGCCGTGAGGTCACGCACAAGGAACTCGGACTTGCGCTGTTGATGCGGCTCGTCGAGGAACTGGCGGAGGAAGGGTCGATGGAAGTCGAGCCGAAGATGGAAGGCATGAACATGTTCACCATCATCGGACCGAAGAAGGGCAGAGCGCCGAACAAGCCCAAGCCGAAGCCGGCTGCGCCGAAACCGGCCGCGGCGGCACCTTCCGTTGCACCGGAAGCGGCCGCAACAGTTGTCGAAGAGGCTGCTCCGGCAGCCGTCGAAAGTTCAGCGGCGCCCGAGCCGGCGCCAGAGCCCCCGGCAATCGAACCGGAGGCTTGAGTTTGCGTCGCGAGACGCGCGATCGCGCCGGGGCTTGACCGCGGCGCTTGCATTAAACGGTATTTTTTACGTTTCAGGAGTAGCACGATGCCGAAGCTCAAAACACACAAAGGCGCTGCCAAGCGGTTCCGCATGACTGCGAGCGGCAAGGTGAAGCGTGGCCATTCGCACGCGCGCCACATCCTCACAAAGAAGGATTCCAAGCGGAAGCGCAACCTCGATCACGACGTGATCTTGTCGCCGAATGACGCGGGTCTCGTGAAGCGCATGCTTCCGTACGGACGGCCCTAAGCCCCGGGTGCACCCGATTTACGAGGACACGCCCCGCTGAGGGCCAGTCAGGAAGGAGTATTCCGTATGCCAAGAGTCAAACGAGGAAGTAGCCGGCTTCAGAAGCGCAAGAAGATCCTTGAGCTCGCCAAAGGCTATCGCGCCAACAAGTCGAAGCTGTATCGACAGGCCAAGGAGTCCGTCGAGCGCGCACTGAATTTCGCGTACACCGGGCGCAAGCTCAAGAAGCGCGATTTCCGATCCCTCTGGATCGTGCGCATCAGCGCGGCGGCCCGCCTGAACGGTCTGAGCTACAGCCAGTTCATGCACGGGCTGAAGCTTGCCGGCGTGGAGCTCGATCGCAAGGCGCTTGCTGACCTCGCGGTCCACGAGCCGGCGGCCTTCGCCGCGCTCGTCGGCTCTGCGAAGCAGGCGATCGACGCCGTTCCCGCAGCCTGAACACCAGTCGTCGGACACACCCGGGTCAGCGCGCTCGCATGGGGCGCTGACCCGGAGCTGTCAGAGCCCACCGTTTCGATGAGCACGAACTTCGAATCACTTCACGACCAGTTCGACCGGGAAGTCGCATCGGTGAGCGACGCCGAATCGCTCCGCGCGCTTCGGGACCGATGGCTCGGCCGAAAGGCAGGCCTCGTCACCGACGTGCGCAAGCAGATGGGCGCCGTTGCCTCGGAAGACCGCGCAGCCTTCGGAAAGGCATTCAACGCGCTGCAGCAGCATGTCGAGGCCGGTCTCGACCGGGTCAGTGCCGAAATCGCCAACCGGGAGCGCGACGCGACAATCGCTCGCGAGACGGTCGACATCACGCTGCCGGGACGGGCCGCGCCGCTTGGCCACCGTCATCCGATCACGATCCTGCGGCAGAACATCGAGGATATCTTCGTCCGCATGGGTTATTCGGTCGAGGACGGCCCCGAGATCGAGACGACGTTCTTCAACTTCGACGCGTTGAACATTCCGGATGGCCATCCGGCCCGCGAGTCGCAGGACACGATGTACGTGTCTGAAGACCTTGCGCTCCGGTCGCAGACGTCCACCGTACAGATACACGCGATGCAGCGGCGGCAGCCTCCGCTTCGGGTCATCGCCCCGGGGCGCGTCTTTCGACGCGACACCCCGGATGCGACACACAATCCGATGTTCTTCCAGGTCGAGGGTCTCAATGTCGCCGAGGGCATCACCCTCGCGGACCTGCGCGGCACCTGCGAGGAGTTCGTCCGGCAGCTCTTCGGCGCCGATGCGCCTGTGCGATTTCGCGCGAGCTACTTTCCCTTCGTCGAGCCTGGCTGCGAATTCGATTATCAGTGTTTCGTCTGCAAGGGCACCGGTTGCCGCGTGTGCAAGGGATCGGGCTGGATCGAGATGGGCGGCGCCGGAATGGTCCACCCGCACGTCCTGCGAACGGTCGGTATCGATCCGGAACGGTTCTCGGGCTTCGCTTTCGGTTTTGGCATCGACCGCCTCGCCGCTCGCCAGTTCGATCTCGACGACATCCGCCTGCTCTTTGCGAACGACCTTCGTTTCCTCGAGCAGTTTTGACCGGAACCCGGCCCTGACGCCGGCTTCCTGACGGGTACCATCGGCTGCAATGCGCATCAGCATCAACTGGCTCAAGGAGATGGTCGCGACGGACGTCGATCCGCGTGGAATTGCGGAACGATTGACTCTGGCGGGTTTGGCCGTCGACACGATTGAAGAGATCGGCGGCGACACGCTGTTCGAGTTCGACATCACGTCGAATCGTCCCGACGCGTTATCGCACTTCGGCATCGCCCGTGAGGTTGCGGCGCTGTTCGATGCGCCGCTCGCGGCACCCGTGGCGACTGTCGAAGAGAGTGGCCCCGCGACCGAGACGCTTACGTCGGTCGCGATCGAGGATGCGGAGCTCTGCCCGAGGTACGTGGCACGCGTGATCCGCGGCGTGAAGATCGGACCTTCGCCCGGCTGGATGGTCCGTCGACTCGAGGCGCTCGGCCAGCGTTCGATCAACAATGTCGCCGACGTCACGAACTACGTGCTGCTCGAGCAGGGACACCCTCTGCATGCGTTCGATTTCAATCTGCTCGGCGGAAATCGGATCGTCGTACGCCGGGCGCGGCCCGGCGAGCGAATCGTGACGCTCGAGAAACTCGCGACCGGCGACGAATTCCGCGAGATCGAACTGCGAGACGACATGCTCGTCATTGCCGACGCCGACGTGCCGGTCGCGATTGCGGGAATCAAGGGCGGCAAGGGAACCGGCATCAGTGACGCGACCGTCGACGTCCTGCTCGAGGCGGCGTATTTCCAGCCCGCAGGCGTGCGACGGACGGCACGAGCGCTCAAGCTCGACACGGATGCATCGCATCGCTTCGAGCGTGGCGCCGACATCGAAGCCACGACGCGCGCTATCGACCGTGCGGCGGCGCTCATCGTCGAGGTCGCCGGCGGCACGGTGAGCCGGGGCGTTGTCGACTGCTATCCCAGACCGGCCGTGCGAACCCCGATTCCGCTCCGACGATCGCGCGTCGAAGCCCTCGTCGGATACGAAGTGACGTTCGACCGGATGGTCGACGCGTTGCGCGGCCTCGGGTTTGCCGTCGAGCCACTGCGCGATACCGAGGAACTGCTCGCGGTCGCGCCGAGTTATCGCGTTGACGTCGCGATCGAGGAGGACCTCGTAGAGGAGGTAGCCCGTGCTCTCGGCTACGGCCTCGTGCCGTCCACGTTGCCGCCGTGGGGCGGATCGGGGACGTATCTCGCGGGTGAGACCGAGCGTCGCGCCGTTCGAGAGACGCTGCAGGCCATCGGGTTCAACGAGGCGATCTCGTTGAGCTTTGTCGACCGGGCACTCGACGACGAGTTTGCCTGCACCGAGCTCGACCGCGCCGCGGCTGCCGGAGTGGATCTCGTAAATCCGGTGCTCGACAACAAGCCGCGCATGCGATCGTCTTTGCTCACCGGACTTGTGGAAGCCTACGAGACCAACGCGAAGCACGGAACGCGCAATGTAAGGCTCTTCGAGCTCGGCAAGCGGTTTCTTCGTCCAGCGGACGGCGAGCGTCCGGTCGAGCGCGAAACGATCGGCGTCCTCATCGCCGGAACGGTCGATGACGCAGACCACCGTGACCGGCGCGACGCGGATTTCTACGACATCAAGGGGGCTGTCGAGGCGGTGATCCGCGCGCTTCGCCTGCCGAGCTTTACATTCGAACGCGCCCGCGTAGAATGCCTGCACCGTGGCCAGGCGGCGCGAATTGTGCGCGACGGTCACGTCCTCGGCATTTGCGGGCGCGTGAGCCCGGAGCTCGCGACGCGACGCAAGTTCAAATCTCAGGTCTTTCTGGCGGAACTGGCGCTCGATCGGATGCTTGGGATCGAGCCGACGCCGGTGACGTATCGGCGATTGCCCCGGTTCCCGAGTGTAGTGCGCGATGTCTCGATTCTCGTACCGAAGGCTGTCGACTATTCGGACATCGTGTCGGGTGTTCGTGCCCTCGGAATCCCCGACCTTGCCGATTTTGTTCTCTATGACATTTTCACGGGAGGATCGATCCCCGGCGATCACCTCTCCATGACGCTGCGGGCAACCTTTCGCAGCGAGGAGCGCACTTTGACGGACGACGAGGTGTCGGCTTCGCATCGGAGCATTGTCGACGAGCTCGCCAGCAGATTCGGAGCATCGTTACGGTAGCGGAGACGTCGAAGCCCGCGGGGTGCTCGACGGATCACAGACGACAGGGGGCGGCAGCGTGAGCGCATTGTCAGGCCTTGAAAAGTTTTCGCATCTTGAAGACAAGATCTATCGGACAATTGAGCACTGCAAGGCGCTCAAGGCCGAAAAGGAGCGTCTCGAGGTGGACGTCGTGCATCTGCGGCGCGAAGTCATCGGGATGAACGACGAGAAGGAGCGTCTCGAGTCGCAACTCGAGCGCTTGTACTCGGAGCGCGATACGATCAAGCTGAAGGTCGAGGCGATGCTCGACGCCATCGCGGTGCTCGAGAACGAAGTCGAGGCGGCGCGTAAGTGATCCAGGGACTCTGACGGAGGCTCGCACCGATGGTCGAAGGTGAAGGCGGAAACCGTAGCGTCCGAGTCGAGATCTACGGACAGCCGTACAGCATTCGGACGGAAGGGCAGAGCGAGCACATTTTTGCGCTCGCCGAGATGGTTGATCGCCGCATGGCGGAGATCGCGCGTCAGACCCTAACCGTGGACTCGTTGAAGGTTGCCATCCTCGCCGCGCTCCATATCGCCGAGGAACTGCACAATACTCGTCAGCAGCTCGAGGAAATCGACCGCGACATCGCCGAGCGCAGCAGTCGCGTCACGGCGGAGCTCGAGCAGTTCCTCAAGCGGCACATCCTCGAACCCATCGAACAAGACGATCAGAACCGGGAGCGGTAGCGACCGTGTGGGCGGGGACGGCGGGGAAGGCGTAGCCGTACAGCGAGCAAACTCCGTGTCTCGGTGTCTCAGTGCCTCTGTGTGCGAAGCATCTTGAAGCTATTGAAGAGCTTCGCGCACAGAGGCACCGAGACACGGAGGATTGCTATTGAGCAGCTTCGCCTTCGCCGACCACCCGGTCGCTACCGCTCCCGGTTCTGATCAGGCACCGCCAGTCCGACCTCGGTCCGCACGCCGAAGACGCGCTCGAAGACTGGAGCCTTGCGCGTCGCGTCCCACATCTCGAGATCGCACGCTCTCGCCGGCGTTACGTCAAACCGCACGCGGTGTTTCCCGAGGCGAATCTGGACGCCGCGGACGGAATTGCGGTTGCTGCGATCGAGCGCGTCGGCAACCGTGAGGATGGCAGTCAGTTTCTCGACGAGCTTGCGATCGCCCGGCCTGAGCCTCGAGAACTCCTGGTGCTTCTTTTTCGGGAGTCGGCCGCCGTGGTACCGGACGACGCTGCCCACAATCGACTGTTCGCGGGACGAGAACCCGAGCAGCTCGCTGTTCATGATGAGGTACTGCCCGTGCCGATTGTGCATCGCATGGGCAATCGTGTAGCCAATGTCGTGCAGGACGGCGCTCGCCTCGAGCAGCTCGCGGGCATCCGCGGCGAGGCCGTGCAGAGACGTCGTCTGATCGAAGATTGACTTCGCCAGCTTCGCCGTCTGCGCGGCGTGACCGGCGTCGTACTCGCACCGGCGGGCGAGCGCGAGGATCGAGCGCCGACGGATGTCGCCGAGCTCGAGGCCGCCATCGGCCTCGCCGGCTTTCAGCGCAGGAGCCGGATTGTGGCGATCGAGGAAATCTATCAGTACGCCTTCACGCAGTGCCCAGTCGCTCGTCACGGCGCGCCGGATTCCGAGCTCCGAGAAGATCGTGTCGAGCAGCACGGCTCCGGCGACGATTATGTCGGCACGCTCCTCGGGGAGTCCGGGGAGCTTCTTTCGCTCCCGCAGCGTTGAGCGGGTCAGAGTCTTCGTGATTCGACGCAACGCCTCGGCCGTCAACTCGAGCCCCTCGGTCTCCTGCGGGGGCAGGGACTTCGCCGCCGCGTCGCCGCTCTCGGCCGCGCTCGCCATCTCGGCAAGCGTCAGAGCGGTGCCGGATGTGAGGATGACGGTCTCGAACCCGGACTCGGCGATTTCGCGGCGAGTTCGCGCGAGGGTAGCGGTGATGTAGCCGCGCAGGAGCTCGAGCTCCCGCTTCGAGATCGGGTCGCTGTGAACGAAACCGTCGCTCAGGCGAACCGACCCGAGTCGGTTCGAAACGAGGACGCGGTGCTCGCCGCCAGCGAGAATCCAGAACTCGGTCGATCCGCCGCCGATGTCGATGCCAAGCGTCGGCGCGGCACCGAGGTCGCGGACATAGCTGACAGACCGCGCTATGAGTCGCGCTTCCTCGACGCCCGACAGCATGTCGACCTCGATTCCGGTCTTGCGCCGGACACGCTTGAGGAACTTGTCGCCGTTGTTTGCTTCGCGCACGGCGCTCGTGGCGGTCGCGATTATGCGGTCGCAGCCGTGCGCACGGGCGAGGTCGGCGAACCGAGTCAGGGCGACGATGGCCCGATCCATCGCCTCGTTCGTCATGTGGCCGACGGTCAACCCGCCCGAGCCGAGACGGACCATTTCTCGCTCCTTGTCGATGGCGCGGAAGTGGCCCTGTTCGTCGACTTCGACAACGAGCAGATGGAACGAGTTGGAGCCGATGTCGACGGTTGCCAGTTTCACGCGCCGGATTCTAGCGCACTTCCGGTGCTGGACCAGAACCCCGAGGGGTAGCGAGGGGCCGGCCGTTGCAATCACGCAACGGCCGGCCCCTCGCTACCCCTCGGGGTTCTGGTCCGGCGACTATTTCGCCGCTGGGCTCTTCGTCTTCTCCGCGAGACGTGCAAACTCGTCGAGGAGTCGCAGCTTCTCACGATATGCGTCGAGTACAGTCTCTCGGGTCGAATCCGATGGAGCCGCGGCGTATGAGCGCTCGCTGTCGACGATCCCGGTGTCTGCTGCCACAACGGCCTTCGCGAACGTGGTCCTGAGCGCCGGCGACCACGCGGACTGCGCCTCGGCAACCGTGCGCGACATCTCGTCGACGAGACCTCGCAGCCGTGCGACCTCGTCAACCGGCGTGACGTGGGCGAGCGGCACGGCCTGCACACCCTGCGAAGCGCCGCCCATCGAGTTCCAGTTCACCCCAATCGACGGAAGAGCGTTTGGCGACGTGTACTGAATCGCCCAGAACGTGCCCACGGCTACGACGACAGTTGCAGCCGCCGCGACCAGTTGCCGGGCCGACACGCTGAAGTCGTAATGACGCGCACTCAGTCTTCGCCACCAGGCGGAAGGACCGGCGACGACCGATCCACCGCCGATCTCGCGTTCGATCCTCGTCCACACGACCGGCGACGGCGTGTGCAGCGGAAGATTCGCGCTCGCAGCGATCAATCTCGCGAGGTCATCACGAACGGTCGAGCAGACGGCGCACGTACGCAGGTGCTTCTCGACGGATTGGCGATCCTTTTCGCCGAGATCGCCGTCGAGAAACTCGGACAACTGTTCCTGGAAGCTCGCACACTGCATCACGCTTGCACCTCGCGGTTTTCGGAGGACTTCTTGTCGAGGAGGGTTCGGATCTTCATCCGGGCCTTGTGCAGTTGCGACTTCGATGTTCCGACAGTCACTCCGAGCATCCGGCCAATCTCTTCGTGTTCGTAGCCCTCGATATCGTGAAGAACGAAGACGGTGCGGTATCCCTTCGGCAGCTCTCCGATGGCTCGCTCGAGCGCGATGTGATCGACGATCGGCATTCGCGACGGGCGTTCGGTTCCAACTTCGATGATGACGGGAAGCTCACCATCGTCGGTCGTCATTTCGGGCCGGACGTTCCGCTTGCGGAAGTGCATCAGGACCTGATTGACCGTCATTCGGTGCAACCACGTCGTGAAGGCTGACTCGCCCCGGAAGGAACCGATCTTGCGAAAGAGCTGGACGAAGACATCCTGGGTCAGGTCTTCGGCTTCGGTAGCATTTCCAAGCATGCGCAGACAGAGTGAGAAAACGCGACGGTGGTGTTGACTGTAGAGCTGTTCGAACGCGGCGGTGTCTCCCGCGGCGGATGCCCGTGCCAGTTCCAAGTCAGTCTCGACTCGTGGAGTCTCGATAGCCACAGCCGCTAAGTATTGCATGCGCGTGCCTTTGGACGCACGCTCCGATGAAGGGTTGCCTGAGCCGGGTGACCTTTTTCGATCAGGCGACGCGCTCGACGCCCAGGACGTCGGCCACGGACCTTAGCGTTGTCGTGAGACGCTCCAGATGTTTGAGGTCAAAGACCTCGACCGTGAGCTCGATCCGTCCGTGGGCGTCTTCGTCGACGCTCGCCCGGGCATTGCGAAGGTTCGTCGACAGGTTGGCGATCGCAAGCGTCAGGTCCGCGAGCATTCCCGGCCTGTCCTCGGTCGTTACCCGCAGCGAAACGATGTACCGGCCCGGATCGCTGTCCGCCTTGACCCATTCGACCGGAATCAGCCGCTCCTTGTTGAAAGTCAGCGACGGAACGTTCGGGCATCCGGCCGAGTGGACGGCAACGCCTTTTCCTCGCGTGATGAACCCGATGATGTCCTCGCCGCGCACCGGATTACAGCACCGGGCGCGGTAGACCATGATGTCGTCGATGCCCTTCACCTGGATGCGATCCTCCAGGCCGAGCGCCTTCTTGATCGTCTGCTTGATCGTCGGGCGCTTCTCTTCCTCGAGCTCGGCGAGGCGGTCGGGCGGGAGGAGCTTCGCGATGAGTGAGCGCGGTTGCACCTTTCCGTATCCGATCGCGGCGAAGATGTCTTCACTGCGCGCCAGGCCGTAATCCGGCGCGAGCTTCTGGAGCTCTCCGCTCTGGAGCAGTTTCTTCGGGGAAAGCCGGAAGCGCTCGGCCTCCTTCTCGAAGAGCTTCTTGCCGATGTCGATCGAGCGCTCCCGTTCGCTCTCGGCAAGGTAGTGGCGAACCTTCGAGCGCGCCTTCGACGTCATGACGTTGTTGAGCCAGTCGCGCGACGGGTGGCTCTGGGCATTCGTCATGATCTCGACGACCTCGCCGTTCCGGAGCTGGTATTTGAGCGGGACGATGCGCCCGTTCACCTTGGCGCCCACGCACGTGTGACCGACCTCGGTATGGATCGCGTAGGCGAAGTCGACGGGAGTCGCGCCGCGTGGAAGTTCGATGACCTTTCCCTTCGGCGTGAAGGTATAGACCTCCTTCGGATACAGATCGAGCTTGAGCGAGTCCATGAAGTCTCGCGAGTCCGAGACCTCCTGCTGCCACTCCACGAGCCGCTTGAGCCACTGGAATGCCGCGTCTTCGCTCTGGTCGCCGAGCTTGCCTTCCTTGTACTTCCAGTGTGCCGCAATGCCTTCCTCGGCGATGCCGTGCATGTCGAGCGTCCGGATCTGCACCTCGAAGGGATGGCCGCTCGTACCGACCACGGTCGTATGCAGCGACTGGTACATGTTCTCGCGCGGGATTGCGATCCAGTCCTTGAAGCGGCCCGGCACGGGCCTCCAGTGCGTGTGGATCGAGCCGAGCGCGGCGTAGCAGTCCCTGATGTCGTCGACGATGATGCGGATCGCGACGAGGTCGTATACCTGCTCAATCGAGATCTTCTGGCGCTTGAGTTTCTGATGAATCGAATACGGCCGCTTGATGCGCCCCTCGATCCGGTTCACGTGTACGCCCGACTGCCGCATGATGTCGCTCATCTCGTGCTGCAGGCGATCGAGATCGGCATCGAGCCGCGTCTTCCGTTCGGCGAGCACGCCCTGCAGCCGGAGGTACTCGTCCGGCTCGATGTACTTGAACGCGAGGTCCTCGAGCTCGCCCCTGACACGCGACATGCCGAGCCGGTGCGCGATCGGTGCATATACGTCGAGTGTCTCCTGGGCGATTCGAACCTGTTTGTCTCGAGGGAGGAACTCGAGCGTCCGCATGTTGTGCAGGCGGTCGGCGAGCTTCACGAGCACGACCCGGATGTCGTCGACCATCGCGAGCAGCATCTTCCGGATGTTGGCAGCCTGCTGGTCGGCGCGCGACAGGCTGTCGATCTTCGCAATCTTCGTGAGGCCGTCGACGAGGTGAGCGATCTCGCCACCGAAGTACTGTTCGATGGTGTCGATCGAGACGTTCGTGTCTTCGACGATGTCGTGGAGGAGTCCGGTCGTGACGCAGGAAACGTCGAGCTGCATGTCGGCGAGGATGTTTGCGACTTCCAGCGGATGGACGAGGTAAGGCTCGCCGGATTTACGAACCTGGCCGCGGTGTTCCTTTGCCGAAAAAAGGTAGGCGCGACGGAGCAGGTCCAGGTCGGCATCAGGCCGGCTGCGCGACACCTTGTCGAGAATCGTCTCGAAACGGATCATCCACGGACCTCGGAAACCGTCCGGCGGCGTTGATAGACGATGGGCACGCCGGCCGCTCCGTCCTCCAAATGCAGAACGGGCGCGAAGAGCTTAGTGCTCTCCGCGCCCGTTGATCGTACCACAGCAGGCGGGCTTGTCGGCGCGCCCCTACTTCGTTTCGGCACCGCCCTCCGCCGCCCCACCGGCTGCCGCCTCGGCGGCCTGCGCCGCGCTGAGCTTGTCCCGGTAGAGCTCGTCCCATTTGTCCTTCTCGGGGCGGAACGCATCCTTCTTCGTGAGGTCGTTCGTGGCGTTCATCTGGTCCATCACGAGGAGCTTCTGGCCCAGGTACGGCTCGGGATAATCCGGATCCGCGGCGATGGCCTGCTCCATGTATCCCTTCGACTTTGCGACGACCGCCATGATCTTGGCCCGTTCGGCTTCCGGGACATCAGGGTAGGTCGCAAGCGCCGTCGGGTTGGCGGGATCCTTCTTCGCGAATCGCTCGAGCATCTGGTGACCCTCGCGCCAGTAGTCGTCCGCGATCGTGTAGTACATCTGCGCCTTGACGCGGTTCGCCTGGCCCGGCAGGTTCGCGCGCTTCTCGATGTGCTCGAGGTACTTCGTGCGCATCTCGAGGGCCTGGGCCATCTCGCGATCGGGGCTGTACACGTCACGGAGTGACTTGTATGCCTTGGCGATGAAGGCCGTCGACTGGTCGATGAACTTCGGATCGGGATTCTTCGCGATCACGTCCTCGAATGCCTTGATGGCGTTCTGGCCGAGGGTGATAGCGCCAGACTTGTCGACGTCCTGAGAGTTGAGCGACTTCTCGAACTCGGCGTTGAGCGCCATGGCGAGGAAGAACCGCGCGTTGACGTTGTCCGGATCGAGGTCGACGGCTTCCCTGAACAGGTCGCGCGCCTCTTCGTACTTGCCCTTGTTGAAGGTGCGGACGCCCTCGTTGAGGCGATTCTTCGCCTGAAGCGAGTAATAGAAGCCGCAGCCCTGCACGCCACCGACGGCGAACGTCATCAGGACGACAACTGCGAGCCGACGCACGTGAGATCTCATATCGATTCCGTCTCCTCCGAGGACTCGATCGGTCAGACCGATCAATTTTGTTCGGTCACGATGTCGAGCGCGTCGATCTGCAGACCGATCGTCTCGGCGCCCGAGCCCTTGATGATGTCGATGACGTTGACGATGTTCGAGTAGGCGAGCTTCGTCGGGCCGGCGACGATGACCGTACGCTGATCTTCGGGACGGTCGGCGAGCGCGCGAGTCAGGCGCTCCTGCAACTCTTCCGGATTGACCTTGTTGCGCGCGGGGAACTCGATCGTGTTGTCGGTCTTGAGCACGACCATGAGCGTCTCGTTGTTCGGCTGTTCCTGCGCAGTGTTGTTCTTCTGCGGGACCTTGGTCTCGAACTGCGCCGGCTTGAGCGGCGCGACCACCATGAAGATGATGAGCAGTACGAGAAGGACGTCGATGAGCGGCGTCACGTTGATGTCTGGCGTACTTCCTGAACTCATTCCCATCGGCTTTTGCAGCGGCGCGCGGGCTGTCCCGCGCGCCCCTCCTCCTGTCTGGTTAGGACCTCTATCGACCGGGCCCGAAAGCCCCTGCCGTTACTTCGCCGGCTTTTCCTTGTCAGCTACGAGCCCAATGCGGTCGAACCCCTGGTTGCGGATCTCGTCGATCACCATGACCACCGTGCCGTAGTCAGCTCCGGCACCGGCCTTCACGTAGACGATCTGGTCCTGAATCGGCTTCTTGGAGAGCCGGTCCTTGACCTCACGCCCCAACTCTTTCAGGTCCGTGAACTTGTCCTTGTTGACGTAGAACTCGCCGTTGTTGGGCACAGCGACGACTACCGAGGACTCCTTCGTGATCTCCGCTGTCTCAACCGGGTTCTTTGCCCTGGGCAATGCGACCGACACGCCAGCCTGAAGCATCGGCGTGATAACCATGAAGATGATCAGCAGCACGAGCATCACGTCGACCATCGGGGTGACGTTGATGGCGTTGATCGGACCGCCGCCGCCAGTATCGACACTTGCGCCCATGGATTACGACCCTCGCTGCTTGAGGAAATAGTCGATGAGTTCCGACGACGAGTTGTCCATCTCGACGACGAACGATTCGACCTTGGACGAGAAGTAGTTGAACGCCCACACGGCCGGGATGGCCACGACGAGACCGAAGGCCGTCTCGATGAGGGCTTCCGAAATGCCGCCGGCGACCGCGCCGATACCCGTCGACTCGGCGCTCTTCATACCCTGGAACGAGTTGATGATGCCGACCACGGTTCCGAACAGTCCCACGAACGGGGCCGTCGAGCCGATCGTCGCGAGTGCCGACAAGCCGCGCTTGAACTCGGCCGTCTTGATGGCCATCGCGCGCTGGAGGGCACGCTTGGCGCTGTCGATGACGTGGGGACCGAAGCCCGACGCCTGGATGTCCTGCAGGCCGGCGTTGACGACCATCGCGAGATGGCTCTTCTTGTAGCGGTCCGAGATGTTGATCGCTTCCTCGATGCGGTTGTCTCGCAGGGCCGCGGCGACCTTCGGGGCGAACTCGCGAGACTGCTTCTTGGCCGCGCTGTAGGTCAGGTAGCGCTCGACCATCACCGCGATCGAGTACATCGACATGATGAAGAGGATGATGGCGACGACGAGCGCCGTCGGGCCCATCTTCTGGATCATGCCCCAGAGGGTGAAGTCCTCGGTCTGAGCGGCTGCAGCGCCGCCCTCATCCTGCAGGTACGCCAGCACATTGAAGGCGGCGACACCGGCCTCGCTCCAGACGAAGTCAAGAATGGTCATTACTAGAGATCCTCCCAGAAGTTGAGTCGAGCCGTCCCAGCCGTTTCGCCGCCGTTGCGGTCCCCGGTGGCAGGGCCACCGGAGCACAACGGTCAAACGGCGCCGGAATTACGATTTCCTGAAGTTGAATGTGATCGTGCCCACAACTTTCACCGGAACGCCGGAGAGCATCGTCGGCGAAAAGGCCCAGCCACGAGCGGCCTGGACCGCGGCGTCGCGGAGCAGCGGATGACCGGAAACGGCGCGGGCTGACTGCACGGCACCGGATTCGCTCACGGTCACTTCAACCACGACAGCGCCCTCGATACCAGCGGCGCGTGCCATTTGCGGATACGGAGGCTGCGGTCGACGTGTCGCCTTGCCGGCGAGGACGCCACCCGAAACGCGCTGAATCTTGGGCGGATCCGGCTTGGGCGGATCCGGTGCAGGTGGAGGGACGTCGATTGGCGCTCCACCCACGATACCTCCAGGAACGCCACCAGGGACGCCTCCGGGAACGCCGCCCGGCTCGCCGCCAGGAACGCCACCGGGAACGCCACCGACGACGCCTGTCTGAGCGACGGACGGAGGACGCGGCGCAGGAGGCTTGATCTCCGTCGGCGGCTTCGTCTGCGAAACGAAATCATTCGTGACGGGAGTGGTCTTCGGCTGCGCCTGCGCCGGTGCCGGTGGTGGCGGCGGTGCGGCTGCCGGAGGCGCCATGGCCACGAGCGCAAGCTTCTCGAACTCGTAGTTGAGCTGCGCGTCGTACCACATGATGCCGATAACGACCGTTGCGAAGAGCGCGATGGCTCCAAGCACGGAGTTCACCAGGAACAACGTCATGATTGTGGCGTTTTTCCGCTCTGACGTTGATTCAACGAGTTGATCGAACATGGTCTGAGACCTCCCCGTCCTGCGCTGTGACTACTGAAATGGAGGGAGAACTTTGGTGCGCGGGCGCCCCGAAACTCCGGACATTGCAGTGGGAAGAGGGGCCGCCCGTGGCGTCCGGCGGGCACCCGCCTCCGAAACTGCAAATGCATGCATCTGTTACAGTTATTACCCGAGAAAAGCGGGCCAAAGTCTACACCTCGTTCCAGAGCGAGTCAAGCGCGGAATTGCCCTTCCGAAGGCGTTAGACCCCACCCGAAAGCGAAAGTTCCGCGAGGGCTCCTGAAGCGCGAACTTCCGTGAATCCATGAGTTTGCGAGAAGCGCGTGAACATCGTGTGAACCGCCGGACGGCTGTGCGAAGTGGCTCCGTCGACCGGCGCTTTCCCGGTCGCACCGGTGGCGCATCTCGAGGCGATCATCAGGTGTCAGACCGCATTTCGCAAACGAAAAACGGGCGGGAGGCTGCTGGCCCCCCGCCCGTCCGGTGTTCGGAACTCGAAGCGACTAGATCGTCTTCGCCGTGCGCGCGGCGCGAGCCGAGGGTTCGGCGGCCGCGGCATCCGCCGTGGCGCGGACACTCGCCGGAAGGCTCGCACGCTGGCGCTTGTTCAGCCAGATCATGATCGGGCTCGCAATGCCGATCGACGAGTACGTGCCGACCACGATGCCGATCAGCAGCACCATAGCGAAGCTTCGGAGGACGTCGCCGCCAAACAGCACGAGCACGAACACCGTCAGGAACGCCGTTCCCGAAGCGATGACGGTTCGCGAAAGCGTGGCGTTGATCGCATCGTTCGTGACCTTCTCGATCGAATCCCGCCGCTGGGCGCGAAGCGTCTCGCGAATGCGGTCGAAGATGACGATCGTATCGTTCGTCGAATAACCGATCAGCGTCAGGATCGCGGCGATGACAGTCAGATTGATCTCCCACCCGAAGAGCGCGAAGATCCCAAGCGTGACGGGAACGTCGTGGAAGACCGCGAGGACCGCGCTCACGCCGTAGATCCACTCGAATCGGAAGGCAATGAACACGAGCATTCCCACGAGTGACGCGAGCGTGACGTAGATCGCGCGGTTGCGCAGATCGTCTCCAACCTGGGCACCCACCGACTCGGCGTTCGTCATGTTGAACGCGCCGACGAAGAACTGGGAATTGATCGCCTCGCGGAACTGCGGGGCGACCTCGCCGAAGGGAATCTCGTCGATCGACGACACCACGCCGCTGAGCGTGCGGTCGCGGTAGCCGATGAACGTGTCGCGAAGCGCCGTGTACTGCGCCGTCGCAGCGGCCGCGTCTCCCTTCAGCCCGAGCGGATCCATTCGCATCATCAGGTTGAGGAAGTCGTCGCCGCCGATCTGATTGATGTCCGACTTGCCGGCATAAAACGCCCCGACGATGGCATCGGCCGAAGCAGCTGAAACGTTCGGAGCCTGGCGCACGTCTTCGATCGTCGCGTACACGCCCTTCGGTTGCGAATTCCGGTGGGCGACGATGGCCGTGGCGATCGCCTCCGGGGTGGCTCCGCCGTCGGCGGCGATGCCCGCGAGCGTCAGCTCGTTGAAGATCTCGGCCTCATCGGCGAGGTTCACGTCGGACTTGCCGGGGGCATTCGTCTGGGTTGCGTTGAAGGAGCTGAGCGCCTTCATCACGATCCGCTTCTGGTTGCCGATGCCGGTGGTCTCGTCGACGGTGCCGACGTCGGCCGGAAGCCTCACGAGCAGCCCTCGTCCCACGCCGGTACGCCCGCCGCTCGAGATCGGCTGGATCGTCACCTTCTGCGCATCGATGCCTTGCGCGCTGAGCGCCGATCGGATGTCGTTCGGCGCCGTTTTAGGATTCACGAACTGGACGTAGTAAAGCGATCCACCCGCAAAGTCGACGCCGAGATTGAAGCCTCGTGCGACGACGCCGACGCAGCCAATGACCATGAGGACGACCGAGATCATGATGAACACGGCCTTGTGTCCAAGGAAGTCGATGTTGTTGTCGTGAAAAAGTCGAAACATGAAAGTAGTACCAATCGGCTGCCGGTCGGCCGCCGCTCCTAGATGCTGAGCGTCTCGGCCGGACGTCCGCCGCGATTCACCGTCCAGGTGAACATCGTGCGCGAAACGAACACCGCCGTGAACAGGTTGGCGAGCAGCCCGACTATGAGCGTGACGGCGAAGCCCTTGATGGGGCCCGTGCCGAACATGAAGAGGAAGACCGCCGAGACGATCGTCGTTACGTGCGTATCCATGATGGTCGTGAAGGCCTTGTTGAATCCAGTGTCGACAGCCGACCGGACGACCTTGCCGTTGCGCAGTTCTTCGCGTATTCGCTCGAAGATGAGCACGTTCGAATCAACCGCCATACCGATGAGCAGGATGACGCCCGCGATACCGGGAAGGGTCAAAACGGCTCCCGACCAGGCGATGAACGCGACGAGGAACAGGAGGTTCAGCACGAGCGCGACGATCGCGTTGATGCCCGACGCACGGTAGTAGTACAGGAGGAACAGGCACACGACCGAAAGTCCGACGATGGACGAGATCAAGCCCTGACGGATCGAATCGGCGCCGAGCGAAGGACCGACCGTTCGCTCTTCCTGGTAGACGATGCGAGCCGGAAGAGCGCCCGACCGAAGTGTGAGCGCAAGATCCTCCGCGGTCTCTTTCGAGAAGTTGCCGGTGATCTGACCGTTGTCCGAAATCTGACCCTGGATGCGCGGGGCAGACTGCACCTGGCCGTTCAGGACGATCGCCAGATCCTTGCCGATGTTTGCGCCCGTCCACGCTCCGAAGCGCTCGGCGCCGCCGGGCTTGAGCGAGAAGTTGATCTGGTAGTTCCTGCTGTTGAACTGGTCGGGAATCGCACGAGCGTCGCGCAGATCCTGACCGGCGACGATCGACTTCTTATCGACGATCATGAAACGGTCGAGTTGCGGAGTCTCGGGCTGCTCGGCGCCCGCGGCCTTGTCCTGCGGTTCGGCACGCCCGACGTACTGCAGCACCTCATGCTCGGCTTCATTGAATCCGCCGCCCTGCTTTGCAGCGTCGACTGACGGATAGAAGCTCATTCGCGAGTCACCGACGACCGGGCGCAATTCGAGTCGCGACTCGGCCTGAAGAAGCTTCTTCACGCGCTCGGGATCGTCCTGCCCGGGAAGCTGCAGCAGGATCTGGTAGGCGTCCTTCGCACCGTGGCCCGTCACCACAGGCTCAGCCACGCCGAGCTGGTCGACGCGGTTGTGCACGATGTTCATTGCCTGCTGGTGCGCCGACTCCATGATCCGTCGCGCCTCGTCGTTGGCGAGCGAATACGTCACGGTGTCGCCCGACACCGACGAAGACCAACCCATCCCGCTGATCGTGGCGTTGTTGAACTCTGTCGTCAGCAGGGTATCGGCTTCCGCGACGCGATCCGGAGCGCCAATTCGCACCCGTATGACGTGATTCGGGGCATCGACCTCGGGATCGCCGGCCAGAGGGATGCCCTTCTCGGTCAACTTCACCTTCGCGACTTCAGCGTCCGCGGCCACAACGGCCTGGACCGCTTCCTCAGCCTGGACCTGCATGACGAGGTGGATGCCGCCCTTGAGGTCGAGCCCGAGATGAATGTTCTTTCCCGCGTTCGCGCGCATCTGCGCGAGGCTCGTGAAGTCCGCAAGCGTCGGCTTGCGACCGAACGGCCAGATGACGGCGAGAATCGCAAGGACAGTGCTCGCGACGATGAAAATAGTTCGAAGGCGCAGGTTTTTCTTCATAACGTCAATTCGTTTGGGCGTCCGTCTCCCTCCCGGCGATCGAAGCCGATCGTCGGAATGCAGGCGGACGCCATCGTGTCATTTGGTTTCCGGGCTCGGGACCGTATCCGATTGATTCGAAGTGATCGCTGACCGGAGAACTTCGATCTTGATCCCGTCTGCGATCCGCAACTGGACCGTCTCGTCGCGAATAGACATCACGACGCCAAGAATGCCACCAGAGGTGACCACCTTGTCGCCGTTCTTCAGGCCCTCGCGAAGGGAGCGCAGATCTTCCTCGATCTTCTTGCGTTGCTTCATCTGCGGCCGCAGCAACAGGAAGTACATCACCAGGAAGATCAGGATGAGCGGGAGGAAACTGAGCAGTCCGCTAGGCTGAGCGGCGTCGTCTAGGGCAATGAAGGCTGCCAACTGGTGCATCTTTCGGGGTCTCGATCTACTCCGGTCCGCGACGGAGTTCACTAAGAAACTCCCGCCGGAATTGTTCAAATTGTTTGAGCACGACAGCCTGCCTGACGCGTCTGAGGGTGTCAAGATAGAAGTACAGGTTGTGAGCCGTCGCCAGCACCGGATAGAGCACTTCCGAACATGTGTAGAGATGCCTCAGATACGCTCGGGAGTACCGGCGGCAGGTCGGACACGCGCAGCGAGGGTCAATCGGCCGGTCGTCGCGCGCATACCGGGCGTTCTTGATCCGCACGAGGCCTTCCGACGTGAACAGCGTGCCGTTTCGTGCATTTCGCGTCGGCATCACGCAATCGAACATGTCGATGCCGCGCGCGACCGACTCGACGATGTCCTCGGGTGTTCCGACGCCCATGAGGTAGCGCGGACTCGACGCCGGCATTCGCGGAGCGATCTCTTCGGTCACGCGGTACATCTCGTCCTTCGGTTCGCCGACCGACAGGCCACCAATTGCGTAACCGTCGAACCCGATGTCTACCAGCCGGTCGAGACACTCGGCCCGCAACTTGCCATATGTGGAACCCTGAATGATGCCGAAGAGCGCCTGCGGCGGGAGTGAGACGGCGCCACGGCGTTCGCGTTCACGCTCGAACGCCGTAGCGGACCGCTGCGCCCATCGGAGGGTCAACTCCATGGACGCTCGCGCCCCGGACTCGTCGATCGGATGGGGCGGACACTCGTCAAAGACCATGCAGACGTCGGCGCCGAGTCGCGACTGGACTTCCATCGAGCGCTCGGGGCTCAGGAACTGGCGCGATCCGTCCAGGTGGGACCGAAACTCGACCCCGCGTTCGTCGAGCTTGCGCATACCGGTGAGGCTGAACACCTGAAATCCGCCGGAATCCGTGAGGACCGGCCGCCGCCAGCCCGAGAAGCCGTGAAGGCCGCCGAGCTCGGCGATCGTCTCCTCGCCCGGACGCAGCATGAGGTGGTAGGTGTTCCCGAGGATGATCGATGCTCCAATCTCCTCGAGAACATCCGCCGATGCGGCCTTGACGGTCGCGTGCGTGCCGACCGGCATGAAGACCGGAGTCTCGACGTCGCCGTGAGGTGTTCGCAGTACTCCGACTCGGGCCCCGGTCGTCGCGTCGGTCGCCAGGACACTGAAAGGGAAGGCGCCCGTGGCCGTTGTAGGATCGGTATTTGACGACATGAACGGCATCCGCCGATACTCGAGGTGCGAGAGTCTAGCGGAGCGCGACTCAAGAGGAAAACCGATGCACCGTGTTCGTTTGCTCGGGATTGCGTTCGTCGCGGCCGCCTGGCTGGCCGGGACGGCGGCCACGTCCTCCGCGCAGTCTCCTGGCGCTCTACTGGGACGCGTTTTCGTCGAGGGCGCGCGAACGCCGGTGGCCGGCGCAACGATCACGCTCGAGCGGTTCAACTCGGAGCGCACCATGACGCTCGCGGCCGACGACCGCGGCCGATTCACGCACGTCGGCATCCGGCCGGGCTTCTACACGGTGGTCGTCGAGTGTGACGGGTATGCGCCGGTCGAGCTTCGCGGGGTGGAAGTGCGCTCCGGGGACCGGGTCCGCCTGTCGATCGAGGCGACGCCGGCAAACGAGGCGCCGTTCACGCGGCGCATCATTCGCTACCGGCGCCCGCTCGTGAACGTGGAAGACGCGACGATCTCGACACGAGTGATGTAACGGACGCGCCGTCGTCTTGCATGGACGGCGTGGCGACGGCCCGCTGGCCATCAGACGCCGTGGAGCGCGAGGCGGACCCGAGCGCTACCGCGCCCGGTACTGATACGCGGCTGGCACGATCCGGATTGACCGCCATGCGCGCGAGCGTCGTGTATCAGTACCGTGCGCGGTAGCGCTCGGGTCTCTCCATCGACGAGGAGACGGCGCTGCGACGGCGCCGCGGCCATCAGACGCAGTGGATCCCTAGTCCACTGATTCACAGAGATGGCACCGCCAGAATTCGACGCATTGGATCGCTGAAGGCTTGATACCTGCGAGAAGTCGAAACGATCGATATCGCGACCAACCTGCAGGATTCCGGAACATCGCCGAAGGCGCTTTTCGACCGCGGAGCGGTCGAAGGAAATAGCCGTGGGTCGCGGGGGCGAGTGCAACGAGCACACGCGACCCGCGGTACCGCCGCCAACCTCGGTCCGACCGCGGAGCGGTCGCATCGTCAGTCCCAGAGATAACGTGCGTCGTAGGCGATGCCGCGCCCGTCGTCGTGTTGCTTGCCATTCAGGAAACAATGCGACCGCTCCGCGGTCGCCGCGCTCTTGGTGGAGGTACCGCGGGTCGCACGAGGGCTCGTTGCACTCGCCCCCGTGCGACCCACGGCTATTTCCTTCGACCGCTCCGCGGTCGTCCCCCAAGCGAGCGCGGAGAATCCTAGAGTGGCTCAGCGTCACGTACGGGGTGCTACTTCAACGAAACAGTGGACTAGGCGGACCCGAGCGCTACCGCGCCCGGTACTGATACGCGGCGTGCGTTCCGACACTGGCTACCCCGCGACCTTCAGCCGGACCGTGAACTGGGCACCGTGGCCGATGCCGTCGCTATGCGCCTCGACGCTTCCTCCGTGGGCTTCAACGAACGACCGCACGAGACTGAGGCCGATACCGAGCCCCCCGTAGGATCGCGTCGCGGAACCGTCGGCCTGGCGAAACCGCTCGAAGACGTGCGGAAGAAAGTCCGGCTCGATTCCAATGCCGTCGTCCCGCACGCGGATGAGGATGTGCCTCGGCGATTCAAATTCGGTCGACACCCACACGTGGCCGCCGGCCGGCGTGAACTTCGTCGCGTTGACGAGCAGGTTCCACATTACCTGCTGCATTCGTCCCGAATCGGCATCCACCTCAGGCAGTCCGGGCGTGAGCGACTCGAGCAGTGCTATGCCTTTCGTGTCCGCCATCTGCCGCACGGTCTGCACCGCCGCCCGCACCGGATAGTTCGGATCGATGCGGTTCAGCTCGAGCCTCAGCATTCGCGTCTCGATGCGCGACATCTCGAGAAGGTCCGAGATGAGCTGTGTCAGCGATTCCGAGGCCTGCTGAATGGTCGCTAGTCCCTCTCGCGCTTCATCAGGACTCGTCTCCGGATCCGACAGCACTTCGGCCCAGCCTTGAATGGCTGTCAGCGGAGTCCTCAACTCGTGCGACACCGTCGCGAGAAACTCGTCCTTCAGGCGGTTCGCCTCGCGCACCCGGTCGAGCGCGAGCTGCAGGTTCTCGACGAGCCTCGCGTTCTCGAGCGCGGCCCCGATCTGCTGCCCGGCGACAGTGAGCAGCTGGCGTTCATTGGCCGAGAACGCTCGCTTTGCCGTGTACGCGACCACGATCAGGCCAACCGGACGGCGCTGCGAGCGAATCGGCGTGTAGATCGCGCAGCCGAGGCCCGCCTGGCCAACGGCAAGCGGGTCTCCGAGGGGTTCGCAGCCCGGCGGGAACTCGTCGGTCGCGATCGGAAGGTCGGCGGCGAGCACAACAGCCGTCGCCGGATCCCACGGGTCGCGGTGGTAGAGCAGGGCAGCCCGTGCGGCACCGCCGTGGGTCGCAACCGGATCGAGGCGCGTTCCTTCCTCGTCGAGCAGCAGGATCGCGCCGGCGTCGGCCCCGGTGACCTCGATGATGCGCGCGAACGAGCCGTCCCAGATGGCCTGCTGATCGAGCGATTGTGTTGTCGCCGCGGCAATCGCGTTGAGTGCCGCGAGTTGGCGGTTCCGGTAGCGGATCGCTCGCTCGGTCTCCCGCTCGCGGGTGACGTCGCGCACCACGAGCACGAGCCCTTCGATCTGCTGATCCTCGTCGAAGATCGGATCGATCGATTCGCGCAGCGATACTCCGCGCGCCGGAATATCGCGCTCGATCTGCACCCTCTGACCGGTCGACCGCACGCGCTCGAGCGGGCCTCCGTCGCGCATGGATTCGGTTTCACCGTAGAGCAGTTCGTAACAGTGATGGCCGATGGCATCGCTCGCTCGCGAGAGGTTGCACATGCGCATCATGGATTCGTTGCAGCGGCGAATCGTGCCCGTCGGCTCGAGGAGTGCGACGCCGTCCGTCATTGAGTTGAAGGTAGTGTTCCACTGCTGCTCGCCGCTCGTCACGCGCCGGAAGAGCAGGGCATTGTGGATGCCGACCGCGAGTTGCGCCGTGACTTCCGTGACGAGATCGATCTCTTCCTTCGACCACTCGTGCGGTTCGTAACATCGATCGAGCTCGAGCACCGCCAGGACCTGGTCCCCGTAGACTGCCCGAACGCAGAGCATTGCCCGGGTCTCGGTCAGGACGAGCAACTCGGCCTTCCGGCGCGATACAAACCTCGGCGTCTCGTTGATGTCCGAGATCGCGAGGGGCTCTTCGACGCCGGCGACCTTGCCTTCCCGGCCGCGGGTCCAGAGCGGCATCTTCAGCCCTCGAACGCTCGCGATGCCCGGCTTGCAATATTCGAATCGGACGGTGGCAGTCTCGAGCGTCGGCGGAAACGGTCCCGGCGCAAGCACGAAACACCGGTCGAGACCGAGGGCCTTCCCCATCTCTTCAACCGTCTGGGCGAGGATGGTATCCAGTTCGAGCGACCCACGGACGGCTCGGCCGATCCTGTTGAGCATCGCCCGATACCGCGCCGTGCGACGCTCGCGATCGTAGAGCTCCGCCTGACGCATCGCGACCGAGACCTGGTCGGCGATCGCGCGAGCGAGCTCCTTCTCCTCGTCCGACCAGTGGCGCTGGCTGCGCACCGTGCTGTAGCCGATGACGGCCACGAGCCTGCGATCCTGCAGCACCGGAACGTACATCAGCGACTTCACCCCGAGCGGACCGAGCACCCGGTCGCGAAACGGCGCCACGCGCGCATCCGTCGCTACATCGTCAACGGCGAAAATCACGCCGCTCTCCATGATGCCGAGCAGCTCGCTGCCGTATGCGCCCATCGCAAAGTCGCCCGTCGTCGATCCGACTTCCGGAACGTGGTACTCCTGCGCGACCCGCACGACCTGGCGCTGCTTGTCCACGAACGCGACGTAACATCGGCAGAGGTCCAGACTGCGTCCGATGGTGATGACGGTGGTTTCGAGAACCTCGTTGAGCTCGAGCGACTCTCTGACCGCCGTCGTGATTCGGTAAAGCAGCGTCTCGCGCCGGACACGCGCCTCCGCGGCGGCAAGGCTCGCCGGAGCATCGGGCTGCTGCGCGATGGAGGTCCGCTCGGGTTCCACGATGGTCCGATCTCTCGCGAGTGGGAATGTCGCCGCGACGCGACCGAACGCTTCTACATCGTCCTGACGCGCGGTGCAATCGCTGGCACTACGTCTTGGGTGTCCGCTCGGGCTTGCTGCGTCCGATGATTCGAATCGGAGTGCCAAAGAAGTTGTAGGCTTCGCGCAACCGATTCTCGACGTAGCGTTCGTACGAGAAGTGCAGCTTCACCTTTTTCGCGTTCGTGAACAGCAGGAACGTGGGCGGCGCGATGCTTGCCTGGGTTATGAACTTCACCTTGAGTTGCTGTTTGCCCGGAAGCGTCGCTCGCGGCTGCTTGAGATGCTGCTCGAAGAACCGGTTCAGTTCCGCTGTCGGTACTCGCGTGCGCCGGGCGGCATCCGCCAGAGTCGCGAGCTCGAGCAGCTTCGTGACACGTTGTCCGGTCAGCGCCGATATGAACACTACCGGCGCGTAGTCGAGGAATTTCATGACTTCGCGGATTCGACGTTCAAACTCGGACGGCGTGCTCGAGGTCTTTTCGGCGATCAGGTCCCACTTGTTGACGGCAATGATCACCGAGACCCCCGCATCGACGGCGTATCCGGCGATCGCGGCATCCAGGTTCGTCGGACCCTCTACGGCGTCGATCAGGAGGACGGCGACGTCGGCGCGCTCGAGATGCCGCCGCGCCATGATGACGGACATTTTCTCGGCCTGCAGCTCGGTCTTGCCCTTTCGGCGAATGCCTGCCGTGTCTATGAGACGGAACTTCTGGCCCTCAGACTCGAGCTCGGTGTCGATGGCATCGCGCGTGGTCCCGGCGATCGGCGATACGATGACGCGCTCAGCTCCAAGCAACTTGTTGACGATGGACGATTTGCCGACGTTCGGCCGACCGATGATCGCGATGTTGACCTGACGCGGGCGCTCCGTGTGAGGTTCGACGAAGGTGACGTGGCGCCCGACAGCTTCAAGCATGTCGCCAATGCCCTGGCCGTGTTCGGCCGAGATTGGAAGGACGTCGTCGAACCCCCAGCGAGTGAACTCGAGCGCATCAGAGTCGAGCTTCGTCGATTCGGCCTTGTTCGCGACAACGAAGACGGGCTTTCCCGTTTCGCGCAACCGCTGCGCAAGTTCCTCGTCGAGCGGCGTCGGACCCTGACGGACATCGACGACGAAGAGCAGAAGCGCGGCCTGATCGATCGCGGTTCGCGCCTGCTGGAAGATCGCCGCCGGAATCGTGGCCTCGTCGTGGGGGATGATGCCGCCCGTGTCGACAACGTCGAAGACGCCGCCCAGCCACTCGGCCGTTCCGTAGATCCGGTCGCGCGTGATGCCGGGCTCGTCACCAGTAATGGCGCGTCGCGAGCTTGTCAACCTGTTGAAAAGAGTGGATTTGCCGACGTTTGGGCGACCGACGATCGCGACGAGTTGTCGCACGGGTTCAGAAGGCGCAATGGCGCCTGTTGCAGTGTCGGCTTCAGGGAGCATAAGCGGGCAGTGTACCACAGGGGTTCGGGAGGCTTGGGGCCGGGGAACCCGGGCGCTACTACCTACCGAGACGGTTATGGACTTGTCAGACCCGAGCGCTACCGCGCCCGGTACTGATGCGTTGAGCGCGCGTCACTAAGACAAATTCATGACAAGCCTATGATCGTCTCTGCAAACCCGGCGAGAACCAGTCAACCGAGAGTGGCTTCAACTCGATCATGGGAACGAATGAACATCGTGTCTTCGAACTTCACGAGGTGGTTGCGGCGAGGCCGAACGCCGAGACAACGACTTGGCGACCTCGGCGAGCGTCTGGCCGTGCGTCACCTCCGGGCGCTCGGTTTCCGCGTGGCGGCGAAAAACGTTCGCGTACCGATCGGTCATTCACCATCGGGCCGCGCCGTGATCGGCGAAATCGACATTGTGGCGTATGAGGGCGAGACGCTCGTGTTCATCGAGGTCAAGACGCGACGTCGCGACGGAATGTTTGCCACCGAGCGTTCCGTCGATGCCCGAAAGCGGAGGCTTCTGGCGCGCTCCGCTCGACGATATCGACGCTGGTTCGGGGTGGCGTCAGATCCCTATCGGTTCGACGTTGTGACGGTACTGGCACCTCGAGAGGGGACTCCGCGCGTCAGACTGCTGCGCGGAGGATTCGCGGATCCTCTGCTACGCTGAGACCATTGCGCACTATGCGCGACTGAAATGGAGGATGGATACGTGATCGGCAAGACTCCAAAGTCTCTGTCGCTGGCAGCGGCGTCACTTGTGCTCCTTGGAAGCACGTCGGCCGGCGGCCGCCAGGCACTGCCGGCTCCCGAAAAAGCGCGCAAGGAGATCGTCAAGCTCGCCAACGCAATCGAAGTCGACCCGTTGGCGAAGTCGTCGAGGAAGCGACGGTCCCGCGCGCTGCAGGTGATTGACGGGGCCGGCGATCTGAAGCTCGTTGCGTGCCGGGCGCTCCTCGGCGAGCTCATGCAGTCGCGTAAGCTCGGGGCCATCGAGCTGAGGGCGCAGATGCAGATTGCCGCCGCGCGGTATCTCGCGGATCACCCGACGGCCACCGGTTCGGATGTCGAGACGGCCGTCGCGGGGCTCGAGGGGGTAGTCCGGGCCTACGAGTCGATGCAGCGTAACGACCTTCGGGTATCGATTCCGGAGGCGGATGCGATCGTCGAGCTCTACAACGGTGGAAGGCTGGCGGAGTATGCGGCCGATGCGCTGGCGAACTGCGATCGGTAGAAGCGTTCGCTCCGTCGTACTCGGCGCCTTTGCGCCTTTGCGTGAACCTCTTCTGCGAGAGAGAGGTTCACGCAGAGGCGCAAAGGCGCCAAGGTGGGGACTACGAATCCATCACCGCCGGTACAGGAACGTCCCGATCCCGGTGTCGGAGTTCAGCACGCTCACGAGGACGACCCCGCCCTGCTGGTTCAGGTATTCGGTGACCGACTGTCCAGTCAGCAGCCTGCCCTTCTGCTGAACTCGCGTGTTCTCCTTCTTCACCTTGGCCGCCTTGTTGAACGGGATGCCGTCGATGAACACGGTCACGCTGTCGGTGAACCCCGTACCGTTGATGACCACCTTGCCGCCCTTGATCTGGAACGACGCGATATCGGGCTCGGGGATGCCGCCCGAAGCGGCGTTCGTTTCTCCCGACTCGCCGTTCGGATACTGGGCCGTGACCACGAAGAACGACCCACCAGGTGCGGTTGGCGCGACGACGGTCGTCGTGCCGGGTCCGACCGACGTGAAGAAGTTCGATGGGATGGGCGTCGTGTTCGGCATATTCGAACGGTAGATGTTGTACCCGACCAGCGTGTTCCGCGGGCCCGCAACCTTGGCCGCCAGAGCTGCCGCAATCGACTTCGTAGTCACGGTCTGCGACTGCAGATGCAGCGGGGGATTGCGTTCGTCACCGACCGTCGGCAGCGGCGGATCCCACGTGAGCAGAACGTCGTTGCCGGCCAGCACCCCGGTCGAACCCGCGACGGAGTTGTTTCCGGCGACCGGGTCGTTCGTGGAGCTCTCGATCACCACATCGACGCTGACGGTGTCGCCGCCTTCGCCGATGACGTTGACGGTCAAAACGACCGTCACGGTGTTGTCGGCCTCGATGTCACCTATCGCCACCTCAGCAATTCCGACTCCGCCCGCTGGCGGTGCGGTCACGGTACCCTGCGTCGTCGTCAACGAAACGAAACGCGTGCCAAGCGGGGAAGACGTCCGGAGAAGAACGTCTTCTGCCGTGTCGGGACCGTTGTTACGAACCGTGATCGTGTAGACGAGCTGCTCGCCGGTGTCGATCGTCTCGGGAATCGTCGAGGTCGAGATCTCGACGTCCGCCTGCGGAATGTTCTCATTGGCCGAGACCGCCACCGAGACCGAGTCGTTGTTGTTGGAGAAGTCCGACTCGAAGGCCAGACTGGCCGTGGATGCGGAGTTGACGATAGTGGCGCCGTCCTCGGCGGCCGCACTGACGTTGACGATGACGGTCAGCGTGCGGCTTTCACCAGGCGCGGTGACGCCGGGCCAGACGCAAAGTATCGAGCCGGTGCCGTTCGCGCTGGGTACTGTGAGGTTGCCGCCTGCGCTCGGGGAGGCGGAAACGAACGTAGTCCCCGCCGGGGTTGCATCGTTGATCGTGAGGTCAGTGGCGTTCTCGGTTCCGATGTTCGTTGCGACGAGGTTGTAGGTGATCGCGGAACCCGGAGTGACCGTGGACGGGGTCGCAGTCTTGTCGAGCTCGAGATCGGTCTGTGGCGGCGGGCCGACTTCCGTCGAAGTTGACGCGATGTTGTTCGACGGATTCGGGTCGGGCGTGCCGAACGAAACGATCTCGGACTGGCCTTCGAGGAACGTCCCGTCAGGTGTAAGCAGGCTGACGCTCACAACGACGGTGAAGATCGCCGCCGTGTTCGGTGCCATGCTGCTCGTGATGTATTCGAGCGGGAATCCGCCGCCCCTGCCCTGGCCCTTGCCGCCTTCAGTCCATCCGGCAGGCAGGTTGACCGAAACAAGCGTCGTGTCGTTTGGAAGCGTTTCGAACAGGCTCAGCGCCGTCGCGGTATCGGGACCGTTGTTCGACACGGTGATCGTGTACGTCACGTTCTGTCCGCGAACGGCCGGATCCGGCGACGCGACGCGCGAGACCGAGAGGTCGGCCTGAGCCGGCGGCGCATCGACGGTGACGTCGACCGAGTCAGAGTTGTCCGTATTGTCAGGATCAGGCGTCGACGATGTCATCGTAGCCGTGTTCGTGATGATCGTCCCGCCTGAGACTCCGTTGTTCACGCGGACGGTGATAGTGAACTGGTGGAACGTCTTGAAGCCGACCGTCGGCCGCGTGGCCGTGATCGTTCCGGTTCCGTTGACCGGCGGCGTCATCACCGTCCAGCCTCCAGGCGAGACGATGCTCTGGAACGTCGTGTTCGTCGGGATGACGTCGGTCAGCGTCACGTTCTGGGAATCATCGGGGCCGTTGCCCGAAACCTCGACCGTGTAGATGATGTCGGTTCCGGGCATGGCCGACGAGACGTTTGCGAACTTGAAGACGGTCAAGTCCGCAAGCTCCTGCACGGTCGTGGTCGTTGAAGCGCTGTTGTTGGCCGGCATCGGATCGTTGAGGTCCGAGCTTATGGACGGCATCGCGGTGATGATCGTCCCGCCCGACGTGAAGTTGTTGACGCGTACGACGACGGTCAGTTGGACGGGTCCGCCGGTCGCGAACATCGCGTTCGAGAACGTGACGTTCCCGGTACTGTCGACCGGAGGCGACATGACCGACCAGCCCATCGGCGCCGAGGCGGACTGGAAGGTGGTGTTCGGCGGCGTCGCAATGTCGACGACGGTGTTGTCGGCCGTGAGCGGCCCGGCGTTGTTCACCGTCAGCGTGTAGGTAATGTCTCCGCCGGCCGGAATCGGGTCGGGCGCGTCCGCGATGCTCACGGAGACGTCGGCATCAAGTGAAGTCGCCGCGAAGCACGCAGAGAATTCGGACGTCGTGAGCGGGAACATGGGCGGAAGCTGCGGTGCCGACAACTTTCCGGTGCGCGCCGGCGATCCGAGCAGGCTCGCCGTCGCCGTGATCAGCTCTCCGCTCATCGCCGGGACGAGTAGATTCGTCATGAACGGCGCGTCGCCCAGCATGTCGGTCGAGATGTCGACACTGCCCGCGAACGTCCGTCCTTCACCGAATCCCGACCCGTCACATGTCGAATTGATGTAGAAGTTGAGCCGGTAGTTCTGCAGAGACTCAGAGTTGAGAGTCCCCGAAACCGTCGTGACGCCCATGTCGGTGACCGCCGACACGATGACCGGGAAGTTCTGGAAGTCGCCAGGGCCGGAATCGCCGTCGAGCGGATCATTCATCGTCACGCCGTCGTTGCCGAGGTCGATGCCGCGGCCGCCATTCTGCGTGATGTCGTTCTCGCTGAAATCGTACTCGAAGCCGCCAGTGGCCCCGATGCCGTTTCCGGTATTACCGGCGATCTTGTTGAGGATGACCCCGATGCCGGCGCCGCCCGAAGCGCGGACGCCGTCGAGCGAGTTCGGCACGGCGGCCATTGCCGACGCGTCGACACCGATCTTGTTTCCGGCAACGAGTTGGCTGAAACCGCCGGAGACCTGCACCCCGGAGAACTGGTTGCCCGAGATAACGTTCCCGTCACTCGGCATGAATCCGCCGACAGTCGCCAGTCCGCCGCCGGCGACCCAGACGCCATCGTTGCCATTGCCGCGATCGAGCGATCCGTTTACGTCGAGGCCGATGTAGTTGCCCCAGATCGTGGCATTGAATGCCTGCGACTCGACGCGGATGCCGCTTTCGAGGTTTCCGGAGATGATGTTCCGGGTCTGGCTCGTCGGACCGCCGACAAGGGTCGTCGACGCGTCGTCGAGTACGCCGTTGGCACCGTTGCCGAGCACGGTCGTTCCGTTGGAGGCGAGGCCGATGATGTTGCCCTGCACCGCGTTCATGCCCGACATCCCGCCGTGCACGTAGACGCCGTTCGACAGACCGCCTCCAGCCGTGTTCGCCGAGATCACGTTGGTGGCGCCGGCAACGCCGTTTCCAACAAACGTCAATGTGGAATCGTTGATTTCGACGCCGTTGAATCCGTTGCCGAGCGGCGCGTTTCCTGCCGCGGTTACGCCGATGTAATTGCCCTGGATGAGGTCGTTGCCCGAGAAAAAGATCGCAATGCCATTGTTCGAATTGCCCGATATGACGTTGCGAGCGGATGCAGTCGTGCCACCGATGGTCGTCATGCCGGCATTCGACACCGAGATGCCGCCGAGATTGGCGGCCGCGACGGTGCCGGTGACGGTGGTGCCGATGTAGCACCCTTCGATCACCGCGGACGTCGACGCGTTCACGAGGATTCCTGCCCCGCCGCCGAAATTCCTGATGACGAGGCCGCGGATCTTCACGCCAGAGGTACTGAGCGTATCGATTCCGTGGACTGTACCGGCGCCCGATCCATTGATGACCACGACCGGCGTTCCGGCGAAGTCCGGTTCCGTGGCACCGTCGATGTCGAGCGTCTCGCTGATCACTGGCAGCGCCGACAACGTGGAAATGGTATGAGGACCGACGCCCGGAATGTTGAAGTCTATGGTGTCCGCTCCGGCCAGCATGTTCGCCTGAGTGATCGCATCGCGCAGGCTGCCCGCCCCTGAGTCGTTCGTGTTGACGACCGTGAACGCCGCGCGGAGCTTCGCCGAACTCATCACGACCGGCACTGCGGATTCAGCGGTCACGATGACGAGGTCGTCGATCGCATCCGGATTCAGGCGCATCGGGATTGCCGCAACGGGCGTGCCCGCAACGTCATAAGTGGCCTGAGCCGCGTCCCCACCCTTCGCAGCGTAGCCGCCCTCGAGGACCGCGAGCGAGTTCCCGGCACGGTCGAGGGCCACAAGGTCCATCCCGGTACGGGACGACACGTTGGCGGCGACGATTCGCTCGGCGCCGGCGGCAGTCGACGCAAATCCCTCCACGTTCGCGGGCGGCTCTGAAGACTTGGCCGTACCTTCGACCGGGTCCGGACCGACGAGCAGGTCGATCCTGCCGTTGTCGCCGAGAAGCGCGACGTCGAGACGCAGTCCACCGCTGAAGTCTCCGAGCGCGATCGAACGGACATCCGGGCGACTCACGACCAACTCGAATTCCAGGCGCGGGGTCTCACGCGACGAGTCCCGTCCGGGAACCAGCACAACTCCGGCAGTCGTCGACGCGACGATGTCGGCGAACCGCATTCCGGTCACGTCGCCGACCGCGATGTCAATCACTGTTCCAGGCACGTCGATGCCTACAGGCACAGCCCCGTCGGCCACCGTCACACAGGACACGACGAGAATCTGCGACGAGCGGCCATTTGTTACACCGACGAGAAGCTCGGGTCGCCCGTCGGGGCGATTCACGTCTCCCGATGCGACCGTCGTGACCGTTCCCGTTACGGCGACGGACCGTGCCTCTCCGAAGGTACCGTTCCCGACGCCGGGAAGGACGTACAACACGTCGTCGCCATTCTTCGCAACGGCGAGATCGGCATTGCCGTCACCGTCGAAGTCCCCGGCAACCATGAATTCAGGAGTAACGGGCGTGGAGACGTCGATGGCGGGCAGGAGGAACGGCGCCCCGACTGGCATCCCGGACGCAACGGCCTCTCGCGCCTCGGGCGCATTCGGATAAACGGAGCCTAGGTTACCGCGGAAGATACGGAGCGTGCCCGTCGACTCGCCAGCGGATGAGACTGCCAGGTCCGGCATCCCGTCGTTGTCGAAGTCGGCCTTCACCAACGCGAAAGGTTGCGCGGACGACTTTGCGCTCGCTGCCGGCTCGATCTCGACGCCGTCGTCGAATCGGACCCATGTGGTTCCGCGATCCGCTGCCTGAATGACCTGGTTTCCAGCCACGTCGCGCCACGCGACCGAAGTGAAACTGGCAGGGGAGGAGCCCAGGGTCGCCGTCAGGAACGCGCTCCCGAGCGACCTGCCGGCAAATGGCGCGGCAGCTGCCATCACGCAGACAATGGCAAGAATCGGGATCGAGCGCTTCGTCAGTCGCATTTCGCGAGCCTGCTTCGACATGTGGGGTCTCCTCAAATGGTATGAAAGTTGATTCGGGACAGTCCTATGGACACATTTCGGCCGGGGATGTCGCGGCCTTTAGAGGAATGTAACCGAATTTGGGTTGGCTCGCGATTTACACAGACGATCACGGGTTTGTAGTGACACCACTCAAGGACGGTCGGTCCACGCATCAGTACCGGGCGCGGTAGCGCTCGGGGCAGCCTCGCCCATAGCCCGCGCCTTTTGTCATCACACGCTCTCGTGATCGACCCGAGCGCTACCGCGCCCGGTACTGATGCGTGAGGCATGCGTTGCAAGCGTCTTCAACAAACATGTGACCCGTAAATGAACGGATCAATAGCTACGAGGTCGACTACGGAGCTGAAACTGCGGGAAATACCCGCCGATATGCGATCGCCCACGCGGCGAGCGTGATCGGCGTGACCATGAAACCGCCGATATAGCAGAAAAGCGAGGCCACGATGCTGAGAACCGTCGTCGTGGCCATGAGTCGCGCGGCACCGCCAAAGTTCGCGCGTGACGCCCGCGCGCTCAACTTGACCGCCTCCCAGCCACCCATGCGCCGGTCGACGATCAGCGGATACCCGAACATGAAGAAAGTCCCGAAAAAAACGCTCAGAAGGAAGATGATCACGGTCGTTACGACGACGATCGCCGTCATCTCCCACACGCCGAGCATCGCAGCCAGATCGCTGTACGGCCGTCCAAGCCAGAACAGGATCCGCTTCATTGACAGCAGCATCAGGATCAGGTTCACGGGAATCGCCATGGCCATGATCGGCACGATCTGGATCAGCGTCGCGATGAAACTCGGTACAAAGAACTCGAATCCCCTGAAGAGACCCGCAAACGTAGCGCGTTCACCTCGCATACGCGCGAACAGCCCCGTATAGATTCCACACACCATCGGACCCATGAAAAGCCCGAGCGGCGCGAGGCTGCCGACGATGAGACCTGCCACGGTCACACCGAGCATCAGCCAGTACTGCTCGCGCACGAGCTGCCAGCCCTCCCGAAGCAGCTCGATCGGATGAAGTTCGACGATGAGGAAGTCTCGACCCGATTGCTCCATGGTTCGCAGGTTGTTCGAAAAATTGGAGTTACTGCGCGATAAGGTACAGCCGGTGGCTCGCCGGAAAGGGGAAAATCCTGCTCCACGTCACGCAGTCAGTCCTAGGCACGATCACCCGACATGGACTCGCGGCCGGAGTTCGGGCTCGTCGATGGCCTGCCGCAGCACTTCGCGCGTCACTGGAGCCGTGTCGCCTTCCCCGAAGGCAATGAACTTGAGCACGTACGCGATCGGGTTCCCCTCGGTCCATCCGAAATACACGTGCGGGAGTTTCCCGGTTGTGTCACGGATGTGCATCAGCAATGCGGCGATGGCGTTGGGAATCGCCGGACTCTCGCACCGCAGGATTCGGTAGGGGCCCACTCTGACCCCGCTCACTTCGAGCTCGTCCGTGAACTCGGACGCATCTCCGGCCCTCACCTCGAGGATGATGATCGGCTCGCCGCGAGGGATATGGTGGTCCTGTCGCGCGTCACGCTCCTTCCGCCGATACTCGGCCTCGATGCCTCGATCGGGCCTGTTCGTGATGATGCGAACCGTTCCGGATCCGGTGTCCTCGATGAATTTCCTCGCCGCGTCGTCGAGGATCACCTTCGTGATCCGAAGCTCCGTCGAACGCACAACGCGCGAAATGAACGACGTGATTACCATGGCGACGACGAAGATCGAGGCGATCTTCAGTCCGTCCGGACGACCGTGGATGTTGTCGAGAGTGGTGAAAACGAAGACGATCGTGATGAGCAGGAAGGCGATTCGCTGCCAGCCGCCTCTCTTCCAGACCGATAGCGTGACGGCGACCGACGCGGACGTCATCAGGCCGAGGACTCCGGTCGCGTAGGCGCCTCCCTGCGCTTCGACGTTCGCATCGAATCCGAACGTCACGACGAGGTTCACAAACGTGAAAACGAAGACGAGCGGCCGTACCGCGCGGGCCCATTCCGGCGCCATGCCGTAGCGCGGCAGATACCTCGGTACGAGGTTGAGGAGCCCGGCCATAGCCGACGCCCCCGCGAACCAGAGGATCGCGATCGTGCTCAGGTCGTACGCGGTGCCTACGAAGCCTCCGAAGAAGCCGTGGCAAAGATACGAGAGTGCGCGGCCGTAGGCCTTTCCGCCCACGCCGTCCGCTGTCGGCGCCAGGAATTCAGCGGGCGGAATCAGGAGCGCGGTCGACAGGCTGCTACCGATCAGAGCCACGCTCATGATGATCGCGGCCGCCCTCAGCATCTTCTTGGAGTTGCGGATTCTTCCTTCGGGATTTGCCGGCGTGTCGAGCGGGTCGCCCTTGACGAGCGGCATGACGGCGACACCTGTCTCGAATCCTGAGAGTCCGAGCGCGAGTTTCGGGAAGACGAGCAGCGAGGCGAGAGCGATCATCCACGGGTCTCCGAGTGTTGGACCCGTCAACAGCGCCTGCTTCCAGTTCGCGATCACCTCGGGATGGTTCGCGATCTCGTAGAGTGAACGCGCAATTACGATCGCATTGAGTACGAGGTATATGAAGACGAGGACGACCGCCAGTCCGATAGCCTCCTTGAAGCCCTTGAGGAACACTGCGCCGAGCAGAAGGAGCAGGATTGCGGTGACAGCGACCGAGTGACCTTCCATCCAGTGGGGGGCATACGGATTCTCGATGATGTGCGCGGTGGCGTCGGAGGCCGAGAGCGTCATCGTGATGACCCAACTCGTTGCAGCGAACGCGAGAAGCACGAGGACGAAGGTCTTTCCCTTCCACCGGGTCAACAGGCTCTCGAGCATCGAGATGCTGCCCTGACCATCCGGGCTTTCTTCCGCAACTTTCGAGTAGATCGGAAGGGCGCCGAACAGGGTGAGAAGGACGAGGACGATTGTGGCCAGTGGCGCGAGCGCACCGGCGGCCATGAAGGCAATGCCCGGCTGATATCCAAGCGTCGAGAAATAATCGACGCCGGTCAGGCACATGACCTTCCACCACGATTGTGTCGGCTGCTGGTGACCGTGGTGCGAGATGGTCTGCTCGGGATCCTGCGTCGTTCCGGACAACAGCCAGTCGCGCACGCTCGAACCGAACGGGAGGTATCCCGGACTCGGTTTCGGCGGCTGCAGTCCCGAACGGTGTCGCTTTTCGACGGGCACCTCCCGGATGCGCCCGGCACCGGACGATTGTCGGCGTCTCACCTGGTTGCTGGCCTCCTCGTGTCGCCTGCCCTCGAATGCATCAGCGGTCCGTGTCAGACGATCGATGCACCGTTGCCCGATCGAGGTCCTGGAGTGCCGTCTGCCTGGGGCAGGTTCCGGATGTGGAAACGGCCGAAAGCACCGACGTGAAAGCTGTCATATGTGGCAATGCGACGAGAAGGAGGACTTGCCTCCGCAGGACCAGGAGCACCGGTTGGACAGAAGGCGCCCGTTTCGCGCCAGGAACGCCAGAATGTTACTCAGGGGTCATTCGATGTCAACGCTGACTTCTCGATCGGACGGCGCGCTCGTCACGTCGACGGCCTATTCTTCCTGTCGAGAGACGACATCAAGACTTGCCCCTTCGCAGCGCCCGACGAGTTCGCGCGGACGGTGCCTCGCGAGTCGCTCGCCTCGGCCCGCGGTACCGCACCTGCCGAGTCGTCGTCCGATCACCTGAATGGTGCGTCCTGTTGCATCAATGATCGGAAAGAAGTCACTGAGTCGATGAACGGATCAGTAGAATGATTGTCTCGGCTCGTCGAACCGATCGAATACAGGCAGTGGAGGCAGGCACAGCGGTGGCGGGGCGTCCGGAGCAGAAAGCACAGTTCGCGCGGTGGCTCGTTGCCGTGCCGGCCGTTGCCGTGGCGCTCGGGGGTACGATGCTGGTCGCGCCGTACGTCCAGGCCGATGTGTCGGCGGTATTTCTCGCGGCGGTCATGTTCAGCGCGTGGAAGGGCGGTCTCGGAGGCGGCATGCTTGCGACGGTCCTTTCGTCCCTGGTCCGGGCCTTCTTCTTCCTGCCTCCTGCTTATTCCTTCACGCTCGACGCGACCGGTGTCGAAGAACTGGCGATCTTCGGGTTCGCAGCGCTCGTCATCAGCTCGCTCAGCGCCGCGCGCGAAGAAGCCACGGCCCGCGAACAGGCCGCCCGCGTGGAAGCCGAAAACGCCAACGCTGTGAAGGACGAGTTCCTCGCCGCCGTGTCGCACGAGCTTCGGACCCCGCTCACCACCATCAAGACCCTGACGCGGATCCTCCAGCGCGACGACACGACCGACGACGAGCGTCGTGAGTACCTCGGTGATATCGCCCTCGAGTGCGATCGCCAGATCGACCTCATCAGCAACCTGCTCGATCTGTCGCGCATTCGCGCCGGCATCGTGACCGTGACGCCCAGGCGCGTCGACGCCGGGGTAGTCCTCCGCGAGTGCGGCAGGGCGCAGAGCGTCGGAGCGGCCGAGCGTGGCCACGAGGTCTCGGTCGACATCGAGGGCGGCCTCCCGGACGTATGCGCCGATCGTGACGCGCTGCGGCGCGCCATCAGCTCAATCGTCGAGAACGCCATCAAGTACACGCCGGATGGCGGCCGGATCGTCCTTCGAGCACGCAGCGATGGCGCGGCGCACCTGGCGCTCGAGATCGGCGACAACGGACGGGGAATCCGGGCCGAGGATGTCTCCCACGTCTTCGAACGCTTCTACCGCGGAGTTCCGGACGGCGGGCCTGACTCAGTGCGAGGCGGAGTGATGCCCGGGATCGGCCTCGGACTCTACCTTGCGAGCGTGCTTGTTCGCGGGATGGGCGGCGAGATCGACGTTTCGTCCGCGGAAGGCACGGGAAGTACATTTACGGTGAGACTGCCGGTCTGGCGAGACGACGTCGACTTGAACGTCGACGATATCCCGCACGAGACCGCTGTGCGGTAGGAAGCTGGAGTCATCAATCGACGGCGTGCAAGAGCGAGCGAGTGCTGTCGGCTCCAATCGGTAGCGCCCCGACGGACCTGCTTTCAACCGCTCGCGGTACTGATGTGTGATCCGGCGATTTCTCCGACGTATGATGGGATGGGTCGGCGAGTATCTCGGTCGCTGCGACTCGGGTGGAGGTTGGATGGCGAAACGGCTGCTGGTCGTCGACGATGAACCCAGGCTCCTGCGGGCGGTCGCCGTGACTCTGACCAAGGAAGGCTTCGACGTCACGACGGCGCGAAGCGGAGCCGAAGCGCTCGTGCGGATCAACGAGTCGATTCCCGACCTCGTCGTCAGCGACGTCCGAATGCCGGGGCTCGACGGGCAACAGCTCGCGATGAGCCTCCGCTCACATCCGCGCACCGAGCTCGTGCCGATCGTCTTCCTGACGGCGAAGGACGACCGGAAGGACCGGCTGGCCGGACTTCGGCTCGGTGTCGACGCCTACCTCACGAAGCCCTTCGACCCGGAGGAGCTCGTCGCCGTCATCCGCAACATCCTCGGCCGCGTCGAGCGGACGAGCAACGAGCTTGCGCGGCTCGTGATGGCTTCCCGCGGCGCGACCTCGCCCGACCGCGTCGGCGACCTGGACCCCGACTTCACCGATGCGGAGTCGCGAATTGCGGGACTCGTGGCGACCGGGCTGAGCAACAAGGAGATCGCCGCCGGGATCGGTGTCAGTGTCCGCACGGTCGAAGGCCACATCAGCAACATCCTGTCGAAGAAGGGCTGGAGCAACCGCGTCGAGATCGCCCGCCACGTCATCGGACGCCGTCCTGCGGACTGAGTCCGGGCCAACTCGGCATCCCGGTACCGGGTGAAAACACCTGGATTCACCGGGTGTTGCCACGGTGTTTGCCGCCGCGCGTGCGCGCTACCGTTGTGCGGGATGTGTCGCTCGACGATCGAGGTGGTGGTCGGAGAACGGCCCAGCAACCGAGCGATGCGTTACGGTCGCGACCGGCCACGACAAGCCCGGTGCGAAGCGCATCATCCTTGATTCCTCGGAAAGCCACCGACGTTCATTCAATAGCCGCGAGGACTCACCGATGGCAGGCATATTTTTCGGTATTGCAGACGCGTTGCTGCGCAAGCGGCGATGCCCGAAGTGCGGCAAGGAACAGGTCGTGCCCCGTGAGCGCACCCGAGACACCGTGAAGTGCATCAAGTGCGAGGCTTCGGTGCCGCCGCCGAGTCGGAACGGACGATCCCGCGCCGACACGAGGCGCACGTAAGGGGATCAGAACCGGGAGCGGTAGCGACCGGGTGGTCGTGAGATTGCAGGCCTCTCGTGTCATCGCAGGACGGTCCGATCCGACGTCAACCCGGTCGCTATCGCTCCCGGTTCTGATCAGCGTCTCTCTGCAGTACCAACCCCAATAACATGCACGAAACTCCCGACCTCCTGACGAGCATCGCGATCTGCGTCATCGCCGCTGCCGTTCTCGGTTTCGTCTCGAACAAGCTCAAACAGCCGCTGATCCTGGCGTACCTCGTCGCCGGCGTCATCATTGGTCCGGAGATGGGCCTCCACCTCGTCGAAGACCGCGAGAGCATCAACGTCGTATCAGAGATCGGCCTAATTCTCCTGCTCTTCATCATCGGGCTCGAGATCGACCTCAAGAAGCTCTTCGCCGCGGGCCGCGCGGTCGTGATCACCGGCGTGCTCCAGGTGCCGTTGTGCGTGCTGCTCGGCTACGCGGCATTCTACCTTCTCGGATTGCGCGATGGCGGCGGCAAGTTCCCGCTGCTCTACATCGCGATCTGCATGGCAATAAGCAGCACGCTCGTCGTCGTGAAGCTGCTTTACGACAAGCTCGAGCTCGACACGCTTCCGGGCCGCATCACGCTCGGCGTGCTCGTGTTCCAGGACATCTGGGCGATCGTGATCCTCGCGATCCAGCCGAACCTGCTGAACATGTCCGTCGGCCCCCTGGCCGGCGCCCTCGGGATGGGCTTGCTGCTCGTCGCGGTCAGTTTCGGCGTCAGCAAATACCTGCTTCCCGCGCTGTTCCGCTCGGTCGCAACGGCGCCCGAGATCGTGCTCGTCGCCTCGCTGGCGTGGTGTTTTGCAGTCGTCAGCGGCGCGGGCGCGGCCGGCCTATCCCGCGAGATGGGCGCGCTCATCGCCGGCATCAGCATTTCGACGTTTCCCTACAACATCGACATCGTCGCGAAGGTCGCCAGCATTCGGGACTTCTTCGTCACACTCTTCTTCGTCGCGCTGGGGATGTTGATCCCGTTTCCGACGGTCGACGTGCTGCTGCTCGCACTGGCGGCGTCAGTCGTCCTGGTCGCGAGCCGTTTCCTCGTCATTTTCCCGATCCTGCACTTCCTTCGCCTCGGTCATCGCGCGAGCCTGCTGCCGTCAATCAACCTTTCGCAGATCAGCGAGTTTTCGATCGTAATCGCGACGCTCGGCCTCGCGTACGGGCACATTGACGCCGGCGCGGTGAGCGCGCTGATTTTCGCGTTCGCGTTCACGTCGACGGCGTCAACGTATTTCATCGGCTACAGCAACCCGATCGCGCGGGGGATGGGAGCCACCCTCAAGCGGATTGGCGTGAAGGACCTCGACGGTCGGGATTCTGCCGAGGACGACACGGCCGGGGCGAGCGCCGGAGTCGTCGTACTCGGCTTCTATCGCGAAGCGAGCGCGCTGATCTACGAGTTCGAGCAGCAGCGATGCGACCTCGGCCGTCATCCGGTGCTCGACTCGATGCTCGTCATCGACTTCAATCCCGAGGTGCAGCAGGAACTGAAGAGGCGCGGAATCGACTGCATCTACGGCGATATCGCGCACATGGACACGCTGCATCACGCGAGGATCCACGACGCGGATCTCGTCATATGCACGATTCCCGACTCCATACTGAAGGGCACCGACAACAGCCGGTTGCTCCAGCAGTCGAGGAGGCTGTGTCCGCACGCCAGCATTGTCGTGACGGCTGAGCGGATAGGTCAGGCGCTCGAGTTGTACGCCGACGGGGCGGACTTCGTCCATCTGCCGAGGCAGCACTCGTCGCGGGAACTGGCGTGCGCGCTCGAGAACGGTCTGCGGCACGGTTTCGAATCCGTCCGACTCACCAACCTCGCGGCGCTCGAGGAGCGCGACGAAATCCTCAAGTAGCAGGGGAACGGTTGCCCTCAGGAAACGGCACTTCGAGAGGCCCACTAGTCCGATGCGCGGGGCATTCGACGACGAGTCCCCCTATCCAACGTGCACCCGCGGACGCAATTCCGGTTCGTCGATGGCCTGCCGCAGCACTTCACGCGTGACGGGAGCCGTGTCGCCTTCACCGAACGCAATGAACTTGAGCACGTACGCGATCGGATTGCCCTCGGTCCATCCGAAATACACGTGAGGAAGTTTGTCGGTCGTGTCCCGAATGTGCATCAACAGCGCCGCGATGGCGTTGGGGATGGCAGGACTCTCACACCGCAGGATGCGGTAGGGACCCACCCTGACCCCGGTCACTTCGAGCTCGTCCGTGAACTCGGACGCATCTCCGGGCCGCACCTCTAGAATGATGATCGGCTCGCCGGGAGGAATGTGGTGATCCTGGCGCGCGTCCTGTTCCTTCTTGCGGTACTCCTCTTCGAGTCCCCGATCCGGACGGTTCGCCACGATGCGCACCGTGCCCGTCGCCGTCTCGTCAATGAACTTGCGAGCGGCGTCGTCGAGAATGACCTTCGTGACGCGGAGCTCGGTGGACCGGACGACGCGCGAGATGAATGACGAGAGAACGATCGTGGCGATGAAGACCAGTGCGATCTTCACGCCGTCCGGCCGCTCGTGGACGTTGTCGATCGTCGTGTATACGAAGACGAGCGTGATGAGCAGAAACGCGATCCGGTGCCAACCGCCGCGACGCCAGAGCAGGAGCGTCACTGCGAAGGCCGCCGACGTCATCAGCACGAGAACTCCGGTGGCGTAGGCGCCACCCTGGGCCTCGACGTTGGCCTCGAATATCCAAGTGACGAGCAGCGTCACGGACGTCAGGACGAGGACGAGCGGCCGAACGGCGCGCGCCCACTCCGGCGCCATGCCGTAACGGGGCAGGTATCTCGGGATCAGGTTGAGCAGGCCGGCCATCGCCGACGCGCCGGCGAACCAGAGAATCGAGATCGTGCTTATGTCGTACGCGGTTCCGATGAAGTCGCCGAAGAATCCGTGGCACAGGAAGGAGAGGGCGCGGCCGTAAGCCTGTCCACCCGATTGAAATTCCGCGGGCGGGATGAGCAGCGCCGTCGCGAAACTGCTCCCGATGAGCGCCACGCTCATGATGAGCGCCGCGGTACGAAGGAGCTTCTTCGAATTGTGAATGCGCCCTTCCGGATTCTTCGGCGTGTCGAGCGGTCCGCCCCTGACGAGTGGCATGACGGCGACGCCGGTCTCGAATCCCGAGAGACCGAGCGCGAGTTTCGGAAAGACGAGCAGTGCAGCTCCGAGGATCAACCAGGGGCTTCCGTGTTGCTCGCCCGACATCAGGGCATAGCGCCAGTTAGCCAGGTAATCCGGATGGACGGCTATCTCGTACAGGCTGCGGCCGATGACGAGCGCGTTGAGAGCGAGATAAACAATGACGAGGAAAACCGCGAGTCCGATGGCCTCCTTGAACCCCTTCATGAAGATCGCGCCAAGGAACAGGAGAAGGACTGCAGTCACGAGGACCGGATGCGCTTCCAGCCAGTGCGGCGCGTAAGGATTTTCGACGATATGTGCAGTCGCATCGGCCGCCGAGAGCGTCATCGTGATGACGAAATCGGTCGCCGCGAACCCGAGCAGCACGAGGACGAAGGCCTTTCCCTTCCACCGCGTCAGCAGGCTCTCGAGCATCGCGATGCTGCCCTGTCCGTTCGGGCTGGCTTCCGCGACGCGCTGGTAGATCGGCAGCGCGCCGAATAGCGTGAGGAGGACGAGCACGACCGTCGCGATTGGAGCCAGTGCTCCGGCCGCGAGGAACGCGATGCCCGGCTGGTAGCCGAGCGTCGAGAAGTAGTCGACGCCCGTCAGGCACATGACCTTCCACCAGGGCTGGGTCGGGTGCTGATGGCCGTGATGCGAGATCGTCTGCTCTGGGCTCTGGCTCGCTCCCGACATTAGCCAGTTCCGGATGCCGAAGCCGAAGCGGTACAGCCCGGTTTCCGGAGTGCCGCCGAAGACTCTCGAAGACTCGTGCGTGCCATGCGCGAGGGTCGAGGCCCCCCCTTCGCCGGAAGGCAACGTCGGATTCACTGCGGTTCACGCCTCCTGAAACCCGTCAGAGCGGGTCGTGCTCTCTGGCGCGCGGCGCGAACCAGATCGCAAGTCCTTTCAACAAGCCTGCGAGGTTAGCTGTCGGGTTCGGGTTTGAAAGTGCCCTACCGTCGCCGGATACACCGTGCTTCGGATTCACCCCTGAGTTTGGTTCCCCCGCTCCGACGCCTCGGGCACGCCGGATTCGGCAGACTGGATCCTTCCACGGCACCGACCGGCGCTGCGGACGCCTGAATGGTACTCACGACGAAAACTCTGTCAACGGGCAACGAGAAAGGAGCGGAACCGGGGATGCGATTGGACGTCACGTCGCTGTGCTAAAGTCGCCGATCCTGGTTCGGAATTCGCCCGGCATTCGCGGTGCGTGCGGCGGAAACACTGAGGAAAACCTCCATGCCATTCCTGAAGTCGATTCGAGCGCGCGCTGCTATCGCGGCAATGATCGGCCTCGCCTTCGGCCTGCCGTGTGTGCCAGCCAATGCGGCTGCAAGCCTGCTCTCGTTCGACGAGCTCGAGCAGCTCTACGCCGTTGACACTCCGGCTCCGGAGCTTGGAGCCAAGCTCGACGCCCTCCTGAACGCCCCGTTCGTCGACAACTCCGCGTCGTCGGCCGGGGCCCGGCCGGTGCGTCCGGAGTTCGCCGACCTCGGCCGCGGCCTGCGCGTCGCAATGTGGAACATCGAGCGCGGTATCGAGTATCAAGCGATCGTCGGGGCGTTTCGCGGAGCGGAGGGTTTCGAGACCTTCATCAACAAGGCAGAGTACCCACGCGGAAGCTCCGAACGGGCGGCTCTCGCCCAGGAGCTCGCGCAGCTGCGGTCTGCCGACGTGGTCGTGCTCAACGAGGTCGACTGGGGCGTTCCGCGTTCTGGTTACAGGAACGTGGCGGGAGATCTGGCCGCAGCCCTGAAGATGAACTGGGCATACGGCGTCGAGTTCGTCGAGGTCGATCCGCTCACGATGGGCACCGAGACTTTCGCCGAGATAGAGGACCCCGCCCGACGCGAGGAGCTCGTCGGAAACCTCCCGCGTGTCGACCGGCGTCGGATGAAAGGCATGCATGGGACGGCCATCCTAAGCCGGTATCCGCTCGAGAACGTGCGGATCGTCCGATTCAGGAACCAGGGCCACGACTGGTACGTCGACGAGAAAGAGGGTGTCAGCGATGTCGAGGCCGGGAAGCGCAAGGCGACGGAGGTGGCATTCCTGGAGAAGATCACCCGCGAGGTCCGCCGGGGAAACCGGATGTACATGCTCGCCGACATCAGCGACCCCCTGATTCCGGGCGGAAAGGCCACAATCGTGGCCGCGCACCTCGAGGCTCGAACCAAGCCTGAAACGCGAGTGGCGCAGCTCGAGGAAATCCTGCTCGCCATTCGCGACGTGCCGCATCCAGTGATTTTCGCCGGCGACATGAACACGACGTCGAGCGACTCGACGCCGACGTCGATCAAGCGCGAGATCACGAAGCGGCTCGGGTCCACCTCGTTCTGGGCCAAGGAAGGCATCAAGGCCGCGACGGGTGTCGGCCTTGTCGTCACGGCACCAATCAGCGCGTATGGGTACTTCAAGAAGTACCGAGACCCGACGGCGCGCAGCATTCCGCTCTTTGCCGAGAACAAGGAGGCGAAATTCTTCAAGACGCTCGAGGACTTCCGGTTCGCGGACGGCGGCCGGTTCGACTTCCGGGGCGACTCGGATCGCTCTTCGAACGGACGCTCGGGGACGCTGGCGAACTCGAACGAGAGGGCTTCGAAGGGCTTCGCGACGACTTTCAAACTCGAAAAGACGTATGGGCCGACCGGGAAGCTCAAGCTCAGAAGAAGCGTCGGCTGCCATTCTTGCGAAGTTCCTGATGTCGATTACGCGACCGCGAAACGTTGATTCCGGGCAGAGGAAGCGGCCAGCAGTCGAACTGATCGGGATGACGTGCCGCTCCGCGGTTGAACTTTCCGCGGTCCTCTGCACTCGCCCGCACCACGCCTCGGTCTCGCTACAGCACCTTTGGTCAAGTCAGGTGACTGTGCTCAAATCGCCCGCATCATGAACCGGTCAATATTTCCTGTACTCATTGTGGCAGCGCTACTGCTGTCGATTCCAGTAGCGCATTCGCAGGCCCGGACGCCCGGACGCGAGCGCCCAATCGCGGACGCCGCGGCCTCCATGTTGCCCAGGCTCGTCGAAGTTCGGCGTGACCTTCCATGCATCCCGAGCTCTCGAATCGCGAGGAACGGACGTCGCGCGTCGTCGCCGAGCGCCTTCGGGCGATCGCGGGAATCGAGGTGAGAACCGGCGTCGCGCGACACGGAGTCGTAGGCGTCCTTCGCGGCGGAAAGCCCGGCCCTGTTGTTGCGCTTCGCGCCGACATGGATGCGTTGCCGATCGAAGAAACCAACGACGTGCCGTACAAATCGAAGAACGCGGGCGTGAAACACGCATGCGGCCACGACGCCCACACGGCCATGCTTCTCGGCGCGGCCGAACTGCTGTCGGGCATGCGGGCGGAGCTGGCCGGTACGGTCGTCTTCGTCTTTCAGCCTGCCGAGGAAGGCGCGCCCGATGGCGAACCCGGCGGCGCTACGCTGATGATCAAGGATGGCGCACTTGCCAGCCCGAAGGCCGATGCGATTTTTGGCCTGCATGTCATGCCGACGCTCGAGTCCGGCACCGTTGGCCTGATATCGGGATCGGCAATGGCATCCGCCGACAAGTTCACGATCACCATCAAGGGCAAGTCCGCCCACGGCGCGAACCCCCAGGACAGCGTCGATCCGATCGTAGTGGCCGCCGAATGCGTCGAGGCGCTTCAGACGATCCGAAGCCGCCGCGTGCATCCGCAGGAGGGATTCGTGCTTTCGGTCGGCTCGATTCACGGCGGAACGCGCTTCAACATCATTGCCGACGAGGTCGTACTCGTCGGGACGATGCGGACTCTCGACGAAAAACGCGCACGGACGCGTTCCGGTGGATGCGCGAAATACTTGGCGGCGTGACGTCGGCGCACGGCGCGACGTTCGAGTTGGTGACGTCGGAGAGCGCTGCGGTAACGGTGAACGATCCCGGGCTGCTTGCGGCAACACTACCGGTGTTGAAGCGATCGTTCGGTGAGGCAAGGCTCATCGACATGCGGCCGGTGATGGTGGCGGAGGACTTCTCGTATTACCAGCGCGAAGTGCCGGGGGTCTTCTACTTCCTCGGCGTCCGAAACCAGGCGAAGGGCTTCACGGCGATGCTGCACACCGCGGCGTTCGACCTCGACGAAGATGCAATGGTCGCCGGCGTGCAGCTCCTGGCGACCTCTGCCGTCGACTACCTGGACCGCAACGCGCCAAAGCCATAACAGCTGAGATATGGATCGACATTTCTCAGTGACTCCGCGCCTCAGCGTCTCTGTGTGCGCAGCTCTTCTCGATCAGACAAGAGCTGCGCACACAGAGTCACAGAGTCACAGAGAGCGCCCCTACTTCCTGACGAGGACGACCGGGGCCGATTCCGCGTCGCGGATCTTCGTGAAGAACGCACGCGCAGACTCGAATTCGGCAACCGGGATCGTTGCCCTCTTGAGCGTCAGCGACCGCGTGAACACGAGGACTCCCTCTTTCACCTCGTACGTCGTCACGTACGTGCCAAAGGAAGTATCGATCTTCACGGGATCCGGCATCTCGTCCACGACCATTCCCGGAGGCAACTCGAACGTCGCCGTTTCGGCCAGCGCCTGCGACTCGAGAACGACCGGCTGGGTCCGCAACTCGTCCGTCCGCAACTCGATCCGCTGCAATCGCGACACGAGCACAGGCTTGAAGACATAGAGCCGGCCGCCCATCATCTGCGCGTATCGGTCCGACGCGAACTCGATGTCGAGACCGAACCGGTTCGCCACGCGGTCGTCGTTCGGCGTGATCTTCGCGATCCGCGCGCCGGGCACTCCCGCGCCAATCCAGCGATTGATGCGCGCGTCGTAGTCCGTGCGGGACTCGCTCTCGAACCTCGCGCGTGCATCGACTGCCCGGCTTCCCGTCGATCGTTCGCTGATCCTGCCGGTGATCGATCCGTCGAGGCCGAGCTTCGCTTCAGTGGTTCGATCGAGCCGGTTCGCATCCGGCGGCGTCACCGGCATGCGCACGAGTCCGCCGGCATCTCCGGCCATCAGCAATGCAAGGCTCCCCTGCAGGTGATCCGGAAGGTCGCCGACCGGTGAATACGGATCCGTCGGGTCGAACGCCATGAGTCGCCCGACAGAGGCGTTGTCGAAGACCGTGGGCGCCTCGGTCGCCGGGCTGACGCGCACGGCGAGGATACAGTGGTTGAACTGCGACGGCGTTGGGTATTCCTCGCGCACGTAAGTCGGGTCGCCGGCGTAGATCGCCATGAGATACGACTCGATGCCGACCGTCCGCAGCATGGCGAGCATCAGGTTCGCCTTGTCCTTGCAGTCGCCGTACGACCTCGCGAACACGTCGGTTGCGGCGCGCGGCTTGTAGCCGCCGCCCTTCGCGAGATTCGTCTGGATCGAGATGTACGTGAGGCCCTGTACGTATTTTCCGATGGCTCGAATCCGGTCGATCTCGGTGGTAGCGCCCGAGGTCAATTCGCGCGCCTTCGACGTCAGGGCATCGTTCGCCGCGGCCTGTGACGCCACATGCGTCGTCGACCACTGCGCGACCGACGACCAGTTCGAAAAGCTCAACACGCCGCGCGTTCCGGACGGCGGTTGGTACGAATAGGCGAGACGGGGCGCGAGATTCGTCACCGGCGGCGCGGCCGGTTCGGGCGGAATCGGAAAGAGTCCGCGCAACTCCCAGGTCCACGTAGTGCCCGCCACCTTCGGTTCGACGGGAGCGTGATTGAACGTCACGCTGCTCGCCTGCCATCCGGCCGGAAGCACGAGCGTCAGCCGCGACGAGAGGACCGGCAGGCGGCTCTGGAACGACCATTCGTCCTGGGCGAGAAGCGGGCGGTCTTCGTGAACGAACTCGAAGCCGACGACGGAGCCGGCATCGGCGTCGTCTGAAAGCGACATCGCCGCCATACGCCCCTCGCTGAACATCTCGTCGGCCGACGCCGCAACGTCGGCGATCTCACCCTTTCCGAAGGCCTTGGTCACGCCGTCGCGGATGTGCCACGCCTTGAAGTCACGCACCTTGCTCGTTCCCGGCATGTAATGCGCACGCATAACGCAGGACTCGCGACCGTCGCGAGTGAGCACTCGGACTGCATAACGCGTGACAGACGTCGTGCGCCCGTCATCGGCCACGGTGACGGTGCTTTCGTCGTAAATCACGACGGCGGGTGTGCCTGCCGGGTAGCTCGGCACCTGCTGGGCAGCTGCCTGCTTGAGCCAGGCCGGCGCTTCGTCCGCGGCCAGGACCGGTGCGTTTGCCGCAAGCACTGCCAGCCCGAGCAGTCCCGCGCGCAGAATCGGTCGGATGATCATTGTGTTGCCTTCAGTCGAAGCGTCAGCATGTGGTTGTCGCGTTCGTGGACCGCGTCAAAGACCTTCTTGATCTGCACGTAGCCCGACGCGGGGAAATACAGCGAGCCGTCTGCCGCAAAGGCGAATTTCCGCTGATACTGAATGATGCTGCCGTCCTTCGACGCGAGGATCTTGACGTCGTACCCGCCGACCGCACCAACGCTGAACGATTCGGGCTGGTCCGCGCTATCGAGCTCATAGCCCGGCGGCAAAGTGACGGTCACCTTGTCGTCCTCCGTCCACGGGTAATGGAAGTAGATGAGGTGCTGGCGCGTGGTCGCGGTGAACCGGGGTCCGACGTTCACCTGGAAAAACGACGGCTGGAAGAAGAGCCGCTTGCCCGTCCGTTGGGCAAACCCCGGGATCCGGACGTGGTAAGTGACCGAAAACGGCTTTTCGTGGTCCGTGACGTTCTCGACCTTGATCTTCGAGACCTCGGCCGTCGAAAGGCGCTTCCGGACGTCCTCGAGGATCGAAGCCTCGCGCTGTTCGGGCGAGTCGTCGTCGTGAAACTCCTTCCAGTCGATGCCGAGGTGACCGGTGTATTCGATCTGGACGTCTCCCTCGAGCGTCCCGTCTTCGGACAACGTGAAAGTGCCGGTACGCTTCTCGGTCGTTACGTCCGCCAGCGACAGCTGCGCACGAATCCAGACAGGCTCCTTCGGGTCGGCAATGAGGGCCTGCGTGTTTTCTTCGCGCCAGGTCAGCATTCCGGGCGGTGCGTACGTGTACCCCGGATCGTACACGCGCCACTCGTTGCCGTTCTTCACGGCGATGTCGATCGCCTGCAGGAAGTAGCTGTCAGGGAACGACGGATCGAAGAAAAAGTCGCTGCGGTCCGAAAGGGCCGCCGGGCGCGCGTCGAGTCCGGCGGCGAGGCACATCGCGGCAAACACGGCGTTGATGTCGTCGGGATAGCCGCGCATCTGCTTGAGCGTGTCGTTGGCGTTGTTGTTCTCGCGGATTTTCTTGCGCTCTTCGTCGGTCAGGCCCGCGGCGTCATCGCCCAGGTTCTTGATTTTGGTTCGGCAGAAGGTATGAATGCGACGGATCTTGTCGTCGTCGGTCGTCGCGCCGGCCGTGACCTCGGCGGTTGCGCGACGGATCTCGTCGGTGACCTTGAAGTAGCCCTTCGAGCGGTTGAAGACGCGTTTCCCGTAGTCCGTCCAGTACTTGTCGGCCGTAACGCCGAGATCTTCCGAGTAGAACAGGAGGATCCACGAGCGTACCTGGTCCTCGGGCGGCATGTGGGGCTCTTCGCGGAACGCCTTCACGTTCGACGTCTCGGTCCTGTAGTACCCGCCGCCCTCTTTCTCGAGCCTCGACGTTTCGCCGTTGAAGACCTTCATTCGCATGCCGAGCTCGAATCCAGGAGAGCTGAACGGCTTGATGTGATAGGTGATCTTCTGGACCGGGATGTCCCGCTGCAGCGCGAGCCGCTGATAGAGGCGCGCCGGGCTGGTCTCCTGCCACCGGTATTCGATGATGCAACCAGGCTCGACGGCCGGCATCGCGAAGGACTTCACGTTGACCTTGAAGTTGCCGAACTTGACGATCGTTCGGTCGAATATGGCGTCGGGTTTGAGCTCGACGATGGTTCCGTCCTTCTTGATCGTCCGGCCCTCGATGTTGGCGACCTTCGTGCCGCTGCCGTATGCGATCTCGATCTTGCTCTGCGATTCCTTGCCGCGATCGTTGAAGACCTTCACGCGAACATAGTTGTTCACGACGGACTTGATGTCCGACGCCGTATCGCGATCCTGAACGCGGACGTCCCAGAAGAGCGCTTCGGCATCGGCGTCCGGTTCAACGGATGGGGCTGCAAGCGCGAGTTCCGCCGGGGTCACCGGCAGCCACTCCTCGCGCAATGCGGCGCGCGCGGACGGAACGACGGTCGAAAAGAGAAGGGCGAGTGCGACGGCGAACACAAGCGCCGTCGTCTGGAGCGATCGAGGTAGATACTTCATATGGATGGTATGCTCCGGAAAAATCTCTGAGAAATGGCCATGGTTCGAGCAAAGACAGGCGGGAATGCTACTCGTCGAGGTGCGAATGATGCAACGGTGCGTCAGGGGGCGTCGAGCAAAGTCGCTCAAACTGAGATTCCGACGCTCTTCGATGATTCGCAGCGCAGGAAGGCGGTCAAACACCTCAAGTCGTGCGATCCGAGGATGGCCGGCGTTGTCGAACAAGTCGGCAAGTTCACGTTTCAGCCACTCGCCGACGGCACGCACTTCCATGCGCTGATTCGCGCGATTGTGTATCAGCAGCTCTCGGGCAAGGCGGCTGCAACGATCCACGCGCGTTTCGAAGGACTGTATGGCGGACGGGCGCCGCGACCGGGGGAGGTCGCCGACACTCCCGACGCCGACCTCAGGTCGGTCGGCCTCTCTCGCCAGAAGCTCTCTTATCTGAAGGATCTCGGAGAGCGGGTTGATTCCGGAGACGTGGACCTCGAGAGCCTCGACCACCTGCCCGACGACGTTGTGATTGAGACGCTCACCCGGATCAAGGGTCTCGGTCGATGGTCGGCGCAGATGTTCCTGATGTTCCGGCTCGGGAGGGTGGACGTTCTTCCTGACCTGGATCTCGGGATTCAGAAGGGTGTCCAGGCGCTCCTCGAGCTGCCCGAATTGCCGAAGCCGAAATACGTGCTGGAAGTTGGCGAGCCGTGGCGGCCGTACCGGACGGTGGCGAGCTGGTACCTGTGGAGAAGCGTCTCGCCAGGTTAGGGATCGACGATTCCAGATCTCGCTTCTCCTGGCCTCCGTGCCTCCGAGCCTCCGTGTGCGAAGCTCTTTCCCCGCTCGACTCGGCCATGAGCCATATTCCGCAGTCGCTTGCGCCGTACCGCCCATTCCACGGACCGCGATCCGCCCGTGCCGCCGCAGGGCTCGCCATGTCTCAGGCACCGCAATTGCTCTATCCGAGGGATGTCAGTCTCGACATGCACGAATAGGGTGCAGCACTGGCACGCACGTCACCTTAAGGAGGGAAGCGACATGGCAACCGAGGAGCCTATCGAGGCCAAGCAGACGAAGAAGTCCATCAAGAAGCAGGTCAAGCGCCTGATCCGAGGCTACGGGGCCGAGAAGGCACTCGTGCTCGTGACTGAGCTCGCGGCGACGGCGCCGGTTCCGCCCAAGGCTGAGAAGGTCAAGGAGGCCACCGCGAAGAACTAGGAAACGGATGCACAACTCCGTGTCTCGGCGCCTCCGTGTCTTCGGTGTGCGGAGCTCTCCGTCAGACGATCAGAGCTTCGCACTCAGAGCCACAGAGACACGGAGCCACGGAGATATCAGGGCGTTTTGTGCTCCCATCCGCCTCGCGCTACCCTGTCGCCGTGCCTGCGGACGAGTACTTCAACGATGTGACCATCCGTGTCGGCCCCGACGGCAAGCCCGTCGATCCGCCGAGCCGCACGGAACCCTATCCCGACAACGCGCCCCGCACCTTTGTCGCCGTCAATGGCATCGCCGGGCTTGGTGCCGAGATCGCCGCGCTCAATCCAGAGATCGCCGCCGCCCTGGAGCGCGCGACCCGGGCTGTGCGCGATGCCGAGTCTTCGCACGAAACCTCGCGGTACACCATCGGAAGGCTGCTGGGTCAGGGCGGTGAAGGCCGTGTCGTCGCGGCCCGCGACCGAGCCATCGGCCGCACGATCGCGCTCAAGACGCTAATTCGCCGGGACGCGGCCCACCCGGACCGTTCGGAGCACTTCCTTCGAGAAGCGTCGATCACCGCCCAGCTCGAGCACCCAGGAATCGTTCCCGTGTACGACCTGGGGACGCTTCCCGATGGCCAGCCGTTCTACACGATGCGGATCGTCAAGCAGCGCTCGATGCGCTCCGTGCTCGGGCCCGATGCGCTGCGTGACGACTGGCCGATGGCCCGGCTCTGCACGGTCTTCGTTCAGATCTGTCGGGCAATGGCCTATGCGCACGCCGAGGGCGTGGTCCACTGTGACCTCAAGCCCGACAACGTCCTGCTCGGTGACTATGGCGAGGTCTACATCGCCGACTGGGGCCTCGCGCGGAGGATCTCGGAACTCGGCCAGTCGGAATCGGAAGGACCCGAGGCCGACACTTCCCAGACGATCACGATCGGCGGCACACCGGGCTACATGCCTCCGGAACAGATCTCGGACGACTTCGGTCGCGTGGATCACCGTTCGGACATCTTCGCGCTTGGCGTGATTCTTTACGAAATACTCACGCACGGCCGTCCATTCAGTGGAGATACGGTTGCTTCGACGCTCGTCCGAACCATCACACAGTCTCCTGTGCCGCCACGCGACTTCGTCCACGCGTGCCCGCTTGTCCTCAACGACCTCTGCCTGAAGATGCTCGCGAAGTCGAAAAACGACCGGCCCGACTCGGCCAGCACCGTCGCCGACGAGGTTGAGGCGTTCCTCGAAGGCGCCAAGGAGCGAAATCGGCGTCGCGAAGAGGCATCGCGTCTCGTCGAGCTCGCTCGTCCCGTCGCGGTGCGGTACCGCGAACTTGGCGGCGAACGCGATCGCATTGCCAACGAGGCGCGGCGGCAGCTCGAGAGCGTGCGGGCCTGGGAGCCGATCGACCGGAAAGTGGGGGCGTGGGGTCTCGAGGAGCGTGTCGAGGCGATCGACACCGAGCGAGCCCAGACCCTGGCTTCCGCGGTCGAGCTCTATTCGCAGGCGCTTGGTTACGATGCCGACTGTGTCGAGGCACGCGAGGGTCTCGCGGAGCTCTACATGGATTGCGCGGAGCAGGCTGCGGTGGACCGCGATCGGCCGCGCCGAATCTACTACGAATCGCTCGTTCGCGAAGTCGACGACGGACGATTCACCGCGATCCTCACGGCCCGTGGCAGCGTCAGCGTCAAGACCTATCCCGCCGGCGCCGACGTGATCGCGTTCCGTTACGTGCCGCGGTTGCGGAGGCTCGTTCCCGCGGACGAAAGGTGGCTCGGGCAGACACCGCTCGACGAAATGGAGCTCGAGCCCGGCAGTTACGTGCTGGTGTTGCGCATGGCGGGTTATCGCGACGTGCGCCAACCCATCCGGGTGCGACGCGGCGAGTGGACGGACGTCAGCGTGCCGCTCTTCACCGAGGCGGAGATTGGTGAGGACTTCGTCTACGTGCCCGCAGGAGAGTGCTTTGTCGGCGGCGACCCGCAGGCGATCGGCTCGCTTCCGCGGCGAAGGGTTCACGTCGACGGTTTCGCGATCGGGCGTTTTCCGGTGACGTATCGCGAATACCTTCGTTTCATCGACGAGCTCGACGCCACGTCGCCCGAATGGGCCGCGAAACGGCTGCCTGGCTCCGCGATCGACGATTCGGGACTCGTGCGCCGCGGTGAGAAGGGATGGGAGCCGGACTGGGATCACCTCATTGAAGGAGCCGGCCGCGATTACTGCTCCGAATCGGAGGCGTGGGACCTTCCAGTAGACAGCATCGACTGGTTCGACGCCGTCGCCTACTGTCGGTGGCTCGGCAGGCGCGACGGCGCGACGTACCGGCTGCCGTCGGAGATGGAGTGGGAAAAGGCGGCTCGCGGCGCCGACGAGCGGTTCTTTCCGTGGGGAGACGGATTCGACTCGGCCTTCAGCAAGACCAGGGAATCGCGGCCAGGTGTTCACCAGCCTGAGCCCATCGGTGCGTTTCCGATCGACGAAAGTCCGTACGGGGTGCGCGACGTCGCGGGCGGTGTCCTCCAATGGGCGGCGGACGTCGTCGACCTCGTGTCGGCCGAGCAGGCTCTCGCCGAGCCGGAACCGGAACCCGGTCATCCACTCGTCGAAACCGGAGTGCGGATCGCACGTGGGGGCTCGTGGATCTCGGGTATGACAAACTGCCGTGCCGCGGCACGGGTCAAGACGATCCCGCTCTTCAGGACGTCCAATCTCGGTTTCCGACTGGTGAAGGAGCTGAATCGCCAATGAAGATCGCTGGTTTCGTGTCTGCCGGACGCCTGCTGGGCCTGGCCGTGGTCCTGGTAACGATGGCGAGCCAGATTGCACGGGCTCAGGACGTCCCCCTGATTCCAGGCTTGCCCCCCGCGTCGAGTGCCACGACGAACCAGCCGCCGACACCCGCCGAGGCTGAAGTGCCGGTCGAGCCGGAGTTCGCGTCGGCGCGAGCGACGATCCGCACGTTCGTCGAGTCCTTCAGCAAGTCCGAAGACGAGATGGGTGCCGACCCGATGAAGGTGGCCGTCCGCTGTCTGGATCTGGGTGGGCTTCCGCAGCCACTGTGGGAATCGAAGGGCCCGGAGCTCGCCATCCACCTGAAGAGCGTCATCGACCGGATCGAGTACGTCGATCCAGCAACCGTTCCGGACGACCCGCTCGGAGAGCCCTGGGTGTTCTACCGATCGCCTGAAGGCGAGATCTCGATCGCAAGGCGGAAATCCGGACGCTGGCTCTTCACCAAGGAGACGGTCGCCTCCATACCGTCGCTCCTTCGCGCGTTCGAGCAGAGCCCTCGGCTAACGGAAGACAAGACTGAACCGGCACTCCAGACCCGGTATCAGCTGATCCGACAGCTCATCCCGCGAACGCTGCGCAACAAGTGGTTCATCCTCGAACACTGGCAGTGGATTGCGCTCTTCGCGTTCGCGGGCGTGGGTGGTCTCATCTGGCGGGGAACAGGCTGGCTGTTGACGGTCGCGTTCGGTGGAATGCTGCGCCGCCGGTGGGAGTCCCTGACCGACGACCAGGTGCGAAAGGGGTTCAATCCAGTCGGCATGCTCCTGATGGCGGTGCTCTGGCTCTACGGTCTTTCGTGGCTCGGGCTTCCGCTCTGGATGCACACGGTTCTGCTCGTTGCGATGCGGTTCGTGGCCGTCACCGCGACCGTTTTCGTGGTGTTCGCAGTGCTCGAGCTCTTCATGTCGGCGCTGCGCAAGCGAGCCTCGAAGGCCGACTCGACGATCGACCTGCTTCTAGTGCCGCTAGTGCGAACGTCGATGCGCATCGTGATCGCGGTCGTCGCCATTGCGGTTTTCGCGGACAACTTCGACGTCGAGATCACTGGCCTGCTCGCCGGACTCGGACTGGGCGGCGTCGCCATCGCGCTTGCGGCGAAGGACACGCTTGGGAACTTCTTCGGTTCGCTGACTGTGATTCTCGACAAGCCGTTCCGGGCTGGCGATTGGGTGAAGATCGGGACGGTTGAAGGGCAGGTGGAGGAAGTAGGACTGCGGAGCACTCGGATTCGAACGGCGGAGGACTCGCTCGTGACGATGCCGAATCTGACGCTGACCGTGACCGCTGTCGAGAACTTCGGAATGCGCCGCTGGCGGCGCTGGAAGACGACGCTGGTTCTCGGTCACGCCACGGCGACGGATCGAATCGAGAAGCTCTGCGAGGGGATCGTCGAGCTCGTGAAGGCGAGGCCGGCAACGATGCGGCAGGATGGAGTGACGGCGGCCGTGAGCGGGTTCACGCCGGCGGCGATCGAGGTCGCCGTCGTGGTGTTTTTCGAGGCCCCGGATGCAGCAACGGAGAATCGGCTCAGGCACGAGTTCGCGCTGGAGCTCCTGCGGCTGGCGGAGAGGCTCGGGATCGAGTTCGCTGAAGGCATGCAGACCGTGGTCGTTATGCCGAACGGGGAACCCGGCGAGGAAAAGAAGCGCCCGGCGTTGATCGAATAGCTCCGACTCATCCGCTTTGCGCCTTTGCGCCTTTGCGTGAAAACTCGCGCAAAGGCGCAAAGGCGCAAAGGCGCAGAGGAATCCGTGAATCACGCCCCGGGGCCTACGTGGTCTTCCTGTTCCTCTCGCTGTTGAGTCGCGCCGCCAGTCGATCGACCAACCCGGGCGCGAACGCCTTCACGATTACCCCGACTCGACCCGTGAGTGTCATCACGAGCTCGCGTTTACGCCTTCGCATCGCCGACACGATCTGCCGCACGCACTCCTCGACCGACATGTTGCCCTTGTCCTCGTCGCGCGGGCTTTTTCCGCGGGGCTTGCCGTCGGGGCCGAGGGCCCGGTCGCGAATCGGGGTCGCCACGAATCCGGGGCTGACCACGAGCACGTCGACTCCCGAGCCCATCAGCTCGATTCGCAACGAATCGAAGAATCCCTGCATGGCGTGTTTGCTCGCCGCGTAAGCGGTCCGCGTCGGAACTCCGGTCTTCCCGGTCAGTGACGAAACCGCGACGAGCAGTCCCTTCGACGCCTTCACGTATGGAAGTGCCGCGTGCGTGCAGTACACCGCGCCGAAGTAATTCACCCGCATGATGCGCTCGACCATCGAGAGGTCGGTCATCTCCTCGAAGCGGCCCCACATCGAGATGCCGGCGTTGTTGACTAGAACGTCGACGCCTCCGAATGCGTCGACCGCTGCCTTCACGAGTGCAGCGCACGCGGACTGATCGCAGACGTCCGTGGGGATGGCGATGGCCTTGCCTCCCGCCGACTCGCAGTCACGAACCACCAAGGCGAGCGCGTCCGCATCGCGAGCCGCGAGCGTCAGGTTCGCGCCTTCGCGGGCCAGCGCAACCGCAAGTTCGCGTCCGATTCCCGACGAAGCGCCGGTGATGACGATGCTCTTTCCGGTGAAAGTCACGGGACGGGCCTCCAGTTTCGAGGTAGGAGCGCGGCACGAATACCACGAATTGGCCGGCGGTGCATCGAAACGTCGGCGCGGCGGCGCGCAACCGATTCCGAAGCGCAACACTGTCGCAGGCCGAAGGGCCTGGGGTAGGATGCGCGTCGAGACGGAACTCCCCTGCCGGAGGCGGTTAATGACCCGGAAGTGCATTGGTTTCGCGCTCGGTGCGCTCCTGATCTCGGCGTCGGTCGGATTGGCCCAGGAACCGCCGACGGCCGCGGGTCCCGTTTCGGCAAGTCCATCCGAGGCCCCGCGCGCTCGAGCGAGCCGTCCGGCTCGGGGAGCGGCGAAGAAGCCGGATCTGTCGGTCGACTTTTCCCGACTGTTTCCGGAACGAACGGGAGTCTTCATCGAGATCCCTCACCTCGCGACGCTCATCGATCAGTTTGGCGGTTCCGATCCTCTCCTCCAGATGCTCAACGAGCGGTTCGGTGACGATTCGAAGTCGGGCAAGCCGCCTGTCATCGCGAGCCGCGAACTGACCGCGATTCTCGATTCATCGGTTGCGATCGCGACCGTACCCGAGACGTCGAAGGCCGTCGCCACGATGTCGTTCAACGAACGCGCGATGGTCTTCGTCGTCCGGTGTTCGTCGAACGACGCGCCCGGATTCCTGCGCGACAAGCTGTTGGGGCCGCTTGCGGAAAGCAAGGGTGCGAGGCGCGGGACGATCACCGTCAAAGGTGTCGAAGCGGTGGTTTTCGACGACCTGGCGATTGCGACCTCGGGCCGCACGGTGGTCTTTGGCGCGCGGGCATCGGTCGTCGCCCTCATCGAGTCATTGGCGACGGACGGACGTCGAATCGGTGACGAGCCCGGATATGCCACCGCGCTTGCAAAACACGCGGGCGGACAGGAACACCTGTTCGTGTTCATCAACGGCACGGCGATGGCAGAGTCGTTTTCGAAGTCGCTCGGCGTGCCTGGACCGGACGAGGAAGATGCGAAGTCGAAGCTCTCGCCATACGACCTGGCGATGCGCGAGGCGACCCGAAACTTCTTCGGACTCCACGCCGTGCTCGGGCTTGCGAGCGGAGCCAGGGTGGACGGCAACAACGTCAAGGTCCGTTACGACGTCGAGATCGACCGCTCGGTGAACGGGTTGGTCGCGGTCGTTGCCGATCCGCCGTCGGTGCAGTTCTGGGGCCGCGAGTACGTGCCGGCGACGTGCGGCATGCTGCAGTCGATCGCAGCCGATCCGGTGAGGATCTTTGATCTCGCCGAGCAGTACTTTGGCCCGATCCTGCCTCCTCCTAACGGCAAGTCGTTCGTGCAGCAGGTCGAGGAGATCGAATCGACGATCGGCGTCAGCCTCCGGAACGAACTGCTGCCGGCGCTCGGGCGCGAGATCGCATTCACGGAGGGTTTCGAGGTGTTTGGCGGCGGAGCGGGCCGTTCGGTGAAAAAGCCGGACGCTCCGAAGCCGGTGCGCGTGGCGCTCGTCGAGGTCCGCGACCGCGAGCCGTTCCGCAAGATGGTTCAGAAGACGTTCGGCCAGATACCGGGCGCTCCCGCGCTTGCCGCCGTGGACTACAAGGAGCGGAGTTGTGGGAGATGGCTGGCTTCGCTATGGCGTTCGTCGAGGACTTCGGGATCGTCGGGCAGACTGACGACGTACGTCGGTGCGTGGATGCATCTGCATCGGAATCAACGCTCGCGGAAACGCCCGGATACCAGTCGGCGTCAAGCGAGTGGCTGGGTGGCGCCGTTGTCGCGACGTATTCGTCGGCGGAGCACGACGCGGACCAGCTCGAAGCGTCGGCGAAGGCGCAGGAGGAGTTGCGCAAGCAGATCGAAAGCGGTGACGGTCCCGGATTCGATGTCGAGCAGATGTTCGCGTGGCAGGCTGTCTCTACACTGACCAATCCGTTCGGTTCTACGGTGTTGCGCAATGCAACGGGCGTCAATTGGGAGAACTCATCGCCGATGGCGCCGATCACGGCCGCCTACAACAAGCTGATGCGCGAGTGGATCGTCGACGGTCCACGACGTGAACGTATCGAGTCGAGTCACAACACGGCGATTGGCGCGTTGAACCTGATCGCCGATGCCGAGTCGACGTACCGGGTAAAGAATGGACGCTTCGCTGGACTCGACGACCTGAAGTCGTCCGGGGCGCTCGACGCGGGGGCGGCCGAGCAGATCGCGAACGAGTTGTCGGGGTACCGACTCGTTGTCTCGTCGAGCGGGGAGGGCGAAACGGCGAAGTTCTCGGTCACCGCGACTCCCGTGATGTATGGGCGCACGGCGAAGCTCTCGCTCTACATCGACGAGACCGGCT
>JADIYM010000022.1 GCA_016705245.1 Blastocatellia bacterium | reverse complement strand
GCAACACGGATGCCTCGTCGCAGAGCTCCGTGCCCCCGTCGCGCCCGGCGATTCCGGGCCGTGACCTTGCCACTGCCGACGTGGATCCCGACTCGGACGTTCCGCCGTCCGCGATGCGCTTCTTCGAGTCCCTTGCCGCCGAGGCAACTCTCACGCGACAGATGTCGGCCGAAGAGAATGGCGGAGCCGAGCCCGAGCCGCCGCGTCGCGTGACCGGCAGCATCCCGATGGACGCGCTCGAGCGTCTGCAGGGCGACGACGTTCTCGACCTTCCGCCGCTCGAACCGATCCTCGATGCAGCTGCGCCCGTCGGAGACGTGATCGACCTCGAGCTTCCGCCATTGCCCGGTCAGTTGCCGGACATCACGGCTCCCGAACCGCCCCCCCGCCAGTTCGGATCGATGCAGACCGTTTCGTTTGGCACACCAACCACGGACGATCTGGCCGCGGCGGCTGCCGTCGTCGATCTTCCGCCGCCGCGGCCGGTGCCGCCTCCGATCTCTCTTCCGCCGTCCATCTCCGTCACCCAGCCGATGTCGGCGATGAGCGTGCCCGCGTTCATCGCGGAAGAGCCTGCAAACGTCGTCCAGGAACGTCACGACGATCAGGCGCTCCTGCCGACGGCGCCGTTCGAGCGCCCGTCCTCGTTCGAACCGCCGCCGAGTGTTTCGGACGTTGACCAACCGGAGACAATCGCTGGTGCGGAATCCCCGAGCCGCGTGACTGCCGCTGAAATGGCGGTCAACCAGCAGCGAGCCTGGGTGGCCCCGGATGTTCAGGCTCCGGAGCCCCGGTCGCGCTTCGGACTGCTCGCGGTCGCCGCCGTGCTCGTCGTGGCTGTGTGTCTCGGCCTTGCGTGGCAATTCGTTCTCAAGGACCTGATTGTCGGACGACCCGCGACGACGGCATCGAGCGGATCGACTCCCGCGCCTGCGCCGCCCACGTCCGCGCCGTCATCGGAACCGGCAGCTCCATCGCCAGAGTCCGCGATGCCGGGCCCGGTGGTCGACAAGCCAGCCGATACTCCAGCCGCGACGAACGCGGCGACTGCCGACGTTCCGGCGAAACCGACTTCCGACAGCGGCGGATTCACGATCCAGATTCGGAGCAGCCCGAACGAAACGGAGGCGAGGCAGTTTGTGGATTCGCTCAAGTCTGCCGGCTTCGACGCCTACGTCATGCGGGCCGACCTTGGCGCGAAGGGCGTCTGGTATCGCGTCCGCGTCGGGCGCTTCCAGACTCGTGAAGAGGCACAGCGCGAGGTCGGGAAACTGCGATCGACGGCTCGCGCTGCCGAGGCCATCATTCAGCCGTTCGCCGAAGGTTGATCGCGGCGGATTTCGATCCGGTTCAGCGCTCGACGCCGCACGTGTGCAGGTCCGCCATCGCGATGGCCGCTACGTCAGGAGCTTCCAGGCTGGTGCCGTAGTGCTCGTTGATCGCCGTCACCGCAGCTGTCGCGACGAGTGCCTGCCCCGTATCGCTCAGGTGATACCCATCAAGTCCGTAGAGGCCTCCGAGGAACCGCGTCGAAAAGAGCCCGACCCCGTCGACGGATACTCCACGTCCTCGTAGCGGTCGAAGAGCGTATTGAGATCCACGTATGCCCATCCGACAGCCCGGGCTCGGCGCTCGATTGCGAGGTTGTAGGAAGCAACGGCTTCGTCGAGTCGGGCGACTTCCTCTCGCGTGAGAATCTGCGATGACGCGAGAGGACCGTCGGCCTGGCCGGCGGCAATTGTATCGACGGTCGGTAGCGCGCTGATGAGGACGTACGACGTCTTCTGGACTCCCAGCCGCTTTCGGAGTTGCTTGTTCGAAAGGCCCGTCCTCCTGCGAAGATCCCTTGCCGAGACGAGAAGCGCGGTTGACGTCACATTCGGAACGTTGAGGACCACGCCCTCGGAACCGGCGGCCGAGACGCGTCCAATGACCTCGACGAGGCGCTGTTCGAACGCTGCCGCCGAAAGAAGCGTCGCGTTACCGACCTCTCCGCCGAGCGTCGGCAGTACGACGTCCATGTGACCAAGCCAGATCGCTGTAAACGTCGGGTTCGCGGCGACCGCTGTTTCAACCTGCGAACGTGGAGTGCCCCCGGACAGCGCGGATGGCAGTCCGAGGACGTGATCCTCGAACGCATCGGGGTCGTTCGGGTTGTCGGGATCGATGTTCCATCGGCGATCGAGCGCGTCTCCGATTCGGTGGTACGGGATTGCGAGGTTTGCCGCCGTGACCGTCGGATCAAGCCGTCCCACGCTCTCTCCGCTCGCCAGATCAAACGAACCGTAATCGCAGGTTCCGGGCCGCTGCATCAGTAACCCGAGTCCGGTGACGGAGCTAGGCGCCGGCACGCCTGGTTCGCCGATGAGCGGGAGTGGGAGCGTCGCGCGGGCAGCGCCCGCGAGCAGGACGACCCACGATCGCGCCTGACTCGTTGCGCGAAGCGCTCCGTCCTGGAAGCCCGCGGTCTGTCCGTCTCCGAGCGCCACGAAACGGTCGAACCGGACATTGCCCTGTGCCCTGGTGAGTGGCGCGGGAACGAGGAACAGGAATCCGAGAGCGACGGCAGCAAATCGGTTGTTCACGGGTGCAATCACATCGACGATGAAAACTTCGGGAGCGCGCGCAAAGAATAGCACCGGCCTTCGAGCATTCGAATATCGGAGACGCGTCTTGAAATCGCCGCTCCGCTGGTATCCTCGCCCGAGAATGACTGATGAATCGCCAGGTGCTTCCGCCAACGCGTCGCCGGCACTCGACCGGCTCGTCGAGGTCATCGAGCGACTGCATCGAGACCACCGCGTTTCGTTCATCGCCGCGGGCGACCAGCGAGTCTACGCCTACGGAGGCGGAGGCTACGTCGCGATGGTCTCGGACCAGTTGTTCGACGCTGCCGTCGACATCGAGTCGCCAACCGTGAAGATGCGCGTCGAGCGCGATGCAGACGGGCGGCTCGTTGCGACATCGGCTACGGCTCCCGAGGGCCCGACGGTCGGGGATCTCTCGGACATCGCGGATGGATTGGAGCGCTACTACTCGCGGCGTATCGGAACCGTCTGATCGAGACGTGGGGTCACCGTCGAGCGTAAATGGACGAGCCGCGATTGACGCTGGGTCGAATTCCTCGAACTCTTCGCGGAGCTGTTCCGTGCCGTTGAGGTCGACGTAACGGTCCGACCTGAAAGCGCCGAGCGGGGTTGGCGCATCGCCATCCTGCCGGGTCTGCAGCGACTGATTGCCGAGCCTTCACGGCTCGCGTGGCGTAACTGACGCCCCGTCGCCGGCAAGACGGGTCACGGCCGCGCGTGCCACGGCAAGATCGGAGGAGTCAGCGGCCCGCGCGAGCTGCGCTGAACCGACGCACGCCAGGTCAAGGCGCTCCTCGATCTCGAGTGCCTCACGAACCTGGTCGGAATCGAGCGGTCCCAGCTCGCGGACACGCCGACGAATCGCATCGCACGCGTTCGTACGCTCGCGCCAATAGGGCCCCTGATCGCGCAACAGCGCGGCAAACTCCTTGTCGTCGAACGCTCCGATGAGTATCGACGCATCTGCACGAGCGCCCCGAAGCAGTGACTTGACGTCGGCATCGACGACTCGCGACTCGTCGCGGAATCTCCCGATTGCATCGAGACGCCACTTGAATGCCAGTCCCATTCCCAGAACCGAAGCGACGACCAGACCGATGACGGCGAGCGTGAGGTTGCGCCTCGACCGCATGGCGTTGACGAGCTCCTCCGACGCTGCTCCACGATCGAGCACATCGAGTTGGCGCTGGCAGCGCCGACACCGGCGCGCGCCAGTCGCGTTCACGAGCCCGCACTTCGGACACTTGAGGGTCGGACGGAACACCGTCATTGACGGCGATTCTTCGGAGGTCGGCTCATGGGACACGCCCGGACGGTAACGGAGCCATGGAGTGCGGTCAACGGCGGGTCGGTTCGACCCTGTGATGAATGGGACCGGTTTCTGGCACTCGCTGCGTCGTGTAGACTGACGGGGATTCACCAGACACTCCGGAGGTTCTTGTGCCGTTTCGACACCTGCTGATCGGTGGGATTCTGGCCTGGCTCGTGATCGGTCCCGTGGCCGGACAGTCACAGACCCCGATTCCCGCGCCCAAGACAACGAATGCGAAAGGCGGTTCGCCGGCGTCGGCTCTTGCTCCGGGCGCCAAGCCTGCTGGTGCACCGCTCGAGCGCCCCGCAAAGGCACCTGCTGCGCCTCGGGTCGCTGGTCCCATTGCTCCGGTCGTCGGGGCGACAACCGGAGCGAGTTCAGTTACGGGAACTGTCGGGACGTACGCGGTCGACCGCATCAACGTCGCCGCGGCGACCTCCGCCGCGCTCGTGCCATCGGCACCTCGATGGGTGCCTGTCACGATCGTCAACAGATCGGGAGGCCGCGTGCCTAACCTGGCGCTTTCGGATCTCGGCATCATCGAGAATGGAGTGCGACAGCGCGCCACGGCCATTGAGCGATGGCCGCTCTGGCTCGTCATCGTCCTCGACGTCGGCCGACAGATTGGTCCGGCCAAACAGCTCGCGGTCCATCGGCAACTCGTCTACGACCTGCTCTTCGCGCTCGGTGAAGACGATCACGTCGCGCTCGTTCAGTACTCGGACGGCATCGATCTGATCCAGCCATGGACTCAGGACGCCCATGTTGCGGAAACTGCGGTAGAGGAGAAATTCCAGTCAGGCCTGGACGGACAGCTCTGGGATTCCGTGGCGTTCTCTGTCACGGATCTGCTCGCCGGCAAGCTCGGGCATCGGATGGTCGTCGTCGTCACGGACGGCGTAGATGATGCAGGCCGCGACAGCACGTACGGCCGGGCTTCACAGCTGCTCCGTGATTCGGGCGTCACGCTCCACATCGTGAACCTGAGCAGGTACCTCGCGGAAGGCATCCGCAAGGAGGCCTTCGGGATGAACGGTGTCCTCAACGTCATTCAGAGCCCGTCATATCTGGGACGCCGCAAGGAGCTCCGGCAATACGCCGAACAGCTTGGCGAGGCCCCGACCAAGATGGTCGAGGCGACGCGCGATTCCGGCGGCAAGCTCTTCATGGTCGCCCCGGAAGAGGACCCGACGCGTCTGCCGCAACTCGTCTGGCAGCAGATCGAGGGACAGATGATGGTCTCGTATGTTCCCGATCGACCGGGAGACGTCCGATCGCCCAGCCCGGTCCGGTCAATCTCGGCGTTCGTGACGAGAGGCGACATCGAAGTCGCGGTACCGGCCAAGCTCTTCGTGCCGATCGTTTCGCCTCGAAGCGTCCAGCCAGGCGCGACGCTGAAGAAAGACTGACATGAGCGACGAACCGAACGAGGTCGACGGCGACGGATCCAGCCGGCAAGACAGGTCAAGCGCCTTTCGCGGGCCGGGAGGAACGCAAGGTGGAGTCCTCGAGTTTGTCGGAGGTGTGGCCCTCTTCGTACTCGGCTTCTATCTGGTGCTCTCGCGGGTCATGGTCTTCTCGTATTTCCCAAGATGGTTCGGCGACAATACGTTCGGTATAACGATGATCCCGTTTCTGATCGGCCTGGGAATGCTGTTCTTCAACGGCAAATCGATTGTCGGCTGGGTGTTGACCGGACTGGGGCTCCTTGTGATCTTCGCGGCGGTCGTAGCAAGTCTGACGTTCAATTTTCCGCCAACGTCGCTCTTTCACACGCTTCTGATCTTCGGATGCCTCGCCGGTGGCCTGGGACTCATGGCGCGAGCGCTTCGCGACCACGGATGATGGTGCGGGCCGTTGTCGCAGCCGTCGTGGTGGCGATCGCACTCAGCCTGCATGCCTCTGCGATCGAGAGAGGTGGGAGAGGGTCGGTCGACGTCCCGGTCAACGTGTCTGAGACGGCAACGGATTCGCTCTCGCCGGTCATCGCGGCAGCCGATGACACCGTTCACGTGGCCTGGATCGAATCTGAGCCAACGACGGACGGTCTACGGGCAACGATCTGGTATGCCCGGTCTGTCGATTCGGGTGCGACGTTCGAACCGGGGCGCCCGATTGCGCCGCTGACGGGATACGCCTCGGGTCTCCAATGCGCGACCGAAGGCTCCAGGTTGCACCTCGCCTGGCTGGCGACGTCCTACACTACGGGTTCACCGGCGGCCGTGGATTACCAGCGGTCCAGCGATGGCGGCGAGACATTCGAGCCGTTCGTTGCCGTCAACGGTTCGGAGCCTCCCGGCGCGCCAATCATTGTTGCGTCCGGTGCGAATGTGGGTGTTGTGTGGCACGCCGAAGACCGGATCCGGATCGCACGATCCGCTGACGGCGGATCGACCTTCGATGCCGCGGCGATCGGAGAGACTGACTCGTCGCGCGCAAGGACGGTTCGTGCCGCGGCCTCGACGAGGGGCGTCTTGCTCGCCTGGCTGACTCCGCCACGGGCAACCGGCGCGGCGCTTGGAGTCGGTCGCGTAGACTGGAGCTCGGGTGATCTTCTGGAGTCGCCGTCGTTGGAATCGGAAGCCATCTCCGAGGTGTCGACAGCGGCGAACGGAGAAATGGCGGTCGTCGCCTGGGTAACCGCTGGAGCGGATCGGGCAGCAAAGGCTTCGCTTTCGACAGACGGTGGAGTGTCCTTTGCTGCGTCGCTTGATCTAGGTTCAGCGGCGGGCATCGCAGCTCCGAGAGCTGCAGCGGGGGATAGGTATTCCTACGTCGCGTGGGTTGATCCACGGGGCAGGGTTCGCGTCTCCCGGCTTGAAATTGAAGCTTCGCCGGTGGACATCCGCGTTCGGTCGAACAAGCGCGCGGTTTTTCCCGAGATCGCGGTCGAAGGCGATGGCGCCGTCGTGGCGTGGCGAAGCGGTTCGGGTCAGTCGAGCCGAGTTCGCGTCTGCGTAATTGGACCCGGCGACTCCGCGACCGTCGGCACGACGATCGCAAGGCCCGGTCGGTCAGCGGCGGCGGCGCGTGTCGCGACGGTTGACTCGCGTTCGATGGTCGTCTGGCAGGAATTATCCGGCGGTGCCGCCGAGGTGTTTGCTGCGAGGATTCCGAATTAGCGAATCGTACGGAGGCGCGTCGGACAGTCCATTGACGCCTCGATGCAGCAGGCTACTTGTCGACGGTTGCAGCGACCCTGGCCATCTGATTCAGACGTTCACGCATCGCGTTCACGTAGCAGACCATTTCCTCGTCGGTGGCTCCGCAGGCACGAAGTCCGTCGCGAAGCTGCTCGTCAGAGAGCTGGCCGAGAAACTTGTAGACGAAACGAACGTCTCGCGCGGTTATGCCCTCGGCGACATCGGAAGTCCTCTGACCGGAGTAGCCGAACTCGACGATGCCACCTGCCTTCACGCCCTTGATGAAGTCCTTCGACTGAGAGGCAAAACCCTTGCAGTCCCACTTCTCTCTCGAGAAGAAGTTGCCCCACTTGCCCATCGATCCGCCCCAGTCCGTGAACAGGTACCGGGTTTCCATGGTCCCGCTTGGAAGCGTGTACTTATAGATTCCGGTGTTTGAGCCGCGACCGGCGTCGCGCCTGTCCTTGCTGTCCCAGTTCGACACGAGCATCACGACGATCTTCAGTCCGTTCAGGTGTTTCGTGCCGACGAACGGGTTCGAGTTCCAGGCCCAGCTCTGCTCATCCTTGAGCTTTTCGACGTTCTCTTCACGGAGTTCGAACCGGGCGTCATTGAAACTGCCGTCGGCGGCAACGAACTTCCTGGCCCGGTCGAGACCGCCGGACGGGATGCCGTCGATTCGGCCTCGAGCAACGAAGTACGCTGGTTCGACAAAGTATCCGGCGGCCCAGACGATGCGCGTGGCAAAGACCTCGGAGTTCACTTCGGTCCCCCACTTCACCCCCCATCGCCGTCCCGAAGCATCGGTCACCTTGATCTTGGGATTCGTCCCACCGGAGTCCTCTTCCTCGAACTGGAACGGCGCAAGAGGCGCGCCGGAACGGCCCCCGGCGCCTCCCTCGAGATCAAGCTGACCAACGGCACCTGGGTCCCTCCAGATCACCGTCTCGTTCGCAGGCCGAGTGACGGTTCTGGGACGTCGCTGAGCAAAGGCGTCTACAGGACCCGCCAAGGCAACGAGGATCGAGGCGGTAACCGCTGCGAGAATTGATCGCTTCATGGTGATTGCCGGTTCATCGGCCGCTGACTCTCTCGGCGCTCCGAACGGCGGCGGGGTTCCGGACGCGCGGCGGACAGCGAGAATCGATCGTCGGTTAAACACCTCGCCGCAAAACGCGGCCAACGCACCAGATTGCTCTAGAAGGTTGGCTCGAATTGCATCCGCGGCGCAAGTACGTGGCGGGAAATGAGTCGGAGTGTTTCGACGACGCCGCGTCCTTCGCTTGCCACGGCCTCGATGAACGGCTCGTCGTCACAGCCGAGCAACGCGAGGAGTTCGTGATGCGGCACGGCGTGCTCGTCGTCGCACTTGTTGAGCTGAAGAACTGCGGGGATGTCGTCGACATCTCGACCGGCGTCCTCGATGGCGGCCGCGACCTCGGCGAGGGCCTCGATGTTCGCGTCCAGTCGGTGCCGCCGGCTATCGGCCACGAAGACGATTCCGTCGGCCTCTCGCAACACTCGACGTCGCGCATTCACGTAGAAGCTCTGGCCGGGTACCGTGAAGAGCTCGATGCGGAGCTTCGTGTCTCCTCCCATGGCGAGCTCGAGCGAGAGCAGGTCGAAGTAGAGTGTTCGCTGCGTCTCGGTCGCAAGCTGGAGGAGTTTGTGGAGCGCGTGTGAGGGGAGCAACTGCGACAATGCCTCGAGATTGGTGGTCTTTCCGCTCTCGCTCGGGCCGCAATAGACGATTCGAATTGCCCGACCTGACGCCGGACGTTCTGAAACGGTCATGGGATCACTTCCCTCCTGGTTACCGAACGGTCACCTGACACAATCAAGCGTGCTTCATTGCCAGTGGCTCTCACCGGCACGCTCGGACGGTCGCAGGTGGCATCGATAGACGTCGATACAACAATGTCGGAAAACCGGGCACGCGATTCGCCAACCGGACTTGGCGCTCGTGGAATGAGGACACGGCGGTGAATCCATCCTCAAGGGCACCGGGTAAAGCGTTGTGAAGCACGGACTCGTCGCGGCCACTGCGTCGAAGCAGCTGTGCGCGAGACGTCCGACTCGAGGTCGACGCGCGCAGACGAAGCACCGACGGAGGAGGAATCCGGTCGCGTCGACTTTCGCCAACTGTCAGCAATAACGCGCCGTGGTCGGCGCCTAGGCACGAGCCTGCACTCGAGCACCGCCTCGAATCCCTCGACGTGCCGTGAAGAACCGGGAGAGCGTCGGCCTGGTTCCAGATTCGCCGGGCCGGCTGGTCGATTTTTTCGCGACGGTCATCGTTGAGGATTTGGGTTCCATGCGTTGGTGTTTTGCCCAGGATCAGCTGTTCGCGGTCCATTCGCTGAGCCACGTCTCGAACGGCACCGCCTTTAGAGCGGCAAGTTCCTTTCGGATGACGTACCGGACGTGCTCGTCGAAGGCCGTAGCCGGCATTTTCCGGAATGTCTTCTCGTGACTCGAAGCGAGAAGTTCTTCGCGCTTTTCGCCCACGAGCTTCGCGAGCTCATCCGGTGAAAGTGCTTCATAGGCACGCAGCCCAAGCTCGTTGAGATAGGTCTGGTACGCGTATTCGACCTCGTAGGTTGAACGCGGTTTGGCGGGAGCCGTGGGCTGGGGGCTTGCCGCGACGGGTGGAGTCGCCCGCGAGGTGGAGGCGTTCCTGTCACTCTGGTTGGGTGCGCCGCGACCGATCAGGCTGACGAGGAAACCGCCGGGATTGGCGAATCGTTTGCCGAGTGCGAGTTCCCCGTCCAGGTATCGGATCGCACGATCGATTCGATCGCGCTGCTCCGCGGTATCGTCGTGACACAGTCGCGAGGATACCGCGGGCACGACGCCGCGCTCGACGAGCAGTCGCTCGAGAATTCGCATGTCCGCGCCGGCATCGGGTCCAGCCGGCTCGCACGCGGCCAGAAACGGAAGGGCGAGTTGAACACGCGCGCCGAAGTCGGGCCGCTTGTAGACGTAGAGATTCTCACCGGAGAGCAGCCAGCTCTCGAGGTATCCCTTCTCCACCAGCGTGTTCAACGCCGGCTCGAGGCGCTGCATGACCTGCGAGATGTACTTGTATTGTCTGCTGACACCGAGATGTTCGTGGGAGAGGTCCCGCACGTTGAGGACGAGCGAGAACTGCTTGTTGTCGAAGTAGTTGTCCAGGTAGCGGAAGAGACGCCGTTCTATGGCCGACGTAAGCTCCTCGAAGTAAAACGAGGCATCGAGATAGCGCGTGAGCTCCTGGTTGATCGAATCGGCGATCCTGTCAGACCAGAGAATGTAGCTCGACTTCTCTCCCCCACGAGTTTCGCTGTTGAGCTTCCATTCCTGGATGAAGGTCAATCCCATGTTGACGAAGCGCTTTCGGGCGCGATCGCCGAACGCATTGATGGCCTCGACCCGAACGGCCGCGAGTTTCTGAAGCTCGTTTCGAGGCGAGTGTAGTAGGTGGCGTTGATCGGCCAGCCCAGCCGCTTGAGCAAGTCGTAACGTGAGAAGAAGCCTTCTTCGAAACCACCCTGTTCACGTGTGAGTTCAAGAAGAGCCATCATCACGTCGTCGTCGATTGGCCCCGGAAATCCCTTCTCGGGATGTGGAAAGACCTTCCACATTCGATCTACCCGTTCGCCATTCCACGTGATCGTGTCATTGAACTGTAGCGGTTCCTTGCTCGATTGAGCCTTCTTGTCGAGAACGGAGATCGGAAACGTGCGAGATTGAACTCGTCGAACGCAACGCGCACTGGATCACTGGCATTCCGGTCGTGGCCAATCCGGCCAGCAAGGCCGTGAGTAGCAGGTCGTCGTGCCTGTCGGCGGCTCGCTGTGCCGGCGGACTTCGAAGTCGTTGTGTCGGATACCGACCTTGTATTTCCAGTTTTTGCCATCTCGTTCTCCAGGTCTCATCCCTGTCTGATCGCTTTAGGGGCCGGGCGACCAAGAGTGCGTTTTGCCAAGTGCTTTCGGCGGTCGATCAGCAACTCTTCACGTCTGCGTCGATCATCTCGAATCAAAAGTTTCGGTCAACTGTCCTCGATGTTGGGACCTGACCGCCTGATTGTCGTTCTGCCTGATTTGTTTGTACTGCGATTCCGGGCTTCGACTTCCCCCAAGTGTCAACGGACTTCGCCCTATGAGTTGCTCCGGCTTCGCTGTCGTGTTCGGTCCTCGGTCGAAATGCTCTTCTGGACTCCTTTCCAGGTAAGTCTCTTTCGAGTGCACCTCCCGAGTCGCTGACGTGCGATGCCTGGACCAGAAGTACGACCCACCAGACGGCCATGCCAATCTCTTAACCCCGGTCCATCTCTGTCTCCGTCTCTGTCTCCGTCCCAGTCTCCATCGCTATAAATGTGTTTTGCTTCATGACATTCAAGACATTCAGACAACAAAGAGGCCATCCTTGTGGCAGCATAAGTAATGCAAATGGGAGGGTTAGTCTTCGGCGCTTCCTCCATGTGTCGTGGGCCTTCCTCCAAGTGTCAGTAATCACTTCCTCCAGTTGTCAGTAGTCCGAAACTGCCCGTGCCTGGTCGCTTACGCCATTGTTCATGCAATTTCTTACAATGATCATGGCTCTTTCCCCCAAGTGTCAGGAGTTCTTCCCCCAAATGCCGATGTTCTTATGCCATTGATCAGTAGTTCTTATGCCAACTGTCAGCAAGTTGAATGACGCCGCAGGACGCGAATCTGCCTTGAATTGGAGATTTCCCGCAAAAAATCGTTCGGGCTCACGCAACTCTTCCCAAGAATTCTCGACCATGACAATGTGGACTGATTGTGCGATAGTGCGAATCGCATCGCTCGCGTGACGCCAGAGCCTGTCAGATCCAGTCAAAGAGCAGCACAGGAGGATCCAATCGCACCATGCCATGTATCACATAGGTAGCGTGGGCGCTGAGGTTTCCTTCAAGTATCAATAGTCTTATGCCAAGTGTCTGGCATGTTTCTTCAACTGTCGGTAGTTGCTGAATCTGGAGTACGAGACGTGGCGCGTATACTGGCGGTGTTCAATCAGGCGGGAGGGGTTGGTAAGACCACCCTGACGAGGGATCTGGGCTTCGAGTTCGCGACCCGCGGAAGTCGGGTCTTACTAATCGACGCGGATCCCCAGGCATCGCTGACAGAGTTTCTCGGTGTCGATGCGGATAGCCTCGAAGCGAGCCTCTTCGATGCTCTGCTTCACGATGCTGTTCCGACTATCGTGCGGGTTCACGGTCTGGATGTCCTTCCGTCGTCGATTGACCTCGCTGCCGCCGATTTCCTGCTTGCTGCTGAGATTGGGCGCGAGCTCAAACTCCGCCAGGTTGTCGAGAAGATTTCGGCTTCATATGACCTGATTTTCATCGATGCGCCTCCCTCGCTTGGCAATATCTCGATAAATGTTCTTGTTGCGGCAGACGAGATCCTGATCCCGGTACAGTGCGAGATAAAGGCACTACGGGGCACTCGTCACCTGTTCGACACGATCGATAGGGTTCGAACCCTCAACCCGAAACTCAAGATAGCCGGTGTCGTGCCGACATTGTTGGATCGGCGAACTCGACTGAATACTGAGAGCTACGAAGTGCTGAAGAATCGACTCGGAGATCGCTTGACCGTTTTCGCGCCGATTCGTCGTGGAGTCGCTTTCGCTGAGGCAAGTGCCCACGGTGTTCCTGTCCACAAGCACGCGCCTACGTACGATGGAATTGCTGACATTCGGGCGCTTGCCGATGCGCTGGAGATCTGATGAATAAGCGACCGGTACGACAAGCCGGAGACAAAGGACAACGTTGTCCTGACAGGTCGTGAAATCGCGACGCAGCGGTCAATTTCGTTTACGAATGATTGGTGTGAGACTGCGGATGGAGACCGTCGGATGGGTGGAGTGCGAATGTTCAGAAAGGCGAGTGCCGCTTCTGGTTCGTCCCATCAGTTGGAAGGAGTGACACGTAATGGCGAAGAAACGCATTGGAATCGACGCGCTCTTCCAGAGCTCAGTTCCTGCAGCTGACCCCGCGCTGGCGGCGGAAGCGGCTCTACTGGATTCGACGGGCCTCGAGGGGATTCCCAAGTTCGAGTTGGCGGTGGATTCCCTTGTACCGGGACGGCATCAGCCAAGAGTGACCTTCGACGCCGCCGCGCTTCGAGACCTCACCGAGTCCGTGCGTGTTCACGGCGTACTACAGCCCATACTCGTGCGACTTATCGATGATTCTTCGAATGAATACGAGATAGTTGCTGGAGAGCGTCGTTGGCGAGCTGCGCAGGCTGCTGGACTGTCCGAGGTGCCGGTACGTGTGATTTCACTCGATGATGTGGGCGTTCGAACAGTGGCGATGGTCGAGAATCTCCAGCGCGAGGATCTCAACGTACTTGAAGAGGCCGAGGGCTACCTCGATCTTCTGGCCGACCGAATGCGTTCAGGCGTCGAGTTTGAATCGTACGTTGACGTTGAAAGTCCTCAAACAGGTGCCATCCGACTGCTCCGAGCGTTGAATAATCGCCTCGCCGGGAATTCCAAGGACGACGCTGTCCTTCGACTCGAGCCGGCCGTTGCGGAAGTGTTCAGCCGTGTAGGCCGCATAACGTGGCAGTCGTTTGTCTCGCATCGCCTACCCCTATTGAGTCTGCCAAGCGAGCTACTTGATGCGCTTCGATCGGGTAGGCTTACTTACTCCAAGGCCCGCGCAATTGGTCGACTCACAGCAGAAAGACTTGGAGGAGACGAGGACAACGCCCGCGCAATGAGACTCGACCTGATTGAGCGTGCCGGGCCTGGCGGATTGTCCGTTCGTGCCTTACAGGCAGAAGTCCGAAAACTCACAGGCGAGCCAGCCTCAAACTCACAGCAAGTCACCGAGCGTTCTTCGACAACCGTTGAGTCCGTTAAGACTTTTCAACGTGGATCATCCACGCTCGATGGGAAAATCGTGGATCTCATCGACAGACTCGAATCCACGAATCTCGAAGACTACGGACCGGCACGCCGAACTGAGATCTCATCCGCCATCGATGCGCTGCTTCGAGCCCTGTAGTCGGCGCCCGTTCAACTGCAGCGTCACAGTTGCGCTCCACGTGGAACGCCACGGACTTTTTTGCGCTGCACGTCATGCCTTCCCTACGCGGGAAAAGACGCAGGCAAGCTGGCGGGCTCGAAAGAGTCGACATTCTTAGCCGCCAAGTTGAAGCACCGAAGGCAGTGCGACTGGAATCTGCTTATTTCATCAAGACCGATGCCAGACTTCGACTCAACTTGCCCGATCTTGTCGCTTGAACTGTGGCGTCACCGTCACCGTCACCATCACCGTCACCGTCACCGTCAACGACAGCGTCATCTTGACCTGAGTATCTCGTTTACGCTGCGATCTAGCGGCGATCGACCCTGAGTCATACATACGGACTAAGCTGTTGAACGATCTCAATACGCTGAAATGAAACAGGGGGCCTGTTGTTGACAGACCCCCTGAGCCAAGGCTCGAGAGCGCGACAGCGACTCACCGATGCGAATCACTCACGTGCGGATGGTAATGTGTAGACTGCGCTGCCGATCTCTGTTGGCCAGGAGGGCATCTTTGCTTCGAAGGAGGCCCTCGCGGGTGTAGGAGGCCATCTCAAAATCGTGTCCGTGCTTTATGGCATCCTTCGGACATGCCTCAACGCAGAACCCACATAGAATGCAGCGACCGTAATCAATCCGGTAGACCGAAGCATAACGGGCGTCGACGCCCACACGTTCCGGATATGGTCTCGAATCGTCTGCACCCTCAATATAGATGGCATCGGCGGGACAGATGGCTGAACAGAGGAAGCAGGCAACGCAACGTTCGCGACCGGTCTCGTCTGTGTCGAGAAAATGCTCTCCACGGAATCGCGCCGACAGCGGAACCGGATCGTCAGGGTAGCTGATTGTGGTCTTTGGCTGCGGGATGCGAGCCATCGTATGTGCGAGGCCACCAGCGAGCGTCCGGACGGTCTCAACTACTTCCGAAAAGATCGACATCTTTATTCTCCGTCCAACGGGTTAATTGACGATTCGGTCTTGCAGGGCCGGTTGCACACGCTACTCACATTCAGGGCAACACATCCTCGCGACGCCTTCCAGCATATCCAAACGGCTCAGCAGAATACGATAGTAGACAGGCTTCGTCAATCCAGACGCCAAACTTACAATTCGAGCGCACCAGCCTCCGAGTCAGACCGCCTGACTAAGAATGACACCGATCGACGCCCGTCGCCTGGCCTGGGATGCAGACTGGATCATTGACTCTGAGGAATGCCTCGAAGGCTGCCGACCGTCCATTTGTTCGGCCGGTTCAAGCTGGTTTCGCCACGGTGAATCTGAGATTCCTCCACCCCTTCCGATAATCCGGAGGGAATTGAGTCCCCTCGAAGCCTTCCAGCCGACTCGTCGACGGACCCTGGGCGGAATGTCTCCGTTGACGGGAACCGCAAGTCTGCTCCGGACGCAGCAGGGAGATAGCCAGGAACGTGGCCATCCATGTAGCCGATCCGCAGTAGGTCAGATTGTTCCAGATCAATCGTTGCGATGGCGCGCAACGTATCGGCTATGTGAAACTTTTCTTCATCGACAATATGAAGGAAGAAGTCTCGAACTTCTTCATCTGCGCACGCGGTCGCCAGTTCGCGATAGTGGTTGATCGTCTCGAGCTCGCGGGCGACCAATCCTCGAAGCAGCATCAGATCAGCTTGAATATCATCCATCCGCGTGAGTCCTTGTGGCGGAAATTCCGTCAAGCTGATCGCGCTCAGGGGCGCCAGCCATGCCATTCTTAAGCGAGAGCACACCGGAAACAAGAGAAGCCTCGGCAGCTGCCGTCGCGCTCGCAGTATGAGATTCGCGACTGACGTCGTCAAGGCGGCCGCACTTTAATAACGAAATGTGACCAAGTGACGGTGACCCGTATGCTCAATCGTTATGCTGACGTACATCGAGCTTCTCAAGTCCACCCGCGCGGAGATCGTTAACCTCCTCAAGAGGCAGGGAACGATGAGCGTGGAGTCGCTTGCGACCGAGCTCGAGATTTCCAAAGTCGCAGTCCGGCGTCATCTGGATCAGCTCGAGGATCAGGGCTTCATTGGTCACAGTTCCGAACGTTGTGAGCGTGGACGACCGAGGTTCGTATATTCGTTGACCGACGAGGGGATGGTCTCTTTCCGGATCGGTCTGCTGACTTTGCGTGTGATCTTCTCTCGCAGCTTGGTCGAAGGCATGGTAACGCGGCCATTGACTCGCTTCTCATGGATCAGGCCGACGCGAACATTCAGTTGCTTCGTCGAGATGTCGAAGGACTCGATTTCGACGCCCGCGTTCAAGCCGTCGTGAATCAGTTCAACGAGCGCGGGTACGTTGCGGAAATCGAGCGGCTGGACGACGGCAGTTTCCGGATCGTCGAGCACAACTGCCCGATAAGGGACGTCGCCGAGCACTATCCCCAGGTCTGCCGTGAAGAGCTTCGCGTTTACGGAGAGGTGACGGGCGGCACGGTGATCAAGACCTGTTGCATGATCGCGGACGATGCTCGTTCCTGCGAATACCGCATAGTGCCCTCGAGAGAACCAGGCGGAAGGCGCTCCCTGCCAACGGTTGACCGAGCCGAGAGTGCTTCAATGTCACACTCGAACGTCCCTGAACATTCGGGCGAAATCGCCGGTGACGCTCGTTCGACGGATACCACTGCATCCGGTCGGACTGGTTCCGAGAGACTCGTCCCCGGCACGACCGACGAATCCGGTACTCAAGAGGTGAACGCCGATTCGTCGACTCGAGGCAGTTCCGGCAAGCATTGCATGTCCGTGTGCGTGAACGTCCACTGCTCAATGAACGGCGCTGACGAACTGGTCGAGCACCTAGTCACACATTACGGCATCGCTCCCGATGTGCCGTCAGAGGATGGACTCTCACTCGAACTCACGTACTGCTTTGGGGCGTGCGATATGGGTCCGAACGTCGAGCTCGATGGAGAATTTACTGATGGCGTGACGGTCGAGCGTCTCGATGAGCTCCTGTCGAGTCTGAGGCTGGAGCGTGGATGGTTGTAAGTCCAGAACAGGAGCCGGTGGCGTCAACGCCGGAATGTGCGGCCTTCGACGCGCGTCCACAGGGTGCGCGTGACGTCGTGGGCCCGGCGGTGCTCTTGTCCCGAGCATCGGAGTCGGACAAATCGAAGAGGAGGCGCGAATGAGCGCACATCAACAGGCTCCCAAGGAACCCATTGCCGGTATTCGAAGCATCGTTGCCGTCAGTTCGGGGAAGGGAGGCGTCGGAAAAACCACGGTTGCAGTCAACCTGGCCGCGGCCCTGGCCCTGCGCGGCTTGCGGGTCGGCTTGCTCGATACGGACGTATACGGCCCGAACGTTCCATTGATGGTGGGATTGAGCGGCCAGCCCAACATCGAAGGCACGAAGATCATTCCGCTCGAATCACATGGCCTGAAGGTCATGTCGATGGGTTTTCTCAATCCGGGTGACAAGCCGGTAGTATGGCGTGGACCGATGCTCCATACCGTCGTCCGACAGTTTCTTTCGGACGTCTCTGGGGAGAGCTCGACATACTCGTCGTCGACATGCCGCCGGGAACGGGCGATGTTCAGCTCTCCCTTGCGCAGCTAGTCCCGGTCCAGGGCGCGATCGTCGTAACAACTCCGCAGGATGTAGCAACGGCTGATGTTCGCAAGGCCATCAACATGTTCGAACAGGTGGGTGTGCCCACTTCTCGGCATCGTGGAGAACATGAGCTCGTTCAATTGCGGATCGTGCGGGGCCGCACACGAGATTTTCGGCAGCGGCGGAGGCGAGGCGCTGGCGAAGCAGTTCGGCAGCAGCCTTCTCGGCAGCATTCCGATCTCGGCTTCGGTGCGCGAATGTGGCGATCAAGGCACACCAATCGTGGTCCGTGATCCGGAGTCTCCGCAAAGTGTCGCCCTGTTTGCCATAGCCGATTCTGTCGCTGCAACCTTGTCTTCGGGCGCTGCTGCAAAGGCGCTTCCAACCATTTCGATGTAGCCGTAATACCCGAGCATGCACGCCGACCAATCCTCAAGTATTACATCGCCCGCCGCGTTCAGCATCGCGGACGTCGAGCGCGTGCTTGCCACCGTGAGACCCGCGCTCGCGCGCGTCACGGCGGCGGTACCGATCTCGTGTGCGTCGAGGCTGCAATGTCCGGAGGTATCGCTTCCGGGGGAGCGTGTGGGCTGCCCCAGTTCCGGAGTGACCCTGCGCGAGTCGGTCGAACGGCACCTGCGTGAGGGCTCGCGGATTAGGCGAACTCATCGCCGAGGAGCAAGGGTCGTCGAAGGGCCGATTCTCGTCGGTCCTGAAGAAGCTTGTAGCGCCGAAATCGACGCCTCAAGAATGTTGAGAATCCGAGTCGGTCAGGTTAGATTTGGTCACTTGGTAAGGAGAACGAATCACGATGAATCTCATGATGACGGAAGCAGCGGCCCTCGAGGTCAAGAAGTTCATGTCGGAAGAGGAGCTCTCGGACGAGGGTGGTCTTCGCGTCCGTGTTATCCCCGGGGGGTGCTCGGGCTTCCAGTATGCGATGGAGATCGAAGAATCGCCCCGTGAGGACGACAGCATCTCTGAGATGAATGGCGTCCGCGTCTTCGTCGACATGTTCAGCGCACAGTACCTCGACGGGGTCGAGATCGACTACGTGAGCTCGGTCATGGGTTCCGGATTCACCTTCAAGAATCCGAATGCAACAGGCGGGTGCGGCTGCGGAACGTCGTTCAGCGCCTAGCCTTCCGATCGACCTCAGACACAGGAACGCCCACGACTTCGAGCCCCTTGGTGGCATCGCGGTCGTGGGCGTTCCTGTGTCCGGCTCGCCAATGCTCAGACGCGACGAGAGCACGCGATCGAAGGTGATCCCGCGCTCTCGTCGCCAGGCACTGCTCCTATTCTTCGTGCATCGCGGCGATCGCGCAGCCGCGCGCTGTGGCGGTGAGCGGATCCGACGCCAGCCGCACGTCCGAGACCTTGAACGGAAGATCCGCCTGCTCGAGGGGCGGCGACGAACTTCTCGACGAATCCCTTCGGAGACGCCGTGCCGCCGCTCAGGACAATCGGGATCGGCCGATCCATACGCGGAAGATTGGCGGCCTTGACGAAGTCCGTCCGAAGCGCTTCGACGAGCGAAAGAATCATCTCTTCGTAGTAGATCGACAGGGCCTGCTCGATCTTCGACTGCGGCGAGCGACGCAGGTCGAAGCTCTCCTCCTTTGCCACGCGCACGCGCGTCGTTGCCTCGCCCACCACGGAGGCGACGCTCTGGTCGATGTAGTCTCCCGCCCGACTCGTGCTGAACTGGAAGACCGGCACCGACATGTACGCCAGACACGTTGCCGCACATCCCGCCGCCGGCACTGATGCCGATTCCCGTGAAGTTCTCGCTCTCGAGCTCCGAGAAGATCACGGCCAGGCCCTCGTTGATCGCCTTGGCGCGGTAACCGAGCCCCTGCAGCAGATTCTTGAGCATGGCTTCGTGATACACGAGATCCGACGTCATCTCGCGACCTGGGCCTGGAACGCTGAAGCAGACCATCTCGTGCTTCTTCGTCTTTGGTAGGAGCTTCTCGATGATGGTCTGAATGACGAGCAGGCCGTTGTCTTCGGACGGATTCAGGACACCGGCCTTCATCGGTCTTCGCGCGTCGACATTGAAGAATGACGCGAACTTCTCGGATTCGTTACCGAAGATGAAGATCTCTCGCCCACCGTTCAGGTGATAACCCACCTTGTTCTGTTTCAGGATGTTTTCGGTGAACTTCCGAGAAGGAACCGAGACGAACGCGTTGAGCTGGGTCTCCGTCTTGGCGCCGTGACCCGTTCCGCGCATGAGCACGATCCGGCTCGTACCTATGTCGAGGCCGAGCGGCGCGGTTTCCTGCGAACGCTGATCGCCATGCTCGGATCCGCTGCGCTCGTCCTGGTTTGGTCTGTGATCCATGACTCCTCCGAAAAGTGTGGTTGTCGATTCAATATCAGTGGGCGTTGCCCGGCGCACCCGGGCCGGTCGCAAACGAACGGACCGCCGCCCGTCCCGGGTCGAACGGGTCTCGAGCATTCCGAGCCCCCGAATCGACACCGATTCTCCACGTGCCAGCGCCTTGCTCATAGCGCTGAGCATAGATTCGATCGCTCGCGCAATGTGGTCGGATTCGAGATTGGTCCGCGAAGCGACGTTGTGGCGGAGCTGATCGCGGTTCATCCGCGCACCGTGCCAAGCCGTGCGTCGCCATTCCGATTGCCGTTTCTTCCACGCACATCATTCTCCCTGGCCCGCCTCCACGTCCCGAGCGCTCAGCCAGCTCTTGAAGTTTCGATAGCGCTGTTGAAGGTCGCGCCTGTGGTCCGTGTCGCGCTTTCCGGAGGCTGCGGCCGACTCCACAAGGCGGGACTCGGCGAGCGGTATTCCAGGCCAGATTTCTCCGATGGCGCGATCGAACTGCCCATCATGGTCGAAACCGAACTCCGCAATGCTGGGAGTCTCCACTGCGTACTTGTCCGAGAGTCCGATGGAAGCGAACGGAAAGGCGTGTGCCCAGTCCATGTGAAATCCGATGAGCCTCGACGACGGACTCACCGATACGAGGGCATGCGTCACGCACATCGAGTCATCGATCCCGTACTTGCTCCGCAACATCGCCGTCAGCACCCGACCCGCATAGATCTGCGCCTCGTTGATTTCGTCCGCTGCAAGTCTGGTGTCGGGTCGCCATTCCGCCTCGAAGCAAACGCCGATCGTCCCCCCCGAGAGATCAAGGTAGTTGTACTCGTCGTCCGCCCACACCGAGTTCCCGGCGTGATCCGCGGCGTTCTCGTCTCGAACCACGCGATATATCCGACCGAAGCGATCGATGACGTAGTTGTAGAGCCGCCGTCTGGCGACGAAATCAAGCAGTGCTCTCGCGCTCGTCTGAAGCTTGTCGTTGAACTCTTCCTTGAACGGCGCAATGTGGCTCTGCGAGGTGTGGTACACGATGCCGATGGGGTTGCCGACACGCTCAACGGCTGCATCCGGTGTCTCGGCATTCTTTGGAAAGCCGTAGAATCTACGCGCGGGTCCGTCAGTTTCGAACTCGGTGAGAATTCGAGCGCCATTCGAATACACCTCATAGCCTTCGCCCTGTTCGACAAGCCAGATCTGCTCAGCCGTGTACTGTGGCAGGTCCGCTGCAAGGACGACGCCGGAAGGCGCAACGGCGGCGGCCGTGGCGTTAGCTTGCGCAGGAGTCGCATACGACGCCAACGCGACCTGTACGCCCAGATACGCGATGATGCCGACAAGTCCGACGCTCAACGCGGCCGATGCTGCATAGATCGGGACGCGGAATCGATACGCCGTCATTGCGATGCGGACAGACGTCGGAACCTTTGAAGCCGCGGGCAAGAGCGGTACCAGTTCCTCGACGACGATCTTTCGCAGCCGAAAACGGTCGAACAGAGGCCATCGCGCCCCCTGACCGACACCCTCGTCCTGACATCTCGCGACAGCTTTCCGGATAAACCGGAGCCGAAGCGCGGGAGAGTCGAGAAGCTCGCAGTAGGCTTCGATGATCCGAGCCGACGTCTGATCCGGTGGCCGAAGCGTCTCCATCCTCGTCGCCGAAATGCCTGTGAATAGGGTGAGTTCCCGCCTGAGTCCGTAACCCCGCGAGAATAGCCCAGTGCCGTGAGCCGTGTCCAGACAACCCGTTCGGAAACCGGTCGATCCGTTGGCCTATTGCCAAAGTTCAGTTGCGTAAAACAGTGTAAAACTGAGTCTATTCTCTTGCCCAATGCCGGCAAGGGCAGGAGGTTCCCGGCGTTGGGGTCTCCGCTGCATCGGCGAGGGCTCGAAAGCGAGCACCCGCCCCACTTCGAGAAAGGCAGGGTTTCATGACAACGAAGAACAGACATCCGTGGATGACGGCGATCGCCGGGGTTCTAATCTCGACGGCCGGAACGGTCGCCGCGCAGACTCCTGCAACGCTCGTCGCATCGCACGCCGAAGCGGCGCAGGCCGCCAAGCTCGGCCAGGAGGCGTATGCCGCTGGCAAACTCGACGTCTTTCTCGTCGAGATGCGACGCGCATACGCTGAGCGTCCGGATCATCCGCGGATCATCTACAACCTTGCGAGCGCGCTTGCCCTGAATGGGAAGCCGGACGAGGCCATGAGGCTCCTCGAACGTCTCGGCGCGATGGGACTGTCGATGCCGGCCGAAAAGGACGAGGACTTCAAGTCGCTCGCTGCGACGGACCGTTTCCGTGCCGCCTGCGCCCGACTTGCCGCCAATTCAAATCAAGCTGGCAAGAGTTCGCCGGCGATGACGATTCCGGGGAAACAGCTCATTCTCGAGGGTCTCGCGTACGACCCCGTCGGCAAGGTCGTTTTCGCGAGCAGTGTTCGCGAGCGAAAGATCTTCAGGATCGACGCCGCCGGCGCGACGACGCTGCTTGCCGATCGATCGGCGGGCCTCTGGAGCGTCTTCGGCATGACCGTCGATTCGAAGCGACGCGTATTGTGGGTCGCGACCGGCGCCGTTCCGCAAACGGACGGATTCACCCCGGCGGACGCCGGCAAATCGGCCGTCGTGGGCTTCGATCTGCGAACCGGAAAGGCCGTCCACCGCCTCGAACCGGCCGACGAGAAGTCGCACACGTTTGGCGACGTCACATTGGCTCCGAACGGCGACTTGTACGTATCCGACAGCGATGGTGGAGCGCTGTTCGTCGCCCGAGTCGGCGCCAGGACGCTCGATGTCCTCGTCCCATCCGGAGAATTGCTGTCGCCGCAGGGCCTCGCGCTTTCGCCGGATGGGGCACGCCTGATCGTCGCGGACTACGCGCTTGGCCTGTGCGCAGTGAATCTCGCGACCCGGAAGGTAACGCGCGTGGCGACACCTGAGTCGGTCTGCCTCCTCGGCGTCGATGGTGTCTCGAGCTTCGGCCGCGACCTCCTCGTGATCCAGAACGGCGTCCGACCCCATCGCGTAGCAAGGGTCCGAATGTCAGCGGGCTTCGATGCCGTCGAGCAACTTGAAGTGCTCGACGTCGGGAATCCGGCCTTCGACGAGCCGACACTAGGTGTCGTCATCGACGGCTGGTTCCATTTCATTGCTAACAGTCAGTGGAGCAAGATCAACGCGAAGGGCGAGATGGCGCCCATCGATCAGTTCAGAGACACGACCGTACTCAAGATCAAGCTCTAGTTCTGCTCCGACTTAGGTCACTGCACGGACCGGGTGCAACCGAACGGGAATGCCGTGCGATTGCACCCGTTTTCTGCGCGTGCTAACCTGATCGATACTCATCAGCAGTGCAGAGTCTTCGGGTACCTAAACAGGAGTGAGAGATATGAAACGAGCGTGTCTTGTTGTGTCCGCAATGGCACTTATCCTTTCCACGATGTCGCCAGCCACAAACGCTGGCGGCGGTCCGAATTTCACGCGGTTCGTTGGCGTTGGCGACAGCCTGACGGCCGGCTTCAAGGACGGAGCCCTATTTGCCGATGGCCAGTCGACGGGATTCTACCCGCGTCTGGCGACCTCGATGGGTACCCAGGTGGTGCTTCCGTCGATTGCATATCCGGGAATTCCGACGCCGAACCCGGCCGCCGGAGCTGGATTGCTCGTCCAGATTCCTGGTACGTGCCAGGTGGGCGCAACGACGTTCGCGACTGGCGTCACGACGGGCCGACTCGATCCGACGATGCCGGCGAACGATGTGGCGATTCCAGGCCAGAACATGAGGCGAAGCGCTCACCTCGAAGTGGGCCATTGACCCGGCGAATCCGGCGGGGACGGCAGACACTGCCGAGGACTTCGTCCTTGGTTTCCCGTACGCATTCCTGCCGGCGCCGGCGAATACGCCGCGGTCGCAGATCGAAACTGCCGTCGGACTACAGCCGACATTCCTGACGATCTGGCTGGGCAGCAACGACGCTCTCGGAGCTGCGCTTGCGGCAACGGTCGACGACACCACGCTCACGCCGGTCGCTGACTTTCGCTCGAACGCGGACACGGTCTTCGCCGCGCTTGCCGGAACCGGAGCCGAAGCGGTCGTGCTCAACGTTCCGGACGTCACGGTCATTGCGAACCTCTTCTCGGTCACTGAATTGTCGGCGCTGACGGGTCTTGATGCAGCGCAGATCAAGCTTCTGTTCGGTGTGCAGAAGGACGCGTTCGTGCCGCTTTCGGCGCTTCCGACCATTCAGGCGATCGCCGGCGGGTCCCAGCAGGAACCCACTTGCGCCGAATCAGATCCTGACGCGGAAGGAAGTCAAGAAGATCCGCAAGAACGTGAAGCAGTACAACGCGAAGCTCAGGGCGCTCGCGGATGCCAACGGCTGGGCTTTTGTCGACGTCAACGCGATTCTTACGGACATCGCGAAGAACGGATTTGCGATCGCCGGCGTCGGCACTGTGACCACGGACTATCTCGGCGGACTGTTCGGCCTCGACGGCGTGCACCCGTCGGCCACAGGGCACGCCATCGTTGCATCGGCGGTGATCGACTCGATCAATGCCAAATACGGCACGTCGCTTGCAAAGCCGAACCTTGCGGCGATCGCGGCGGCGGATCCGCAGGTCTGCATGGCCAAGTCCGCGCAGACGGCGACGCTCGCCGACCTCGTCAAGTACGCCCCGGCAGCCCGGGCGGCCGAGTCCGTCATTCTCAACCGCTAACAGGCCGGCCGCCGCGTCAATCGCACGATGCGGCCGGGTTACCTTTCCGGGGCGGACGGTCTTCGCATAGAAGGCCGTCCGCCCCGTCCCGTCACATGCCAAATCACCGTGGGCGCGGCAAGCAGTGTCCAAAGGAAGTCACGGTCCGAATCGTGACACGTGAACTTGCGGTTCCAGGCGGAGTCAGTCTCCTGAATGCGCTTGCGGTTCACGGAGGGCGCGCCATCACCGAAGGCAACTATTGCGGCGCCGGCGAGTGCGCCCACTGTGAAGTCGTCGTGCTGAATCATCGCGGTCACAGGAAATCGGTTCTCGCGTGCCAGACCCATGTCGAGGACGGACTGCGCATCGTCAGGTTGTCCGCCTACCTCGAAAAGGACCTGGCACCGTGAGCGGAGCGCCACGACCTGGACGCGCGGCCGATCTCTCGGCTCTTCGTGCGGCGCTGGACTCCGTATCGTAGTCGGTCGTCATCGCGGATGTGAACGGATGCGTCGAGTATGCGAATGTCGCGGCTCGCAGCAGTCTGGGACTGGCACCTGGTGAGCGGGTCGGGTTGCCCGACTCGGATCCGCTGACGTGGTTGTCGTGGGTCGCTCACCGTCGAATCCGGACGGTCGTCGACCGCGACGGCACGCAGCGGACAATTATCGTGGCATCCGTCGACAGGATCGTCGACGAACGGTCGAACGTGCGACTCGCGGGAACGAGCGTTCAGGCGACGCAACTGCGCGAAGCCATCGCAGCGGCGGGAATCACGACAGAACCGGTCCTCGTGTCGGGCGAGACCGGCACCGGCAAGGAGTCCGTAGCTCGCGCGGTTCACGAGTCCGCGCGCCTTTCCGCGCCCTCCTTCGAGACCGTGGCGTCGAAGTCTCTTTCGGTCGCTGCTCTGAATCGACGGCTCGAGGTGCGCTCCAGCACCGGGTCCATCGGCACTTTCTTCCTCGACGACGTTGACGCTCTGACGCGTGCCGTTCAGCGACGACTTGCGCAAGCGATCGCGCAGGACGAGGTTCGTCCGCGACTGATGGCATCGACTCGCGTCGATATCGAGGCCTCCGTAGAGTCGGGAGTGTTCGATCGCGAGCTCTTCTTCCGGCTCAACGCGATTCCGCTCCACGTCAGTCCGCTACGGGAACGCCCCGGCGACGTCGCTCCTCTCGCGGAAGCCGTCATCCGGAGTTGCAACGCGCGGTCGGCGAAGCGGCGCGTCGAAACCATAGCGCCCGACGCGCTCGACGTGATGGCGACGCATGGGTTTCCGGGGAACGCGCGCGAGCTCGAGTCCATTGTCGAGCGAGCCTGGCACGCGTGTCGCGGCAAGCGAATCCGGCTAGACCACCTCCCCGAGGCCTTGACGCGGCCGTCGCGACGCACGAGGAAATCGGTCACCGAACGTGTAGACGAGGACGCGCTCGAGGGACTGGAGCGCGAATTCCTGCTGCGCGTCCTCGCCGACAACGACTGGCGGCTCGGTACCGTCGCGCTGGAGCTTTCCGTCTCGCGAACCACGCTCTGGCGACGGCTCAGGCGGTTGCGGATTCCGAACCCGCGACGGGGAAGAGCCTGAAGTTCAACGCTCGGGCGGCTGGGTGTCGATCCAGACCGGCGACGACCAGGCCCATTCGCCATCAGACTGGCGCACCCGGATGTAGTAGAGGGTAGACGCCTCGAGCGTATCAACGAGCGTGAGCGACACGTCGAGTTCTCCCTTTCGTTCGATCGGACCTGGAACGACGACGAACTCGCCACCGGCGAATTTCAGTACCTCGACCGAATCGATCCTTTCGGTTCCCGACACCGTGACGCGAATCGGAATCCGTGCCCCAGCCTTCCGAAACGACTCTTCGCCCATCCTCAGGCCATCCACCGTGACGTCGACGAGAATCCTCGCCCCCGTCGTCGCGTAGCAGCGCCGCGCGTAAAGCCCGTCGAAGATCTCAGTCCGGGACAGTCGGGCAGCAAAGACAACCGCCAGTCCGGCATGGTGCGGAATCGTCGGCACGAAATCGTTGAGGCCCGGAGTGCCAAAGTGATTGTCCGATCCGCCGATCACGCCGATTCGATGTCCCGTCGACCACGCGTGCTGATAACTCCATGAATTGCCGGGTCCAACCTCGAAAAGCTGCGGCTGGTTGACGGCATCGCCGCGCCCCTCGCGCGTCTGACGGAATCCGTCGACAGAGAAGTCGTCGTTGTGGTGCGAATAGAGCTCGCCGACACGCCGGAGGTCATTGAAGACGTAGGCGCCTGCTGCAGAGCCCTGGGGTCCGTCCCACGTCTCGTGCGGCAGCGAGTGCTCATCGCGGTCAACGTCGCCGTTCGGAAACGGCTGCATTATGTGAGGGATCATCAGGACGCGCCGGCCTGTCGAGGTCACCGCGCGCAGCGCGGCGGCAAGCTCGGCGACCGTTGCGGCACCCGTGCCGCCGCGACGGCCGCTCGATGCTCCGATCAGAGGATTCGCGAGACCCGCGGGATTTTCGAATACCACGACGTGGTGTCCAAGTCGCCTAGGCGGCGTCCACTCGTATCCCGGCAGTGTCACGAACAGGGCATCGTCCTGCTGCGACGCGACTCGCTCCTGATTGGCAGTCCAAGTGACATCCGACATACCGGTGTCGTGCTCGGCCGAGATGCCCCAGTCGGCCGCGGCGACGTCACGCAGGTAGACGAAGGCGTCTTCGGAAGCAACAAATTGGCCGCGATGGTCGCCGCCATCGGTCGTTACCGACGCGACATCCGACCCGGAATGGAAGTGCGCGTCGCCAACGAAGCGTCGCATTGGCGGGGCTCCAGCCCACACCTGCATGGGATTCGACCGGACGATCGCTTCACCGGACGCGACTGTCGCGGCGACGGTCACCCGGACGATCCCCGGGCTGGCTCCGGCGACCGCTGAAATCGACTTCTGTCCGCGATCCATGTCGTTGAATGCAACCGCCGGCGGTAAGCGATCGAGCGGTCCGGCGAGTCGCACCGATCCTGCGAACGACACGTCGACGTTGCCGAATGCGTCGATTGCCGCAATCCGGAGACGAAAAGCTTCACCGGTCGCGGCGTCCGACGGAATCGTCGCGACGAGTCGGACAGCGCGACCGGCCACTACTGGCGGGACTTCGAGGTTCTCCGGCGCCAAGCCCGCGGGAAGCCCGGTGTCGATGTTCATTTCAACGACGCGAAAGGATTGTTTCGGGACGACCTTCGGGACCTGGCCAGTCAACCGGATGCGAAGGGTGTCACCGGCCTCGATCGCCTGCGTCATTCGCAGGACTATTCGTCCAGCTCCGCCTCTTGCGCGTCCCGCCGACGTGATCTCGGCGCGGCCGATCGAGTCGTCGGCGAGGCGACAGTGTCCGGGAGTCCCGTCTGTCACGGTCGGAATCGACCAGAGGTCGCCAGCCTCTTCCTGTACCGCCGTCGGAAACGAGATCGCGACCATCGATCCTGGCGACATGCGAGTTCCCGCCGTGTACACCATTACGAGCGGATCGTCGTCCGTCACGTTCGAACCCGCACGAAGTGGGCTCCGTGGCTCGAAGGCAAATCGGGAGGATGACGTGGCTGGAGGATCGGCATCCTCGGCGATCGTGGTATCCGTGGACCTGCACGAGATCGTGCCGGCCACGACCAGGGCCGTCGAGAGCAGAAGGATTGACACGGGTCGAATGCGCGTCCAGCGGGATGCCATCGTAACCAACTCTACCTCGGTGCAGAGGTCAGGAGGAACTGAGGCCGTTCGTGGCAACTTGAAATTGACTCCGTTCGGCCAGACGGCTAGGCTAGCACGCGCATCTCTTGATGATCTCCGCAGGATGATTCCAGACCGGAAATGACTTCGAACAAGCACGGCGGCGACGATCCGTACATTGGGCAGGTGCTCGACGGAAAGTACCGGATCGACGCGTTGCTCGGTCAGGGTGGCATGGGCTCCGTCTATCGGGCCACGCATATCCTGATGGACCATCAGTGCGCGGTCAAAGTTCTGCATTCGGCGATGCTGTCGGACCCGGCATCGATTCCGCGGTTCCAGCGAGAGGCTAAGGCCGCAGCCCGCATCCGCCACCAGAACGCGATCTCCGTCAACGACTTTGGAATCACGAGAGACAATATTGTCTACCTCGTGATGGAGTATTTTCCGGGCCGAAGTCTCCGAGAGATCATGCGGGCTGATGGCGCGTTCTCGGTCGAGCGAACGGCGCGGATCGTCGACCGTGTGTCGGCGGCCCTCGATGCTGCCCATCAGCAGGGCATCGTCCATCGTGACGTCAAACCCGACAACGTCATGCTGCGTGTGTTGCCGAACGGTGACGACGAGGTCAAGGTGCTCGACTTCGGCATCGCCAAGATGGTCGACCAGAAGTCGAACGTCGACAATCTGACGATTACTGGCACTATCATAGGCACGCCGCACTATCTGTCACCCGAGCAGTGCCGGGCCGCTGCTGACCTCGATGCCCGGTCCGATCTCTACTCGCTCGGGGTCGTGACGTACGAGATGCTGTGCGGCTCGGTGCCGTTCCTCGCTGCCACGCCAATCGCCGTGGCGATGATGCACATTTCGGACGAACCGCCGACGCTTCTCGACCGGGTGCCCGACCTGCCCCCTGAAGCTGAAGCAGTCATCTTCAAGGCGCTAGCGAAGAAGCGCGACGACCGATACCCGTCGACCATCGAGTTTGCACAGGATTTCTTCACGGCTGTCTTCGGTTATCACCCGTCGCGAGACAGTACGGGCACGGGCGGCCTCGGCACTTCGACTGCAGGATTCAGTGGGATTCCGAGGAAGACGCCGCCTCCCGCAGGTTCGTTGCTTGCCACATCCGTCATGCCGAAGTCCGTGAACACCCCGCCCGGAGGCGTCAGCACCGGATCGGGCGTCTCGGCTCGAAACGCGGGAATTGGCGAGACGGTCGCAATGTCTTCGGACCTCGCTCTACCCGGAGCTCGTCGCCACGCGACACCTTCACCCTCGTCGATGAGCGCCGTGAGCACGGACACACCTGCAACACGGATGTATCCGCCTGGCGCGGCCGGCACGGCACCGGCTTCGTCGAACCGGATGGTGCTGTTTGCGGGGATCGCAGTGGTCGTGATCGCGATCGGTCTTGCCGTCGCCTACTTCGCGGGAGCTTTCTCTCGAGCGACCCCGGTTGCGAATGTGCCTCCGGTGACGAAGCCGACAACGCCGGCGACTGCGTCCGAGCCGCCCCCCGGCATGGTCTATGTTGCTGGCGGAACCTTCATGATGGGCAAGGAGGGCGGGGACGAGTATGAAGGTCCGCCCCACTCCGTCGAGGTCAAGCCGTTCTTCATGGACACGACGGAAGTCACGAACAAGCAATATGCCGAGTTCGTGCAGGCGACTGGATACAAGGCGCCGTCCGGGTGGGTGAACAACACGTTCAAGGTTGGCACCGGCGATCTGCCGGTCGACACGGTGGAATGGAAGGACGCCCGCGCCTACGCTGACTGGGCCAACAAGCGGCTCCCGACGGAGGCAGAGTGGGAATTCGCGGCCAGGGGAACTGACGGCAGAAGTTATCCGTGGGGACCCGAGTGGGTCGGGGGCAGGGCCTACACGGCGGATTCGAAGCTTGTCACGCTGCAGCCGGTCGGGTCGGCTCCTCAGGGTGCCAGCCCGTTTGGAGTGCTCGACATGTGCGGCAACGTCGCGGAGTGGTGTGGAGACAACTTCAGCCCGTATCCCGGTTCGACCGCCGAGGCCAAGGACCTGACGTTCAAGATCGTCCGCGGCGGAAATCTTGGTTCGCCGAAGGAACGAGCGACCACGACGTTCCGGAACTGGTATCCCCCGGAAAAATCTGTCGAGGGACTCGGGTTCCGTTGCGCGAAGTCTGTACAATAGGCTCGTTCGAGTCATCGAGCGAAGGAGAGACTATGTACAGTGTCGGTCGGTCGCGCTGCGTGGAGCGCGGTTTCGGGCGCCTCATCGGCGTCGTGACGCTGATGGGACTTGCGCTGTCGGTCGTCGCAACTGCACAGATACGGGACATTGAGCGCGGCGGCGGACTCGACAGGCCGTTCGTTCGGGCTCGCACGCGGATCGTTGCGAAGCCCAAGCCGGTAAAGCCGGTAAAGCCGGTAAAGCCGAAGGCAAACGGAAGCAAACCGGTTCCCGTCGTTGACGAAGACCCTGAGTCGATATCGATCTCTCCCGAGGCGACGAAGCGCTACGAAGCCGGTCGACGCGCCTACGAGAAGGGCAACTTCGAGACTGCGGTGACTGAGTTCGAGGCCGCCATCCGGCTCGAGAGCCGATACGTCGACGCGTTGATCGACCTCGGCGACGCTTATTTCGACATGTCCGACGTCGAGAACGCGGCCGACTCGTACAAGCGTGCGCTGGTCGTCGACAAGAAGAACATCGATGCGCGCAATCGGGTGGGCCGCGCGAGCTTTGCGCGCCGCGACTACGACGAGGCCCTCCGACAGTACACGGAAGTCCTGAAGATCAGTCCCGACGATCCGGAAGCCATCTACAACATCGCGCTGACCTACAAGGGGCTGAAGCGTTACAGCGACGCCATCCCGTATTTCGAGAAAGCGATCGCGGCCCGGCAGGGTCCGTTCCCGCAGGCCCGGGTCAACCTCTCTCGTTCGTACTTCGAGTCCGGGAAACGCGACGAGGCCGAGGCAGCGGCCAGACAGGCCATCAGCGAGATTGGAGCCGAATCGCAGGCCAGCGCGACCGCCTGGTACGCATTGGCGACAGCGCTCAACGGCAAGCCGGATCTGCCGGGTGCAACTGATGCGCTTCAGAAGGCGATCTCTGTTTGCAAGGATTGTCCGAACGACGAGCAGTCGCGCTACTTCCTGTCCCTGGCCCAGATTCTGGAGTCTCGCGGATTGCGGACCCAGGCCGCCGATGCGTATGAGCGCTTCGTCCTGCTGGCTCCGTTCATGCCGGACCACCAGATTCAGGAGTTCCGGGCCAAGATCGCGAAACTTCGAGCTGAGCCGAGTTAGTCCGAACCTGCAGGCCGCTTCGTCCGCTGGCGTCGTGCCCGCCCGGTGCGGAAAAGCTGTGATTCGTGCGACTGACCGCCGGCCTGCTCGCTACCGCTCGCGGTTCTGATGCTAAGGGCCCTGGTGCGGCAGCGCACACGCAAGCATCAGAACCGCGAGCGGTAGCGAGCAGGCCGGCGGACAGACGTCCACACAGGCTTAAACTCTCGCCTCGTTCGCCACGTCCGCCTCGTTCGCCACGTTTGACTCACGACCCGCCGCAGCCTCCGCGATGAATGTGAGCGTCTCGGCGACGGCGAGATAGAGCTCCTCGGGGATCTCCGCATCGACCGGCACCGCGAATAGCGCCCGTGCAAGCGGTTTGTTGCGCACGACGCGAACGCCGTAGCGTTCGGCCTCGCGCCGCAACCTCCTCGCGATTTCACCGGCTCCCTTCGCGACGATTCTCGGCGCTTCGTCCGAGTCGTCCCGATAGACGACGGCAACGGCCAAGTGCGTGGGATTGACGGCGACGAAGCTCGCCGTCCGCGTTCTGTGAAGCATCGTCGGGAGCGCCAGCTCGCGGTGGATCTGCTTCCGCACATGCTTTATGTGTGGGTCGCCGTCTTCCTCCTTCTGGTCCCGGCGAACTTCGTCTTTTGTCATCCGCAGGTCGCGAGCGTGAAGCCAGCGTTGCAACAGCACGTCGGCGCCGCCGATGGCCAGCGACGCGCCGGCGACTGCCAGCGCAACCGTCATCGAGATCCTTGCGCCGACGAGCATGGCATCTCCCGGCTCGGTCCACGATGAATTAACGAGAGCGGACAGCCCCTCACTGGCAACGGCAAGTATCGCTGCAGAGCCGACAGCGACGACCTTCACCCATGACTTCGCGAACTCGACCAAGGTTCGAGCTGCCACGAGCCGTTTCAAGCCGGCGACGGGATTGAAACGCTCCGGTTTCGGCGACAGCGACTCACCGGACACGAGGCCCTGCGTCTGCATCAGCGAAACACCTGCGCTGCCGGCGATCGCCGCGGCACCGACCGGAAGCGAGATGCTGAGGATCATCCAGACGGCGCTGCCGACCGCGCTGGATGCGGTCGCAATTTCGAGATCAGCTCCGGACCCCGCGCGTTCGACGGACTGAAGCACGCACGCGGCCAGCTGCAGCCGAGCTTCCGGCAACAGTGCGACAAGCGTGCCGAGGGCAGACGCAAACCCCGCCGCCGTTGCGAGGTCGCGACTGACTGCGACCTGTCCCTTCCGCCGCGCGTCACGCAGTCGACGCGCGGTCGGCTTCTCGGAACGCTCGCTCGCTGACGACGCCATCGCCCTACGACTTCATGTTGCGGATGGAGTTCATCATTGCGTCGTGCCGCGCCTTCATCACGTTCGACGTCGTCTCGAACACTCGTGTCTCCTGCGAAATCGCGCGCTGCAGTTCGATGTATCGGAGCGCGTCGCTCTCGCCGTCGAATGCCATTGCCTGGGCGCTGTTGCGATTCATCGCGCTGGTGATGGCGCCGATGGCGGGGCCGGCGCCTGGCACTGCGACCGACGCCACGGCTCCGGCGGCTCGAAGGATAGTCGAGAAGACGGATCGAGCGCGCGACGGCCTGCGAAACGGCTCGGGCTCGTCATGTCGAACGAGCGTGGTGATCTGATTCGCGGACTGTGTTCGTGGCATGGTCGGCTTCCTCCCAGGGCGGTTTTGAGACCGCGGCGGTGCGTGAGGCGCCTCGAGCTCTCGGATCCCGGTATCCCTACCGCGTGAGTCGTTCCAAGCACGCCACCGCCGCGTCCGCCCCATGATCGAGTCCCCGCACGGAAAGGTTGCGTAGCGGCAACGAAGAAAAGTCGGGCAGAATCAGATGTGGGCGTCGTACTTGCTGTGCGGCGAAAGGAAGTGGACAGGTGAAGACCGTCGGCAAACTCTTTCTGCTCTTTACGGTCGTGACGACCGTCGAGCTCGTGCTTCTGCTCAAGCTCGCCGACGCGACGAGCTGGTGGGTGTCGGTCGCGATGATCGTGATTCCGGGTCTCGCCGGGGCCTGGCTGCTCAAGCGCGAAGGCGCGAAGGCATTCCGGGCCGTCGCCGAGGCGATGTCGCTGCAACGCGAGCCGACGGGCGCCATCATCGACGGCGTGCTCGTTCTCGTCGCCAGCATCCTTTTGATCACTCCCGGCGTCCTGACGGACCTTACCGGGCTCGCATTGCTCATTCCGGCAGTGCGCGCCGTTGCCCGCGAAACGATCCGCCGCCGGGTCCGGGCGGCTGTCGATCAACGGCTTTCCGAGGGACGAATCCGCGTCGCGACCTTCGACGGATTCACGGGCGGACCCTTCGGAGGAGCCAACCACGCCGACGTGATCGACGCCGAGGACATCCCGAAACCCGTTCGCTGACCGGCGCAATCCGGTTTTGCGGCTCGAGCCGCGCGAGTTTGCGGAAACTTTGCGCGAAAACCGCTCGTTTGAAGCGGCACAATCGAACGGAGGACGGAATGCGCGTTGACGAGGCCCTCTCAATGGCCGGTTCGGCCATCTGGGCACACAAATTGCGGTCGTTTCTGACGCTCCTCGGCATCATCTTCGGTGTCGCGGTCGTGATTCTCGTGGTCACGATCATCGAAGGATTCAACAAGTACATCGACGACAAGGTTGCCGACCTCGGGTCGAACGCCTTCGTCGTGACCCGATACGGCATCATCACGAGCGAAAAGGAATTCCGCGAGAAGGAACGTTACAACCGGGCCGTGACGGTGACGGAGTGGGAGGCGATCAACACGCATCGTCAGTACGTTCGTGAAGCCGGCGCGGTCATCCGGCGCCGCGCCCCGGTCAAGGTGGCCGACAAGGTGCTGCAGGACGTTCGCTTGAGTGGTGTCTCGGCCAACATGATTTCTATCGATACGAAGAAGATCGAGCACGGAAGATTCTTCTCGCGAGAGGAAGAGGAGTCGAAGTCCAACGTCGCCTTCATCGGTGCCGACATCGTCAAGGAGTTCTTCCCGACTGTCGACCCGATCGACAAGGAGATCCGGATCGACGGCAAGCCGTATCGCGTCATCGGGGTCGCTGAAGCGATGGGCAGCGTGTTCGGGCAGCCCCAGGACTCGTTCGTTGACATTCCGTTCGGAACCTTTCTCAAGTCATACGGTGTCGGGAGCGGCTTCGCACTGCGTGTCTCGGCGATCAGTGCCGACAAGATGCAGGACGCCGTCGACGAGGTCCGTGTGTCACTGCGCGGCCAGCGGCACCTCGCGCCGGGAGAGAAGGACACCTTCGACATCATCACGCCGGATGCGATCGGCAATCTCCGTGATCAGATCTTCGGAACGGTCGCAATGGTCGCGATCGGGGTGACGTCGATCTCGCTCGTCGTTGGCGGCATCGTGATCATGAACATCATGCTCGTCAGCGTGACCGAGCGAACGCGCGAAATCGGGATTCGCAAGTCGATGGGTGCGCGCCGCACCGACATCCTTCAGCAGTTTCTGGCCGAGTCGACGCTCCTGTCGCTGATCGGCGGAATGCTCGGCGTTTTCGCCGCGTGGTCGCTCTCGAAACTCGTGACGGCGCTTCTCTCGTTTCCTACGACCCTTCCGGTTGCGTGGACGATCGCCGCGCTCGCCGTGTCGAGCGGGGTGGGCCTGTTCTTCGGAATTTACCCTGCCTGGAAAGCCGCGAAACTGGACCCGATCGTGGCGCTCCGCGCCGACTGAGGAACTGGCGATGAACTTCCGTCGACTATCCGAGAGCATCTCGATTGCGTTCGAGACCCTGCGAGCGAACAAGTTTCGTTCGTTCCTTACGATCTTCGGCGTCGTCATCGGGACGCTGACGGTGATGGCCGTCTCGGCCTTCGTATCAGGTCTCGACAAGAAGTTCGAGGACGAGATGACCGCGTTCGGTACTCGGAGCATCTGGGTATACAAGTTTGACCCGACGTTCTCGACGGGCCGCCGATCGTTCGAGGAGCGCACACGCAAGCCGATCTCGTATGAGGATGCGCTTGCGATCCGCGAGCACTGTCCGTCGATCGAAGTCGTCGCGCCGATGGTGCAGCCCGACGATCCGCGAGTTCACGCCAATGGAGAGGAGCTCTACCTCGACAACGTCAACGGGACGACGCCGGACTACGAGCGAATCGATTCCGTGAGCCTCTCGGAAGGCCGGTTCTTCAACGAAACGGAGAACCTGAACCGCCGACCGGTGGCGGTCATCGGTATCGACATCGCCACGACGTTCTGGCCGACGATGACCCCCATCGGCAAGAAATTCATGATCGACAACTACGAGGTCGAGGTCATCGGCGTGATGGAGAAGCGCGACAACTTCTTCATCGGCGAGGATGACGGCGGCAACGTGAATCGCGGCGTCTACATTCCGTACGAGACGATGCTGAAGTTCTACTCGGCCGCGAGCCGTGACATGAAGGAAAACTTCGTCACGTGCCAGTATTACCCCGGAATGCGCGAAGCGGCCTACGATGAGGTGCGGCAGGTCCTCCGTCAGCGCCGGGAGGTCTCGTTCAACGATCCTGACAATTTCGCCCTCTTCTCGCCCGACTCGGTGACTCAGAAGTTCCAGGCGATGACGAGCGGCGTTTTTCTCCTGATGATCGCGCTCAGCTCAGCCGGCCTCGCCATCGGGGGCATCGGCGTGATGAACATCATGCTCGTGTCGGTCACCGAGCGGACGAAGGAGATCGGCATCCGGAAGGCCATCGGCGCCAGGCGCAGCGACATCGTGACGCAGTTCCTGATCGAGGCAGCGGCGCTGACCGGCCTCGGCGGAATCATCGGGATTCTCCTCGGGTGGGGCGTAGCCCTTCTAATCAGCCTCATCCTGCCGTCGTTCGTCCCGATGTGGGCGCCGATTGTCGGGTTTGTCGTCTCGGTCGGGATCGGCCTCATCTTTGGCCTGTGGCCCGCCATCAGCGCTTCGAGACTGGATCCCATTGACGCGCTGCGCTACGAATAGAACCCGCCCTGTGGGATCCGGGACGGCATCTGTGGCAAGCTTCGGGTCGTGAACGCAGCCGAACTGCCTCTGAGATTCGCCGACTGCACGTGGGAGGAGGTCGATCGCCTCCCGCGTTCGTCCACCGTCCTGCTGCTTCCGGTCGGGTCCACGGAGCCGCACGGTCCGCACCTTCCGTTGTCGACGGACGTGATCATCTCGGAGGGCATGGCGCTTCGCGCAGCGATGCGTCTGCGGGAGGAGGGGATCGAGGCCCTGGTGCTTCCGTCGATCGCCTATTCGGTGACGGACTTCGCGAGCGGATTTTCCGGAGCGATTTCGATCCGGCTCGAGACGGCGGCCAGCGTGATCGTCGACGTCCTCGCGGCAGCCATCGGCGATGGGTTCCGGCGCTTCGCGATCGCGAACTCGCATCTCGAACCGGGCCACGTCGAGTCGCTCACGTCGGCGATCGCGTCGATCCGCGAAGCGACCGGAATCGACGTTGCGTTTCCCGACAAGCGCCGCCGGCGGTGGGCGACGCTGCTGACGGAAGAATTCCAGTCCGGAGCCTGTCACGCCGGCCAGTACGAGACGTCGCTCGTTCTCGCCGATCGCCCGGACCTGGTCCGAGACGAGCTGCGAGCCGAGCTCGAGGACGTCGGCATCAGCCTTTCCGACGCGATTCGCGCTGGAGTGGCTACGTTCCGCGAGGCCGGGGGGGAGCGTGCGTACTTTGGCATGCCCGCGTCCGCGACGGCTGTCGAAGGATCGGCGACCTACGACGCACTCGCTTCCATGCTGGTCATATCGGTCAAGGAGACGTACGCGATCCCTCATGGCGATCACGACCGCGATTGACGTCCAGTTCGGTGACTGCGATCCCGCAGGCATCGTCTACTACCCGACGCTGTTTCACTACTGCCACGTCGCGTTCGAGCGCGCGTGGGGCGAGGCGCTCGGCATCTCGTACCCGGACCTCATCCGCAATGAGAGACTCGGGTTTCCGACGGTGCACGTCGACGCCGATTTCCTGAGTCCCGTCCGTTACGGCGACACGGTCTTTGTGAAGGTCTGGATCTCGAAGGTTGGATCCTCATCGGTCGTCTTCGAGTTCGAGGGCGCCGTCGACGGCCGCGCCGTCCTGCGTGCCTCGCATACGAAGGTCTGTATGAACCTCGACGAGCTCGCCAAGGTCGCCATTCCGGGCCATCACCGGGCCCACTTCGAGACGTTCGGTCGCTGACTGCGTGGAGAACCTCTGTCACACGCTGGCAGGCGTCGTCCTGGCTCGAGCAGGTCTGGACAGGACCACACCGCTCGCCACGGCTACACTCGTGCTTGCGTCGAACCTGCCCGACGTCGACATTCTCAGTGTCTGGTGGGGCGACCTCGCGTACCTCGAGCACCATCGCGGTATCACACATTCCGTGCTCGGCCTCGCGTTGCAGGGACCGATACTCGCAGGTGCGGTCGTTTTGTTCGACCGACTGGCGAGGCTGCCGCGGAGGCCGGGCGCCGAACCCGCGCGGTTCGGGCGACTTCTCGTCGTCGCGCTTGTCGGTCTCTTTGTCCACCTGCTGCTGGATTGGACGAACATGTACGGGGTCAGGCCCCTTCTTCCGTTCGCCGAGACCTGGTCCTACGGCGACATCGTCTTCATCGTTGACCCGTGGCTGTGGCTCGTTCTTGGGGGCGCGCTCTTCGTCAGTGCTCGACAGGGCTGGTTGACGAACGTGGTGTGGGGGCTGGTCTTCGCTGCCATGGCCGCCGCCGTGACGCTCAGCCTCGGATTGCACCCGGACGAGTCGGGAGGGATAGTTGCGGTCGCGATCTGGGCGATTTTACTCGTGGGGCTGCTCGCGGCGCGAGCTCGCTGGCCCGATGCGCCTGCGCAGGCGCTTTCCCGTGCCGCGCTCGTCGGCGTCGTCGGCTACTGGGCACTGCTCGGCCTTGCGCACGCGGCTGCCGCGCGCGAGCTCGAAACAGTGCATCGGGGGCAGGGTTCGACGGTCGTCGCGGCGCCGACGCTGATGCGGCCCGATCGCTGGCGCGGATTCTCGGTGACGGACACTGAGATCCGAACGTCGCAGGTGCTGCTTGGACGCGGCGTGCGCGACAAGGCCGTCTACGATCGAAACCTCGACGATCCAAGGGTGCAGGCCGCGCTCAGGACGTGTCCTGGCTCCGTCGCGCTGGCGTTCAACCGGTTGCTCTACGCCGAGGTCACGCGGGCCGACGACGCCGGTGATGCCGTCGCGCTGCGCGACGCTCGTTTCGCGACTGTTCCGGGCCGGCCGGATTTCGCGACGACGACCGTTCCACTCGATGTGTCCGGCGACCCGGCAGCTGACAATCGACCATGTCCGAGGGGCGTCTGGCCGTGGTAGTCTCCCGGCCGTCATGCTCGACTTCGACGCGATCGACGACTCCTGATCATCGGCTCGGCCTTCGTGGCCGCCGACGTTCCATTGCTGGTCGAGCTCCGGGTTGGAGCCGTATTGAACCTGCAGGCCGAGTCCCCAGACCCCGAGCAAGCGCTCGCGGAGCACGGACTTGTCTGGGCGCGCGTCGAGTGCGAAGACTTTCGGGCGCCAACGCTGGGAAAGCTCGAGGAGGCCGTCGACGCGATTCAGGGATTCCGCGACGAGGGGCATCGCGTTTACCTGCACTGCTACGCGGGATTGCAGCGCGCCGTGACCGTGGGCGCCTGCTTTCTCGTCGCGAGCAATCCGGAGAAGTGGAACGCGCGGTCGGCGCTCGACGAGATCATCGCCAAGCGGCGCAACGCGTGTCCGCTCCGCGAGCAGATAGATGCGATCCTCGATTTCGACCGCTACGTCCGCGTTGCGAGGACTCGGTAGCTCGGCTCATAGGCGAGTTACGCACCGCCTCGGACTCGCTCCACGCGCGCATCAGTACCGTGCGCGGTAGCGCACGGGTTTCCCCGACTTGCCCGTGCGCTACCGCGCACGGTACTGATGCAATGGAGGCGCGCTTACAATGCGAGCCACAGGCCAATAGCTACGGCTGGATGATGAACGGCGCCGGCATAACCCCGTAGACGTCCGGATTCTGGTTCAACACTATCCGGATGATCGCCGCGTTCGTCGCAGGACCGACGACGACCCACTTTTTCTTGCCCTTCGTGACGGGCACCGACGCAATGATCGTCTGGAACGTCATGCCGCCGTCGCGCGACAACTCGAACCTCACGTCGCCCACGGTTCCCGGCGGCGCGATGAACTTGATCTGCTTCTTCTTCCCAAACTTCCAGATCTGACCGATCGTCGGCTTGAGCACCTGGATCGTCGGCGGCGGAGGCGGCGCAATGACCGTCACCGATACCGAGTCGGTCGACAATCCGCCCCGTCCGTCAGACACCGTCAGCAGGAACGTAAGGACGACGTCATCAGAGAGCGTCGGCGCCGTGAACGTCGGTGAAACCGTCGTCGCGCCGGTCAGCGATACATTCGGCCCCGAGGTCTGCGCCCACGTGTACGTCAGCGGATCGGAATCCGGGTCCGTGCTCGCAGCACCGGTCAGCACCACGCCATCTCCGCCGTCCACTGTCTGGTTCGGGCCGGCCGAGGCAATGGGATCCTGATTGGGCGGCGGCGGAACCGTGGTCTGGAACTCGTATGCGCCGATGTCGAATGACGGGCCCTGCGGCCGAGAAACGCCGCGTATGTCGACGGAAGCGCCGGTCACGAATCGACCCCTGTCGATTGCCTCGCTGTCGGCCTTGAGCTCGAAATTGCCGGCATCCTGATTCACGAAGATGTCGCCGCCGGCAAAGCTGATCGAGAAGGTCTCGAATCCGAGCGACTGCCACGTCGCGAGCAGAATCGGCACGTTGTCGAGCAGAACGGGCCCGAAGAGATTGTTGAAGTCCGACTGCATGTCCTCGAGGCTCGCCGAGTCGACCTCGATCGATCCGAGTCCTCCCGTATGGAGGAGAATATTGTTCAGGATCGCGTTGCCGGTCGATCCGTTGAGGATCGCTAGCGGGTGACCTCCGCCGCTCGACTGGACGATGGTGTTGTTGAATATCTGGTTCGCGTCGTCGATCGCGGCAGCGGCGGTGTCGTTGATCTCGACGCCGCGCGCCAGGTTGTCCGACAGGAGATTGTTGACGACGAGTGAATTGCGAACCGATTCGAGCAGAATGCCGGCTCCGCCGCCCGAACCGTTCTCGAAGAGCATGTTGCTGTCGATGACTGCCTGCTGGAGCGTCGTCAGGTTAGTGTTCGACGTTGCGAGGCGGATGCCTCCCATCGCACATCCCGAGATCTTGTTATGCGTGACCGAGAGGTTGTCGCTCGGGGCGACGGCGTTGATGCCCGAAAGGCCGCCGCAATTTTCGATTTCATTGTTCGTGATCGTGCATCCGAAAACCGACGCGACCCCGATGCCGCCGAAAGACGTGTCGTGAATGAAGTTGTTCCGGATCGTGATGCCAAGCGGAAGCGCGAGGTTCTCGAGCGGACCCGAGACTACGATGCCGGATCCGGTGACCGTCTTGATCTCGAGGTTCTCGATGACGATGTGCTGTGCCTTCGACACCCAGATACCTGCTAGATTCGTGTTCAGGCTGCCGGAAGAGGCGATGATGGCCCCCGCCTGTCCCTGAATCGTGATCGGCAATCCGGCAAGGCCCGACGTGACGAACTTCGCTCCGGCGAAGGTGCCTGGAGTCACGATGATCGTATCGCCGGCAACGGCGACGTCAGCCGCCTTCTGGATCGTGGCAAACGGAGCCGCCTGCGTTCCGGCGTTGGCGTCGCTCCCGGCGGGTGGTGGTGCGACATAGAAGGTCGCGGCGTTGGCACTGGAGCTCGCGAAAAGCACGGCGGCAAATAGCCAGAATATGGCGAAAACGAAACGACGCATTAGAAACCTCGCACCGGAAATTTGGGTTATCGGTGGTCGCATCTTACCCCGAAAACGCCGAATGCGAACAACTCCAGACTTTTCTGGCTCGTGAAGAAGATTTCATTTGGCACAGGGCCGCTTCCTTCCTACAATAGCCTCGTGGAAATTTCGCCGCTTGTGGGCTGAGACACTTCCGCATCTCGAGAGATCGGGTCAACCCGACAAGGAAGGGCGCACGGTTTTTACGCATTGCGTGAGCCGGTTGGGCTCGCGCCCGGCGACGTGACGTCGCTGGACAGGAGGTAGTCAGAATATGCCACGCACGTCAGGCGCCAAGCCTCGAAACGAGCGTGTGGCCCTTGCAGTCGTCGATTCGGACGACAAAAAGGGACCCGGCACGGTAGCGAAGGCCAGGACGGTTCTGCTTTCGGGAACGGTTCGGGTCGAATACGACGTGTCGGTGCCGGACGGTTCCGAAGGAAAACGCGACTTGCACGTTCGCGTAGAGTTTCCCGACGAAGTCCGCTCAATGCTCGAATCCACCACGTGGGGACGCGGTTCCTCCATCTTCGAAGCCATCAGCGGCGTTGGCGCTCAGTACATCGAGCGACAGGCGGCCGCGGATCTCATCTCCACGGCGCGTTCGCTGCCAACCGGCACGCAAACGCTGCGCCTTCCGATCTCTTTCGTTCGGTCCCGGCTGACGAGTCTTCTGCGAGCGTCGGCCTAGGTTCGACGGCCCCCGTCACCTTCACTACTTCCACGAACCGTGTTGGCGCGGGCTTTGTGAGCCGCTGCCCATGGAGTTGTGCAGCCTTGCGCTCACGCGTGATTGAGTGGTGCAAGCGCCCTGCGGTATCATCCTCGACTTCGATACCGAGGCTGATCCGATCCGATGTCTTCAACGTCACGCATCGCCGCGACCACACACCCAACCGCCTCCCTGTCTGACGGGACGGACGGGTGGGTCGTCGCGACGTCTTTTGGCGATCCGGGTCGCGAAGCATCCGCCTGCCGAACGTCGATCGCCGTCGCGGGCGTCTCGGATTGGGGGACGTTCCGCGTCTCTGGCGCCAACGCAGTCAAGTTCCTGCAGGGACTCGTGACGAACGACATTGCCGCGCTAGCCTCCGGCGAAGGCTGTTACGCCGCATTCCTGAACGTTCACGGCCGCATCGAGGCGGACGTCCACGTGTTTCGATTCGACAGCGGACTCGTCCTTCATACACCTCCCGGGGCAGCGGAGTGGGTCGAGAAGAACCTCGGGAGATTCCGGATGGCCGGAGGTTTCGACCTGGAGAGACTCGATCCGACCCACGCCATGATTTCGGTCATCGGTCCACAGGCGCGCCAATGCCTGGCAGACCTGCTAGGCACGGCGGTTCCCGGGCATCTCCAGTGTGTCGAATCGACGACCGACGACGTCACGCTCTCCATGCTCGGCGTCCGTCGCGCCGCGAGCGATTCTGTCGACGTCCTCGGAACACCCGGAGAAATAGCGGAGCTGTGGAGGTCGCTCGTCGCTGCGGGCGCCATTCCCGTCGGAAGCGAAGCCCTCGAGATCGTCCGGCTCGAGGCGGGCATTGCTCTGTTCGGCAAGGACTTTGACAGCGACGTGGTTTTGCAGGAGGTCGACAGTCCCGAGATCGTCAGCTTTCAGAAGGGTTGCTACCTAGGCCAGGAGATCGTCGCGAGGCTCCATTTCCAGGGCCAGCCGAGCAAGCTCCTGCGCCGGCTCGAAGTGGCGAACGGAACACTTCCCGAACCCGGCGACGACGTGGTGTCGACCGACGACCCGGCGAAATCCGCGGGTCGCGTCACAAGCGTGAGCGGCGCCACAGTCGACGCTCCGACCGTTTTCGCACTCATAAAACGGCGGTTCTACGAGCCAGGAACGTCCGTTCGGATCCGCCACGGCGAGTCGCTAATCGACGCCGTTGTCGCCCTGCGCCGTCCGACCGTCCCGACCGAGGAATCCCAATGAGCAATGAACTGCCGACTCCATCTCGAGTCGATCTCAAGACGGCGTACCGGATCATCACGACTCTCGTCGAGACGTTGACGGCGTCCAGCGATCTCATCGCCCGGATGGCGCAGATGCTCGGCGAAGACGCCGCGCGCCCGCTCCAGCAGGACCCGGCGTGGCTTGCCTACCTCGAGGCGAAGCGGAAGCTCGAGCGTGTCCACGAGGACATGCACCAATTCGCCGACGCGGCGACTGCAGCCATTGAACTTGAAAACGCGCGAGAAGCGCGAAGGCGCGAACAGAGCGAAGACGAAGGCGGCGACGCCAGTGATTCGTCCAGCCCGAATCCCTGACCATCGACGGTCACTGCAAGGAGACGCATTGTGAACCGAATATTCATCGCAGCTGCCCTCATGGCATTCGCCCTTGGGGCTGGTGCCGCTCCAATCGTTCTGGCTGGAATTGCGCAGGATCCCGCGACGCAGGGAACGATCAACGTTCCGCCCGAGGAGCTCAAGGCCTACGGCCCCATCAAGGCCGCAAAGACCGTCGACGAGACCTTCAAGGCGGCCGCGGCCTTCACGGCGAAATATCCGAAGAGCGCTGCCGTGGCGCAGATTCCCTATGACCTGGCGGCCGCCATCGAAAAGACGCCTAAGGACGAGGCGCGCCTCGCGATCAACGAGCGCTTCAAGCAGACCTTTCCCGGCCACGAACTCGGGCTCGAGCTCGACCGGCGCATGGCAGACTACTACCTCGACAAGGGCGACCTCGCGTCCTTGATGAAAGTGTGCGACGCCTACCTGGCAAAACACCCTGACGACACGCGAACGCACTACCTGATGCTTCGCGTTTCGGTCGACGCGCTCAAGAAGAACGACAGTTCACACCTGCCGTCCGGGAAGGAGCACGGGGCCAAGGCGATCGCCCTGCTCGAGTCGCCGACGCGCACGGCTGACTTCGTGACCGACGCCGAGTGGACGGCGTTCAAGGCCGAGAACCTGGCGCTTGCCTATCAGTCGTACGGACTCATAGCGCTCGTGACCGGGGATGCGCCTGGCGCCTCCTCTTACATCACGAAGGCATCCGAGGTAGCTCCGACCGATCCGTTCAACTTCTTCCTGTTGGCCAACATCCGCTACTCGGACTACGAGGTCGCCGCGAAGGCTTTCAACGACAAGATCGACAAGACCACCGACGACGCGAAGAAGAAGCTCGAGGTCGCAAATGCGGCTCAGGATCAAGTCATCGCAGTCCTTCTGAAGTCCGTCGCGCTCAGCGAGGGCAAGCAGGAGTACGCGGGCGTGTATGCGCAGGCGAACGGGATGCTCGAGGACATGTGGAAGGGTCGCCACGGCGGCAAGCTCGACGGTCTCGCCGACGCCGTGAAGGCCGCGAAGGGCGGAAAGTGACGGCCGATCCAACTCGCTCGTATGCCTCGATGAAGCCTGCGGAGCTCGCCGAGCGGATTGCCAGCGGAGATCGCCTGACGGTGATCGACGTTCGCGAGCCGCTCGAGCACGAGATCGCGTCGCTTCCGTTCGCGGTTCTCGTGCCACTCCGAACTCTTCCGGCTCGCGTTGAAGAGCTTCGTCGTGACGAACCGGTCGTTGTGGTCTGTCATCACGGCATCCGAAGCGCATCGGCGTGTTCGTGGCTCGTGCGCGAAGGCTTCGCAGACGTGACCAATCTCTCTGGCGGCATCGACGCATGGTCGACGGAAGTCGACCCGGGCGTGCCGCGCTACTGAAAGGACTGACGTTGCGGCGGGACCGCCGCGACCCATCTCGTACCCATGATCAGCACATCCGACTTCAAGAAGGGCGCCCAGATCCTCGTTGACGGGCAGCCGTACACGGTCCTCGACTACTCGGTTCAGTCGCCGTCCGCCCGAGGCGCGGCGACGCTCTACCGGACGAAGATCCGTCACATCCTCACTTCACAGGTCCTCGAAAAGGTGTTCAAGTCGGGCGACAAGTTCGACGAGCCAGACGTGGAGCAACGGGAAGCGCAGTACCTGTACGAGGGCGGAGGTGATTACAACTTCCTCGACCAGGTGTCTTTCGAACAGTTCGCCCTGCCGGCGGAGGCGCTCGGCGATGCCGTCGGATTCCTTGCCGAAAACACGATCGTCAAGTCGACGATCTACAACGGGGAAGTCGTCAGCGTTGAGTTGCCTCAGTTCGTCGAGGTCGACGTCGTAGAGGTCGAGAGCGCCGCACGCGGAGACACCGCCGCGGGCAAGGTCATGAAGGAAGCGAAAGTCGCGACGGGCGCGACGGTACGCGTGCCGCTCTACCTCGATTCGGGCGAGCGGATTCTGGTGGATACGACCACCGGAGAGTTCGTCAAACGCGTCCGCTAGCGGTTGGCGACTGTTACGAGCAAGACCGTCCGCAGGACGCTCCGCCCGGTCCCCGTTCCCGTTCCTCGAGCCGCGAGCGGTAGCGAGCGTCCCGCGGACGGTGCCTGAAACCGCGGACTCGTCGTTGCGGAAGGACGGAAGTGATCGGAACCGATCGACCGTCCGTGGGACACTCGCTACCGCTCGCGGCTCGAAAAACGGGGAGCATCCGCGGTACCTGAGACAGCGGCACCTACCACCTCGCGATCGTGATCGCACTCTGCGCGAGGACGGCGGCGACGGCGCCCCGGCGAGCAACACCTCCCAGATCGAGAACACGGCATCTCGCCCGCCGCCGATCACAGCCGCGGGGGCTCGCGACGACGTCCGGGCCTCGAAGCCTCGTTCGACGGGCGACTCGCCGACTCTCCCCGGAGAATTCCGAGCAGACGATCGATCTCTTCGTCCGGATCCACGAAGCGAATGGCCGGCGCGTCAGCAAGGGACAGGAAATCGCCGTCTGCCAGCGTTTCGGGACAATCGATTGACCGGCCGTTGCGAGTCAGCGACGTGCCGGCGAGCGGATAGCAGCGAGTCTCGCCACGGCGGCGGCGGACGATCGCGGCAAACGCTTCGCGTGTCCACGGAATGCGAACGGCGCACCCTTCGCCACCTCCGAGTAGTACGGGCAGTCCGTGGCCAGCGTCGGCGAGCCGCCGACCGTCGATCTCGAACCCGGGACCGCCGCACCCACCGTTTGGATCCTGCACCGGCGACGCCCACGTCGAGCGTCCCACTTCGCCCATTGCGGGCGCCTCTTCTCCGCTGCCGAGAAGCAGCACGACGGTCCACGGACCGACGAGAAACGATTCGCCATCCGATGGTTTCGCCACCGAAGCGTCGGGACGGCGCGCACGCCACCCGTCGGCTTCACACCAGAGATCGCACGTCGCAATTCCGGCGCCGGACAATCTCAGGTCGCAGGTTGGGTGTTCGCCGATTCGCACGAGCGACCCATCGCTATCGTCGCGCCAGATCATGGACACCTTCGAGGCGCCGCGGGCGTTGACCGCAATCACGTAGAGCACTTCATCCTCCGAGAAGCACGCGAATCCACGCGTCGTGCTGGATCAGAACCTCGCCCCAGTGTGCGACGCGCCCTGGCATCGCGAGCGCCGTGACTGCAAGTGCCGCGACGAGTTTTGCCGGAAGGCTGAGGGTGAACACGTTCGCCTGCGGACTCGTGCGTCCGACGAGGCCGAGGATGGCGTCGACTGTTACGGTGGCCGCGGCCGCCGGCCCCGCCATCGACAGGCCCGCCCGGGCAAGTGAGCCGACAGCCTCGACCACGAGCGTCAGCCACGCCGTCCGATCTGAGACAGGTCCAGACGGCCACTCGCCAAGCGGCACGGAATCGAAACTCGCCGAAAGCGCCGAGAGAAGCACGGCGTGATGCCCGACGGCCCAGAAGAGCGCGAGCGACGCAGTGGCGTCGAGAGCGCCGAGCGGACTGGTCGAGGATTCGACGTGAGGCGCGAACAGTTTCGCCGAGTTGGCTCCGCGTGCATCGTCGACGAATCGCCCGGCCGATTCGATCGCGCCGAAGACGGCGACACCAATTGCGGCGACGGAAAGGCCGATGACCGCTTCTGAGACGACGAGCGCCATTCTCCCGCCCGTCGGGATTCTCGCGGAGCCATTGGTCCAGAGCGCCGTCGCGAGCACCACCGCGACGGATGCCTTGACCATTCCCGGCACTCCGCGGCCTCCGAAGATCGGGTGAAGCGCGACGACGGGCGCGACGCGCGCAAAAATCCCGAGCCATTGGTCGACGGCGCCGGTCACCACGCCACCGCGACCTGTTCGAACATCGCGGTCGCCAGACGGACGAGCTCTGAGAGCATCCACGGTCCAGCTACCGCGAGCACCGCGCTGACGGCTACGAGCTTCGGAACGTACGAAAGAGTCTGTTCCTGCACCTGGGTGGCAGTCTGAACGATGCTCACGACGAGTCCGACTGCGACGGCAGTCAGCGCGACGGGCGCCGAGAGGATGAGTACGGCGAGCAACGCCTGTTGACACGCATGAACGACGACGGCGTCCATCGAGGGCCTCCTTCAGTGATAGCTGAGCGCCAGTGCCTTCGCGAGCAAAGGCCATCCGTCCACGAGCACGAAGAGCAGGATCTTGAACGGCAGCGACACGGTCGTCGGCGACACCATGACCATGCCCATCGACATGAGGATGTTCGACACGACGAGATCCACCACGAGGAACGGGATGAAGAGGAAGAATCCCGCGACGAACGCCTCGCGCAGCTCGCTCGTCACGAACGCCGGAATGAGGACGCCGAATGATCCTGGATCGGCCGCCGCGCGGCCGTCGCGAGCCGAGAGGCTGACGAAGAGCGCGACCTCGTCGGGACGTGCGTTGCGCTCGAGAAAGCCGCGCAATGGCGGCGCGGCTGCCGTCGCCGCGGTCAGGACTCCGCCGGCCGTCGCGAGGTCGGCGTTCGTCGCGCCGATACGTGCCCAGACTTCGTTGGCCACCGGTGCCATGACGAAAGCCGTCAGCGACAGGGCGATGCCGGCGAGCAGTGGATCGGACGGTACCTGCGGCGTTCCGAGAGCGCTGCGGAGCAGCGAAAGAACCACCGAGATCTTCACGAACGACGTAAGCCCCATTAGCGCGAACGGGAGCATCGCGAGCGCGGCGAGCCACAGCATCGGCCCGAGCGGCGTGTTTCCAACCGTCGGCAATTCGACCGGAGCGGCGGGCGGCAGCTCGAGCGGGGCGGCGACCTGCGGCTCGGGATCTCCGCGACGCGACGGGCGCGCGCGACGGTCCCCCGACGAGAGGTCGGCGGCCTGCTGCGATGAATCGAGCTGCGCGGCGGACGCGGCGCCGGCGGCGAACGAAAGTCCGATCGCGAGCACGAGGCCGATCCCGGCACCTCGCCAAACTGCCGTGCGAAGCGATGCGACCGGCGTATCCGATCCGACAGCGTCGCTCTCGGCGCACGGCTCGGCTCCCGGAGCCTCGTCGACACGCGTCGAGTCGAGCAGTGCGATCGACGAGCCGCTGACACCGACGACGAGCAAGCGATCTCCGACGCGCACCGCGTGCACAGCGACACCCGGACCGAGCCCGCATCCGCCGACGCGTTCGACCACGGCGGCTCGCGGCTGTCCAGACGCTCGAGCCCTCGCGCGCGCCAGGACGACGCCGGCCGTGGCGAGCAGCGCAAGCAGCACGAGGCCCGTCAGCGGTCCGGGACTCGTGGCGAGCGAGAGTGCGAGCACGAATGCGACGGCCGCGACGCCGACGGCCGGCGATGCGATGCGGGCGATCATCGGCGGCCACCGGTCGCGATGATTCGTACACCGAGGGTGCCGTCGACATCGACGAGCTCGCCGCGAGCGATGGGCGCCCCGTCGATGAGCAGTGAAACGCCGGCGGAAACCGGGGCGCCAAGATCCATGACGTCGCCCGTCGAGATGGCGAGCGCCTCCGAGAGTCGGATTCGCTTCCGGGCGATCTCGACGGCGACCACGACGCCGATGGCATCGAGGGCGTCGCGAAAGGGACCCTCGTCGATTGCGGCAGCTTGCGCTGCGACCGTGCTCCTCATCTCGTCACCTCCACTCTCGTAGTCGCGAGTCGTCATCGTCGCGAGAACCCGACCGCTGTCGTCGATCTCGAAATGCGCCGCCGCCGCCGTGGTCTCAGCGCCGGAGAGCGCGAGCCGACCCCGGCTCGCCCAGCCCCCTGTGCCGAGCCAGTCGATTTCGCGTGCCGCGATCACATCGCCGGCCGCCAGTGTCGCGACCGTCAACCCGGGAACTGTGCCGAGATCGACTCGCGCCGATAACGTGACGTGGATGCCGTCGATCGCCGGATGCCAGGCGAGCTGCTGTCGCGCAACGGCGTCGAGGGCGTGGGCGATGGCCTCGAGTCCCCGTCGACTCGTTCCCAGCCAGACGGCCCCGTGAATGCTTCCGACGCGAACGGCAGCCGAAGCCCAGACGTCGGGCACTGATCCCGGCGCGGCGGGACGAATTGCGATGCGGGATCCGAATACGTCGGCCGAGACGCGGTCGGCGATCCGATGCACGAGCCAGTCGAGCGTCGCCCGTTCCAACTCTCCGAGGACCGTCGGATCGAACGGACGATCCGCGTCGTGCCTGAGCACCAGCGAAAGCAGCGCCCGCGTGATCGACGCATCGCACCGCATCTCGAAGGGTTCGCCGCCCGGCTCGAGTGCAAGGCGAAATCCCGTGGCGACGTCGCTCGGGGGAGCCGCCGCCGTTGCCGAGCCCACCTCGATGAGCGATCGAATGGGGGGATCGCAGCGAACCGCCAGCAGATGATCGCCGAGACGAATGACGTCACCGTGTCCCAGCAAGTGCGGCACATCACGCTGGAGCGGCCACCCGTTCAGACATGCCGGACCTTCGTCCTGCACGACGAGCCGGCCACCCTCCCGGCCGCGGTGGATGGCGATGTCGCGTCCGAGTTCGTCTGCAAGATCGGAGCCGCACTCGACCGAGTCCGGTTCGAGTCGGCTCGAGCCGCAGTCCCAGTCGAGGAGAATCGCGGGGCGCGCCGTTGCCGGCACAACGCGCGCGATGGACTCGTGAGCCGATCTTGCGGCTCGCGCCGCAAGTCCGCTCGGAAGTCGGGGAACAGTTCGGACGCCGCCGACCGTCACAGCATCGCGCTCGACACCGGCAAGATGGAGAGTCGTCGCGCTCGTCGTCATCGCTTTGCGCCTCCGGATTCGGGAGCCGGTTCGCTGGCCACCGACGTCACGCGTATCGAGCGCGCCCGCAGTGAGAGATGCGAGAGCCTTCGGCCGAGCGTCCCGGAAGCCACCGCGAGCCGTTCGGCGAGAATCGGCGCTGCTGCCATCGAGATGAGCACGCCGTCGCCGCCAGCCCGAACCGTCAGGTCGACGGCTCCGTGCGTCGTCACCCCGAGCGTTGCGCGCAGCCCGTTCGCGTTTGGCACCGCCTGAAGCGCGCCATCCGCGCGAGCGACGCGCTCGAGACCGCGCGGTGGCGCAATGCTCGCGGCCGCGTCGGCGCGCTGCGGCAAGAAGCCGAACGGCGGGGCCGGCGGTGGTGGCGGTTCCGAAGGCCCTCCCGGGTATCGGGCGACCCGTCGCGACTTCCGGAGCACGACGCGGAATCGCGAGCCGCGAACCGGTGACTGCTCGACCGGGGTGTTGTCCACCGGCGACTCGGTCCTGATCGAGTCAACTCGCATCGCGGCCCTCGACGGCGGCGCGCCTCGACGCGGCCCAGGTCTCGAGAGCACGCTCGCTCTCGCGTCGCTCGGCCCGGCGGCGAGCACGAAGACGCACGATGACGAGTGCACGCTCGCGGACGGAACGCTGAAGACTCGCGTCGCACTCGGCCTGCCGCGCCTCGGCGAGTGCGTGACAGAATTCGACCGCCGCCCGCTCGAGCCGCTGCCGCGCCCGCTCCGCGCTATCACGAGCCGCGTGCGCCTCGTCGGCAAGCGCCGTGGCGCGCCCCGCGGCTACGGTGCGAATCGAAGGCGCATCGACCGGGCGCGTTTGCGCTGCCTCTCGTGCGCGCTCGACGGCCCTCGCCATTCGCGCGTCATTCCGGTCGACGATCCCGCGACAGGCCGTCACATCGCGCGACGCTGCAGCGAGGCGGCGGCGGGCGATTCGAGAACCGCGCTCGCTCAGTCTGACGAGCGGCTCGAGTCGGTAGGTCGATCGGGTCATTCGTCGTCCCTCTCAAAGTCGTCGTCGTCCCACTCGTCGTTCGCCTCCTGATCGCCCTCGGAGGATGGAAGCTCGAGCGGCTCGGCGAACGCCTCAACCGCAGCCGTGCTCGCAGCCAGCGGAACGTTCTCGTCGGGCCGTTGCGCGAGGAAGTCCTCGATCGAGACGACCTTCGCCACTGCCTCGTCGACGAGGGCGTCGGTGCCGGTTTCATACGCGCCGAGCAGGATGAGGTCGCGCTCGCGCTCGTACGCCGCGAGGAGTGCGCGAACGTGCCTCGCCGCGTCGATGTGCGACGAGGTCGCGACGCGCGACATCACGCGGCTTGCGCTGCGCGCAATTTCGATTGCCGGAAACGCTCCGCGACGCGCCCGTTCGGCCGAGAGCACGATGTGACCGTCGAGGATCGACCGGGTCTCGTCGGCGACCGGTTCGTTGTGGTCGTCGCCCTCGACGAGCACCGTGTAGACCGCAGTGATCGATCCGCGTGTGTCGGTCCCGGCGCGCTCGAGGAGTCGTGGCAACTCCGCGAAGACCGACGGCGGATACCCGGCGCGCGCCGGAGGCTCGCCCGCGGCCAGTCCGACCTCGCGCAGTGCCCGTGCGAATCGCGTCACGGAATCCATGAGCAGGAGCACGCGCATTCCCTCGGCGCGAAAGTGCTCCGCTACGGCCGTTGCCACGTACGCGGCGTGCATTCGCACCAGGGCCGGCTGATCGCTCGTTGCGACGACGGCGATCGATCGCTCCATTCCCCGCGGCCCGAGATCGAGCTCGAGGAACTCGCGGACTTCGCGGCCGCGCTCGCCGATCAGTCCGATGACCACGATATCGGCGGACGCGTTTCGGGCGATCATCCCGAGGAGCGTGCTCTTTCCAACTCCGGCGCCGGCAAAGACGCCGACGCGCTGGCCCTCGCCCATGGTGAGACTTCCGTCGATCGCTCGTACGCCGGTTGCGAACGGCTCCGAGATCGGCGCGCGCGAAAGCGGCTGAGGCGGCGCCGCGTGGACCGGACGGTCCACCAGCATTCCGGTGATGGGCCGGCCGTCGGCGGGGCGGCCAAGTCCGTCGAGAACACGACCGACGAGTCCGTCTCCGACGCGAACCGTCAACGAACGATCAAGGCGACGGACGAGACTCGACGTGCCGACGTGACGAAGCTCGCCGAGCGGCATCAGGAGCGCCTCGTCGCCGCGAAAGCCGACGACTTCCGCGAGGAGCGGCGAGGCCCCGGGCTGCGTCCGGATCTCGCAGAGCTCGCCAATCCACGTTTCTGGGAGCGCCGCTCGCACGACGAGGCCTACGGCGCTGCGAATCCTGCCGTTGAGCTCGACGGTCTGCGAGCCGGAGAGCCGGTCAAGATATGGACGAGCCGAGAAGCCGCTCACGACAAGTCCTCCTGTTGCGAAGCGCCCACGAGCACCTGCTCGATCGCCGCGAGTTGCACGTCGAGTCTCGCGTCGACGCGGACGCCGGCGCATTCGGCCGTGCAGTCGCCGGCGGCAGGGACGCATCGAGTTCGAAGGCGACCTCGCGAAACGCCGACAGCCGCTCGATGGCGACGTGGATGCGGTCGGCGTCGTCCGCCGAATGTCGAACTATGAGCCTGGCGTCGCGACGCAGGCGCTCGCACGTCCGGGCCACGAGGTCTGCCCAAGCCTCCGCCGACGCGGAAACGTGGTCGCCGACAATGCGCCGGGCGATCTCGACGGCGAGCTCGAGAGCCTCGCGCTCGATCGTGGCAGTTGATGCCTGCCGGACCCGAGCGAAGGCAACCGAGGCGTCGACCCACCGCTGGGCACCCTGGCGATCGGCGGCATCTCTGACGCGCGCGGCAATCCTCTCCGCATCGATGTGTGCGTCGGCGACGAGCCTGTCCGCCTCTCGTCGAGCAGCATCGAGGAGGGCTTCGACCTCCCGATCCGCAGCCTGCCGAGCGGCGGTCAGGAGCCGCGCGGTCGACGCCGAGTCCAACTGGCGCATTCCAGCATTCGGTGCCTTGATGATGTCGATTCGCATGGTTCTTCGTCCCTCGGTCAGGATTTGCACTGCGCGGCCACCGCTGCCGCGACGGGCAGCCACGCCTTGTCGATCGTCGACTCATCGACCGCTGCCATGGGCAGGCGGATCGCGATCGACGCAGCCACGTCGGGCTCGGCCAGTGTCAGAAGGGTCGCCACGAGCGATCGACCCAGTGCCGAGGTCAGCGCAGCCCCGAGGAAGCCGCGACGCGACAGCATCGAGAATCGCCGCAACGAGCCAGCAACCCGGTCGGGCGTTGCGACCGGAGTGAGCTTCGCGAGCGTCTCGAGACGATCGCGGCCAGACTCGAGCGAGCGGACGATCTCGGCGGATGCCGGCCGATCGAGCGATCGGATGAGCAAGGCGGCTTCGACGACGCCGAGATCATCCGCAATACGGTGAAGGGAATTCGCGCCTAGACGCACGAGGCCGCGTCCAAGCGCGACCGCACCGGGATCGAGGTTGCGGGGGGCGGCTGGTATGCCCGCGTGGCAAAGTCGGTCGAGAAAGCGTTCCACGACGACGCTCGTGCCTCGAAGAGTGTCGACCTTGCGAGCGGGTGCATCGGCGATAGCGCCGGCGAGACGGTCGAGGGACCGCCGACGGAGGCGCTCGTCACTCGCCGACTCGGCGAGATCGAGCAACGCGACGACGTCTGGACGTTGCTCAGACATGGACGTCCGCCTTCGCCATCGAACGGCGCTGAACACGCAGCCGCCACACCGTCGCGCCTTCGAACGCGGCGAGAAGCAGCACGCACGCCAGAAACGCGAGCTCGACGGTTCGGTCGCGCTCGTAGCGAATCACCGGCGGAGACGGCGAGGACCGGGTGACGGGCTTCGCGACGACGGAAACGCGATCGGCCGAGACATCCGCGCCGATGCTGCGGACGACGATGTCGCGGACCTCGTATTCGGCGACGGGACACTCGGCGCCGGCGTATGAGAGCACCACCGACGCCGAGGCCGGTTCTGAGCCGGGCGACAGGGGGCGCCGCTCCGGAAGGCTTACGAGGGCCTCGGCGGTCACGACGCCGTCGATGCTTTCGAGCAACGTTTCTATTTCGCCGGAGAGTCCCTTGATGTAGCGTGCGCGCTCTTCGGACGGGCTCGGGATGAGCGATCCGCCCTCGGCCTCGAATCCGGGCGCGGCGCGGCGCGGAAGGCTGTGGTCGTCGAGGACGTGGAGTGCGGTGCGATAGTCGGCGTCATCGCCTCCGACGGTCACCGACGATTCGTCGCCGGCGCCCTCGATCGAAGCATCCAGTCCAGCCGCCCGGAGTGCGACGGAGCAGCGGTCCGCCTCCCGGCGCGGGAGCTTCTCCAGAACGGTCCGGCGCGAGCAGCCCGTCGAGAGCATCGCGGCGCACGCCACGATGGCGCAAACGGCCGTGGATATGCGTGTGCTCACGATCACAGCCTCGTCTGGAGAATCGTCTTCATCGCGCTCACGGCGTGGTCGACGACCTTCGAGACGATCTCGACCTGTTCGGCGTGGCGGTAGATCGAGGCCTGAAGGGCCAGCGCGCGCGCTGTATCCGTGACAGGGGGAGTATCCGGTGTTCGCGCCGAGCGGCCTCGCTCCGCCGCCTGGACCGCGTCGCGCAAGACGCTGGCAAACGAGCGGTTTCCGGTCGAGACCGCCGGATGCGGCGCTGCCTGGTCGACCGCGATTTGGGGCTCGACCGCGCGGACCCGGGTACTCACGACTGCACCCCTCGAGCCTGGATCCTGTTCTCGAACTCCTCGCGGAGCTTCACGAGTGCTCGCGTATGCACGCGCGAGAGCCACGACTTGGACAGGTTTCTGGCGCCGGCGAGTGCAACTACCGGCTTGTCGAGAAAATAGCGGTGCCGAAGCACTTCGCGCTCGATAGGCAGAAGGCTCTCCATCGCCTCGTCGACGAGGGCACGCAATTCGGCAATCCAGACGAGGTGATCGGGCGACAGCTCAGCGGCGAGACCGAACAGCTCGTCGGCAGCGCCCCGTGCGTACGCCGCATCGGCGCACAACACGTCCGGTCCCGCCGGATCTGCGCCGAAATCCTCGGAGGCGAGCTGGGATGGGACGTGGGCGCCGAATTCGCGACGCAGGCCGTCGTAGATCGCGCCCTTGATTCGGAAGTGGGCGTAGGACCGAAACGGCACGCCGCGGGATTCCTCGAACCGATCCGCCGCCTCGATGAGCCCGAGGTAGCCCCACCCGATGAGGTCGTCGAGCTCGACATACGCTGGCACCGTCAAAACGACTGCGTGGGCCACTCGAATGACGTAGGGCCGATAGCTGAGGACCAGCTCGTTGCGTCTCGCGACATCGGCTTCGCTCAGCCGCAGGCACGGCGACAGGTCATTCCCGGCGAGCTCCGTTTCGACTGCGTGCATGGGCACTCCTTCGCTGGTGGATTCGGTCTCGACGACCGATCAACGAAGGGCAACGGCTGTGCCAAAGCCGAAATCGTTCCTTTTCAACACGTTGGCACGAAGCGATGAAAAACCTGACGACGAAAGATCAACGGTCGGATGAAAAAATTGACGAACAGAGACGCCAATACCCGTCGTGTCAGACGCCTGATGGATCGCAGGCCTCATGTGTCGGTACCGCGAACGAGCGGGTCGTTCCCGTCGTGAGTGCTCATCCTCAATGCGACCCGCTCGCTATCGCTCGCGGTACTGATCCTGCCACGGCACGCATGGCGACGTGCCGGACGCGATTTGAAGGGTACATTCGGCTGACGGGGGATCAGTACCACGAGCGATAGCGAGCGGGTTCCCCAACCTCCAGATAGCAACCTCTTCGCTATTCAGATAGCAACCTCTTCGTTAACGCTTGCCGGGCCGCCGAACGTATCCGGGTAGATACGCAACTAGAAGTCTGGATGGCTCGGAAAGAGTGACGGAGCAATGACCGGACCCGCAAATCGTCGCGTCACGGAGGCCGTCGCTGCTCGTGCAAGAACATCGGGCGGCTGGCGTTGTGCCGCTAACATCAGCCTTGATAAGAAAATTGTGAACTTCCGAGCGGCCGTTCGCGAACTTGGGCAGAGAGGTTTCCACATCATGAAGAAGGCAGGAATCGTCGTCGCAATCATATTGTTCGCATCAGGGACGGTCTTTGCCGAGACCTCGAATCCCGTGGCGACGCCGCGTCAACGCCTCGAGGCGCCGGACTCGTTTCGTCGAGCTTCGGATCAGGCGGGACACGATTCGGTCCGGCGCGTAAAGGGAGTGTTTCGGGTTTTCGGCGACGATGACGAAGTCAGTACGGGTCCACGCGCAAACACTCCGAGGCGCAAGTCGCGTCGATCGTCGAAGGCGCGTCGTTCTTCTGAGACACAACGAACCCGCGGGAATCGGACGGCTCAACCTGAGCCCGACGGAATCCTCATTCTGCTCGACGGCGTTCCGGTGCTGCCGTAGACGCTCGGTCGAGCCGAATACGAGACCGACAACTCAAAAAAGATAGAGAACCGTTCAAACAATTTGACCGGTTCTTTAGAGTTGGGACCCACTGCGACCTCGAGATGCGCGCAGATCATCGGATCGAGCTTTTCGCATTCGGCGAGGGTCGAGATGATCCCGATGGCCTCCGAATGCGTGCACGCAAGAGGACGATACGGTCGTGACTCTCGCAGCGCCTCGTAGTAGTCCGCGACGCCCACGATTCGCGCGAGAATCGGAATCTGGGTCGCCTGAAGTCCGAACGGATAGCCGCTTCCGTCGAAGAGCTCGTGGTGACAGTTCACGGCATCGAGGATCTCGGGCGTCTTCAGGTCCTGGACCATGTTGGCGCCAAGTTGTGGATGCAGACGGAGATACGTCCGTTCCTCAGTCGTCAGCGGTCCGGGCTTGAAGAGCGTCGCGTAGCACATCGCCGACTTCCCGACGTCATGTAGCAGTCCACTCAGGTACGCTAGCCGCCGAAGCTCGCGCGAGAGCCCGAGCTGGGCCGCCAGTTGCCGGGCCGTTGCCGCAACCGCGAGCGAGTGCTCCCAAAGGGCGTAGGTCTCGTTTCGACACGAGCGGATCGACGTCAGCAAGTCGGTCAGAACTGCGCGTTGGGGACCCGATCGCAGGACGATCGGAGTCGGTGTGCACTGGCTGATGTTCACGGTGGTTCGCCCCCTCGGATTCGACTGGCGCCAATAGAAACAATCCGTGTGCCACGGCGCAGCCAACGGAGCCGGAAAAGACCGCATTGATACTTCAACCGCGCACAAATGTCGACTGTCAGTTGAAAAAGTGGGTAGTGGGTCACCTTCGATCCTGGTGCAGGCAACCCGCTCAATTTGCGCCTTTGCGCCTTTGCGGGAAATTCTTCAAGCCGTCGAAGAGGTTCCCGCAAAGGCGCAAAGGCGCAAAGGAAGACGCAAAGACGCGAAGGAGCAACTGGGCGCTACCAAGAATTGCAGGACGTTGGCGGCCACCCGGTCTGGAGGCTATAGTCGGAATCGTGTGCGGACGATTCACCCTCAGGCACAGGACTGCGGCCATCGCCGAGCGCTTTGCAGTGACGCTTCTGGATCTCGATCCCGTCGAGCCCCGCTACAACATCGCCCCGACGCAGCGCGTCCTCGGCATATCCGGTGAGCCCGAACGCGTCGCGACGATGTATCGATGGGGACTCATTCCGTTCTGGGCCAAGGATGCATCGATCGGCAGCAAGCTCATCAATGCACGGAGCGAGACTGTCGCCGAGAAGCCGTCGTTTCGTCAGGCGCTTGCGAAGCGGCGGTGCCTGATTCCGGCCGACGGATTCTACGAATGGCAGAAGGGCTCAGGTGGCAAGACGCCGATGTACATCCGATACCGCGATGGCCGGCTGTTTGCCTTCGCGGGCCTTTGGGAGACCTGGAGGCCCGAGGAAGGGACTCCGGTTTCAACGTGTACCGTCCTCACCACCGAACCGAATGCGCTGATGGGGCCGATTCACAATCGCATGCCCGTGATTCTCGACCCGAAGGACGAGGCCGCGTGGCTCGATCCCGAGACGTCTCCGTCCGTTCGCCTCGAGCTCCTGCGACCGTGCGCGCCGGACGAGATGGAAGCGTTTCCTGTTTCGCGTCGCGTCAATTCGCCCGCCGTCGATGAGTCGGCGCTGATCGAACCCGTCAGAAATGCCACCCTCTTCGACACGTGAGCGGATCCGGTTCAGATGGCCCGATCATGAATGTGACGCAGGACAGTGACCGTCTGAAGGAGATCTTCGCCGTTGCGTGCAACCTCTCACCGGAGAGCCGCGGCGCGTATCTCGACAAGGCGTGCGGCTCGGACGCTGCCTTGAGGTTACGAATCGAAGAGATGCTCGCCCGACAGGCGGCAACGTGGGTCGACGGAGCCAGCCCGGATCCCGATGGGACGCGAGTCGCGGCGGGACCGGTACTTGCAAGGGCGATGAACCAGGCCGCCTCTGATCAACTGCCGGGTGTGCTGCTGCCGGGCGCGCTCATCGACGGCAAATACCGAATTGATCGTCGGATTGGCGCCGGGGGCATGGGCGTCGTCTACCGCGCCACGCAGGTTGCACTCGAGCGGCCCGTCGCGCTGAAGGTACTGACGTCGGCGCTCGTCATCGACGACGGCGCCAGGCAGCGATTCGAGCGCGAAGCCGTCGCCATGGCTCGGTTGAAGCACCCGAACATCGTATCCATCTACGACTTCGGAGTGTCGTCGGACGCCGGCGCCTACTTCGTGATGGAGATGATGGAAGGACGGTCGCTGGCGACCGAGATCGATCTCGGACGTAAGCTGTCGATCGAACGGTCGGTGCGTGTTCTCGGTCAGGCGTGCCAGGCGGTCCAGGCGGCCCACGACGCCGGAATCATTCACCGCGACCTCAAGCCTGACAACATATTTCTCGAAATTGGTCCGCGCGGCTCCGAAATCGTGAAGGTGCTCGACTTCGGCATCGCGAAACTCCAGACGCCCGAGGACGACGATGGCGAGCAACTGACCCACACTGGCGCGCTCATCGGCACGCCCGCCTACATGTCGCCGGAGCAATGCCGCGGCGAGCGGCTTGGGCTGCAGTCCGACATCTACTCGCTCGGTTGCGTTCTCTATCAGTGTCTCACCGGGGAAACGCCCTTCGTCGCACGATCGGCGGTCCAACTGATCCTCAAACATATCAATGAGAATGCTCCGCCACCGTCGACCCTCGACAACGGTATCCCTCCGGAGGTCGACGACGTCGTATTGCGAGCCCTGGCAAAGTCGCCGACCGAGCGATACGCGTCCGTCGCGGAATTCGAGGCCGACCTGCGGCGGGCGAGCGGCATCTCGCCGACCACCGCGCCGTTCGTCTCCGGCGGGTCCCTGCCGACGCCGGTGTATCCGACGACCGCTGTCGTCCCTCCGCTCGGCAACCTCACCGAGCCCATCACGAGCTTCGTCGCTCGCGATGCCGATCTCGATGGACTGGTGGAGGCGCTCGGGAGCGCGCGACTCGTCACGCTCGTCGGCCCCGGAGGCATCGGCAAGACCCGCCTCGCGCTCGAGGCTGGCCGTCGAATGCTCGGGACGTTCAGCGACGGCGTGTGGCTGATAGAACTGCGGCCAATCGCCGAGCCCGAAAGCGTAACGCGCGCCATTGCTACGACGCTGAACGTGAAGGAAGAACCGGATCGGCCACTTCTCGACACGCTTGGCGACGCGCTGCGCGAGCGAGCGGCGCTGGTCATCCTCGATACCTGCGAGCACCTCGTCGATGCCATCTCGTCCGCGGTCGACAGTCTGTTGAGGACGGCGCCACGCCTGCGCATTCTTGCGACCAGTCGCGAGGCGCTCAACGTGGCCGGCGAGACGCTCTGGCAAGTGTCGCCGCTCGACTTGCCCGATCTGGATCACCCGGGCGCTTCGGTGGCCGACATCATGACGTGCGGATCCGTGCAGCTCTTCGTCGAACGTGCCCGCCGAAAGCGCCAGTCGTTCGAGCTCACGCCGCAGACGGTCGAGTCGGTGGCTCGTCTGGTTTCGCGCCTCGACGGCATTCCGCTGGCCATCGAGCTGGCGGCGTCTCGCGTCAGCGTCATGTCCATCGACCAGATGCTCGCCCGAATGGACGATCGGTTCGCGCTGCTGACGTCCGGCGGCCGGTCCGGGCGACAGCCGGCACTGCGCGCGACCGTCGACTGGAGCTACGGTCTGCTCGCGGAACCGGAACGCGCGTTGCTGCAGCGCATGTCGGTTTTCGCCGGCGGCTGCACGCTCGAGGCCGCCGAGGAAGTCTGCGCTGGCGATGCGATCCACGCCGCCGACATACTCGACGTTCTTGCCGCCCTGATAGACAAGTCGCTCGTGATGGTCAGCGAGCGCGACGAGCAGGTCCGATACCGGATGCTCGAGACCATCCGCGAATACGCCGCCGAGAAACTCGATGCATCGGGACGGGAAGGCGAAGTGCGCGAGCGCTATTTCGGATGGGTGCTTGCCGAGGCCGAGGCGACGAGACTCGGCATCATTGCCAGTGTCAACCAGAAACGTCACCTCGACAGGTGCGAACGCGAGCACGACAACATTCGTTCCGCCCTTCGCTGGTCGATTCGTGGGCGCCGAAATGTGAATGGCGGCCTCCTGCTTGCCGCGAGACTCTGCCACTTCTGGGACATGCGTTCTCATGCGTCAGAGGGTCTCGAGTGGCTTCTGGCCGCGCAGGACGCCGCGAAGGGCCAGCCGCCAACGCTCGAGCTTGCATCGGCGATGTTCTCAACGGGATTTCTCTTCAGCTTCGCGGGGAACGCCGCGAAAGCGCTCGACCAGTACGAGCAAAGCCTCGAGATTGGCCGCGACCTCGGCGACCTGGTAACGGTCGCGACGGCGCTCGACGGCAAGGGAGATGCGCTGATCTTCCTCGGACGTTTCGACGACGCGGAGAGCTGCATTCGCGAAGGCATCGAGCTGCGCACGACGCACGGCATCGGCAAGGAGATGAACCTCGTTGTGCTCGAGTTCAACCTCGGGCTCGTCGCGATGGAGCGCGGCGACTATGCGATCGCGCGGGATCGGTTCGAGGCCACGCTCGTCCGTGCACGCGACATCGGCGACGATTGGCGGGTCACGCTCATGCTGCATAACCTCGGCGAGATCGGGTTGAGGCTACGGGATCTGCCTTACGCGAGACGACGCTTTGAGGAAGCGGAGGCAACCGCCGAGCGAATCGGTTTCCGCAAACTAGTCGGGTACAGCCGGATCGGGCTAGGGCTGGCCGTCGCGCTGCTCGGCGACGCGGCCAGTGGCCGTGAGCGGGTCGCCGACGGACTGTCGGTATCGCACGCATCCGGCGAGATGCGCGCGGTCACCTTCGGACTCGAAGCCATGGCAGTGGTCGCCGCAGCCAGCGGACAGTTTCGCCGGGCGTTGGTGATCGAGGCCGCCGCGCGTGCCGTCGAGCGGCGAGCCGACATCGTAGTGGCGGATTCAGAGCGCGCCTTCTATGACGAGCTGCTCGCGCCAGTCCGCGCGGAACCTGGAAGCGACGCGGACTCCGCTTCGTCCGAGGGCGCCTCGATGTCGATGGATGCGGCGATACGGTTTGCCGTGTCGGTCGAGTAGTGCGGCGAACCGGCATGGGTGATCCTGAAAAGCCAGAGGAACGCGGATCGCTCCTTCGTCGAACGATCGGGATGCCGCGCAACGTGCTCGCCATCGGCCTCGTGAGCATGCTCAATGACGCGTCGAGCGAAATCATCTACCCGCTGCTACCCGTGTTCCTCTCGCTGTCGCTTGGCGCGTCGCCAGCCGTCATCGGTCTCATCGAGGGAGCGGCGGAATCCGTCAGCTCGTTGCTGAAGCTCGTATCGGGCGCGCTCAGCGACCGGATGGGCCGGCGAAAGGAGCTCATAGTTGCGGGATACGGGGTTGCGGCGGTCGCGCGAACGGGCCTTGCGCTTGCGAACAGCTGGCCGATGGCGCTTGGTCTGCGCGTGTTCGACCGGGTCGGGAAGGGCATTCGGGGCGCGCCGCGCGACGCTCTGCTGGCCGACTCCGCTCGTGTCGGGGAGCGCGGGCTTGCGTTCGGATTCCACCGCGCGATGGATCACACCGGCGCCGTCATCGGACCGCTCGTCGGCTTTCTGCTGCTCTGGTGGGTGGCACTGGACGCGAACGCGCCGTCGCACCCCGAACTGACGACCATCTTCCTGATCGCGGCCATCCCCGCTGCGCTTTCAGTCCTCGTTGCCGTCCTCGCCGTTCGCGAGGTGAAGACAGCCGAAGGAACCGGGACGAAAGCTGTCCCCCGGCTTTCGCTGGCCGGATTCGACGGCAACTTCCGGTGGTACCTGGGAACGCTGGCACTGTTCACACTGTCGAACTCGACGGATGCGTTTCTGCTCCTCCGGGCGACGTCGGCCGGGGTGAGTCCCGCGCATTTGCCGTTGCTCTGGGCGGCACTGCACGTGATGAAGGTCGTGACATCGGTTGCAGGCGGTGACATGTCGGACCGGTTCGGCCGGAAGCGTCTCATCCTCGCCGGATGGGTCGTCTACGCGGGCGTCTATGCCGGGTTCGCATTTGTCGACGGACCGGTTGCCGTGTGGGCGCTCTTCCTCGTTTACGGCGCATACTTCGGTCTTGCCGAGGGCGCCGAAAAGGCGCTCGTCGCGGATCTCGTCGCGCCGGACCGCCGCGGAACCGCGTTCGGCCTGTACAACTTCGCCATCGGTGTCACCGTGTTGCCGGCCTCGATATTGATGGGCGGCGTGTGGGCCGCAGGCGGTCCCGAGCTCGCATTCGGGATGAGTGCCGTCATTGGCCTGTTGGCAGCACTGTTGCTGACGCGCGTTCACATGCCCGTTCCCGCAGCGGCTCAGGCACAATGACGCGGATGCGTGCGACGGACGAATCGGCGACACCTCGGCGCGGCTGGTGGAAGCTCGCGATCCTCGTCGTCGTCGTGGCCACCGTCGGCGTTGGACTTCAGCAGTCGGGGCTCGCCGAGACGGTTCGACTTTCCGATCTGCGCTCGGCGCGCGACGGGCTCGGTACTATGGCGCCGTTTGCCTTCGTGCTCGCGTTCGTCGTGTTCACGGTCGCCGGCGTTCCGGGGATGATCCTCACGATGACCGGCGGCTTGCTGTTTGGCACGCTCGGCGGCGGCCTGCTCGTCGAGATCGGCGCATCGATCGGCGCGACGTGCGCGTTTTTCGTCGCGCGCGCGGCCGGCAGGGAGGTCATTGCGCGATTCATCGCGGGAAACGCCATGGAGCGATTCGACAGGCGCCTGACCGGCGCCGGGCTCTCGGCGGTCCTGTTTTCGAGGATCGTTCCGGTCTTTCCGTTCACCCACATGAATTTCGTGTGGGGCGTTACGGGCGTGAAGGCGCGCGACTTCATGATCGGGACGACACTCGGCATGATTCCGGCGTCGTTCGTCTATGCGAACATCGCGGCGTCGTTCGCGCGGTCGCTGGAGGGCACGGATCCGACGCTCGCATCGATCGACGTTCGCCAGCTCGTGAACGGCGACGTCGTCCTCGCTTTCGGACTGCTCGGACTGCTCACCGTGATTCCAATCGCGGTGCGGCACCTCGTGAACCGGCGATACGGTGTCGGTGCGAAGGACGGCGACGCGTGAGAATCAGTGTCGTCATTCCCGCGCTGGACGAGGCCGTCGATCTTCCGGCGACCATCGGGGCGCTTCGAGAGCACGAGCCGCCGCCGTTCGAGGTTATCGTTGCCGACGGCGGCAGCTCGACGGAACGCGCGAGTGGCTCGGGCGCGAGGCGACCGACGGATGGCTGCACGTTGTCGATTCGGAGCGGGGTCGCGGGCGACAGCTGAATGCAGCTGCCGCGGTGGCGACCGGCGACGTGCTCGTGTTTCTTCACGCGGATGCAACACTGCCGCCGCATGCACTCGAGCAGGTGATACGCGCGTTCGATGACGCGGCGGTGCGCGGGGGCGCTTTTACCATCCGGTTCAAGCGCGAGCCCGGATCGCCGCTTTCGATGCCGGTGATCGCGCGCGGCATCAACTTCCGCACGTGGGTGACAGCAACGGCGACCGGTGACCAGGCAATCTTTGTGCGGCGCGAAGACTTCGCAGCGCTTGGCGGATACGAACCGTGGCCGTTGTTCGAAGACGTCGATCTCGTGACGCGGATCCGCCGCCTCGGCCGCTTCCGGATCCTGGCCGGACCGGTCACGATCTCGGACAGGCGGTACCGTACTTTCGGGCCGTGGCGAACGGCGGCGCTCATGTGGTGGTTGCGTGCGCTCTATCTGCGCGGCGTGCCGGCGGACGAGTTGAAGCGTCGATTCGTCGACGTCCGGCTGCGGCGCCAGTAGAGCGGGGGCTGGAGCCCGCGTGTTCCCCGTTTTTTGAGCCGCGAGCGGTAGCGAGCGTCCCACGGACAGTCGAACGGTTCCGATCACTTCCGTTCTTCCGTGATGACGAATCTGCGGTTTCAGGCACCGTCCGTGGGACGCTCGCTACCGCTCGCGGCTCGAGGAACGGGCACCCTGCGCCTGGTCGTGCACGTTCCCACGGACAGTCGAACGGTTCCGATCACTTCTGTTCTTCCGTTCTTCCGTAACCTACGCCCATTTCGCCGGCTGACCGGTTGTCTCGAGGACGCTGAGCCAGAGCGTACCCTCGAGGTCCACGCGGTTTCGCTGCGAGATCGCCCTTTCGATCGGGACGTGGACCATCCGTCCATGCCAACGCCCGACGATGAGCTCGGTCCGTCCGCCCATGGCGGCGTGCACCGCGGCCGCGGCAAGCTGCCAGCAATAGACACTATCCGAGGGATTCGCGGCGACGCTTCGCACGATGTAACTCGGATCGATGTACTTCAGCGTGAACTCGAAGTCCGTCTCCTTGAAATGCGCCTTGATCCGGTCGGCGAGAAAGACGCCGACATCGACGAGCTTCACGTTGCCGGATGCATCTCGGACGGACGCGTCGGCCAGCCGCTCCTGGCCGGTTCCTTCGGCGACCACGACGACCGCGTGCCTGCGCTTCTCAAGCCTGGCCCTGAGCTTCTCGAAGAATGCCGCACCAATCGTCTCGTCGATCGGCATCTCGGGAATGAGGCAGAAGTTCACGTGGCTGGTCGCCAGCGTTGCGTGGCACGCCAGGAACCCGCTGTGGCGACCCATCAGCTTCACAAGTCCGATGCCGTTGAAGGCGCCGCGCGCCTCGGCGTGCGCGCAGCGGCTCGCCTCGACGGCCTCGGCAACCGCCGTCTCGAACCCGAAGCTCTTGTCGAGGTAGAGCAGGTCGTTGTCGATGGTCTTGGGAATGCCGACAACGGCGATTGGAAGCCCCGGCGACGCGCCTCCGCCGAAATGGCGATAGCCGCCCGCATCGAGCCGTCACCGCCGACGACGTAGAGTACGTTTATTCCGAGCTCGACTAACCGGCTCACAATCTCCGACGGCTCCTGCGGTCCGCGCGACGACGAGAGCAGGCTGCCCCCCTGTTCGTGAACGTCGCTGACGAGATCCGGCGTCAGCTCGATGACCTCGTGACCGTAGCTCTTGATGAAGCCCTCGAGTCCGTATTGAAAGCCGTAAATCCGCCGTATGCCGTAACCGTGCCAGGATTCCATCGTGAGACCCCGGATGACGTTGTTCAGTCCCGGACACAGTCCGCCGCATGTCACGATGCCCACTCCGGTTGTCGCTGGATCGAAGAAGATCAGTCGTCGGGGTCCGGCCACTTCGAGACGGGGCGCGTCGTCTAGTCGCTCCAGCGCAGCTACCGACTCGAAACGATCGTCCAGCAGGATGGCGGATCCGTCGTCGACGGTCCGGCGAATCCTCCGACTGGAGCAGGTTTTGCACGAGCGGAGAGTTCACTTCGCACGTGCCGAGCGTTCGGATCGAGAGATCGGTGTCCATGAGCACAAGTATCCAACGAAGCGGCCGACTCGGGGAACCCGGTTCACGCGGTTGACCCGTGCGTCCGCGCCGTCGTACCGTCGACGGCAGTTCGTCAGACTTCTATGCACAGCACCATCGATTCAGTCGTCGACCCGCAATCGGGAGCAAGTGTGTCCAGGCGAGGCCGCCCGTGAGCCGAGTCGAGGAGAGCGCGCTCGCGCGGCTAATCAGCCCCTCCTTTGGAATGGAGCGTGGCGCGCCGCTGCCCCTTGGCGCGACGCTGCGTCCGGGCGGCCTGAACTTTTCTATCGTCTCGACGTCGGCGACCTGGGTTTCGCTGCTCCTGTACGCCCCTGGCGACGAGCATCCGGCGCTCGAGATTCCGCTCGACCCGAAGATCAACCGAACCGGCGATGTCTGGCACGTGCTCGTAACCGGGGTCGATCCGTCGGTCGAGTACTCCTACCGGATGGACCGTGCCGCAAATGCGCAACCGGAGCTGCACCGGTTCGACCGATCCGTCGTTCTGCTCGATCCGTACGCCCGCGCCATCACAGGCGGGTCGACCTGGGGAGATCCACCCTTCACGTCGCAGCGTCGATGTCTGGTCGTTGACGACGGGTTCGATTGGGGAGACGACCAGCCCCTCAACATTCCGCTCTCCGACTCCGTCATATTCGAGCTCCACGTGCGCGGTTTCACGCGCGACCCTTCGTCAGGCGCCGTGTTGCCGGGGACGTTCGCGGGACTTGTCGAGAAGATCCCGTATCTCAAGGATCTAGGAGTGAGCGCGGTCGAGCTCATGCCCATCTGGGAATTCGAGGAAGCGGATACGAATCGCGTGAATCCGCTTACGGGCGAGCGGCTGATCAACTATTGGGGATACCAGCCGATCGCTTTCTTCGCGCCGAATGCGTCGTACGCTGCCGACTCAAAGAATGGCGGGGCGGTGCGTGAGTTCAAGCAGATGGTCCGCAGCTTTCACGACGCAGGAATCGAAGTCATTCTCGACGTTGTCTACAACCACACGGCCGAGGGAGACGAGCGTGGCCCGACGCACTCGTTCCGCGGCATCGACAACGCGGTCTACTACATCGTCGATCGAGAGACGGGCGAGTACCGGAACTACTCCGGATGCGGAAACACCCTGAACTGCAATCATCCGATCGTCCGGACGATGATCGTCGACTCGCTGCACTACTGGGTGACCGAGATGCACGTCGACGGCTTCCGCTTCGACCTGGCGTCGATCCTCGGCAGGGGAACGGATGGCGTGGTGCTGGCGAATCCGCCGCTGCTCGAGGCGCTCGCGCACGACCCGGTCCTGGCACACACCAAGCTCATCGCGGAGGCGTGGGACGCCGCAGGGCTCTACCAGGTCGGCACTTTTCCCGCGTGGGGCCGCTGGGCCGAATGGAACGGGCGATACCGCGACGACGTTCGCCGCTTCGTCCGCGGCGAGCCGGGGCGAACCTACCCGCTCGCGACGCGACTGCTCGGTAGTCCGGACCTCTACCAGACGAGCAATCGCGAGCCCTATCACAGCATCAACTTCGTCACGTGCCACGACGGATTCACCCTTGCGGATCTCGTTGCGTACGAGCGCAAGGTGAATGTGGCGAACGGCGAAAGCAACGCCGACGGCGCGAACGAGAACCACAGCTGGAATTGCGGTGTCGAGGGTCACTCCGATGATCCGAAGGTCCTGAAGCTCAGGCGGCAGCAGTCCCGAAATATCCTCACCCTGCTGTTGCTTTCGCAGGGCGTGCCGATGCTACTGGCCGGCGACGAGCTCGGACGTTCGCAGGGCGGAAACAACAACGCCTACTGTCAGGACAATGCGACGAGCTGGATCGACTGGACGCTTCTCGAGAAGCACGCCGACCTCCACCGCTTCGTGCGCGGGCTGATTCACTTCCGCCGCGAGCTGCCGCTGCTGCGACGGCGCCGTTTCGCTTCGGACCGCCGCGGAGGCGGCTTCTCGGTCGCCTGGCACGGGGCGAAACTCGGGCAGCCGGACTGGTCGCCTGAGGCGCGCTCGCTGGCGATGCACCTCTACGGTCCGGTCGGACTCTCGGATGCGCACCTCTACATGATCGCGAACGCGAGCTGGGACGACGCGACATTCGAGTTGCCGAGCGTCGAGGGGCTCTCGTGGCGGCGCATCGTCGATACGTCGCTCGAGTCGCCGGATGACTTCTCGGAGCCTATTGCCGCGGCCGTTCTCGACGACCCGACCGCTTATCTCAGTCGCGGCGCGCGCCTACGGTCGTCCTTCTCGCCGCGCCCGGGTGGAGCCTGGAGGAATCGAGCCGATGCCCGCCGAAGGAGAAACGAGGTGACCGAGACTCAGCCCGCGTCCGTGCCGAGAACAATGCTGGCGCCGGTGTCGGGGTGGCTCGTGTCGCTCGACGACGTTCCGGACCCGGTTTTCTCGGGACGCATGGTTGGTGACGGAGTCGCCATCGACCCGACCGACTCCACGATCGTCGCACCGTGTGCCGGCACTGTTGCGTTCATCCATCCGGCGTGCCATGCGATCACCATCCGCACCGATGACGGCATCGAAGTGCTCATCCACATCGGGCTCGACACGGTGCAGTTGAAAGGTGAAGGATTTGCCGCTCGCGTCGCCGTCGGGGATGCCGTCTCAACTGGTACGCCCTTGATCGAGTTCGACGCCGATCTCGTGGCCACTCGCGCCCGCAGCCTGCTCACGGAAGTAGTCATCGCCACTATGGACCGCGTCGCGACGCTCGAGGTTCGTGGCGGCGACGTCGTCGCTGGTCGCGACGCCATATTCGACTTCGTGCTGCTTGGCGGCTCCGCCGCGCACACCGAGCCGTCCGAGGGCCCGGAACACGTCTCGGAACCGATCATCGTTGCAAACCCGACCGGACTGCACGCAAGGCCGGCTGCCGTGCCTTTGCGAGCGCGGCCAAGGCGTTCGAGTCGCACATTCGCATTCGCGGCGACAAGGGCGAGGCCAACGCCAAGAGCGTCGTCGCAATCATGGCGCCCGAGATCGAGTCCGGTGCCACCGTGCGCATCGTAGCGACGGGTCCCGATGCCGCCGAAGCGGTGCAGGGACTCGTGCGGTCCATCAGGGACGGCCTCGGCGAGTCGACTGCGACCTG
>JADIYM010000021.1 GCA_016705245.1 Blastocatellia bacterium | reverse complement strand
GTGTGTTAGGCGTACTAACGTTCCATGGATGGCAGATGATGCGAAGTGGGTCTCGTCCAAGGACGCTCCAAGTGGAGATGAGTCTTCATCCGCGCCGTTGGTGACGAGTTTGACGTCGCGTCGGCTTGGCCCATCCGCCTACGAGCCACAAGCTGTCAAGCGTGGCTCTGTCGGCTCCCGAAACCGGCCCGAGATGCTGCAAGCTTGCTCACGCCGCGATCAGGTCGCATTTCCGACGCATTCATCAGGGCAGTCTGCAACGTGCCACCCCAGTAATTCAGCCGCTTCTACGGATGCACCGGATTCCGCGTCGGACCAACCCGGTGCGACGGACCAACGCGGTGTTGCGGACAGACCCGGTGCTGCCGAAAGACACTGTGGACCAAACCGACCCGTTGCGGCAGACCTTGCCGTCGCTTCGAATCGAACCGGTGCGTCGACCTGTAATGAGGCTTCGGGCCGAGCCCCTGAGGCCGGCAACACGGATACCTCGCTCCCTCTCTCCGAATCGGCCGCCGTTCCACTTGCGGAGCCGGCGCGAAATACGTCTCGAATCGCTTCCTCCGAGATTCCTCCATTAGCACCACAGTCGCCAGACTCGACTTCGATACCGGTTACGTCTTCGGGAGGGGCTACTCGCTCGAGTCCGGTTGCCAGTTCGTTGCGACCCCGTTCAAAATCTCCACCGCCTGGTACTGGACCGTCAACCACGACTCCGCCCTCGAAGTCGCACTCGAGCTCGGGTCCGGGCACCGGCCGCGCCGTTGGGCCTCCGGAGCCTAGCTGGATTGCGGATCTCTGGGACTCGAGGCGCCGCTCGAGCGAGATCAACGTTCAAGGTGCGTCGTCTACCGACGACGGCGCAACCGGGCGCTCCGCCTTACATCCTGATACCGACTCGACTGCCCGCACATTGAACGCCGCTGCTCCATATTCCGAGGCACGACGACCGCGCCGAGAATGCCTCGGCCGCTCCGATGACGATCCTCCTCCGTGGCGCGCCGGCAGCAAAGTTGGAGCATATCGGACGAGTGAGCCAATTCATTCCACCGGACGTATGCGGGAACAGACGGGTCGGCAACCGACGAATGGTCCTGAATCGATCGGCGGCCGCCGCGAGGTCGGTGCCACCGGTGCCGAGCATCCAGTCGCCTGGCTCCGTCACCTTGGCTCGACTGACACGACACAATCGCCGCGGCTCCTCGACCAGGTTCGACACCGAATTCGCGTCAAACACATGAGCATCCGCACCGAAGAGGCGTACGTCGACTGGGCGCGCCGCTTTATTCTCTTCCATAACAAACGCCATCCACTCAACCTCGGCCCGTCCCAGGTCGAAGCCTTTCTCTCTCACCTCGCCATCGAACGAAAGGTCGCCGCCTCCACCCAGAACCAGGCCCTCGCCGCCCTGCTCTTCCTCTATCGCGAAGTCCTCGCCGTCGACCTGCCATGGCTCGATGGGCTGACCCGCGCCCAGTCCACGCGCCGGCTTCCCGTCGTCCTGACGCCGCGCGCGGGCCGCGACCTGCTACACGAGCTCTCTGGAACGATGCATCTCGTCGCAGCGCTTCTATACGGCACCGGCATCACGAGTCCTCGAGGACTACGTCTTCGCATCAAAGACGTCGACCTCGAGCGGCGCGAGATCACCGTTCGCCAGGGGAAGGGCGACAAGGACAGAGTGACCGTCCTGCCCGAGTTCCTCGTCCTTCCGCTGCGGCAACAGATCGAGCGCGCCATGCTCCGGCACTCTGCCGACCTGCACGAAGGCTTCGGCGAGGTCTGGCTCCCCCACGCCCTTAGCGTCAAATATCGCAACGCGGCCAAGGCCATCGGTTGGCAGTACGTGTTCTTTGCGCCCAAGCGGTCGATCGATCCTCGAGACGGAATCGAGCGCCGGCATCACCTTCAACCCGAGACCATTCAGCGCACCATCCGCGGCGCTGCGACGCGTGCCGGTATTCACAAGCCGTGCTCGCCACACACTCTGCGTCACTCGTTTGCCACCCATCTGCTACAAAGCGGTTACGACATCCGGACCGTTCAGGAGCTCTTAGGTCACGCTGACGTTTCAACGACGCAGATCTACACCCACGTGCTCAATCGCGGGGTCGCGGGGTACGCAGCCCGCTCGACTCGTTGTAGTGCACATATTAAGGAAGGATGTACGAGGGTTGCCTGCGATCTCTGGAAATGGGGCGATGTGGGGCGGTTTCTGAAAATAATTGGAGATCACTGCGCGCGGACATTCGTTGAATGATGTCGGTACGTATCGACACGATGGGATGGGTAGACGCGGCGCGCGGTTCTAGTCATTCCGGGCGGTCTCAGGAACCGAACGCCTGGCGCATCATGGTCGGGCGCGGCCGGCCGGCCGCCGGGATGAGAAGGTCCGAACGCTGGACGGATAGGTGAATCGGCGTCCGGATTGTGACGTATGTCCGCAGGCCAGCTCGCTCGCGGTTCTGATGCATGCGGTCGTAGTCGACGCGGCTCGGCAGTTCCCGAGGTAACGACCGGCTTTCCGGGCGACGCCGCAGGGTCGCCCGGACTTCCGCCTACTGCCCCGACGCTGCCGTCGGAGTCTCAGGCGCCGTCGGCGGTGCCTCCGTCGAACCCGGCGAGGACTCCGCCGGAACGGCCGGTGTTGCCTCTGATGGCGCTGATTCGACCGCCGGCGGAGGCGCCGAAGCCTTCGGAGCCAGGAAGCGCGGAGCGAACCAGAACCCCAAAGCGCCGAACACCAGGAGAATCACGACGAAAATCAGGATCGGCAACGTGGCCCGGAAAGTGCTTGGCTTCGACGGAGCAGCATCGATCTCAACACCAGGCGCCGGCAAGCTCTTGGTCCCCGTCGACATGGCGTAGCCAGACAGCGGTGGCGGCAGTATGCCCACAGCGTGTGCCGTCTCCGTCCGAGCCGCCTCGGCCGTAGCTACCTCTGTCCGAGCCACCTTGGCCGGAGCCACTTCCGTCCGAGCTACCTCCGTCCGGGCAGGCTTCTTGACGTCGACCGCCTTCCCGATCTCGGCGATCTCGTCGACGACCGCTTCCATCGGCACCGTCGCGCGCGAGCTCACGGCATTCAACTTCGACGTCGATGCCGAGCCTGCAACAGCAGCAGGAGCCACTGGCGCTTCCGCAGCCTTCACCGGCTCCGTTTCCGGGGTCTTCTCGGGCGCCTTCCCGGTCGGAACCGCAACCGGAGTACTCTGAACTGGCACCGGAACAGGAATGGGCACTGCCTCAATCTTGACGACGTTCCTTTCGGCCGCCGCATTGGCCTCCGATGGTGCAACCTCGGCAACACCAGTAGCCGAAACGTCCCCGACCGCCGGAGTCCCGGACTCGTGTATCACCGTCGTGCCGCACGACCAGCAGAACTTCATCTTCGCCTGCAGCTCAGAGCCGCATTGGTCGCAATACTGGATCGTTTCGGCCGAACCAGACTGCGCGGCCTCGGCAACCGGTATCGCCGACGGTTCCGCCGCCGCCGGAATGATGGCGTCGAGCGAGTCGATGAACGTCGCGCACGACAGGTAGCGGTCCTTAGGCTGCTTCGCCAGCGCATAATCGAGCGCTTCGTCGATTGCAGCCGGAAGGCTCGCCCGAAGCTCGGTAGCCGGACGATGCGGCTCGTTCACGAGCCGGTACAACTCCGTGATCAGCGAGTCGCTGTCGAACGGCCCCTGGCCCGTCAACAACTCGTACACGATCGCCCCGAACGAGAAAATATCCGCACGATGCGTCAAGGCCTCGCCCCGAACGCGCTCCGGCGAAAAGTATTTCGGCTCGCCGGCAAACGCGTGGGCGCCCTGCGCCGTTCGCACCGCAGGGAAGTCCGACCCGAATCCCGTCACCTTGACGTCGCCATTCTCGAGAATCAGGACGCGCGACGGTTCGAGTCCACCGTGGACGACGCCCTGCGCGTGCGCGTGGTCGAGCGCCGCGCCGATCTGCCGGAGGACCGGCGCAATTTGACCGAGCTCGTACGGACCCGACTCGACCATCGCCCTCTCGAGCGTGGTCCCGGTCAACTGCTCGCCGGCCACATAGGCAAGGTCGTTGTCGACACCCACGTCGAAAACCGCGGCGATTTTCGGGTGCAGCAAGTGCGCAGACCGTTTCAGCCCGGTCACGAACGCCTCCCGCGCGGCATCGCTCGGAAGGGTTCCCAGACGGAAGGTCTCGACCGCGACTTCGCGGTTGGTTGCGGGATCGAAGGCCCGGTAATGGTTTCCGGCGACACTGTCGCCGAGCGACTCGAGAATCTCAAACCGACCGATGCGTGAAGTCATCACCTCAGACATTAAACGCCCTCCCCGTCCCAGATCAACGCGCTACGTACGCTATACTTGCGCCGATGAGTCTGATCGAGCAGAGCCTCCTCTTCGTTGCCCTGATTGCCGCGTGTCTTGCGGCTTTTTGGTTCGTCCGGCGCGACCTTTCGCGAAAGTCGTGCAATTCGAACCCGGCGTCGTGCGGATGCGGCGACGTTGCAGACCCGACATCATGCGATCAGGACCGCCGGCAGACCACTGCCAGCGACTGACCAAGCCACTCGGGATTCGCGATCGATCCCGTCAACATCCCACGCATCGGCGGCCGCGTCGCGTCCGTCGCCAGCGAACCCACCATCGACAGCTGCCCGTCACCGTCCGGCCAGGCGTGCGCCGCAATCGGCGCCGCGCAGCCTCCGCCGACCGCCTCGAGAAACGCCCTTTCGGCCCGACACGCAGCCGTCGTCTCGGCGTCCGCTAGCGCACCGAGCAGTTCGAGGATGTCCCCGTCACCGTCGCGCGCCTCGATCCCCAACGCTCCCTGGCCGACCGCCGGCACCATCACGCTCACGCCGAGCGGCTCGGTGATCCGATCCGCCAGTCCCAGCCGTCTCAGCCCGGCACACGCCAGAACGATGCCGTCGAGCCCTTCGGTCTCGATCTTCCGGAGTCGCGTGTCGACGTTGCCGCGCAGATCGACGAGCTCGAGGTCCGGACGCCACGCCAGCAACTGCGCCCGTCGCCGCGGACTGCTCGTGCCAATTGTCGCGCCGTCCGGAAGCTCGGCGATCGAGGCGATACCTGGCCGCGCACAGAACGCGTCGCGCGGGTCCTCGCGCTTCGTGATCGCCGCCAGCGTCAATCCGTCAGGGAGCTCTGTCGGCAAGTCCTTGAGGCTGTGGACCGCGACGTCGACGCGGCCATCGAGCATCGCATCCTCGATCTCCTTCGTGAACACGCCTTTTCCTGCGATCGCGACGAGCGACGCATCGCGCATCACGTCGCCGGTCGTCTTGATGATCTCGATACGGCACGAAAGGCCCGGATGGGCCGACTCGAGCGCGCGCGCCATCGCCTCGGACTGCCAGAGGGCGAGCGCGCTCCCGCGCGACCCGATGACGATCTCTGAGCGTTTCACTGTTCGCCGCCGCCGAGGCCGAAAATTCGCCGCCAGATCGAGACGCCGCCGTCGGCGTGGCCGTCGCGCCTCGCCGAGTCGCGCATGTGCGCGATCATCGGATGCGAGATCTTGTTGACGATCGACGGCAGAAGCACCGAAAGGATTGCTTCCTCCTGCTCCGGTGTCAGGTCGCCCAGCCGACGCCGCAGCCTCCTGTACTCTCCGATCGCGACGTCGTTGAGCCGTTCCTTGAGCTCGGTGACGGTCGGTCCGATGTCCGCCGTCCGGACCCGACCGACGTATTTCGAGACCTCGTCGTCGACGATGACCTCGGCAAGCGATGCCTCTCGCTCGCGCTCCTTCAGGTTCGAACCCACGACGCGCTGCAGGTCGTCCATGTCGAACAGGAACACGTTGTCGAGCTCGGCTGCCGCGGGGTCCACCTGTCTCGGCACGCTGATGTCGATGATGCAGAGGGGACGGTTACGGCGGCGGTCCTGCGCCACTCGCACGTCCGCCGCCCGCAGCACGTAGTCCGGCGCCGCCGTCGAGCAGATCACGATGTCCGGTTCGACGAGGTGCGTGCCGAGATCCTCGAACTCCACGGCGGTCGCTCCGTGCAATCCGGCTAACGTCTCAGCGCGCTCATGCGTGCGATTCGCGACCAGCACGCCCGAAACGCCCGAGTCCACGAGGTGCTGCACCGCAAGCTCCGCCATCTCTCCAGCGCCGATCAGCAGGACGACGCGATCTTTCAGGGCTCCGAAGATCTTTCGCCCGAGCTCGACGGCGACGAAGCTCACCGACACCGCGTTGAATCCAATCGCCGTCTCGGTGCGAACGCGTTTCGCCGTCGCGAAAGCCGACTGCATGAGTGTCGTGAGGTTCCGACCGACCGTCCCGGCGTCGAGGCCGACGCGATAAGCTTCGCGCACCTGACCGAGGATCTGCGGCTCACCGACAATCATCGAATCGAGGCTCGACGCGACGCGGAAGAGATGCCGGATCGCGGCCAGATCCCGGTGAACGTAGATGTGTTCCTCGAGGTCGACTCCCGACAGGCCGCCGGACCACCCCAGCACGTCCATCATCCGATCCAGGCACGCGTCGTCGGCGCTGCCAGCCGCGATAACCTCGACGCGATTGCACGTCGAGACAATCAGCGCCTCGTCGATCGTCTCTCGGTCGACGAGATCGGCGAGCGCGGTCCGCAATTCGGTATCGCCGAAGGCCAGCTGCTCACGGACGTGAACCGGGGCGGTGCGGTGGTTGACGCCAAGAAGCAGAATGCCCATATCCGTCAGCATCACCACGGAGACAGCGAGTGGAACCCGGTCGAGAACCGGAGAACCGTGAGGCTGACCACGACGAGGCCAAATCCGACGATGGCGCCGATCGCCGCCCGGCGTCCCCGCCAGCCTGACGTCAGGCGGTAATGGACGAGGAAGAAATAGACGAGCCACGTACAGACCGCCACGAGCTCGATGGGAGTGTTCGTCCAGAGCGTGCCAACGCGGCGGTATTGCCACAACATCCCGAACGCGATCCCGGCCGTGAGCATCACGAACCCGATCGCGAGCGACCGGAAGCCGATCGAGTCGCACGTGTCGAGCGAAGGCAGGCGATGGAAGATGGCGCCGAAGTGCTTTCCCTTGATCTCGCGTTCCTGCGTCATGTAGAGGAGCGCTGCCATGAACATCGTAAAGAACGCGCCATAAGCGAGCAGCATCAGTCCTGCGTGAAACGAGAAGAGCACCGGGTCGTCCGTCAGCGACGACGGCCGAGTCTCGATCGGCGGCGCGATCGCCGAGATCAGCGTCAGCATCAATGCCGTCGGAAATACGAGCGCCGCCAGCGCGTGCGTCGGGAACCGGAGCTGGACAAGCAGGAAATACAGCACGAGCGACCAACCGAGGAACGAGCAGACTTCCTGTGCGCCATAGAGCGGCAGATGCCCGTCCTGGACGATGTGGATCGTGAGGTCGGCCGAGTGCAGGCCGAAGCCGACGAGCATGATGACGACCGCTGCCGTGAACAGCCCCTGCCGCTTGGTGACGACCGTGGCGATCGCGCCGACCGTCGCCGCGGCGTAGCAGGCGAGGATATGGGTCATCAGAAAGGTCATGGCGCAGGCACTTCGCAGGCCGAGGCTAGCACAGGGCGAGAAAATCCGTCCACGGACGTGCATTCCGAGGTTGGAAGAGCTTCGCACACAGAGGCGCAGAGTCGCGGAGGCACGGAGCCACGAACATACCTGTCTCTTTCACCTCTGTGCCTCCGTGACTCCGCGCCTCTGGGTGCGAAGCTCTCCCCCTTCCTTGCCTCACACCCGAAAATCAGTATCATTCGCCCGGCGAAATCGCGTGCGATCTCCTTGATCCACGAACATCTGGAGTGTTCTGACGCCCACGCGGACCGGCACCGCGAGGAACCGGTGGCGGTGGGCGTCAAACCGTTTTTGCATTCGTGTCGGGCGCGGCTCGAGACACGAGTGCCAGGAAGGCACCACCGATATGGCGGAGTTTCGCGGAATCGATTTCTACGGCATCGAAGCGCTCCTGAGCGAGGAAGAAAAGCTAGCGCGCGACTCGGTGCGCCTGTTCGTCGAAGACAACGTCATCCCGATCGTCGACGACTTCTATCAGCGTGGCGAGTTCCCGATGGACCTCGTCCGGCCGCTTGGCGAGCTCGGCGTCTATGGCGCCAACCTCCCGACCGAGTACGGCTGCGCCGGCATGAACAACGTGGCCTACGGCCTCGTCACGCAGGAGCTCGAGCGCGCCGACAGCGGACTGCGCAGCTTCGTGTCCGTCCAGGGCGCCCTCGTGATGTACCCGATCTTCACGTTCGGCAGCGAGGAGCATCGCCAGAAGTGGCTTCCCAAGCTTGCCACCGGCGAGGCCATCGGCTGCTTCGGCCTCACCGAGCCCGACCACGGTTCGGATCCGGGCGGCATGGTCACGCGTGCCCGCAAGACGTCCGACGGCTTCGTGCTCAACGGCGCGAAGGCGTGGATCACGAGTGGCACGATCGCCGACATCGCTGTCGTCTGGGCGAAGGACGACGAGGGACGCGTCCGCGGGTATCTCGTCGAAAAGGGAACTCCCGGGTTCAGCGCTCCCGAGATCCACCGCAAGCACTCGCTTCGCGCGTCGGTCACATCCGAGCTCTTCTTCGACGACTGCCACATTCCCGAAGAGAACCTCCTGCCAGGCAGCGGCGGACTGAAGTCGCCGCTCATGTGCCTCAATCAGGCGCGATACGGCATCGCCTGGGGCGGGATCGGCGCGGCGATGGCGTGCTACGACACGTCGCTTCGGTATGCGCTCGGCCGCACGCAGTTCGATCGGCCGATCGCGAGCTTCCAGCTCCAGCAGGCGAAGTTCGCCGACATGCTCACCGAGATCACGAAGATGCAGCTTCTCACGCTGCAGCTCGGCCGCCTGAAGGACGAGGGCAAGGTCACGCCGGCGCAGATCTCGATGGCGAAGCGCAACAACATCTACTGGGCGCTCGAGATCGCGCGGATGGCCCGCACGATCCTCGGCGCGAACGGTGTGTCGAGCGAATATCCCGTCATGCGGCACATGAACAACCTGGAGTCGGTGCTTACCTACGAGGGAACGCACGACATCCACACGCTCATCCTTGGAGAGGCCGCGACCGGCATCCCGGCCTTCAAGTAAGCAGAGTTTTTTCTCCGTGTCTCCGTGACTCTGTGTCTCCGTGTGCGAAGCTCTCTTCAAGCTAGAAGGAGAGCTTTGCACACAGAGTCACGGAGACACGGAAGAAGAACCGCCCGCCCCCCTCGACTCCTCGACATCGATACCAGCGTGGAGAATGATGGACGGAAACTCGCCATCCGGTCCGCTCTGGCCGCGGCCCGACATTGACGCCTTCAGTCTGATCGAGTCCCTTCGCGGATTGTGCGGCCTCGCACACGACGCGATTCGCCTCGACATCTCGCTGCTGCTCGTCAACGACGAGGCGACGGGATCGTGCTGTCTCGTGGCCGCCACCGGGATCGGGAACGAGTCGAGAGAGGTTCTGCTCGGCGCCGGGATCGGCGCCACGGCCGACATCGCCGTCTGGCTTCACGAGAACGGTTCGGGCCGCAGCCTCGTTCGTACCGCGCTCGGCGCCGGGACACCCTTCGCCCTCGAAGACATCGTCGGCGGCGCACTCGACGGCGAGGGCCGCCACGGTCACGTGGTGGTCGCGCCGCTTCGCGTCCGTGGCAAGACCGTAGGTGTTTTCGCCGCATACGTCTTCGGATCCGACACCGACGCGCCCGATGATCGACGGCCGCTCGTCGAGCTCGTGGCGGCGAACGTGGCCACGCTCATCGACCAGTCGTTGACTACCGAGCGGACGACCCGGCGGTTCGAGAGCGGGCAACTCCTCTCGCGGCTTGCCAACCGCGTTTATCGGTTGAGCGATGCATCCGAGATCCTCGCCGTCACGTGCGATGATGTGCGCGATTTTCTCGAGGCGGATTTCTGCGCCGTTCTTCGTCCTTCCAACGACGGGTTCGTCGTCGAGCAGCGATCGGAACGCGTGGGTGTCAACGTGGACGTCGGTTCGCTGCCAATCGTCGACCGGCTCGAGCAGGCGCGGCGGCACGGCGTCGTAGTCGTCGAGACCCGCCCGGACGAGATGAGCCAGCCGACGCGATCGGTGCTCGTCGCGCCGATCCTCATACGGGACCAGATGCACGCCGTGCTCGCGTGCGCAAACGTCGAATCGCCGCGACAGTGGCAGACATTCGAGCTCGAGCTGCTTCGCGGAGTCGCAGATCTGCTCGGCGTCGCGCTCAGTGAGGCCAGACTTCACGCCGACGAGCTGGCGGCTCGAAGCGACCTCGAGTGCCTGCTCGACGCGAGCCAGGCGCTCGCCCTGACGAACGATCGCGACGAGGCGCTCGACGCGCTGCTGCATCTCGCCGGGAATGCCCTGCATGCATCGTCGACTGCGGTGCTGCTCGCCGACGACGGGAGCGAGCAGCTGAGGGTCGTAGCGTCGCGAGGTTCCTCTGCGGCGGCCGACGGGGTGGTCGTCGGCTTCACGGCGGCAGCGGTTCCGGCCGAAGCCTTTCGGACGGGGCACCCGGTGTCGGTTGACACCTCGCCGGCTCGGCCGGACCGGTTCGTACTCTCGCCTGAGTCGAAGAGCGCGCTCGCGGTCCCGCTTCAGCTCGGCGATCGAAAGCTCGGCGTTCTGCTGATCGAGGGCGACACCGAGCACTCCCATTCGCCGCGCGAAACCGCGCTCGCTGCCGGGCTCGCGCACGAGGCGGCGGTCGCCGTCCATCGGTCGGCGCTCTTCGACCGCGTGGCGCTCGGCAAGAGAGAGTGGGAAGCGACATTCGACGCGATGGTCGATGCGGTCGTGCTCTTCAGGCGCGATGGCCGAGTCGTTCGCGCGAACCGGGCCGCCGCGCTCTCATTCGGCGTCGAGCACTCGGCGCTGCGCGACGCGTCGTGCTGCCGGCTGATGTGCGCCGAGACCGATGGCGGCTCGTGCGCGACCGCCGAGGCGATCGAGACCGACGCGCCGGTTGTTCGTCGCACCACCCTGTGGGGGCGCCGACTTCGTGTTGACGGTCAACCCGATTCGAAACCGGTTCGGCGAGCCCGCCGGGGCTGTAGCGCTGCTGCGGCAGACGCAGCGACTCGAAGGCGTCGACGAACTGGACGTCCGTGTGGCGCGCGCTGTCTCGCGCAGCCGTGGCGCCGTGTTGCTGCTCGACCGTGGGGGACTCGTGCGGTGGGCCAACCCGTCAGCCGAGGAGGTCTTCGGCGCGTCGCTCGTGCCGCTTGCGCCCGTTGGCGAGCTGATCGAGGAGGCGGATCGAGCGCGTTTCGAGACGCAGTTGCAGCGGGTGGCGGCAGGTGAGACGCCGGCAGTCGCGGTCACAGCCCGAGCCGGGGGAAGCGAGCTCGAGCTGCAGATCAGCTCGACCGGCGACGAAATGCGAGACGAGCTCGTCCTCGTGCTCGCGCGCGAGGTTACTAGCAGCGCGGAGGACGGGGGCTCGTCGGTGGTTCGGCACCGACCGTCGGGAGAGGCGGTCTTCCGGATGTCGCGCGTCCTGCTGGCAATGCTGCCCGCAGCAGGCAGCGACGGCTCGGCGCGACGGCGCGAGTTCGCCGGACTCGTCGAACGGCTGGACCGCGCCGGCCGCTCCCGGATCGACAGGGTCGTCGAGCCTATCGAGTTGAATCGGATCGTGGAGGACGCCATCGAGTCGACGAGGCACGTGTGGGATGCGGGCGCCGCGGCGACGGGCGTCGTGTACGACGTGAGGCTGGAACCTTGTCGCTCGGCGCGCGCACTGGGCTGTGCGGCCGAGTTGCGCGACGTGTTTGCCGAGTTGATCCGAAACGCGGTGGAAGCGCAGCCGGCGGGAGGCTCGATCGTCGTGCGGACGATCGAACGGCAGGGACTGGTCGGCGTTCAGGTGCGCGATGCCGGACCCGGCATTCCTACCGACATCCGAAGCCACGCGGTGGACGCGTTCGTGACGTCGAAGGGCGGATCACACGTCGGGTTGGGGCTGACCATTGCAGCTGCCGCGGTGGCCCGGCACGGCGGGCGGCTCAGTGTACGGAGCACGCCGGGCGAAGGAGCCTCTATCCACATCGTGATGCCACAATACGCCGGCACGCCGGAGGGCGACGTCGCACCGTCCGAAGGTGGCGCAGTGCTGCTCGTCGAGGATCGCGTGCTGCGAATGCGGGTGCTGGAGAGTTTCGAGGACGCGGGGGTACCGGCCATCTGGGCGGCGGACACGCGCGAGACGGTGTGGGCCTTCGACCTGCACCGTCCGTCTGTGCTCGTGATCGATTCGGCGGCGATCGAGGCGTCCGCAGATCGCGTCGCGGCGATGTGCCGGACGGCCGCTGCGAGCCGGGCGTGCGTGCTCGTCGCGCGAGAGGTGCCGCTGGCGGCCGAGGGGCTCGTCGCGGAAGGGGTGCTCGAAGTCATCAGCCCGGACAGGCTGAACGAACTTGCTCGCCGCGCCTCCGTGTCTCGGTGACTCCGTGCCTCTGCGTGCGAAGCTCTCGAGACGCTTCGCACGCAGAGGCACGGCGTCGCGGAGGCACAAAGTCCGTTTGCGTGAGGAATTGAATGAGCAGCGTCAATCCCGTGCGCCTCGACGCTTCGCGGTGTAGCATCTCCTCGGGCGCCCACGCGGTCAGCGGCGCCGACGGACGGATCTTCGAGGCAACGCGCAATGACGTGCCCCAAATGCGGCGCTCCCATAGCCCCAGGGCTGCGCTTCTGCAAGCAATGCTGGTCGCCGGTCGAAGGGTCGACGGCGGTCCCGCACGCCGACATCTCCACCGCCACCGAGGAGCCCAAGCCTCGCGAGCAGCGCGGTCCGCTCTTCGGCGTCGGCTACAACGAGCCGGCCGAGCCCGCATCGGGCCCGCTCCGTGCAACAAGCGTCACGCCGGCACCGCTCGTCGCGCCGCAGTGGACGTCCCCGGCGCTTAGCCCGTCGGAAGGCAAGCCATCTTCACGAGCCATCGCCGCGATGATGTTCGGCCTGCTCTCGGTAGTACTCTTCTGCGGCTTTTTCTTTACGATGCCGGTCGATCTCGCTGGTATCGCGCTGGCGTTCTTCGAACTTCGCGCCATCGCGCGCGGCGAGCGGCCGATCGCCGGCAAGAACCTCTCGATGATCGGTCTCGTCATCTGCTCTATCGTGCTTGCAATCAAGGCCTTCTTGCTCCTCGCCGTCTTCACGTAGACTGCGGCCGTGGCTGCAGACGACAACAAGGCCCGGGCCGGCGCGGACGCGACGCGAACGATCCACTATTACGCGCTGCTCATCGCAGTCATCGGCTGTGTGAACCTCTGGATATACTGGGCCCAGGGCGGAAAGTGGTCGCTCGGACTCGCCATCTTCTGTTTGCTCTGCCTCGCGGCCTGGCTCATTTTCGCACGACGGTTTGTGCGATGAGCGCGACGCCGATGGCGCCATGTGGCCGTGTTGACACCATTCGGCGAAATCCGTACTATCCGGCCTTCGACGCGATCCCGCGTCACGATCGTGGCCAGGTAGCTCAGCTGGTAGAGCACCTGACTGAAAATCAGGGTGTCGGCGGTTCGACTCCGTCCCTGGCCACCACACAGATTCGTTCAAGGGTCACCGCTGGCGGTGGCCCTTTTCGCTTGATTGCAAGGGCGAATCGCCCGCGCCCATCAGACGGCTGCCGTTCCGGCAACCGTCGCCCCAAGGAACGCGCATGAAGCTCTACATGGTCGAGTTCGACGACCGCGACATTCCGGTCATCGAGGAAGGCATCGAGATCGAGGCCGGCGACGGTCGGCAGGCCGCCAATCTCGGCGCCGATGTCGGCGGGCAGACCCTCGCGATGGTGCCGCTGCTAATACCGGTCGTCGACGTCGAGGTTCCCGAGGACCGACGCCTGCGCGAGGCTCACGTCTCGATCGATGAAGAAGGAAAGCTGTCGTTCCATCAGCCTCGCGAGTCGGATGCAGCCTTCGTCGTCCTGTCGGCCATCCAGCGAAGCCCCGACGCCCGCACCGAGGTCGAGCCATACGGGGCAGGCGTCGAATGCGTCGCCAACGCCTTCGAGCGTCCGATGGACCGCCAGTTGCTCGTTGTCCAACCCGGCGCGCGAATTCGGTTTCGGCGTTTCGGGCGCGGCGGTCATTATGGCCGCTGGTTCGTTGTCGAGTGGAACGGCACCGAGCTGGCGTCGCGCAACGATGAGCCATCCGAGCCGGCGTGAGGCCACCCCAGACGGTTTCGAACATCTCAGACCTGGCGACGCACCAGATTGAGGCTCCGTGCCTCCGTGCCTCTGAGCCTCCGTGTGCGAAGCACTTCAGACGCTTCGCGCACAGAGACACCGAGGCACGGAAACACGGAGTTGCTTCCGCCGGCGAATCGCTCCTATACTCGCGCGTTTGCAGGCGCCGTTGATACGTCTATGAGCAGTCTCATGTTCGTCTTCCTGACGGGGCGGGACAAAGGGAAGACGCGAATCTACCAGCAGGACCGGATCACGATCGGGCCTTCCGATACGTGCGACCTCGTCGTGCCCATTGCGGGCACCGGGGTCACAGGCGAGCTGATCCCGCTCCCGGACGTGATCGCGAGCGTGCGACGCCCCGAAGAAGGCGTTCCGCGACTGACGCTCAAGGTCGGCGAAGAGGTCGAGTTTGCGATCAATGGCACCACGATCGCCTCGACGTCGCCCGGCGAGTCCTTTCCGCTTCACGACGGCGACACGCTCCGATTCGGCCCGGCGGGACGCGGCACCGAATTGCTGTTTCACGTGCTCAGGCAGGACATCTACGGACTCGTGCCGGTCCCCGAGGCTACCGAGACCGCACTTGCAGAGGTTCCGGGCAACGTCCATCCGCTCACCGCGACGCTTTTCGTGAAGGAGCTCGCGACGAGCCTCTGGGCCGAAGTCCCGGGGCGCGCCAAGGCCTATACGCTAGGCAGCGCCTTTGCCATCCTTTTTCTCGTCGGGCTCGTGATCTACCTCAACTTCTACCAGTTGCGGTCGATCCAGGAGACGGTGCGACTCCAGCAGGAGCAGATCGAGCTCGATCGAAAAGAGAAGTCCGCCGCGCAGGCGCGCCTCGAGGAACAGCAGAAGCGCCTCGACGAGCTCGGACAGCTCTATGCCGACAACCGATCGTTTGCCCAGCGCATGTCCGAGAAATACTCTGGCGGCGTGTGTCTCATCGTCGGCGTCTATTCGTTCACGGATCGCGAGTCCGGGCGAGCGCTCCGATACGACACGGTCGACGACGCAAACGGGCCGGTGGTTGGAGAGACGGGTGAGTTGCTGGCGAGCATAGACGGACTGGGGCCGACGGTTGAAGTTGAGTTCACCGGAACGGGCTTCCTGATTTCCGAGAATACGCTGCTCACGAACCGGCATGTCGTGCAGCCGTGGCGACAGGACGAGACGGCGCAGGTGATCCTGTCGCAGGGCATGCGTCCGAAGATCGAGCGGCTCATTGCGTATTTCCCGCAGTTCCAGACGCCTTTCGAGGTTCAGCTCACGACGAACAACGACCAGGTGGACCTCGCAATCTGCAAGATCAAGCAGAGCGACAAGGCGATTCCGGTGCTCCCGCTGCCGTCGGAGGACGGTCCGCTGCCGGTGCCGGGCAAGGCGATCGTGCTGCTGGGGTATCCGACCGGGGTCGAGGGACTCGTCGAGCGGTTGCCCGAGGCGGAGCGGACGGCCGTGGCGGGACGAGGGAATCGATCGCTGCTCGACGTCGCGAGGATACTTGCCGATCGCGGTGCAATCCGACCGCTGACGACGCAGGGCATCATCGGCGACATAACGCCGGGACGGATCGTGCACAACGCAGCGACGACGGAGGGGGGATCGGGCGGACCGATCTTCGACGACTCGGGACGCGTGATCGGGATCAACTCGGCGATTCTCGTGAGTTCAGAGACCGGGCAGACGTTTGCGGGATCGAACTTCGCGATTCCGGTGGCATCAGCCATGCCGCTCATCCGCGAGTGGCAGGCGAAGGGCTCGGGCAAAGAGTAGACAGGATTGCGGGATTTTCAGGTTTCTCTCCCTTGTTGTCCCTATCTGTCAGAAACGGCTATACTCCTACGTTTGAAACACAAGCCGGTTTCGCAACCGTTGCGCGACCCCGGCCCGACTCATCAAGGACAGACGCCATTCATATGATCCGATTCAAGCACATTCTCGCATTCATCTCTTTGCTGGCCATCCTGGTTCCCGCGGTACCGGTGGCCCGGGCAGCAGATCCGACTCTGACGAAGATCGGCCCCGAGGTTGTCTCGGTCGGCGATCCGGACTTCACGCTGCGATTGATCGGCACGGCCTTTGACGAAGATTCGGTGGTGCTGCTCGACGGCGTCGTGCAGCAGACGCAGTTCGTTTCGAAGAAGCGACTTCAGATTCTGATACCGATGACGGTGACGGCGGCCGTCGGCACGCACACCGTGGTCGTCAGACGGGGTGATGGGGTGATGACGGCCGCCCGAACGCTCACCGTCGGCACCAAGCTGCCTGGCGTGACGATCGATCGAATCAATCCCGATGCACTCGGACTGGTAACGGCAGGTTTTGCCGCAGAATTCCGACTGGCCGGCGTCGGATTCAACGACAAGTCGAAGGTGCTCGTCTACGGCTCTTCTCTGGATACGACACTGCGGGAGAAGGGCGTCCTTTCGGTCATCCTTCCGAACAGCTTCATTTCGGTTCCCGGCATTCTGCCATTTCAGGTCAAGGCCGACGGCGGCGGACTTTCGAACATTTTTACCTCATCACGACCGTAAGGGAAGCCGTCGTGTATGTCGTTCAGTCAACGGGACTTTCGAACGCCACGATTCTCCGGGTCACGCCTGCCAACGACAATCCGTTCGCGTACACGGTGACGCCGAATGAAGTGCAGGCCGGGACCGACCGTGCGACGGTGATTTCGGTCAACGGAGCAAACTTCGCCGAGAAGAGCAAGGTGCTCGTCAACGGCACGGAAGTGAAGACGACGTTCGTCGGCAAGGCGCGAGTGGACTTCACGCTGTCGAAGGACCTGACCGACACGGCAAACGTCACCTATCAGATTCAGGTGAAGAACAATGACGGGACGGTATCCAATCCGCTTGCGGTGACTGTCGTTCGAGCGTCGGTGGTTTCGACGCTTGCGGGCAAGAGCCTCGACGGATTCGAGGACGGCGACTCCGAAACGGCGAAGTTCCGTCGCCCGAGCCGCATGGCGATCGGCCCCGACGGTTTCTACTACGTCGCCGACCAGCAGAACAACGCGATTCGACGGGTCAACCCGGCGACGGGCTTCACCGAGACGATCGCCGGCGATGGACAGCCCGGATACGTCGATTCGGGCGACTCGACGGACGAGAACTTCTCGGTGCCGCGATTCAACAATCCGCTGGGCATCGCGGTTGCGGGTGACGGTGCGATTTACGTCGCGGATTTCGGGAATCGGGTGATCAGGCGCGTTCGGATCTCGGGCTCGGGCGTCACGGTCGACACGGTCGCCGGAGAAAACGACCTGATCGAAGACAAGGACGAGCGGGCGGAGACGAAGTCGACGCGACGGGGCCTGCAGGGCTTCGGCAACGGAGTGGGCGCAGTCGCGCGATTCCGCGGGCCGGATGGAATGGCGCTGGCCTCAAACGGGATTCTGTACGTCGCCGATGCGACGAATCAGTACATTCGGGCTGTCGACACGACGTCGGCGACGTTCGACGTTACGACGGCGTCGGGTATCGGGATCGTCGGGTTCACGGATGGTGCCGTGTCGACGGCGCGGTATTCGTTCCCGCTCGACGTCGCGCTGACTCCTGACGAGTCGGGGCTAGTGGTCGCTGACTTCGGCAACAACCGCATCCGGCTGTTCGATATTGTCACGGGAAGTGTTTCGACGATCGCCGGCAGTGGCTTCGAGGGCACGGCGTCGGGCGGACCGCTCGTGGCGCAGTTCCGCGGGCCGATCGGCGTTACGGTGGGTTCGGACGGAACGGTGTACGTGACCGACAACGCATCGAATACGATTCGCAAGGTGAGCCCGGAAGGGAATACGACGACGCTGGCTGGCGGCGGCAGCAGGTCGAAGTTCAAGGACGGCATCGGGCCGGACGCGAATTTCAAGGATCCGAGGGGGATCCTGTTCGATCCGTCGATCGGATCGGTCGTGGTTTCGGACCAGGGGCACCAGCGGCTGCGGAAGATCGTTCCGTAGAGAGCAGGCGGGTTCGGAAGGTCCAGAGGGCGGTCAGTGACTTCGAGGTCGTCTCTCGACGATCTCCGTGCCTCGGTGCTCTCTGTACACCAACGGTTTTGCCTATTCCGCGACCGCGGAGCGGTCGATGAAATAGCCGTGGGTCGCGCGCGGGCGAGTGCAACGAGCCCTCGCGTGACCCGCGGAACCGCCGGCCACAACGCACCGACCGCGGAGCGGTCGCATCGTCAGTCCCAAAGAGAACGTTCGTCGTAGGCGACGCCGTGTTCGTCGAGTAGCGCGACAAGGTCCTCCTCGTAAGACAAGCGCCGGTGGTTCACCTTCTGTGCCGCGGTGTAAAGGCGCACGGCGGGCAGTTTCCGATCGCCCCACGGAGAACCCTCCGTATCCGTCCTTGAGTGCGACCGCTCCGCGGTCGATGCGTCGCGGTTGGCGGTTCCGCGGGTCGCGCATAGGCTCGTTGCACTCGCCCTCGCGCGACCCACGGCTATTTCATCGACCGCTCCGCGGTCGCGGAATCGACCGGTCCGCGGTCGCACAGAGGCACAAAGATCTCGAAGACTGTTTCTCAATTCGAGACTCGGCTAGACACTGGTCCTCTATATATAAGGAATTGCAAGTTTCGTACCGATCGACTGGAAATCGGAGGGGGCTGAGTGGCGCTTGTCAGAGGGGTTCCGGGGCTGAGAGTCAGCACTTGGGACGGATGAGACGACGCAACTGGTCGGGGCTGAGTGCCGGCCTGTCGCTCCGGCTTCGGTCCATCTGTGTGCGGTCAGGGTCGTCAGGAACGCGCAACTCGATCCTCAGGACGAGCTCCGCTGGACCGAACCCCGAGCACAGCGCTGAGCGTGTCCCACAGTTTGTGCTGGACACGGTCAGAAGTGCAGCGAGGGGCCGACCGAGCGCTCGAGCTGGTGGTGGCGGACGCAAAAGGATCGGGCGAGCGGTACAACCACTGGGCGGGAGATGAGGCCGGCCGCTCACTGCGTTCGCGGTTCTGGGACGTGCGGTCGGGAGAGCGGTCCCCGTAGGCCGCAGGCCGACCTGGAACCGCGAACGCAGTGAGCGGCCGGCCGTGGTGAGCGCTCACGTCGGTGGTTGCGGATGCAGGCGGATCGGGCGCACCGCAATGTGGCAAGTCTTCATGAACGCGACACAGATGCCCGTGTCCAGCCGATTTGATTATGGGTAATGGTCAGCGCTGCGCTCGGGGTTCTGGGTCAATCGGCTTCCGATGCTAACGTCCCGTCAAACCAAACCGCGATTGACCCAGAACCCCGAGCGAAGCGAGGGGCCGACTGCGAACGCGACGGACGTGAAGGGCAAGTACCTGAATACGTGAGGGCAACGTACGCGACCACACCGGATCAAACACAGTCGTCGCGACCTTGTAATAGCCAATCGACGAGCTGACAACCGACGGCGGTTGAACCCGCGGTCGGCCCCTCGCTGCGCTCGGGGTTCTGGGTCAATCGGCTTCCGAAGCTTCCGTCGCGCCGGCTCAGCCCGTCCGAGATGCAAAAACGCCCGCCCCGGTTGAATCCGGAGCGGGCGTTCCTGCGGACCCGAAGGCCCGGTTCGCTAAAGGTTCCTCTACGGTGCGATTACCGTAGAGCAGCCTGCGGTGGTAATGATCGTGATGGTGCAGCCAGCTGGACAGGCCTGTCCGACAGTCTGGCCATTAGCCAGCGGACCCTTCTGATTGACCTTCGTTCCCTGCTTTACCTTCGGAGCCTTGGTGAAGCCGACGCCGTTGATAGAGAGCTGGATTCCGGCCAGGTTACCGACACCACCCGAGAGGGTGATCTTGCCAGCACCATTGCGCTTGACCTTCACTGACGCAAACGTGGGACCACCTTCACACGGCGTACCCGTGACGCCGGTCGTGGCGGCCGACTGCTCGTCGCCATAGACCGCCGAGACCTTGTAGTATGCGCCGACTGCGCTCTCTTGAACGATCAATCCGCTTGCCGACGGGCCGACCGTTCCAATGTAGCTTGCTGCATTGGCTTCGAAGTTCTCACTCCCGCCACAGAAGACATTAAAGCCAGTCAGACGTACGCCGCCAGGACCAACGATCAGAATCGAGTAGGGCGTGTTCGACGTGGCCTCGCAGTTCGGATTCGCAAAGGCATCGATCGCCACGACATACGTACCGGCAGCAAGCTGAACACCATCGATCAGCTCGTGCGCTCCGCAATCTCCCGCAGACTGTGCGATTGCCGTACCGGTATCGTTCTGTGCGTACAGGAAGATATCAATGTCCACTCCGCCGTCGTCGACGACATCGACCGTCACCGGGCTTGGCGCGCTCAGTGTGAACGCAAACCAGTCCTCAAAGACTCCACCGCCCACGTCCGTTCCCATGTCCGACGTCTTCACCGTGGCATTGATCACCTGGTTGAAGGGAACTGCCTGTGCGCCTGTCGCGCTGTTGTTAGGCTCGACTTCAGCGACGGCCGGAAGTGGCGCCGCCTCGAAGGTGAGGGTCACTGGACTCGAACCGAGCGCCGACAGATTCTGCGGCGGATCGAGCTCGGTATTGACCGGCTGGCCGCCGCCCGTGACGAGATCACCCGGCGCTGCAGGGTCGCCAAATCCGCGGACCACGCAGTTACCCTGATTGTCCCCGGTAAAAGGCATCGAATACTCTGCGAGGCTCGTTTCATCAACTGGGGTGTTCGCGTTCACCGCCACAACGGCGCGCGTGTCAGACGAGCCACCGTTGCTGGCGAGATACACCGGGATCGGCGTCTGGTCGGCGTCGGTCGACTCGTCGTTGACGACGATGTAGACATCGCCCTGCTTCAGCACGATGGGCTCAGGAAGATTGAGTCCCAGGAACACATTGGCCTGGTCCAGGGTCGCCGTTCCGTTGAACACCAACTGCGCATTGCCGATGTTCCCGAGCTCCCGGCATCCGTGAAGATCGCGATCGAGATCATTTCGCCGACCTCGAAACCCGTGCCATCCTGGCTCGTCAGAAAGGCAGCAGCAATGCTGGTGAGACTGAACGGCGCCTGCTCGTTGGTCACCGTGAAGCGGTTTCCAAAGGCACACTTTGCAGGCTCTCCGCCGGACGTGAACGTAAACGCCGACAGGTTGGAGTCTGTATATCCATCCACGTTCAGTTCGATGGATGGGGCCGGACCACGTTGATCGGCTGTCTTGGAAGCTGCCGTCACGTTGACGGATGGAATGCTCCGCATAACGTCCGAGCGCTCCAGTTGCAGGCCCACGTCAGCCGGAGCGACCTTCGGCGTCTTGGCTATCACCGGAGCAGCCGGCGCCACGAGCGACGTCAGGACGAGCGCGAAAACCGCAAAAGCGGCACCGACCCGACCAAATCTTAGACTTCTCGCCATGAAAACTTCCCTCCCGAGAAAAATGTGAGTGGTGGTTCTACGGTTCCGCTCGCACCGAGCTCTAGACCAGTCCAATTAAGCCGCGAAGCTCGCAGGCCCCATAAAAAGATCCCGTTGGATGAAATCCTGACCCCTGCTCGTCAGACTGCTGGAATGCACGACTACGAAGAAAGGCTCGGAACGAAGCGGTCCGAGGATAGTAACGTGGCTGGAACGTCCTTGCAACATCATGGTTGCAGGTAGGGCGGCGCGTAGCGCTTTGGAGTGCGGCGTGAATCGCCGCTTTGGTCTGGCCGTCATCGAAGTCGTAGGGGAATCCAAAGCGGCGATTCACGCCGCACTCCAAAGCGCTTCGCGCAATGTGCGCTACGGCTTCACGGTTCCCGGCGGCACATACGGCGCTGCTACCCCCGCCTGCGCCTCTCGGAAGGCTCCCTCTGGCACATCGCCAACCTTCACCGCCGCCTGGTATTCCGCCACTGCGTCTTCGCGCAACTCGAGGAAGTCGAGAATCCGTCCGGCGTAAACGTGGCTCCACGATGCAAGCCAAAGTTCGCGCGAATTCGAATGCAGCGCGGCCATGCGATACAGGTTCACAGCCGCCTCCAGCCGCTCCTCCTGCGCCATGATGCGTTCGTCGTCGGATGCCGCGGCATCCCGCTCGATCGGGTCCGGTGTGTTCTCGATGATCTGCGCCAGTCCGAAGATCGCACGGGCGTTGTTCGCCGAAGTCCTCAACACGCGCTCCAGGATCGGACGCGCGTCGGTGAACTTCTTTTCCTTGATGAGCCGGTCGGCGGTCAGGATCTCACCCGCAAACTCGGTTGCGTTGGCGGCGTTGACCTTGCGCTCGGCCTCGTATGCCGTGCGGGCCGCAATGAACTCCTTCTCTCGGCCAATTTCGGCCGTCGGCGACAGCGACCGCAGCAGGTCGGCAAAAAACACGCCAATGTCCAGGCCCACCTCTTCGTAACGCTGCAACCGAGAGTAGAAGTGCATGGTCAGCAACTCGCCGCGCATGTGCGCGTCGGCAACGGAAGCCACAGCCGCGTTGCGCGACCGGCCCTCCTTCTCGAGGAACCGCGCATTGATGGCCGATACGAGGGAATCCGACACGAGCGAGATCGGCGCGCGGGCGTATCGCTCGAAGGCCGGAGGATTGTCGGCGAGGATCTCGTCGATCTTCGCGCGGTTGCTCTCGATCTCTTCGCGGTTGCGCTGGACGATCGGATCGAGCGTGAACTTGAGCACGCCCAGGCGCAGCGCCGTGTCCTCGAACGCGATCGCCGGTCCGGCGAAAACCGCGTAACGGTCTCCCTGCAGCTGATGGTCCGGCTCGTCGCCCGCATCAATCAGGTCGCCGCGCACCGCAATGCGGCGGCTCGAGAGCAGGGGATCGATGTAGACCTTGAGCTTCCGGATCCGTGTCATCGCCGGGCGGGTCACCTTGCCTTCCGGGTTGCGGAGCGCCGTGACGTTGATTACAGGAATTGGCTGGGTACGCAGGTAATCGAGCACGGCAACGACGGTCGGCTTGACCACGGAGCCGGCCTGTCGCGTCGCGAGATCCGAGATCTCGATCAGTCGCGGCAGGAGCGCGCGGAAGGCGGGCGTGCGATACAGCTCGCCCCGCGAGCGACGCGAAACCGAGGATGTCGCGGAGATCGATCGGAATCCTGTCCTGCGGGACGGCAATCGAGAATGACGGCGGCATGTTGGCAAGCACGCCGAGCGACCGATATCGGATTGCGTCGGTGGCTTCGTCAAGCGTCGGTCGCCGATTGGCCGTGTAGAACTCGGAGAGTCGTCGTTTCAGGTCGGGGTCGACGGTGGCGAGCCCCTTGCGGATCTCCTCGCGGAGCGGCACGGCCGCCGGATCGTCGGGCTCGCCGGCGTATCCGGCAAGAATGAGGGCCGCCGAGATCGTGACCTGGCGCGGATCGGTGACCGCGACGAGTGTGCGGTCGAATCGATCGTCGGTCTGCCCCAGTGCGACCACCGGAGCGGCGAGAATGACCGACGTGATGAAGGCGACGAAGGAGCGCTTGAGCATAACGGCGCAGTTTACCACGGGGAGAAAGGGAGGATTGGAGGGTGACGCGTTGCGGATGGGAGATAAGAGCTTCGCACACAGAGACACAAAGACACGGAGGCTCAGAGACGCGCTCCGAGACTCCGTGTCTTTGTGTTTCCGCGTGCGAAGCTCTTCCCGAGTTACCCGCCGAAGCTTGCCAGTGCGTCCGCTTCGCTCTCGAACGTCTCGAAGACCGTCAGCAGCTTCGTGATGCTCAGCAGGTCCTGGATCTTCTTCGTGAGGTTCAGCAGCTTGAGCTGACCGCCCTGATTCTTCGTGGTGGTGTAGCAGCTCACGAGCTCGCCTATTCCGGAGCTGTCCACGTAATCGACCTTGCCGAGATCGATGAGCAGGTTCTTGTGGCCCTGCTCCAGAAGCTTCCGAACGGCTTCGCGAAGCTGCACGCTTCCGTCCCCGATCGTGATCTTTCCGCCGAGTTCGAGAATGGTTACGTTTCCCGCGGTGCGCTCGTCAATCGATAGATGGGCCATCGCTTCCTGTTTCTCCTTTGCCGTTACCGTCTGGTTCTGTCCGTCGTTTCGTCATCCGCACGATGGTACCGCCATCGGGGTGCTTCGAAAACTCTACCTCATCCATGAAACTCTTCATGTAGAAGATTCCCCGCCCGTTCGGGTTCAGGAGGTTTTCGGGATCGAGCGGATCGGGAACGCAGGTCGGGTCAAAGCCCCGGCCGCGGTCTCGAACGAGTATTGTCAATGCGACCTGATCGAGGGTGTAGGTGACGTCCACCGTCTTTTCGGCGGACTCCTTGTTGCCGTGCTTGATTGCGTTGATTACCGATTCGCGAATCGCGAGCTCGATCCAGTTCGTGGTCTCTTCGTCGAATCCACTGAGCTCAGTGACACCCTTCGTGACCGAGCCGACGATCTCAATGAAATCGAACTTGCTTCCGATGGTCAGTTCGATCGTATCCGTCATCTGGATGAGGCCGAAGGAGCGGGAAATTCCCTGTGGTATAGTCTCGGCACGCCACCGAGATCACGAACAAACCGACCGAACTCTGCTGTGAAAGCGCAGGTTTCGTAGCATACCGGTGAAAGCCATGTCAAGCAGTGCCCCCGGGACGTCGTGCTGCGACGAGCGTCGAGACTCGTCGGTACGTTCCGCGTTCCGGGCGACAAATCGATCTCGCACCGCGCCGCCATGCTTGCCGCTTTCGCATCCGGCGTGACGCGCATCGAGGGCTATGCGCTCAACGGGGACTGCCTCTCGACACTCGGCTGCATCGCGGCCCTCGGGGCCGCCGTCGAGCGCGACGAAACTACCGTCACCATCGCAAGCGGTGGCCGCGACTCGCTCGTTGCCCCGGCCGGGCCGCTCGACGCGGGCAACTCGGGCACGACGATGCGGCTGCTCGCCGGACTGCTCGCGGGCTGCGATCTCGACGTCTCGATCGCCGGCGACGAGAGCCTCAGCGGCAGGCCGATGCGACGCGTCGCGAATCCGCTCACGTCGATGGGCGCAGTCGTCGAAACCACGGGTGGTCACGCGCCAATCCACGTGCGCGGCAAGGCGCGGCTCAACGCGATCTCGTACCAGCCCGATCCGCCGAGCGCCCAGGTCAAATCCGCCATCCTCCTCGCCGGTCTATCAGCCGAAGGCGTCACGCGCGTGCGCGAACGCGTCCCGACGCGCGACCACACCGAGCGCCTCCTCTCCGCGTTTGGCGTCGAATGCGGCCGCGAGGACGACGTCGCGTGGGTTCGAGGTCCCGCAACACTCGTGCCGGCCGACGTCACAGTACCGGGCGACGTCTCGTCCGCCGCATTTCTCATGGCGCTGGCCTTGCTCGTCGAGGGTTCCGACGTGTCCATCACGGGCATCGGCCTCAACCCTACCCGCACGCGGCTGTTCGACGTGCTCGCCGAGCTCGGCGCCGACATCGAGCTCACCGACTTCGTCGACGCTGCAGAGCCGTTCGGCGATGTTCGCGTCCGCTACACCGAGCGACTGGGTCCTCTGGGCGGCGGTCCCTTCGTCGTCGGGGCAGACATCGTCGCCGAGATGATCGACGAGGTGCCGATTCTCGCGGCCCTTGCAACCCGCACGACCGGAGGCATTCGCTTCGAGGGCGTTGGTGAGCTCCGTCGCAAGGAGAGCGACCGCGTGGCGGCGATGGAAGAGGGGCTCTCGCTTCTCGGGGCAACGGTGAGATCTTCCGACGAAACGCTCGAGATCGACGGCGGCCGGCTGCTGCTTGGCGCGCGAGTCCGTTCGTTTGGCGATCATCGGATCGCGATGGCTCTCGGCTGTCTTGGCGTGGCGATCGAGGGCGAAACGACAATCGAGGATGCCGGCGCCGCCGGCGTGTCTTTCCCGGACTTCTTCGACGTCCTGCCCGAGGGCGCCGTCGTGTGGAGCGCGCATGCTGGCAGCGAACGGTAGGTTTCTTGCGCAGCCGAGGCGGCCGCGCGTGCTCGTGCCGCGTCCGGCGATCATTCCCGCACGCGCGAACCTGCCGGAGCGCCTCTTCCTCATCGGGTTCATGGGAAGCGGCAAGACGACGCTCGGCCGGCTGCTCGCCGAACGTCTCAAATGGGATTTCATCGACCTCGACACGCGGATCGAAGAGATGGCCGGCATTCCTATCCGTCGCGTTTTCGAGTCGCGAGGCGAGAGCCATTTCCGGAAGCTCGAACACGAAGCGTTGCGGGCGGTGACGGCGGACCGCGGGCGCTCCATCGTGGCGCTCGGCGGCGGCGCTTTCGTCAGCGAAGTCAATCGCGCGGTCATTCGCCGGGCCGGAGTTTCGGTGTGGATCGACGCGCCGTTCCGCATCGTCTCGCGGCGAATTCTGGGTGACCGGAAGCGCCCGCTCGCGCAGACGGCCGAACAGATCCATCAGCTCTACCGGGCGCGGCTGCCGTTCTATCACGAGGCCGACATCCGAATGCGCGTCGGCGATGCCACCCCGAATCGAATCGCGCGCGAGGTCCTGCGCGTGCTCCGCGAAGACTGGTCGATTGTCGCCGAGCGCCGGCGGCTGTTTCCCTGATGTCGAGAGGCGGGATGAAAAGCCTGTTCTACAAGCAGTTCCTGCTCTTCCTGGCTGCCGCCGGGGTCGCCTACGTCTGTTACCAGATGGCCGCTCCGTTCCTGATGGCCATCGCGTGGGCCGCCGTCACGGCGATCGTCATCTATCCGCTCAACGAGCGCATCTCGACACTCGTTCGGTCGCGGAGCCTCGCGGCGGGGATCTCGTGCGTCCTCGTGGTGCTTATCGTCGTCCTGCCGATGGTGGCGGTCACCGTGACGGTGACGAGGTCGACGATCGGTTTCCTTCGGGCGCGGAACATCGAGTCGATCAACGACGTCCAGAGCATCGGCCTGTGGCTCTCACACGAGGTCGACACGGTCACCATCTGGATCCAGACGCACACGGGATTCGACGCGTCGGCGATCAAGGACGTGAACGTGACCGAGGTCGCGCCCCGCGTCGTGGGCTACCTTACGACGCAGACGCAGAGCCTTCTAGGCGGCGTGGCAGGGTTCCTGTTCAACCTGACGATCGTCCTCTTTACGCTCTTTTTCTTTCTTCGGGATCGCGACGTCGTGCTGCGGAGCGTGCGTGCATCGCTTCCGCTCTCGGACGCAGCTGCGTCTGCGGTTTTCGGCGAGTAGAGGCGGTCATCAAGGCATCGATTCTCGGAACGGGCGCCGTCGCGCTCGCGCAGGGGATTCTCGCGTTCATCGCCTTCTGGGCGCTCGGCACGGGAGCCCCGGCCGTACTCGCGGTAATCACGGCGTTCATGTCGTTCATTCCGTTCGTCGGTGCCGCGGGCGTCTGGGTGCCCGTCGCGATCTACCTTGCGGCGACCGGATCGCCGATCAAGGCAGTCATACTCGCGATCTACGGCACGTTCGTCATCAGCCTGGCCGACAACTTCATTCGCCTGATCGTCATCGGCGACGCCACCCGGCTTCATACGCTGCTGATCTTCTTCAGCATTCTGGGGGGACTGCAGCTCTTCGGTTTCCTGGGGATCTTGATGGGGCCGGTGGTTCTCGCGATCGCGCTGGCGATCTTCGAGATCTTCCGCCGGGAGTTGCTCGAGTCGACTGGAAAACTGACGGTGCCGGAAGGGTACGTCGAGCCGGAGTCGAGCCCGTGATCGTCCTTCGCGCCTTGGCGTCTTTGCGCGAGCTTCTTCAAACACCGTAGGAAGTTCACGCAAAGGCGCAAAGGCGCAAAGGCGCAAAGGGAAACAGAAGCAGGAAATCGGGTCCATCCCTCCAACGCCCCCTTGCTGTTGTTGCCCGTTCGCCCGCTGCTATAATCGCCGCGGTTCCGACACACCGTTGGCAGGGAGTCACTTTTGCTTGCAGCGACGTATCTCAGGGCGCTCGCGCTCTCGGTTTCCATAACCTTCGCGGCGCCACTCGGCGCCCTGGCTCAGGTGCCCACCGCGCCGACCCAGCGACCCGAGCCTCCTCCCGAGAAGCAGGAGTTTCTCGCGCCGCCTCGGAATGAAACCGTCGAGAAACAACCGCCGCTCGGCTCCGACCCCGAACCTCAGCCAGCGGAAGCGGCGCCCGCCGAGTCGGCACCCGACGCGACAATGACGACCGAAATGGTTCCGTCGAACCCTCCGGCCGAGACATCTACACCCGTTCCCGAAGATCCGCAGCCTGACGCGGCTGACTCGGTCTCATCCGATCCCCTGACGTCCGAGCGCCCGGCCGACCCGGCGACGGAAGCCGTGACTCCCGAGCCGGCACCGTCGCGACCGCGGGAAGTGCGAAGTGCGGCGCCGACCGCGGAACGGCCGATCGGCATTCAGGACGGCGGACTGCCGCGACGTCCCCGAATCGGCATGACTTTCCTTCCGACGGCCGACGGACTCTCGGTTGCCACCGTCGCACCGCGATCCGCGGCTGCGAACGCCGGCATAGTCGAGGGCGACGTGTTGCTGTCGCTCAACGGCGTCACGATACGCGACGCGCAGACACTGTCGGCGCGAATGCGGTTCATACGCCCGGGCGAAGCCGTCACCGTCGCGGTGATGCGCGGCGGACAGCCGCTGGACATGCAGATGACGCCCGACGAGGCCGTCCGCGAAGGCGATCTCAATGCCAAGGTCGAATACGGCGCGGTCGCCGGACCCGCCGGCCGCCTGCGCACTATCTGGAGCTTCCCGAAGGGCGGCGGTGCGCTGCCGAAGCCGACGGTGCTCATTGTCCGTGGCGTGGGGGCAAGCGCGGCCGACGCGCCGGGAAACAATGCGCTCCGTGACCTGGCATTCCAGTTCTCGCGAGCGGGACTGATCGCGGTTCGCTACGACCCTCAGGGTGTCGGCGACAGTGAAGGACCAGCCAACGCGACCGTTGATTTCCGGGCCGAGACCGCCGACGTGCTTGCCATCGTAGAGGCGCTGAGAGCCGACCCTCGCGTCGATCCCGATCAGGTCTTCCTCCTCGGGCACGGAACGGGCGGCGGCGTCGCCGCCGATGCGGCCTCGAAGGACGGCGCTATCGCCGGCCTCGTCGTCGTCGGCACGATCGCACGGCCGCTGATGGAGTACCTGCTCGAGAGCCGACGTCAGCAGATGCTGCTCGCCGGACTCTCGCCCGATGAGATCGACCAGCTCGTGCGCAAGCACGTGACGATTTTTGCGCAGATGCTCGCGACCGGTGAATCGCCGAAGCCGGACGCCGACGGTATCGTCGCGCCCAATGGCACGGTGCTTGGAAAGTCCGCGGCGTATTGGAAGCAGTACGACGAGGTGAACTTCTCGAAGGTCATCAAGGAGCTCGAGGCGCCGGTGCTCAACGAGCTCGGCGAGTTCGATTTCGTCTCGACGGTCGGCGACCACCGCGCGATCGCCGAGGCGCTCAAGGCCCGGGGAGAGAAGGGAACCGCGCTCCTGCAGCTCAATCGAACCGATCATGATTTCCGGTCGTTCGAATCCCGCCAGGCGGCCTACGCCGCCTTCGGAAGCACGGGATTCCCGGTCAACAGCCGCGCCCTCTCGCAGATCGTCGAGTGGGTCCGCGGGCACGTGACACGCGCCGGCTCACGCACGGCGCGACCCACCGACTAGGTCGCGCGGCCGACATTGCCGCGCGAATCACCACCTGTCGGGGTATCGGCATGTCCAATTCCAGCGAAGCAGGGAAACAAATGAGCGACAGCGAAACAACGAGTCGTCGAACCGCCCTAGAAGTGGTGCCAAAGCCGGAACCCTCCGACACCGAACAGGCCGACCGTGTAGCGACCTTCACCGCCTTGCTGAACGCGCACCGGGGCGAGCGGCACATCGTGGCGTTGCAGGACTATCCGGATCCCGACGCTATCTCGGCGGCACTCGCCTATCAGATGATGGCCGAGCGCTTCGACATCAGGGCGGACATCGTCTACGAAGGCGCAATCAGTCACCAGGAGAATCTGGCCCTGGTCCGGCTGCTCGACATCGAGATCATCCGCTTCAACGACGAGATCAAGCTGTCGGACTACAACCACTCTGTTTTCCTCGACAACCAGGGCACGACCACGGCGTTGACCGAGCGGCTCGAGCTCGCGGGCGTCACCCCGCTCGTCATCATCGACCACCACGAGCTGCAGGGCATCCTGACGGCGCAGTTTACGGACATCCGCCCGATGTCGGCGACGGTGACGATGCTCGTTGAGTACCTGCGCTCCGGTCTCGGAAAGTGCGAAGCCGGCCGTCCAGAGACCGAGCGGTTAGCCACGGCGCTCATGCACGGGCTGCGCAGCGAGACCGACGGGCTGATCCGGGCGAAGGAAGAGGATTTCGAGGCCGCGGCGTACCTCAGCCGCTTCGTCAACGACGAGATGCTGCGGTCCGTGCTGCGGGTGAATCGATCGCGCGCAGTCATGGAAGTCATCCTGTCGGCGCTCAGCCGCCGGACGATCAACAACGGGTACAGCTTCGCGGGAATCGGCTACATCCGTATCGACGATCGCGACGCGATACCGCAAGCGGCGGATTTCCTGCTGACGGAGGAGAACGTCCATACGTCGATCGTCTTCGGCATCGTGACGGGGCCGCGCGAGTCGTTGATGGGCAGCCTGCGGACGTCGAAGCTGACGCTCGACGTGGATCATTTCCTGAAGGATGCGTTTGGCAGCGATGCGCGGGGGCGGTTTTACGGTGGTGGACGACACGGTGCGGGCGGGTTCGAGATTCCGGTCGGGTTCCTGCAGGCGGCCGATGACGAGCAGCAGCGCCAGCTCAAGTGGCAGGTGTTCCACCGACAGGTCGAGCGGATGCTGCTAGACAAGATCGGCGCCATCCACGCCGAACGCTCCTCCAAGTCGCGCGACACAGCCCCGCCACCGACCACGAACGGCACGACGACCCCTTCGGAATAAGAAGCATCGCGGATCCTCCGTGACTCCGTGCCTCCGTGCCTCTGCGTGCGAAGCTCTCGGCAGAGGGGGAGAGCTTCGCACGCAGAGGCACGGAGTCACGGAGTCACGGAGGATCCGCGATGCCCATTCACTTCTGAAAGGGCTTCGCTGCGTGATAGGAGCTGCGGACCAGGGGACCCGATTCGACGTAGCGGAATCCGAGGGCCTTTGCCGCGGCGCCCAGATCGTCGAACTCCTCGGGAGACAGGTATCGCTTGATGGGCAAATGCGCGGGCGACGGTGACAGGTACTGCCCCATCGTCACGAAGTCGCAATCGGCGGCCCGCAGGTCCTCGAGCGTTGCGATCACCTCGTCGCGGGTTTCCCCCAGTCCGAGCATCAATCCAGACTTAGTGACGACCGGATACTCCTCGGACCGTGCCGCCGCAGCGCGCGCAAGCACGTGCAGCGTCTGCTCGTAAATCGCGTCGGGCCTGACTTTCGTGTATACCCGCGGGCCCGTCTCGGTGTTGTGCGAGAGCACGTCCGGACGCGCCGCGAGCACCGTATCGAGCGCATCGTCCTTGCCCTGGAAGTCGGGTATGAGCACTTCGACGGCCGTGCCGGGATTGAGCGCCCGCACCTGCCGGATCGTCTCGGCGAAATGCGATCCGCCGCCGTCGGGCAGGTCGTCGCGATTAACCGAGGTGATGACCGCGTGTCGGCAGCCGAGCTTGCGGATTGCTTCCGCGACGTGACGCGGCTCCTGCGAGTCGAGCGACCCAGGCGCGCCTTTTCCGACCGAACAGAAGCCGCAGTAGCGCGTGCAGATGTCGCCCATCAGCATGAAGGTCGCCGTGCGCTCAGACCAGCATTCCCAGATGTTCGGGCACCGCGCTTCCTGGCAGACCGTGTTCAGGCTCAGGTCGCCGACCATCCCGAGCACGTCGGCGAAGTTCTCGTTGTTCGCGATGCGGATCTTGAGCCACGGTGGACGGGGCCCCTGGGACCCTTCCGGCCAGCGCGCGTGATCTCAACGAGCGGTGTTGGAATACCGGACGACACGGTCGAAAACCTCTCCAAAGTGCGAAGCAACGGACTCGGCGACGGTCTCGAGCGGCACCGTAAGTCCGATGAGCCGGTCGAGCGATGCGACGCGCTTGTCCGTGATGCCGCAGGGGACGATGGCGGCAAAGCGGTCCAGGTCCGTCGAGACGTTGAGCGCGAAGCCGTGCGAGGTCACCCAACGCGCGATTCGCACGCCGATGGCGGCGACCTTCGCGTTGCCAACCCAGACGCCGGTGAGTCCCGGGATACGTTCCGACGCGACGCCAAAGTCGGAGAGTGACCGTATGAGCACTTCCTCGAGGTCGCGCACGTAGGCGTGGACGTCGCAGCGGTCCGGCTTGAGCGAGATGATCGGATACCCGACGAGCTGACCCGGTCCGTGGTAAGTCACGTCGCCGCCGCGACCCGTTGCGACGAGCGATGCGCCTGCGGTAGCGAGTTCATCTTCTGAAACGAGCACGTTGCCGCGATCGGCGCCTCGGCCGAGGGTGTAGACGTGCGGATGCTCGAGCAGGAAGAGCCTGTCGGGCGCCTCGCCGGCCGCGCGCTCGGCGACCGCACGCTCCTGGAGCTGCAGCCCTTCGTCGTACGAGATCCGGCCGAGGAAGGTGGCATCGCACGGCCGCGGCGTCGCGAGCCCGGCGTCGTGATTGGCCGTCCCAACGATGGATGCGGGTGTGTTCACCGCTGTCGCAGGCTCCCGACGGTCGGCGCCTTCCCGAGTCCGGGCGGTTTTGTCGGCACGGGTTCCTCGTCGGCATCGGCGCTCTCGCCGGCTTCGATCGCCTCGTGTGCGGCGTGGGCAGCCTCGGCAGTCGGCGCGTCGACAATGGCGCGGACCTTGGGGCCGGCCTTCTCGATGTCGAGGGCCTGCGTGGGATCGAGGATCTTGAGCAGCTCGAGGAACTCCGCGAGGTGTTCCTTTTCCTCGTCGATGATGTGAGCGAGGATGCGCCGGGCCGACTCGTTGTCGGTGGCGTCCATGTGCGCGGCGTAGAGGTTGATTGCGTCGACCTCGGCGGCGACGTTGAGGCGGATCGCGCGCGCGAGCTCGGAGTCGGTCATCTTTCGCGGCACTAGGCCGACGAATGGATCTGTGAGGCTCATAGGCCCGGCATTATCGCAGGAGAGTGGACAGGATTACAGGATTATCAGGATTGACAGGATTCTCTTTGGGTTCACCGGACGGTGCTCATCTACCCAAAGTATTTCCTCTTAATCCTGAAAATCCTGTAATCCTGTCCACTCTCTATGCCGAGAAGTTCGCGAGGCCGATCTTGAGGTGCGCCATGAACTGGTCGGCGACCGCGCCGTCGATGAGGCGATGGTCGAACGACAGCGCGAAGAACGACATCGTCCGGATCGCGATCGCGTCGTTGATCACCACCGCGCGCTTCTCGATCGCACCGATGCCGAGAATCGCGACCTGCGGCTGGTTGATGATCGGCGTGCCGAACAGTCCGCCGTAGATGCCGGGGTTCGTGATCGTGAACGTGCCGTCCTGCACCTCTTCCGGCTTGGAGCCGCTTCGTGCGCGCGCGCTCGGCGAGATCGCTCACGGAACGCGACAAACCGAGCAGGCTCTGCTCGTCGGCGCGCTTGATGACGGGAACGATGAGGCCCCAGTCGAGTGCGACGGCGATACCGACATTGATGTCCTGTTTGTAGACGATGTCATCGCCCTGGATCGACGCGTTGAGGATCGGGAACGCCTTCAGCGAATCGACCACCGCCTTGATGATCATCGGCGTGTAGGTCAGTTTCGCGCCGTCCGCCTCGTACTGGCCCTTCAGCTTGTTGCGAACCTCGACGAGCTTCGTGCAGTCCATCTCGAAGACCGTGTTCACATGCGCCGAGGTGCGGCGGCTCGCGACCATGTTCTCGGCGATCCGCCGTCGCATGATCGACATCGGCTCGACTCGGACACGCTCGCCCGGCTTGAACGTCGGACGGACGACCTCGGGAACGGCCGGCGCGGACGGAGCCGAAGGCGCCGCCGGTGCGTGCGCCGAACCCGCGGGTGCTGCCTTCGCGCCACCGGACTCGACGTACGCGAGGATGTCGGCCTTCGTCACGCGGCCGGAGATTCCAGTGCCCGTCACTGCTGAGATATCGACGCCGTGCTCCTCGGCGAGCTTGCGGACAAGCGGGGAACTGCGCGTCCTGCGCAACTCCTCGACGGAGCCGGAGGCCGCCGCAGGCTGCGGTGGTTCGACTGGAGCCGCGGGAGGAGGCGGAGGTGCTGGTGCAGTTCCGGGCACCTCGGACGCCGGAACAGCCGGCGCGGGTTCAGGAGCTGCAACCGGTGCCGGGACGGCTTCCGCTGCCGCCGGTGCCGGGGCCTCGGCTCCGCCGCCCTCGCCGATGATTGCGACCACCGTGTTGATTCCCACGGTCTGGCCTTCGACGACCTTGATTTCGAGCAGCGTGCCGGAGGCGGGCGACGGAATCTCGGCGTCGACCTTGTCGGTCGAGATCTCGAAAAGCGGTTCGTCGCGGATCACCTTGTCGCCAACGGCTTTCAGCCACTTGACGATGGTTCCCTCGGCGATCGACTCGCCCATCTGCGGCATGATGACATCCGTACTCATATCTCGTTCTTTCTCCGTTGTTTCGCTCAGTACGCCGAGAGCCTGGTGGCCGCCTCGACGATGTCGTCGACCTGCGGCATGTAGAAATCTTCGAGCGGCGGGCTGTACGGCACCGGCGTGTCGAGCGACGCCACCCGGATGATCGGCGCTTCGAGCCACTCGAACGCCTTCTCCGTAATCGTCGCCGAAATCTCACCGCCAAAGCCGCCGGTGCGCGATGCCTCGTGGAGCACGATCGCGCGGTTGGTCTTCTTCACCGATGCGAGCACCGTCTCGACGTCGAACGGCACGATCGTCCGCAGGTCGATGACCTCCGCCGAGATGCCCGCCTCTGCCAGCTTGTCGGCCGCGTCGAGGGCGCGGTAGACCATCGCGCCAAAGGTGATGATCGTTACGTCCGAGCCCTCTCGCCGAACCGAGGCCTTGCCGATCGGCACGATGTAGTCCTCATCGGGCAGCGTCTCGCGCAGTCGCGGCAGCCGGTAGAGGTACTTGTGCTCGAAAAACAGCACCGGATCCGGGTCGCGGATCGCCGCCTTCAGCAGGCCCTTCGCGTCGTAGGCCGTCGACGGCTCGACGATCTTGAGGCCGGCCGAGTTCGCGAAAAACGCCTCGGGATTACCCGAGTGGAACGGGCCCCCGCGCACGCCGCCGCCGCATGGTCCGCGCACGACCATCGGCACGCCGAAGCCCATGCGGTAGCGCCATTTCGATACGACATTCGTCAACTGATCGAAGGCGCACGAGATGAAGTCGATGAACTGCATCTCGGCGACTGGCTTGAAGCCCATCATCGCGGCGCCGGCCGCGGCGCCGATGATGGCGGCCTCGGAGATCGGAGTGTCGATGACGCGGTCCGCGCCGAACTCGGCGTGGAGGCCTTCGGTGACCTTGAACGCGCCACCGTATGAGCCGATGTCCTCGCCGATAAGGAAGACCTTTTCGTCGCGGGTCATCTCCTCGCGGAGGGCTTCGCGGATGGCCTCGAGGAAGGTGACCTGTCTGGCCTGTTCGTGTACTTCTGCGGTCATCTATCCGTCCAGTCTCAGGAAATGGGCGCGAGCCACGGCTTGCGCTCGGCAACACTGTTTTCGAACACGTCGAGCAGGGCGGTCGATCCCTCGGGCATCGGCGTGGCTTCGGCTTCGGCAACCGCGACGTCGAGCGCGGCGTGAATGTCAGAGACCATCGCGTCGATGTCGCCGAGTGACGCCATCCCGGTCTCGAGCAGCAGACGCTCGTGGCGGACGATCGGGTCCTTCGCGCCCCACTCCTCGATGTCTTCGATGGGAACGTAGGCCTGGTTGTCGTGCTGGGCGTGCCCCTTCATCCGGAAGGTGACGCTTTCGATGAGTGTCGGGCCTTCACCGCGCCGGGCACGATCTGCCGCCTCGCGGGTCGCTTCCCAAACGGCGACGACGTCGTTTCCGTCGACGGTCACACCCGGAATGCCGTAGGCGAGCGCGCGATCCGAGAACCGCGTGAGCCTCGACTGGCGCTCGGTCGGGGTCGAGTAGGCATAGCCGTTGTTCTCGATGATGAGGATGAACGGCAGGTCGAGCACCGCCGCGAGGTTGAGACCCTCGTGCGTCGGTCCGGTCGACGATCCGCCATCGCCGATGTAGCAAAGCGCCACGCCCGGCTGCTTGCGCATCTTGAAGCCGAGGGCGATGCCGCACATGAGCGGAATCATCTCTCCGAGCATGCTGACGGGTCCGATAAAATTCCGCTCGGGTGCGCCGAAGTGGATGTTCAGCTCGCGGCCGCGGGTCGGGCCGTTTTTGGCCATGTACTGCTGGAAGACTTCGGTCGGGGTGCCGCCCATCGTGAGGACGGCGCCGAGATCGCGCAGGATTGGCGCGGCGACGTCGCCCATCTCGGGCTCGAGCGCGAACGCGCTGCCGACGGCGGTGCCTTCCTGGCCCATGCTGCGGTAGAGGCTGCCGATGACCTTGCCCTGCGTGGACAGGATACCGAGCTTCTCCTCGACCATGCGGGTGAGCCGCATGAAGTAATGGATGCGATGGTGTTGGTCTCGCGAAAGCGTCGACATAAATGGGTCAGAAGTTGATCGCGAGGCCCATGGAATCCGCTGCGGCCTCCATGATGGCCTCCGACAGTGTCGGGTGGGCGTGGATGGTGCCGAAGACCGACTCGGCGGTGGCTTCGTGGCTGATGGCGATGCCGGCGGCGGCGACGAGCTCGGTCGCGGCGGGTCCGATGATGTGCACTCCGAGGATCTCGCCGTATTTCTTTTCGGTGACGACCTTCACGAAGCCGGTCGTGTTGCCGAGGATGTTGGCCTTGCCATTCGCGGTCCACGGGAAGCGGCCAACCTTTACGTCGTAGCCCTTCTCGATGGCTTTCGCTTCGGTCAGGCCGATCGAACCGATCTCGGGGTGGCAGAACGTGACGCCCGGGACGCCGCGTTCGTAGTCGATGGCGTGCGGGTGGTTGTTCGACATGTGGTCGGCGGCGACGACGCCTTCGTGCGAAGCGACGTGAGCGAGCCACGGCGTCGGGACGACGTCGCCGATGGCGTAGACGCCGGGTTCGCCGGTGCGCATGAACTCGTCCACCTGGATGTAGCCGCGATCGACGACGGCGCCGGTGCCGTCGAGGCCGATTTTGTCGGTCACGGGCTTGCGGCCGACGGCGATGAGGAGCATTTCGGCCTCGAGCGGGGTCGAGCCCTTGTCGGAGACTCCGTCGGCGGCGACGCCGTTCGGCGTGACCCTGATGTTGTCGAGTTTGGTGCCGACGTGGACCTTGATGCCGGTTTTCTTGAAGGCCTTCGCGAGCGCGTCCGAGACCTCTTCGTCCTCGATGGGCACGAGGCGGGGAAGGAGCTCGACGATGGTGACGTCGACGCCGAAGCGATGGAAGATCGAGGCGAACTCGACGCCGACGGCGCCGGCGCCGAGGACGAGCAGGGACTTCGGCAGTTCCTTGAGCTCGAGGATCTCGTCGGAGGTGAGGATGCGCTTGCCGTCGATGTTGATGCCGGGAAGGACGCGGGGGACGGACCCGGTCGCAAGAATCACGTTGGCGACCTCGAGCGACTTCGTGTCTCCCCCTGCTTCCACTGCGACTCTGCGTTTTCCGTCGAGGCGTCCGAAACCGTTGAAAACGGTGATCTTGTTCTTCCGCATCAGGAACTCGACGCCCTTCGCGTTCTTCGTGACGATCTTGTCCTTGCGGGCCATGACCTTGTCGAAGGCGAGTGAGAGCTCGCTGACCACGATGCCGTGTTCGGCGCCACTTTTACCTCAGAATAGAGGTCGGCGGAGTGGAGCAGGGCCTTGGTGGGGATGCAGCCTCGCAGGAGGCAGGTGCCGCCGAGGCGGGTGTCCTTCTCGACGATGGCTACCTTCATGCCGCGGTGGGCGGCGTGGATGGCGGCAGAATAGCCGCCGGGACCGGCGCCGATGACGGCAAGATCAAAGCTTTCGGCTTTCGACACGTTCAGGCTCTCCCTCAGTCGTTGTTCGCAAGCAGCGGATTGTACACATGCGGGCGTGCGGCGGCCAAGGAGGGGAAGGTGAGTGGACAGGATTGCAGGATTTGAAGAGGATTAACGGGAACGAGCTCATGTACGGCTAAGACGGGTGCGCCGCCTTTCAATTTTCACCTTCGTCGCTCCTGAGAATCCTCTTCAAATCCTGCAATCCTGTCCACTCACTCTCCGCAACGACGAGGGAGGTCAGGCCGCGCGGATGGGTGCAGTCGTAGGGCTCGCCGGTCGCAAGGGTCAGGATGCCGCCGGCTTCGCGCGAGATCAGGGTGCCGACCGAGCGGCGGATCGACGGGGCCCGCATCGTGATCGCCGCCGCGGCGAGGCCGGTCGCACAGACCGTCGAGTCGATGGCCGAGCAGCCGCTTCGGGCGGGCTCGTACCCCGCGGCTTTCACTCGAGCGATGACTTCCGGACCGGTTCCAGAGTTGACGTAGACGAGGCGACTGTCGGTGCCGGCGATCACGCGCTCGCGCGATCCCGCACGGCTCGACAGGTCGTACCGGAACGCTCCGCGGTCGCGGACGGCGACGAACGTCTCCTTACGCAGCGGGAAGTGGCAGAGCGAAGCGATGAAGCGGTCGTCCTCGAGCAAACCGATGAGCACACCGAACTCGCCCCGCAGGGAGAGGTAGTTGAGCGTGCCGTCGATCGGGTCGATGACGACGGTGTACCGCGAGTCGTTTCCGGCGAAGCGCTCGACGAGCGGGGTGTCCTCCTCGGCGTCGAGGCGCACGAACGGGAAGTGCGCGGCGAGCGACAGCAGGATGATCTCCTGCGAGGCGAGATCCACGTCCGATAACGCTTCAGCAGCGGCGCGGTGAACCGGGTCCTCGTCGGTTGGCATGGACTTGCCGACGTTGGCGACCTTGCCGCGAAACTGGAGGGCGACGACGCCGACCTGTTCGGCGGCAAGGCGCATGTGGGAAAGGAAGGACTCGGGGTCAATGATCTTGCGCAACGGTGGCCATCCTTTTCTTCGCGCCTTCCATTGCTTCCAGAAGATAGCGCCTTGCGTCCGGACCTAGTTCCACGGGACGAAGGTCATACGTGACTGGGTCGATCGAGAACTCGACAATCCAGACTCCAGCATAGCTGAGTCTGATCGAGTCACCTTTCTTCGCGAGGTAATAAGGCGCGGCGGCCGGAAACGGGAACGTGATCTCGTAGCCGGCTTCGGGATAGTCGGGAATGTCGTAGAAATCAATGAGGCCGGTTGGGCGTTCACTCTGGGCGGTACATGTTCCGTCTCTGGCTATTCGGTACCACGAAAAGGGCCGAACGTCGGGATACGAGGCGCCAGCCTTCGCAATCGCCCGCAGCTCCACATAGGCTGCTTCATCGTCCCATCCGACAACGACGAAGCGGACTCCGCCGTCTTTGATAATGAATCCGTCAACGGAATCCGGGACTTGAATCTCGCATAGCCTCCGGACGCTTCCCGTCGATGCGTCGCACAGGAACACGTAAGCCGTCTGCTCGAGCATGATTCTGTCCCGGCCTCCGAAGCCCCCGAAGTAGAAGTAATCAAACCAGTATGTCCACGGAGAAACCACGGCTACAAACTTGGCGGAGCTCGGGTCGCCAAGCATCCACACTCTCGTTTCCCGGATGATCGGCGTCCCTTCGGGCGGCTGTCGACTCGACTTACATCCGCCAACGAGAAGTAGCGCAGCGAGGCAGATGAGCGACGAACGCATCTTCCAGCGCCGGCAATGCCGTTGGTAGGACTCGGGGCCAATGGTCATGGAGAGATCTGCTCCGTGTCTCTGTGTCTTTGTGTCTCTGCGTGCGAAGGGGATTCAGAGCTTCGCACACGGAGGCACGAAGGCACAGTGGCACGGAGAAGAGAAAGGGTGGCAACCGTGTGGCTGCCACCCCTCCTGAAGAATCCGACTGCGATGTACCCCGTTAAGGCGCCGAGACCACCGGCGGCTGCACGATGATCGGGTTGTCGTTCGACGTGCGCCCGCGGTTCTTGATCGCGATGATCGTTCCCGCCACGGCTCCCGCGCCGATGGCAATGTAAAGCGACGTAGTCGCCGGGTTCCAGAACGTCTTCTCCTTCGCCTGGATGTAGACATGCAGCGTTTCGTGCGCGTCCGTCCCAGGAACGAAAGCCTCGACGTAGACCGCTCCCGACGATGCGCCGGACTCGAACTCGACCGAAGCCTCGCCGTCATTGTCCGTCGTCGTCGTGATGCGCTGGACGCCCTCGGTGAACTGACCGGTCGCACCCGACAACGCCGTCGTGATCGCAAAAACCACCGGCTGGTTCGCGACGCCGGATCCGCCGTTCTTGACCTTGATCTTCAGCGTCTCGGTCTTGCGGGCCGCCATGTGGAAGTCGGTGTCGCCGTCCGGAACGTCGATGTCCCAGCCGCCGTCATCGTCCGACACGCGCATGATCTCGACATCGCCAAGCAGCTTCTCGACCGACGTTCCGTCGAGCGGATCGGCCTTCACGCGGTACGACGCATACGTTCCGGGGAACGACGTGACGGTCGTGCCCGGTGTTTCGACGTACGAGCCGAATTTGCTTGCGACCTCGACCTTCATCGAGCCCTGGATCATCCGGGCGACGATCGTGTCGTCGACCATGTCGAGAATGACTTCGCTTCGCGGCGAAATCGCGATCCGACCGACGTCCTTGATCTCTGCCTTCGCCATCGACTGCGAGTCGACGACGATGCGGCTGCCCTGGATGGCCCGGTCGAGGGTCTGCGCATAACGGCCGTCGACCATCACCCGGCCTGTCGTTGAGAGCTCCCAACTGCTGAAAGCCTCGCCGTACAGGGTGATGTCGGGCTTGTCCGTAGCGCCCGGAACCTGGCCGTCTTTCTCGGATGCAAGTGCCACTGGCGCCGTCGCGGCCAGGGACGCGACGATGGCCGCCCCGACCATTCGCTTGAGCACATTCAGCTTGCCGTTCATAGGATGCTCCTTTTCAAAACCCGCTGGCGGGTCCCGTTGCCGGGACCCGCCGGAATGTGCCGCTTAGCGACGGCTCGGTCCGACGACCATCGGGGGCAGGAAGATGCTTGCCGGCGAAACGCCGCGGAAGCCCGATACACCTGACGACGACTCGGGGACGAGTACCATCTGGGGCGGACCGGACTTCGGATTGATGTACCGAATCCGGAACCGCACGGTGTTGCTCGACTGACCGCTGCCGTCGTCCACGACGCAATCGAGGAAGCGCAGGCTGCCCGCATAGTTCGCAAGTCCCGTGAAGGTGAACGTGAGCGGAACGTTCATGCCCTTGGCGAACTTTTTGATTGCCTTCGTGACACCCGGAGTGTTGTCGATCCGGAAAAGCTCGATCTCCGATTCGTTGAGGAAGAAGAACCGGGCGTTCGAGAGATTGTTGTCGGGGTCGTATACGTCGAGGGTGAGATCCAGCTGATCCACGAAGTTCGGCGCACCGCCGCCCGTGATACCCGGAACGGGCTTGACCTTCGCCTTGATGGCGACCGTCTTCGAGATGCCGAGCGAGTCAGAGACGACGAAAGTCATGTCCGTCTGGACCTTCTTCGGCGTCTGATAGCCAGGATCGGGCAGCTCGAAGACCACGCTCGTGTCCGTAGTCGGGATCGGCGCGAGCGGCGAGAAGATTACCGAAACGTCGACCGACCCGCCTGCCGGAACGGTGAACGTCGACGGCACCGCGCGGAAGAACGGATCGATCCGGTCGGTGAACGTTACCTTCGCGCTGTTGCGACGCTTGAACTCGGTGCGCGTGACGGTGACCGCGACGCTCGTCGGGTTCGACACCGTGACGATGGCGGACCGGGAGCCGTCGACGCGAGTCTGCGGAATCAGCAGCGTCGTCACGTTGACGTTGATCACGCCGAGGACCGCCGTGCCGCCGAGCGTCACGACGACGTCATCCGCCGACGGATCGTCGGACGTGATCGTGATCGATCCCGCGAAGTTGCTCGCGGACGTCGGCGCGAACGTGACCGTGAGCGTCACGCATTCACCTGGCGAGAGCGTATCGTCGGCGAGCTCAGAGACCGAGAACGGTCCGCCAGCAGGCGCGACGACGAGCGCCGAGATCGTCAGGTTCGAGACGCCTGTATTGCAGATCGTGAGCGGTGCCGTGGCGACGCCACCAACAGCCGTCGTCGGGAACGTGATCGAAAGCGGCGAGACGTTCAGCCGCTGGTTCAGCTTGAAGTTCGGGCCGAACTCGGAGGTGTTGGACGCACCGTCGGTCGCCGTGGCGGTCAGCGTCAACGAATCCTGCAACGGAAGCGTGAGCGGCAGATCCACCGAGAACGTGCCGGCGCCCGTCGAGGTCGTCGAGATCATGAACTCGAAGCCCTGACCGTTTGCCTGCTTGCTGTCTGACTTGAAGATCTCGATGAGCGAGTTGGCCGGAGCCGTGCCCGAGACCGTCACGGTTGTCGTCGTCGCCGTCGAGGCCGTGAAGACCGGGAAATTCAACAGGTTGTTCGGACCCGTGTCAGCGTCGGTTGCGTCGTTCGGCGTAATGCCCGTCGACGGATCACCGATGGACACGAGGTTGATCCCTATCCCCGTTATTCGTGATCATGTTCCGCGTGATTTGGTTCTGCGTACCGTTGGCCACCCCGACACCGTAGAGGGTGTTGGTCGAGATCAGGTTGTTCGGACCGATGGTGTTCAGGTTGCCGTTGTCGATGTAGACGCCGTTGTTGCCATTCTGCGCGATCGTGTTGTCAGCGATGTCGGTTCCGACGGTCGGAATCGACGAGCCCGAGATGACGATGCCACCCGAGTTCACACCGTCGATGCCGGTGTTGTTCGAGATGATGTTCGCCGGGCTGACGAGGGTCGCCGACGAGGCATTGATGACGATGCCGCCGTCGGTGTTAGCCGTGGTCGTGCCGGCCTGATTGACGCCGACGCGGTTGCTCGCGATCGTCGTCGATGCGCAGTTCTGGGTGAGCTGAATGCCGGAGAAAGACGATGCGCCGATGATGTTGCCGCGAATCACCGTCCCGGAAGCATTCTGGAGGTTCACACCGCGAAGGGGATTCGTACCACCGGGCCGGCCGCCGGACGTGCCGTCGCTGCCGATAATGTTGCCGATGATCTGATTACCCGAGGCATTCAGGCACGTGACGCCATTCGTGGAGCTGACGATAATGTTGCGGTCGGCAAGGGCGTCGCCGCCAACGCGGTTGCCCGAGCCGAGGAGCGAGACGGCACCAGAGCCCGGTCCAACCGGTAGCGGTGCCTCGGCACCGAAGCCGCGTTGGTCCGTACCGATGAAGTTGCCGACGATGACGTTTCCGCCGCCGATACAGGTCACTGGAATATCGAACTGCTCCCCGACACGGTCGACATCCGTCTCTGTCGTTGGATCAGTGCATTGCGAAATCGGAATCGGAAGAAACCCACCGAAGTTCGTTCCAGCAATGATCAGCCCGCTGATGCTGCACCCGCTGCCCGTTATGACAAATCCGTCAAACAGCGGAACAGGGGGCTCTGGAGCCTCATCGAGGAGCGCGGCGAGGAAGCCCTGCTCATTCAGGGGCTGCACTGCAACATCAGGGCCGAACGGGTTCGTATCCAGAGCCGTCTCGCCGACGATCGTTGTCCCGCTATCTGAAAGCACGAGCGGCCCGAGAATCAGGATGTGGAAGACCAACGAAGCCGCAGAGTATCGGCCGTATTTGTCGTCTGGGCCCGGCGCGATACTGAGGTTGAAGACGATTGTGTCGGCACCGGCAGAGCCATTGGCCTGGCCGATGGCCCAGCGAAGCGAGCCAACCGGTTCCGGTAGTACGGTCGCCGTGTTAGGCGTACACATTCCGTCGTCGTCGTACGTTCTGTCACCGCAGTTCGTCACCGTGAACGTCGCCGCCAATTTGTTCGTGGGCGTCGCGATCGTCTCGACCGAAACGCCCGAGTCCTTCGCCACGACGAGCTGCGACTGACGTCCGCCTGTCGAGGCGACCACCGAGACGCTTTCGACGTCCTGGTCCTTCACCACCTGACGGGGAGCGCCAAACGCGCCGCCACCAAGTCCGGGGAAGACCATCGCGATGCTCGAGCCCGATCCCACGACGTCGATCTCGGCGTCGGTATCCACGAATCCGGCATCGATCTTCGTCAGCGGCGCAGACAGCTTCGACACGACCGGTTCCCCGATCGAGCCGCCGCCGCGCGCGAACGCCGCGATCTCGCCATTTTTCGATGCCACGATCGCGTCCGCCCATCCGTCGATGTCGAAGTCAGCCGTCGTCATCAGGTCGGGCGAGAACTCGAGAGTCCTCGTGACCGTGATCGCAAATCCGCCGCCCCCGGCCTCGAGGCCGACAACCGACCTGTTCTCGAGTCCCACGACGAGGTCCGCGTGATTGTCCAGGTTGAACTTGACCGCACCGATCGACAGCGCGCGGGAGGGCAGCGCCGTCGCGGTCGCGTCAAAGCCCGACCGGTCATCCCGATTCCGCAGCAGCACAACCGCCGAGGTCTGCTCGCTCGCCACCGCGATGTCGGTTCCACCACTGCCGGCAAACTCGCCGACCGCGATCGCGTGGATGCCGTCAGGCACCGAGGTCGCGCGCACCGCGCCGAAGCCGCCCGAGGCACTCCCCGGCACTACCCACAGGACCGTTCCCGCGGGCGCATAGGCCACGACGTCGTTGATGCCGTCCGCCGTGACGTCGGCCGAAACGACGCGTCGAGCCGAGATCTCGCTCGCGAACGTTGCCGCCTCGCCGTATTCGCCCTTGCGGATACCCCATCGCACCGACAGGCCGCCGCCGGTCGAGGCCTCGACGACGTCGAGCTGCCGATCGCCGTTGAAGTCCGCAACTACCGCATCTGCCGCATTCGAAGCCGTCGCCCGGGCCGCACTTGCGGAACCCGTCAGGACGGAAGACTTCGGAGCGGCCAGACCGGCAACCGGCAAGACCACCGTCGCGATGAGCGCCGCGGTGCACAGAAGCGCACTCCGACGGCGTCTGGCGACCCGTGTGTCGTTCAAGTTCCCAGGCTCAGTACCAAACATAACTTTCATTTCCTCCCGTCACACTGGCGACTCGTCCGGCCAGGACCGGCTTCCCCCGTCGCGAGTTCACGCGTTCTCGAGCGTTGTTGTGCTGTGAATGTGTCGTTTCCGTCCGCGATGGCCGTCGCAGAAGCTGTGATGCAATTCGCGCCGTCGACGGCCGTGCAAAAGACCCGCCTGCTGTTGCCTCTTCTCGAGAGTCTCCCGCGAATGGGGGCAGACCGCCCAAAAAAACCCTTCAACTTGTCGATTCGTGCACAACGCTGCTCGCTGCAGGTTCGGGATGACCAAGGACTGGCAATCCCTTCGTCCGACCTCTTGTACGGCTATGGTGAGACCGTGCTGGTGGGTGCCCGTTGACCGGAACACGCCGAGGGTCGGTTGCTTTCAAACAAGGCCCAATTCAACGTGGCTGAAAGGGCCGACTGGGGACTTCCATCGGGTGACAGGACTTTATGTCCGGGCAAGGCCCGGGTGTCTTGTTTCGAGACCCAAGTTTTGTAGCACGGATTTTTCGGGGAAGTCAACAACGGAATACTTCAGCCATGAGCCGCTAAACTCTTGAGCGGTCGTGGGTCCGACGATTCCACAGACGCCCGACACCGTCTTTGCTCAGGGCTTCGGGCGGCGGCGCCTGAGTCCGCGCCGGATCTGATACAGGACGAACGCGGCCACGACCGTCGCGAGAAGGCCGGCGAGCGCCAGGTCACGCATCGGGTGCGGCGGGCTCGGCTACGGCTGGTGCCTCGAGATTCCCGGTGGTGGCGTCGCCCTGGGGCATTTCGCCCTCCAGGGCCCGGAGCTCGGAGTGATCGGCGACGTACCCGGTGTCGAGCTGGTAGCGGAACGTCGTCGGGTAGCGCCAGACCTTCGTGATCTCGAATCGCTTCGTGCTGACCTGACCAGTCGTGAGGAGGAGGCAGACCTTCTGCCCGACGGCAAACGGATTGGCATTCGCGCTCATGGCGGGTGAGGTTACAGGAAGAGTCGACAGGATTACAGGATTTACAGGATTGACAGGATTCTCCTGGGTTGACCGTCAGTAACTCGATGCAATGAACGACGCTCGCTGCAACCAATTCCCAAAGGGAATCCTGTTAATCCTGAAAATCCTGCAATCCTGTCCACTCTCCTCACTTCTTGAACGGACGAGCCTGGACGATGTAGATCCGGTCGCCGATCGTCAGCCACTCGATGTCGAGCGGCCCGACCTTCAGGTGCCGCTCTATGGACCGTGCAACCTTCGCCAGCCGTCGCGCCAGGTCGTCAGTCAACACGGTGCGCCCCGGCTCCACGCGGATCTCGCGTACGCCGCCGGCCGCGTCGAAGGTCAGCGCAGTGTCGTCGGCCGACCTCGTCAACACTCGCACCACGTCGCGCCGCGGGTCGTAGAGGATCTGCTCCGCGACGCGATATCCATCGACGACCCGGATTCCAAGCCCGCGCTTCGCGTTCACGAACACCGCCCCCCGGTCGCCTTCGTCGAACGGGTTCGTCGTCACGAGCACACCAGCCGCATCCGCGTTCATTCCCCTCTGCACAAGGACAGCCGGATAAACGAGGTGGCTCATCCCCGCCGCCGCGCGTGCCTCGTAGGCCCTGTCGTTCCATATCGACGCCCAGACCACGCGGACCGCCGCCAGCAGGGCCTCGCGGCCGAGCACGTTCGGCACCGTCGAGTAGAGCCCCGCCCCGCTGAAGCCGGGCAGGTCCTCGGCGTTCGTCGAGCTGCGCACGACGAGCCCGTCTTCGCCGAACATCTCACGGGCCTTCGCGATGATCGCGTCCGCCATCGGCTGCGGCATCGGCGCCGATTCAATCCGCAACCGCATCGCCGCGAGCCTCTGACGCCGGTACGGGATGTCGTGGTTGAATCGCTCGTTGTCGAGCATCTCGAAAACCTCGACCTCGATTCCCGACTCGCGAACGAACTTTGCGTACCAGCTGAACGGCACGGTGAACCCGTCAGGCACCTCGAATCCGGGCAGGCGCGAGCGCGCGACCTCGCCGAGATTCGCCGACTTGGCCCCGAATCGGACCGAGTCGGCCGCGCCCTGGTCGGCGAGCGGCGTCAGCCGGTCGAAGACGAGGTCGGCCCGCGGCGTGATCAGCTCGGTATGCGCGTATTCGCGCTTCGCCGCCGCAACGATCTCGCCGGCATCGGCCAGCCGGATGCTGAACCCGTCGGCGCGGGCCTCGAACCGGACGAACTTGCCGAGCAGGGGACGGTACGTTTCGTCGGCGCCGCGGGCGAATGCATTCGGGATACCCACGACCGCGCGAGCACGTTGAGGTGCGACAGCGGCGACGGCGGAATAGTCGAGAGAATGCCCGCAACGGGTGGAAGCGAGACCTGCGGCGACGTCAGGACGACGATCTCGTTGCGGTCGATGAACGTGTCGGGCGTGATCCGGTCGACGATCCGCAGGATGCCGACGCCCGAGCCCGGATTGATCGCGAGGTAGACCTGGTCGCCGAACAGCTCGCGCGAGTCGACCACCTCCAGTCCCGCGACGGCGCGCCCCGACGCCGCCTGCCCGTCGGTCACGGCCCGGAACGCGAGCGGGGCGTGAAAGGTTGCCGAAAGCCGCTTCGCGGCAAGTGCCACGAGCGGTATCGAGATTCGGTCGCCTTCGTTCACCTCGAAGGTGTACCTGCCAAGGCCCGTCTGCCAGACGATCGTGCCCATCAGGAAGCGCCGCTCGTCGTTCGAGTAGTTGCGCTCGTAGAACGCATCCGATCGCTCGAGCGACATGTAAGTCGCGTTTACAAAGTCACGGTGCAACCGGAAACGCCTTGGACTGAAGTAGTGGACGCGATCCTGCATCGCGCGATCGATGACGAAAAGCACGTGCGGCATCGGCGATCGGCTGCCAGAGAACGACGCCGCAGCCAGGCGATCGAAGGCCGCCCGACTGCGGATGGCGCCAACGCTCGCGGCGGCCAGCGAGCGCTGTGTCCGCGCAACGCCCGGCGGGGCGGCGCCGACCAGTGCTGCCGTCGCGACGACGAGCAGCACTGCAGAGATCGACGCGGAGATGGTTGCGCCAGGGCTCCGGAATCGACACCCCGACCTCAACCGTCGCGCGATTCCGTTGGCGGTCTGCATGGCTCGGAGTATAACGATGACAACGTCGGGATCCTGCATCCCGCACCTTCTCTCGCTCGCGGTTCACGCGAGTTATTGTCGGTCTCGTGTCCTTCTTGTATGATCGGCGCCGATTTTCTGACGAATTCCCATCCGACGGAACGCTATGTCAACCGAAAAGCACTGTCCGCATTGTGGCGCCAGCGTCACGTACGGAACACCGAACTGCACAGGGTGTGGCTCGAGCATTGAGGCCCTATGGGCGGACACCGGCGCGGTGCCCGTCGCACCGAAGTCCGGCCAACTCACGGGGCAGCCCGGCACGCCGCTCGTTCAGCCGGGCGGCTCGTCGAAGCCGTGGCCCTTCTCGGCGGACCTGCTCGCCGAGAGGCTCGCGGTCGGCGGCTATGTCCAGAAGCCGGTGATCGACGCCCTGAAAGCCGAGGCGTCGGCGTCGAGCCGCTCGCTGGTCGATCTCATCCTCGAGCGCAAGCAGATGTCGTCGAGCGCCCTGCGCGACGCGATGTCGCGGATCTTCGGCCTCCCCGTTGCGGACCTCGCGACGGTCGCCATCGATCCTGCGGTGATCACCAAGGCGCCCGCGGAGTTCGCGCGCACGCACCTCCTTCTCCCGCTCCACGCCGAGGGTGACCGGCTCGTGGTCGTATGTGCCGATCCGACGCAGGCCGAAGTGATCCGCACCGTGCGACGAATGGCCGGTCTCACGGTCGACCTCCGGCTCGCGTCGCGCGACGACCTCGCACCGAGGGTCTATCAGTACTTCTCGCCCAGACTCGTTGTACTGCTGCCGTCCGGCCAGACGATGGACGTCGTAATTCTCGCCGGCGAGATGAAGATCGGGCGCGCCGACCACAACGATCTCGTGCTTCCCGATCCGACGGTCGGCTCCACCCACGCCATTCTTCGCGCCCAGGGCAACGATTACCAGATCGTCGACTTCGGCAGCCGCAACGGGGTGTTCGTTGACAACGCGCGCATCAACCAGGCGCACCTGCTCAAGAACGGCGACGTCATCAAGATCGGGCAGTGCCTGCTGACTTTCAAGCTGCCGCTCCCCGACGCGGCGCAGTCGCACGACAGCGCGACCCAGATTCTCACGCCGGACGCGACGAACGCCGCGGTCGCGGCACTCCTCAAGGGCGTCCAGTCCACGCCGGTCGCGGCCAGGGCGGCGGCGGCGGGTTCCGGATTCGTGGCGGGCGGAGCCGCCGCGGGCGACGAAGAGGACGAGAAGCAGAAGAAGAAGGATAAGAAAAGGCAGGAGAAGGAGAAGAAGGAGAAGGAGAAGGTCAAGGAAGCCGACAAACTCAAGTCCGCGTGGATCGGCTTCGTCGGTCGCATCATCGCGCAGATCGTCGGCGCCGTGGCCACAATCGTCCTGGGCCTGATGATCGCCGGCAAGATGCCGAGCTGTAGCAGCAACGGCGATTCGGGTGCATCGGCCGGGCCTCCGGTCGGGGTCGCGGCCGTCGATTTCGTTACTTTTGGCGAGACGAATCCGGCGGGCGAGCCCTACAACGCCTCTGCCATCGTCGAGATCGCACCCGGCAAGTTCATCTTTGCCGACAACAACACGAACGACGCGCTGTTCGAGCTGAACATCGAGGCGAACGGAACGAAGGCCGGTCCGCTGGTCCGCCGTCCGCTCGTCGGCGTGCAACCCGGTCAGCTCGACGACATCGAGGGTCTTGCACTCGCTCAGAAGGATGGCAAGACGATCATCTTCGCAACGACGTCGATGATGAACAAGATCTCGAAGAAGCAGGGCCAGTTTGTCGCCCCGCCCAGCGCGCTCCTGCGAATTACCGTGCAGCCGGACGGAAGCCTCGCGACCGAGGTGATTCCGGACATTCGCGAGTGGTTTACAGCCAATGTCCCGGACATCGGCGGTTCGACGGTGCTCGAACCTGACAAGGGTGGCCTCAATATCGAAGGCCTTGGATTCGATCCGAACACGAACACGCTGCTCCTGGGGGTGCGGACTCCGGTCATCAAGGGACAGGCCATCGTGGTTCCGGTCCGGATCAATGATCTTGCCGGCCCGTGGGATGCCTCGAATCTCTCCGTGCAACCGTTGATCCACCTCGCGATCGAGGCGGCGCGCGACGAACAGGGAATTCGGGACCTTTCGTACGATCCGGTAAAGAAGGGGTTCCTGGTGGTCGTCGGCAACTCGACCAGCCTCTCGAAAGCGCCGTTCATGGTGTACCGGTGGGATGGGGCTACGACGGCCGTCCAGAAACTCGGGAGCCTGTTCTTCGCGAAGGGAGCGAAACCCGAGGGTGTGACTCGCGCGACGTTCGGGACGGCGAGCGGCCTCGTCTTCGTCGACGACAACGGCGGCTTCCAGGTCGTCCTGGACGACGACTCGCGCCTGCAGTAGCGTCCACAGATACAGAAGCGATCAGGGGTTCGTCACATTCCCTTCCGCGTGTCACCTACGCCGGCAATGCACAGTCCCCGTTCCTCGAGCCGCGAGCGGTAGCGAGCGTCCCACGGACGGTCCCTGAAACCGCAGACTCGTCGTTGGCCGTACAGAAGTGATCGGAATCGTTCGACCGTCCGTGGGACGCTCGCTACCGCTCGCGGCTCGAAAAGCGGGGACCACCGGCATCGTTGCTTTACCAGGCAGGACGCTCCCGTCCGCGCCCGTTCCCGTTCCTCGAGCCGCGAGCGGTAGCGAGCGTCCCACGGACGGTGCCTGAAACCGCAGCCTCGTCGCCGCTCTACTCTTCGTCGAACAGTCCAAACACGGCGGATTCGGGTGCGAGCGGAAGTCCGAGCAGCGTCGCATTCTCTCGTACGTGCCGCGTGTGGCTCATCCCTACGAGCGCCGACGCGACGCCCGGTGTCGACCTGACGAACTGGACCGCCCGCAGGGCGTCAGTGGACACGTCGAAGGCTGCGACCACTTCCGGAGGCAGATCCTCGGCGAGTCGGGACTGGAGCAGCGACGCGCTCGCCACGGCCGAGACGCCGAGCCTCCCAGCGGCTTCTAGCGCTGTCGAGACCTTTTCACCGACCGGCTGGTTGAAGTACCCGAATGCCTCAGTCATCGCGAGGTTGTAGGGCAGCTGGATGACGCGGAAATGGTGGCCGTCGCCGCCCGCCTCGTGTGCGAGGCTGACGATCCGCTCGAGCGGAAGGTAGTCCTTCGATCCGGGCTCTGATCTGAACCCGTTCCAGGTCGCGAGGCCGTACCGGGCGATGCGTCCCTCCTCCACCTTCGACTCGAGCTGGCCGAAGGCGTCGCGGACGCGCTGCTCGAACGTCTCGCGACCCACCTCCGCGATCTGCCCCTCGACGTTGTGCAGGTAATAAACGTCGATCGTCTCGATGCCGAGGTTCTCGCAGCTCCTGTCGATCTGATTCGCGAGGTAGCCCGGGGCCATGCAGTGCCGGTACTGATTCGCGAAGTCCGCGGCCTTGCAGACGCCGGGAGAGAGAAACTCGCGGCTGACGTATTCTCTCGCGGCGCCAGCGCCGGACGGCGGCGCGCCGTCGAAAGGCACGTAGCCGCCCTTCGTGGCAACCACGATCTCGGACCGATCCACGCCGCCGCCGGCCAATACTCGCCGGAGTGCTTCGCCGGTGGCGCGTTCGCTACGCTGGAAGCGGTAGTTGATCGCAGAGTCGACGTGGTTGATGCCGAGGCCGACGGCTTCGACGATCGCCTCGATGTAGAGGACGTCGGTGACGTCGTCGGGCTCGCCCAGGTACGTCCCGAGCCCGATTGTCGAAACGGTCAGGCCGTCGAGCAGGCGATACGAGGTCGCCTCTCGACCGGACTCGGCGACCTGCCGTTCGGCGAAGCGGCGCGTCCCGTCGGCGCTTGCGCGGCCGGATATCGTCGCAGTCATAGCCTGCGTCCGCCTAGACTTCGGGGACCGGCTTTCCGAGGCTCTTGTAGATGCTCTCGATCATGGCGATCGAATCCGACGCCTGGGCATTCGAGGGATCGAGCTTGAGGACGTCCTTGTAGCCCTTGAGCGCCTTCGGATACTTCTGATTCGGCGGCAGCGGCGACTTGTACATGTAGAACTGAGCGTTCTGGAGCGTGGCATCGACGAGCGCCTTCTTGGCGGCGGCGTCGGTCGGGTTCTTCTCGTACGCGGTTCGGGCCTCGGCGACCTTCTCATCGAGCGGCTGGTCCGGAGCATCGGGCGACATGGCCCCGGATTGCGGCATCGCCGGGCCGCCCTTGTCCTGCGCGGGCCCGGACTGCGCGGCCGACTTCGGTCCGGACGCCGTCTCGATCGGCTTGGGGCCTCCGGCATTCGAGCAAGAGCTAACGAGCAGGGCAGCGGCGAGCAGGACAGCGAAACGCATGGCAATGGCCTCCGGTTGGATCGGCGCTTTGAGCGCCGCAGTCTTCTACCACAGCGATCCGGACCGGGCAACGAGCGACCGTGTAACGCTTCGGTCCCCGTTCCTCGAGCCGCGAGCGGTAGCGAGCGTCCCACGGACGGTGCCTGAAATCGCAGACTCGTCGCTGCGGATGGACGGAAGTGATCGGAACCGATCGAGCGTCCCACGGACGGTGCCTGAAATCGCAGACTCGTCGCTGCGGATGGACGGAAGTGATCGGAACCGATCGGACTGTCCGTGGGACGCTCGCTACCGCTCGCGGCTCGAAAAACGGGGAACGCTCGCATCGTGGGTCCCCGTTCCTCGATTTGCGCGCGGTAATTCGCGGGTCGTCGCGGAAGCACGACAAGCAGGTGACCACGACCGCTTACGGTGACACACCGAAAACCGGCCATGTATGATGCGCCCGCGAATGTTCAAGCGCGTAACGTTGATCCTGCTGGGCTGCATCGCGGCCTTTCTTCTCTACTTCTGGCTGACGTATCCGAACGTCGCGAAGCTACGGGACACGAATCCCGAGTCGACGGCGATGATCGACAATCGGATGGCCGAGGCCGAGAGCGAAGGCCGTGCTCCGAAGCGCGTCCAGACCTGGGTGCCGCTCGACCGCATCTCGCCCAACGTCTTCCGGGCCGTCATTGCCGGCGAGGACACGCGGTTCTTCGAGCACGACGGGTTCGACTATGACGCTCTCCGCGAAGCGGCCGAGGAGAACTGGGAACAGAAGAAGATCGTCCGCGGCGCGAGCACGATCACACAACAGCTCGCGAAGAACCTGTACCTCTCAGAGTCGAAGGATCCGCTCCGGAAGCTCCGCGAGGCCATGATCACCAAGTCGCTCGAGTCGAATCTGACGAAGTGGCGGATCCTCGAGATCTACCTCAATGTCATCGAATGGGGCGACGGAATATACGGCGTCGAAGCGGCGGCTCAGACCTATTTCGGAACGTCGGCCGCCCGCTTGAGCGCGTCCCAGGCGGCGTACCTCTCGGCGATGATCCCGAACCCGCGTACCGTCTACAACCCCTCGAAGAACCCGCGAAACGTCGCGCGCCGCCAGCGCGTCATCGCGCGCTACATGCGAGGGGTGCGACTGCCGAAGCGGTAAACGCGGACGCATCCCCGAGTGCGCCCGCGCATACAGCTCGGTCTTCGATCAGAGCGATGGACAGCCCGGCATTGGATCCTTCTTGGCGTCGATGTGCGGCGACTTGGGCGCCATTTCCTCGTTGAGCTTGGTGTAGCTCTGCCACTCGTCCGGCACATCTTCGGCGGCAAAAATCGCCTCGACCGGACACTCGGGAACGCAGGCACCGCAATCGATGCACTCGTCCGCGTGGATATAGAGAATGTCGTCCCCCTCGTAGAAACACTCAACCGGACATACTTCAACGCAGTCCGTGAACTTGCAGCCCGTATGGCTCGGCAACAACGTACGTCATCGGGATCTCCTTTTCCGGAATCGCATAGTCTCGCCCACCCACAGGGCGTTCTGAACCAGTTACGGGGACGGCGCAAACGAACCGAACCCCTCGTGAGCTTTCGCATTTGGAGTTCGGCATCATAAACAAAGGTCGGAAGGTCGGGCAATAGGATCTCCGAGCGTCAGCGCGCCGATCGACTACGGGCTTTTGTGCCGGCGACCTGTTCGGTATGATGCTGCCGGAACCACACCCAAACCGCTGAGGACAGAACGGATGCGGTTTGGCGTCGCTCTCGGCCATTCCTTCATGAATTCGAATACTGTCACCTCCGATCCTTCGTTCCTGGCGGCGGCGACGCTGTTCTCTCCTCTCCCGGTGCCGGTCCTTGCGAAGATCCTCGCGTCAGGGTCGCTGCGCCGGTACGCGAACGGCGACGTCCTGTTCCGCCCGGGCGATCAGACGGAGGAGATGTTCGTCGTCAAGACCGGCGTCATCGAAATCTGCCGCGTCGACCCCGATACGGGAGGCGACAAGGTCGTCGCCTACATCGGCGAGGGCGACGCGATCGGAGAAATGGTGCTCTTCACCGGCTCGCCGCGCAGCTCCATGGCCCGGGTGCCGGAGGAGGCGGAGGTCTTCGTCATTACACGGTCCGGCGTCATCGAGCTGTGCCGTCAGGAGCCCGACCTCGCGCTCTACTTCGCGAGGGTGTTCGCGAGTCGTCTCGAGTCGTGGGTGAAGAAGGGCCGCCGGCAGGACACGCAGCGACAGCTTGCGGGGAACCTGCGGTTCTTCGATCTCGCGACGGTCATGCAGACGCTCGGCGACTCGCAGTCGTCGGGAACGCTCGTGATACGGACCGACCTCGGGCGTGTGCACGCCGAACTGGATTTCGTCGACGGACGGATCGTTCAGGCGCGGCTCGGTCATCTGACGGCGGAGCAAGCCTGCTACCAGCTCTTCCAGCCGCCGCCTGAGGGGACGTTCCTGTTTCAGGGTGGACTGCACCTCGATTCTGATGCGGGACCGCGCATCAGTGCGAACGTGATGAGCGTGCTGATGGAGGCGATGCGGCTGCAGGACGAGTGGAACAACGTACGCGAAGGTTTTGACGACCAGGAGCGCGTGTTCACTCCGGCGCCCGGAGACCTCGAGTGGGAGGACGACGACTCGCTCGTCGCGGCTTTCAACATCTGGTCGCTGCTGCATCGCGGGCTGCCGCTCGGAGTGCTGATGTCTGAGTCGCCGTATTGCTCGGCGGTGGTGCTGATGGTGCTTGACCGACTCGTGCGAACGAAGCAGGTGTCGTGAGAACGTGGAGAGTGGACAGGATTGTCCACTCTCGTTCGCCGATAACCAGCTTGACGATTTTTGCCCAACGAGGCTACGGTTTTTGACTCGACGTGCCGATAGGTAGGTCGAAACCTGGAGGTACTCGATGATCCTGTTCCCGACCTGTACTCGACGTCTGCTCGCCACTTCCGGACTCGCGCTCGCCGTTGTCGCGGCCGGGTGTCAGGCTGCGCCGACCGTGGCTGACGGCGCGATCGCTCCCGGCGCCGCGCCTGCAAAGCCCACGAAGACGGCGAAGGTCGCTGCCGCTCCGGTCCCAGGATCGGTCGGCGAGCCGGCGTTCGACTTCGAGCTCAAGGACTCGAGTGGAAAGACCGTCAGACTCTCGGACTTCAAGGGCAAGGTCGTCGTGCTCGACTTCTGGGCGACGTGGTGCCCGCCTTGCCGGAAAGAGATCCCCGGATTCGTGAACCTCCACAACAACTACCAGGCGAAAGGCGTCGAGGTGGTCGGCGTTTCACTCGATCGCAGCTGGGCGCCGGTCAAGCCGTTCATGCAGGAGTACAGGATCAACTACACGATCGTGCTCGGCGACCAGCAACTGACTGAGATGTACGGCGGGTTCACCGGAATCCCGACGACTTTCGTCATCGATCGCAACGGCGTCATCCGTGACAAGCATACGGGCTACATGCCGGAATCGACGTTCGAAGAGGCCGTGAAGCTGCTGCTCTAGGACGGCCAAGCACGCGAGGTTGCCGTAGGCGTACAGAGAGCACAGAGGCCCAGAGAGCACAGAGCAATCCGGGCTCTGGATTTTCTGTGACTGTCCGCGACCGCGGAGCGATGGATTCGCGGCGACCGCGGAGCGGTCGATAAAGCCGTGGGTCGCCGGGGGCGAGTGCAACGAGCCCCGGCGACCTAACCGCTACCACGCACCGACCGGGCGCGCATGATTACGGGAAGCAATTCGCGGCAAAGAAGGAGCACCACGCGGCGTGTCCCCTCTTGGGACGACGACCGGTCGCGGAACCTGACTCTCAGGCACCGACATCGCTACGAGCAGCCCATTCTCAGCGGAAGCGCCCCCTACCGGTGACTGCCCCGCCGGATGTCGCTCTTCATGACTTCCTTGATGCCGAAGTCGCGCGCCTTCTGACGATCACCCAGTTCCTCGTCGCGCTCGCTCTGACCCGTCGCCCGACGGAGCAGGCTGAGCGCGCGGTCCTTCACCCGGTGGATCTCCTTGCCGCCGTCCTCGAACTGGATCTCGACCGCGGCCTGATCACCGGCTCCGATCACTCGGACGACGTTGCCGTACCGCATGCCCTTGCCCATCGCGTATGCGATATCGTCACCGGCACTGAAGATCGGCGGACCGCTGCGGCGTGGTTGGTTCCCCTGCGTCACGTGTGACCTCCAGACTGACTATTTGTACCAGAATGGTCCGGTGTTCTTCTTGACCGGAGACGTCATCGTCGCCGGGCTCGGCACGCGATCGGCGACCTTCGCCGCGACCGGTTCGATGGCTTCGTTCTGAATGGCGTCGTAGATGATCGTGAACATTCGCTGTGCCGCATCGAGAGGAACGCCCGAGGACGTCGCGCGCTCGATCATGTCCACAGCCGGCCCGGACAACTCGTGGTCCTTCGAAAAGTAGTCGCCAGCGCCGTAGCCCTCGATACCGCTGTGCCGGTCGATCCAGACCTCGGCATCGGGGAACGGGACGCGCAGCATCTGGAATGTGCGCAACCCAACGCGCTCCTTGATGACGCTGAAGATCGCTCCAGCGCCCTGCTCGGCGGCGTCGCGCTCGACTTTCACTTCCTTCATGATCCTGCCGATCAGGTCTGACATATCGCTCCTTGTGGCGAAAAGTGAACGACATCTATAGCACCGGCAATTCGAGGGCGGCAAGGATGGGCGGCTTGTCCGGATGAGGAAAAGCCGCTAGCCTCGTGCAGAGAAAGGAGTTCGGCCATGATTGCGACCGACGGTGTCTACATCGAACTGCGGAGCGATGCTCCGGAGCGACTCGCTACCTTCTATGAACGTCTCGTCGGTCTCGCGCGCACGACCGGCCCGGGCGTCGTGCTCGCCGGCTCAGGCGTCACGCTGGCCATCAAACCCAGCCTCGGAGAAGCGTCCGAAGACGGAGGCGCCGTATTCGGATTCCGGGTACCGAACGGAGCCGACCCCTCCGCCGTACGGGCGGCAGCGATCGCGGGGGGCGCCGTTGTGCTATCGGAATCGAAGCGCGACGGAATCGCCACGCTGAGCTGCCAGGATCCCGACGGCAACGCCTTCGTCATAGTCGCAATGCTGCCGTCGGTCGGCATCGAGACAGCGCCGGTGCTGGCAGCGGCGCCGGTGGCCGAGCCGAAGCCAGTGACGACTCCCCCCGTGAGGAGTCAGTCGTCCGCCGTGCCTCAGTCGCCGTCGACTCCGGCATCGCCGCCGCCCCCGACGATTCCTAAGCTCACGTCAACGCCGCCACTCCCGAACCGGCCGACTCGCCGCGACATGGACCGGCTTCGCGACATGGACCGACTTGCGTCGATGGCCGAGTCGATTGCCGGACTCGACATGCCGTTCACCGAGGACGACCCGGCGCACGTGATGGATCGCATGCGATCGAAGATCCCCGTGGTCAGCGAAGCCGAGATTCGCGCACGCGAGGCCGACGCCGAGATGCGGGCCCGTGAAAAGCAGGCCGCAGTCGACGACCTCCTTTCGCAGTATCGCGCTCAGCTGCGGCCTGATCAGGTGCCGTCGAGCCCGCCCGAATCCGTAGTCGTGAATGCGCCGACCGCACCACCGACCGGAGTGCCCTCCAGTCCAAGTGTCGCGTCGTCAGACCCCGAGATTGCCGAGCTTGACGCGCCTCATACGCTTGGCCCTTCATCTAAAACTGCGATCGACGAAAGCGATCCGATCGAAAACGAAGCTCCCCGAACTCTTGGCCGGTCGAGCGCCTACGACGACGACGAGCCGACGTCGCCATAAGTGGGGAGTTTTGCCTCGTTTACACGAGGGTACTTCAAGCCTATACTGATCGGGCCCCGACGCGTGGTTGTGTGAACGGGGCCCCCGGCCAACACTCCGTCGTATTTGTCCTGTAAAGAATGTCCGATTTCGCTGACAGAGCGAACAATGAGAGGGGAAAGGACTCGTCCGTCTCGGCGCCGGTCGCCGACGCCGCATCGTCTGATCGACCTGCCGTGAGCGACCGGGGTCGCGAGCTTTCGGACCGACTCATCTCGCTGCTGCGGTTCACCCAGGAGGTCCGGGCGGAATCGGATCTCGAGACCATCCTGGACCGCATCTGCTCGATCGCGCGCGACCTGCTCGGCTGGCAGCGCGTGATCCTTAATCTGGTTGACGAGGGCGGCGGACAGAGCGTGCGCCCGGTGGCAGCCGCGGGGCTCTCCGAGAGCGAGTTTGCGTCGGTAGTCGAGATCGCGGAGCGCGTCGAGCGTCGCGACGATTGGCGCGACGAGCGATTCCGGATCAGCCGCTCGTTTTTCTTCGATCATCGGATCGAGGGAGGGCTCTCCGAGCGCCCATATTTCTTCCGGCTCGAGATCGGCGAGCGGACCGAGGACGAATGGCACGAGTCGGACTCGCTCGTCGTACCGGTCGAGGCCGGCGATCAGCGGCTCGGCGCGCTCGTCGTCGATGACCCCGAGGATCGAAAGCGCCCGACCTTGTTCGACATCGAGCAACTCGAAGTGCTCGCCGACCAGGCAGCCGCCGCCATCGCGAGCGCTCGCCTGCAGGCGCGGCTGCGCGAGACCGCACGCGAGGCCGAGGCGCTCTACAAAGCGGCGACCTTGCTCGTCGACTCGACGGACCTCGACCGACTGCTCGAGAAGATCCTCGACGCGATCGACGAGCACTTTGGGCACCCGATCTCGACGGTGCACCTGCGCGTACCGGAATCTGACCTCCTCGAGCTCCGAGCCTGGCGGGGTTTCGACCAGGAGGAGGCCGGACGTGTGGATCGCGTGACGGGCCCCGGGATCATCGCGAGGGTCTGCCGAACGGGCTTGCTCGCAAACGTCTCCGATGTCTCGCTCGACGCGGACTACTGCGTCGCGATTCCGACGACGCGGGCCGAGCTCGTCGTGCCGCTGTTGATCGACGGCGTCGTCATAGGCGTCATCAACGTAGAGAGTCCCGACGCGGGGACGTTCTCGGCGTCGGACGAGAGGATCCTGACGAGTTTTGCCGAGCAGGCGGCCGTCGCGGTCAAGAGCGCGCAGCTGCACGAGCGCATGCGAGATCAGGCGGGACGCGAGGCGCTGATCAACTCGATCATCAGTGCAATGCACCGCACGACGGATCTCGACGAGATCCTGCAGATTCCGTGCGAGGGACTTGCCACGGCGCTCCACGTCGACCGCGCCTACGTCGCTCTGGTCGACTGGAACGAGAAAGTGGCGCGATTCGTCCACGCTTATTCGATCGACAAGTCCGACGTGTTCACCGGAGTCTTTCCGTTGTCGGCAATGCCCGAGCTGTCTGAGCGATTGTGGCGCGGCGAGGCCGTTGCGGCGTCGGACGTCTTCGCCGAACCGATCCTCGAAGCGGCGCGGTGTTCGTACGAGCGATACAACACGCGAGCGCTCGTCTACCAGCCGGTGGTACAGCTCGGAGACTGGCATGCGGTGCTGCTCGTCTGCAGCTCGGAGGAGCGGCGCTGGAGCGTCGACGAACTCGCGTTCATCAAGACCGTCGCCGAGCAGATGGGAACGGCGTTCGTGCAGGCCGAGCTCTTCAAGCAGGTGTCGCAGGCGAAGCGGGAATGGGAGCTCACGTTCGACGCGATGTCGGACGGCGTGCTGCTCGTCGACACGAACATGCGCGTCTACGGAGCGAACGCCGCAGTCGCCGACATGCTGCGCATGCGGCGGAAGGACCTGCTCGGGAAGGACTGCTGCGAGCTCATCGCGCCTCCAGGCGGTGGCGAGTGTCCGATTCATCGTTCGATCGAAGGCGCCACCCGGCTCCACATGCAGTTCGTCCCCGAGAACATCGGCCGCCTCGTCCAGCTCACTGTCGATCCGATCGCCGATTCGAAGGGCGCGGTCGCCGTGTTGCGCGACGTCTCGGACATTCGTCGCGCCGAGGCCGATGCCCGCCGACAGTCCGTCATTCTCTCGCAGCTCGTTTCGAGCGCAACCGACCAGATCGCGATGATCGATGGCGACGGTTCGATCGTTTGGCTCAATCAGGCGCTCATCGATGCCGCGGGACTCGGCGGCGTCGACGCTGGAGCGCCGCGATTCGTGGACATCCTCGCACCCGAAGTTCAGGGGACCGGCGAGGCGGAGCTCAATCGGGCGCTCGCAGGTGAACCGCGGTTCTTCGGAGACGGCAGTCACCACGTCGGATGGATCGGAGACCTGGATTCTCGTGACCCTCACACCCGTATTCGACGATGCGGCGCTCGCGGGCGTGCTCATGATCGGTCGCGACATCACCGGCCATCGCCGCGCGGCCGAACGAGCTGCCGAAGCCGACAAGCTGCGCGCGCTCGGCCAGCTGTCGTCCGGTGTGGCGCACAACTTCAACAACGCCCTGTCGGTCATCCTCGGCCGCACGCAGCTGCTCAAGCGACGCCTGACGGAACCGCTGCTGGTACGCGACCTCGACATCATCGAACAGGTGTCGCACGAGGCCGCGAGCACCGTTCGCCGCATCCAGAACTTTGCACGGCGACGGCTGCACGAATCGTTCGATCCCATCGACCTGCGCATGCTGGTGGCAGATACGCTCGAGATGACGTCGACCCGCTGGCGAAGCGATTCGAATGCACACGGCGTCCGGTACCACGTTCGCTTCGATGCCCACGATGGCGACTACTCGGTCCGCGGCAATGATTCGGAATTGCGGGAGGTCTTCGTCAACCTCATATTCAACGCGCTCGACGCGATGCCGAAAGGTGGCGACTTGTCGATTGTGATGCGACGCGAAGGCGTGTTCGTGATCGTCGAGGTCGCCGACACCGGGAGCGGCATGTCCGACGAGGTGCAGCGCCGCGTGTTCGAGCCGTTCTTCACGACGAAGGGCGTGAAGGGAACCGGACTCGGGCTGCCGGTCAGCTACGGAATCGTCTCGAGGCACGACGGTCGCATCGAGCTCGACACCGAGCTCGGTCGCGGGACCAGGTTCTCGATTGCACTGCCTGCGATTTCTACGCGGTCGGTGGCCGATGAGATGGCTCGAACCGTCCACGCCATCGGACCACCCGCGCACCTGGCAGACGTGGTCGTCGTCGACGATGACGCGTCGGTCGCCGAGATGGTCGCCGAGGCGCTGAGGGACCGCGGCCACGCGGTGCGATGCGCGACCGGAGGTCTGGCGGCGCTCGAGATGCTCGGTGTACAGCCCGCGACCGTGCTCGTCACCGACCTGTCGATGCCGGACATGAGCGGTATCGACCTTGCCCTGGAAGCCCGCAATCGCTGGCCCGAGATCCGCACGGTCCTCATGACCGGCGCCGATCTTTCGTCGCTTGGCGACGTTCCGATCGAGCAGATCGGCGACTTCACGCTGTCGAAGCCGTTCGAGATCGACGAGCTCGTCTACCTGGTTGAGTCTGCAGCCGGACTTGCCGTCAAAAAGTAAGGCGGGTGAGACGACCTTTCGATCGCGCTCACCCGCCGGTACCTGTCGTGCGACGTACTACTTCTTCTTGACGGGAAGGATCGAATCCTTCGCAGCCTTTGCCACACGGAACTTGATCACGGTCTTGGCCGGAATCTTGATCGCCTCGCCAGTGGCGGGGTTGCGGCCGGTGCGGGCCTTGCGGGCCTGCTTGACGAGCTTTCCGATTCCGGGAACCGTGAACTCGCCCTTCTTCTTTGTCTCGGCATACGCGAGGTTCGCAATCTCGTCGAAGATCTCCACTGCCTGACGGCGCGAGATAGAGAACTTCTCAGCGAAGTGTGCCGCGATCTGGGACTTCGTCATCGCCTTCTCGGTTTTCACCTGTGCCACGTTCTTCACTCCTCCTTGGTGCCCTGGGACACCGAAAATCTTTGTTCAAACGCGCGCGACTCTACCACACGTCATCACGGGAGCCAACGGAAAATGCAGGGTTTTTCGGGGATTTTTGAGGGTTTCTCGCCGTCGGTTACTCGACTCGGCGGAAGAGAACTTCCTGCGCCGTCAAGGTCGTGACCGACGATGCGTAGACGACACCGACGGAGCCGTCCGGACCGACCGTGACCGCCGGCGGATCGATGAAGAGTCCGGCGACCACGAGTTGCGCGGTATCAAAGGTCCGGCCACCATCGCGCGAGACGGTGACGTAGATGCCTTCGGCCGGTCCCGGCTTCGACGAGTTCGCGGGCCAGGCGATCGCAACGACCCCTGCTGCGTTGGCCGCGACACTGTTCTGGTGCGCGTGCACGTAAGCCGGAGACGAACCGACCTTCGCGCGCGCCGGAAAGCTCGAGCCGTCGTCGCTCGAGCGAAAGAACTTGATGACGCCCTTCGATCGAGGTCCGCGCTGGGTCTGCGCGAGCATCGCGAGACCGGTGTCCATCGAGAGGACCGAGCCGACGACGCCCTGAGCCTTGGCGACACGGACTGGATTGCCGAAAGAGCGGCCACCGTCGGTCGACGAGACGCGGTAGATGGTTTTCACTTCGTCGACGAAGTCGCCAAGCGCTTCGGACCAGAACCCGACGATCTCGCCAGACGGAAGCACTGCGAGGCCGCAGGATCCGGCGCGCGGAATCGTGAGAGTGTAGTCGGAGACTCGCTCAGGATCCGAGAACGCGAGGCCGTCGGACGAGCGCGCAAAGTAGACGTTGAAACCGTGGAAGTAGTCCTGGACGGTCGCGAGCAGGAATGTCTCGCCGCCGTCGCCGAGCGCCACGGCGAGGCTCGTCGTGTTCGAGTAGCCTTCCTTCGGAGCCGTGATGCGGTCCCTGAATCGCAGCGACGTGGCGACGGCGGGTGTAAAGGTGGCGCCGCCGTTGGTGGACCGCGCCACGAAGGCCGTCAGGAAATCGCGATCGGCGCCCTCGTCGACGACGGCCCACCACGCGACGACGACAACTCCGGATGGGGCGACGGCGATGCGGATCTCGCGGGGACGGACGTCATTGTCGACTCCGACCGAGATGCGCGTCGCGGAGTCGAAGGTCGAACCGCCGTCGGCCGAGCGGGCGTAGAAGACCTGCTGCCGCGTCGTGTCGTCAGAGCCGGGATTGTCGGCCCACGCTACGTGGATGGCACCGGACGCGTCGGCGATGGCGGCGGGCTCGGATGACATTCCAGTGGCGTTCGAGACGTTCGTCAGTGGATCGGGTGGACCTGCGACGACCGGCAGCGCCGGCGAAACGAGAAACATCAGGCTGGCGATGATGGCGGTGCTGGACAACGTGCGAGGAAATGTTGAGATCTTCATGCGCCGAGAATGATGCAGTGACCAGCCGGTGCTGTCCAGAACACCAGGTCGTGAAAACGATCCATCGTTGACCCGCGTCGATGCGTTCCGTTTTCACGACCCGTGCGCCTGCGCCCCGTTTGACCCAGAACCCGGAGCGCAGCGACGGGCCGACTGGAAAAGATCGGAGTCGAGGCCCACCCGCTCCGTGACCCTCTCACGAGTTGTGCCTGTCGTCGGCCCGTCGCTGCGCTCCGGGTTCTGGGCCAAACGGGGCGCGATTCTGCCACCTCCCGCAAAAATTACTTGACACACTGAGACTCAGAAAATATAAAGACATCGTCGCACTATGCGACAAGAACGAGCTCAAAAGGAGGGTTCAACAATGACCGGACTTTCAAGGGCAATGGCTGAGAAGCCGGCGCGTCGAGGCCTGTCCCCGTTTCCTGAAGTGATGGATCTGCAGCGATCGCTGGATCGGCTCTTCGGCGGCGGATACATCACCGGAGGCGAATCCACGACGAGCGCTTGGCAGCCGTCCGTCGACATCTTCGAGAACGATAGCGATATCGTCATCAAGGTCGAGCTTCCCGAAGTGAACCGAGACGACGTCCAGGTGAACCTCGACGACCGCACGCTGACGATTCGCGGCGAGCGCAAGCTCGAGTTCGAGGACAAGCGCGAGGGCTACCACCGAATCGAGCGCTCCTACGGCCAGTTCGCGCGCAGCTTCACTGTGCCGCCGAACATCAATCGCGAGGGCTTGAAGGCGTCCTACAAGGACGGCATCCTTCGCGTCACGCTGCCGAAGGCTGAAGAGGCCAAGCCGCGCCAGATCACGGTAGAGTAGTCAATCGGACAGCCCCGGAACGATGAACGCGCCGCGATCGCCAGAAGCGATCGGGCGCGTTTGCCGTTCCGGGTGCGGCCTCGTTAAGCGTCGAGCTCGTCTCGGTCCGAGGCAACGAGCGCCTCGAGGTCGATGTATCCGAGGTCGTTCGGCAGGGAATCCAGGTTGCCGGCCTCGAGCGCCGTCGCAATGCGGTCCGCGCACAACTTAACCAGCAGGTCGCTTCTGGCGAGGATCGGGGTTCCCCGCGTGTCTGTGACGCCCTCGGCATCCGCCGACGTCAGAAACCGGTTTCCGAAATAATATTCGTCAACCATGACGTCGAAGAAATAACGCGTGCGCTTCTTCGTCGAGCCGTCCAGCGCGCCCGTTGGCGTGGCCGTCTGGGCACCACTCCACGTGATCTCAATGTGGTGGCCCGAGCTTGTGTCTTTCGACCAGACGGTATGCGCCACGCGGCAGCCTCCACCTCGAACGGTTGAATCGGTTGACGACTCGGGGGCCCGAATCGGCCGCAGGTTACCACGATCGACATATGCGGACAACACGGATGATTGCCTTTGGCAACATTCAGTAACAAATGCCTGCCCGGCCACGGGACATCAGAGCGCGCCATAGCCTGTCAGAGCACGCCACATTCAAAGAGGAGAGTTGACAGGATTACAGGATTTCGTGGATTGACAGGATTCAGGAAAGGATATGAAGAGCCCGGTCTCACTGAATCCTGATAATCCTGTAATCCTGTCTACTCTTTTCCGATCAGCAGCTTGTTTGAGTCTCCTCAGCGGGATAGCATCCCGACACCCCCGTACACCCCAACCCTGGAGCGCATTAATGTCCCGTCGATCATCTGCCGTCGGCAGCCTGCTCGTCGCTGCCGTCCTCTTGTCCTTTGCCGCCGTTCCGGGGCGCGCCCAGAAAACAGCCAAGCCGCCGCTGCACGGACGAAAGTGGATGGCCATCACCGGCAAGCCGCTCGCAGCGACCTCCGGCGCGATGATGTTCCAGAAGGGCGGCAACGCCGTGGATGCCGCGTGCGCGATGATCGGCACGACGTCGACCATGTGGGACGTGCTGAGCTGGGGAGGCGAGACGCAGGCGCTCATCTACGATCCGCGAACGAAGAAGGTCATCGGCATCAACGCCCTCGGCGTCGCGCCGACCGGCGCCACGGCCGACTTCTACAAGTCAAAGGGAATGAAGTACCCGCCCGAGTTCGGCCCGCTCGCCGCGGTCACGCCCGGAACGCCCGGGGGACTGATCGTCATGCTCGCCGAATACGGCAAGCTCTCACTGGCCGAAGTACTCGCGCCGTCCATCGAGCTGGCCGACGGATATCCAATCGACGCCCAGACTGCCAACGCCATTGAGCGTGAAAAAAAACGCCTGAAGGAATGGCCCGACTCGAAGCGCGTGATGCTGCCGCACCTCGGAGAGGCTCGCGAGGCGCCGCACGCCGGCGAAATGTTCCGTCAGCCAGAGCTCGCCGCAACGCTCCGCAAGCTCGTGGATGCCGAACGCCAGGCCCTCGCGGCGGGCAAGTCGCGCCGCGACGCCATCATGGCCGCCTACGACCGCTTCTATCGGGGCGACATCGGCGCGGCGTTCGTCGAAGGGCTCGCAGCACAGGGCGGGCTCGTCACGCGCGACGACCTCGCGAAGTGGTCGGTGAAGATCGAAGAGCCCGTAATGACGACCTACAAGGGCATCGAGGTCTACAAGCTCACGACGTGGGTCCAGAGCCCGGCGATGCTGCAGGCTCTCAACATTCTGGAGCCGCTCGACCTGAAGGCCATGGGCTACAACAGCGCCCGCTACCTGCACACGGTTTATCAGGCGATGAACCTCGCGTTCGCGGATCGCGACTTCTATTACGGCGACCCGGCGTTTCCGCCCGATGAGCCGATCCGAGGGCTGCTCTCGAAGGACTACGCCCGCGAGCGCGCCAGGCTCATCAAGCCCGACCGCAACGACCCCGACATCCGTCCCGGCGATCCGTATCCGTTCCAGGGCGGGACGAATCCCCACCGAGAAGTCCTCGAGAAATGGCGCACGGCGAACGCCTCACGCATCGCACCGATCGACAATACGGACCAGGATCGAAGCTTCTACGCTGGAACGACGACGGTGGAGACCGCTGATGCCGAGGGCTGGGTCGTATCGGTAACTCCGAGCGGCGGCTGGATTCCAGCCGTGATCGCCGGCAACACCGGCATCGGCGTCAGCCAGCGCGCACAGAGTTTCGTGCTGGATGCAGCCGAGAATCCCTTCAACGTCATCGAGCCCGGCAAGCGGCCGCGCGCGACGCTGACGCCGACGATTGCGCTCCGCGACGGCGTGCCGTTCATGGCGTTCGGCGTGCAGGGCGGTGATTCGCAGGACCAGAACCTGCTGCAGTTCTTCCTCAACGTGGTCGAATTCGGAATGACCGTTCAGGAAGCCTGCGAGGCCGCAAACCTGAACAGCTTCCAGATGCGCGCGTCGTTCGGCAATCACGAGTCGCGCCCAGGGCGAATGCTGGTCGCCGAATCGACGCCACCTTGGATTCGCAAGGAGCTGCGCTCGATGGGTTACGACTTGACGTTCGAGCCGATCACATCGGGCCCGATCAACGCGATCCTGTTCGACCGCAAGCACGGAACGATGTGGGGCGGATCGAGCCACCATGGCGAGGACTACGGAATTGCGTGGTAACAGCGACGCAATAGCCGGCAGCAACTGCGGGAGTCAGGACTGATGTGCACTGTGACATGGGTACGCCGGCCCGACGGCTACGACTTTCTGTGCAACCGCGACGAACGTGTCACGCGGTTGCCAGCGACCGGCCCGGAAGTGCGTGAGCTCAGGGGACTGCGGTACGTCGCGCCGGCGGACGGCGATTTCGGTGGCACGTGGATCTCGGTCAACGAGCTAGGCGTGACGCTATGCCTGCTTAATGCCTATGGAGACGAGACGCCCGAGCCGCCGGAAGGATGGACGAGCCGCGGTCTCCTGCTTGCTGACCTCGCGGACTCGGAGGATGCACAGGACGCGCGGCGGCGGATACTCGATCGCGATCTTACGGTCTTTCGACCGTTCGTGCTCGTCGTCTGCACTCCGCACCGCACGCCGACGCAGGTCCGTTGGACAGGGCGCAGCCTCGAGTTCGACGGTGCGGTGCAACCGCCGATCGTATCGTCGGGCGGAGACGAGGGCGCGGCACGCGAAGCTCGTCGCGAGCAACTGGAGGGGCTGCTGCGGACAGCGCGGCGGCCGAATCTCGCGCTGCTCGAGGGTTTTCACCGGAGTCACGAGCCGGAGAGGGGCGCGCTGTCGGTGTGCGTTCACGCGGCCGAGGCGAGGACCGTGAGCCTGAGCGTAGTGTCGGTGCGCGATGCGATGATCGCGTTCCGGTATGAGGCCGGGTCGCCGTGCGAGCGGGCGGCGCCGGAGGAAGTGGCGATCGCGAGGATTCCATAGCGGCTGGGGTGAGGCGGGGCTTCATAACTTTGCGCCTTTGCGCCTTTGCGTGAAATCTCGCGCAAGGCGCAAAGGCGCAATGGTCAGAACGTCATTTCGAAGGACGTGAGTTCCGCCTCTGCCCCGGCCTCGCGGGCTCCTTCCCTCCCACCGGATCCTCCGGCCACGCGTGCTTCGGATACCGCCGCCCGAGCTCCTTCCGCAGCGCCGGATAGTGCCTCTCCCAGAACCCTGCCAGGTCCGACGTCACCTGCACCGCCCTCTGGTTCGGCGCCAGCAAATGCACCACGAGCGGCCGCCGCCCGTCCGCGATCGCCGGCGTCGTCTTCATCCCGAAAAAATCCTGCAGCCGAGATGCAATCCACGGCGGAGCGCCGTCGGCGTAGTGCACCTTCACCTCTCGTCCCCGCGCGAGCCGCACCTTCTCTGGAGCGAATCGCGCAAGTGCACGCCCCGAATTCGGGCCCGCATATCGCGTGATCGCCGCGGCGAGCGCGGCCGGCATCACGGCCCGCAACTGCGCGAGCGACGTAAGCGCCTCGCAGACCTCGGACAGGCAATTCTCGACGACATCGTCCGTCACAGGCGACAGCCCGGTCTCGGGAGCAGCGTCGACGACGAACCGAATTCGATCGAGAAGCTGTGAGATCGGGCGATTCTCGGTGATGACGTTTTCCAAAAGCGCCGCTTTGTGTAGAAGGCTCGCGACCTCGGGACCCGGCGTCGCCGGCGCATGCGACTCGTCGATGACGAGACCGTCGTAGGCGAGGCGACGCACGACGAGCGCCCGGCCCCCGAACTTGTCCCAGACCCACTCGGTCGCATCCACGACTCGGTCCGCGAACAGCTCGATGAGCCAGTCGCTCTCGATACGGCTTGCCGTGCGCACGACGGGAGCTCCGGCGTGTCGCGGCGTCCACCCTCCACGCGCGACGCGCCGGGTTTCGGCATCGACCGCGACCAGGTATTCCGCCGACCGTACGACGCTCGTCGGATGAAGCTCGGCCGATGCGCCGCCGGCAAGGGCCAGCGGGATATGGTCTTCGGGCCCGAATTTAACCGGGGTCAGCCGTCGGGCAACCCGATCCGGAAATGCCGCAAGCAGCGCGATTCCGAGCGTCCGCTCCACCGCGTCGTGGGTGGTGGACGACTTGCGTGACTCTGCACCCGGGACGTTCTTGCCGAGAGCCCTCTCGAGTTGCGACGCCGTCCGTACGATCGATGCCACGGCGCCACGATCGAGCAGGGGATCGACTCGGCCGTCACCTTCCCGATCGCCGATGAGGTCAACGATCGCCAGCACGTCCGAAGGTCCCGACGACGCCGGCGACTGCCGGCCGCACTCTCGAACGTCGTGCGTGTTCGTGGGTCGCGCTCCGAGAGCACGGCGGCTGCGCGGCATCCGAGGCGCGGAAAGCCCCGTCGCGCGGACTCGAGGATGAGCCTGCCAAGTCGCGGGTGCACCGGAAGTTTGAGCATCAAGCGACCGTCGTTCGTGACTTGACCGTCGGCGTCGATCGCGCCAAGTCGCTCGAGCAGCGAATCGGCGGCCTCGATCGCGGAGCTCGCCGGCGGTGAAAACCAGGCGAAATCCGAGAGCTTCGCAACTCCGGCGCCGTGCACGAGAAGCGCCGTTTCGGCGAGATCGAGACGGAGGATCTCCGCCGTGGAGTGTTCCGGCCGCGCGCCGAAGTCCTGGGACGTGTAGAGCCTCAGGCACAGGCCCGGTCTCACTCGGCCGGCTCGCCCGGCGCGTTGGGCGGCCGACGCGCGGCTCACGCGCTCCGTCTCGATCGTCGGCAGGCCGGTCCACGGCGAATGCGCCGGAATGCGCGCGAGCCCCGAGTCAACGACGGCGACGACGCCCTCGATCGTGATCGACGACTCGGCGACGTTCGTCGAGAGGATGATGCGAGGCTGCGACGCCGGCGCAACGGCCCTGTCCTGCTCGGACGCCGGCAAATCGCCGTGAAGCGGCAGCAGTTCGGCGCCGGCTCGCTTTGCGATTGGTGCACAGGTTTCGAGTGCGCGACGGATCTCGGCGGCGCCGGGCAGAAACACGAGGACGTCGCCGTCGAGTCGTTCGTTTGCGATCCTCGCGACTGCCCCCGCGACGCGATCGGCGAGCGGCCGCTCGTCGGGACGCGCGTCGTATTCGATCGCGACGTCGAACAGGCGCCCCTCCGATCGAACGGTCGGACAATCGCCGAGAAACGCGGCGACTGGCGCCGCCTCTAGCGTCGCAGACATCGCGAGGATCCTGAGATCCGGCCGCGCGTCGACCTGCAGGCGCCGCGCGAGCGCCAGTCCAACATCGGCGTGGATGTGGCGCTCGTGAAACTCGTCGAAGACGACGGCGCCGATGCGGTCGAGCCCCCGGTCCGAGAGGATCCGGCGCGCGAGAATGCCTTCGGTTACGAATCTAAGTCGCGTTCGCGGGCCCGACACGTCGTCGAACCGGACCGTGTAACCGACGGTTTCGCCGAGGCGTTCGCCCATCTCCGCGGCGACGCGGCGCGCGGCCGCGCGGGCGGCGATCCGGCGCGGCTCTAGCACCCAGACTTCGCGGCCGCCGTCGACGAGTTCGAGCAGCCGTGGAGGAACGCGCGTGGTCTTGCCCGCGCCCGGCGGTGCTTCGATCACGAGGTTCCGGGACGTGCCGAGCTCTTCGACGATCCTCTCGAGGACATCGTCAATGGGCAGGGGATTGCGATTGTTGGCCACAGCCCGGCGAGTATAGCGCCGCCTGTGTAGAGCATCGTGAATCCCGGCTCCGTGCTCTCTGTTGCTCTGTGCTCTCCGTACGCGAAGCCCTCTTTCTCCCTGCTTCCTTCCATGCCACCCTAGGTGCACACGCCTCATCGCGCCACTACTCGAATCCGAGGTCCTCAATGTTTCGGAAAGGACGACGTCTCTTCTCCACCGCGGCGATCTCGCGCTGATCGTCGTATCGCGCACCCCCCCATAGAAACTTCCGCCCCCCGGCCCCCCCGCGGGAAAGCCCCCCCCCGGGGGGGCCCCCATAAACCCCCCCCCCCCAGATTCCCGGCCGTTTAAAAACCCCCCCTGCGCCACACCCCCCCCCGGTTTTCTCCCCTTCCTGATAGTGATATTCCTCTTTGGTTTGCTGGCCCTTGTTTTTGCCGTGCCCCGGGGGCCGGTTGGGCCCCGGTGGTGCCTTGGCCCCGGTGGTGCCCCCCGCCTTTGTTCGGTTTCTTTTTTTTTTTTTTTTTTTTTTTCCGGTTTTTCCCCCTTTCTGGTTTTTTTCTTCCCGGTTTGTTTCTCCCTCGCCATTGCGGGCCATCGCGGGCGGGGCGGCGACCGGCGTGACGGCGCAGAAGGTCGTGCCGGTCGTCATCTCGGTCGTCGTGATAATCCTGGTGGCGGTCATACAGGAGCGGTCGCGGGCCGCGGCGGCGATCCTGTCGGTAATGCCGCTCGCGATCCCGCTGGCGGCGTGGATCGTGTTTTCGGCGACGGGAGGGGATCACGGGCAGACGGCTGAGTTCGTGAAGTCGATGCTGGTGGGGCTGCTGGCGACGATGGCGTTCGTCGCGGCGTGCTGGCTGGCGCTGAGGGCGAGGTGGGCGTTTCCGGCGGCGATTGCTGTGGGGTTTGCGGTGTGGGGCGCGGTTGTTGGACTGATCGCGCTGGTCGCGCGGCTGCGGTGATCGGCTGCTCCGGCTCCGCGGTCGCAGTGCCAGAACCGCGAACGCAGCTGGAGCGGCCCACGCCATCTCCCCCGACCAGTGGTGTACCGCACGCCCGATGCGCTTGCATCTGGCCCACCATCGACGTAAGGCGCTCAGCAGCCGGCCGGCTCCGCTGCGCTCAGGAATTTCCGGGTCGGCCCGCGGCCGACGTGGACCGCTCTCCCGACCGCAAGTCCCGGAACCGCGAACGCAGTGAGCGGCCGGCTTTGCATCTCCCGCCAAGTGGTTGTACCGCACACCCGATCCGATTGCGTCCGCCACCACCAGCTCGAGCGCTCAAACGCCCCTCGCTGCGCTCGGGGTTCTGGGTCAAACAGGACGGGGACTCCAGCCGCGGCCACCAGCACTTAACCTCGCGACAATACGCCTCGAACTCCACTCCGAACCGCTCGCGCAGGTCCGCCTCCTCGAGCGGCCTGGCTATCCCGTTCCACATCAACCCACCTGCCAGCACGTACGCAACCGTCAACCACGATCCCGTCGCAATCGCCACCGCCATCCCTTGACCCAGCCCGGCGAGCGCCATCGGATTGCGAATGAACCGGTACGGCCCCGAGATCACCATCCGCCGCGGTCGACCGGCAGCGGAGTCCCTCCGCCACGCCACGCCATCGTCACGGCGCTCCAGATTCCGAGCGCACTGCAAGCGAGAAAAAGCGCGACGCCGACAGCCCACTGTCCACGTAACGTCACCGGCGCCACACCGATAGCAGCTTCGACCCACCGCATCCCCGCCGGCAGTACGTAAAGGAACGTCGACCAGAAGACGACGATCTGAGCGAAAGTCTTGGCGAGGTTCCACGCGGGAGACGCCTCGCGCGCGACGCGGAACCCGGCCGTCACGACCGACTCGCCCACACCGCGCACGCGACGCTCGCGACGGCGCACGGGAGCATGCAGACGACGCCGGCAAACGCCTCGCCGGTCAGCCACCAGATCCCGATGCACCATAACGTCGCGTTGAAGGCCGCTCCCGCAACGAACCAGGCCGCGAGCCGCTCGCCGGGATGCGATTGAAACGCGAGCCACGCAGCAACGAACGACCCGGCGGCGAACAGCACGTCGGCCGGGAGGAACGCCGTCAGTGCTTCGACCGGCATGTTCGACGGCAGGAAGTGCCACAGCGCCGATGGATGGTGGAACATCACCGCCCACCAGACGGCGACGCCTGCTCCCTGAAGGACGAAGTACACGCCACGAATTGATGACTTCCCAGTGCCCATCGTCGCCGATGGTACACCGGACTGTTCTCGGCGCCTCCGTGTCTCGGCGTCTCCGTGTGCGAAGCGTCTTATGAGCTTCGCACACGGAGACGCCGAGACACGGAGGCACCGAGTCTACCCTTGTAAGAACGAAACGGGTCACAACTCCCCAAGTTGTCAACTATGGCCACAACCGGGCGCTGTCAATCAGCTTGACGTTGCCTAATCCTCTTCACAGCCATCAACTACCTGTGTTTTCAACAACTTCACTTTCCGACTGTCAACTTGCTTGCTACTTGTCGAAAATGTGGGGCGAATTGTCCAGAGTATCAATTAGTACCATATAGCCTACTATTTGCAATAGTTTACGAAGGTAGTTGTGCTCGTTCGCCGAGTATTTTCACTCTGGCACACCGCTTGTATTAGTCAAGTTCGTCGATTCACGACAAACACCCTCGTAAGCACGGAGAAAAAAGATGACTTCTTGGCGGAAGATCACCACGAACGCAGCGATCGCCCTCTCGGTCGCCCGGAATGCTCCGGCAGTCGGAATCAGCTCGTCGGCGATGGCGCAGCAGGACACATGTCCCCAAGGGACGGAATGCCGGATCCGATTGGGCAACCGACGTTGAGCTCAATCCCGATGACTCGATGCCGTTCACGTGGGTTGAGGGAACGGAGTTTGCGAACGAGAAAGCATTTATCGATTCCGGCCGGCGCTGTGGCTCGAATCTCGATGACAGAACGATTGAAGCCATGGAAGCGGATTTCCAGGATCGCGTCGCGACCTCAAACAAGGTCGCCGTAACTGGCGCCACGGTCAATGTCTATTTTCACGTCATCAACAAGGGAACCGGCATCGCCAATGGCGATATTTCCACGACGATGATCAACGATCAGATAAACGTTCTGAACGCCGCACTTGCTCCGTGGGCATGGAACTTCAACCTCGTTGCCGTGGATACAACCACCAGACGACCTGGTTCAGCTGAACCTGGCAGTCGGCTTCAGCGGAACGGCAGTATGAAGGCTGCACTGCACCAAGGCACGGCTGATGACCTGAATATCTATTCGGCAAACCCGTCAGGCGGAATTCTCGGCTGGGCGACATTCCCTAGTAGTTACGCATCGGCTCCGACGAAAGACGGAGTTGTGCTCCTGTTGTCCTCGCCCCAGGCGGATCGGCCGCGCCATACAACCTGGGTGACACGGGAACGCATGAAGTCGGTCACTGGATGGGTCTTTACCACACGTTCCAAGGCGGATGCGCGCGTCAGGCGACAGGCGGCGATCGGGTGTGTGACACCCCCGCGGAGAGGTCTCCCGCCTCCGGCTGCCCGACTGGACGAGACACTTGCACCGGTTCGCGCTTTCCTGGCAGCGACCCGATCACGAACTTCATGGACTACACCACCGACTCCTGCATGTTCCTGTTCACGGCTGGCTCAGGACGCGCGGATGGACTCGATGTTCACGACCTATCGCTTCAACAAGTAAACCTCCTTTCGGCCCCTGCGGAGTCTTCCGCCAAGACGAGAGCCCGTTGCGCCATCCGGCCAACGGGCTCTCGTCTTTTCTTGCGCGAAGCGCCTTGGAGTGCGGCGTGAATCGCCGCTTTGATGTCATCGAATGAAGTGCTCACCGTAGGCATCGTCCAAAGCGGCGATACTCGCCGCACTCCAAGGCGCTCGCGCAATGTGCAAAGCTCAAACTCCGCCCCAATCTGCTACTATCGCCCCGGCCACCAGCATTCCAGGCCGATAGGCAAGATCGTCATGCCCGCCACCCCAAGCGACATCACGGTCCTCCTCGAACGCAGCCGAGGAGGCGACGCCGCCGCTCGCGAACAGGACTTTGCCTTGTCCTACGAAGAGTTCCGGCGCGTAGCCTCGAACCTCACGCGCGCCGAACGCCTCGGCCAGTCTGGAAGACGTTGGCGCGGACGCATCACTCGGGGACAGGGATTACCACTGAGACGTGGCTGGCCTGAGGACGGCGTGATTCCATTGTGGACCGACACTCGAAGCCTCACCCTCGCAAGTCGCATCGCTCCTGGCGCTCCACATTGCAGCCGAGGCCGTGATGAAGTGCTCCGGAGATACTTCGGCGCATGCAATGCATGCAGTCGAGTCGGGGTGAGTGTCGATCCGGGCAGCTCGTCTTTCGGATGCCTTTGGCCATAGACCGTTTCGAGGCACCGAGCAGGAACCGTTACGAGTCACCTTCAGAGCAAGGGTCCGCGAGCAACACGCAGGACCAGGCCTTCATGGATCACCAGCGATCCGTCGCCAAGGACCCCGACGAGAAAGGGGCTTCTGAACCTTGCCGACGCCAGCGGACTGCCATCGGGTGACTCGCCTATCAGATGTTCACTGATGACGTGAAGGAGCCCATCCTCGACTCGGATGACACGACTCATTATTTGATCAGTCCCGCTGTTTCCACTTGAGGTAACGATGACAAGACGTCCGTCGCCATCGAAGCCGAAGCCCAGTTGGGTACTTATCGAAGCGGAGGTTGCACCTGCTCCATCGTGCACAGTATCCGGAGTTGCGGCCTCTCCGTTTCCGGCAACTGTCGTAATGATGCGCGTGTCTCGAGAAATGCGACGGATGCGACGGTGCCAGGTATCAGCGATATAGACATCGCCGTCGGGTTCCACGGCAATCTGGTCGACACGGAAACTCGCGGCGAGCGCATCGCCTCCATCTCCGAGCGGTCCATCAAGTTCGCCCGAGCCGGCAAACGCCTCGATTCGACCCGTGCCAGGGTCGACTCGCCGGATCGTGGTTTGCTCGCCTGTGTTAAGGTCCGCTGGTTGTGTGAAATAGATGAACCCCGCCGAATCAACTGCCACGCCACCGCACTGGATGTGGGCTTCTGTCGCTGCGCCGCCGTCCCCGTCGTTACCGCTCTCTCCCGTGCCGGCAACGGTCCTGATGATCCCACCCGGGTCGACATGACGAATACGGGCGCCGCCAGAAGTCGCGATGAAGAAACCGCCACGCGGATCGGGGGCGACCCCTTGCAGACCGGCAAGCCCGGCCTCGGTCGCAGGACCTCCGTCACCGTCGTCAGTATCGGCACCCGACCCTGCAACGGCGCGAGCCACAGGATCGTCGGTACTCCACCGCAGGACGTATGGCCCAGAAATCACGTAGAATTCGCCGGCGGCTGCCATCGCGGGCCGACGGTCGAGGGGACGGCTTGTTGGAAGGTCGCCTGGTACGAGTTCTGAGTTCGCGTACTTTGCGGATGTCTCTATTCGACCCGACTCGGAATCCACGCGTCGGATCCTGAATCCCTCCCAGAAGTCGTAAATGTACACGTTGCCGAGAGCGTCAGCTGCTACGTGGCCAGGTGAAAGAGTTGCACGGCGAGCGGCGCCTCCGTCACCAATGCCGTCATCTGGGCTGTGTGATCGCGCCGCACCTCCAGCGTAGCGTGCGAGGACGCCCCGACCCGCATCGATCTGCCAAACCGTTTCGTGAGCACCATCGCTTAAGAGAACTGACCCGTCCGGCATCGCTGCGAGTCCGAGGAGCGAGAGTCCCGCGTCGATGGCAGGCATTCCCACTTCGGCTGGACCACGTATGCCCGTGCCTGCAAAATGGGACGCACGTCCCGTCCGCACATCAACTCGCCACACCGTGGCGCTGCCGAGTCCCACGTAGACCCGATTCTCCGTGTCGACGGCAATATAATGGGGACGGCCGAATCCTGACTCGACTGCCAGTAGGCCTTCTACCGGCACGTCTTCGGACCCATTGCCCGCGATCGTCGTGATGGTCCCGCTCGCAAGATCGATCCGGCGGATCCGGTGGTTCCCGAGTTCCGCGACCAACAGCCCGCCAGCTCCGTCGAAGGCCAGGGCCGCCGGCACGTTAAGTTGCGCTTCGGTGGATGGTCCTCCATCGCCGGAGAAGCCCGGCTCACCCGTACCGGCAACCGTCGCGATCGTGCCGGTGAGGGGATCAACTCTACGGACTCGATGCGCATTACTGTCTGCGATGAAAATCGCACCGGAGGGGTCAGTGGCCCCTCCTCCTACCCGAAAGCTGCGCAAGTACGGCCGGTCCTCCATCTCCTGAGTACCCCTTCACTCCCGTGCCAGCTACGGTAGTGATAACGCCAGTCGCCGCATCGACGCGCCGAACGTGCGCAAAGTCGCCCCACAGGACGCTTCCCCCCGCATCTGTCGTCATTGCGCCTACCTGAAACGTCACGCCGGGACCGGTCGCACTGCCCCCATCTCCGAACGATTGAAGGATACTTCCGCCGATGGTGCCGAGCGTCCCGGGTTGCAGTTGAGCAAACGGGGTGGGAGTGATGTCGAACTCCCGCTGCGCAAGTCCACCTCGCGTCCGCACCGAAAGCGTCCGCACACCGTTGAACCCCTGCCGCGGGACGACGAACCTAATCCTGCGGGCGCCTTCGACCTCGAGCGCCTCGACCCTCGCGTCACCGAGCGTCACGACCGCGTCGGGCGAGAAGTTCGCGCCATCGACTGCGACCGTCGCGCCTCCCGCAACCGAGTCCGACGTCCGCGAGAGCGCGTCGATGCGCGGTGCGCCCACCGTCACCGACAGCAGCGCTCGCCTGCGATTGACCGCCGCCGCGTCGAGCACCACTGCCCGCGCTCCCCTCACCGCGACCGATGCGCGCATCCCGAAACGTCCCGGGCTGCGCCAGAAGCGACCGGGCCTCGGTCTCAAGCCCCAGATTTGTCAGCACCGACGCGCCGTCCGCGTCGATGACATAGAGGTTGCCAATCGGATCGAACGCCACAGACTCCGGCTGCCGAAACGGCGCTCCCGTGCCACGCGCCTTCTGGGCGGATGCAACACCCGCCGTCGACACAATGGCCTCGACGCGCCCGTTCGGCGCCCTCATCAGTCGCACGAGCCTCACCCGGTTGTTGCCGGGATCCGCGACCGCAAGCAGCCTGCCGTCCGGTGACGCGGCAATCCCGGTCGGATGGTTGAAGCGCGCGCCGAGTCCGGGGCCTTCCACAAAGCCCGCTTCCCCCGGCACTCCCGCAAGTCGCGACACCAGCCCGCGCGACCGGTCGACGTAGAGCAACTGGTGGTTGTTCGTGTCGGCGACGACCAGGTCACCTGACAGCACCACTACGCCCCGAGGCCCGTCGAGTCGGATCTCTGACGCCGGTGCGTCCAGGGCGTCAAGTCGTCCCGCCGTCATCGGCTCGCCGATGATCGTCGACGTCGCGCCCTCGGGCCGTACGAGTCGAATGACGTGGTTCTCGGCGTCGGCGACCAGCAGTCCCCCGCCCTGGCGCGCATCGAAACTCAAACCCGACGGCGAGTTCAGCCGGGCTTCCTTCCCGACGCCTTCGGCAAATCCTGGCACGTGCCTCCGGCCGACAAAGAGCCGGTCGCGAACCCCGGTCGAGCGCCACACCACGTGATCGTCCGGGCTCGACAGGTACACTGCGCCCGTCGCGTCCGGCTCCGTGTCTCCCCTCGAACCGTTGCCGGCAGACGGCGCGACGCGCACGACGATCGCTGATTCGGTGATCTCGCCCCGCGACGTCGTTGCCGCAACCGTGGCGTACCCGAACAGCCGCCCCTTCATGAGTCCGCGGCCCGTCACCCGGGCGACCTCGGGACTGTCCGAGCTCCAACGCTCGACCGGCACCTCGACGCCAGCTTCGTCGACGACCGACAACCGGATGCGACCTCCCTCGTTGACGACAGGAGGCGTCTCGCCTGCCGACCCGACGATCCGAAGCCCCGAAGGGACAGCCGCCTGCATGCGCTCAGTCTTCGCTTCACGGAACCGAGACCTCGCCGAGACGCCGGTTGCACCGGCCGTCAGAAGCGCGATCACGACAGAAGCACACGCGCGCTGATCGACGACGTCCGGTACTTCTCATGGGGGTCCTGCGGGTGACTGCTGGTCGCGCGAGATGCTAGTCTCGATGCCGCCCTGCCGCAAGAGTCGCGCCGCAAGGTGGGAGCCCGTTGCGCCATCCGGCCAGCGGGCTCTTTTCTTTTCTCGCACACAATGACGTCGCGGAAATTTGATTGGAACTTCCACCGTGTCTCGGCGTCTCTGTGGCTCTCTGTGTGCGAAGCGTCCTAAGAGCTTCGCACGCAGAGCCAAAGAGACACCGAGACACGGAGGACCAAACTCCGCCTCAATCTGCTACTATCGCCGCGATTATCAGGACTCGATTCCGGTACCTAGATCGTCATGCCCGCCACTCCCAGCGACATCACGGTCCTCCTCGAACGCAGCCGGGGAGGCGACGCCGCCGCTCGCGAGCAGGTCTTTGCCATAGCCTACGAAGAGCTCCGGCGCGTCGCCTCGAACCTCATGCGCGCCGAACGCCTCGGCCACACCCTGTCCCCGACCGCAGTCGTCAACGAAACCTACCTTCGCCTCGTTGCCTACGACGCATCGTTCACCCACAGCCGCCGCGACTTCTTCGCCCTCTGCTCGACCGTCATGCGGCACGTCCTCGCCGATCACGCCCGCCAGCGCCGGCGCACAAAACGCGGAGCCGGCCTCGACCGCGTCGAGTTCGAAGACCTGACCTTCGAGATCGACCCGCGACTCACGAACTCACACGGCTACGAAGCCTGCGACCTCGCCGAAGCCATCTTCGACCTCGAACGCAAGGACCCCCGAGGCGCGTCGATCCTCGAGCTCAAGGTTTTTGGCGGATTGACCACGCACGAAGTCGCCGAGCACCTCGGCGTCTCGACGTCTACGGTCGCCCGCGACTACAAGGCGTGCCTGAGCTGGTGCTACACGACGCTATCGAGAGAAGGCAAGGGGCCCCGCCCGTGAGCGGGCCCGCCAACAGAACGTCGCACCGATGACCAACGCCGAACAAGACGACCACGGCGACGACCCGAACGACACGGACGGCGTTCGCCACGCCACCGACGGCGCCAAGTCCGGCACGTGGGCCCGAGTCAAGGAGATATTCGGCGACGCGCTCGAGTTGCCAGTCGCCGATCGCGAGCTCTTCGTCTGGACCCGGTCCGAATCCGCCGAAATCGCCGAGGAAGTCCTCGCCATGCTCGCGAACTACGAGCAGTCGGCGTCGAAGGGCACCGCCGGGTTCGACATTGGACAGCTCGGGACCGCGCTGGCGGCGGACCCGTCCTCGACTTCGTTCGACGATTTTGCAACGACTGACGCACCGGCCTCGGACCTCGTCGGCCGCGTCGTCGGCGACAAGTACCGCATCGACCGCGTGCTCGGATCTGGCGGCATGGGCGCGGTCTTTGCCGCTACTCACGTTCACAATGGAAAACGCGTCGCGGTGAAGGTGCTCCACGGCGGACTCGCCTACAACCCGACGATGCGCGACCGCTTCGTGCGCGAAGCTCACGTGCTCGCCGCCCTCGAACACCCGAACATCGTCGAGATCCACGACTCGGGCGCGGGAGGCGACGGATCGGTCTACATCGCCATGGCCCTGCTCGACGGGCGGACGCTGCGCGACCGGCTTTCGTCCGACGGACCGATCGCGCCCGGCATTGCGGTCGACGTCGCTTGCCAGACGCTCGACGCCCTCGGCGCCGCTCACGAGCGCGGAGTCATTCACCGCGACGTGAAACCGCCGAACATTTTCCTGCTCGGAGAGTCCGACGCAATTCGCGTGAAGGTCCTCGACTTCGGCATCGCGAAATTCGAGGACGCCCAGGACGGCGGTGGCGAGATCACGCGCGAGGGCCAGGTTCCCGGCACGCCGCAGTACATGTCTCCCGAACAGCTGCGCACCGAGCCTCTCGACGTCCGCAGCGACCTCTACAGCGTCGGCACCGTGCTCTACGAAATGCTCGCCGGCAATCCGCCGTTCGAGCACGGCGACTTTCTCGCGTTTGCCGCGCAGGTAACGCGCGATGCGCCGGCAGAACTCACCGGCCGCGTGCCGGGCGTGTCGCGCGAGCTGTCCGACGCCTGCCTCCGCCTGCTCGAGAAGAACCCGGACGACCGCTATCAGACCGCGCTCGATGCGGCTCGAGCGCTTGCTCGCGCCGTCGGCCGCCGCGAGGGCTTCGGCGGCGACTGGGACGAGGCGACCGCCGACGGACCGTCGCCCGCACGTCGGCGACTGCGTCGTCGACGGGTCCTGGTGGCGTCCGCAACACTCGCCGCGGGATTGGCGGCCTGGGCCGGAGTCTCGTTCGCGATCCGGTCCGCTGAACACGGCGAATCTGCGGGGCCTGTAGTTGCGACGGATCCCAGGTCGGCGGTGCTCGCACGATTCGACCGTGACTTCATAATCGTACCGGGGGGAACGGCGGCGATAGGCCTCGATCCGGAACGGGCTGCCGCGGCCGGAATCACGCCGGATCCAGACGAGACTCCGGCGCACGCCGTCGAGCTTGGCGCGTTCGCGATCGCGCGGCGCGAAGTCACGCGCTCAGAATACGCCGAGTTCGTCGCCGCGACCGGACGCCCGGCTCCCGAGTCGTGGGGCGGAGATCGCCCGGCGGCGGGCACCTTGAATCTGCCGGTGACGGACGTGTCATGGAACGACGCCGTCGACTACGCCGCTTGGCGAAGCGAACGCGACGGCATCCGGTACCGGTTGCCGACGGAAGCGGAATGGGAGTACGCGGCTCGCGGTCCCGACGGCCGGTTTTATCCGTGGGGCGACGCGTGGGACGCCGCTAGGGTCTACGCCAACCTGACCGTCGATGCGCCGATGCCCGTCGATGGCGATCCGACAGGGACTAGCGATCTGTCGGCGTTCGGGGCAGCGGGGATGGCCGGAAATGTGTCGGAATGGACGGCCGATCCGTTCCACCTGTATCCTCGGTCTCGATATCAGGCAACGGCAGGAGATCGCGACGCTGTGATGGTGCGCGGCGGGCGATTCAACTCGAAGCCGCCTTCCTGTCGAACAACGTACCGGCAATGGTTTCCTCCCACGACGAAGGACAGACGCGTAGGGTTCCGGCTCGCAGCGGAGCCGCCTGCAACGTGACGAGTACCGTTGCGGCGCTCTGGATTGTCGTTTTCCTCGGAACGTGGCCCAGCTCGAGTAGCGCACAGATCAAGTCCGGTCGCGAGACAACGTCGGCACCCAAGCCTCCTCCGGTTCGAGTAGCACTTCAGCCTGCGTCGATCACCGTGCTGACTGGCGTGCCCGGAGCAGACGTTCGACTCGAGCGGATCGGCGGTCGATCGCGTCGCGTCGAAACGAGGCGCGCCGCTGCGGACGGCGGCGCCACGTTCGAACCCGTTTCGCCAGGGCGGTACCGCGTCGTCGCGTCGGCGCCAGATTGTCGTGACGTCATCGTGGAAACGCGGGCGACGGCAGGCCACAGTGCCCGGGTCGACGCGCGGCTCACGTCTGTCTTCGGCACTCTCGTCCTGGGAGGCACCGGGCTCGGCGCCGACGCGCGGATCCTCGTGGATGGAGTGGAAGTCCAACCTTCACGAATCGAACGGACCAGCGACGGATGTGTGCGGATTCGGCTCGAGCCCGGGGAGCGCGAGCTCGTCGTCGAGTCGCCGCGGCGCGTCGCTCATCGCGAGCGAGTGCGAGTCGTTGCAGGTCAGGACGCAGTCGTGGCGGTGACACTGCCGCTCGTGCCAGGACGCGTTCGCGTGCGAACCACACCGGGCGCCACTATCTATGTCGACGACGCCACGGCGGGCCGAATTCCGTCGTCCGGCGAGTTGTCCATTCCGGTCGATGCCGACGTCATGCACCGAATTCGCGTCGAGGCCGACGACTTCGAGCCGTTCGCGGCGGACTCCACGGCGGCACCCGGAAGCGAAACCGTGCTTGCGGCCGAGTTGACGCGCATTCCGACGTCGGGACCGTTTGGCGACGTTTTCCTGAGCGAGGCGCTCGAACAGTGGGAGGCGCCGGCCGGATGGAGAACCGAGCCATCGCGGCAGACACTCGTCGTCTCGGGCGACGGTGTGGGGATCGCGCGGTCGGTGCACTACGAAGACTTCGATTTCGTGTTCAACCTGAAGCTCGTCGATGGGCCCGGCGCGGCCTGGGTCGTGCGGGGCTCGGCGCGCGGTACGGGGTACGTTTTCGTGCTCGCGGGGCCAAAGGCTCCGTGGCCGAATCAGCTTCGGGTGTGCGAGATGCGCGACGGTCGATTCGATACTGCGAAGTTGATCTGCGCAGCGCTGCCGGTCATTCCGGATGTCGTCGTCGGAGAGAGTTATTCGGTTCGGGTCCGGGTGGAAGGCAACACGGTGCGGACCTGGCTGAGGTCGGGAGCGACGGGTCAGGAGGTGTCGATCGGGAACTTCGTCGACGCTGATCGGCGTTTCCGGACTGGAGGGATAGGCTTCGCAGGGCTCGGAGGGCGGTTCGAGGTGAATGGCGTCGAGGCGAAACCGCTGTCCACGACGCCGAACAAATAACCGATTCGGGTGCAGTGCGCGTAGCGCCTTGGAGTGCGGCGCGGCGCCGCCTGAATCTTACGTCAATCAAAAGCGGCGCTGCGCGCCGCACTCCAAGGCGCTTCGCGCAAGAGCAGCTAGAACGAAAACCTCAGTCCGACCTGAAAGAGCCGGGCCGGGAGCGACGATGCCTGCGACACGCCGAAACCCGGCGCCTCGAGCACTCGGACGGGCAGCGCGTAGTGCGCGCGGTTCAACGCGTTGAAGCACTCGAGGCGCAGCTCGACACGGCCGCGGCCGACGTCGAAGGACTTGGACACCGCGAAATCGACGGTAGCAATGCCGCGCCCGCGAAACGTGTTGCGGCCGAGGCCGCCGTTAAAAAGCACCGCTCGATCCGGCAGTTCGACGAGCGAAAACGGGTCGACCCCGGGCTCGATGCCGACGATCCGAGACCCGGCGTCGAACGTCACGAAACCCTCGGACGAGATCGGTCGGTCGGTCAGCACGCCGTCGAGATTCGCGTCGAGCGAGGTTACGACCGTGAATGGCTGGCCAGTTGAAAGCTCGACTACGCCGGCGAACGACCAGCCGTTCCAGCCGGGCCCTCGCCCCAATCCGGGGAGTAGACGGCCGTGCCGACGAACCGGTGGCGGACGTCGAACGCAGCCGATGCACGCTCGGCTCGCGGGCCGCCATGTCGCCCTAGCTCGTCCTGGGCGAATGGACTTGTGCCGGAGGTCTTGAAGACATCAGACACATCGTCGATCGCGTGCGACCAGGTCCACGCTGCTCGAACGTCGAGCCCGTCGATCGGAGACGTCTCGCCCTCGATCTCTAGCGCGTGGTAAGAGCTTGAAGCGTCGGAGCGGAATTCCTCATAAGGACCAAGGTCAGGATCCGGGCGCTTCTCGACGAGTGGGTGAATTTCGAATCCTAGGGAAGGGATGTAGCGCGCACTCGTAACCGGACCTCCGTTAGGCAGTGCGAGCCTTGTGAGCTCACGGCCTGCAGTGCCGACATATCGTGCAGCGAGCCTCGATCGAGCCGGCAACACCGTTTCGCCCCCAACGCTCCACTCGTGTGCGTGAGGCGTCTGGAAATCGCTCTGGCAACGTGAATGAGAGCGCATTCCTGGTAACGAAGAACAACCCGCCGAGAACCTCCGGGAGCGACTCTGCCGATCCGCTGAGTTGGTTCAGCGAACCAGGGACAAGCAGCGGACCCGGGAAGAACGCCGGATTGCGGGCGTAGCCGGGAAATATTCCCTGAACGCCAAAATTGAGAGGGACGTATGCCGGGAACGTGTTGCGTGATTGCATCACGACCGTACCGAGAGGAACGTCGTAGACGAGCCCATAGCCTCCGCGCACTGCAAACGTGCCTCGTCTGGAGGGATCCCACACGAGCCCAATCCGAGGGCCAAAGTTGTCGCCATCGGAATCGTAGATTGTCTTACGGCCATCGAGGTGCGTGAGGTAGGCTCGGAAGGTGCTGGCGAACTGCGCGCGAATCGGGTCGCTGACGTCGAGACCTGGAACATTGGCCTCGGTAAGCGACAGTCGCTGCTCGAGCTCTCCGTCGTGCGAGCGCGGCGGCGACGCGTAGTCGTATCGCAGGCCTGCTGTGATGAGCAGGTTTGGAGCTACCTTCCATCGATGCTCGATGAAGACCGCCAACTCACGAGACCGGAGGTCGAGTCGCGAATCCGGTTCAAGCGCCAGAGTTTGGAAGATGTTCGCGGGAAGTCCGGCAGCGGCGAAAACAACTCCATCTCCCATCGCGGGTGGATCGCCAATGTCGAACGTATACCCCGACGTGAAATCGATCTCCGCCCGATAACCCCGGTCCAGTCGCCCCGCAAACCGCACGTACCGAAACTCCCCGCCGAAGCGAAACTCGTGGTTTCCGCGATTCATCGCGACCATACCTGCTGCCGCCGTCGTCTCACCAAGCCGATCCTGCGCGAACGAGCTCGGGTCGACGCCGATCGGCGAATACGGATCGAAGCGGATGCGGCCGACCGGTCCCGAACGGCCCTGAGGAGACGAGAACACGAGCGGGCTGCCCGGCACCTCTGCGAAATCAACTGTCGTGCGTCCCCACGAGATACGCGCTTCGAGACTCGTGCGATCTCCGAGGGTAACCTGCAGGCTGGAGGCAACATTGTTCGTTGACGACGTGGCATCCGTCTCAGACGAAAGTGCATCGTCTACTGTCGGGATGCGCGCCGTCGGTCGCTCCGGCGTATCGGACGGCAGCAGTCGCATCGCGTCCGAACAGGGCGAATTGCCCGTCGAGCTTCGCGGCGCCGATCCAGCCGGAGCCAGAGGCGTCGAGCGCGCGTGTCAAGTTCGGGCCGCGCGGTCCCGACGGGTTGTTCGGCAGCGGAATGAATACGCTCGACAGCAGGTCGCGCCCGAGCCGACTGACACGCTGTGCGATGTCAAAGGCATCGGCGCGGTCCTGAGTCGTCGGCACCGCAAAATGAACGTCGCGAACTTCAGACAACCGCACCCGCTCGATCGATCCGAATACATGCACGCGATCGCGGACGATCGGCGCCTGGCCGCGCACGCCGAACTGCGCCCGCGCGAACGGGTTGTGCTCCGGATTACCCGGACCGGCGAAATCGAACGGATCGCGCGCCGATAGCGGCCGGCCCGTCGCAAAAACATAAGCCTCGCCGGTCGCGCGATTCTCGCCAGCGCGCGTGACGACGTTGACCGTGCCGCCGGTCGTTCGTCCGCCGACGGGCGAGGGAAGCAGCGTCGTGATCTCGAAGGCCGCGACCGACTCGGTGGCCACGGGCGACGGCACGAGGAATCCCTGCCGGCGCGTGCCGACGTCCTGGTCGTTGTTGTCGGCGCCGTCCCACGTGAAGTTGTTCGAACGCGCGCGGGATCCGTGCACCGAGAAGCTGCCGGCCGTGCCGACACCCGGGCCCACACCGGGACCGCGGACGCCGGACGTTTCGGGAGCCCGGGCGACGCCAGGCGCAAGCAGCGCGAGCTCGTCGAATCCGCGCAGACCACGTAGTGGCAACCGGGCGATCGTTTCCGTCGGCAAGTGGAACTGCAACTCGGTCGTGCCCGTGACGACCTGGTCGCGCACGGTCGAGCCGGCGGTAGCGCCAGCGGCCGCCGACCCGGCGAGCGATACGAGCGTGATCGGAGGCGGGATGATTTCTTTCGTCGCGGCGACCTCGGCCTGGAAGCCGTCGATACGTCCGGGAGAGTAGCCGTCCTTTGAACCGGTGACGTTGTAAAGGCTGGGCAGAAGGAAATCTACGTGGTAGGCGCCGTCGGCGTCGGTTACCACGGCGTAGCGGAAACCGGACCGGATGTTCTCGAAGCGAACGAGCACGCCCTCGAGCGGACGTCCCCGCTCGTCGATCACGCGACCTCGGACAGAGCCCGAAACGGCCTGCGCCCGCGCCGCGACGGGCGCGAGCATCAACAGGAGCAGGAGTAGCGTCAGGCGTCGGGTGACGTAACGATATGAAAGCGGGATTCTCATCAGAACGGTGGGCGCCAGAGTCTACCCGCCCCCTACCTCTTGCGCGAAGCGCCTTGGAGTGCGGCGCGCAGCGCCGCTTTGGATGAAGTTTTTAAGATGGACGAGTGAAGAAACCAAAGCGGCGCTGCGCGCCGCACTCCAAGGCGCTTCGCGCAAGAGGCTACCGTTCCGTTTCAACGTCGAAGTCGTCCAGCATGTGAATCCGATTCGTCCGAAAGCGATAGACGCTCCGGACCTGCGCCCTCGAGGCCGTCTGCTCGAACCAGGCCGCCGAGCACCATCGGTACTGAGTTGCGACATCGACGAGACCGTGTTTCACGGCGTTTTGATGCACGTAGTTCAATCGAGCCAGATACGACCGTTCGTGCGTCAGCCGCGTTTCCCAGAAATTGTGCCAGACCCTGCGGCCCGGCGTACCGTCGAGTCGATTCACCCAATCGGCAAGCTTCGCGTGAAGAACTCCGAGCATTCTGGACAGATTCTCGGCTTCTGTGGTGTGTCCTACGAAATGATAATGATTCGAAAAGACAGCCCAAGCCTCGAGGCGCCATTCAAACTCGGCCGCGACTTTCAGAAGCCCTCGTTCAAGTACATCAAGGCGTTCGGGGTTTCGGAAGTGGGGAAGTTTGCAATACGTGCCGGCCGTGACGATAAAGGTTCCACCTTCAGATAGCCGATGCTCAGGCGCGTGCGGCCAATATTCCTTGAAGTAAGTCATCGCGCCCTTGCACCGGCAACTCGCGTTCCAGAGCATTGCGCGAAGCGCCTTGGAGTGCGGCGCGCAGCGCCGCTTTGGATTCTTCACGTGTCGCGATCAGGTACTTCATCCAAAGCGGCGCTGCGCGCCGCACTCCAAGGCGCTTCGCGCAAGAGGGAAACTCGTCGAGACGATGAGCCCGGTGACGCACGAGACCGGGACGCCGAGGCGCTCCGATCGTGACTACAAGGGTTTGAGGGGTTTGACCCTTGCGACGCACGCCAACCAGGCTGATCCTCCCGACGAAAAACCCTCCTACCATGTACAGCGTCGTTTCCTGCCAGAACGTGTCACAAAAAATTTCGTGACACGAATTCGGCCGGAATTGCGCTGTACATGGTAGGAGCGCAATTCAAGCGCCCCTCTTCCTCGGCGCCTTTGCGGATCCTCTGCGTCTCTGCGAGAACCTGTCGTGAGAACGCGTCTCTCGCAGAGACGCAAAGGACCGACGCAAAGGCGCAAAGGCTAAACGCGTAATGAGTAGCAATCAGTCCTGGAACCCGTTCACCCCTCAACCGTGTGAGCTGCGTCACCGCGAAAAAAGATTGACGACAGTATTCTGCGCTGTACAATGCCCGCTTCGTCAAAACGACGATGCGACCGTTTGTGTGCTCTGAGGGGGGCCTCCAGACGGTTGAATTGGCCTGGCCCGGTACCTACTCTCGCACCGGCGCCCAACCTGTAAGACCCAGGAGACGCACGAGACCCGCCGTACAGGCGGGCGAGTTCACAACGAAGGCCCCCGGAACCGTACCCCGCTCGACGGCCATCCAACCGCCGTCACCAGCTCCTGCTCGACCCCGTTCCACCGGCCCCCAAGACTCACAATACGACACGCGTGTCAAGTTCGTCCGCGAGTTGGCGACCGAGACCCTGCCCTACGCATTGCTGCTCGTCACGGGCGGGTTCGTACTCGGTATCTTGCTGGCAATGGATTTACCCGCATTTTCCCTCAGCGAGCGGATGAGCAGGCACTGACGCGGACCAGTCGCTACGGGGCGGCAAGCACCGGGAGTCCAGCCACTGTGGCCGGGACGACCGCCGCCCACGACCATTCACCTACCGGAAGGTCCACCGAACGGACCATGACCAGTCTATTGGAGGCTTTTCACATGTCGCAGTCACTTGCACGCGCGCCGCACTTCATCAAGCGCGCCATCGTCGGTTCCCTCGTCGCTCTCGTTCTCGCGCTCGGCAGCGCGCCTGCCGCATTCGCAGGCGGGCCGCTCGCGCTCTACTTCTACGGACCCGGCAACAACACGTTCGTATCCGTGCCGTCCCGCACCGAGATCTCGAGCTTTGCGGATTCGATCACGGTCGAGGCGCGCGTGTACGTGTTCAACGCCCTGGCGCGCCAGTCTATCGTCTCGAAGCGGAAGGACACATCGGGAGGCGGTGGGTACGAGTTGCGAGTCACTCCTACTGGAAAGCTCAACTTCACGACCTTCTCGAACACGGGTGCCGTCAAGGCGTCGATCGACAGCCTCGTCGGATTGCCGAACTCGAACTGGGTACACGTGGCCGGCGGCTTCGATGCCGCTACGGGCTCGATCTGGGTCGCTGTCAACGGTGCGTACCGGTCCGTCTCGGCGGCAAACGGGAAACCCGCGGCCGGTACGACGAAACTGCAACTGGGTCGGTCGCTGCTCACGGCAGGCGCCACTAATTACCTGACCGGGTACATTGACAACGTGCATGTCTCCGGCGTGGCGCGCTACAACGGCAACTTCACGCCGGGCTGCTACGACTTCGACCCGAACACGCGTCTGCTGATGCGACTTGACCAGGTGTTCCTGGTGGGAAGCACGTACATGACGCCTGCCTCCGGCACCGGGTACTCGGCCCTTGGCGAACTCGGCGGCTCGGGCGGCACCGTTCCGGGACTCATCGCCGGATCGGAGTGTTACTGATCTCGGCGGTCCTACAGCCACGACGGCCCTCCGAAACCTCGTACGGCGAAGGGGGCTGTCTGCTGTTGTCGGCGAAAGCGTCACGGCGGGTTCCCTCAAAGCAGAATGGAAATGTCACATAGAAGAGACCCGTCTGACCCGGACGATCCGCACCATCCGCCACTTTCGCGTTGCTCTCCTCGTTCCGCTCGCGCGACGCGGCCGCCGCCTCCTGAAACTCCGCCGCAGCGACATTCACCTTCGCCCGCAGCAGCTCGAGGTTCACCTCGCGCGAACGCTCGTCAAGCACACCTTTGACAATGAACTCAAGCCCCTCGACGAGAACCTCCACTGGCGACGGGACGAGAAATCCCTGGCGGCGCGTGCCGACGTCCTGGTCGTTGCCGTCGGCGCCGTACCAGGTGAAGCTGTTCGAGCGGGAGCGGGAGCCGTGCACCGCGCTCCTTCTCGCGAAGCGCACGCACCGACCGGATCGCTTCATCGATCTCGGCGACCGTCGTCTTCAGCAACCGAGCGATCATGCGGGTGCCGAAGCCGGTGAAGCGGAAGAGCGCCCACGCCTCGACACGCTTCAAGTCCCGACTTCGCCTGTTCGAGATCGGCAACCATTGCCGCAGCGATCCGAGGATTGTGTCGACGACGGCAGACTTCGACGGGCCGGTGAAGGCGGGAAGCGCCCGCGGGATCTCGAGCGACGAAAGCGGTGGTTGGTCAATAGCTGGCGCTCGATGGTGGGTCAGTTTGAAATGCTCGTCGGCAGGTACGAGCTCGGGGCCATCCGCCCGATCCGCGTCATCCGCCGAATCCGCGTTGCTCACCTCCTGTCTCTCCCGCGACTCGGCGGCCGCCTCGTGAAACTCGATCGCAGCGGCGTTCACCTTCGCCCGCAGGAACTCGAGGTACTCTTGGCGTGATCGCTCGCCAAGCACGCCGTCGACCACGAACTCCCGCCCCTCGACGAGGATCTCGAGCCGTCGCCGCCGGTTCTACGCGCTTACCCGGTTTCGCGCCTTCGGCATCGAGTCGAGGATCGCGTCGATTCCGCCTTCCTTGTCGACTATGCGAGCGAAGTACGCCGCCGGCGTCACGCCCTCGCCGACCGTCATCGCGCAGCTCGACCACGGATAGATCTCCGGTGACCCGACCATCGCCTCCTTGACCCTCATCGGATTGAGGAGCACGTAGGCCGCCGCGGCGTCGTAACCGCCGCGAATCGATCACCTCGGCCGAAAACCGCTCGGCCCACAGCGCGCCATTCCTTCGCCCACCATGCCGCGTCGCGTTGTAGTACCTGGTAAACATGTCTTGACGAGCGACATCGCCTGCGAGAGCTGCCCACGCCGATCTTCGAGGATCCCGTGCCAATGATTCCCATGCAGCAGAACGCGTGAACGACGAGCCCGCGCTCGCGGCACTGCCAGGCGAGGAACGCGAGAAACATCACACGGTCCCTCGCGGTCTCGAACAGCCACGTCCCGACAACGGCGTGCGACGTCACGTGGTAGAGCGGCCCCGGACACATAGTGCCCGGAGCGGACTGGTGGCGAGGAACTCTGGGCATCGGCCGAAACCTTCGCCCCATGATCGAAAGGAGTCGGGAGGAGGTTGCGCACCGAGAATTCGCCAAGCCAACGCATCAATGTCGCCGTCGATCAGCGGGCCGCCGTCGGCGGCTCCGCTGCATCGCGTCGGACGGGCGCGCAGGACCGGAGAGCGGTGACGACGGGGAGGCGGGCATCGGATAAGGCAGCGTTACGCTCGATCGTGGGGCGCGCTCGACGCCCAGGCGATCGAACATAGTGCCCTTATCGGGTGACCGCCTCACCATCCCGATCGGGGAGCGGGCGTCGGCCTGGATCGGGAAGTAAGTCGCAGAGGTCAGACCCGCGCTTGCCGTCGAGCCGGACGAGGGGGAGCTGTTTCTGACGACGACGGGCGAGCGTTTCGGGCTCGGGCGGCTGACGCAGATGGTGAGGGGGTATTTGAAGGCGATCGGGATCGGGAGCGACGGAGAGTGCCATCTCTTTCGGCACACGGGCGGGTTAGCGGCAGCCGGGGAATTGGCTCCGTCCCGGTGACGAACTGGTCGCGCACGGCTGTGCCGGCGAGTGCACCCATCGGCGTTGACCCGGCGAGCGACACGAGTGTGATCGGAGGTGGAATGATCTCTTTCGTCGCGGCGACGTGCAGAGTGGAAGCCGTCGATGCGATCAGGCGCTTAGCCATCGTTCGAACGGGTGATGTAGTAGAGGCGAGCCCGAAACGGCCTGCGACTGCGCCGCGACGGGCCCGAGCATCAGCAGGAGGGGCGTCAGGCGTCGTTTCACAATCCGCGAAGCGTACGGTCCCTCCAGCCCGGTTCGCGAAGCGCTCTGGAGTGCGGCGTGAATCGCCGCTTTGGATGAACTTCTTGGTCGCGACACGTGAGGAACCCAAAGTGGCGATTCACGCCACACTCCAAGGCGCTTCGGGCAATGCACTATGGTTCGAGCTAAGACTCGAAGTCGTCACGACCGACGGCCCACTGCTTAGCAGCTGTCCAGCCGCCTACTGAACCGGCGGATCGCTCACCTTGAAGACCATCTTCCAGCCGCCGTCATGCAGCCGCACGACCTGCGGGTCCGTGATCTCCTTTCCGATCGGTGCGTCGAGTCGCACGCCGGCCTCCTGCGACCACTCGAGCCCATCTTCCGACACGAAGCTCACGATCGTTCGCTGCGTCCGCTGGTCGAACGCGTAGAGCCTGAATCGGCCGTCGTCGAGCTGGACCGGCTTCGTCGTTCCGAATCCGTCGAGACCGAGAGGCCGAACCTTCCTGAACTTCCGGCCGTTGCGGCTCTCGGCAACCATCGTAGTGTGCTCCGTCAGGCTGAACACGAACATCAGCCACTTGTCTCTGACCTTGAACACATCGGGGTCAACGAGGCCCGGATAGGCGAGCGCCGTGCCCGTCTCCCTGAAGTGAACGCCGTCATCCGAGATCGCCGACCGGACGTAATGCGTTCCAGCCGCCCCCGGATCCCCGTTCGCGCCGTAATAGAATAGCCGGTACCGGCCGTTCTCCAGACGAACGATGCTCGGGTCAACGGCCTTCTCGCTCGTCAATCCGGCGATGCTCAGGCCCAGCGGCTCGAAGCTGGTGCCGCCGTCCGCGCTCTCCGCGCAATTTACTGTCTCCGGCATCTGCGAAGCATCGACGTAATAAATGCGAAGCTGGCCGTCGGGCATCACGATGACGCACGGCACCGAAGCGTGCTCGAGCAACACGACGCCGTCGTGCGTCCACGTCAGTCCGTCAGGGCTCGAGGCGCTCAGGACCTGGTGGGTGTAGGGTCCTGCAGTTGGGGGCGCCTGGATTCCCTGGACGACGATGGAACCGGCAAGAATGGCGAGCGAGACGGCAAGCGATGCTCGAACTAGCGAGTGGTTCGAAGGCATGGGGGCTCCTCCTATCTGAGTGCGGAAGGTCGCGCGGCGGCGCGACGGGGAGAGAGTTGTCGCGAAGTGGCGCGACGTCGTGGCGATGCGTGGCCCGCCGTCCCGGGTTGCCCGAGAGACTTGCGGCGCGTCGGTATCTCGCGACCTCGTGTATGGTGTTAGAGGGCGAACTTTTGATGAGACTGCTGCTGATTCCGATCATGATTGCCGGCCTTGTCGCCGGCGCCGACCCTCCAGTCGCTCGCACACGATCGAGATCACCGGTCATCGGGATCATCGACAACTCCGGGTATCGCTATCTGCACGGCTGCGGCTGTTCGCTGTGGTCTCCGGGCCGCGCGCCCGACGTGAACGATCCCACGACTTGGAAGTACCTGTTTCTCGAAAGCTACGACAAACCGCGCCGTCCCTTGATGCGGATCGACGGCCGGATCGTGGGGCTTCGCCTGGTTCGGAGCTCGAGCGACGCGGATCCCCGGCCCGGCAATCCCTGGAATCTCGACTACTCGGCGCCGCACCTGACCGTCACGATCCGTGGTACCGTCACCGAGCTTCTGGACGAAGGCTTCCTGGTTCGCGGCACGATCACGGTTACGAATGGCGGTCGTCGTTCCCAGGTTCGATTCGAGGGCGACTGCGGCTGCTGAAAGGCTTTGCGCGCAGCGCCTTGGAGTGCGGCGTGAAGCGCCGCTTTGGATTGTCGTCGGGCAGCTCGGATGTAAAGGAAATCCAAAGCGGCGATTCTCGCCGCACTCCAAAGCGCTGCGCGCAATGCACTATCGACCAATAACCCGATCGCTTGTGCGGCGTGCCATTCCCGTCGAGCTTCGGCAGCTCCTGGCTGAAGCGCGGCGGCGATGTCGCGACACCGTCGACGGCACGAGATTCGGCGCGCGTTACGCCGGTTCCGAATGGCCTGTCCGCGTCGAGCTCGGTCAGCCCGTCCTTCCGGGGCGGCTCCACGAAGGCAAGGTCGTGAACCTTCGTCTCGGCGCTCTGTCGATCGACGGCAGTCTCATCGAGCCCGGCGGCCAGTGGTCGTTCTGGAGGCGGGTTGGACGACCCTCGGCGGGACGCGGCTTTCGGGAAGGCAGGACCATCTCGGCCGGACGTCTCGTCGGCGAGGTGGGAGGCGGCCTCTGCCAGCTGAGCGGGCTCGTTTATCACCTGGCGCTGCTTGGAGGCCTCGAGATCGTCGAGCGCCACCCCCACAGTGTCGACATCTATCTCGAGCAGGACCGCTACACGCCGCTTGGCTCGGATGCGACGGTCGTGTGGGGCTACAAGGACCTTCGACTGCGGAATCCGTATCCGTTCCCGGTATCCATCGGGTGCACTTACGACGAGCCCCGAATCGTCGCGAGGCTTCTGTGCGAAGGGCATCTGACGCCGCTTGACGTCACCTTCGCGAGCGACGCCATATCGCCGGGTCGAGTCAAGGTGCACACGCTCATCGGCGGAGAGTCGCTGGACGTCACGTGCTACGAGCAGAAGCCGGAGCTCAGGCTTGAGTAGAACATTGCGCGAAGCGCCTTGGAGTGCGGCGCGAAGCGCCGCTTTGGATGAAGTTCTTGAGTGCTCGATGTATGGAATCCAAAGCGGCGCTTCGCGCCGCACCTGCGCTCGCGCAAACGAGCGCACTACGGCCTATAGCAAGCCCAGCGACTCGATGACGGTCATCACCTCGTCGAGCTCGTAAGCCCGGATCCGCGCCTGCAGCGTGGCTGCAAGCCGCTCGTCAGTCGCGGCGACCCGCTCGGCAATCCGCGAAGACGCCTTCCGATCTCCGCCGGCAAGCGCGTCGTAGAGCTCGCGCACAAGCTCCGGAGGCAACGACGCAAGCCGCTTCGCAAGCTCCGCGTCGTCGTCCACATCCGAGGCGGACTCGACAATTGGCGACGCCTCCTCGTAGCGGTACTTGACCCCCAGGTACTCCGTGAGCTTCTCGAAGATCGTGTCCTCGCGAAACGGCTTCGTCACGAAATCGTTCGCCCCCTGCTCGAGGATCGTCCCCCGCTCGTGCTCGAACGCCGACGCCGTCAGCGCCACGATCGGACACTCCGGCCTCGCTCTCAACCCGGCCTCGGCCTCTTTCCTCCGGATCTCTCTCGTCGCCTCGTATCCGTCCATCCCCTGCATCCGAAGGTCCATGAAGATCAGGTCCGGACGCCACGCCTCCCACCGGTCGACCGCCTCGCGGCCGTTCGACGACTCGCTGACTACCATACCGATCGACTCGAGCAGCCGCCCGAGCAATAACCGGTTCTCGCGCGAGTCGTCGACTACGAGAATCCGCGGCGCCTCCTGTCCCGGTTCGAGCCCCAGTACCTTCCGCCGCTCCAGGCGCACCTCGGCTTCCATCGACTGCGGCAGCACGACCTCGAAGGCGAAGACCGTGCCCTCGCCCTTCGTGCTTCGCACCGTAATGTCGCCACCCATCAGCCGCACGATCTGCCGGCTGATCACGAGGCCGAGACCCGTGCCCTCCTTCGCAGACTGACCGCTCTCCGTCTGCACGAAAGCCTCGAAGAGACTGCCGACCTCCGCCTCGGTCATGCCGACTCCAGTGTCTTCGATCTCGAAGTACGCACGGTCGTCCAGCCTCCACTCGCATTTCAGCGTGACCCGTCCGCGGTCCGTGAACTTCACCGCATTGCCGAGCAGATTGATAAGCACCTGACGGAGTTTTCCCTCGTCACCGCGAACGGCCCGCGGAATCTGACCGGTCAGTTCGAACGATATCTGCAGCTCCTTTGCCTCAGCGCGGACCCTGGCGATCTCCTCGACCGACTGCAGCATCCGGCGAGGATCGAAGATCTGGTCGACGAGCACGAGCTTGCCCGCCTCGATCTTCGATATTGAAAGCACGTCGTTGATGAGCTCGAGCAGGTGCTCGCCCGCTCGCTGGATCAGACCGAGGCTCTCTTTCTGGCCGGCATTGAGCGCCGGATCGCGGTCCATGAGCTGCGCGAAACCGATGACGGCATTCAGCGGCGTGCGCAGCTCGTGCGACATGTTCGAGAGGAACAGGCTCTTGGCGCGGCTCGCTTCCTCGAGGCGCTCGTTCGTCTCGCGAAGCTCCGTCGTCCGCTCGAGCACCACGCCCTCGAGCCGCCTCCGCTGCCGGTTCGAGGCCGCAAGCCTTAGGAACGGTATCGCCAGCAACGCCAGGATCGCAGCGGCGTAGAACACGAGCTGCGCCCACCACGTCCTCCACCACGGGGGATTCACGACGATGCGGAGCGCGTGCGCGGCCTCGCCCCATTCGCCGAGGCGGTTCGCGGCGCGCACACGGAACGTGTAATCGCCATCCGGGAGGTTCGTGAACGTCGCGCGCCGGTTTTCGCTGTCCGTCTCGATCCATTCATCGTAAAGGCCGTCGAGCCGGTAGGCGTAGCGGATCGCGTCCGAGCGCGTCAGATCGAGCGCCGCGAACTCGATCGCGAAGAGGTTGTCACTGTACGAGAGCTCGAGAGTATCGAGTGCTTGAAGATGCGCGGGTAGAACCGTACCGGGCGCAATCGGCGCGACCCGGTTGGCAAGCAGCAGCCGTGTCAGGACAACGGGCGGAGGCGTGTCGTGCACCGGCACGGCCGCCGGATCGAACTCGATCAGGCCACCGGTGCCGCCGAAATACAGCCGGCCGCCAGCGTCGCGAATCGCGGATCCGCGGTTGAATACCTCGGACGGCAGCCCGTCGCCCTTGCCGAACGTGATCGCCTGTCCGGTGCCCGGGTCCAGCCGCACCAGGCCGTTGATCGTGCCGGCCCACAGGATGCCGTCATTGTCCATCACGATCGACGAGACGCCGACGCGCTGCAGTCCAGTCGCCGCATCCGCGCGCGTGATCGCGTTCGTCGAGGTGTCGAGACTGCACAATCCGCCTTTCGTGCCGATCCACAGCCGGCCGTCGGCCCCCACGCGCAGGTCGCTCACGAACGGGTCGATGAGGGTCGCCGGATTCGTCCTGTCCGCCGCGAAGCGGACGACCGCGCCGCTATCGGAATCGATACGGTTAAGCCCGGATGACGTGCCGACCCAGATCGCGCCGTCGGGGCCCTCCGCGAGCGACTCGATCTGGTCGCTCGTCAGCGTCGCCGGATCGTCGCCGTGGAACCACGAATCGAACGTCTCGCGACCACCGGGCCGTTCCGGCTCGACGAGTCGGTAGAGACCACGGTAGGTGCCAACCCAGATACGTCCGCGCGAGTCCTCGAGCAGTTCGAGCACCGAGTCGCTGCCGAGGCTTCGCGGATCGTCAGGATCGCGGACGAACGCGCGGAACGTCGCACGGCCCAGGATCGACTCGCGAACGGCGAGTCCTCCATTGATCGTTCCAACCCAGAGCCGGCCCCGCGAATCCATCAGCAGCGCGCCAACGCTGCTCGACCGCAGTCCTGCCGTCGCCGATTCGTCGCCGGTGAAGACCGTATGGCGTGGCTGTTCGTATTGCCCCGTCGACATCACGACCTGGGTAAGGCCCGCGTCGGTTCCAACCCAGAGCACGCCGTCCCTGTCCTTTGCGACAGCCGTCGCGAAATCGGAAGGCAGTCCGGGACGCGTCGGGTGGCGGCGATGAACGACGAAGCACAACTGTTTCGTATCGAGCTTCTCGAGTCCGCCATCGAGATTCGCCACCCAGAGGATGCCCTGGACGTCCTCGACCACGTCGAGCGTCGAACCGCCGCTCAGGCTGTAGTTGTTGCCTTCGTCATTCCCGAAGTCCTGGAAGGGCGGACGCGGACTCGTCCGGTCGGCGGCCGCGAGTCGTACGAGGCGTCCGTGGTCGCCCGTGCAGAACCAGAGGTTGCCGGCAAGGTCTTCGAGCATGTCGACGACGATGTCGACGGGGATCCCCGAGCCCGTCGCCGGGTCGAATCCGAGGCGCTCGAAGGCGGGCGACGGCTTCCGGCGTTCGGCAGCTGAGACGCGTGCGAGCCCGCCTCCGCCCCACGCGCCGACCCAGAGCACGTCGCTCGAGTCGACGAGCAGAGAGTAGATTTCGTCGTCGTGCAGGCCGGTCGGATTGGCCTCGTCGAACAGGTACTGTACGAATCGGGTGGGCGCGCCCGGCGACTCGGCGACCAGACGGTTCAGTCCCGCTCTCGTACCGACCCAGATGGTCCCGGATGCTTCCTGTGCGATCGACGTCACGCGGTTGTGGCTGAGGCTCTCGGGATTCGACGGGTCGTTGCGAAACGACTCGATCCGGATCGACGCGAGGTCGCTCCCATCCCACGAGAGGCGGTCGAGCCCACCTGCGGTTCCGATCCAGACATTGCCGGCGGCGTCCTCGAAGATGCGGTATATGCGATTGTTGCTCACCCTCGCGTGCGCGTCCGATTCCGCATCGAATGCGGCGAAGGTCTCGGTTCGTCCGTCGAAGAGGTGCAATCCGCCGGACTTCGTTCCGATCCAGAGGTGTCCGCCTCGGTCCTCGAAAAGCGTGGTGATCGAGCTGTCGCGCAGACTCGCCGGATCGTCGGGCACGGCCAGGAAGTGCGCGAAACGATAGCCGTCGTACCGGTTCAACCCGTTCTCTGTGCCCACCCAGAGGTATCCGGTGCGGTCGCGAAGCACGCACGTCGCGAGCTGGTTCGACAACCCCTTGTCGGTGCCGATGTGCTCGAAGCGAACGGGCAGGTATTGGGCCACCGCGACGGCGGCCAGTATCGATGAAATGGCTGCGGCGCGCAGGACCCGGCCCGCGTGACGGCGGCCGAGGGCGGGGCAACGGCGCGCTCGCGCGCAATGCGCGTAGCGCCTTGGAGTGCGGCGTGAAGCGCCGCTCTGGATTGTCGTCGACTCAGCTCGCTTCAAGTGAGAATCCAAAGCGGCGCTGCGCGCCGCACTCCAAGGCGCTTCGCGCAATACAACTCAATGCCGGCGTAGCCGTGTCGAAGTCGCGGCCGCTTCCGTTCGCGGGCGAGGGCAGGGGACCGCCGTCCAGTTACCTCGCAACCGCGAGCCTCCGCAGTACGTCTTGCCGACCGTGCCGGCCTTGTTCAGGTACTCGAGGATCGACTCGCAGGTCTCACCCTCGCCCGGCATCACCACGCATACGCCCTGATATCCGTCGTGGGCGAAACAGCACGGAGTCTGCTGCGACGCCTGCGGCACCGGACTCGCGATGAGTCGGAGCGCAAGGAATCCGATACCGAGGTTAACGACGGTTCGCGAAAGCGCACTCTTCATGACTTCCTCCTCACTTCCGATCTACGACATCAACCCGATCGCCAGAGCCTGGGCCACAATGATCCTCAGCAACATCGTGAGCGGATAAACCGTCGCGTAGGCCACGCCGGGAGCATCCGAACCCGTGATGTTTCCCGCAAAAGCGAGCGCCGGCGGGTCCGTCATGCTGCCGGCAAGCAAACCGCTCAACTGGACGAAGTTCAGTCCAAGTCCCAGGCGGCACACGATACCGAAAATCACGAGGGGAACGATCGAGATGAGCAATGCCGCGGCCATCCACTTTACGCCTGTCGGGCTCAGGACCGCCGCGAAAAAACCGTGACCGGATTTCAGTCCGATGCTCGCGAGAAACAGCAGCATCCCGAACTCCTTCAACGCCATCGACACCGAGTCCGGAAGGTAGAACACCAGTGGGCCCACCTTGCCCAGCCTTCCCAGGAGGATCGCCAGGATGAGCGCCCCACCGGCAATCCCGAGCCGCATCGGCGCGGCAAGCCCGGGGACGGCAACCGGAAACACGCCGGCGAGCACTCCCACCGCGATACCGGCGAACACCGGAAGGAAGTTCGTTGCCTGAAGGTCCTTCACCGCGTTGCCGAGATAGCTGGAAGCCTGCGTGAGCCCGTCGGCCTCTCCGACGATCTGCAGCATGTCGCCGTATTTCAGCACCCGATCCGCCGACGCGACCATCTCGAGGTCGCCTCGAATCACGCGGGTAACGACGACCCCGAACTTCGCGGGTAGTCCGAGAGTCGCCAGCGACTTGCCGACGACCTCGTTGCGTGTCACTACCACGCGCTTCGCCGAGACGGGGCCCGGCGCACGATAAAGATCGACGTCCGAATACCTGCCGACGACGACGCGCAGCTCTTCGAGTCCCTCCACGGAACCGACGGCGAGCAGCAGGTCGCCGACACGAACCGGCGTCGAGCCGACCGCTGGATGTGCATCGTCCAGTCCGGCGTGGCGAATGCGTGAAATGATCACGCCCGACTCACGGATGCTAGGGATGGCCGAGACGGTGAGCCCCTCGATGTTCGGATTCTCGACGAGCAATGTGCGCTTGATCGGCGCCGGCGACTCGGCCGCCTTCCGATCGGCGAATGCCTTGGCCTCCGCGGCAGGGTCAACGCGAAAAATGCGACGAAGGAGCAGCAGCGTGATGATGATGCCGAGAATGCCGATCGGGTACGCAACCGCGTAGCCCACCGAGACCACATCTGGCACGCGCTCCACGATTCCCGACGCCACGAGGGTCTCCTGCGCCGCGCCGAGAGACGGCGTATTCGTCGTCGCGCCCGAGAAGATCCCGACCGATGCGGCAGGGTCGATCCTGAACATCCAACCCGTTAGCGCCGTCGCGACCGCGCCCGAGATCACGATGCCGAGGGCGACGAGGTTCATTCGCAGCCCGTCGCTGCGCAACGAGGCGAAGAAGCCCGGCCCGAGCTGCAATCCGATCGTGAAAACGAAGAGCACGAGGCCGAAGTCGCGAACAAAATCGACGACCGCGTGATCGACCCGCAGGTTCAGGCTCGCAAGGATGATGGCGGCGAACAGGACGCCTGTCACGCCGATGCCGATGCCCCGAATCTTGACGGTCGCGATCGCCAGGCCGATCACGGCCGCAAGCGCATAGACCAAGATCGTGTATGCGACCGTGTTCCCGACGAGAGAGTCTCGGAGTGCGGAGAGCATCAGCGCACCATACCCAGAACCGCGCGCGAAGCAAGCGGCCGGCCGCGGCAACGGACCGATTGCGAGTGAGCGGCCGGCCACGGCGAGGCCCCAGAGCCGCGCGCGAAGCAAGCGGCCGGCCGCGACAGACCAACTGCGACCCAGAACCGCGCGCGAAGCAAGCGGCCGGCCTTTGAATCGCTATTGGTCGATTGCAGCGGCCGGCCGCTTGCTGCGCGCGCGGTTCTGGGCCTTGGGCTACGCCTGCACGCTCAATTCGTCGCCAAAGAGCGCACGGGCCGTAATCGTCACGTCAACGCCCCACGGACCGATAGTCGTGCAGACGAGGTAATAGTGCTTGTGCTTCGTGTGAGCGACCGCCGTCCCATCCGCATCCACGGCGAGTACGTCAAATCCCTCGCGCAGGATCGCCTGTCTCGGCGTGTCCGTGTCCTCTCCAAACGCGCTGCCCTGGCCTTCGTCGTTGCCGGCCTCCCACGCGCGCCTCAGCGCTTCCCATTCTGCGTGTGTCAGGTGCTTCATGATGGTCTCTCCTTGCCCGGGCGCCGTCCGCGCTGGCGGCGCCCGCACTCATGATCATCGGCCGGAAGGCCTGTAACTCTGCAGGGTCTTGATGTACTGCGCCCGCTCGAAAGCCGTAGGGTTCGGGCAGCTGCGCTGGCTCATGCTGCCCTGCATCTGCCGCACCGACTCGTATTCGTGCTTCTCCATCCACTCGACGACGCCCTGCTCGATCGTCCGCACCGTGTCGATGCCGTGCTTGAGCAGCGTCGAGCATAACATCGTGACGTCGGCGCCGACCATGAGCAGCTTGAGCACGTCATGCGCCCAGTGCACGCCGCTCGTCGCGGCAAGACTCAGCCCGCGCTGCCCGCGCAGGATCGCGATCCAGCGAAGCGGCAAACGCATCGCCTGCGGTGTGCTGAGCAGGAGATTCGGGACGACTTCGAGCTCCTCGAGGTCGATGTCCGGCTGGTAGAACCGGTTGAACAGAACCAGCCCGCGAGCTCCCGCGGCTTCCATCCGCAGTGCGACGTTCGCCAGGCTGCTGAAGAACGGGCTCAACTTGACTGCGATCGGAATCGTGACGACATCCGACACGTTGTGGACCACGTCGACATACGACTGCTCGATGTCGGCGGCGGTCCGGTCGGGATCGGTGGCGATTGAGTAGATGTTCAACTCGATCGCGTCGGCGCCGGCGTCCTGCAGGTCGCGCGCGTGGGCGACCCATCCACCGTCCGTCGAACCGTTCAGGCTTGCGATGACCGGGATCGCGACGGCTTCCTTCGCGCGGCGAACGTGTTCGAGGTATTCCTCGGGACCAACCCGGTACTGCGATGGTTCCGGAAAATAGCTGAGTGCCTCGGCGTAGCTGTTTGTTCCCGCGTTGAGATGGCGGTTCAGGTCCAGCCGTTCCTTCGTGATCTGCTCTTCGAAAAGGGAATAGAGGACGACTGCCGAGATGCCGGCGTCCTCGAGCTTCCGGATGTTGCCGATGTCCTCGGAAAGCGGGCCGGCCGATGCGACGAGCGGCGTCCGAAGGTGCATACCGAGATAGTGCGTTCTCAGATCCATGGGAGTTTTCATAGGTGCCGTGGCGGTCATTCGGCTCCTCCTTCTGTCGTTCGCGATGCAAGATAGTCGTACATGCGCCATCGGGCCGTGACGTCTCGCTGCGCCTCGGCAAACAGGGTTTTCGCGGTGTCGGGATGCGTCTTGCCGAGCATCTTGAACCGGTTCTCCATGTTCAGGTACTGCTCGAGCGGCGCCTTGGGCGCCCGCGAATCCAGGATGAGCGGATTCTCGCCGCGCAATGTCCGCTCCGGATTGAACCGGTACAGCAGCCACTGGCCCGTGTCGACGGCGGCCTTCTGGTTGCGCATGCCGGTCTCCATGTTGATGCCGTGCGCGATGCAGTGGCTGTAGGCGATGATCAGCGACGGGCCGTCGTAGGCCTCGGCCTCGAGGAAGGCCTTCAGCGTGTGTTCGTCCTTGGCGCCCATCGCGACGCTCGCGACATAAATAGTGCCGTAGCTCATCGCCATCAGCCCGAGGTCCTTCTTGCCGATCGGCTTGCCGCCGGCGGCGAACTTTGCCACGGCTGCCCGTGGCGTCGACTTCGACATCTGGCCGCCGGTGTTCGAATAAACCTCGGTGTCGAGCACGAGCGCGTTCACGTCGTGGCCGCTCGCGAGCACGTGGTCGAGGCCGCCGTACCCGATGTCGTACGCCCAGCCGTCGCCGCCGATGATCCAGACGCTCTTCTTGACGAGAGTGTCGGCCAACGTGAGCAGGAATCGCGCGTCCGGCGAGTCGATCTCGCGAAGCCGCGCCTTGAGCGCCTCTACGCGCTCGCGCTGGTCGAAGATGTCGGGCTCGGTCTTCTGCTCGGCCTCGAGGATCGGCGTAACGAGCTCGTCGCCGAGCTGGCTCGCAAGCCCCACGAGCAGATGCCGGGCCTGGTCCCGCTGCTTGTCGATCGACAGCCTGAAGCCCAGCCCGAACTCGGCGTTGTCCTCGAAGAGCGAGTTCGACCACGCGGGGCCGCGGCCTTCGGCGTTTTTCGTCCACGGAGTCGTCGGCAGGTTGCCGCCGTAGATCGACGAGCAACCGGTCGCGTTCGCGATCAGCGCGCGGTCGCCGAAGAGCTGGCTGACGAGCTTGACGTACGGCGTCTCGCCGCAGCCCGAGCAAGCGCCCGAGAACTCGAAGAGAGGCTCCTGCACCTGCTGCTGGCGGATGCTCGAAATCTTGATGAGCCGACGGTCGAGCTCCGGAAGCGTGAGGAAGAAGTTCCAGTTGTCGCGCTCCGGCTCGCGCAGCGGCGGCTGCGACGCCATGTTGAGCGCCTTGAGGCGAGTCTCTGACTTGTTTTTCGCCGGACAGACGTCCACGCAGATGCCGCATCCGGTGCAGTCCTCGGGCGCGACCTGGATCGAGTACTGCAGCCCCTTCCATTCCTTGTCGCGCGCGTCGCACGCCTTGAATGTCGGCGGCGCCTTCAGGCTCGCCGGATCATAAGACCTTGCTGCGGATCACGCTGTGCGGGCATACCATCGCGCACTTGCCGCACTGGATGCACACCTGGGTGTCCCAGACCGGGATCTCGAGGGCGATGTTGCGCTTCTCCCACGTCGCTGTGCCCGTCGGGAACGTGCCGTCGCAGGGCATCGCGCTGACCGGCAGCAGGTCGCCGCGGCCGGCGATGATTTCGCCGAGCACGTCGCGCACGAATTTCGGCGCGCCGGCAGCGACCGCGGAGGCATCTCGAATCCAGCGCCGGCGACGGCTGGTACCGCCACCTCGTGGAGGTTCTCGAGCGTCGAGTCGACGGCATCGAGGTTCATCTTCACGATGTCGTCGCCCTTCTTGCCGTAGGTCTTCGGATGGAGTCCTTGATCGCCTCGATCGCCTGGTCGCGGGCAGCACGCCGGAGATGGCGAAGAAGCAGGCCTGCATTATCGTGTTGATGCGCCCGCCCATGCCGCTGTCGCGGGCCACCGAGTAAGCGTCGATCACGAAGAACTTCAGGTGCTTGTCGATGATCTGCTGCTGACATGCGCGCGGCAGCGTCTCCCAGACCTCGGCCGGCTGTGAACGGCGTGTTCAGCAGGAACGTGCCGCCGGCGCCAGCGCATCGAGCATCGTCAGCGCTCGAGGAAGACCGGCTGGTGGCAGGCGACGAAGTTCGCGCTCGAGATCAGGTAGGTCGAGCGGATCGGGTTTGGCCCGAAGCGCAGGTGCGAGATCGTGACCGCGCCTGGATTTCTTCGAGTCGTAGACGAAGTAGCCCTGCGCGTAGCGGCTGGTCTCCTCGCCGATGATCTTGATGGAGTTCTTGTTCGCGCCGACGGTCCCGTCTGCGCCGAGCCCGTAGAACAGCGCCCGGACGACGTCCGTCGGCTCGACCGAGAAGTCGGGATCGGTCGAGGCTCGTGTGGGTCACGTCGTCGTTGATGCCGACGGTGAAGTGGTTCTTCGGCGAATCCGCCGAGAGGTTGTCGAAGACCGCCTTGACCATCGCCGGCGTGAACTCCTTCGACGAGAGGCCGTAGCGTCCGCCGACGACTCTTCGGGATGACGGGCAGGTGATCGCCGCCGTGCTCGTGCAGGGCGGTGATGCAGTCCATGTAGAGCGGCTCGCCGAGGCTGCCCGGTTCCTTCGTCCGGTCGAGCACGGCGATGGATTTTACGGTTGCGGGCACGCCATTGACGAACGCCTCGCCGTCGAACGGTCGATAGAGCCGGACCTTGACGATGCCGACCTTCTCGCCGCTCGCCGTGAGTGCATCGACGGTCTCGTGTGCGGCTTCGGCGCCGGAGCCCATCAGCACGATCACGCGCTCGGCGTCGGCCGGACCGTGGTAATCGAAAAGGTGATACGCCCGGCCCGTGAGCTCGGCGAATCTGTCCATGGCCTTCTGGACGATAGCGCCGCACGCGGCGTAGAAGGGAGTTGACCGTTTCGCGCGCCTGGAAGTAGACGTCCGGGTTCTGCGCCGTACCGCGCATGACCGGATGATCGGGCGACAGCGCCCGCGCGGTGCGCGGCGATCAGTCCTCGTCGATCATCGCGCGCAGTGTCTCGTCATCGACCTGGATCTTCGACTCCTCGTGCGATGTGCGGAAGCCGTCGAAGAAATGCAGGAACGGAATCCGCGACTCCAGCGTCGCCGCCTGCGATGATCGCGCAGTCCAGTCGCTTCCTGCACCGCCCGACGCAGCATCGCAAAGCCCGTCTGCCGCGCGGCCATGACGTCGCTGTGGTCGCCGAAGATCGAGAGCGCCTGGGCCGCAAGCGAGCGGGCCGCGACGTGGATCACGGCGGGCGTCAGCTCGCCCGCGATCTTGAACATGTTCGGGATCATCAGCAGCAGGCCCTGCGAGGCCGTGAAGGTCGTCGTGAGCGACCCGGCCTGCAGGGCACCGTGGACCGCGCCAGCGGCGCCGCCTTCGCTCTGCATCTCCACGACCGTCGGGACGACGCCCCAGATGTTCTTTCGGCCCTCGGAGGCCCACGCATCGGACCATTCGCCCATGTTCGAGGACGGGGTGATCGGGTAGATGGCGATGACCTCGTTGGTCCGGAATGCAACGCTGGCGACGGCTTCGTTGCCGTCCATGGTTCTGTATCTTGCGTCCGTCATGTCGAAAGTGCTCCGTTTCGCGAGAAGGTTCGCTCGGGGAGCAGCGTTGCGATGGGCGTGCCTTGATTTCAGGGCCGCAGACGGGCGTTTGACAGCCGTGCATGGAGGTTTGCGCATTTTAGTGGTGGGAATCCGCTACTTCCGGAGGCGCGGGTCCGCTAGAGAAGGGCCTGCGCCATACAGGGAGCGCAGAGAGCACAGAGTTCACAGAGCCTCCGTGATCTCTGTGCTTCTCAGTGCTCTCTGTACGCGAAGCCCATCCTTTTCCGCTGGTGATTGCTCGTGGTTTGGTGGCCGTGTCGTGGTAACCTGCCGGCGCACTGGATGAGCCCCTGTCTCTCTGATCAGGCCCCGGTGCGTCCGCACTCGATTCGAAAGGACACGACGAATATGAAGACCCCTCTCGCCCGCACGCGCGTTGCGTTGTGCTGTCTGGCCGTACTCTGCTGCGGCCTCGTTGCTGACGCATCGACGACGCGACTGTCCCCGGCGCGGGGACGCGCCGTCCAGTCCAAGATGGTTGCCCCCGACGCCACACTCTCGGTCGAGATCGACGTGCAGTCGGCGGAAGCCAATCGGACCATCGATCTGTCGTCAACTGGCTCGGTCCAGATTGCCGTGCTAGGCGGGAAAGGCATAGACGTCACAACGATCGACCCGGGCTCGCTTGTCGTTTCGGGTGCACGCCCGATCACGATCTCGCCGGCGTCCGGAAAGCCGGGCTCGGTTGATCCGGGTACAGACGACACCGGTCGGAGCTCGGGTGCCAATCGTCCGGCGCTTTACGACACGGAGCGTGACGTGAACGGTGACGGACGACAGGACCTGCTCGTGGCGTTCCCTGTCCAGCAGTTGACCGAACTCGAGGAAGGCCTCGAGCGCGTGCGTCTCGATGGGAAGACCTTCAACGGCACGACCATCGCGGGCACGCAGACGATCGTTGCACGCGGTACGCGCCTGCCGGTCTGCTGCGACGGCAACCAGCCGGAGGCTCCGGCAGCGACAACGTGCAACGCCTCGGCGATCACAATCAACGACAATACGACGGCGACGCCATACCCGTCCCCGATCTTTGTCTCGGGCGAGACCGGCGTGATCAGCAATCTCACAGTGACCGTGACTGGCATCTCGCACACGTTCCCGGATGATATCCAGATGCTGCTCGTCGGACCGGGAGGGCAGAAGGTCGTCATCATGGCTGGCGCATCGGACGGAACGTCGATCACGAACGTGAACCTGACGTTCGACGATGCGGCGACGAACAACCTTCCGGCGACCGGTGCCATCGCCTCTGGAACGTACAAGCCGACTGCACATGCGGGTCTCCTCAATTTTGCGGCGCCGGCGCCCGCGGCGTCGACGGCGTCTCCATTCGCCTACACGCTCGCCGCGTTCCGGAACACGAATCCGAACGGCACATGGAACCTCTTCGTCCGTGACGTCTTCAGCGGGGATTTCGGTACGATTTCTGGTGGCTGGTGCGTGAACATCACGACGGCGACCTCCGCTGCGACGTGCATGACGCTCAACGCCGGCGCGATCGCCGCCGGTGATCCGACGCAGACCGGGCGGCTCGTTCGAAACGGCGTGTTCAGTGTCTGCTCGACGTTCAAGCCGTCGCCGGGTCTGAACGACTCTGTTCTTGGACGTCGCTTTGATCAGTACACGATCACGAACCAGAACACGACGACGCAGTGCGTAAGTGCCTCTGTCTCGAATGGCTGCGGAGCGAATGCGATCTACCTGGCCGCCTACACCGGCAGCTACGTCCCGACGAGTGTTACGACGAACTTCCTTGCCGACAACGGCAGCAGCCCGGGTACTGCAGCCGTCGGAATCGGGCCGGTCGCCTTCACGATGGCACCCGGTGCGACCGTCGTGCTCGTGGTCCACGAGATCACGGCCAACAGTGGCTGCGCGAGTTACGGCCTGCTCGTCGAGGGCAACATCTGTCCGCCGCCGTGCATGGTGACGTGCCCGGCGAACGTCACCCAGTCGAACGACTCGAACCAGTGCGGAGCCGTCGTCACGTACCCGGCGCCCACGACTACCGGATCCTGCGGCACGGTGACGTGCGCGCCGGCTTCTGGCAGCTTCTTCCCAGTAGGCACGACGACGGTCATGGTGCACATGACCGGCCTGCCGAAGTTCTTTCACCGTCACGGTCAACGACACGCAGGCTCCGACGATCACCTGCCCCGGCAATCAGGGCGCGGTCGAAGCTCCGCCGGGCAGTGGATCGGCGACGGTGAACTACCCGGCGCCGACGGTCGCGGACAACTGCCCCAGCCTTGGCTCGCCGGTGTGCACGCCGGCGTCCGGCTCGAGCTTCCCGCTCGGCTCGACTACGGTCAACTGTTCGGTGACCGACGCGGCGATGAACACCGCCAGTTGCAGCTTCACGGTCACGGTCACCGCGGGTTGCGCCATCACGTGCCCGGCGAACATCACGATGTCGAACGACGCGAACCAGTGTGGAGCGGTCGTCACATATCCTGGCGTCCGACGATGCCGCCCCAGAACGGTCCATTGCACGCCGGCGTCCGGCAGCTTCTTCCCGGTCGGGACGACGACGGTCACCTGTTCGGAAGGATCCGGGGCGATGTGCACCTTCACGGTTACGGTCAACGACACGCAGCCGCCGACGATCACCTGCCCTGCCAATGTCACCGCAAGCAATGCGCCTGGTACGTGCGCTGCCACGGTGACGTACGCAGCGCCGACCGCCGGCGACAACTGTCCAGGCGTGACGACGGCGTGCGTGCCGGCTTCCGGCTCATCCTTCCCGGTCGGCACCACGACCGTGACATGCACCGCGACCGATGCGGCCGCAAACACGGCGACGTGCACGTTCACGGTCACCGTGAACGACACTCAGGCGCCGACCATCACGTGCCCGGCAAACGTGACGGCCACGGCCAACACGATGCAGGGTGGTGTTCCGGGAGCGAACGCCACGTATCCGGCGCCGACGACGACGGACAACTGTCCGGGATCGGTCACGGTGGTGTGCACTCCGGCATCAGGCAGCTTCCCGCAGGGGACGACAACAGTCAATTGCACGGGGACGGACTCCGGCGGCAATTCCGCGTCGTGCTCGTTTACCGTGACGGTGAACGTGCCGTTCGACGTCTGCTTCAACGATGAGGCAAACGGGAACACGCTCTCGTTCGTTACCAGTCCGCTCAATCCGCTGTATCGGTTCTGGCAGTTCCGGATCGCGGCAACGGGTCAAACGCTTTCCGGGAATGCCGAGTACCTCGTCTACACGCCGAACCGATCGCTCCTTGCGTACGATCGGGACAGCACCACCGTCCGCATGGACACGAATGCGAGCTTCAGTTCGCATACGTGCACGGCGACCATCCTGAATCGGACGACGGGCGTGAGCTACGCGTTCCGCGACCGTGACACGACGAACAACCCGGGGTGCAACGCGGCGCCACCCC
>JADIYM010000020.1 GCA_016705245.1 Blastocatellia bacterium | reverse complement strand
GAAAATGGATGGCAGCCCGGGTGATTATACAGCGCCCACGGTAGCACGACACGTTCTCGCAATCCTCGGCGACTTGACGCTGTCTCTACGCGCGGCCACAGTTGCCGGCCAGCCTATGAAGGACGATTCAACAGACCAGCTGCCAGGACACCGACGCGCACACAGCGACGGGGCGGCGATCGCGACCAACGTCGTCTGGGTCGCGATGTCGGCGCTCGTCTTCGCCTACATCTGGAAATACGGCCGCAACTTTCCCTACATGGAAGACTGGGAGCTCGTGCCGACGCTCTCGGGTGCCACGCCCTTTCGCCTCGGTTGGCTGGTAGAGCAGACGGGCGAGCATCGCTACATTCTCGCGAAGGCGATCCTCTATCCGCTCTGGCAGCTTACGTACGACGGACGGTCGTCCATGCTTCTCAGCGCCGCGCTGCTTTCGGCGATTACCCTTGCGCTGATGATCACGGCGCGACGGCTTCGCGGCCACGGGTCGCTTGCGGACGTGTTTTTTCCGCTGGCGCTCCTGCACACGGGACACGCCGAGACACTGATCTTCTTCATCCAACTCTGCTTCGTACTTCCGGTCGTGTTATTCACGGTGGCGCTCCTGCTTATCGTCACCGGACGCTGGGAGCGCCAGCCTGCCGCGGCGTGGACCATCGCCGTATGCGTCGTCCTGCTGCCGCTCAACGGCGCCATCGGACTTCTGCTCGCACCGGCATTTGTTGCGTGGATGGCGTGGGTCGTCGTCACGCGTCGCACTCCCGCCGTCTTCGGCGTCGCGGCCTTTGCGACAACCGCACTCGCGGCACTCTACTTCGTCGGATACCAGCGGCCATCCACGTTCGTCCCACTCGAGCGAACGGTGCGCGGATCGCTGCGAACGCTCGTCGAGGTGTTCAGCGTCGGTCTCGGGCCCGGCGGAGCGTGGCTTTGGCCATGGTCTGGCATCGCCATCGGTGGCGTGTTCGCGATTGCCGCGATCGGTCTGACCGTCGTCGCGCTGCGTCGACCGCACGAGCGCACGCGCGCGATCGGATTGCTGGCGTGCGTAGCCGCGATCGGCCTGCTCGTCGCTGGCATCGCATGGGGTCGGACCGTGATCGGGCCGGGCGCCGGAATCCCGGCACGTTATGCCCTCCTCGTCGCTCCGGGACTCTGCGCGGCGTTTCTCGCTTCGATCGTTTATGTGTGGAGTCCGACGACCTCGCGGCTAGCGCAGCTCGTCCTCGCGGCGTGCGCCGCGGGACTGCTCTGGTCGAACGTCGAAGTCGGACGCGAATACGGGCGTCCGCGCGCGGCCGCGGCCGACGTGGCCCGCGAGCGGCTCGCGGCCGGAACGCCATCGCCGGTCGTGGCGGCGAGGTACGCCGAAGGGCTCTATCCGAACGTCGGGCCGCTGGCTGCCGCGCTCGAGATGCTGCGGGCGCAGCGTTCGGGGCCGTTCGCGGGCCTCGCCGATCCATTCGGGGACCGGCCGTGCCGGCCCGCCGAGGTTGCGCTCACTCAATCCGGAGTGCACGACGCGTCGATCGTCAACGGCCGGCTGGAATGCCGCGGCAACGACGGTTTCGCAGTCTACGCGCTTTCAGCGCCGGCAGACGTGTGCACGGTCACCGTGGTCTACGAGTTCGTGTCGGCGTCTGCGCCCGAGGCTGCGATGCAGATCTACTGGAGCCTGGATGGAGCAAACGGGTTCGAGGAGATCCGGCGCAACCAGTCGATCCGGGTCGATTCGTCGCCGGGCGAGCGCGCCGTCCGGTTCGACGTCTACGACAGGCTGGATCGGCTGCGGCTCGATCCCGATCGGCAGCCGTGTGTCATTCGGATCGTGCGCATCGAACTGACGTCGCGGGATTGAGGCAGAGTCCGCGACCCCGGAGCGGTCGAATCCGCGACCCCGGAGCGGTCGTCGCGGAGCGGTCGATGAAAAGCCGGTCGCGCGCGGGCGAGTGAACGAGCCCCTCGCGTGACCTGCGGAACTGCCCGCCGTCACCGACCGCGGGTGGGTCGCATCGGCAGCCCCAGAGATAACGTTCGTCGTAGTCAGGCTTTTGTTGCTTCCACTCACATTGCAATGCGACCGCTCCGCGGTCGGTGCCTGGGCAACGGGTGCTCCGCGGGTCGCGCGAGGGCTCGTTGCACTCGCCCGCGCGACCCACGGCTATTTTATCGACCGCTCCGCGGTCGCGGACCGCTGCACAGGCTCAGCTACGCAGACTGCGCGACCCAATAATCTGAATGACCCCGAGTGATGCGGTCGCGGACCGCTGCAGGCTCAGCTACTGAGACTGCGCGACCCAATAATCTGAAGACCGAGTGATGCGGTCGGATGCACAGGCTCAGCCTACGCAGACTGCGCGACCCATGATCTAAAGGACCCCGAGTGATGCGGTCGCGGACCGCTGCACAGGCTCAGCTACGCAGACTGCGCGACCCAATAATCTGAATGACCCCGAGTGATTTCGAGAGTTGGCTATGCCGGCTTGCGTGGGGCCCGGAAGGTAAAGGTCAGCGTGCCGACGATGCGGATCGGGCCGGTCTTCCGGACGGACGGCCGGAACGTCCACTCTAGCGCCGCCGACACTGCCGCATCGCGAAGCAGCGGATGGCCCGACACCCACCGCGCCCACTCGACGCGGCCCTCGCGATCCACGATGACCTCGACGACGACGTCGCCAGTGATACCTGCGGCCGCAGCCATCGGGGGCAGCTTCGGCTCAGGCTTCCGTATGGCCAGCTGTCGCAATCGCGCACTCGACACGCGAGCGGAAGGGTCCACCGTCGGCACCCCGCCCGGTACACCACCCGGAACACCGCCGGGAACGCCGCGCGGCATACCCGACGAATTCGGTCGGGCCGGCGGAATCGTGTTGGGCACTTCGAAGTCGTCGATGACGAGTCGAGGTTCCTCGACACCGCTGCTGCGAACCACAGCAAGGAGCGCGATGACGTCGGCATATTCCACGTCACGCCCCGTCTTTATTGCAACGCGGTCGTCGTCGACCGGCGGGATTCCGAGCACGCCGTCCAGCACGTCGGTGCGAAGACTTTCGAGCGACACTTCGCGTAGATTCGCCGCCACCATCTGCTTCCCGTCGATCGGCGGTCGGGGCTCGATGAAGACGATGTAGCGCGTGTCGTCGACCGGCGTCCCCACCCACCCAGGCGCATTCGCCGGTGGTGGAGATGGAGGAGGAGGCGGCGGTTCCTTTCGCTCGGCCGGTTCCGGCCGAGTCGGAAGCTCCGGCAGGTGGTCGGACGGATGGACCCGGACACCCAACGGCGTCCAGGTTCGCGCCGACAGCGTGCCAACGGCCGCGGTCGACCCAGGTTCGGCCTCGTCCATCACGACGAACCGAATGCCGTCGAAGCCGATGTTCCGCATCGCATTGATGACGGCACGGATGCTGCGAAATGGCGCCGACGCATCGGCCTTCAGGTGGACGATCTGACGATCGAAGGGCAGCTTCTCGAGCCTGTCCCGAAAGGCCGTCATGAGCTCGACGACCGAGACGCCGCGGCCATCTAAGCTGTACGTTCCGTCCCGGGCAATCTCGACGACGACGGCTCCGGGCGCGTCGAGCGACTCGGCTTTCGGAATTCCGGGGACGGCCGGGAGGGCGATCGACGGCGATTGCGCCGCCATCGCCGGTCCAGCGAGAACGATCGAGAAGACGAGCGCTGCCGTCAGACTTCGCATACGTGGGTCCTCCGTGTTATCGACTCGCGGCTCTCGCGCAGGCACGCGACGCGGCTGCGCGCAGGATGGCGACCTGCGCTTCCGGCACGTCGAAACGCGGCAGCTTCGCCGGCGGTTCCCCGAACAGCCGCTCGTAGATCACGAGTGCCGCGAGCAGCGAGCCCGCAGTCGTCGGGTGGAGGCCGTCGTCCGAATACAACGCCACCTTCGCGTCCGAACCAAGCACGTCCTTCCAGGCCTCGCCAACCGGCAGCAGCAGGCCGTCCACAGCCTCGGCCGCCAGTCGGTACGACTCGCACACGCGATCCATGTCGCCTGCGCGGCCCGCCGAGGGCCACACCTGATAGAGGGCCGGACGGCCGCCCGCCTTCCGTATGTCGACGGCAAACCGCTTCGCGTAGTCGATGAGGTAGGCGCGGTTCTCGGGCGCGCCCGAAGCACCCTGCTGCATCACGACGATGTTCCACGAGCCCTTCGCGATCTCCTTTGCCGCGTCGCCCTTCTCGGCGTGGTCGAACAGTGCGAAGTCCGGGAACGCAATCGTCTTCGACTTGTAGCGCCGCTTGTTCTCTTTCGCGATGCGGCCGACCATCGCCGGCAGGTCGTTCCAGTACGTCAGGCTGTTGCCGACGAATAGAACTCGGAGTTCCGCCGGCGCCGCGGTCTCGTCGCCACGCACCAGCGGCGCGTGACCCGCCACGAGGATCGACATCGAAACGAGCCCGAGGACCGCTGCGAATCGGGCTCCGAATCGGCGCGCGGCCGTCATTGCGCCTTCAGCTGCTTGAGCAGCGTGGCCGCATTCGCATTGTTCGGATCGAGATCGAGTGAGCGCTGGTAATTCTCGATCGCCTTCGCCTTGTCGCCCGACCGCGCGTAGGCTTCGCCGAGGCTGTCGTAGGCGTTCGCCGACTGCGGCCACGCTTCGGCGACGAGTCCGAGAATCGCGATCGCTTCGGCCATCTTCTGTTGACCCATCAATACATAGCCGAGACCGTTCAAGTCGCCTTCGTTCACGAAGAGCTTTCCGAAGCCCTCGGCCTTCAACCGGCGGTACTCGGCCAGGGCGGCGTCGATGCCCTTCGTGCTGATGAGCTGCAGAAGGACCGCCGACAGGGCTTCGCCACGAACTTCCACGAGCTCGACTACGAAGATGAGCGTCGCGTTTGCCGGAATCACGCCGCCGGCGCCCTTTGCGCCGTAACCGATCTGCGGCGGAATGACGAGGACCGCCCTGTCACCGACGCCGAGTTGCGCGATGCCCTCGTCCCATCCCTTGATGACCCGGCCCTTGCCGAGCGGAAACGCAATCGGCTCCTTGCGGTCGTGCGACGAGTCGAACTTCGTGCCGTCCGTCAACGTGCCGGTGTAGTGCACGAGCACCGTCTGGCCGGTCGTCGGGCGCACGCCGTTCGCGCGGTGGGTGATGACGTAGGTCAGCCCCGAAGCGGTGGTGACGCCGGCCTGGGTAATGGGCGCTGGACGCGGCGCCGGCTTGCGCTTCTTCGAGCGCTGCGCCATTGCCGGCGCGGCGGTCAGAACGACGATGATCACGACCAGCAGACTACGGACAAGCTTCATGCGGGCTCCTTCGACCAAGAGAAGATGACAACGGATAAACACAGATCTCACGGAACAACGCGGATCTGACTCTCCGTTCAGATCCGCGTTGATCCGTGAGATCTGTGTTTATCTGTGACCCGCTCGATCTGTCTAGCCTGCGAGGCGGCCCATTGGGACACCGGCCGCGCGCGCGGCGTCGAGTCCACCCTTGAGGACGAACGCGTTCTTGAAGCCCATCTGCTGAAGAGCCTCGACCGCCTGAATCGACAGACCGTCGTCCTCGCACGTGCAGTAGGCGACGATCAACGTGCTCTTCGGTACGCGTGCGGCCCACGCCGAGACCAGATCAGGCGTCACGTTGTAGGCGCCGTCGATCACGTCGCCGTCAATCGACGACCGCGTGTCGAGAATCGTGATCTTCGCCTTCCGAAGCTGCTTCCTGCGTACCTGTTCGCCCGTCATCGACCGCGCCGCCGCAGCCGGCGACGCCGCGCTCGCGACGCCTTCCACAATGCCTGCATTCGGTACCATCGGCACCGCAAGCGCCATCACCGCGGCTGTCACAGCCGTGCGAGCCCATCGCTTTCCGTTGATCACTCTCGTCCTCCCATCGTCCTGGCTTCGGATTTCTCGCCGTCGCGAGCGCAGATTTGTCGCGCGTCGGCCGCGTTCGTATGACACTCTGACGCGCCGCCACGTTGCCGCTATGGCGTCTGAATAACCGGATCATCCGGTCTCGGGGCGCCTCCTTCATGATCGGCGCCGCGAATGACCCCGGTCTCGTCCATGTAGAACGATGTGCGTCCAGTCGGGCCATACTCGACCGGCACGGCCATCGCGACGAAGCGCATGCCCCCGTCGAGCACCGTCACGTCGACGGTGTAACTCCGGCCTCCCTGCATCGTGTCGTTGATCAGCCCGACCTTCACCAGCTCGGGGACGGTCGCGTACGTGCCCTGAATGGCGAAATGCGCCTGCTCGGCGTTTCGGACCATGACTAGCTGATAGAGCGCGAGATCCTCGCGTGCCCGAAGGTTTCCCGACGGCAGCGAGTTCGCGCCAGGCTGCACCGGAACCGGAACCGTACCCGCCAGGCAGCCTGCCGACGCGAGGGCGACCGATGCCAACAGCCCGGTTCCGACCATACGACGCCATTGGTTCAACCCGGTGAACTGCCTTTGCATGCCGTTTCTCCTTCGGAGCGCATTCGGGCGCGCCTTCGATCGTTCGTTTACGCTCCGCCGAAGCAGGCTGTCAATTCGTCCTGCACCGGCCGGAAGCACGTTTCGAGCCAAAAAGGCGGATGGCTTTGACGCTTCAGGTCATTGCGCTTAAGATACGACAGCTTTTTTGGCGAGTACCAAGCGACTCCGCCAGAATCTGTCGGTATTACCGCAACTTCACCTCGCTGTTGACGAAGGAATTCGTAATGAAGGCTTGTACGGCGTGCGGTCGGGAGTACTCGGATGAAGTGCAGTTCTGTCCCGTGGACGGGCACTCGCTCGAGCTTAGGGCTGCCGCCGAGGCCCCAACGGCCGCCGATCCACTGATCGGTACGGTCCTCGACGACAAATACCGTCTCGACAAGAAGATCGGCGAGGGCGGCATGGGCGCCGTCTACCGGGCGACGCACATCCACATGGACTCGCAGTTCGCCGTGAAGCTGCTTCACAAGTCGATGGTCGCGGACCAGCAGGCCGTTGAGCGCTTCCGTCGTGAGGCGCGTGCGGCGGCGCGGATCCGTCACGTCAACGCCGTGTCGGTGACGGACTTTGGAGTGACGAAGGACGGCACGGTCTACCTCGTGATGGAGTATCTCGAGGGCGGCGACCTGCGCGACAAACTCCGGAAGGTCAAGGCCTTCGGCCCGGTCGAGACCGTCCGGATCATGATGCAGACGTGCGCCGCAATCGACGAGGCGCATCGCAAGGGCATCGTTCATCGCGACCTCAAGCCCGACAACATCTGGCTGCTGAAGACCGAGAGCGCGCCGGACGAACAGGTCAAGGTGCTTGATTTCGGTATCGCTAAGCTCAAGACGGCGGGCCCCGGCGCGGCGAACCTCACGCAACAGGGCATGATCGTCGGCACGCCGCACTACATGTCGCCGGAACAGTGCCGCGGCGAAGAGCTCGATGCCCGCTCGGACATCTACTCGCTCGGGATCATTCTCTACGAGATGCTGACGGGAAGCGTGCCGTTCCGCGCTCCGACGCCGGTCGGCGTCGTCCTCAAACACGCGAACGAGATGCCGGTGCCGCTGCGCGAGGTCAACCCGCAGATCCCCGAGCCGATCGAACGCGTCGTGATGCGCACGCTGTCGAAGAACCGCGAGGATCGGCCACATTCGGCGGCCGAGCTCGGACGAGAGCTTGCCGAGGCGCTTCATCAATCGGGTGGCGGAACAATCGATCTGTCGGGTTTCCCGTCGACCGGCGATCTTCCGGCCTACATCTCGACTACCGGCCAGCGAACAGCGCCGCAGCCCGAACACGGGACCGGCTCGCAAGGTCCGGGTCCGATCACCCAGCACGGGACGCGCGCCACTGATCCGCACAAGACCGGGCACGTCGGAGCCAGCGCGACGAACGCAATGACGTCGCATCAGGCGGGCCTTGCGCCGCCACACACCGGTGCGCAGGTTGCCGGGGGCGACTCGACCCAGGTGATGTCGAGCCGGCCGAGTATGCCGCTTCCCTCGGTTTCGGGATCTGGTTCGACTCCGCTCACCGTGCAGCAGTCGGGCGCGGGCGCCATTGCAGTCCCGTCCTCGAACATCAAATACGTGGCGATCGCCGGAGTCGTCATAGTCCTGATCGCAGTGGTTGCCGTTGGCATCTGGGCGATGCGCGGGACCGGAACGGTGACCAATACGAATCAGCCGGTTGGACCTATTGGCGGACCGACCAAGTCCGGAGGCGTGCCCGAAGGAATGGTGCTGATCAAGGGCAGCGCGTTCAAGATGGGGACGGATACGCCGCTCGTCATCGATACCGTGAAGAACACCGTCGATTACGCCGCGTCTCCGACCGTCGAGACAAACGTGGCCGATTTCTACCTCGATCAGTACGAAGTCACGAACGAGCAATACCAGCAGTTCGTCAAGCAGACCGGTCAGGCCGCTCCGAAGGGCTGGAGCGGTAATGATTTTCCGCCCGGCGAAGGCAAGTTCCCGGTCGTGAACGTCACGTGGAAAGACGCGAATGCGTATGCGGAATGGGCCGGCAAGCGACTGCCGACGGAGGCCGAGTGGGAGTTCGCGGCTCGGAGCGGGGGACAGTCACGATCCTACCCGTGGGGCAATGATTGGTCCGACAAGTTGTCGAACTCGAAGGAAGACGGCCGCGGAGGCGCAATGCCGGTGGGTTCGTACCCTGGCGGCGCGACGAACGATCAGGTTTTCGACATGGCCGGTAATGTGAGCGAATGGGTCGCGGATGACTTCAAGCCGTATCCGAATTCACAACAGCCCCCTGACCCGGGGAACAAGTGTTACCGAGGCGGTGCATTCAACGCGCCGAAGGAGCGCCTGAAGACGACGTTCCGGTGGTGGGACTTCCCGAACCTCTCCTACGATTACCTCGGCTTCCGTTGCGCGAAAGACGTCGCCAAGTAGCGTAAACAGAAGAGCATCACGGATCGGCCGGATTGTCTCACCGCCATCCTCCCTCTGTGTCTGCGTGACTCCGTGACTCTGTGCGCGTAACTCGTCTTTCGCACGGAAGAGCTTCGCACGCAGAGTCACCGAGCCGCGGAGTCACGGAGACTGAGAGCCGCTTTCTGGCCAGATCACGGTCTTCTGCACTATCCTGTCCAGCGAACGCGGCACCACCGCTCGGACGTCTATACCATCATGATCACGAAGCGCCTCCTCGCCTCCTCCCTGGCGGTACTCGCCGTCTCGATCCTCGTCGTACATCCGACGCGTGCCCAGCGCCGCATCGTTGAAGATACGAGCTCCGTCCGCGTCGCCACGCGTTCGACGAAGAAGATCACTCGCGGTCCGTCCCGTGTCGCCACCGCCCAGACGGCAACGAACGGCGTGCTCATCGTCCTCACGGATCCGCCCGGCGCCACGGTTGCCATCGACGGCGCGCCGGCCGGCAAGTCCGACGCCGCCGGTGAGTTCCAGAAGGAGCTTCGCGCCGGCAAGTCCTACGTCGTCAAGGTCTCGGCCGGGCCAGAGTTCACGCCGGTGACCGAGACCATTCGACTCGCGGCCAAGCAGACCGAAATCCTTCGCGCACCGTTGGCCAACATCAACGCGGGCAAGTTCGGCCTGCTGAAGATCGGTCCGATGCTCGAGGGCGCGAAGATCTTCGTCGATGACTCAGCGACTCCCTATTCGAACGTCACGATCGACCGCGAAGAGGGGCTCATGCTCGTCGACGGGCTGCAGCCCGGAAAGCGCAAGGTCCGTGTCGACCATCCGGACTACGTCATCGTCGAGAAGACGCTCGCAGCCGTGCGCGGCGGTGAAGAGTATTACTGGGTGTTCAAGCCCGAGTTCGCGACGGTGCCGATGAAGGTCACGACCGACCCCGGCACGTCAGTCTACGTCGACGGCGACTTCCAGGGCGACGCGACCGAGAACGGGATTCTCGAGGTCAAGGACGTGCGCATCGGCCAGCACGAGGTGAAGCTCGTGAAGGACGGCTACGTCGAGTTCAAGGAGATGCGGGCGTTCGACTTCGGCAAGCCGGTCGACGTGCTGCATCGACTCGTCCCTCTGCCGACGTCAGCCGAATTCAGCGACGACTTCGACGTGAACCTGTCGAAGTGGGCGCAGCCCGCCGGGTGGAAGCTCGCGACTGGCCGGTTGGCAATCGCCAACTGCACGTCGCTCGGGTCGGCGAAGGGCATCACGTACCGCGACTTCGTCATGGCCTTTCACCTGCGGCTCGAGGATGGGCGCGGCGCGGCGTGGGCCGTGCGCGCGAAGGACGCGAACCACTACTACCTGTTCTATCTGTCGGGCCCGAAGGGACTGTTCCCGAACCGCTTCAGCACGTATGTCGTGAACGACGGCGTCTTCGACCCGACGAATCCGGTGCAGTCGGTCCCGGTCATCACGAATCTCATCGTGGGCGGGCAGTACCAGATCGAGATCCGGGGCACGAAGGACGTCATAGAGCACACGGTCACTCCAACGGAGACGGGTCGACCGGAACCGCTGGGCGTCTTCCAGGATCCGAACAAGACGTATCTCTACGGCGGCATCGGATTCCGCACGGTTGGGCCTGAGCAGTTTTCGATCGACGAACTGTACGTGCAGCCGGTGAAGTAGGGACGCGACGGAGAATCGCCGGCTCCCGCGCCTCGTGGTGGAGAGTAGACAGGATTACTGGATTTTCAGGATTCTCAGAACTGTTGGGGATCCTGTTCGTCCTGAAAATCCTGTAATCCTGTCTAAACTCCCTTTGCGAAAATGCTTTTGCTTTTTTCGCGTCCATGGTAGCTTGGCCGCGCGTCAATGCCACTCAACGTTGGGTGGCTGTCCTCTCCGCCGATTCTCGGGGCAGCAGGAACCGATTGAAGACGTCAGTGTTCACCGTGGATTTGCTTGCGCCCGTGCCCTGAAAGTTCTCTCGCAGACTCCAGCCGCTCGAGTTCCTCAGCCGATCCCTTTTCGAGAAGGATTACCGATTCATGAAGCTCTATGTTGGAAACCTGTCGTTTCGCACGACGGACACCGAACTGCAGGAACTGTTTTCGCAGGCTGGAACCGTCGATAGCTGCCGCATCATCACCGACCGTGACACGGGCCAGTCCCGTGGCTTCGGCTTCGTCGAGATGAGCTCGAAGGCCGAGGGCGAGGCCGCCATCGCTCAGTTCTCTGGCAAGGAGATCGACGGCCGCGCGCTGACGGTAAACGAGGCCAAGCCGATGGAGCCCCGCAATGGCGGCGGCGGCGGCGGTGGTCGTGGCGGTGGTGGTGGCGGACGTCGCTGGTAACAGCGCCTTCCACACTCGGCAATTGAGCCCCGGAGAGTTCACCCTCTCCGGGGCTCTTGTCTTTGGGAGGAGAGTGGACAGGATTTTCAGGATTCGCGGAGGATTGCCAGGATATGATGATGGCCAATTCTTCGAGAGGGATCTTCACCGCCACGCGTCTCTTTCCAATCCTGCAATCCTCGGAAAATCCGGTGAATCCTGTCCACTCACTTCCTATCACCAACCTTGACACCCTCGTACCCAGAGGGTAGAAACCATTGAAGTTAGGTTCACTTGCGGGGTCCTTCCCGTTGACCGGCCGGGCGTACGCCCACCGAGGCTCTTCAAATCGTCATCTTGTAGGAGGAGAAATGTTGTCCTCATTCCCCCTGCGCGCCAGGCAGTCGCTTGCGCTCGTCGCCATCGTCCTCGTCCTCGGCATCTACGCGACGCCGCGCGCTGCCGCACAAACGACATCGGGCACCCTCGTCGGAACGGTCTACAAGCCAACCGGCGAGCCGCTCGGAGGCGCCCGCGTCACCGCCAGCAACGAACTGAACGGCAACTCGCGTTCGACGCTCACGGCTGCGGACGGAAGTTATCGCATTCCGTTCATGCCTCCGGGGCGTTACACGATTCGCGCGTCCTTCACCGGCTTCGGGGACAACCAGATTACCGGGTTCCCGATCCCGCTGAACTCGACGACGAACCTCGTGCCGCCGATCACGCTGCTCGACACCGGCACGACCGCGCCCACCGGGCCAGTCACCGGTCCTGGCGGGCAGACTGTCACGCCGTCGACGCGCACCGAGGGCGAGGGACGCGTCAGCCTCATCAACACGAACGACCCCACGCGTCGCGGCAACTTCTCGATCGAGCAGGTCACTTCCCTGCCGCTCGGCGGAACGACCGAGACGCGGACCTTTGACGAGCTCGCGCTGCTTGCTCCGGGCGTCGCCGCTGCGCCGTACGTTCCGGGCGTCCGAGGCCCGGGCGTCGGTTTCGGCATCGGCACCGCAGGCCAATTCTCGGTCAACGGCTCGCGCGCACGTGCGAACAACTTCACCGTCGACGGGTCGGACAACAACGATCCCGACGTCGGCGTCAGGCGCCAGGGCTTCGTCTCGCTCGTGCCCCAGTCGATCGAGTCGGTGCAGGAATTCCAGCTCTCCACGCTCCTGTGGGACGCCGAGTCCGGCCGCAACGTCGGCTCTCAGGTCAACGCGGTCTCGCGAACCGGCGGCAACGAATTCCACGGAACTCTCTACGGCTTCTTCACCGATTCGCGCCTGAACGCGCGAAACGCATTCGACTTCACGGGCGGCGCGTCGGGCGACGAGAACCCGTACACCCGCGTTCAGGCAGGCTTCGTGATCGGCGGACCGATTGTCAAGGACCGCACGCAGTTCTTCGCGAGCTACGAGCGTCAGGACATCAACGCATCGGTCGAGCAGCACTTCTCGTCGCCGACTTTCGACGAACGGAGGTTTGCGAACCTTCCCGAGTTTGGCGTCCTTCGTCCGATACCGGGGCCGGCATTCGCAGATATCGTGTATTCGACGACATCGGGTTCTACGCCGCTAGGCGCCAACGTTCTCGGTCTCTACCCGTTGCCAAACAATCCGGGTGGTCCTTATGGCGAGAACACATACACCCAGGAGCTTGCGTCGAGCGGCGGTGGCAACATCGTCTCGTTCAAGGTGACGCACAAGTTCAACGACACCAACGATCTCAACGTCCGCTACAACTTCACGGACGACGACCGGCTGCTGCCGGCGGTAAACCGCGCGATCAACTCCACCATTGGGTCCGAGACGCGCACGCACAATCTCTCGCTGATCCTCGACACAGCGCTCTCCGACACGCTCTTCAACCAGGCCCGCTTCTCGTACGGGCGTACTGAGCTGGATTTCCCGGAACAGCCCGGCAGCCCGTTCATCTTCGAGGCGAGTTCCACCGTGCCCGTGAATACAGCTGGCGGAACGATTCTCTTCGGTTCGACGACGTCGCCGATCGGACAGCTCATCATCGAGCCGTTCAGCCCGGTGGGTGTCGACGTATTCACGTTCCCGCAGGGCCGGACGAACAACACTTACCAGTTCGCCGACTCGATGTCGTGGACCGTCGGCCGGCACTCAATGAAGTTCGGCGGCGATATCCGGCTGCTGCAACTCAACAGCTTCCAGGACCGCAACTACCGGCCCCAGGTCGTCTACGGCAACGGCATCCGGTCGTTCGGCCTCCTCACCACAACCGGGAACGAGACGTTTCCGTTCGGGTTCAACAACCTGTCGCCCATCTTCGCGCTGAGCGGCGTCCAGCTTGCTACTGTCGGTGTTCCTTCGTCCGTGTTCCAGGTGATCTCAAAGGACGCTCCGGACTCGAACATCAAGCTCCGGTTTGCAGAGCTGAACTTCTACTTCAACGATTCGTGGAGGGTCGCGCCGAACTTCGTGCTCGATTTCGGCGTCCGCTACGAATACAACACCGTGCCCACGGAAGCGGATAACCGCATCGAGGATGCCCTGTCGCTGGCGAATGTTCCTTCCACCGGAAGTTCACAGTTCGACAGTCCTGGCGCCACGTTCTTCTACAACAGCGCTGTCAGTGCCGTGGCCGACCTTTACGGCGGACGCGAGAAAATCTACGACAGCGATCCGAACAACTTTGGACCCCATTTCGGATTCGCGTGGGATCCGTGGTCGAACGGTCGCACGTCGTTGCGAGGCGGCTACGGCGTCTACTTCGATTCGATTCTCGGAGCGGTCGTCAGCCAGTCGCGGAACATCTTCCCGAACGAGGTGCCGATAAACGTCGACCCGTCGTTCCTTGGAACGAACGTGTTCAACCTGCCGGCGCCTTCGACGCTCGTGCTCACGAACGAGAATGGCTCGGTCCCGCTCGTGCGGCCTGGCACTATCAACCAGTTCGGCGGCTCGCCGGAGGACTTTGGCGCGCTCATCGGCACGCTCGTGGCGCAGAACTTCGGAGTCGGCGGCCTTGCGATCACACTTCCTGAGAAGGACATTGCAACGCCGTATGTCCAGCAGTGGCACCTGACGCTCGAGCAGCAGTTCCTCAACGACTACACGATCTCGGCGGCCTACGTTGGCACGAAGGGCACCAAGCTCACGCGGCTTACGACGCCGAACCTCGGTCCGAACATCACGCCGTTCCTTCCGATCGCCGTCGCGGCGCCGGGCACGCCTTACGAGCAGGGCCCGCCAATCGTCATTGCAGATGTCGTGCAGTCCAAGCTGTCGAGCCGTCCGAATCCTTTCCTCGGCGCCATCCAGCGTTTCGAGAACTCGGCGAACTCGAACTATCACGCGCTGCAGATCGAGGCGAAGAAGCGCTACTCGAACGGATACACGTACACGTTCGCCTACACGTGGTCGCACGCAATCGACGACGTCTCGGACGTCTTCCCGATCGCCGGCTCACCCGTCATCGCGCAGGACTCGTTCAACCTCGCCTCCGAGCGCGCATCCGCGAGCTTCGACGTGAGGCATCGATTTGCGGCGTCGCTCATCTGGGATCTACCGATCTACCGCGATGTGACTTCACCGGAAGTCGACGACGCGGCGTTCTGGCTGGGAGGTTGGCAGATCTCGACGCTTGCTCAGGGAGCGACGGGGCAGCCGTTCACATTGAACATCCCGTTCGACATGAACCTCGACGGCAACCTGACCGATCGGCCGCTGACGACGAACGGCCTCACGTTCATCGACAGCCACGGTTCGCAGCGGGTCGATATCGTCGACAACTTCACGTTGACCGATTACGTGTCGTACAACGCGAGTTTCACACAAAACGGCTTCCTCATCCTGACTGGTCAGAACGGAGCCACGGGTCGAAACACGGTTCGAGCCGACGGTCAGCTCAACTGGGACGCGGCCATCACGAAGCGCTTCCAGTTCACTGAAAACCAGAACCTCGAGTTCCGGACCGAGATCTTCAACCTTCTGAACCGTGCGAACTACGGCATCCCGATCCGGACGCTGTTCAACCCGGGCTTCGGCTCGTCGGTTGAGACGTCGACCCCGGCCCGGGTGATTCAGTTCGCGCTGAAGTACTCGTTCTAGTGACTCTGTGACTCCGTGTGCCTGTGACTCCGTGTGCGCAGCTCTTCTTCGTGAAAGAGAGCTGCGCACACGGAGTCACGGAGGCACGGAGTCACGGAGCTGCCGCTGGGTCTCCCGCTAGAACACCGGCACCTCGTCGATGGCCGAGACGAGATGGGTCCAGCCGGGTTGCAGCGCGAACTGCTGCGCCGGTTGCCCCGGGGCCGTGTGGGCGGCCGCTTTGCGAGAAACGCTCCGAAGCGGTCCAAAGACGCAAAGGAAGACGCAAAGACGCAAGAGGATCAATGAGCCTGCATCAGGCACGCACTGTACTGATGTGTTGAGCGCTACTGATCTGACCGATGTGTCTCGGTGTCGATCTGTGGACGGAGCCGAAACACGAGGATGACCGGGCCGGAGCGCTCGCGACGAGTGAGCGCCGACCACGGGGCCGAGGCTCTCACGCGTCGAACGACGGGAACACCCGCGCCATCGAGCTCGAGCCGTCCGTGGTCGTCGGCGAACGGCGAAAAGGACGCGACTGGCTCGGCGGTCGTGAGCAGGCCGAGGTAGAAGGCCGCCTGTTGTGGATAAAGGTCCGGTGCCCTGAGATACCGGCGGTAGAGACGGTCGGTCACGGCGACGTATTCGATGCCATCCGCGCGCAGTTGCGCGACGTCGTAGACGATTGCCGACGACTCGGCGACGTCGAACCGAACGGGTCGGCGCGGAATTGACTTCCATTCGACCGCAATCCGGTCGCCGGGTCGGCGCAGGACTGTATTCACCCACGTCCACGCTTCGGTCCGCGTGTCCGCCGCCGAAAAGAGCGCGAGCCGGTGCGCGACGAGCCAGGCGGGCAGTGAGAGTGCCGCGATCAGCGCGACGGCGACCAGCACAGGTCGCACCCCGGCGCGCCGCCGTGACAGCACGCCCGAGATCGAGACGATCGCGTGCGCGCCCAGCAGCGCCGCCACCGGGAGCATCGGAATGAGATACCTCGCAAAGAGCACGTTCGACGACGCGGCGAAGAGCGCCAGCGTCGCGAGCGTCACCGCGAGCGTCCGACCAAGGACGTCACGCCTCACGACCGCCATCGAGGCGCCGGCAACGGCAAGCGCGAGGAGTGCGACGTTTCCGGACTCCACCACGTTCGCGAACATCTCGGCCCAGTGGTTCTGCACGAGCTCGAATCCGAGGTGCCCCTCGCGCATGTGCGCGGCCTCGGCGCCGAGGTCGCGAACGAACGTCCGCCAATCGAGCAGCACGTACGGCGAGCCGGCGACGAAGGCCGCGACCGACGCGAACCCCGCGACGGGAAGTCGACGGTCGCGCCATCGCGAGATCCGGTCGGCACCGCTTCTCCATTCGAAGCGCTGAACGGCGACGGCCAGGATGGCGACGGCGAACAGGGCGCCCGGATACTTGAACGAAGCCGCGATGCCGACGAGCGCTCCGGCCACGGCGTATTCTCGCGCGGTGCCTCCGCCCGGCGCAGATGCCAGCCGGGCGACGCCGAGCAAGGCGCCCGCCGCGGCCAGGGTCATCGGCACGTCGGCCGTGACGTAGTGACCGTGCTCGACCTGCAGCAGCTCGACGGTCACGAGCGCGGCCGCGACGATGCCGGCAAGATCCCGACCGGTCCGGTTGAACGACGCGAATCGCCGTCCTGCCGCCCCGACGACCGCAATCGTAGCGGCGCCGAACGCAGCGGTCACCGTCCGGCCGAGGGTGTAGACCGAGGTCGGGTCGAGCGTCGCGGCGTCGGCGAACGCGCCATAAGAGGCCGAAGCGCCCGTGAGCCTCGTCACAACCCATAAGACGGCGTAGAACGCCGCCTGCACATAGACGGCGAGAGTCGGATACTGGAACCACCCCGGGCTCGGTCCGTCGATCGGCATCCGCAGGGCTCGCCGGACGATTTCGCCCTCATCCTCATGATAGAGAAACGGAAGTCCGAACTGGTTCCCCCAGACGCGAAGGACGAATCCCGCGACGACGAGCAGGGCGATCGTGCCGTGAAACAGGCTGGGTCGGGTGCGGAACCGTTTGATCATCGGCGATCCGGCGGATTCTGTGATGCTCGGGCAGGAACACCTTCGCACGGCGTCGCGGGTTCGCACAAAGGCCTGAACTGCCCCAATCCGCGTGTTCCCTTTCGGGGAGACTCGGATTAGAATGCGCGCGGGTTTGCGGCCTACTACCACGGCGTACCACCACGAGCGAGGGATCATGTCGAGCGACTCCGTCCAGGAGATCCTCTTTACCGAGCTGCTCCAGAACGACATGCTCGTGATGGAGACAGGCCGCAGCGTCTATACCTTCACCGTCGTTGATCGCTCGAATCGCCGGGGCGCCCTGACCGGAGGCAACGTTCCGCAGCCCCGCGATGCGGTCTTTTCGGGATCGCTGTTGCCGACGAGGGATATCTGGGAGGCCGGCGTAAGGCTTGGCGCCCGCGCCGCGTTCTTCCTGACGGTGCCAACGGACAAATCAGGATTCAGCCAGGTCATCACGTCGCCGCTCGTGCGCATCAGCGTGCGCCGCGGTGGCGTCGCCTGAGGCCGCCGTGCGCTGGCTTGCCGCCACGGGCGTGACGATCGCCCTCGTTCTGACCGCGCTACCCTGCTCGGCGCAATCCGGTCGCCGGATTCCGACCCGCCGCACGAGTCCGCCTCCGCCCGCCGCGCCCGCGCCGACCGAACCCGCGACGACGCCGGCAGCAGAAACGCCGGCGCCTCCCCCGGTCCGCGACGACGAGAAAATCGCGGTCTCGACGGCGAAATACCTCTCCGTATTCAGCATCCGTCCCGACGTGTGCGACGCCGTCGTCGCGGCGTGCGCGCGCGAGCTTGGTGAGTCGAGCATTGCTCGACCTCTGCCGAGCGGGGACCTGACCCGCAAACAGGCAATCGACCTCTCGAAACGTAACACCGAGGGTTACGTCCTGTGGTTCCAGTTCTCGATCGACGGCGTCGAGGACGATCCCATGGCCGTTTCGCGAAACAGCGATCCGCTGCTCGTCGCGACCTACGTTCTCTATGAGCCGTCCACGGCGAAGATCCGGACCCAGGGTCGGTACTACTTTTCGTCCTACGACTCGTACTCGCGCGGCGGTCCGTCCGTGGGCGGCGTCAATCGCGGCTCGCGAGGCCTGACGCCCACCGAGACGGGTCTCAAGATCGCGGCTAATGTGCTCGGCGCGCTCGAAAAGGACCTGCTGCCGCGCCCGTAGCGCCGTCGATTGCGCGCCGGGCTGTGCGTCTGCTACGGTTCGGCCCGAGCCTATGATTGTTTAACTCCGTCGCACTCCGTTCCGCTGTCGAGGCGGGAGACGTGTGTCTCGGGACCGCCGGTCCCTTTGACAGGAGATGACTGACGTGGAGTTGGACACATTTGGATGGCGCGCGTGTTTTCAGGCCGCAATGGCAGAGCACGCGACGGATGGAAGCATACCGGGCCGGGTCGTCGCGCAGGACCGCGGCGTGAACAGGCTCGCGACGGAGAGCGGCGAGGTCGCCGCAACGGTAAGCGCCGGACTGCGGCGAGAGGCCTCGGATCGAACCGACCTTCCAGCCGTGGGCGACTGGGTGGCGGTCAGGCCGGCCGGGGACGGATGGTCCATCTTCGCCGTGCTGCCCCGGGAAACGGCCTTCGTGCGAAAGGCGGCCGGCGCGCGCGCCGAGCCGCAGGTAGTCGCGGCGAACGTCGACACGGTGTTTCTCGTGACCGGACTCGATGGCGACTTCAACCTTCGGCGCATCGAGCGTTACGTCGCCGTCGCGCAGGCGAGCGGCGCTCGTCCCGTCATCGTGCTCAACAAGGCGGACGTGTGCGAGGACCTCGAGACGACGATGGCGTCGGTTCGCTCGAGAGCCGGAGGCGCCCAGGTTATCGCCATGAGCGCCCGCGACGACGACCCGGGCTCGTCGCTCGCGCCGTGGCTGACAGATGGAGAGACGGTCGCACTCATCGGATCGTCGGGTGTCGGCAAGTCGACGATCGCGAATCGTCTGCTCGGGACCGATGCGCTTCGAACCAGTGCGGTTCGGGAGCACGACCAGCGCGGAATGCACACGACGACGCGACGAGAGCTCGTCAAGCTGCCGGGTGGCGCGCTGCTGATCGACACGCCGGGGATGCGCGAACTGTCGGTTTGGACCGACGAGGAGAGCATCCGCGCGGCCTTCGACGACGTTGCGGAGGTGGCTGCAGGTTGCCGTTTTGCGGACTGCCGGCACGACGGAGAGCCGGGATGCGCGGTGGCCGAGGCCATAGCGGACGGGCGAATGGACGCGGACCGCTTCGCGCACTTCCGCTCGCTCGAAAAGGAAGCGGCGTTCCTCGAGACCCGCCGCGACGCAACCGCGCAGCTCGTCCAGCGCCGGAAGTGGAAGGCCATCCACAAGTCCATGCGCGATCACGACAAGCGGAAGTAGTCCTTGCTGTCGTACCTCAGTGTCTCTGCGCCTCCGTGTCTCTGTGTGCGAAGCTCTTCATAGGCTCAAAGAGAGCTTCGCACGCAGAGACACGGAGGCGCAGAGACGCGGAGGCGCGAACGACAAGAGGCCGCCCCTTCGCGGCCTCTTTCTCGTTCGTCGAAGTTGATGGGGCGGGCAACCGGGCTTGAACCGGTGACCTCCTGATCCACAGTCAGGCGCTCTAACCAGCTGAGCTATGCCCGCCACAGGCGGCGACGCATGGTCGAGCGTCGCACTCCAAGCCGAGCATGTATAGCGAACGGGTCGTCCGCGTGTCAACTTGAGGTCCACGCGGCTTCATCTCTCTTGAAGTCAAGAAGAGCTACGCACACGGAGGCACAGAGCCACCGAGGATCGGAGTTCCGCGACTCCGTGTCTCCGTGTCTCTGTGTGCGCAGCTCTCCTGTCCGTGCAACAATTCGGGCATGCGTCCCGTTTTCACCGCCGTGCTCAGCCGCTCCATCTCGCTCGTCGCGCTCCTCGTTTTGGCCCTGTCGGCCGCGGTCGCTACGCCGGCGCTCGCGGTCGGCGATCGTTCGAGGATTACGCTCGACGACGCCGACCGGCTCCTGCTGGCCGGCGAATACCGCAAGGCCGCGGATGCGTACCGCGATCTGGCGGACGCCGTCTCGCCCGCTGGCGAGCTCGCGGGGCGAGAGCTCGCGGCGTCCCTTCACGCGCGGCGCGCGATCGCATTCGTCAAGCGAGACGACGTGCCGGCGGCCATCGCCGCGGCCAACCAGTCGGTCGCCGCTGTCGCGTCGGCCGACGCGCACGCCACCCGCGCGATCGTCCGATTTCGAGCCGGACGATTCGTGGCGGCAACCGAGGACGTCGAAAGGGCGGGCGCGCTTTCGGCGAACGGTCATCCGCTCGCCCACCTCGTCCTGGCACGGCTTGCACTCTCTGAAGGCCGCGCCACCGACGCGCTTGCATCGGCCGAAAGGTCCGTTGCCGGCGAAAGCGTGCTGGCCCGCGCCGTGCGCAGCGATGCGCTGACGGTTCGCGCCGACGCGCTCGACGAGCTCGGCCGCGATCGCGAGGCGGTGTCGTCGCTCGACGCCGCGCTCGCCGCGGCTCCCCGGACGAACGAACTGCTCATTGCGAATCTGACCGCACAGCTCGAGTTCCGCCGCGCCCTCATCGGTCGCGAACTCTATGACGTCCGCCAGCCCGCTCCGGACGTTGCCCTGCCAATGACCTTCATCTCGGGTCTGGCCGTCGTCAACATGTCGATGAACGGCGCGCCCGCCGTGCCCTTCATCGTCGATACCGGCGCGGGAATCAGCGTCGTCTTTTCGAAGTACGCGAAGCAGTCGGGATTCACGGCTCGCGACGAACCGGCATATGCCGGTGCCGTGGGCGGCAACGGCCGCGTGCCGATCCGCTACGGAATTGCCGAGAAGGTCGCGCTCGGCGAGGTCACGGTAGACGCGGTCCCGATGATCCGCATCGATTGGGAGCTGCCGAACTTCGGCGGCATCATCGGTATGCCGCTGCTGCGCCAGTTTCGGACGACGTTCGATTACCCGTCGGCACGACTGAGGCTCGAGAAATCCGGAAGTGCGACGTCGACGAAACCCGTCAGGGGCTCGACTCCGTTCCGCTTCATCGGACAGGGCGTGTTCGTCGAGGCGACCGTCAACGGCAAGGGCCCCTTCAATTTCGAGATCGACACCGGTGCGGCATCACCGGGCGTGCCGATGGATGACGCTGTCGGTGCGGCCGTCGGACTCAATCCGAATGCTCCGGGGGTACGGAAGGGACGCGGCCAGGGTGCGGCGGGCACGCAGGACACCGCAGTTCACCCGAACGTGCGGCTCGCGTGGGCCGGACTGCCGGAGGCGAAATACGACGCCATAGTCCAGCGGATCAGTCCGGCGCGTGCCGACCGCCGGGACGGCGAGAGCGGCATCACGACCGAAACGGAGCTGGAGGGACTCATTGGTTTCGTCGCCCTTCGCGAGTACTCCGTGACGTTCGATTTCGCGACCCGGATGATCCTGCTTCGGTAGCGATGCGGCAACGCCGCCGCTATGATGCGACCCAGTCCGGACTCTACGATCCGGCACCGAAGCTATTTAAACGACTGAGTGTTTGAAGGAGGAAGAACGACCATGGCACAGGACACCGCAGCGTCCCCCGCGCCTTCCTTGCCGCGCCTGAACGAGCCGGCACCGTCCTTTTCGGCGAATTCCACGCACGGTCCCATTTCGCTCGCAGACTACAAGGGGAGCTGGCTGGTGCTCTTCTCGCACCCCGCCGACTTCACGCCGGTCTGCACGACCGAACTGACCGAGTTCGCGCGTCGCGCGGACGACTTTGCGGCGCTCAACACCAAGCTCGTGGGCCTGTCGATCGACTCGGTCTTCGCGCACCTCGGCTGGACGCGGAACATGGAAGAGAAGTTCGGCGTGAAGATCCCGTATCCGATCATCGCCGACCTCGACATGAAGGTTGCTACCGCGTACGGCATGCTCCACCCTGGCGCGTCGTCGACGGCAACCGTGCGTGCCGTGTTCATGATCGACGACAAGGGCATCGTCCGGGCGATGGTCTATTACCCGATGACGAACGGCCGGAATATCGACGAGATCCTGCGTGTGGTCGAGGCCCTGCAGACGTCTGACAAGAACGGCGTCGCGACGCCGGTAAACTGGAAGCCGGGCGAGGACGTTATCGTGCCGCCGCCGCAGACGGCCGAGGCCGCGGAAGAGCGGATGAAGGCCGGGTACGACACGACGGACTGGTACTTTTCGAAGAAGTCGCTGTAGGTCTCACCTTTGCGCCTTTGCGCCTTGGCGCGAGATCTCTCGCAAAGGCGCAAAGGCGCAAAGGCGCAAAGCATATCGGACGCTCCCGCCTGCTCTCCCCTTCCCGTTTGGCTTTCCCTCAACTTGGGTCTACATTCGTCTCGCCTGCCGGTCGCCCAGGCTTCTCATCCAGCAGCACCGAAACGGACATCAACATGAACAAGTCGAAGAAACGGGACCCCAAGACCGTCGGCGGCGAGGTCGCACGCAACGTTGTCGAAGCCGAGTCGATCGAGCTGCAATGGCCGAAGATCATCGGGCGGCCGAAATCGATAAAGGCCAAGGGCAAGAAGCCCAAAGCCGTCCGCGACTACAAATACACCGAGGAACTTGCGCGACTCCAGATGGAGCTCATCAAGCTCCAGGAGTGGGTTCGCACCCGAGGATTGCGCGTGGCGGTGATCTTCGAAGGCCGCGACGCCGCCGGAAAGGGCGGCGTCATCAAGCGGATCACCCAGAGCCTCAACCCACGCATCTGCCGGGTCGCGGCCCTTGGCACGCCAACGGAGAAAGAGAAGAACCAGTGGTACTTCCAGCGTTATGTCCCCCACCTTCCGGCGCGCGGCGAGATCGTGCTCTTCGACCGCAGCTGGTACAACCGTGCCGGCGTCGAGCACGTGATGGGATTCTGCAGTTACGACGAATACAAGGAGTTCCTCAGGATGGCCCCGAGGTTCGAGGAAATGCTCGTCCAGTCGGGCCTCATCCTCGTCAAATACTGGTTCTCAGTGAGCGATGACGAGCAGGAACGCCGATTCCAGGAGCGCGTCGAGAACCCGACGAAGCGCTGGAAGCTGAGCCCGATGGACCTCGAGTCGCGACGCCGATGGGTCGAATACAGCCACGCGAAGGACGTCATGTTCGACCGGACCGACACGAAGATCTGTCCGTGGAACGTCGTCGACGCCGACGACAAGAAGACCGCGCGCCTCAACTGCATTTCGCACCTGCTCAGCCTGATCCCGTACGAGGACCTGCAGACGGAAGAGCTCATGCTTCCGGAGCGGCAGCAGAACAACGGATATCGCCGGCCGGCGAAGTCTTCGCAGAAGTTCGTGCCGAAGATCTACCGCTGAAATGATCGGAACCGTTCGACCGTCCTTGGGACGCTCGCTACCGCTCGCGGCTCAGAAAACGGGGACCACCCGCATCGATCTCCCCGTTCCTCGATTCCCGTTCTTTGAGCCGCGAGCGGTAGCGAGCGTCCCACGGACGGTGCCTGAAACCACAGATTCGTCGTTGCGGATCGGCGATTGCCGCCGCCCGTCGAGATCGCTAGGATCTCGGGGCGACGGCAATTCTTCTTCTGCGAGGTGAACCGGTGGCACTGCTCGAAGTTGGCGCGAAAGCGCCGAAATTCACGGCCAAGGATCAGGACGGCGCGAAGGTGAAGCTCGACGACTTCAAGGGAAAGAAGGTCGTCATCTACTTCTATCCGAAGGACGACACGCCCGGCTGCACGAAGGAAGCGTGCGCGTTCCGTGACAACTTCCCGCAATTCAAGAAGCTCGACGTCGAGGTGCTCGGTGTCAGCACGGACGGTGAAAAAGCGCACCAGAAGTTCATCGCGAAGTACGAGCTTCCGTTCCGGCTGCTTGCGGACGACGACAAGAAGATCGTCGAGGCGTTTGGCGTGTGGGGCGAGAAGAGCCTTTACGGCCGGAAGTACATGGGCACGAACCGCGTGACGTACCTCATCGACGAAGCCGGGAAAATCGCTGCGGTCTGGCCGAAGGTGAAGCCCGAGACGCACGCCACCGAGATCCTGGCGAAATTGAAAGAGGGATAAGCAGAAGAGTGGACAGGATTACAGGATTCTCGTGAAAATCCTGTAATCCTGTCCACTCTTCCTCGAGTCGAATGACTACGGCTTGGCGGACTCGCCAACCGAGATCATCGTCCTGTTGTCCGGGCCCTTGGTAATGCCGACGGCCACAATTCGCTTGTCCTTCGACGCCGTGACGCTGGTGGCCGGACCAGCCGCCACCGACTTCACGTCGCTCCAGCCCTGCTTCGCGAGCTCGGCCTTGTAGTACTCGGCGACCTTCGCGGCATCGTCTGCCGTCGAGAACGTAGCGCCCTTGCCCATCGCTCCGGTTGCCCCGGCGATGACCGTTGCGCCGGTATAGACCGGAATGTCCTTCGGGAAGTCGGCCGGAAGACCACCAACCGTGCCCCCCGGCATTCCGGCGTTGGTCGCCACGTTCGTGACGGCATTGACCGCCGTCTTGCCAGCGTTCGTGGCTGCATTCGTCGCGACGTTCTTCGCCGCATTGGTGGTCGTCCCCGCATCGCCGCCACATCCCGTCATCGCGAGAGCGCCGAAGAGCACTCCACCAAGTATCTTTGCGTTCATTCGTTGAAACTCCTTAGAGAGGAAGAGAATCCGACTCGGCATTCTTACGCCAGCCGGACTGGATTGTCACGGGGGAAAACACTGTTGAAGAGCACCTCCGTGGCTCTGCGACTCTGTGTCTCTGTGCGCGAAGCTCTCTCCGCACCCGGAAGAGCTTCGCACACAGAGACACGGAGGCTCGGAGACACAGAGCCCCGCACTACCCAAGCTCTACCACCACCTGCGCAACCGCTTCGTCGATCGAGAGCCTCGACGTGTCGACGGTCACGTCCGCGAGCGAATACAGCGGCTCGCGCGCGGCGAGGATCGCCCGCAACTCCTCCATCGCATCGGGCCGATTCGCCACCGGCCGGCGATCGCCCTGGTCGATCACGCGCTGCATGTGATCAGTCGGCTGCGCCTTCAACCACACCGTCGTACAGCCACGCCGCGCCGCGGCAAAAGCGTCCTCGTTGTGCACGATCCCGCCCGAAAGCGCGATCACGGACGGCCGTTGCTGACCGAGCAGCGTCTCGAGGCTTTCCGTCTCGAGCCTGCGGTAGTACCCCTCGCCGTGCATCGAGAAGATCTCCGCAAGTGCCATCCCCGCCGCCTCCTCGATCCGCTCGTCGAGCTCGATGAACTCGAGCCCAAGCTGTCCGGCCACCCGCGGTCCGATCGTGCTCTTCCCCGCACCGCGCAACCCGAGCAACGCGACCGAGTCGCCCTTCTGCCCCCACCGCGGATTCTCGGCGACCAGTTCCACGACCGACACCCCGAGCGCCTTGGCCACCGACGCCAGCCGGCCAATCGAGATGTTCGCTTCTCCCGCTTCCAGCTGCGAAAGGAAACGCAGGCTAACCCCTGAAGTCTCGGCCACCTCGCGCATCGTCAGCTTTCGCGCCGCGCGCGTCCGCCGCACCCGCAGCCCCACGCGCTTTACAATCTCCCGGGCTTCTTCGCGATCGAGTTCGGACGTCACGGGATGCACTATACTGCCGATACTGGGTCACTCCAAGCATTATCTTGCGTGCGACTCCGACTTCTCCTATACTCCGCGGCATGGCAAGCGCAGAACAATCGAAACAGGGCAATCCGGAGCCGCTCACCTTCCAGACGTCGCCGGATCGCTACCGCCACATCCAGCTCGAGGTCGACGGTCCCGTCGCGCGCATCAAGCTCAACGTCCAGGAGAACGAAGGCCTCAAGCCCGGCTACCAGCTCAAGCTGAACTCCTACGACATGAGTGTCGACGTGGAGCTCGCGGACGCCGTCAGCCGGCTCCGCTTCGAGCACCCGGAGGTCGCGTGCGTCATCGTGACGAGCGCGCTCGACGGCGTGTTCTCGTCGGGCGCGAACATCTTCATGCTCGGCAGCTCGACGCACGCGTTCAAGGTCAACTTCTGCAAATACACGAACGAGACGCGCCTCTCGATGGAGGACGCCTCTGCGAACAGCGGCCAGCGATACATCGCCGGCCTCAACGGCATCGCGTCCGGCGGCGGCTACGAGCTGCCCCTCGCCTGCGAAGAGATCTACCTCGTCGATGACCGTCGCTCCGCCGTGGCGCTCCCCGAAGTGCCGTACCTCGGCGTGTTGCCCGGCACCGGCGGCCTGACCCGCGTCGTCGACAAGCGCAAGGTCCGCCGCGACCTCGCCGACGTCTTCACGACGCTCGCCGAAGGCGTGAAGGGCAAGCGCGCCGTTGAATGGGGCCTCGTCGACGGCATTTTCCCTCCGTCGAAGTTCACCGAGTCGGTCGAGGCGCGCGCCGCCGAGATCGCCGGCATCGGACACACGGACCGCAAGGGCGTCGTTCTCGACCGCATCGAGCCAGAGATCACGGACGAAGCGATCGCATACCGTCACGTACGGCTCACGTTCGGCCCGCAGCCGCGCGTCGCCCGCCTCGAAATCACCGGACCCAAGGACCTGCCGGCGATTCCCGCGAACGCCTCGGACCTCGGCGCCGACTGGTACGTCCTGCGGATGTTCCGCGAGCTCGACGACGCGCTCCTGCGCCTGCGTTTCAACCATCCCGACGTCGGGCTGGTCATCCTCTCGACGCGCGGGGCAATCCCGGAAGTTCTTGCCATGGATTCCCAGCTCGCCGAGTGTCGCGACGACTGGTTCGTCGCCGAAGTCACCCATCACATGAAGCGCGTGCTCAAGCGACTCGACCTGACGGCGAAGAGCTTCTTCGCCCTCATCGACGAGGGCTCGTGTTTCGCCGGCAGCCTGTTCGAGCTCGCACTCGCAGCCGACCGCTCCTACATGCTCGACAGCGACGCAGTGAACATCGCGATCTCGTCGATGAATTCCGGACCGCTGCCGATGTCGAACGGACTCACACGCCTCGGAACGCGATTCCTCGGCGATCCCGAACGCGCGTGCCGCGTCGCCGGTCTCACCGAGCCGATGACGCCGGGCGACGCCAACGACGAAGGACTGGTCACCTTCGTCGTCGAAGATCTGGACTGGAACGACGAGATCCGGCTCGCCTGCGAAGAGCGCGCCAGTCTCTCGCCGGACTCGCTCACCGGTCTCGAAGCCAACCTTCGATTTGCCGGTCCTGAGACCCTCGAAACCAAAATCTTTGGACGACTCTCCGCGTGGCAGAACTGGATCTTCCAGCGGCCCAACGCGGTCGGCGAGCGCGGCGCGCTCACGCTCTACGGCAGGCCGGAGAGCCCCGAGTTCGACTGGAGGAGAACGTAACCATGTCCGCATCGATCGACTACACCGAGAAAATCCCGAATAACGTCAACCTCGCGGGCGACCGCAAACTGCAGCGCGCGCTCGAGGAGTGGCAGCCGAACTTCCTCCAGTGGTGGATGGACATGGGGCCCGAGGGCTTCCAGCAGGACCAGGTCTATCTCCGCACCGCCGTCGGCGTCGACAAGGGCGGCTGGGCGCACTTCGACTACGTGAAGATGCCGGACTATCGCTGGGGCATCTTCCTGACCCCGCGCGAGGAGCAGAAGCTCATCTCGTTCGGCGACAACATCGGCAAGTCCGCGTGGAACGAGATCCCCGGCGAGTTCCGCAAGGAGCTCAAGCGCATCATCGTGACGCAGGGCGACACGGAACCGGCGTCGGTCGAGCAGCAGCGGCTGCTCGGCAAGTGCGCACCGTCGCTCTACGACCTGCGCAACCTCTTCCAGGTGAACGTAGAGGAAGGCCGTCACCTCTGGGCGATGGTCTACCTGCTGCACCAGTATTTCGGAAAGGACGGCCGCGAGGAAGCGGAGGACATGCTCGTCAGGCGCTCCGGCAACGCGGACTCGCCGCGCATCCTCGCCGCGTTCAACAAGCCGATCGAGGACTGGCTCGCGTTTTTCTGCTTCACGATGTTCACGGACCGCGACGGCAAGTTCCAGCTCGCGGCGCTCGCGGAATCGGCGTTCGATCCGCTCGCCCGCTCGACGCAGTTCATGCTGACCGAGGAAGCACATCATCTCTTCGTCGGCGAGACCGGCGTCGGCCGCGTCGTCGAGCGGACGGCTCAGCTCATGAAGGAAGCGGCGGACGGCGACGTCACGACTGTGGGCGGCGTGCCGATCGAGATCATCCAGAAGTACGTCAACGAGTGGTACACGGCGTCGCTCGACCTCTTCGGCGGCGAGGACTCATCGAATGCGGCGACGTATTTTGCGGCGAGCCTCAAGGGCCGGTTCCAGGAGTCGGACGACAAGCGCTGGCCGGACCATCTCGCGCTCGAGGGCGTCTACGAGATCGACGCGCCGGTCGGCGGCGGCCGGATGTCGAAGGAAGAGATCCCGATGCGCCGCGCGATGAACCTCGTGCTGCGCGACTCTTACGCACAGGACTGCGAGCGGGCCGTGGAGCGGTGGAACAAGACGCTCTCGGATGCGGGCATCGACTTCAAGCTGGCGCTTCCGTCGCAGCGGTTCAATCGGCAGGTCGGCATCTACGCGAACATGCCGTTCGATCCGCAGGGGAGCCTGCTCGATCCGGCAGAATACGACCGGCTTCGCGACTCGTTCCTTCCGACGAAGGCGGACCTCGCCTACGTGAAGTCGCTGATGGTTTCGTGCACGAAGGCGGGCGAGTTCGCCAACTGGATCGCGCCGCCCCGGCGCGGCATCAACGGCCAGCCGCTGGACTTCGAATACGTGAAGTTCATGAGGAACTAGCCAAACGGGAGAACGAGACGCTTCGCACACAGAGGCACGGAGGCACGGAGGCACGGAGACTCTCTGCCACCCTGATTGATCGTCTCCGTGTCTCCGTGCCTCCGTGCCTCTGTGTGCGAAGCTCTTCTTCGCTGAGCATTATGACCAATCGACTGCTGAGCTACGTGTGTGACAACTGGGTGGAGGGCGAGGGCGACCTCGCCCAGCTCGTGAACCCGACGACGGAAGAGGTCCTCGCCGAGACGACGACGGGCGGCATCGATTTCGGCGCCGCGCTCGCGCACGCGCGCGACGTCGGCGGCCCGGCGCTTCGCGACATGACGTTTGCCGAGCGCGGCAAGCTCCTCCAGGCAATGGCGTCCGAAATCCACAAGTTCCGCGAGGAGCTTGTCGATCTCGCCATCGCCAACGGCGGCAACACGCGCGGCGACGCGAAGTTCGACATCGACGGCGCGACGGGCACGCTCTCGTGGTATGCGAAGCTCGGCGAGAAGCTCGGGGACCGCAAGATCCTCGTCGACGGCGAATCGTCGCAGCTGACGCGCAGTCCGAAGCTCGTCGGCCAGCACATCTACCAGCCGCTCACGGGCGCGGCGGTTTTCATCAACGCGTTCAATTTTCCGGCGTGGGGCTTCGGCGAAAAGGCGGCGACGGCGATCCTCGCCGGCATGCCCGTCGTCACCAAGCCGGCCACGAGCACGGCGGTCGTCGCGTACCGGATCGCCGAGCTGCTCGCCGATGCGTGCCTGATGCCGAAGGGAACGATGACGTTCCTGTGCGGCTCGGCCGGCGACATGCTCGACCACCTGAACTCCCAGGACGTCGTGGCGTTTACCGGCTCGAGCGACACGGGCGCGATGATCCGCTCGCACGCGGCCGTCGTCCGGAACAACACGCGGGTGAACGTCGAGGCCGACAGCCTGAACGCGGCGGTGCTCGGCGCCGACGTCGAACACGGCAGCGACACTTACGAGATGTTCCTGCGCGAGGTCGCGAAAGACGTCACGCAGAAGGCCGGGCAGAAGTGCACGGCGATCCGCCGCGTCTTCGTGCCGGAGGGTCTGGTCGCGCAGGTGCGCGAGGATCTTGCGGACCGGATCGCCGAGACGAAGGTCGGCGATCCGGGACTCTCAGAGGTCCGGATGGGACCGCTCGCGACGGCGCGACAGCTGAGGGATGTGAAGGCGGGCGTGGACCGGCTGCGGTCGACGTGCGAAGTGGTGCTCGGCGACGGCGGGCGGGGGTCGCTCGTCGGCGTCGACGGCGAGAAGGGGTTTTTCTTGTCGCCGATGCTGCTCGTGGCGCCGAGTCTCGACTGCGCGGAGGTTCACGGATTTGAAGTGTTCGGTCCGGTCGCAACGATCCTGCCGTATGCGACGGGCGGAGCCGATTCAACGAAGGCGCTCATCGATGCGATCCGGATGGGTGGCGGCGGGCTCGTGTCGTCGATCTACACGGACGACGTCGAGATCGCGCGGGCGTTCGTGACGGGCGCGGGCCCGTACCACGGCCGACTGACGATCGGCGGCGAGAAGGTGGCCGAGCATTCACCCGGTCCGGGCGCGGTGTTGCCGATGATGGTGCACGGTGGACCGGGACGCGCCGGCGGCGGCGAAGAGCTCGGCGGCCTGCGCGGCGTCACGCATTTCATGCAGCGCACGGCCGTCCAGGGCTACAGCCCCCTGCTCGAGAAGCTCTGGGCGTAGGAGAGGTCGCCGGCTCCTTTCGAGCGCGTACTTTCCTCTGCGCCTTTGCGAGACCTCTGCGTCTCTGCGAGAAACCCCTCCGAAAGTGAGTTTCTCGCAGAGACGCAAAGGTCTCACAGAGACGCAGAGACCAGACCCGCCGCAAACTAGGGCAGCGCGCGGTCGATGAGCGCCGGGAATGGCGTCTGCGGCGACAGCGTCCCGAACTCGAGACCATGCTCGCCGTCGAGCCGTGAAGCCGTGAAGTCCTCGGCATCGGTCCGCGATCCGGCCGACGTGCCAGCCCGCAGCAGGATCGATTCCTCGACGTAGCCCGCCTGCCGGCCGACCCGACCATGCAGTCGAGCCGCGTGAGCGCCACCTGGTGAGGCCAGTGTAGCGCGAGGTCGGGCGGCGGGAGTACCGGGCGGCGGCGGGTCATTTCCCCTGCGTCTTTGCGAGTCCTTTGCGTCTTTGCGAGAAACATCCTCGCGGACGCGTTTCTCGCAAAGACGCAAAGGACTCGCAAAGGCGCAAAGGCGCAAAGGCGCAAAGGAAAGCGCTGGCAAGATCAGAACCGGTAGCGACCGGGTCGTCCTGAAAAAAGTCGTCCCGCCCTGTCGATTTCGCACATCGGCGTTCGACGCTAAAGTAGAAGGGCGGAAATGATTGGGTCACCTCCGGCCGGTCGTCCCGCCCAAACGAAATCATTTCAAGGAGATACGACATGCGAGTCATGGTCATCATCAAGGCGAACGAGAGGTCCGAAGCGGGAGTCATGCCGACCGAGCAGCTGCTCATCGCGATGGGAAAATACAACGAAGAACTCATCAAGGCCGGCGTCATGCTGGCTGGCGAGGGGCTGCACCCGACCTCGAAGGGCAAGCGCGTCCGCTTCTCCGGCGCGGAGCGCACGGTCATCGACGGACCGTTCGCCGAAACCAAGGAGCTCATCGCCGGATTCTGGCTCTGGCAGGTGAAGTCGATGGACGAGGCCGTTGAATGGCTCAAGCGCTGTCCGAATCCGATGAACGAGGAAACCGAGGTCGAGTTGCGGCAGGTCGGCGAGATGGCGGACTTCGAGCCAGTCATCACGTCCGACGAGGGCCGTGCCGTCCTCGAAGCCGAGCAGGCGTACCGAGACAGCGCGAAGTCGTAGCCTCGCCTCCTCGCGCTTGCCCGTTTCGCGCGTCGATGGTCTGATCGGGAGCCGTGGCGGCTTCTGAAACACATCGCACGATCGAAGCGGTCTGGCGGATCGAATCCGCGCGAATCATCGCCGGCGTCGCGCGCATCGTGCGCGACGTCGGCCTCGCCGAAGAGCTCGCGCAGGATGCACTCGTCGCGGCGCTCGAGCAGTGGCCGGAGTCCGGTGTCCCCGAGAAGCCCGGTGCCTGGCTGGCCTCGGTCGCGCGGAACCGGGCCATCGATCACATCCGACGTCGTCCGCTGCTCGATCGCACACACTCCGAGATCGGCCGTGACCTCGACGAGCGGCAACAGGGCGCCGTGGACCGGCTCGATGCGGCGATCGACGACGACATCGGCGACGACCTCCTCCGGCTCGTCTTCACGGCCTGCCACCCGGTGCTCGGGCCCGATGCGCGCGTGGCGCTCACGCTGCGACTCCTCGGTGGGCTGACGACCGATGAGATCGCCCGCGCGTATCTCGTTTCCGAAACGACCGTCGCGCAACGCATCGTCCGCGCGAAGCGAACTCTCTCGGACGCCCACGTCCCGTTCGAGGTCCCGCGGGGTGCCGAACGCGACGAACGGCTCGCGTCGGTGCTCGAGGTCCTCTACCTCATCTTCAACGAGGGCTACGCGGCGACCGCGGGCGGCGACTGGATGCGGCCGGCGCTCTGCGAGGAAGCCCTTCGACTTGGCCGAATCCTGGCCGAGCTTGCGCCGGAGGAAGCAGAGGTCCACGGCCTCGTCGGTCTCATGGAGATCCAGGCATCGCGTACGCGCGCGAGGACGAACGACTCGGGCGACGCCGTGCTGCTCAACGACCAGGATCGATCGCGGTGGGATCAACTCCTCATCCGTCGCGGCCTCGCGGCGCTCGAACGCGCGGCGGCACTCGGCGGAGAACCGGGACCGTTCGCGCTGCAGGCCGCCATCGCCGCGTGTCACGCCCGTGCGGTCGCTCCGGGGGCGACGGACTGGAGCCGCATCGCCAACCTGTACGCGCAGCTTGCGAGCCTTCAGCCGTCGCCGGTCATCGAACTGAACCGTGCGGTGGCAATCGGGATGGCGGAGGGCCCCGCTGCCGGGCTCGAGGCGGCCGATGCGCTCGTCAACGAGCCAAGGCTTGACGGATACCACCTGCTGCCCGCCGTGCGCGGCGAGTTCCTCGAGAAGCTCGGGCGGCTCGACGAGGCCCGACTCGCGTTCGAGCGCGCGGCGGCACTCACGCGCAACGCTCGCGAACGCGAGGTGCTCGAACTGAGGGCGGCGGCCTGCGCGGGCGGATGATTCGAGGCTCCGTGCCTCTGTGCCTCTGTGTGCGTAGCTCTTCTGGAACCTGAAAGAGCTACGCACACGGAGGCGCGGAGACACCGAGCCACGGAGCAGCATTTGGGAGTACGATTCGTCCTGGACAGTTCGCCCCCGAACAGTTCCGGAAGGAGCAGCGATCATGGCCCTTCGTTTACTCGGCCTCGCCACACTGCTTGCGCTCGCGCCGACGGCGACCGCCCAGATCGAAGCGGTCGGCAAGGGCTCGCAGTCGGACCTTCGCGGCGCCGCGAGCGTCTTCGTCGACAACAAAATACGAGCCGAACTGCGCGACGCCATCGTCACGAACCTCCGCACCGAACTTCCTCAACTGACAATCGTCGAGCGTGCCGAAGACGCCTCGCTCGTCCTTCGTTTCTCGACAACCATCGGTTCCGACTCGATGAAACTCGATCGCGACCGTGCCGGCCGCGCCGATACGGGTCTTTCGTCGACGCCGGCGGGTCCGGCGCCGAGGGAACGATTCCCGCCCTCAAATCGACCCGACATCGTCGACTCAGCCCGGAACAGCACCCGGACCATCGACACGCTTGCTCCCGACGACCCCGACCCGCGTACTTACCGATACGCCATCGGCTCCTTTCTGAAGCCCACGGGGTCCAGTCGATTTGTGGAAACCGTGTCGTTCAAGCGACGCATTGGCGCCGACACCGACCGCGCCGTGCGCGATTTCGTCCGCAAGTTCGCGAAGGCCTACCGCAAGGCGAACGCGCGCACCGATTGAAAGGAGCCGTCCGCCTGCAGTCGGCCGCCTGAGCTCGGGGATGACCCGAGCGCTACCGCGCCGGTACTGATGCTCAACCGGACTCGCGGACACTGCGCTATGTCGGCGCCCGGGTGTACTCTTCTGGGTGCCGAGCTTCCATGCCGGCACCGGGACATCGTGGCCAACAAAGTCTTCTTCAACGTCCTCGGGATCTTGTTCGTCGGACTGGGAATCCTCGGCGCGATCCTGCCGCTGCTTCCCGCGACGCCATTCCTGCTGCTCGCATCCGCGTGCTTCGTACGAGGGTCCGATCGACTGCACGACTGGCTCATGCAGAATCGTGTGCTCGGAACCTACATCCGGAATTTCAAGGAGCGTCGCGGCATGCCGGTCCGCGCCAAGGTCGTCACGATCCTGATCCTCTGGACCTCGCTGCTCGTCTCCGCCTACCGGGTCGACATGGGCGGCGTACGGCTGGCGCTCGTAATCGTGGGCATCGGCGTGACCGGGATCATCCTGAAGATCAAGACGCTGGACGAGTCGACGGCGAACTGACGCCCTGACCTACGCGCCGGACACGCCTGGCCGCCCCGTCTCACGAGCAGCCACTGCATCAGAGACCGCATCCTCGATCGACATTCCGCGGCCTTCGTCCAATGCCTCGCGGAACTCGTCGGCCTCCAGTGCCTCGGCAACCGCCGCGAAGGTCTCGTTCGACCTCCTCGCGATCCTCCGGATGAACCGCAATGTCGACAGCGTCCCGGATCGCGGCGGCCGCTCCGAAGAGCCGGGCGGCTCGTCGGTACTCCTTCATCTGGACTTCGACAGAGGCGATGCTCTCGAGCAACTCCGCGACCATGTGAATCGAGTTGTACTCGCGCGCCGATGAATCGCGACGTTGCGAGCGGCAGGTTGTTGGCGCGCCAGCGGCCCACCCACGCCGCGTCCACGGCAGCCGTCGCCCCTTGCCCGGGATCGGTCGATCGGTCGTCCGCCCGACCACGACCGTTTCTGAGGCGTCGTCGTCGAAGACCTCCCCCAGCGCCCTCTAAGGAAGCAACTCGCGGCACCGAAGGAGCACCACCGGCGCATGTCCTACGACGAGGAGGTCGTTGCACTGTTCGGCGCTCGAGGTATCGCCAACTGCGAACGTTATCTTTGGGACTGACGATGCGACCGCTCCGCGGTCGGTGCCTGACGGCCGGCGGTTCCGCGGGTCACGCGAGGGCTCGTTGCACTCGCCCGCGCGTGACCCACGGCTATCTCATCGACCGCTCCGCGGTCGCGGAATCAACCGCTCCGCGGTCGCGGAATCAACCGCTCGACGGCCGCGGAACCGATCGCTATATCCACCGCCGCGCGATTTCCCGCAGTCCCGAAGCTCGAACCAAAGTAAATTGGGGTATTTACTGGCGCTTTCGACCTTCTCTGCCGCGGCATTCCATTTGCTGCCATGACCAATGTTCGAATCCCTCGTAGCCCGAGGTGTCTCCATGCTCGACCAGGTTGACCTCACAAGCATTGTCTCGAAGGAAGACCACGGGCGGCTTGCCCCTCCGCTTTACGAGCGGCTCCGGCTCGCGCAATACGCCCTCAAGGACGCGCGAATACCGACCGTGATCGTCTTCGAGGGGTGGGACGCCGCCGGCAAGGGTCTCGCGATCTCGCGCCTGCTGAAACGCCTCGACCCGAGAGGCTTCCAGGTCTATCCCGCGCGTCCTCCGAGCGAGGACGAGCAACTGCGCCCTTTCCTCTATCGCTTCTGGGTTCGCCTGCCGGCGCGCGGCGAGATGGCGCTGTTCGATCGGTCCTGGTACGGCCGCGTTCTGATCGAGCGCGTGGCGAAAATGGTGCCGAGGTCCACGTGGCAGTCCGCATTCGACGAGATCGCGCAGTTCGAGCGGCAGATCGCCGATGACGGGACCGCGATCGCCAAGTTCTACATGCACATCTCGAAGGCGGAGCAGAAGCGGCGGCTCAAACGGCTCGCGAGTGACAAGTTCGAGAGCTGGCGGGTCACGAAGTGGGACTGGAAGCACCATCACGACTACGACAAATACGTCGTTGCCGTCGAAGAGGCATTCGAGCGGACCCACGCGCCCCATGCGCCGTGGACCGTCGTCCCGGCCACCGACTGGCGCAGCGCGGAACTGACGATCTTCGAGACGCTCGTGAACGTCATGGAGAGCCGGCTCGCGGTGGCAAAGCCGAAACCGGCTCGAGCGAAGGGGGCCCGCCATGCTTGAGAAAACCGACCTCACGAAAAAACTCGACGCCGCGCAGTACGCGCAGGCGATCAAGAAGTGGCAGGTCGCGCTGAGGCGCGAAACGACGAAGCGCTTCAAGGACCGCACGAGCACGGTGGTGATCTTCGAGGGCTGGGACGCCGCCGGAAAGGGCGGCACGATAAAACGCGTGACGGAAACGCTCGATCCGCGTGGCTACGCGGTGCGGTCGTTTGCCGCGCCGGCCGGCGACGAAGCCACGCATCATTACCTGTGGCGCTTCTGGAAGGCGCTGCCGGAGCCGGGCCAGGTCGCGATCTTCGACCGCTCGCATTACGGGCGGGTGCTCGTCGAGCGCGTCGAGGGTTTCTGCACGGAAGCCGAGTGGAAGCGCGCATTCCGCGAGATCGTCGAGTTCGAAACGCAGCTGCGCAATGCCGGCGTCGTGGTCGTGAAGTACTGGATGCACATCGACCAGGACGAACAGCTGCGGCGGTTCAAGGCGCGGGAGCTCGATCCGTTCCGGTCCTACAAGCTTACGGACGAGGACTGGCGGAACCGGGCGCGGTGGGAGACTTACGAGAAGGCCGTTGAGGACATGCTGGAGCGGACGAGCACCGAAATCGCCCCGTGGACGGTCGTCGCGGCCAACGACAAGAACTACGCCCGGGTGAAGGTCGTGAAGACGCTCGCCCGGGCGATGATGGAGGCGTGAGGAGGAAGGAGCTACGCACACAGAGGCACAGAGACACTGAGACACAGGGTCATCTCCTTGTCTCAGTGTCTCTGTGCCTCTGTGTGCGTAGCTCTCTTCCGTCCTTTACTCCGCCTTGCGCATCTCGATCGCACCGAGCCCGTCGAGCTGCGCCTTCGTCTCGGCCGCCGTCGTGAACACGACGATCACCACGTCGTCGAGCGGGAAGTGCTTCCGGACGATGGGCTGCAGCGTCGCCGGCGTCAGCCCCCGGATCGACGGCGCAAGCGTCTCGACGTAGTCCTTCGGCAACCCGAACACCTCGATCTGCGTGAGCATCCCGGCCAGTCCCGACGGCGTCTCGAGCTGCTGTGTCAGACGGCTGAGGATGATGTTCTTGGCGCGATTGACTTCGGCGTCCGTGAGCGGACCGTCGCGGAACTTCTTCACTTCGCCGAGCGTCGCGTCGATGATCTCGCGCGTCGTCGCGTTTTTCGTGAACGTCTGGATGACGAACGTCCCCGGTCGGCTCCCGGCATTGAACCGACTCGCGATGCGATAGGTCAGCGAACGATTCACGCGGATCTCTTCGGTGAGCCGCGATGAAAATCCGAACGAAAGCACGGCGTTGGCAACCTGGAGCGCCGCGTATTCCGGGTCGTTGCTCGCGATCCCGATTGCGCCGAGCCGAACCTGCGCCTGGTTCAGGTTCGGGTAATCCACGACGACGACGCGTCGTCCCGACACCTTCGCAGGCGAAAACGTCGCAGGGGCGGGCACGTCGCGCTTCGACCATCCTCCGAATGCGGCGTCTACCGTCTTGATCATCTCCGCCGGGTCGAACGCGCCAACGATCGCGAGCACGCCGTTGTTAGGCGCATACGTCGACTTGTGGAAGCCCAGAACGTCATCACGGGTAATCGACGCGATCGAGGCCTTGAGCCCCGTCGACGGGTGGGCGTAAGGCGTGCCGGCCATGAGCACGGACTCATACTGGATGTCGGCGTAGCGGCCCGAGTTTTCGGGAAGCGCGGCGATCTCGGCGAGCCGCTGCTGGCGAATGCGATCGACCTCGGCCGCGGCGAACGCCGGCCGCAGGACGACATCCGAGAGCAGATCGAACTGCCTCGCGGTGTCTCGGGAGAGGAACTGCGACGTGACGGTCGTCGTCTCGGCGTCCGATGTCGCCGAGAGCTGCCCGCCGACGAAGTCCGTGTCGGTGGCGATCTGTTCGGCCGAGCGCTTCTCGGTGCCGGCCGTCAGCAGTTCGGCAGTAAGAGAGGCGAGGCCTTCCTTGCCTTTGGGATCCGCGGCCGATCCGGCACGCAGCGTGAGTCGCGCGTGAACGAGCGGATTCTCGTCCTGCCGCATCAGCAGGACGACGAGACCATTCGGCAGAACCATTCGTGACCACGCCGGCATGTCGACGCCGCCGGCCGGGGCCGGAACGTCCACCGTCTGGATCTTGGACTGCGCAAAGACAGGCGAGATCGGCATCGCCAGAAGAACGAGAAGCGCAAAGGCATTACTTCGGCGCATTGGCCACCTCCTTCGCCGCCTCCGGCAGCACGAGCGTGACGACCGTCTTGCGGTTGTCGTTGAAGTATTCGGCGGCAACGCGCTTGATGTCGTCGCTCGTGACCGCGTCGTACCGATCGAGAATCGTCGTCAGCGCCCTCCAGTCGCCGTATTGCACTTCGAACGAGCCGATGAGGTTCGCCTTGCTCTCGATCGTCTGCAGGTTGTTGATCACCCCGGCGCGCAGCAGGTTCTTCGCTTTCTGCAGCTCGTCGGCCGTTACGCCGCCGGACTTGACGTCGCGAAGGACTTCAGCGATTGCGGCCTCGCACTGGGCGGCGGTCGTCTTCTCCTGCGCCTGGGCATAGAAGGTGAAGAGCATCGGGTCGGCATACGTCATGAAACTCGAGTTCACTTCGGTCGCGACCTGTCCGTAGACGAGCTTGCGATAGAGCCGCGACGACTCGCCGGTGCCGAGGATCGTCGACAACACTTCGAGCGCTGGCGCGTCCGCGTGGCGCGCGGCAGGCGTCTTGTAGCCGAGCATGACCGCCGGAAGCGACGCGTCGTAAACGAGCGAGACCCGGCGCTCGCCCTTCTGCTCCGGCTCCGAATTCGGAACGGGCTGAGGCGCGCCACGCTTCGGAACGGCGCCGAACGACGCGCGGACTTCCTTCAGCAGGTCTTCGGTCTTGAAGTCGCCGGTGACGACGAGCGTGGCGTTGTTCGGGCCGTAGTAGGTGTCGAAGTAGCGCTGCGCCTCCTCGAGCTTTATCGCGTCGAGATCGCCCATCCAGCCGACGACCGGCCATTGGTACGGATGCGCGACGAATGCGGCCGCCAGCATCTCCTCGAACATGCGGCCCTGCGGGCTGTTGTCGGTGCTGACGCGGGGCTCTTCCTTGACGATGCCGCGTTCCTGCTCGAGGTTCTTCTCGCCGATGGTCAGGCTGCGCATGCGGTCGGCCTCGAGGTCGAGGACGGCCGGGAGGGCTTCGCGCGGGAAGGTCTCGAGGTAGGCGGTGAAGTCGTAGGTCGTGTAGCCATTGCCGCCGCTGCCGGCGTTCTCGAGCACGAGGTCGAACTGCTTCGGTCCGTATTTGGCCGAGCCGTTGAACATCATGTGCTCGAAGAGGTGCGACACGCCGGTGATGCCCGGGCGTTCGTTGCGCGAGCCGACGCGGTAGAAAACGTACAGGCTGATCATCGGGATGGAGTGGTCTTCGTGGGTGAGGACCGTCATCCCGTTGTCGAGGGTGTGACGTCCGACGGCGAGCTTCTGTGCCGCGGCGGGCGTCGGGAGCGCGGCGGCAACGAGTGCCGCGGCGCAGATCGAGAGCAGTAGTCGTCGCATGCGCGCCTCCGTGGGTGTCCTGATCGGGGAGGGAGTGTAGCACCTGGGGGCGACCGGAACCCCGGGCGGTAGCGAGGGGTTCTCCGCGACTCTGCGTCGGCCCTCCGCGTCTCTGCGGGAAACTCGTTCGTGTGGTCGCGTTTCCCGCAGAGACGCGGAGGGCCGACGCAGAGTCGCCGAGTGCGGGAACGTGACTGCAGTCGCACACCTCGACCAAGCGCCGGACGCGCCGCAAAATGAAACCGCGGATTCACACGGATGGACGGCGAGTGTTCTCGTCGATCGGTGCGAATCCGCGGTCAAGACTGCCCGTTGCGACAGTCCACTACTCGAGAACGTGAATGTTCCTCTCCACGCAAAGCTCCTTCAGGATCTTCGGCCACACCGTGACGCTCACCTCGCCGAGGTGGGCCTTGCGCAGCAGCTGCATCAGCACCCGCGACTGTCCGATGCCGCCACCGATGCTCAGGGGCAGCTCATTCGCCATGACCGCCTTGTGGTACGGCAGCTCGAGGAAGTCGAGCTGGTTGGTCATCTCCAGCTGCTGCCTGAGCGTCTCGGCGTTCACGCGGATGCCCATCGAGCTCAGCTCGTGCCGGCGCTTCGTCAAGTGGTTCCAGACAAGGATGTCGCCGTTGAGGCCGTGCATCGGCCTTCCGTCCTTTGACGTCGTCGGCGTTACCCAGTCGTCGTAGTCCGCCGCGCGCATTTCGTGCGGATACCCGTCCTCGAGCGTCCAGCCGATGCCGTAGATGAACACGGCCGGATACTCCTGCAGGATGGCCGTCTCGCGCTGCTTGCGCGGGAGGTCCGGGTACTTCTCGAGAATCTCTTCGGCGTGGATGAAGGTCAGGTCCTTGGGAAGGCTCGGGAATCGCGGATCCTTCAGCTGCGGGTAGAGATCAAGGGCGTAATCCTCGGCTCCCGTCAGGACCCTCCAGATTCCCTTCACCGTGTCGGTGAGGACCGTCAGGTTGCGGTCCGCGGCCGTGATTGCCTTCTCCCAGTCCCACTGGTCGACGTATGCGCTGTGGTCGTGGTCGAGGAAGTAGTCCTTGCGCACGGCGCGCATGTCGGTGACGAGGCCCTCGCCGGGCTCCATGCCGAACTGCTTGAGGGCGACCCTCTTCCACTTCGTCGCGGCCTGCACGACCTGCGCTTCGATCGGGTTCGCGTTGTGGTCGTTCGAAATGTGGAACTGGACCGGGGTTCGCGAGCCGTCGCGATCCAGGTAGTCGTTTACTCCGCTCTCGACGTCCACGATGAGCGGGACTTCGACGCGGATCAGGTTCAGTTCGCGGCAGAGGTTGTCCTCGATGTACCGCTTCACGCCGGTGATCGCAATCTGCGTCTCCTTGGGCGTCAGCAACGAGGCGTATCCCGTCGGCAGAACCGTCGCGAGTTGTGCGTAGTTGCCGATGCCTGGACCGGCCAGATCGGCGCGTTTTTCGGCTGATGACATAATGACTGCTCCTTTCGGTCGCATGACTCGAACCAACAGAGCACGAGAGATACAACTTGCGTTCCGTAGGTAAATCACAGCAATTGCGGCATGTTCGACCCGAATCCACCGTCAGATTGGGGACATGCTCTCGAATGCGAGGCGGTTTTCCGCAGAGGGCGCCCGTGTTTCGTGCCTCCGTGTCTCTGTTTCTCTGTGGCTCTGCGTGCGAAGCTCTGAAGACGCTACGCACACAGAGGCACGGAGGCTCAGAGGCACGGAGGCTCAGAGCCCGGACTTCGGCAAACTTTCCGGGCCACAGGAGCCTCCAACTGTCGCTTCAATACGATCAAGTGGGAGGTCACCAGATTCATATGATTCATAAGCTCAAAGCACCCTTCGCCGCAGCCTCGCTCTTCGCGCTCGCGCTCGCTGGCAGCCCCGTTCTCGCACAGGATGCCGCGCAGGCGCCGTCCGACAATCCGGCCCAGCAGGGCGAACGCCTCGACCGGCAAGGCCGTGAAGGCCGCAAGGGCCGAGCAGGCAGGGGCGGCGGGCGTCACGGCCGCGGTGGAATGTTCGGCCGCGCCGCCGAGCTCATCGGCCTGACCGACGAGCAGCGCACCCGCATCGACGAGATCCGCAAGGCCGACGGCGAGGCTCACAAGGCCGCTCGAAGCAACGTGGCCGCGAAACGGCGTTCCCTCGAAGAGGCGATGGCGGCCGAACCCGTCAGTCAGTCAACCGTCGATTCCATGATTCTCGAACTGTCGGCCGCGCAGACCGAGATGATGCGACTGTCGACGGGCACACGCATGAAGGTCATGCAGGTGCTGACCCCTGAGCAGCGGACCAAGCTCAAGGAGGCCCGCAGCGCTCACAAGGGCGGGCACCACAAACGGTAGGAAGTCCGAGTTCTTCGGCAGCAGGCCGCGACACTGGTCCCACCGACCACGTCGCGGCCTGTTTCTGTTTTGGGGCCCGTGTCTTGACGCCCCCCGATTCGAAGCCTATTCTCGCGACGTTTTGCGGCGGCCGGCGACGGGCCCCAATCCTTCGGACAGTCTGGAGTCTCGAGCGGTGAGTGCAACGGCCAACGTGCGAGCAGCCGAACGGGAGTTGGGCGTGCTCGTGGCAAGCATCGCCGCCGGCGACCAGGCCGCGATGGCCGCGCTCTACGACCAGACGAACCGCGTCGTGTATGGCCTTGCACTGCGGATTCTCCGCGATCCAGGGGCGGCCGAAGAGGCCACGCTCGACGTCTACATGCAGGTCTGGCGCAAGGCCGCCACCTACGACATCAGCAGGGGCAATCCGTCGGCCTGGCTGCTCTGCATGGCCCGGACGCGCGCGCTCGATCGCCTCAGATCGTCCGCATCGGCCCGCAACTCCGAGACCGCACTCGAAGACTCGCCAATCGAGCGCGCCATTGCGACCGACAATCCCGAGGCATCGACTCTTGCGACCGAACGGCAGCGCATCGTCCGCGCAGCGCTCGAACGTCTGTCACCGGAACAGCGCGAAGTCATCGACGTAGCATATTTTTCGGGACTGAGTCACAGCGAGATCGCGGCGAAGCTGAATCTGCCGCTGGGAACGGTCAAGACGCGGATCCGGCTCGGCATGGAGAAGCTCCGCGAATACCTGGCGCCCCTGTCGGATGCCGAAGGGGGCGACGATGACCGATAAGCGCTCCGCCCACCCCCTGTCTGAGGAAACCTGGATGCACGCACTCGGCGTCAATGGCGAACCGGAGTCCGGCGCCGTCGCGACCGACGAAGCGTCGATCGAGGAACTGCTCGCGGCTGAGCTCCTGCTCGGCGAGATGGCGTTCGCCTCCCTGGCGACGCCGCCGCCGTCGCTTCGCGACCGGCTTCTCGCCCAGGTCGCCGCAGAGGCCGCGCCGCCGCCGTTCGTGCTGCGCGCTGACGAGAGCCCGTGGATGGAAACCGGAATTCCGGGAGTCCGTCGACGAAACCTGTTCCTCGACGAGCAGTCGCAACGAGTGAGCTTTCTCCTCCAGTTGGAGCCCGGCGCGAAATATCCACCGCATCGTCACGGGGGTGTCGAGGAGTGTTTCGTGGTGCAGGGCACGGTCCGCGACGACGGCTCGTCGGTTGCGACCGGAGATTACGTCCGCTACGAGACGTCGTCTGACCACAGTTCTCTCGTGACGGATTCCGGCTGTGTTCTGCTGATCCTGTGCTCGACGTCGAACCAGCGCCTGTAAGCGGCTTCCCGTTTTCGAGCCGCGAGCGGTAGCGAGCGTCCCACGGACATTCCGTGGACTCTTACGCTTATTCGTTGCGGGAATCAGTATGGTTCGAAAACGCGCGTCTGTCCGTGGGACGCTCGCTACCGCTCGCGGCTCGAAAAACGGGGACGACCGCCGGGCTCACCCGACCGAGTGCGCTTCCCCTTCGAGCTCGCGCGCCGCCTTGCCGCGCGCCTCGTTCACCGTCGACAGCACGATCGCTCCGAGGATGAAGAAGATCCCGATAGTCAGGATCGCCGGCCGCTGGCTCCCCGAGAGATCCGAGATCCACGCGAAGACGTTTACGCCGACGAAGCTGATCGCCTTGCCCGAGATCCCGAGAAACCCGAAGAACTCGGCCGAGCGCGCATTCGGCACGAACTGTGCAACGAGACTGCGCGTGACCGACTGCGTTGAGCCCATGCCGATGCCGGCCAATGCCGCGACGACCCAGAACATGTTCACCGAATACGTGAAATACGCGACGACGACGGCCGTGGTCCAGATGGCGAGAGTGATGAAAATCGTGTTCTTCTGCCCGATCCGGTCGGCTATGGCGCCGAACCCGAAGGCGCCGACCACTGCGATGACGTTCAGGACGATGAAGAGCACGATGACCTGGTCCTGCGAGAACCCGACCGTCTTGATCGCGTAGACCGCGGCGAAGGCGATGACCGTGTTGATGCCTTCGTTGTAGACGAGGAACGACGCAAATAGCTTCAGCAGCTCACGATACTGCTTCAGGTGTTTCATCGTGTCGCCGAGCTGCGAAAAGGCGAACGTGACGTAGTTCTTGCCGGCTGGAAGGGGCTTGGGCTCGCTGCGTTCCCGAAGCAGGAAGAACGTCGGCAGCACCATGATCGCGTAGTACGCGGCCACCAGGACAGGCACCCACCGGACACCGGGGCCGCCGTCTCCGACGAGCGGAAGACAGAGCGCCAGCGCGACCAGTCCACTTGCATAACCCAGGGCCCACTTGGTGCCCGAGATCCGGCCGACGTTTTTTTCGTTCGAGATGCCCGGAAGGAAGCTGTCGATGAAGATGCCGCCGCCCGTGAATCCGACGTTCGCGATGATGTAGAGGATGATCCCCAGTGCGACCATGCCCGGCTGCACCAATCCGAGCGACGCGGTGAAGATGACGATGATCGCGCCGCAAACGGCGAGGAACTTCTTGCGCGCACCCGAAAAGTCCGCGATCGCCCCGAGGATTGGCGCCAGCAGCGCGACTGCAACGCCCGACACCGAGTTTGCGAGTGCCCACAGCGAGTCGCCGTATCCGGTGCTGCCTGCAACGACCGTCGTGAAATACGGCGCGTAGATGACGGTGACGATTACGGTCGTGAAGGCCGAGTCGGCGACGTCGTACATGCACCAGCCGAAGATCTCGCGGCGCGTGACGGGTGGCTGGTGGGGGACGATGGGCTCGGTCGAATCCACGCGGGCCAAAGCATCGGCGATCGGGGGGACTATTGCAAACGGTCTGTTGCTTTGCGTCTTTGCGTCTTTGCGCCTTTGCGCGGAATCTCGCGCAAAGGCGCAAAGGCGCAAAGGCGCAAAGACGCGAAAGGCTTTTCCCTTGTGCCCCCATGCCATTTCGGTGATGATCGGCGCGCTTTTCTCCACTCCACGCGGAGGTCTCAATGCCCAACCAGATGTTCTCGACGAAGCCGCTCGAGGTGTTGCTTCGCGAGCTTCACGGCGAGCATCGCCTGCGCCGCATCCTCGGCCCGGTCCAGCTCACCAGCCTCGGCGTCGGCGCCATCATCGGCACCGGCATCTTCGTGCTCACCGGCGTGGCGGCACACGACAAAACCGGGCCGGCCCTAATGCTTTCGTTCGTCGTCGCCGGCATTGCCTGCATCTTCGCGGCGCTCTGCTACGCCGAGTTCGCGGCAATGGTCCCGGTCGCGGGCTCGGCCTACACGTACGCGTACGCGACTCTGGGCGAGCTCTTCGCGTGGATCATCGGCTGGGATCTGGTCCTCGAATACGCGGTTGGCTCGGCAACCGTCGCGAACGGGTGGTCGCACTACTTCCAGGACTTCATCGGGCTCTTCGGCATAAAAATTCCGGAGGTGCTGTCGAGTGCGCCGTTCGATTACGACCCGACGCTCGGCCATCTCGTGTCCACGCACACGTTCATGAACCTCCCTGCGGTCGTCATCACGTTCGTCCTGACGGTCATTCTGGTCAAGGGAATTCAGGAGAGCGCGTCGATCAACGCTGCGATGGTCATGGTGAAGCTCGCTGTCGTGCTCTTCGTCATCGTCGTCGGCGCGTTCTACGTGGATCCGGCGAACTGGACACGCGACTTCGCGCCGTACGGCTACACTGGCGTGAGCTTCTTCGGAAAATCTATTTCGGGAATGACCGACGCAGGCGGTGCTCCACTGGGCATGATGGCCGGCGCGGCGACCATCTTTTTCGCGTACATCGGGTTCGATTCCGTCTCTACGCACTCCGAGGAAGCCAAGAACCCGCAGCGCGACGTGCCGATCGGGATCATCACGAGCCTCATCGTCTGCACGGTGCTCTACATCGCGGTCGCCGCCGTCCTGACGGGCATGGTTCCGTACAACCAGATCGACATCAACGCTCCCGTCTCGAAGGCGTTCGAGACGGTTGGGCTGCCGTGGGCGCAGTTCATCATCTCGCTCGGCGCCCTGACGGGCATCACGTCGGTGCTGCTCGTGATGATGCTCAGCCAGCCGCGAGTCATGCTTGCAATGGCGCGAGACGGCCTCGTACCGCCGTCGTTCTTCGGAGCAATCCACGACAGGTTCAGGACTCCGTGGAAGTCGACGATCCTCACGGGATTGGCCGTGGCATTGATGTCCGCCTTCCTCCCGCTGCGCATTCTCGCCGAGCTCGTCAACATCGGGACGTTGCTCGCGTTCGTCATCGTATGCGCGGCGGTCCTCGTAATGCGCAAGACACACCCGGACGCCCATCGGCCGTTCCGCGTACCGTTCAGTCCGGCCATTCCGATCGCCGGAATTGCGATCTGCATGCTCCTGATGTTCTCGTTGCCGGTGGAGAACTGGTACCGGCTGATCATCTGGCTGCTGATCGGTGTGGCGATCTACTTCTTCTACGGCAGGAAGCACAGCCATCTGCAGCACGAGCTCGAACACGAAATCGGTACGCACGGCGTCTCGCCGGGCGGTGCGGCGACCATCGATCCGATGGCGCCGCCGACATTCCCCGAGGAACCCGTCGACGGCCGACTGCACGACGACGAGAAGAAGTAGGACTTGCAGAGACCGCCGAGTGACTCCGTGTCGCTGTGCTCTCCGTATGCGAAGCTCTTCGATCGAATTGGCTTCGCATACAGAGAGCACGGAGGCACAGAGTGCTTCTCGCCCTCCGGCTCGATCACTTGCGCCGCTCGCCGTCGAACGGCTATAAACCGGTGTTCCCTTAGCCCCGCCAGTATTCTCCGGAGCAACTGAATGACGCGGTTTTGCCTCACGTGTGGTCCCGTCGTTGCGGCTGACACCTCGGCGTGCCCGACGTGCCAGAGCCAGTTGCTTCCGACACTCCCGTCCGAGTCGGGGCTCGGCCACCTCCAGCTCAACCGGCTGCTTGCGTCGCATCCGATGCGATCGCTCTTCGAAGCTCAGAGCCCGGCCGACAAGACGACGACGCTAGTCCATATCTTCCGGATCGACTGGGATGATCCGCTCGCGCAGATGGACCGGCTGTCACGGATCTTCCGCAACTTCTCGGCGCTCCAGCAGCCGCATATGGTGACGGTCTCGGGTTATGCGGGCGCCGCCGACGGAACGGTCTGTCTGATCACGACCCGGCCTGCCGGCGTCCCGTTGCGGTCGTTGCTGGATCTGCAGGGAACGATGGAACCGACGCGAGTGCTCCTCCTGCTCGCGGATATCGCGCGCGGATTGATGGTGCTGCACGAACGCGGCGTCGTGCACGGAATCCTCTCGCCCGAGTCCGTCTGGGTCGTGAGCGAAGGCACCCAGGAGCGCGGCGTACTGGTCGATTTCGGCGTGGGCGAGCTCGCGACGCCGAACCAGGCAGGCATCGCGCCGATCTCAGGAATCGCCTCCGACATCCACGCCCTCGGCGCCCTGGCGTGGGAGATGCTCTCCGGCGCGCGCCTTTTTCCTCCGTCCGAGGCGCCGGGCCCGCTGCACCTCTTCGTGTCGAGCGGCAACCAGAATCTGCCGCCACTGCCGAAAACGACGCCGCACGAGCTCGAGTCGGCGCTTCGTTACGCTCTCGCACGGGGCGCCGAGGCGCTCTGGCCGACGCCGGTGGCACTCGCCGACGGCCTCGATCGCGCGTACCGGCGCGCCGGACGCACGCGCGGCGGCACGGGCGTGCTCGGCGAGTTGCTGTGGCGCGTCGAGGCGCCGGCCGGCATCGTCGGTTCGCCGCTGCTCGTCGACATCGACCGCGACCATCACTACGAGATCATCGCGGGATATGAAACCGGCTGGGTCTACTGCTACACGGCGACGGGCGAGCTGCGTTGGCGACGAGCGCTGAAGACCGACGCCGGCGTGATCCGGCAGATGCTGATGCCGCCATCGACGATCGAGTTCTCGTCGGAAGGCTGCGCCGAAGTCCTCTCGATGGACAAGAAGGGCACGCTCTATTCGTTCTCGAGCGAGGACGGATCGGTGCTCTGGACGGCGCCCGCATTCTCGGGCAACAGTCCGCCGCGATGGCCGGCTCCGGCCGTCGGCGACCTGAATCGTGACGGCGAACCGGAATTCCTGCTCTCCCTCGAATCACAGATCGACGGTCGGGGCAACTTCCGGAAGGACGCGCACCTCATCCCGCTCGAACCGCCGGCCGGTCCGAACGGCGACCCGACTATCGAGAGCGGCGCGCGCGACCTGCCGCGCCCCGGACCGTTCATCATCTTCAACCAGCGCGGTCGATGGCGCGCGGTCGACGGCGACGAGATGCCGCTCGTACTGCCGCGTTCGAACGAATCCTGGCTGATCGTGCGTCCGCGATACATGGCCCGGCGCGATGCGGCGACGCAGTTCTCGTACCACCTGCTCGCGTTCACGCGCGAGGAAGAGTTCGCCTGGGAGACCGAGATCCTGCTCGGGGACGACTCGATGACGATTCCCCCGTGGGGATTCGGCGCGTCGGCGCCGGTGGGCGCGGACATCGATGGCGACGGCCGATACGAGATCCTCGTCGCGGTGCGCGCGCAACACGGCTCCCTGCTCTGCCTCGACGACAAGGGGCAGAAGCGCTGGGAAGTCGAGATTCCGGGTCAGTGGGTCGCGGAACCCATCGTCGTGGACCTGAACGGCGACGGGAAGCTCGAGATCCTGACGGGATCGCAGGACAAGCTGCTCGTGTTCGACGGCAACGGAAAGCTGATCGACGAGCGCGAGGTGTCCGGACGTCCTGGGCCCGCGGTCGTTGGCGACATCGACCTCGACGGATGGCTCGAGATTGTCGTCGGCACGGACGCGGGCGACCTCATGTGCATCGTCGCCGGGCCCTGCGAGTGGGGCGACATCCCCTGGGCCAAATACCGCCGTACCGTCTGGAACTGGGGCGTCGTCCCGCTGAACGGGTAGAGAGTGGACAGATTACAGGATTTTCAGGATTAACAGGATTTCATTTGAATCCTGTTAATCCTGAAAATCCTGTAATCCTGTCTACTCTCCTTCTACGCGCAGTGTTCGTTGAAGGCGGCGGTGAGCTCGGAGGCGATCTGGTCGGCCGAGCGATCCTGTATCTGGTGCCGCTCGAGCATGAAAAGGACCTTCTTGTCCTTCATGATCGCGATCTGCGGTGACGAGGGTGGAAACGGAGCGAAGTAGCTGCGCGCGCGCTCGGTCGCTTCGATGTCGGCGCCGGCGAAGACGGTGACGACCTTGCTCGGCAGCTTCGCGTTCTGCAGGGCCTTCGCGATGCCGGGACGCGCCTTGCCGGCCGCGCATCCGCAGACCGAGTTCACGACAACCATCACGGTGCCGTCGGTAGCGAGCGCCGCCTCGACGTCGTCCGGCGTCCGCGTCTCTTCGACGCCAAACCGCGTCAGTTCTTCACGAAACGGTCGAATCATCAACTCTGAATAAGCCATGCTGAGTGCTCCCCTTCGATTGTTCGCAAGTGTTCGACTTGGGATTGTTCCACAGGCGTCGCTGCGGCGACAAGCATGGCCTCTGTGTCTCGGTGCCTCCGCGTCTCTGTGTGCGAAGCTCTGAAGACGCTTCGCACACAGAGACACGGAGGCACGAAGCCACAGAGAGGAGGCTCGAGACATTCAATTCAACCTACGCCCCTCCCAAGCCCTTGTGCTAAGGTTCACATGAATTTCGACGGGCGCGCCGACGCGGCAGCGGGCGCGAGTAAGGAGAGCAGCTCTTGAACGCGTTCCGGGATCCGTTTCTCGCCGCAGTCGCCGACAAGGTCGACACCGGGGAGCGGTTGAGTTTCGACGAAGGCGTGCAGCTCTTCGAGACCGACGATTTTGTCGGACTCGGCCGCCTCGCCGACGAGGTCCGGCGCCGCCGCCACGGCCGCGCGACCTACTACAACGTCAACCGCCACCTTAACTACACGAACGTCTGCTACTGGGACTGCACCTTCTGCAGTTTCTATCGCAAGAAGGACTCGCCCGAGGCCTACACCCACTCGATCGACGACTGCCTCGTGCGCGCCCGCGAAGCCGCCGAGCAGGGCGCGACCGAACTGCACATCGTCGGCGGCCTGCATCCGAAGCTCCCGATCGAGTACTACGAAGACCTTCTGCGCACGCTCAAGCGCGAACTGCCGAACGTGCACCTGAAGGCCTTCACGATGGTCGAGATCGACCACCTGAAGCGCACGTTCCACGTCACTCACGAGGAGATCATCGAGCGGCTCAAGGCCGCCGGTCTCGACAGCTGCCCGGGCGGCGGCGCCGAAATCTTCGACGAGACGGTCCGCAAGGAGATCTGCCGCCACAAGTGCGGATCGAACACCTGGCTCGAGGTGACCGAGAAGGTCCACAACGCCGGCATCCGCTCGAATGCGACGATGCTCTACGGCCACATCGAGAAATACGAGCACCGCGTCGATCACATGATGCGGCTTCGCGACCTGCAGGACCGCACCGGCGGCTTCCAGTGCTTCATCCCGCTCGCCTTCTGGCCGAAAGAGACCGAGCTCGCGCACCTGCCGGGACCGTCGGGCATCGACAGCCTTCGGACGATCGCGGTCTCGCGGCTGATGCTCGACAACTTCGATCACATCAAGGCGTATTGGGTGATGCTGGGCCGCAACCTCGCGCAGATCGCGCTGCACTACGGCGCGAACGACCTCGACGGCACGATCATCGAGGGCGGCGAGCTCGTCGAGACCTACTCGGCCGACGGCAAGGACGAAGCGAAGCTCTCGCGCAACGAAATCGTCTCGCTGATCCGCGACGCGGGACTCGAGCCGTCGAGCGCGACACGCTCACAACCCCAATCTACCACGTCGGTGACGCCGCGCAGCGGCGCCCCTGGAAACGAACTTATGAACATGACCGATACACGAACGATCACGGTTGCGCACAGTCCGGACTCGGACGACGCGTTCATGCACTACGCGCTCGCGGAGCACAAGATCGACGCCGAGGGCCTCGAGTTCCGGCACATCCTCAAGGACATCGAAACGCTCAACCACTGGGCGATGGAGGGCCGGGCACGAAGTCTCAGCCGTCTCGATGCACGCTACGCGCTGCTCGCCGACAAATACGCCCTTCTTCCGCACGGCGCCTCGATGGGCAACAAATACGGGCCGATCGTCGTCGCGCGCGAGCCGATGACGGTCGAGCAGCTGCGCGGAAAGCGCATCGGCATTCCGGGCAAGTTGACGACGGCGTACCTGGCGATGATGCTCGCGGCGCCCGACTTCGAGCCCGTCGAGATGGACTTTGACACGATCATCGACAGGGTGAAGGCGGGCGACGTCGACGCGGGCCTGCTCATCCACGAAGGCCAGCTCACGTACGGGAGCGAGGGCCTGCACAAGGTGCTCGACCTGGGAGAATGGTGGTTCGGGGAGACGGGACTGCAGCTGCCGCTCGGCGGCAACGCGATCCGGAAGGATCTCGGGCCAGAACTCACCGCGAAAGTCTCGCGGCTGCTGCACGACTCGATCAAATACGCGCTCGAGAATCGCGAAGAGGCGCTCGCGTACGCGATGCAGTTCGCTCGCGACCTGCCGACGGAGCTTGCGGACCGGTTCGTCGGGATGTACGTCAACGAAGTGACGCTCGACTACGGCGAGGACGGCCGTCGGGCGGTTCAGCTTCTGCTCGACCGGGCGTTCGATGCCGGGTTGATCCCGAACAAAGTTGAAGCGGAGTTCATCGGATAGGCGGAAGGTCGATCCATGTCAGAGATCTTCGATCGGGTAGAGAACGAGATTCGCGACGCCATGAAGGCTCGCGACGCGGCGCGGCTGTCCGCGCTGCGGATGATGAAAACGGCGCTTGCGAACAAGCAGATCGAGAACCGCGAGGGCTTCACCGAAGCCGACGCCATCAAGGCGTTGCAGACGCTCGCGAAGCAGCGGCGCGAGTCGGCCGATGCCTTCCGCGCTGCCGGCCGTGAAGGCTCGGCAGTGAAAGAAGAAGCCGAGCTCGCGGTGATCGAAGAGTACCTGCCGGCGGCAGCCTCCGAGGCCGACATCGAAGCTGCAGTGGCGGAGGCGATTGCGGAGACCGGCGCGACGTCGGCCCGCGACATCGGGAAGGTCATGCCCGCGGCGATGAAGCGCCTCGCGGGCAAGACCGTCGACGGCAAGGCGGTCAACGCCGCGGTGCGAGCGAAGCTGGCCTGACTCCCGTCTCGCTCTGTGTCTCCGTGCCTCTGTGTCTCTGTGTGCGAAGCGTCTGAAGAGCTACGCACACAGAGGCGCTGAGGCACGGAGACACGGAGCGACGGCGCCCTACTGCAACTTCGCAATGAACCCGTCAGACTCTCCGTTGTGCGTTGAGTCGACCCCGCCAACTGCCGGGAAGTCCTCCGACTCCGTATTCCCGGCGACATAGGCAGCTCCCGAAGAGTCCAATGCGATCGCGCGGGCCTGGTCGCTATTGCTCCCGCCAAGAAACGTCGAATAGTTCAGCACAGCGCCGTTTGCGCTGAGCTTGGTCACGAACCAGTCGTAGTCTCCGTTGAACGAGCCATCGTAGGCGTCAAATATCGGAAAGTCTGCGGACTTGGTCGTTCCTGTGACGAAGACAATTCCGGCGGAGGTCACTGCGATATCGTGGCCTTCTTCCTGTTCCCGCCCACCCAGGAACGTGGAGAAGGTGATGGTATATGCCGGCCCGAAGAAGGATCCTGGGCTCAGTCTCGTTACGAAGGCGTCCCTGTAACCGTTGAAGGTCCGGTCGTAGCTTCCGAACGACGTCGGAAAGTCATCCGAATACGTTTCCCCCGTAACGTAAAGCGTGCCGTCGCGGGCGAGGGTGGCGGCATTCGCAATGTCCTGGTGCCATCCACCGAGGAATGTGGAAAAGAGGAGACCCCTACCGTCCACTGTCAGCTTCGAGACGTAGCCGTCATAGTAGTTGCCGTGATCCGTGTCGAAGGCGCGCACGAGCGGGAAATCGTTCGAACGGGTCGCGCCGACGATGAACGCTGTGCCATATGCGTCGACCCCGATGTCATGTCCTGTATCCGTGTCTGCCCCGCCCAAATACGTGGAGTAGTCCAGGACGAGCCGTGGATCGAACATGGACCTCGGGCGCAACTTCGCTACAAAAGCGTCATATGTGCCGCCGTTGAAAGTCCTGTCGTAGGCATTCACCACGGGGAAGTTCCTGGAATCGGTGCTGCCTGTTAAGTACGCACTGCCATCAGAGTCGACCACAAGCGCATCGGAGTGGTCCGACCCGGAACCTCCAAGGTAGGTTGAATAGGCGAGTCCGTTGCCCATCGGCGTCAGTTTCGCCACAAACGCGTCATCCGTACCGCCATTCAGAGTCGCGTCGTACGCATTTACCATGGGGAAATCGGTGGACTCGGTATCGCCCGATACGTAGACGGCGCCGGATGCGTCAACCGCGAGTCCCCGGCCCCAATCATTCAGGATTCCTCCGAGGTATGTGGAGTAAATGAATCCATTCCCCGCAGGTCTCAGCTTCGCCACGATTACGTCGCTTCCCCCGTTATTCGTGGAGTCGTACGGGAGCGCCGTCGGGAAATTCGCCGAAAAACTCGTACCGGTGACGTAGACGGCGCCAGCGGCATCTACTTCGAGCTCCCGCAAATAGTCTCCATTGGAGCCGCCGAGAAACGAGGAGTAGACGAGCACCGGGTCGATCACGAGCGGCTTCGCAGGGTCGTACGCCCCAAGTCGCACGCCGACGCGTCCCGCGCCGATCAGGTCGAACGCTCCCGAGACCGGGCTCCGGCCTTCGTCGCCGTCCTGGTAGACGACCGGCGACGCCTGTCGCAGCTCGCCGCCCTCGACCTTCATGATCAGCGTACCGGCGTCGTCGACCTCGACCGACTCAGCGCCGTCCCACTCCATCGCGACAACGTCCGGATTTGCACCTGGCGCAACGACGAAGTCGTACTCGAGGCCACCGCCGTTGCCGTAGTACACGAGGTCGACGCCCGGGTAGACGTCCGTGTAGCGCACGCGCCCGAAGTTCGGCACGTCGGTGTACCAGGCGGCGGGGTCGTTGCCGATGAAGTAGTTCGTCTTCGCCTCGAGCGGCAGTTCGCCGACGGGCGTGGTCATATCGGCGCCGGTGAGTCGCATGCGGACGACGGCCGGAGGAAGGGTTTCGGCCGCAGGCTCGGGTCGATGGGAGAGCGCAGCCTCCGGATCGAATTCCTTCTTGCCGGCGACGGCGTCCTGGTTGGCGCGCGGCAAGGACAGGACGAGCTCGTCTGCTGTGAGGAATGCGCCGTAGCCTGCGCCGCGGACGAGGAATGCGACCTGCGCGTCCGTCTGTCCGACGTTGGGCTCGAAGGAGAGAGGCAGCTGAGCCATCGATGCCGTCACCCCTTCGGTGCTCTCGGCGTCGTGCGTTGATGGTTGCGCGGCCCAGGGGCCTTGCGTCGAGGAAGGGGTGCACCGTCTTTCGACGGCCTCGGTGGGAGCGAAGGCGGCCGGATAGGCGAGGCAGAGAAGGGTGATGGCGGTCAGCCATCGGCGGGATTCGGATTTCATGGTGGAATCTCCTTCGGACAAATTGCGGGCGCACGCCCGACATCGGGTCACGATCGCCATGCCCGGCGGCCAGTTTCCCGATACATCGGCGACGCATCGGTCGGGCCTGCGGGACGGCGAAATCGGTTCTGGAGGAGACGGGTCGCTTGAACCGTCTCTCGTCCTCGTTCCCCAACGCGGGAACCCGCAGAGGTTCACCTCACGTTAGTTTCCTCGCCACCGTTGAGGAGCTCGACGCGCACTTCACCGCCTGACGCATGCTTCGCGACGGACGATGCCCCGCCCCACGTCTTTGCTGCGCGACGCGCGGCGTGCGATCCTCGCCCCGTGAATCCGTCAGCCGACGACGTTGATCGAATGCTCGCCGAGGCGCGCGGCGGCGATCGCGAGGCGCTCGAGCGTCTCCTCCCCCTCGTTTATGACGAGCTGCGCCGGATTGCTGCCGGGTTTCTTCGACACGAGCGGCCGGGCCACACGCTGCAGCCGACGGCTCTCGTCAACGAAGCGTATCTGCGCCTCCTCGGCCAACGATCGGTCGACTGGCAGAACCGGGCCCAGTTCCTCGGCATCGCGGCCCAGAGCATGCGCCGCGTTCTCGTCGACCACGCCAGGGCTCGCGCAGCGGCAAAGCGCGGTGGTATGCAGACGCGGGTGACTCTGGACGACGCTCACGCAATCGCTCCCGAAGGCGACGTCGATGTCCTGGCGCTCGATGCCGCGCTCGAAGAACTTGCCGTGTTCGACCCGCGCCTTGCGAAAGTCGTCGAGTTGCGATTCTTCGGTGGACTCACAAACCCGGAAGTGGCCGAGGCGCTCGGAATCTCGGTCGCCACCGTCGACAGAGAACGCGTGACGGCGGTCGCCTGGCTTCGGCGACGTCTCGGCTGAAGCCTGCGAAGAGCCAAACCGATTGGTTGAGGTGATACGGCCGCCACTTGCGCGTTGGGATGCAGTGGCGGTTCAGCGCATGGGTGTCTCTGGAACGAACACAGATCCGCAGCTTGTCGGTGTCGACCGGAGAGAACATGATCGCTCCCGGCGATGGTCCTCGAAGGAGCGCTGGCAATGGGCCGATGTTCTCGTGTGAAGAGAGAGACGATGTGCAGCTCGTCGCGACAAGGTAGTCCATCCGCTGGCTGGATCCGCGGAGCGGCGACTTGCCACGGCCGGTTGGCTCTCGCTCGTACTTCTCGCACATCTCGTCTGCGCATCGCTGGCCGCGGCGCAGGGCGATCACCCGACGCGGTTGCTTGAGCCCGGCGAGGTCAATCCGGGCGCCCGCCTCGTGGCGCAGGTGGGACACTCAAAGGATATCGATCTCGTCGCAATGTCCGTGGATAACCGCTTCGTCCTGTCAGCTAGTGAGGACGGCATTCGCCTGTGGGAAGCGGAGACGGGAACCGAGTTGCAACACCTTCCGAGACTTGGTGCCCTATCGCTTGCGTTGTCACCCGATTGCAATGACGTGGCCCTTGGCTGGGAGCAGGGCGTGAACATCTGGAGGCTGACAGACGGCTCGCCCAAGAAGAGTTTCAGTACAGCCGGCCCGGTCGTGTCCGTGGCTTTCTCACCGGACGGGTCACAAGTGCTCATGGCGACCGACGACGAAGCGAGATTGTGTGACGTCGAATCGGGCGCCATCGTCCGCCGATTCGAGGGCCACCTCGACCTGGTACTCGTCGCCGCTTTTTCAGCTGACGCCAAGTTGATAGTGACAGGGAGCGAGGACAATACCGTGAGGCTCTGGGACGTTGCATCCGGAACCGAGATCATGCGATTCGACGAATCCTCGCACGACGTCAACTCGGTGGCCATCTCGAACGACGGAAGATACGTACTTGGCGGGTGTCTCGACGGCACGGCCAGAGTGTGGGACGCATTGACGGGCGCAATGCGTAGCCTTGGGGATCCTTTCCCAGTGGAAATGGTCCCTTGGGAAGACATCGGGGTGGCGTTCTCGAACGACGGGCGGTCTGTGCTCAGTTCGTGCTGGGAAGGAACTATCATCTGGGACCCGGCGACGGGTGTGACCATCCGACGGATTGAGTCGCTCCAATCTCCGGTCGTTGTTTCGAATGACGGGAATTTCCTCTTCGGCCGGACGAAGGGCGGCATGAGTGACGGAATATCCTCGCGGTTGATCGAGTTCGAGACAGGCCGCGTAGTACGCAGGTTTGACGGGTACGGGGACCCCGTTATCGGCATTTCCTGGTCACCAGACGACCGGACACTCTTGACGACGCATCGGTCCAGCGGAGCGGTACTTTGGGACTTCGAAAGCGGCTCCCCCCGCCTGCTGGCTACTCTCCAGACCAACGGAACCATGTTAGGCGCGGTGTTCTCGCCCGATGGGAGCAAGGTGCTTGTGGCCGAGATGGCAAGAGGCGCGAACTCCGTTCCAGTACGGTTGATGGATGCCAGAACGGGTGTCGAACTTTGTCGAATAAGTCCGGGTAGCACGCCGGGTGTCCAGGGGATTCATTTCCGCCCGGTCGTTGACCGGAATGGAAGCGGTGTCTCCTTTTCGCCCGACGGCCGGTTTATCGCCATTTCGATTTGGGGCGGCGCCGCAGTGTGGGATACGTCGACGGGCAGCGTCCGGCTGCTCCCGGCGCAGTCCGAAGCAGGGTTGGTCGCGGTTTCGCCCGACGGGCGCCGAGTGCTTACAAACAATGCACCCGAGTGGTTTGTCCGTCTCTGGGATACTGAATCAGGAAAGGAGATTCGCAACTACGGTGCGCATGTCGGAACCGTCTCCGGCCTCGCTTTTTCGCCAGACGGTCGAAACTTCGCGACCATGAACCGCCTTGCTCCGAACAGTCGAAATGGCCTGTCCGCAAGCCGCCACTTGGCACCGCGGCTCTGGGACGTCGACACCGGAACGGAGGTCCTGCAGTTTCAGCTGGATTCAAAAGCCAGGCCTCTCTCCTTCCGGTCCGTGGAGTTCTCGGCGGACGGACGATCGATCGTTGCGAGAGGCATGCGAGTCAGCGTCTGGGACCTGCTTACAGGGCAACTCGTTCGGAGCGGAAGCCTCAACTCCCTCCCTCCGGGCTATCAGCCCGGGCAACCATTGCCACTTGAACCTACAGGAGTGCGCCTGGATGAAGTGCCGGCTTCGAACGAACAGCTTGGGGCTTACCCTGAAGGGAATTTTACGGTTCTGCGGGACATGACCACGCGACGTGAGATGTGCCGGTTGATCGCCTTCACCGATGGAAGCTGGGCGGTGATAGCTCCCGACAGCCGGTTTGACGCGAGCACGCTCGATGGAATCCGGGGCTCCACTGGATCGCCCCCGACGAACCGTTCAAGCCGCTCCCGATCGAGATATTCATGCGGCAGTACTATGAGCCGGGACTTCTGCCCCGACTCCTTTCGGGCGAGGTACTGCCACAGGTGCCGGATCTGCTGTCCCTTGATCGGGCGCAGCCGTCGGTTCGCATCGCGGACATCACGCCGAGTTCTGTGACGCCCGACGCGGTCGACGTTCGCGTCGAGGTCACGGCGGCGCCTCGTGCCGCCACACAGGGAGAGACGACAGGAGGCGCGTCGCCAGGTGTCCATGACTTGCGGCTCTTTCGCGATGGACGGCTCGTCGGATGTGAGCCGCAGACCGATGGTCCCGTGACGCTCGATGCCGACGGAAAGGCGACAGTCATCTTTCGGGACGTCGGACTCCCGCGCCTCAAACAGACGGCCGAGGTCGCGTTCTCGGCGTATGCGTTCAACGGAGATCGGGTCAAGAGCGCCACTGACCGACGAGCTCACCGACTCCAGCCAAGCCCGGACAAGCGGAAGGGACGCGCCTACGTCGTCTCCATCGGCGTGAACACCTACGACGACCCGAGCCTCAACCTTCGCTACGCCGTCAACGACGCGGTCCAGCTTTCAAGCGTCGTCTCCGATGCGCTCAGGCGAACGGGAGCCTACGAGAGTGTCGTCGCCGTTCCACTGATCTCGGACGGGTTGCGCCGAAGCGTGGCGACCAAGGCGGACGTCCGCACCGCGCTTTCGTTGCTCGCCGGCGTGCCGGTCTCGCCCGGAGCCGCAAAGCGGATTCCGAACGCCAATTGCATCCGGCCGGCACAGCCCGACGACCTCGTGGTGATCACCTTCGCCGGTCACGGATACTCCGACGGGCGCGGGAACTTCTACATGGCGCCGTCCGACGTCGGGCGCAACGCGAGAGCGCAGATCGCGTCGATGGGCGACGGGCAACCGGACGCGCTCGGTCGCTGTATCTCGAGCGACGAGTTGAGCCAGTGGCTGCGCGACGTCGACGCCGGAGACATGGTGATGGTCATCGACGCGTGCCAGTCGGCGTCGTTCACGGGGCCGGGTTTCAAGCCGGGTCCGATGGGCAGTCGCGGACTCGGCCAACTCGCCTTCGACAAGCGAATGAAGATCCTCGCGACGACACAGTCGGACAACGTGGCGCTAGAGGTCGCGAAGCTCGAACACGGATTGGCGACGTACGTTCTCGTGAGCGAAGGGCTCGAGGCGGCCGAGGCGGACTTCAAGCCGAAGGACGCGGCGATCTTCCTGGGTGAATGGCTCGGGTACGCGGTCGAACGTGTTCCGGGGCTGCAGGCCGAGATCGAGAGCGGAAAGATTCGCGCGTTCGGGAAGATCCAGCCCCGCGTCGTCGTTCGCGACGCCGCGCGCCAGTCCGACCGCGACATCACGCACGAAGCGCCGACGCGATCGGTGCAGAGGCCGGTGCTGTTCGACTTCTCGCGGCTCGACCGCGACGTCCTGCTGACACAGACCAATAGCCCGCCCGCTCCGTGAGCCGAACGTTGACCGCCGACGATGAGGCGATCCGCCTGCCATCCGCGCGTTGAGGAACGGGAGCGATCTGACGCAACCGTGTCGGATGCGTTCCATCAGGCAAGCGGACGACGGAGGTGCCGACGCACATGAATCTTGAAATGACAAATTTGCGCTGCTCTCGGTGTGGAATCGAGACGCCGCCTACTTTTGATCGGTGTCCCGAATGCCGGTACCTTCTTCGAGCCGAGCCGACGATTCGGCTACGCGGGTGGATCCTCGTGTGCGGCGGATTTCTGGGCGCCGGGGTCATGACAATCGCGATGGTCGCAGTTCCCTTCCTGCTTCACGAAGTGCGTGTCGAGAACCGGTTCACGATCAGCGATCTGGGTGATGCCGTCGTGTACGGCACCGTCGGGGCGGGCCTTCTGCTCGGTGTCATGACCGTCGTGACGGGTGCGTGGGCCGTTCGATACGGGGTACTCAACCGGAAGTTGGTCAACACGACGACGGGCGCGATGATGAGCTTCCTCATTCTTGCTGGAAGTGTTCCCACACACGTGTACCGGACTCCCTTTTCGGTCCCGACTTTCGGCGGGAACTATCCGGAGGAACCCGCAGATCCACCGCCATCCGCGCCACGGCCCGTCGAGTTCGTGCCGATCGCTGCAGGGACCTTTACGATGGGTTCCGACGAGATCCGCCTTTCCTCGGGAAAGGCGCATCGGGTCACGATCACGAGGCCGTTCGAGATCATGAGCTGCGAATTGACGGAGGGGCAATGGCACGCCGTCATGGGTGGCGAAATCGCGAAACCATCGAGGGTCAACCATCCGAAAGCCGACGTCTCGTGGGATGACACGATCCGGCTTGCCGCGGAAATGAGCCGTCGCGATCCAACCTGCATTTACCGGCTGCCAACGGAGGCCGAATGGGAGTATGCGTGCCGGGCAGGCACCACCACTCAATATGCAGGCGATATAGACCAACTGGCCTGGTACGGATCCGTCTCAGACCCCGACTCCGCCTCCGATTTTCTCCCCCATCCCGTCGGTATGAAACGACCGAACGCATGGGGGCTCTATGACATGCACGGCAACGTCGAGGAATGGTGCCTGGATTGGTACGGTGACTATCCGAAAGCCGCCGTGTCGGATCCGGCCGGTCCATCTTCAGGGACGTTCCGAGTGTTTCGAGGAGGTAACTCCATGATGCCAGACTTCTACTGCAACTCGGCGAGACGCGACAAGGATATGCCCGGTGATCGCTCGTGGGTGCGAGGATTTCGTCTCGTCAGGACGGTTCGATGAGGTTGGCCAGAAGCGTTTCGAATCAACGCAGGTGAGGTGGCCGATGAAAAGTCGAGGCGGATTGTGCGTGCTTGCTGCGGGCGGAGTGATGGCCGTACTCCTTTCGCCTCTCCTCGTTTCCGGTCGGATACACGAGGACACTTCGATGCTCGGCGCGCTCTCGGGCCTCGTCGCGAAGGGTGGAGCGCCAGCGCCCGGTGTTGGCGTCGTTCTGCTCCAGGCCGGTCCTCATGGAAGGAGCGCGGTGGTGCAACGAACGAAGAGTGGAAGCGACGGCCGCTTTTCGTTTCGGGGACTCGAACGCGGCCACTACTCCCTCAATGTCCACGACCCCGGATACATTCGTCGACACGACTTCGCCGGGGCCCCAACCAGGGAATTCCGCGTTGAGCACGGGCAGTCGGTGGACGTTGCGACGATCGAGCTCGTTGCTGGAAGCGTGATCACCGGCAGACTCGCAACGCCTTCCGGGCAACCCGTTGCTTCTGAATCCATCTCGCTCTACGTCGAACTTCCAGACGGCACACGAGAGGACCACATGGGGACTCAAACGGATGACAGGGGCGTCTATCGATTTCACGGCCTGCAGCCGGGACGGTTCACGGTGGGCGCAGGCGATCGGATGATTCCGAGGGAAACCTACTACGGTGGGACGTTGCACCTGGCGGACGCGAAACTCATCGAGGTTGGCCTTGGTACCGAAGTGCAGGGCATCAATCTCGTCGAGCCGACGAGCCATCACAAGGTACCGTCTGGTGACAGTGCCTCGATGCGCGGGGCGGCGGACGGCGTCATCACCGGTCGGGTCGTCGATGAGGCTGGCCGCCCGCTCGCGAGAGCCACGATTGAAGCAAGGCGCGTGAGCGGCCAGGTCTGGGACACGTCCGACGCTGATGCCCCGATGATTCGAAGCGCGATGACGGACGACCGCGGTGTCTACAGGCTATGGCAACTGAGGGAAGGAACGTACACCGTGTCTGCGAGCGGGGATATGTACCTTGGAGATCGGGTCAGGTCGTACCACCCTAGTTCGTCTCGCAGAACGGCAGCCGAGGTGGGCGTACGGTCTGGTGTCGTTGCGGCGGATATCGACATCGTGTTCCGCGACGTTGTCGCGCCTCGTGTCATGGGTCGAATTGGTCTCGTGCCTGGAGGCCGGACGATAACCAGCGCGAGGGTCATTCTCAGAGAACTCGTCAGCGGGGCGATCGTCGGTGGGGTCGATATCGACCCGTGGTCTTCAGAGAAGGCCGCGTTCGCGATCCCAGTCGACGAAGATGAATATGTCGTGGAGGCATTGGGCTGGGTCAATTACAAGGCGGAGTTCCAGTCGGCGCGTGTGAAGGTTCGGGTTGACCGTGAGGATGTCACGGGCCTCAACCTGGAGTTGCAGCCCTTGTCGAGGTTGACCGGCCGCGTCGAGCTCCGGCGACTTCCTGAGCCTCACGCATGCGAGCCCATTCGAACCGGAAAGGTCGATGAGTCCGACTACTATCTCGGGCCGGTCACCATTGAAGCCTGGCGGGGTGACGAAGTGATCCAACAGGAGTCGTGGAGCCGTGTGAAGTATGGCAATCCGTTTGAGGTGACCGTTGGGACAGGTGAACAGTATCGCCTTTCACTCACGCTGTCCGACGCGGACGTCTATGTCGTGTCAATGGAGGCGGTACTGGACGGGGCTCGGTCCCCGGGCGATGACGCATCCGTGCGCCTGACGACGTTCCCACGCGACCCCGTGCGAGTCGAGAAAGGGGAATCAAGAGGCGACGTGCTTGTCGTGCTTGCACGAGGGGCCGCGCGTGTCCGCGGACGAATCACACCTCCACGTGCGGGTGCGTCGCTTCCGATACGGGCCCGCGTGTGCCTGGTGCCGGCGGATCGGAAAAAGAAGGACGACGTGTTCCACTACTACGAGGTCGATGTGGACTGGCGTGGGTCGTTCGAAATTCGGAATGTCGCTCCCGGCGACTACTTCATGGTGAGCCGGGTGCTCACCGATGACCGGTTGTATCGGGAGATCGCTCCGGCGGCCTGGGACGCCACACGCCGGGCTCAATTGCGCTCGACAGCGGAGAAGATGGGCAAACGGATTCGCCTGTCGCCCTGTCAGCGACTCGACTCCACTTCGGTTGCCGTTGCCAGAAAGCCCGGTCCCTGACCGCGAGAATGGCTATCGGCCCATCGGCGATGAGGTGATCCGGCGGCGACGTGCGCGTTGTGAGTGAGGAGCAATCAACGCAATGGCCACACTGGCGCAAACACAGATCCTCCGCTTGTCCGCCCCAACCCGGGGGAACATAATCGCTCCTGCCGACACGTTCTTCATTCGCGCCACACGCCGCGTTCCGTATGCCGGAGAATCACGCATGACGCCTGAGCGCTGGCAGCAAGCCAAGGCGATCTTCCAGCGGGCGATCGAGATGCCCCCGGACGAACGCCTGGGATTCGTCACAACGGCATCCGCCGGGGACGAAATGGTCGCCGCCGAAGTCGCACTGTTGCTCGAGGCACATGGCCGCACGGATGGATTCTCGCTCTCCACGAAGCAGCTGCCGGGTCTCATGGCGACGACCGAAGCAGCCGTGCAGCGGTCGTCGCGGCCCTGCCCACGATGCGGGTTGCGTTACGGCGACGACACGGAGACGTGTCCGATCGACGGTGAATTCCTCGTCGAGGATCCTGCCGACCTCTCAGGGACGCTGCTCGACACGACCTATCGCGTTCTGCGCGTCCTTGGCCGCGGAGGAATGGGGGTCGTCTATCTCGCCGAACATGTGCTCCTGCACGACCGCGTCGCCATCAAGGTCCTGCCCGATGCCGCCCTGGCGCAAGCGGATTCTTTTCGGCGGTTTCTTCGAGAGGGGCAGATGGCGCGAGCCATCCGCCATCCGCACGTCGTCTCGGTCCTCGAACTGAGGACCACCGCCGACGGCCTGACCTACATGGTCCTGGAGTATGTCGAGGGGCCGACGCTCCGCGACGAGCTGCGACGGCGGGGTCGGCTCTCGCTCGACGAAGCCGTTCGACTGCTCGCGCCCATCGCTTCCGCGCTCGATCACGCACACGGACTCGGCATCGTTCACCGCGACCTCAAACCGGAGAACGTCATCATCGGCGGCCGTCCCGACGCGCCGGTCGTCAAGTTGCTCGATCTTGGCCTTGCGCGACTCTTCGACGCGCCGACGACCGACGGTCAACCGAACATGACGACGGCTGGCCAGATTCTGGGAACTCCGGCCTACATGCCACCCGAACAGTGGGGACAGCTGCCGGAAGACGGTGGCTCGAGCATCGACGCGCGGACCGATATCTACAGCCTCGGCGTGATGCTCGTCGAGATGGTGGCCGGGCGACCGCCGTTCGTCGGCAAGACGCTTCACGAGCTTCGCGTGGCTCACGCAATGGAGGCACCGCCGCGGCTGTCGGATCTGGTCGCCGACGTTCCGGAATCTGCAAGCGAGGCCGTGTCGCGTGCGCTCTCCAAGGATCGATCGGGCCGCCAGGCGTCGGCGGGCCAGTTTCTGGCTGAGGTTCGCGGCGGGGCCGCACCGCTCGCTCCGACCGTCGCTGCATTCGAAGCACTCGACACACGCCGAGAGGAAGCACCACCCGCGGCGCCGTCAATACGATGGCAATGGATAGCCGCCGTCACGGTGCTTCTCGTGGCCGTCGCGTGCGTGGTGGCGTTCTTCGGCATGCCGCCGTTCGGCGCCAAGCCCGGCGGACCTCTGGAATCTCGGCCTGCCGCGGCCGCCGTCGATGCTCGGACCGTGTCCGTGAGGCTTCTCGCGCAACGCAGCCAGGATGGGGTGACACGCGTCGAGTCGTTTGCACCGGGCGACGACATCGTCTTCGGCAACGGCGACGGCGTTCGCCTCGAGGCCGAGACCTCACACAGCGGTTATGTGTATTTCATCAACGAAGCGCCGACGCTCGATCCCGCGACTGCGCTGCCGCGTTACACGGTGATCTTCCCGAAGCCGGGCGAAGGCGGTGGGGCCGTCCCGGTGAAGGCGAACGCCGTCGTTCGCGTGCCGGAGCACTCCTGGATCGAGTTCTTCGGCACGGCCGGCCGCGAGACGGTCTGGGTCGTCTGGTCCGCGAAGCCGGTCGCCGAGCTTCGGGACGTCGAAACGCTCGTCACTCCGGAGCAGCTCGGTCGCATTACCGATCCGGCGAAAGTCGAATCCGTCCGACGATTTCTCGCCTCCACGCTCAACGTCCCGCGGCCGGCGCGAAGCACCTCGACGGGACAGTCGACGACTCACGAGTTCGCCACATCCGGCGACGTCATCGTCTTCCCGCTCTACTTCGAACACCGATGAGATTTCCCATGCGCACGCAGCCCGTTACACGATTCTCCTCTTTCGTCGCCATCAATGCGTTGATCGCGGCGTTCCTCGTCGCCGCTCCGGTGAACGCACGCGCGCAGCAGGCCACCGACATCGGTTCCCGCGACATGCAGGACTCGACTCTCTTTCGAAGTCGGCCTGCCACGAAACGGGCGAAGGAGCCGAAGGCTCGCAGGTACCGTCGAAGTGGCACGACGGTCGACTCGCGAGACAAGACCGCGGCAACGGACCCGGAGATTGGACTGACGATCTGGCGGTTGCGGCCGTCACTCCCGGGTGATCCGCGGGACATCGTTCACGAAGCGACGGCAACCTCCACGGCTCTCACACCCGTCCGCCTGACCGGTGAGGATCGGCTTTCGGTCGGCGAGAACTTCCGCTTTGCGATCGAGTCGTCGACCAGGGGCTACCTGTACGTCGTCAACCGGCCGATGTATGACGCTGGTCCACCACGCGACCCGTATCTGATCTTCCCGACACGGCGCATCCGCGGCGGGGAGAACGCCGTGTCGGGAGGGCAGGTTGTCGAATTGCCCACGCCGTTCGATTCGCCACCACAGTTCACGATCTCGCAACGCGGAGACGCGCGGCTCATTGCCGAGGAGGTGATCGTGCTCGTCACGCCGAAGCCCCTCGAGCTCGAAATTGGCCCGGATCCTCTTCGGCTCTCGAGTGATACGGTCGACGAATGGGAACGCCGGTGGGGTCGGCCGGTCGAGCGCTTCGAGTACGAGAGTGGCGACGGAATGCTGTACACGGCCGAGGAGAAGGCCGCACGACTCAATCCGAGGTACCGCATCTCGCGCGACGGTCCGGCCCCGCAGGTGCTCTTCCGGATTCCAGCGGGCCAAAAGAGTCCTGTTTTCCTTCGCATCACGATCAGCGTTCGTCAGCCCGACACGTCGGTGACTTCACGCCCCGGCAACTCCCTTCAGCCGACTCCGTGATCCTGTGGCACTGCGTGCGAGGCTCTTCGGACGCAGACGCGCTGAGGCACACAGTCGCGTAGATCGTGGACGTCAATCCGTGTTCCTCATCGCGATTGATGGTAGGCTCCCCCGTACCGCCAGCCGCCCGCTGGAATGACCACGCCGTCGCGCGATCCTCCTCGCGCTTCCCTTCCGTTGCACCAACCCATCACCTGGAGAACTCAGATGACCCGACGTGCACTCGGAAGCATGCTGCTGATCCTTGCGACCTTCGCGCTCCCGACAGGCGGCGCGTATGCCCAGAACGAACCGGTCAAGCGCACTGCCGACATCGAACGCGCCGTCGCCGCGGGCGATGCCTTTGTTGAGGAGTGGCATCGAGCTCAGGATCTAGCTCCCCTCTACGACAAGTGGTACGTCGTCAACCCAGCTATCCGGCGCTCAAACGACCGGCTGTTTTACCTGTTGTTCCAGTTCACGGCGGGACTGGGTTACGTACCGGGATATGAGGCCGACGTTGACGAGGCGACCGTACACGATGCGTTCGTCGCGTTCGAGACCGCGCGATACTTGAGTCTCGAATACAGCCTCTCGATGGAGGAACCGCCCGATCTCGACGAAAAGGCGGCCGACTCGGAGCTCGAGCGCGCCCGTCGCGAGCTGAGACTCAAGAAGTTCAGCCGCTCGGATGGGGACGGTGTGCTCACGCGCGCAGAGATCTCCAAACTGACCCGCGCTATGCAACGCATCTCGGAGATTCTGAGGAAGCGGCTCGGGCCGGAGTACTTCGAGCTACCGGTCTACAAGCGCCAAGTGCAGGAGCTGCTCGCCGACGAAGAGGCTCCGCGAATCGAGGATGGATTCGAGAAGTACGGTATTCCGCGGGGTACGCCGGTATATCGCGTTCCGCGAGCCGTGTTCGTCTTCTATCTCGTCGAGGAGCTTGGGGAGTTCCGGGTCGTGACGCTCGGCTTTGAACTGTGACGGCGCCGCTGTGATTGGAGCCTGTGATTCAATGTGCCTCCGTGTCTCTGTGCTCACTGTATGGCCACGCCATTGCCGTTGGCATACAGAGAGCACAGAGACACAGAGCGCACGGAGGTACAATTCCGCGATGACCAAGGCTCCGATGTTCTCCACCCGACTCCTCACTCCCGGCGATCAGGCACTCGTCTGGGAAGCCCTTCACGTTGCGTTATGGGATCCTCCACCAGCGGGGCTCAGGCCGCGCGAGATCCTCGACGATCCCGGGGTTCGGATCTACGCCGAGAACTGGGGCCGCGAAGGCGATGTCGGCGTCGCCGGGCTGCTCGACACCGAGCCCGAGCCGATCGGCGCGTGCTGGATGCGGCTGACCGATGACGGCAAGGGACTCGGGTACGTCGACGAACGTACGCCGCAGCTCGGCATCTCGCTGTTCGCGCCGTTCCAGCGCAAGGGCTATGGGAAGCCACTGATGCTCGCGGCTCTCGAGGCGGCGCGCGCGTACGGACATCCGCAGGTGTCGCTCACCGTGCATCCCGATAATCCGGCGATTGCGCTCTACGAGAAGTGCGGATTCCGGAAGATCGAGATCCGCCGCACTTATCACCTGATGGTTGTTGAGCTTTGAGTGACTGCGCGAAGCGCTTTGGAGTGCGGCGCGAATCGCCGCTTTGGATCGATCAAAAGCGGCGATTCACGCCGCACTCCAAAGCGCTTCGCGCAATGCACCCGAGCTACCGGTCCCACTAGTGGTTGTGCGATATTGCGCGGCATGCGAGGTTCAACGTTCGTTCAGTCTGTGGCCACGGCGGCGCTCATCGTGGGCGTGCTGGTCTCGAACACCGCCGCCCAGTCGCGACCGACCACCCAGCGCGTCCCGAACTCGCCGGGGACGGCCGTCATCAAGCTCTACACGGCACTCATCAAGCAAAAGGTCACGGGCCTGCCGACCACAAAGCAGCGCACGTCGATCTGGCCGCTCCTCACCGAGGACCTCAAGGCCCTGCTCGACGCAGCACAACGCGAACAGGACGCCTTCATCAAGGCCAACCCCGACGAGAAGCCGCCGTTGATCGAAGGCGACCTCTTCTCGAGCCTCTTCGAGGGCGTCCAGACCTTCGAGCTCGGGCAGACCTCGCTCGTCGACCGTCGCGCACACGTCCCGGTGACGTTCAGCTATACAAGCGACGGCAAAACGACGCGGTGGACTGACGAGGTCATCCTCGCGAAGTCCGGCGGCGCATGGAAGATCTGGGACGTTCGCTACAATGCCACCTGGGATTTCAAGCCCGGCACGAACCTGCGCGCGGTGCTCGGGGCGAAAGACGCACCATGATCGAACTTCATGTCACAGCCGAAGAGCTCGAGGCAGGTCTCGACTTCATCCGGCGATCGCCGAAAGACGCTGGGACCCTCGAGCTGATCGTTCGCCGCCCTGACATCGACCGGCGCGAAGTCATCGATGAGGGCACGGTTGACCCTGTCGTCGGCCTCGTCGGCGATTCGTGGACGAAACGGGCGAGCTCGCGCACGCACGACGGCTCTCCGCATCCCGACAGACAGATCACGATCATGAACTCGCGCGCCGCGGACGTCATCGCGAGCGGCGTGCACCGATGGCCGCTCGCGGGCGACCAGCTCTTCGTCGACCTCGATCTCGGTATCGACAACCTCCCTCCGGGCACCGAGCTGCACATCGGCGACGCTGTTCTCGTCGTCACGGCGCCACCCCACACCGGCTGCTCGAAGTTTGCCGCACGTTTCGGAACCGACGCCCTGAAGTTCGTAAACTCGTCCGAAGGCCGCCGCCTCAACCTGCGCGGCATTCACGCAAAGGTCATCCGACCCGGCCTCATCATCAAGGGCGACACGGTCCGAGTCCACAGATCGACACAGATCTGAACAGATCTGAATCTGTGTCCGTCTGCGTTCAGCTGTGGTTGCTACCAGATGTAGTCGGAAGCAATCTCGCGCTTGTCGTAGCCTGAGAGCACGTGGAAGACGCGCAGCTTCTTGACCGTCACCGGTGAGAGCACGCCCGACGGTACGTAGACGATTTTCTTGCCGTACCGCGCCGCGAACGTCCGCAGGGCCGTTCGCGGAGGCTCCGACGCGACGTACACCACGAGCCGCTCGAGGCTGTAGTCGATCGCGGCCATGAGCAGCACCTCCGCCTTCGTTCGCGCCTCGCGGTAGAACGGGTCGTCCCACACGTCCGCAACACGCCGAGGCGGGTAAGTCATCATGAAGCCGCCGTACTCCGCTCGACTGATGCCCGGCCCGACGATCGTCTCGACGGGGTCGGTCGAGTAGAGCGCCATGTCCGACTCCTGCTCGTGTTCGCCGAGCCACGTCATCAGCCACGGATAGGCGTCGGCATCGCGGTCTTCGTCAAAGATGACGACGACCGAACCGACTTCGCCGCGCGACCGCTGGTTGTCGCGCACGAAAATCTGGCCCTTGTGCCAGTTGCGGATCGTCTCGCGTACGTCGATGCCGTCGAGTATCGACGTCGTGAATGGCTCGACGCGCGAGTTCTCTTCCGACAGCACGCTCTTCGCCTTCTTCTTGAGGTAGCCGCCGAAGTTCTCGATGATCACGTCCTCGGGCGGATACGAGCAGATTGCCGAGCCGTCGAACCCTTCGGCCCACTCGCCGGGCCGCTTCTCGCCGCGTCGGGAGCGCATGAGCACCGGCCGCTTGCGCCGCGTCTTCTCGCGGCGGTGGAAACGGATCGTCTGCACGCCGTCGTAGAGCTCCTCGATCGTGGGACGCAGCGTCGGCAGCGCGCCGCTCGCGTCCTGCCAGGGCCAGAACGTCGCGATGTCCCACGCCTCGTACGCGAAGTTGTCGTCGACCGATCCCTTCGCCGATTCGACGAGCTGCGCGAGATCCGGCTGCAGCCGCCCCCGAACCAGCGACCAGTTGCGGAGGAACTTCATCAGCACGCGCAACTGGTGCGGCGAAACGCGGTCGCCGGTGTCCTGCTCGTACCGCGCAGCCGCGTCACGGAAAAGGTGCCAGGCGACGGTCTGCCGGTCGATCGGGAGCGCCAGCCGGGCCGGCGGTGGTGCAAAGGTCTCGAGGATCTCCGCCTCCAGCCGTCGACGGCTCGCAAACGAGATGATCCGTGGAGAACGAAGCTCCGTCGGCGCATCGTCGTCAGCGTCCCTGCGGGCACGTTCATACGTGGCCGAGAGGTACGGCCATTCCGCGAGCACCTCGCGCGATGCGTCTTCGTGAAGATTGAAGCACTGGATCGACCGACGGTCGATCACCGACGCACCCTCCGGCGCTGAAAGGCCGAATCGCGACGTGCTGCCCGACTCGAGACGCTCGACGAGACGCGCTGCGTGGGCCATCCCGCAAACGACGAGCACGTTTTTCGCGCCGTCCCTCACGAGCTCGGCGACGTTGGCCGCCATCACGGCTTCGCGGTAGCTGTCGTACGCGTCCGGCGCCTCGTCCGCGAAGCGCGCGCGGACGACCTCGTCGTGGAACGCGCGGTAGCCGATCCGCATCGCGGCGTATGGATCCGGAAGTCTGTCGTGTCGATCGGGATAGTCGAAGAGGTTCGCGTCGATGCAAAAAGCGCCGATGCGCCGCTCGCGCGCCTGCCGCAGCGCCTCGACGATCGGGTCTGCCGGTTCGACGAGCAGGTACCCGGTAGGCGTCTCAGTGCCTGAGTCCGCGCTGCCGGCTCGGGTCGCGCCTTCCGGCGAATACCGGAGGATCGATAGGAACGGAAGCCGGTCAACCGCCGTGAACATCGACGTCTGCAGCGCGTGCGGCAACTCGACGGCGATCGAATCGGGCTCGAGCTCGCGAAATGCCTCGACGACGAGCTGCGCGTACTCCACGCGATAGTGGAGCACCGGCAGCACCCACACGGGCATCGACACGACGCGAAGCCACGCCGCGCCGGTCCCGCCCGCGCTCATCGCTCGACCAGGTACGCGACCGCTTCTTCGCCGAGCACCATCCGCACCGACGTCGCGAAGTGGCGCGACGGCGTGTGCTGCGGCTGACGCTTCGCAAGCTTCAGCGCGTAGCGCGCGACGTTGATGCCGTCGCGCACCGTGTAGTTTTCGTCCTTGCGGTGCGCCGCCTGCAGGAAGTCGACGACGTATCCGAGGATCTGGTCGTCCGCGAACGGCAGGTTCTCGCGCAGGATCGCAAGCTCTTCATCGCGTTCCGGAAACTCGAGGTGAATCTGCGGCTGCAGTCGCGAGTGGATGTACTCGGGTATCTCGAACGTCGACGAGTCGTCGTTCATCGTCGCGCAAATGCGGAAGTCGGGATGCGCCGGAATCTTGATTCCGGCGACGATCGACTCGACGTAGCGGCGCGCATCGAGCAACGGAGCGAGCGACGCCCACGACTTCTCGCTCATGCGATTGCCTTCGTCGAGCACGCAAACGCCGCCGCGGAGCATCGCCGACACGAGCGGGCTGGCGACGTACTGGATCTCGCCGGGACCGGCGACGACCGGCGTGACGATGAGGTCCTCGGGCCGCGTGTCCATCGTGGCCTGAAAGATGTAGACGTCGCGCCCGAGCGCCTGCCCGGCAGCATAAGCGAGCGTCGTCTTGCCGACGCCCGGTTTGCCGATGAGTCGCGGATTGAGCGGCAGATCGCGCTCGTCGAGCACGAACCACGCGGCGAGCAACTGCTCGAGCGGGCTCTCCTGCCCGACCCATCGGAACGGAAGGACGTCCGGATGCGCGAGGCGCAACCGGACGCCCTCGACGTCGGCGAACAGCGATGCGCGAACAGCCTCAGACATCAATGGTCGCCGCGCCTGCGGGCTCCGGCGTCGGGTCGTCGGAGACGCGCGCTAGCACCGGTTCCGGGCGACGGCGGAGCGGCGTACGGATCGGCGACCGGCGGCTCGGGCTGCGGCGGCTGCGGGGTGTTCACGACGGGCATGGTCTCTGCCGTTGCGGCCGGGACGGGATCCGGTTGCACGGCCGGCTGCGCGGCCGGTGGCACCACGCTCCCGACCTGTCCTGCCGGTGATGCGGGTGCGTATCGATTCGTGTGCGACGGCCGCACGTTCGGGTAGGGTGCGTAGCGGCTCTCCGCCTTGCAGATCTCCGAGATGACGCCGTCGAAGTCGATGAACCGGTCGGCCACGTCGATCAGTCGAGGCGACGTGTTCGAACGGAAGCCGCCGATCTCGACGCGCACACCCTTGTAGGCGATGACGTTGATCGCGTAGGCGAAGTCTTCGTCGCCCGATACGAGAATCGCGGTGTCGTAGTTGCCGACGAGGCTGAGCATGTCGACGGCGATCTCGACATCGAGGTTCGCCTTCTTGGTTCCGTCGGGGAACGTCTTCAGCTCCTTCTGCACGACTCGATAGCCGTTGCGTCGCATCCAGAGCAGGAATCCCTGCTGCCTTTCAGCGCGCTCGTCGACACCAGTGTAGAAAAAGGCACGAAGCAGCGGAGATTCGCCGCGCAGGAAGTTGAGCAGCTTTGCGTAATCGATTTCGACGCCCGCGGATCGGGCGGCGTGAAACAGGTTGTTTCCGTCAATGAAGATGGCGACGCGCCCGCGCATGCCGGTCATGCCGGTCTGGGCCGTGATGCCGCTCGTAGCTCGCATAGGACTCCTTCTCGAATGTCGCTATAGAAATTGTGAAATACCGAACTGAGCATTGTGCCACACCCGCAAAATACTCGGCAAGAACGGGTTTTGGCGCGCAGTGCGCTCATTTGCATCGCGCATTTGCATCTTTCGTTGCGCCTTTGCGCCTTTGCGAGAACTCCTTGAGCAGTTGAAGAAGTTCTCGCAAAGGCGCAAAGGCGCAGCGGGCCTGCCTTGATCGAAAGTGACTCCCTTCCACCTCGCGGCATGTGACGTGGTCGCGTGGCACGTTCGCCGGCAGAACCGGTACACTCCGGCCGCATGACCGAGTGCCTCCCGGTAACGGCGACGCGGCCGACGCGCGCCGAGATTTCGCGGTCGGCGATGCGCCACAACCTCGGAGCCATCCGTGCGCTCGTCGGACCCGCCGTTGAAGTGCTGGCGGTGGTCAAGGCCGACGCATACGGCCACGGCCTAGTCGAGGCTGCTCGAGTGTTTGCCGACGCCGGTGCTGCGTGGCTGGGTGTGGCGCTGCCGGAAGAGGGCGTGGTGCTTCGAGAGTCGGGCATCGAGCTGCCGATTCTCTGTCTCGGCGGATTCTGGAGGGCGCAGGAGGGGATTGTCGTCGAGCACCGCCTGACGCCGGCGATCTCTCGCCTCGACCAGATCGAACGTCTCGAGACGGAGGCTCGGCGACTCGGCACACCAGCGACGGCGCACATCAAGATCGACACCGGAATGGGAAGGCTTGGCCTGGCGCTCGCCGACGTGGGGCCCGCGCTCGAACTTCTCGGGCGATCTCCAAACGTACTTTGCGACGGGTTGATGACGCATCTGTCGTCGTGCGATTCGCCGGCGCTCGAGGCGTTCACGAACGGTCAGATCGAGGCGTTCGATTCGACGGCGGAGAGCTTCGAGCGTGCCGGCGTCGCGTTGCGGTGGCGGCACCTGGCGCCGAGCGCGGGACTGCACGCGTACCCGAGCGGTCGGGGAAATCTGGTGCGGCCTGGCGCGCTGCTCTACGGGCTCAAGGGCGACATCCTGTCGCCGGGACGCGCTGACCTGCCGGACCTCGACGTGTGGCCGGCGATGCGGTTCGTGTCGCGGATCGAGCACCTGAAGACCGTGCCGGCTTACACGCCGCTCGGTTACGGCTGCACGTTCCGAACAACTCGCGAGAGCCGGATCGCGACGTTTCCCGCAGGCTACGCGGACGGCCTCCGGCGAGTGCTCTCGAACCGTGGCGAGGTAGGAGTGCGAGGCGTACGGGCGCCGATCGTCGGGCGGGTGTCGATGGACCTGACGATCGTGGACGTGACCGACGTTGGCGAGGTGGAGCTTGGTGACGAGGTCGTGATAGTCGGGCCAGGTGGACCGTCAGCGGAGGAGTTCGCGGCCGTCGCGGGGTCGATTTCTTACGAGGTCACGTGCGGTGTGAGCGCGCGGGTGCCGAGGGTATACGTGGACTGAGAGAATTCGGCCTCTCTGATGTGTCTCAGTGACTCGGTGCCTCTGTGTGCGCAGCTCTTCAGACGCTTCGCACACAGAGACGCTGAGGCACAGAGACACGGAGGATTCACTCCTCAACGGCCGCCGGGCCCTCGCTTCGGTCCTTGATATACGACTCTCGCGCCATGTCGCGAACCTCGACGCTGAGGCTCAGCTCCAACTCATCCCACGATCGCTGGAAGCTCTCGCGGATGATCGCCATGATCGCCGCGCCGGCCGCAGCCTTGATCTCCCCCGAGCGCCCTTCGAGGATGCTGAGCTGCACGTGAACGAAGGCGCTCTGCGGTCGCCCCTCGCCGACAGCGTGACTGTCATGGCGGATCGCCCGACTCTTGATCTCCTCGATTGCGAAGGCGCCGGTAGCAGCAAGTGCCTCGTGGATACGGACGAAGACCGGGTGGAAATCCATCTCTTCGATGATATTGCGGGAGTATTCGAGAATCACGTGTGGCATGCGGATTTGTGTACCTTTGAGGGCGTGCGTCGCGCAAGCGACCCAGAACCGCGCGCGAAGCAAGCGGCCGTGCTCGCGGAAGAGATCGGTCGGAGTACTCGCGCGCGAAGCAAGCGGCCGTGCTCTCGGAAGAGATCGGTCGGAGTAATCGCGATTTGCTGGACGTCGCGCTTCCGTGAGCACGGCCGCTTGCTTCGCGCGCGGTTCCGGGCCTTCCGCTGATCGTCCGGATCTGTCGTATCATCGCCGCCAGCCCTTCCCCACGGAGACCCTCAAAGTGACGCTTCCCCTGCTCGCCATTTCGGTCGTGGTACTGCTCGTTGTCGGATATCGCTTCTACGGCAGCCTCGTCGCCCGCCAGTTCGCTCTCGACGACGGCACGCCGACCTGCGCCGAGACACACGCGGACGGCGTCGACTTCGTCGCGACGCGTCCGTTCTACCTCTTCGGCCAGCACTTCTCCGCCATCGCCGCCGCCGGACCGATCGCCGGCCCCATCCTCGCCTGCCAGGCGTTCGGCTGGCTGCCGTGCCTGCTCTGGATCGGCTTTGGCGTCGTCCTCATCGGCGCTGTCCACGATTTCGCGAGTCTCGCCGCGTCACTCAAGCACGGCGGCGTGTCGATCGCCGAGATGACTCGAACGCACCTCGGGACGCGAGCCGGGCGCGCAGTGGTGGCCTTCATCTGGATCGCGCTCGTCTACGTCATCATTGCTTTCACTGACATTACCGCCGGAACGTTCGTAAGCGGATCCGAGGAGCTCGCCGGTACGGCGAGCAGTTTCAACCCGGGCGGCGCCGTCGCGGCGGCATCGACGATGTATCTCGCCCTCGCACTCGTGATGGGACTCGTCGAGCGCTTCCTGCGCCCACCGCTCTGGCTGACGACCGCAGTGTTCGTCCCTGCGACGTTCGCGATGGCGTGGGTAGGCACACTCGTCTCGCACTACTTCATCCTGAGCCACACGGGCTGGTCGCTGCTCATCCTTCTCTATTGCGTCGTCGCGTCGATGCTGCCCGTCGGATGGCTCCTGCAGCCGCGCGGATACCTCGGCGGATTCGTACTTTACGCGGCCATTGGGGCCGGAATCCTCGGGATCTTCTTCGGCGGATACGAGATTCAGCAGCCGGCGTTCGTGACGTGGAACACGGGCGCGCTCAACGGCAGCCTCTTCCCGTTCCTGTTCGTCACGATCGCCTGCGGCGCGTGCTCCGGGTTTCACGGCCTCGTCTGCTCGGGCACGACGTCGAAGCAGATTGCGAAGTCGTCGCACGCCAAGCCGATCGGCTACGGCGCGATGCTCGCCGAGGGCTTCGTCGCGCTCATCGCCCTCGTGACCGTGATGATCGTCGCGCCCGCGGCCCTGACTGGCCTTGCCCCCGGGACCATTTACGGCAACAGCATCGGGCGATTCCTGACTATCATCATTGGAGAGCAGAACCTGCCGTTCGCGATCACCTTTGGGGCGATGGCTTTCTCGACGTTCGTGTTCGACACGATCGACGTCTCGACGCGACTCGGAAGACTGCTGGTGCAGGAGCTCTTCGGCTGGAAAGGCGCGTCCGGAGCCGTCGCCGGTACTTTGATCACGGTTGGCCCGCCGGCCTACTTCGTGCTCGTTGGCGGCCCGGGCTCGTGGAGCCGCTTCTGGACGCTTTTCGGCGCGTCGAACCAACTGCTCGCCGCCCTGACGCTGCTGACCATTACCGTCTGGCTCTCAAAGAGCAACAAGCGAACGGTGTATACACTTGTACCGACCGTTTTCATGTTCGCTATAACATTCTGGGCGCTCGGCACACTGGCATTCGGCAACTTCCGCGTTGCGAGCGGCCTCGATGTTGCGGCGATCAACGGGGTCGCCGCCACTGTCCTGGTCGTACTGGCCGTGTTTGTCGTTGGAGCGGCCGTGGTCACGGTGCGCCAACAACGGAATGCGCAATTGTAAATTCTGCCACGTACGGCTGGACATTTGTCCAGCTTTCGGAGTACATGCGTCTCACCATTCGGAACAGCTAGACACAAGGAGGTCAGCAGGTATGCGATTCACAAACATGATTTTGGCGGCCGCGATGTGCGGCGTGCTGGGGATTGCGGCCCCGGTCGTGGCGCAGGAAAAGGGCGCTCCGGCCATGGACCCGGCAATGGAAGCCATGATGAAGGCCGGCACGCCGGGCGCCGAGCACAAGATGATGGCGGACTGGGTTGGCAACTGGTCGGTCAAGACCAAGATGATGGCGCCCGGCGCTCCGCCGATGGAAGGCACGGGATCGGCGGTAATCACCTCGCTCTTCGGGGGTCGTTACTTCCAGGAGTCGTTCAAGGGCGACATGATGGGCATGCCGTTCGAGGGCATGGGGACTAGCGGATTCGACAACGTCTCGAAGAAGTTCGTCGGCACGTGGGTCGACAGCATGAGCACCGGCATCGCAATGACGGAAGGCACCTGGGACGCGGCGTCCTCGACGTTCAAGTACGACATGTCCTACAACGACCCGATGACCGGAAAGGTCAAGCGCGGGAAGATCACGGTGAAAGTCGTCGACAAGAACACGCACGTCTCCGAATTCTGGGACGAGATCGAAGGCAAGTGGGTAAAGACGATGGAGCTCACCTACACCCGTAAGTGAAGCAGGAGAACAGAATAGACAGGATTACAGGATTCTCGGGATTTACATCCTGGCAATCCTGTAATCCTGTCTACTCTCTAGACCGTAGGAGTGGCCTGGCCGAAGCGCAGGACTACGAAAGTGATGTCGTCGTCCTGCGGTCGGATTCCAGCCCACGCATCGCCTTCCGCGACGAAGCGCTCGATGATGGCCTGGGGGGCTTCGCCGGCTGCCTCGCTGAGCACGTCCCGCGCTCGTGCGTAGTCGATCATCTCGCCGCCCTCGTTGAAACGCTCGGGAAACCCGTCGCTCATCAGGACGACCGTGTCTCCGTCCGCAAGTGTGACCTCGCGCTCCTGGTATGGAAACCGCGCGGCTCCGCCGAGTGGCAGCCCCGGAAGCGCGATCTCTTCGACCTCGCCGGTCGCCGCGCGCCAGACGAGCATCGGCGGCATGCCCGCGGCGCCGACCCGGATCTTGTTTCCGTTCACCTTCGCAAGAGTCAACGCCATGTAGAGGTAGCGCAGGTTCAGCTGCTTGAGCGCGAGCGAAGATCGATGAAACGTCGCCACGATGTCGGGCTCGAGTGCAAAGGCGTTGAAGAGCCCCTTGGTCGCCGTCACTAGAGTGCCGGCCTTCAGGCCGTGCCCCGTTGCATCGCCAACCGCGATCGTCAACGTGCCGTCCGGTCCGACGTGGAAGTCGTAATAGTCCCCTCCAACCTCGGTTGCCGGTTTCATGTACGCGGCGATCTCGATGCCGGGGACGACGGGTAACGACGACGGCAGCATCGAAAGCTGGAGTTGCCTTGCTTCCTCCAGCTCTTTCGCTTTTCGGTCGTTGTCGGCCCGCAGGAGGGCCACGTGTGCGCGCTCCTGCTCACGCTGGATTCGCAACTCGGCGGCTTGTCGTTCGTGCTCCAGCGTCTGCGCCGAAAGCTGCTCGACCTCAGCCAGCTTGGACTCGAGCGCCCGGTTGGTTCGCGCGACGTGGCGAGCGAAGAACACCGACACGCAGATCGGCAACCCGAGGAAACCGGCGATCGCGATCGCTTGCGGCCAGAAGGACTGCACGCCAAAGATCTGCGCGACGAGCTGCGCCGTCAACGCGATGGCAATGCAGTACGCCCCAAGGCCAATGATCCACGCGCCGTCCAGTCGCTTCCAGAGCGCGGCCCCGATCGTCTGCATCGCGGCGCCGATCGAGAGACTGATGGCCACGTTGATGCCGTAGAACGCCAGGGTCACGGTCGGAAACGCGAGCGAAGCGATCACCGCGACGACCCACACGGCCACGAGCGCGCGGTACCACCACATGAACGGAAAAGCGAAGGCGGACCGCAGGAATGCCACCAGGCACAGGAAGACGCAAGCGACGAGAATCCGGCCGGCTATCACCAGCACGAGCGAACCTTCATAGCCGACGTGAAACACCGGACGCGCGAGTCCCGTTGTGATCAACAGACCGAAGAACGTGCCGAACAGCCCATAGTAGAGATTTGCCCGCTGACTGCGCTGGAACGTGAAGAGCATCAGGTGGAGCACGCCGAATCCCAGCATCATCGTCGCGAGCACGGCGTTGATGCCGAGGTTGAGCGTGAGGTTTCGGGAGTGATCCCCGACCGCCGTACCGGCATCTCTCAGTCTGACTGCAAATCCCGTCGAAAGAATTCGCGGCATCCATCCGTCCACGCCCGACGTGCATGAGTAGCGAACCGCCAGGACGTGCTCGCCGCCACGATCGAACGCAACCGCCAAGGGGAGCCCGCTGGGGCTGTATGTTGATTCGTCGTGTCCGGACGCCGCGACTGTTCCGAATCCTCCGAGAAGCTTCCCGTCGAGAAATACTTCCGATGCGCCCGGATGATCGAGAACAACGGCGAGTGCCGTTCCTACCACCGACTCGTCGACGTCCAGGCGGATCCGGAACCAGCCGATCCCGGACCAACTGGTCGGGAGCGCTGAGCCTGGAGCCATCCGCGGCGAATCGATCGGTTCCCAGTTCGCGTCGTCCGTGGACGGGTCCGCCCACGATGCATCGTCGCCGGGCCGGAATCGCCATCCTCCCCGGAGGTCCAGACCGGTCTCGCCTGCAACTGCCTCTCGAGTGACCGGGATCTGGTGCGGCATCGCGCTACCCGGACTCTCCGCGGTGACCGCTCGAATTCCGACACCACCAGCGAGCGCAGCGAACGCGATGACAATTGACGCTGCGAGTTTCCGCATCGTGCTACTTCAGGTACTCGTCCGGCAGCGGATTGTCGGGCGACTCCGCCTGCCAGTACACGGTCACGATCCACCATCGCTTGCCGTCGTTCATGAGCTGGATCGAATTGACGCCGCGGACAAATGGCTTCGGGTCGTCGGCCTTGATCCGGCCATCGTAGGTGCTGAAGACGTGCACGACGCCGCCGAACTTCTCCACACGGCGGGCGATCTCTCGTTCGAAGAATCCCTTCTCCTCGAGAAACGGCCCCGATGTCCGGATGTAGTCCTCGACCGTCATCATCCGCTGAACGAACTCGCCCGTCGGTTTCTTGCCGATAGCGATCAGCCGGCCACCGTCGACGAAGAGCGCCCGCATCCGGTCCCAGTCGCGTTTCTGGCCGGCCGGTCCGGAAATGACGTCATAGAGAGCGGCGAGGATCGCGTCCATCGACGCAGTGTCCGCGGCGCGGGGTCCAGAGGGCGATTGAGGCTGTTCGGCGCCGGCGGGAACGACGGCGGAAGCCAGCGCGAGGGCAACGGCGGCAACGCGATGGAAGAGGTTCATGCGCGCGATGCTAGCACAGGGAATCGTCGGCCTCCGTGGTCTCTGTGACTCTGTGTCTCTGAGCCTCTGTGTGCGCAGCTCTGAAGACGCTTCGCACACGGAGACACGGAGACACAGAGCCGCTGAGCTCTCGCTTACGACACCGCCTGCCTCGCAATCTCCTCGCGCACGAGCTTCGACAGCGGGTTCCACGGCTGCAGCTGGCTCACCGCCGCGATCGTCTTCTCGAAGCCCTTGTCCTCGACCATGGTCTGCAGCTCTTCCGCCTGCGGATCGTCTTTCGGCATGTAGGTCATAGCCGCCGCGCACCCGCGGATCAGGTTCTTCGGTTCGATCCCGTACCGATAGGCAAGCTTCGCCGGGCCCACGAGGCGGTCGTCCGCCTGCAGCTTCCGGATCGGATCCCGTCCCACGCGCGCCACGGTGTCGCCGAGCGCCGCGTTCGAGAAACTCGCCAGGATCTCGTTGATGAACCCCGCGTAATGAAGCGTCTTCCCGTGCTTGTTCTGCAACGCCTGTTGCGACTCGAGCATGGCGCCGACCACAGCCCGGTTGATCGACTCGTCCTCCATGGCTTCGTGGATGTAGGTGTATCCCTTGTGGAACCCGAGGTAGGCGCACACCGCGTGGCCGCAGTTGAGAACGTAGAGTTTCTCCTCGATACACGCCGGAAAATTGTCGATCCCCTTGAACGGCGGCAACAGTTCGAAATCGCCCTTCGTCTGCGAGATATCAACGAGAACGTCGCCCGTCGAATCTGCCGTGATGACGATCCGGCCGTTCTCGTCGAGCTCGAGCCCCGATACGATCCGGTCCGAAATCGCCGAGTTGAATCCGATCCAGTCCTGCACCTGTCGTGCGTGCGACGACGGGATGTTCGTGAAGATGAGCCGCTCGAGCTGCGATCCCGCATTCTTGAGGTTCTCGCAGCAGAAGATGTCGAGCGGCTGCTCAACCCCCGCCGTGATCCGGTGTACGAGCGCATCCGCTATCGGCTGCGCAACGCCCGGCAGATTGTCGGGGCGCACCGACGTATAGACGACATCCGCCTCGGTGAAGGCCGCATTGAACTCTGGACTCGCCATGATCACGGCGTGCACGCCACGAACCTCGAGACGCGCCTCGATCGCACCTTTCGTCACGACGTCGTAACCGAGCCGATTGATCGAATCGACTTCGTCGGCCCGGCGCGCCGCGAGCACCACTTCGTGACCCTGCATCGCGAACGCCATGCCGAGCGCTCCACAACCCACCCGGCCAGCTCCGATGATGATTACACGCATTACGATTCGCTGTGACGAGCTTGGGGGCTATCGCAGCAGTGCCTCCATCTTGGCGAGCAGTTCTTCGAACACCATCTTGCGCTTTGCCAGATAGTCGTCCGCGCCGGATTGAAGTGCTTCGATCTTGTCCTCGACGCCGGCGCGGCCGCCGAGAAGCACGACCGGGGTCTCCAGGCTCAGCTTCCGAATCTCACGACAGATGTCGAATCCCGAACGGTACTCGAGCAGGGCGTCCAGCACGAGGCACGCGTATTTCTTGTTTGGATCGCGGGAGCGCTCGAGCGCGGTTCGGCCGTCCTGCACCCAATCGACGAGATAATTCTCGACCTCCAGTCCACGCGTGATCATGGATGTGAGCGGTTCGGCCGCCAGCGCCACGAGGATCGTCTGCGGCCCCTTCCTCTGACCGTCGATCTCCCGCGAACCACCTGACAACCGCGCGGTCGAGAACCTGGCGCCGAGCGTGAGACCGCCCTGTTCGAAGACCTGCGTCATCTCAGACCGGACATTCGCGAAAGCTCCGGCCTGCAGCGCCGCCTCGACACGAGCGAGGTCGAGGGCAGCCCCGAGTTTCGCGAATCCGGCGCGCGCCTCCTCGAGGTGACCGCGCGCCGACTCGAGCCTGCTCATCTTCAGTCGAAGGTGCCCGATCCACGAATGACTCAGGGCGACGCGGTACGGATCGCCGATGGTCTCGGAGATCGAGAGGCTCTGTGTGAAGAACCGATTCGCGTCGGCGAGCGCACCGGTGGCCATCGTCAATCGCCCTCGCGCGAAAAAGGCCCGTCCCATGAGCACGAGCGCCGGATCGAGCGGCGTGATCGACTCCGCTTCCTCGAGTCGGGTTCGCGCAACGTCGTACTGCCCGAGCTCGACGAAAAGCAGCGCGAGATCGAGCCCTATGAGCACCTGCTCCTCGACCGAGCCGCGCGCGCGCGCTGCGACGAGCCCCTTCTCGAGCTCGACGGACGCCTGCTGCCGTTCGTCGCGCTGGACCAGGATGCGGCCATAGACCCTTTGAGTTCGCGCGTACACCGTGTGGCCATGGCTCGCAAGAGCCGAACGAATCGACTCCCACGCTTCCGCGACGTTTCCCTGCGCCAGTCGAATCTCGGCGAGGTCCGTGAGCGAGACGGCCTCCTGCTTGACGATGTTCTGCGCGCGCGCCGTCCGAAGCCGGCGCTCGACGAGCGCTCGGCCTCTCCCACGAGCCGAGACGCACGAGCGTTCGCGAGAGCTGGCTGTAGGCCTTGAGCAGGAGTCGGACGTTGCCGACTTCCTCGATTAACTTGATGGCTTCCTGGTAGGCCGTGACGGCTTCGCCCAGGCGTCCCTCGGCATAGAGCATGAACGCTTGTTGCAGCCTGACGCTGGCATCGAGCCGGTCGTCGCTGCAACCTTCGGCGAACCGGGCCGCGCGCTGCCAGTTGTATCGCGCACCGTCGATGTCGATCTCCTTCCAGTCGATTTTGCCGAGCAGGAGGTGCACGCTGGCCCGGATTCGGACATTGTCCGATCGTCGCGCGACGAGCATGGCGCGCTGAAGGTGGTCGCGCGCCGCGAGCAGGTCGCCAGTGCCGATCTTTGCTTCGCCGAGTCCGATCTGAGCCATCGCGACGCCCTGCGGGTCGCCGACCTGCGTGGCGAGATCGAACGCCCGCTGCAGGTCCGTCGTCGCCGCAACATACTGTTTTGCTTCCAGCCTGGCGTTTCCGATCCAGAGCAGGACGGTTGCGCGCACTGAGCCCGGCAGCGTCGAGAGGAGGCCTTCGTCCGTGTATTTGCCCAGCACGTTCAGCGCGTGCGTGTGATCTCCCTTGCGAAGGTAGGTCTCGGCGAGCACGCAACGGAGCGTGGCCTCTTCCGCTGGGTCGACCTTCTCGCCCGTCAGCTTTCCAACGAGCGAATCGACGAGGTTCTCCGTCGTACCCTGACGCGTGTCGCGCGAGAGCGTCGCCGGCAGTGACTCTTCGTACCAGTGGAAGGTCAACTCCGGGCCGCCCTTGCCGAAACGCACGACGTCGCCGTCCACGAGGATGCGCTCCGAGACGCGGATGTCGTTTATGTACGAGCCGTTCGTCGAGCCGTGGTCGCGAAGCAGGAAGTCGTTCCCGAGCCGGACGATCTCGGCGTGGTTGCGCGAGACGACGATGTCCTGCAGGCACAGCGAACTCTCATCGCCACGCCCGACCGTGAATTTCGGGGAATCGAGCGTGACGATGCGTTGGGAGCCGTTGAGCAGGTAATGAAGTTCGCCGCGTACGCGCATGTGAACAAGGGGTGAACTCGCGGCGAGTATAGCACCGGAGTGGGCACCTCCGTGCCTCGGTGACTCCGTGTCTCTGTGTGCGAAGCTCTTTGGTGACCGCACGAAGAGCTTCGCTCACGGAGTCGCGGAGGCACTGAGGCAAGGAGCGCCACTGCAAATGCAAGCGTGTGCGCCGCTTGTGTGTATAATCGCCCGGTCCGAATTCTCGCCACGAGGCCGAACCCGCCATGTCAGGTCCCCTGCACTTCGGCGTCCTCGTCGAACGCCGCTATCTCTCGCAAGCGCAACCGTCCGGCCTCATAGAGGCTCTCGGCGCGCGCGGTCATTCCGTGCGCACGATCGACCCGGAAGCGACCGCTCTTCGCATGGACGATGATTCGTGGCTCGAGGGGCTCGACCTCATCGTGGCGCGCGGTCGTAGCTGGGGGCTGCTCGCGCTGCTCGAATGGGCGGGTTCTCGCGGAGTCCCCACTATCAATCGCCGGGCGGCGATCTCGGCCGTTCACAACAAGGCCGACATGAGCATAGCGCTCGCAAAGGACCGCCTTCCGACGCCCGACACGTGGTTCGGGACGCCCTCGCGTCTCGCCGACACGATCCCGACGTCGGCCTATCCGCTGATCATCAAGCTGATTTTCGGCGACAACTGCCGCGGGCTCGAGGTTGTCGATTCGGCCGACGCGCTCCGCGCGCTCGACTGGAGCGATTCGGTGGCGCTCGCTCAGTGTTATCACAAGACGGATGGCTACGACCTGAAGCTCTACGGGATCGGCGACGACGTCTGGGCCGTACGTAAGCCGTCGCCGTTCAACAAACGATCCGACGATGACGTCGAAGCGAAGAAGTCGGGCCTTGCCGAAACGACACCGGAGCTCGCCGACCTCGGCCGTCGATGCGGACGCCTTTTCGGCCTCGACCTGTTTGGAGTGGATTGCATCGAGACCGATGCCGGCGTGTTCGTCATCGAGGTCAACGACTACCCGAACTTCACGTCCGTGCCGGACGCCAACGAGCGACTCGCGGACTTCTGCGAGCGCCGCGTCGCAGAGGTACCGTCGCGATGAAGCTCGCGCTGATAACAGTCCAGAAGGAGAAACCGGGCCCTGTCGTCGCCGACATGATCGCCCGCCTCTCAGAGCACGGCGCGACCGTGGACCTGATCTATCCCGAGGACCGCGCCCGCGACGTCGCGGAGGTCCGGCCCGAGTTCGATCTCTACATCCTCAAGTCGAGCACGCGTCTTGCGATGGTCTACGCCGGGCTCCTGCACCAGGCCGGCGCTCGCATCATCAATCCGGTGCCGGCTGTCACGCTGATGAAGGACAAGTACTCGGCGACTGCGGCCCTGCTTCCGGCCGGCGTGCCCCTGCCGCGTACGTGGATGGCCGATTCTCCGTCGCAGCTTTCCGAGGCCCTCGCCACCGGACCGATCGTGGTCAAGCCGTACTTTGGATCGCAGGGTCGCGGCGTTCACATCGTCCGCACCCAGGCCGAGCTCGACGCCATCCCCGACGACTTCGGGATCACCTTCGCGCAGACCTACTACGAATCGGACGGCCGCGATCACAAGATCTACCGGATCGGCGACGAGTTGTTCGGCGTCCGCCGAGTCTGGCCGGCGAAGACCTACGAGGACAAGCTCGGCGAGCCGTTCGAGGTGACGGGCGAGATGCGCGACGTGACGCTCCGTTGCGGCGACGCTTTCGGAGTGGATCTCTACGGCCTCGACATCATCATGAACGACGGCAAACCATGGGTTGTCGACATCAACACCTTCCCGGGCTTCAAGGGCGTTCCCGACGCCGGACTTCGCCTGGGGGACTACGTCTTCGGAATCGCCAACCGGGCCTGAGAACAGCTTCCCGGCCGGACCTCCATCCGCTCCTTTTTTGTGCAGAGATCAATGCGATAGCGCTTGAATGCTCTGCGATTCATAGAGAACACCGAACCGAGGTGACGCAATGAAACTGCATTTCATGGTGGTCCGGCGAGTTCCGCCGGTACCGAGCCCCATTCTCGTCGAGACCTACGACCTGCTCGAGAAGCGTGGTTACGAGGTCGACTCGTCGATCGCCGAAGAGATCCTCCAGCAATGCGACACGCTTGAGCACGACGACGGGCTCTACATCCTGAAGTCGCACACCGAGCTGACGTTGTCGCTCGGCGGAGCGCTCTTCACACAGGGCGCGCGGGTAATGAACCCGTATCGCAGCTGCGCGCTGATCCAGAACAAGATCATCGTTTCGCGAATGCTGAACGCGGCCGGGGTTCCGGCCCCGCGGTCCTGGGTCACTGACGATTTCAGCCTGCTCGAAGAGCTCGCGAGCTCGATGAAGATGATCGTGAAGCCGTACATGGGCCATCGCGGCGCCGGCATTACGTTCATCAACTCGGTCGACGACCTGAAGACGATTCCCGAGCCGGTCGTGCCGATGATCATCCAGGAGATGATCCCGGGTGACGGACTCGACACGAAGGTCTACTGCGTTCGCGACCAGGTGTTCGCCGTGCGCAAGACGTTCTCCGAGTCGAGCTTCACGCAGGTCGGGCGTCCGGTCGAGGTCTCTGACGAGGTGCGGCGCATCGCGAACAAGGTCGGAGAGGTTTGTGGATTGGCGCTGTTCGGTCTCGACATCATCGAGAGCCCGACTGGTCCGGTTGTCGTCGACGTCAATTACTTCCCTGGCTACAAGGGGGTGCCGGACATTGCCCCGCTCATCGCGGACTGCATCGACGATTACGCCCAGGGCAAGTTCACGATCACACCTCCGGGACCTGACTTCGTGGCCGGCAACGCGGCGAGCTAGCGAGATGGAATGGTGATGTTCCGATACCAACGGCAGGGTCTCCAGATTGGAGCAAGAACGTGAGACTCGATTCTTCGACTGGAGAGCCGGAGCAAACGAGTCCTCTGCGTCTTTGCGAGTCCTCTGCGTCTCTGCGAGAAACCGCGGTTCGAACGCGAGGTTTCTCGCAGAGACGCAGAGGACTCGCAAGGACGCAGAGTTCTTTCGCGTTCTTCGGACCTGTACTTCCATACACCGCTTCGCTGAAGAGCTGTTCAGCTCGAGGGTAAGACTCATGCGAATCTGTTTTCTGATGGAACCACCCCGCAGCCCGTCGTCGGTTTCTCACGACATCGTCAACGAGCTCAAGGCTGGCGGCGCGGAGCTCGACATCGTGACCGAGCGTTCGGGCATGATCGACCTCGAGAACTTCGCGTTCAATTACGACGCCTACCTGTTCAAGTCACACTCGCCACTCGCCGAGTCGCTCGCAGCTGCGGCCCATTACCGCGGCGCGACGCTTCTCAACGAGTACCCCGCTACCATGAAGGTCCGCGACAAGGTGTTGACGAGCCTCATGCTGCTGCAGGCCGGTATCCCGACCCCTCGCACGTTCGTCACCGACTCGATCGAGACGCTGCGACCGGTAGTCCAGACGACACCGATCGTCGTGAAGCCCTGGCGCGGACGTCGCGGCATGGGCATCGAGATCTGCATGAACGAGGCCGAATACGACGACCTCATTGCACGTCGCTCAGCCGATTCGGGCGAGGTCGAGGACGAAGGCGGTGAGGACGGCGCGGCCCTCGGCGAGCGGCTCATCCTTGCCCAGGAGTTCGAAGAGCACGAGCCGGTCGACTACAAGGCCTACGCGATCGGCGACTATGTCTACGCCATCAAGCGCATCTTTCCCGCGACCACCAAGGAAGAGAAAAAGGGCACGCCGGTCGGTGACAACGAGGAGCTCGAGGACCTCGTGCGCCGCTGCGGCAAGGTCTTTGGCCTCGAGCTCTACGGTGTGGATCTCGTGAAGACGCCGAAGGGATTCTCAGTCATCGAAGTGAACTGTTTCCCGGGCTTCAAGGGCGTTCCGGAAGCCGGATCGCGTATCTCGAAGTTCATTCTCGAGCGCGCAGGATAACTAGACGGCCGTGACAGGCCGCGCCGCACCAGCACCGAGAGGTCCAGCCGAGTGAAACGATGCCCCGTCTGCAGCGCCGAGTACGCCGACTCGCAGAAATTCTGCGTCACGGACGGTACTCCGCTTCCAATGCCGCGCGCCGAGTCCAGTCAGCCCGTTGCCATGCTCCGGGTGATCCTTCCGGATCGCGACATAATGCAGGTGCCGCTGTCGGACGCTGAGCTCGAGATCGGCAAGTCGGCGGAGAACGGGCTGGCCATTCCGGATCCGACGGTCAGCCGAAAGCACGCGGTCATCCGCCGCGAGGGCGACCACTATTCGGTTTACGATGCCGGCAGCCGAAACGGCGTCTTCGTCAACGGCACGAAGCTTGGTCCGGCCGGACACGCGCTGAAGACCGGCGACGTCATCCAGCTCGGCAAGGTGCGGATAACGTTCGGGTATCAGTCGTCGGGCGCTCGTGCCGGACCGTTGCACGAAGCGCCGGCAGCGCCGGCACCTCCGCAGATCGACAGCATCGAAGTAACGATGCCGGGCGGCAAGCGGATCACGGTGCCCGTTACGGGCGCCGAGATCGACATTGGCCGCGCGGACGACAACGAGCTCGTCCTCGACGATCCGACCGTCAGCCGCAAGCACGCGGTGCTGCGCCGAACCAACGACGTCTGGCGAATCTTCAACATCGGGCGCAACGCCATTTTCGTCAACGGCCGGCAGGTTGGCGACCAGGGAACCGACGTCAACCCTGGCGACACGGCGTCGGTGGGCAACTGCAGCCTCGACTTCGTCCTTGGATCGGATGCGGGACTCCGGACGGTAAGCGGTCAGGCCATTCCGCGGCTGCCTGGCATGCCCGGTTCGTCCGATGCGACGGACCGCATTTCGCGTCCGCCCGAGCATGGCCAGCCGCCGGACGCGACGTTCAAGCTGCCGCCAACTTCTGCATCGCCGCGTCCTCCGGCGTCTGACAAGACCGATCGGATCTCGCCGCCACCTGCAGCACCACCGCCCCCACCACCTCCCCCCCCTCCCCCGCCGCCACCTCCGTTCGAACCGCCAGGGAACGCATCGTTCCGGGTTCGAAAGACTGGAGAGCTGATCCCCGTTGCGCCCCCGCGGCCTGACGCTCCGGTGGCCGCAGGTGGGACGATCATTCTCGACGGCCGCTACGAGATCGAAGGCAAGATCGCCGAGGCGTCGACGGGAACCGTCTATCGAGCGAAGCGCGTGCTGCTCGGCGACAAGGTCGCCGTCAAGGTGCTGCGGCCGGATCTCGTGCGCGATCGAATGGCCGTCGAGCGGTTCAAGCGGCAGGCGCAGGTCGCCGCTCGCATCCGCCATCCGAACTCGGTACAGGTGTTCGACTTTGGCACGACGGCGGAAGGCGCTGTTTATCTCGTCGAAGAGCTGCTGAGCGGACAGACCCTGCGCGACCTCATCCGTCGCGAGCGAGGCCTGTCGGTGCCGCGCATCGTCGGCCTGCTCAACCAGATCTGCGGCGCCGTGCACACGGCGCACGTCAACGGCATCGTGCTGCGCGACGTGAAGCCGGACTCGATCTACGTCGAGGTCGGCGTCGACGGCAAGGAGATCATCAAGGTCGGCGGCTACGGACTCGCGAAACTCACGGGTGCGGCGGCCGAGGGCAACGTGACGATGGCGCCGACGGCGCGCCTGTTCGGTACGCCGGAGTACATGTCGCCCGAGCAGATCCTCGACCGGCAGCTCGACTCGCGATCCGACGTCTACTCCCTCGGCTGCATCCTCTACGAGTTGCTCGCCGGCTCGCCGCCTTACCTCGCGCCGTCTCCGGCGCAGGTCGCTGAGCTTCAGCTCTACGGGTCGCCGCCCGACCTCTCCGAAACTTTCCGGCCGGACATAGACGAAGGAATCGAAGCCGTCGTCAATCGCGCGCTCAGGAAGGATCCGGCCCACCGACAGCAGACGGCGCTGCAGCTCGCTGCCGAGTTCGAAGCCGTCGCCGGGGGACCAGGAACTTTCGCGCGAAACTTCCTCGCCAAGACCGGCCTTCTGAAGATGCCGGTGCCGGCGGTCGCTTACGCTCCCGTAGCCGTTCCCGCCGGCGAGGCCGTGCTGCCGTCGGTGGTCGCCGAGCAGGTCTCGACCGGACGCGGCGCATTCAACCCCGTCGTTCTTGCGCTCATGGCCGAGTCTTTCATCTCGAAGGTCTCGTCCGGCATGGTCAAGACGACCGTGCCGCTTTTCGCGCTGTTGATCTTCGGCTTCGACATCGCGTCGATCATGGGATTGACGCTTCTGCAGAACGTCGTTCCGTTGGTGCTGAGACCCATGTTCGGGTCGATGGCGGACAAATACGGCAAGAAGAAGATCTTCATGCTCGCGCTTGGCTTCCGGACGTTCGTCAGCGTCCTGTACGCCGTCGCGCTCAATCCCTACATGTTTGCCGGCGTCAGCGTCGTCCGCGGTATCGCCGATTCGGCGAAAGGACCGTCGACGTCCGCGCTGATCGCCGATTCGACCGACGAGAAGCACATCGCCAAGGCCTATTCGTGGTATCAGACCATCAAGTCCACGGCTGGCGGCGTTGGAGAGTCGATTGCGGCGTTCGTACTGACGGGACTCGTGCTCTTCTTCGCCGGGCAGACGAACGTGACGCTCAACGTCGCGGTCCTCGAAGAGACCAACAAGAAGGGCGAACAGATCGAGCAGATCCTCGCCGCGCCCGAAGACGTCTCGGCCGAGCAGACCCTTCCGGGGACCGAGGCGCATCCAGAGCCGTTCAAGGTCACGCGCGTCGAACAGCGCACGCTTGCGCTCAAGGACGTCCCCATCGACGACCTCACGAAGGCCGTCGAGGCCGCGGCCCTGCGCAAGGCTCTCATCACGATCCTGCTCACGTCGACATTCCTGTCACTGCTGTCCTTCATTCTCGTCTGGGTCGTCATCAAGGAAGAGCCGAAGAAGGACAAGAAAAAGAAGAAGCTCAAGACCGGCCAGCTTCCCGTTCCGGGCGCCGTCGAGGACAAGGGCCCGCCGGTCCTCGCGTTCACGTTCCTCGGTCTCGCGCTCACGGCCCCGGCCTACATGGTCACCGGCGAGTTCTTCACGATTCTCGCGGTGAAGCTCGAGGTCACGCCGAGCGCGCTCGGCTGGATCAAGATCGTCGCCGAAACGATGGTCCCGCTGTTCGTCGGACCTTTCTTCGGATGGCTCGCCGACCGGATCGGCGCTTCGAAGGTCATCGCGCTCAGGTCGATCGCGAACATCCTCACATCACTGCTCTTCTACATCACGCCGTGGTTTGCCGGCACGGTGCTGCTCGGCATCGTGATGGGCGTCGCGCGCGGTGTCGACGAGATCGGCAAGGCTGCGTTCAAGCCCACATGGGGCGCCATCGCCGCCAAGGTGTCGAGCTACAACCTCGCCAATCGGAGCAAGACGATGGGCACGCTCGAAGCCGGCGTGGATGCATCCGACCTGATCTTCCCTCAGCTCGCAGGCCTGCTGCTGCAGTTCCTGTCGCTCGGCTGGTTGATGTCGGTGCGGACCGTCCTCGCGCTCATGGCCGAGGTCTATTCGATTATCCTGCACAAGAAGTACAAGATCTGAGAGTTAGACAGGATTTCTGGATTAGCAGGATTAACAGGATTTATTGGGCTGAATCCTGTTAATCCTGCTAATCCTGAAATCCTGTCCACTCTCGTCAGGGCGTCGCGGTGGCCTGATACCCGAGTCGATGACGGACGGTGGCGTCGGGGTTCGACACGACCTTGACCTGGATGGACCGGTAGCCGCCGTTTGACTGGGGGTTCGACGGTGAATAGGCGAGGACGTAGACGTGCCGCAGTTCCTCGGCCACCTGTGCGAATAGCCCGCGGATGTCGCTCACGGCGTTCGCGTAAAAGAGCTGACCGCCCGAGTTCGCCGTCACGGTTTCCATGAACGGATTGATGACCTTGCGGCCCCCACCACTCTGTGGATTCGCGTTCCACGGATCCTGGAGCGGCCAGCCGACACCGGGAATGCCCGGCACCCCGGGGATGTTGGGAATCCGCCATCCCTTCTTTCGCTTCTTGAGCTTGCCAGATCCCGGCGCCGGCGATGAGTTTGGATTCGGGTTCGAACCGCCAGCGCTGCCGGCAAGCACCTGCCACTTCGCCGGGTATCGAATGCCATAGACGATCACGTCGCTTTCGGAGCACACCTTCACGGCCTCGTCGAACGATCGGTCGCTCATGTTGTCCTGGCCATCGCTGAGCAGCACCATGGCCTTTCGGCCGTCGATGCCGCGCATGCGCTGGGCGACGGTTTCGTACACGGCGTCGTAGAGACGGGTGCCCTTGCGCGGGCTCGTACGCCGGATGGCGGTGACGAGCTGGCCACGGTCGCTCGTGAACTCCTGTTCGACGCGTACTTCGTCGTTGAACGAGACGACGAGGATCCGGTCGCCCGGCAAAAGCAGGTTCGTGAACTCGATTGCTGCGTCCTGGATGTCCGCGAGCGACAGCCGGGTCGAATTGCTCGTGTCCATGACCAGCGCGACGTGGATCGGGACGCGATCGTCGCGGAAAAACGCGATGTCCTGGCGCTCGCCGTTTTCGTACACCTCGAAGTCGAGCTCGGTAAGCCCTGGAATGTAACGGCCGGAACGATCCGACACTACGGTCGGGATCTCGACGAGGGCGCCTTCGAGGGCGACGGGCTCGGCTTCCTGGGGGCTGTCATCACCGGTGACCCGGCGTGGACGAGAGTCCTGGGCCAGGGCCAGAAGCGGCACAAGGACCATGACCATCGCAACGGCAAACGGCTTCATCACGACTCGGCGCATGCCGGTGTGATTCATGTGGCGGCACATGCGTTTGCCCGATGAAGATGAAAGAACAATGCCGATCGAGGCGGATTCAGGGGATCAGACAGTCGCTTTTTCTGATCCGTTGAATCCGCCTCGATCCGCGTAGCGCCAGGGTCCTACACTCCCGCGGCGGGTTTGCCCGTGACCGCATCGAAGTGCGACGTGATGCCGTCGGCCGTCACCACCTCGAATATCACAGCGGGCTGGCCCTTCAGGTGCTTCAACTCCATCTCGAGCACGGCCTGCCCGGTCGCCTTGACCACCTGTTCGATGATGTCGGTAAAAGCCTTCAGATCCTTGGCTTCGGTCGACAAAGCCGCCAATAGCGCGAGCTTTCGCGGATCCTTCTGCTTTTGACCGAGGATTTCGCCCGTTTCGGCGTTCATCTCGTATTCAGTGCCTGACGAAAACGTGACGTCGCACGTCGCAAATCCCCGGAAGGCGTCGTATTCGAGATCGATCTGAAGTACGTCGCCTTGACCGCCAGCCTTGCGTGCGCGACCAATTGCATCCGCCATCTGCAGGTAGGCACCGGAAGCCACGAGGGATCCGGCCGTGGCGGTCGCTGTCACGGGCGCCGCCGGGGCGGCAGTTTCAGGCTTTCGCGCCGGCTCGGTCGTCTGCACGGGATTCTCTGATCCGCGAGACGGATCGTCGCTCACCCTGGCCAGGACCGCACGGTCGCCGCCATCGTCCTCGGTGTCATCGTCGTCCTCGGCGTCATCGTCGTCCTCGGCGTCATCGTCGTCCTCGGCGTCCTCGGCGTCATCGTCGCCAGAATCATCGTCGTCCGAGTCGTCTTCATCGGACTTCCTCGACTTGGACGAGCGTGAATCGTCGTCGTCTTCGTCGTCGTCATCCTTTGAAGACTTGTCGCACTTGTCCGACTTCCTGCCGGATTTGTCCTTCTTCTTGTCGCCGTCGTCATCCGACGCCACTCCGTTGGAAGCGTGCCCGACCGTCGAGGCCGACGGCAGCACGACGGCGATGGCGAACGCGACTGCGAGGGCGATCGCGAAACGGAGAATGGTCGTCGGGGGGGCGAGTACAGCTGACATGGTGATCCTCCAGAAGCAGTTTAGTCGTGGCCGAGGGCCGGCAGGCAGCCGGGATAATGCCTTGATGCCCGATTCCCCGAGAAGCGTTGCACGCGCCGGAGCCTGCTCTCGTAAGCCGAGGCTAATGCGATTAGCGCTTCCGGAACGACCACTCGATCAACTCGGTCGTCGAGCGAACGGAACCCGTATCAGTGATCGCCTTCACGAGGCCGATTTGGTTCGCGTACCAGTAGGTCTTCTGGACCTTCGTTGGGCCCTGCATGACTGTCGTCGACACCTTGAAGGCCTTGAAGCTCCCCGCCGGCGTTACGACGTCCTCGACTCCTCCGACCGTCGCGGTCTCGTCGATCGCAACGTCCATGATGCCCTTGCCCTTCCACGACCAGGTCTGTCCTGTTGCGAGCGGGTTCTTCATCGCGATGCGGGTCGGGCTGAAATCGACCGTCTGGTTGTTCTTGAGGTATGACTCCCGGTGCCAGGAAACCATTCCGCCGCCCTTCGTGTACCACTCGCGGATCGGCCATGCGCTCTCGATGTCGACGAGGATGGCGGTGACGTCGCCGACCTTCTCGTCGCCCATCACTTTCATCGTGAACTCGGAGGTCGCGCCGGCGTCCGTCGTTGACCGGTATTTCCACCAGGCGCCGCCCGGGAGCGGGAAGTAGTCCGGCGGCGGTTCCTTGGCTGGGGGCTTCTGGCCCGGGCGCTGTGCGGCCGACGTACCGGCAACGAGCGCGAAGAGCAAGGCGACGAGGACAATCGTGCGTTTCATGCTGATGGATCTCCTGTAGGTCAGGACTCGCGCAAAGGCGCAAAGGCGCAAAGTCCAGAATGGTTCATCAATAAGACTTGAATCGGTGCTGTTCTGATTTCCCTTTGCGCCTTTGCGCCTTGGCGCCTTTGCGCGAGGAATTCTACGTCTCCTGCGGGCCCAGGGCCCGGATCTCCCTGACTACACGGTCCGCAATATCACGATACAGATTGATTTCGGCGCCGCGCTCCACCGGCAGCGGCCGTCCGAGCATCTCCGACATGTCGAGCGGTTTCCCGATGTAGACCTGCACCGTCTGAAACATCCTCGGGATCACCCGTCCGACACCGAGCACGTTCTCCATGCCCATCATCCGCACCGGTATCACCATCGGGCGCGCGTCGTAGATCAGCTTTCCCACTCCCGGCTTTCCCGTCCCGATCGTCCCCGACCGCGAGCGCGTGCCTTCCGGAAACACCACGACTATGTTCTGCCGGAGCAGTTCGACCCACTCGTCCACCTGCTCGAGGTCGCCACGCCTCCGATCCACCGGGTAGGCGCGCAGATGTGAGAAGAAATACTTGCCGAGGAGCCGCAACACCCGATCCTTCACCCGGCGCGACTTCGGGTCGCCGAAGAAGTTCTTGCGGTCCGCGAGATTCACCGGCAGGTATTTCGGCTGGAAGAGCACCTTCGGCAGGTACGCCACGCTCTCGAACGCGAAGTTGTCGATGAGCGAACTGTGATTGAGGCAGTAGAGGACGTTCTCGTGCTCGACGGGGATGTTCTCTGCTCCTTCGACCTGCATCCGGTTCATGAGCCGGAAGAGCACGACCGAGCTGACGGCGACGGCTCCGAGCGCTGCGGCGAACCCGATTCCGACCTTGACCTTGCGGCTCGCGCCGAGACGCGCGGCGTCGTCCTCGTCGCTCATCAAGTCATCCGGTTCGTCGTTCGGTGTGATCATCGGAAAGAGAGTAGACAGGATTACAGGATTATCAGGATTCAGCTTGGTGATTCGAGCACGGAGTTCTGATTCAAGTCCATCCTGTTCATCCCGATAATCCTGTAATCCTGTCTATTCTCACCTCACGTTGCGGCTGCTGTCGGTGGCGCGATCGACCGTCTCGAGAATCTCCTCGAACTGGTAGCGCCGCGCGAGCTCGCGCAGCCGGTTTCCGAGCGGTTCGTCGCAATCGCAGATCCGGTTGATCGTCGCGTGAATCGCTTCCAGATCTCCAACCTGCACGCCGCGTGCGAGCTGTACGACGAGCTCGCGCGGCAACGCCGCCATCCGCGACGGCGTCAGCGCCGGCGCCGCGTCGGGGTCCACGGGCTCGAGCGGGCCCGTGCGTCCAGTTCTTTCGTATACGAACTTCACGCCGAGGTGCTCGCCGAGCTTCTCGAAGATCGTCGACTCCTTGAACGGCTTCGTCACGAGGTCGTCGCACCCGGCATCGAGCACCACTCCGTGCTCGTGATCGAAGACGCTCGCCGTCAGTGCGATGATCTTCACGGGCGTCAGCGGACCGTCTTCGCCTCCCTCGGCCTCGAGCCGCCGGATTTCACGCGTCGCCGAGACTCCGTCCATCACCGGCATCCGGATGTCCATCCAGATCAGGTGTGGGTGCCATCGCATGCGGTGCTCGACGGCTTCGCGACCGTTGACGGCCTCGCGCACGTAGAAGCCGACGCTCGTCAGCAGCTTCACGAGCAGCTTTCGATTCTCTAGCGTGTCGTCGACAACGAGAATCCGCACCGGCGACTGACCGGGCTCGAGGGAGATGACCTGCCGCTCGACCGGGTGCGGGCCGGACTCGGCGGTGGCAGGCAGCGCAATCTCGACCCGGAACGTCGTTCCCACCTCCGGCGCCGACCGGACGCTGATGTCACCCGACATCAGCCGCGCGAAACTGCGGCTGATCGCGAGGCCGAGCCCGGTGCCCTCCTGCGCCATCCGGCCGCTCTCCGACTGGACGAAGGCGCCGAACACCTTGTCGATCTCCGCAGGCCCGATCCCGGGACCGGTGTCTTCGACATCGAAAACCGCTCGCGCTTCTTCCCACGTCGCCCGCAGGACGACGCCGCCCTCTTCTGTGAACTTGAAGGCGTTCCCGAGCAGGTTGATGAGAATCTGCCGCAACTTTGCCTCGTCGCCGCGAACGAACCGCGGCAGCTCGCGGCCGACCTCCACGTCGAACGTCAGGTCTTTTGCCTCGGCGCGAAGGCGGAACGTGTCGCGCAATCCGTCGAGCATCCGCGGAAGGTCGAACGCGTGTTCGTTGAGCGTGATGTGGCCGGCCTCGATCTTCGAGATCGACAGCACGTCGTTGATGAGCGCGAGCAGATGCTCGCCGGACCGCTCGACTATCGACAGGTTTTCGCGCTGTTCCCCGGTGAGCCCGCGATCCCGCTGCATGAGCTGGACGAAGCCGAGGATCGCGTTCATCGGCGTCCGCAATTCGTGGCTCATGTTCGCGAGAAACGTCGACTTCGCCCGATTCGCCTCGAGCGCGCGCCGCTCGGATCGGGCGAGGGCCTCGGTGCGCGCAGTCACCTCGGTTTCGAGCAACTCCGTGCGACGGCGAAGGGCCAGGACTCTGAGCCGATGCAGTCCATACACCGCGCCGCCGATGGCGAGGATGTAGAGCGCGATCGCCCACCAACGGCGCCAGATCGGCGGCGGAAGCGTGAAGCGCATCGACGCGCCGACCTCGTTCCACACGCCGTCGTTGTTCGCCGCCTGCACGCGAAATGTGTATTCGCCCGGCGGCAGCGGATTGTAGTAGGCGACTCGGCGCTGACCTGCGTCGACCCAGTCTTCCTCGACGCCTTCCAGCCTGTAACGGAAACGAACCTTCTCGGGGACGAGGAAACTCAGGCCGTCGTAATGGAACTCGAAGCGGCCGCTGCGCGCAGGCAACTCGGCGCCGTCGAGTCGGGGCCTCTGGACTCCGTCAACGACGAATTTCGAGATGATGACGGGAGGCGGGATGTCGTTGAACCGGATTGCGGCCGGATCGACCACCGACACGCCCGCGACCGTCGGAAACCAGATGCGACCGTCGCGTCCTCGCCAACCCGCGGGCTGTGACGCGCCGTTGCACTGCGTGCTGCCCATGCCATCCGGACGTCCGTAGGCTACGCAGCGCACCTGGGCGCGCTCGCCCCGCGCCACGGCGACGAGGTCGTCGACGGCGGCGCGATAGACGCCCTTGTTGCAGCTCATCCAGAGGTTGCCGGACTGGTCGTCGTTGATCGAAAACGCAAGGTCGTCGAAGAGACCCTCGGCGGTCGTAAGGCGGTGCCAGCCCGAGTCGTCGCGCAGGGTCAGTCCGTCGCTCGAGCCGACCCAGACACGCCCTTCCGAGTCCGGCAGAATCGAGAAGACGACGTCGCCCGCGAGACCGTCGGCCACGCGCGTCGTCGTCCACTTCGAGCCATCGAAGTAGCTGACGCCACCGCCGTTCGTCCCGATCCAGATCCCGCCGCGCCCGTCGCCTATCACCGCGCGTACGTCGCCCGAACCGATCCCGTCCGCTACGCCGAACCGCTCCATTCGACCATCGCGCATCCGGACGATGCCGGCGCCGCCTGTCCCGATCCACACGTCGCCGGTGGGGCTCGCCCAGACCGAACGTATGTCGTTGGACGGCAGTCCGTCCGCGGTCGTGAACCTGCGCGTCGCCCCGTCGGTAACAAGGATCACGCCCGCATCGACCGTGCCGGCCCAGACGCCCCCGCCGGGATTCGGCCAGACGGCGCGGACGAAATCGCTCGGGAAGCCGGTCTTTCGCGACATCGAAGTGATCCGGTCGCCATCGATGCGGTTGAGGCCTCCGCCGTCGGTCCCGATCCAGATCACGCCGCGTTCGTCCTCGCACACGACGCGGGCGTATTCGCTCGAGAGGCCGTCACGCGTCCGCCAGGCAACGAACTTCCCATCTTTGAGCCGGTTCAGTCCACCGTTCGTCCCGATCCAGAGACTGCCCTCACGGTCCTCCCACAACGACCGCACGTAAGCGTCCGAGAGACCGCCGTCAATGGACCGCACCTGGAACTTGCCTTCGGCAAATCGGGCGAGCCCGCCCCCGTCTGTTCCAATCCACAGGCTCCCCTGGGCGTCCTCCCACAAGGCGGAAACACGATCGCTCGGAAGGCCGTTGGCTGTCGTGACGACCGTGAATTCCTCGTTGAAATATCGCGCGACGCCCCCTCCGTCGGTGCCCACCCAGATCGCGCCGGCCTGATCCTCGCGAATCGCCGTGATCGTGCCTGCGGGAAGGCCCTGCGCGGTCGTGTAGGCAATGAACCGGCCATCGACGTACCGGTCGAGACCGCCGCCATCCGTACCGATCCAGAGCGACCCGTCGCGAGCGGTCCAGAGCGAGCGGATTCGGTTGCTCGTGAGTCCGTTCGCGCTCGTGAAATTCTCGAAGGTGCCGTTGCTGTAGCGGCTGAGGCCTCCGTTAGTCCCGATCCAGACCCCGCTGGACGCATCCTCCGATATCGCGAAGACGAAGTTGCTCGCGAGACCCTGTTCGGTCGTCCATGCCGAGAACTCTCCGTCGCGGTAAGTGAGGACGCCGGCGCTCGCAGTCCCGATCCAGAGCGTTCCGGATCGATCCTCGTAGAGCGACCGGATGCCGTTGTTGCGGATGGCGGGGGTGTTGCGCTTGTCGAAGATCGTGAAGTCGACGCCGTTGAAACGGACGAGCCCTTCGTACGTTCCGAGCCACAGATACCCGTCGCGGGTCTGCAGCACCGAGTGAACCGTGTTCTGCGGCAACGCGTCCTGCCACACGTCGTGGCCGTACCTCGCCACCGGCGTCTTCGGGTCGAGTCCGGCGACGGGCAGGACGACGGACAGCGCTGCGGCGACGAGGGCACACAGCACCGCAACAGCCCGGCTTGCTCGGCGCAGTTTCTGGATCACGGCGGTTCGATGCTGGAATCCCGAGGTAAGAAACCGCGCGAATGGTAGCACAGGAGAGAGAGTGGACAGGATTACAGGATTAACTGGATTAACTGGATTCTCTCTGGGTGGTACGGAGCGTTCCCATCTCTACCCAGGCAGAATCCTGTCAATCCTGATAATCCTGCAATCCTGTCTACTCTCTACTTCGTTGCCGGCTTGAGGCCACGCTCGATGATGAGTGGCTCGACTTCCGGATCCCGGCCGCGGAACGCCTTGAACATCGCCGCCGCCGGCTGCGTCAGGCCGCGAGACAGAATCATGTCGCGGAACCGCTGTCCGTTCTTCCGCGTCATCCCGCCGTTCTCGCGGAACCAGTAATACGTGTCATGGTCGAGCACCTCGCTCCACAGGTACGCGTAGTAGCCGGCCGCGTAGCCGCCGCCCCAGATGTGCGAGAAAAACGTCGTGCGGTAGCGCGGTGGCACCTCCGCCATCGCGATGCCGTATTTCGCCAGGGCTGCCGGCTCGAACGTGTCGGGATCCTGCGGTGGCGCGTCGGCCGGCAGTGAATGCCACGCCATGTCGAGCAGCGCCGCAGCGAGGTACTCCGTCGTGTCGAAACCCTGGTTGAAGGTGGTCGTCTTCTTGATCTTCTCGACGAGCTCCTTCGGCATCGGTTCGTTCGTCTTGTAGTGCCGCGCGTAGTTGGCAAGCACCGTCGGCTCGAGCGCCCAGTGTTCGTTGATCTGTGACGGATATTCGACGAAATCGCGGGGGACGGCCGTTCCCGAGATCGTCGGATATTTCACGGCCGAGAACATCCCGTGCAACGCGTGACCGAATTCGTGGAAGAGCGTCGACGCGTGGTCGTAGCTGAGCAACGCCGGGTCGCCGGGCGCCGGTTTCGGGAAGTTGCACACGTTGAACACGACGGGCTTCGTGCCGGTCAGTCCGTTCTGGTCGACAAACGTGCTCATCCACGCGCCGCCGCTCTTCGAGGGGCGCGAGTAATAATCGGCGTAGAAGAGGGCGAGCGGCTTGCCGTCGGCGTCGAAGACGTCGAAGACGCGGACGTCCGGGTGGTAGACCGGGAGGTCGGTGCGCTCCTTGAACGTGAGACCGTACATCTTGTTCGCGGCGAAAAACGCCCCGTCCTGGAGCACGCGGTTCATCTCGAAGTACGGCTTCACCTGTGCTTCGTCGAGGTCGTAATCAGCCTTCCGAACTTTCTCGGCGTAGTAGGACCAGTCGGCGGCCTCGAGTTTGAAACCGCCCTTTTCGGCGTCGATGATGGCCTGCATCTTGGCAGCTTCACCGCGCGCCTTGGCGGTGGCCGCCGCGACGAGATCAGTGAGCAGCTTCTCGGCGCGAGCTGGCGTTTCGGCCATCTGGTCGTCGAGCGAGAACGTCGCGTGATTGGGGAATCCGAGCAGCTTCGCCTTCTGCGCGCGAAGCTGTGCGAGGCGCGTCGCGATCGGCCGCGTGTCGTTTTCGCCGCCCCTGCCGCGCTCGGCCGAAGCCTTGTGGATCCGCAGCCGCAACGCGCGGTTCTTCATGGTAGTCGTGATCGGCTGTCGCGTGGTGTTCTGCAGCGTGAGGACGAACTTGCCCTCGAGACCGCGGTCCTTCGCGCGCTGCGCCGCGCCGGCGATTTCAGCGTCGCTCAGCCCGACGAGCTCTTCACGCGTGTCGACGACGATTGCCGCCGCGTTGTTCGCGGCTAGCAGCTTCGCTCGGAACTCGGTGGTCAGTTTCGCCTGTTCCTGGTTGAGCTCGCGCAGTGCCGACTTGTCGGCATCTGACAGCTGTGCGCCACCGCGGACGAACTGTTTGTAGACGCGTTCGACGAGGAACCTGGAATCGCTGTCGAGGCCAAGCTTCTCGCGCTGGTCGTGGATCGACTTCACGCGGGCGAACAGCTTCGGATTGAGAACGATCGCATCCCGATGGACGGCGAGCTTCGGAGCCACCTCGGTCTGGATCTTCTGGATAGTCGGATTCGTGTTCGACTGGGCCAGCGCAAAGAAGACCTTGCCCACCCGGTTCAGGAGGGCGCCGGAGCGCTCCATCGCGACGATGGTGTTGTCGAACGTAGCGGTCTCGGCTGAATTGGCGATCGCCTCGATCTCGGCGAGCTCCTGTTTCATCCCTTCCTCGATCGCAGGCAGGTAGTGGCTGTCCTGGATCTTGTCGAAGGGCGGAGCCTGAAACGGCAGTGTGCTGACCGCGAAGAACGGGTTTGTTTCTGCTGTCATTTGGGATGGCTCGGGCGGACCAGACATCTGCGCGGATTCGACGCCCGGCAGGAGCAGGACGACGACGATTAGTGCGAGGGAAATTGCTCTGATCATGGCTGCATTATGGCGCAGAAGGTGGTGAGTGGACAGGATTGCAGGATTTTCAGGATAAACAGGAAAGCACTTTCATCCTGTGAATCCTGTAATCCTGTCTACTCTTTTTCCCCAAGGGCAGACAGACGCGCGCGGGCCGCGACGGCTCGAGGGCCATCCGGTTCGGCCAGGAGCGCGATGCGGTAGGCCTCGACTGCGGCTGCGACCTGGCCGGCCCGCTCGCACAACTCGCCAAGCGCGACGGCGGCGGCGGCCTGCGTATCGCCGCCGGCTGCGACACTGCGCTGCAATCGCTCGGCGGCCGTCTGCAGTTCTCCTCGCGCCAGCGCGATGCGGCCGCCAGCGAAGAGCGCGCGGGGCGAATCCGGGTCGAGGGCCAGCGCCTTCACTGCCTCGAACTCCGCCTCATCGAGCTTCTCGGCTGCAAGCAGTGCGAGCGCCAGGTTTACGCGCGGCTCGAATCGGTCGGGCGTCGCATCGGCTGCGCGCCGGAAAAGCTCGATGGCCTCGTCGTTCCTTCCGGCTCGCATCCGATCGACGCCGAGATCGTTGAGCGCGTCACCGTAAGCCGGCGCGAGCGCGACAGCCTGCTCGAGATGCCTGGTCGCTTCGGCGGCGTTGCCAAGCTTCATTGCGGCCTGCGCCTTCGCGTACTCGTCCGCCGCACCGGGCGGAATGGCCGGCTTTCCCGTCCCGGGGACCGCAATCGTGCCGGGAGGAGGAGGCGCCGGCTCGTTCGTACGGGCATTCGCGCGAAGCGGCATCGTCACGATCACGTTGTAGCGAGTCGTCGTTTTGGAAACGTAGATCGCAATGCGCTCCTCGCCGTCGCCGAACGGCGAACCGAGGGGCGCACGAACCCGGATCGTGTACGTTCCCGCGCGCAGGCCCTCGAACTGGAAGTTCCCGCTGGACTCGGTGAACGTGTCGATTTTTCCGGCGCCCGTTTCCGGCGTCAACCACACCTCCAGGCGCTCTGACAACATTCCCGAGCGTTCGAGGAAGACCTTCCCGGAAAGCACGTGCAGGGCGTCGGGTGCTTCCTCCGGCACGCCGAACTGCGCCCGCGCCTCGGCCACGGCGAAAACCAGCACCACGATGGCAAGCGCGTATTTCATGCGAGAGTGGACAGGATTGCAGGATTCTCAAGATTAACAGGAGTCTCCTGTAAATCCTGTAAATCCTGTAATCCCGTCCACTCTCCTCAAAACGCCCAGCGCACGAGGACCGACGCGGCCGTGAAGCCGGCACCAACAGCCGTAAACAGCACGAGATCGCCTTTCTTCAGCTTCCCTTCAGCGATCGCGTCGCACATCGCAAGCGGAATCGTCCCGGCAGTGGTGTTGCCGTATTTGTCGATGTTCTTGATCACGCGCTCCGGGTCGAAGCCCAGCTTCTCGGCCGTCGCGTCGATGATCCGCAGGTTCGCCTGGTGCGAAATGAACGTGTCGATATCACCACCGGTGAGGTTGTTGCGGTCGAGCATGATCTTGCCGAGCTCTTCCATCTTGCGGACGGCGTACTTGAAGACCTGCGGTCCTTTCTGATGGACGTAGTGCATCTTCTGATCGACCGTCTCGTGGGACGAAGGATTCAGGCTGCCGCCACCGGGCATGTAGAGCGACTCTCCGCCGGACCCGTCGACTTCGTGGTAGTAGTCGAGGATGCCGACGTCCTCCCCGTCCTCGGTCGGCTCGAGGAGGACGGCGCCTGCCCCGTCACCGAAGAGAACGAGCGTGGTCCTGTCTTCGGGGTTGAGGATTGAAGACATCACGTCCGAGCCGATGACGAGAACCTTTCGGTGAGCGCCCGACACGATGAACTGCGCGCCGACGGTCAGTCCGTAGAGGAATCCCGAGCAGGCAGCCGACAGGTCGAAGCCCCAGGCCTTGCGGGCGCCGATCTTGTGCTGGACGAGGCACGCGGTGGCGGGAAAGAACATGTCGGGAGTCACGGTCACGACGATGATCAGGTCGATCTCGCTTGCGTCGATCCCGCGCTGGAGAAGCGCGGCCTCGGCCGCGCGCGCGCCGAGGTCTGAGGCTGCGACGCCTTTCTCGACGACGTGGCGCTCGCGGATGCCGGTGCGCTCGAGAATCCATTCGTTCGTCGTGTCGACCAACTTGGCGATATCGTCGTTCGTCACGACCTTTGGCGGAACGTAGCTTCCGACAGCCGTGATCTTGGCTCTGCGGGGTGCGGTCATTCGTGCCTCCTGCGGGTGAAGGGGGCATTGTAGCGGGAGGGGTTTGGTGAGGCTAGCGAGAGCACGAAACGTGCAGTTGGCCTTTTCAGCTCTGCGCCTTTGCGAGTCCTTTGCGTCTCTGCGAGAAACCCGACCTCAAGGAGGAGTTGGAATCAAATGTCGGCTTCCGAGCGCTCACGCGCCGGTACGTGCCGCTGGCGCTCACGTTTATGCCAAACCCGCAGAAACCCTGCTGAACTACGACCATCTTGCCGCCTGCGAACTTCATTGTGATGACGCACCTGGCTCCTGCTCGTACGGCCGGAATGTCGCAGTGTCGCCGTAGATTGTTGCGATGCCGCTCCCTTCTCCGATGCTGGCCGTCAGCACGCCATTGACGCGATACTCGTGTACTCCAAAGAACTCTACTCGGAGTCGCTGCTTTCCAAGCGCAAGTATCTTGAACTCACCGTCTTTGGATCGCCACGTGCCGTTGACCTGGCTCGCGGAAACAACTCTGGGCGACGAAACTGTCGCGGCCGGCGCGAAGGGAACGAGTATGGCGGCGGACATTAAGGTGAGCCAGAGCATTGCAGAGTCTCCTCGAGTCGGTGACCGTTCTCAACTGGGTCTCGGCACATACCGCATCGCCACCGCCCCAGAGTTGAATTCCACCTGGCTCACGAGCTTCACCCGTCCAATGTGATGTTGAAGGAATACCGAAGGGGTCGCACTACGTGAGAGTACCGCCAATGGGGTGGCCGAACAAAGATGCTCTTCAACCCCGCGCGCAGCTTGCAGAGATGCGCGCTCGACGCATCAGTACCGTGCGCGGTAGCGCACGGGTCAGCCTCCCGGATGGCCCGTCGATCACCTGCTCCGGAACGCTCCTTGCTTTGTATCGAGAGGATCAGTCCAATTGGCGCACATAATCAGGAGGGGACATCGTGACTCGAACAATGACGGCGATAGCGGCCTTGTGTCTGGCAATGGGATTTTCGGCCTGCGGTTCCGATGCGGACCCGCGAAACGCGAACCCGACGGCAAATGCAAATCGCGCGGCGAACGTGAACCGCGCGACAAAGGCGAACTCGAACGGGGACGGTCAGCTGACGCGCGAGGACTTCGATCGTGAGAAGGATCGCATCGCGAAGGAAGCCAAGGATCTCGGTCGCAAGGTCGGCAACGGAGCCGACGATCTCTGGATCTGGACCAAGACACGCGCCGCGCTGGCCACCGAGGACGACCTGCGCGATTCGACGATAAACGTCGATGTCGACAATAACGTCGTGACGGTCAGCGGCTCTGTTGCCTCGATCGGGCAGAAGGCACGCGCCGAGTCCATTGCGCGTGGCATCGTCGGCGTCAAGTCGGTGACGAATCTACTGAAAGTCGGGGCGGTCGGCGCGGTCGCAAACACGAACGCGCGTCCGAAGAGCTAGCCGGAGGACAACCGTGCCCACACGGATAAAGCCCGGGATTGTGTGCCTCTGCATGCGGTTCCGGGCTTTCGTGTCTCGAAACCGAGCTGCGCGGCGACGGATACCCAGACTGTTTGGTGCACCCGTCGAGTGGGCGAGAATTGACCGTGCCTCCGTCCTTCGGTGCCCCCACGCTTCCGACAGCGAAGCTCTCCCGTCTCCTGAAGCCCGGCGGAATCCCATGCCCGACATCCGTGCATTCAGTCTGAAATGTGTATCGCTTCCGATCGCACCTCGATTGCGGCCGAGCGCGGGGGGCGCGAGCTCGCGTCAATCAGCCTACCTTGTGATCCTCGGCTTTGGCTTCCCGCAAAGCTTCAGGCTCAAGCTCTTCGACGCTACGGTTCAACCGCACAAAGACACCCCACGCCGCAAGAATCACGCCGGCTGCTACGCCGATGTAAGCGGCTGCGGGGAGCTGCGAGGGATCCCTGTGCGAGAGCTGAAACACGGCCACGAGGCATTCGATCGCCAACGAAACGACGACGACAACGAGGAATCGTGACAGAAACCGACGAATCCTCGTCGGCGCACTCATTTGCGCGTTGCGCACGACCTCTTCCTCGAGAACCGTCTGACCCAGTTCGAGTGACGCAACCGCAATCGTCAGTAACGCGACACATTCAAGGATGGAATCGAAGCGCTCGAGGCTCGCCAAACCCGAGGCCGGGTTGATGCCGTGCCAGAGCTCGAGAGTCGCAACGACGATCAATGACATCCCGCAACACAGAAACAGCAGAGCCACGATTGCGTAGATGAGCCGAAACAATAACTGGACGACTTTCATCGGCGCAGTCTACACCGCCTGGTTCGGCGTTCCCTCTAACTCCGTTGTCCTGGGAGCGTGAACCGGAATATCGAGCCGACACCGAGTTCGCTCTCCACGTTCACCACCCCATCGTGGGCCTCGACGAAAGTCTTGACGATGGCGAGGCCAAGACCCAGCCCGCCCTGCCTCTCGGGGTCCGTCTCGTGCTTGTCGAACACGGTGCGGCAGCGGTCCTCCGGTATGCCCTCGCCATTGTCGCGGACGAAACACTCGGCGGTGCCGCCATCGTCCGTCACGCTCGCCCCGATGACGACCTCCCCGCGCGGCGTGTACGAGATCGCGTTGGCGATCAGGTTCTGGAACACGCGTCGCAACAAATTGGCATCGGCGTAGACGACGAAATCCTCGGGAACCGCGTTATTCAGGCGCGTCGAGTCTGTCCCGGCGACCGGGTGCAGATCGTGAATGAGAGCTTCAACCAGAGGCCAGAGGTCAAATCGTCGGCGCTCCAACTTGACGCCAGTCTCGGTCTCGAGGTTCGTGTTCTCCTCGAGCACCTTCGCGATCAGGTCCTCAAGGTGTTGCAGGTTCCGGTTGAGCGTCTTGAACTTCCGGGTCGTCTCCGGCGTCTCGGAACCTTCGCGCTTGAGGAGTAATTCGAGAATTCGCGCGGAGAGTGTAACGGCACTCAGTGGCGTGCGAAGGTCGTGGGCCACGAATGCCAGATACTCCTCCCGGCGGTGTTGGACCTCGATTGCCTCCTGCGTAGCGAACGAACGGACGGCCGACCCGATCGCTCCATCCAGCACACGGTTGAGGACGTGAAACGGCCTCCCCTGCAGACGCAAGCCGTTCCGATCGGCCAGGTCGTGGATACAGCCGCGCAGGATGTTGTACTCGGCAACCACCTCTTCGATGTCGAATGCGTCCTTGACCCGCTGCAAGCCGTGGGCGGGCGGACTGTCGTCAAGTACTGCTTGAGCGATCGTCTCGCCTGGCCCTGCTCGCAGGGCAATTGCAAGCTCTGTCAGGAAATGCGGGATGTGATCGTTGAGTGTGGGCACGTCGAGATTCCGCGCCGCGGGGAGGGCCCGGACTTGCACCCGCCACTCAGCGAGTAAGGCATCGCGTTCTTGCTCGATGAGCTGTGCAACTTCGTCGAGGATGTCGATAGCCACCTACCCTCCGCAAACGCGATCAGTTGAGAACGCCCGTTCGTGCCGAACGTCGAGCATCAGCGGGCGCGCGCGACGGCGTCAAGGGTAAACGGACGAACTCTCGCTGCGCGCGGTCCGCAGCATGCGCTAGTCCGCCGGCTCTTTGACCGCGCCGATTGCCTTCGCCGCCATCCACAGAAACAGGCCTGCACAAACCGCATACGGGATTCTGCGTAACCAGAAGTTCGTCTCGATCAGACGCCCGAGCAAGTCAAGTGACAGTCCATGCTCGCTGAGCTGAACCTGGATCGGCACCTGTATGGTCGCGGTCGATACCCACACCACCGCCTGCGCAGCGATTGCCGCCCAAACAGCCCACAATGGGATGACAGGTGGCCGGGCCCACAACATCATCACCGTAAACACGGTGCCGAGAAGCGCAGGCGCGACGAGGAACGTGAGAACGCGAGGGCTGATGAAATGATGATAGGCAACGAACTCATCGCTCCCAATGAGGTGCCAGCTCGAGTAGTTCACAAAGCTCTCGATGAATGCAGCACCATTTCCGTAGAAAACGAGCGCGAACGCAATCAGGAAGATCCATCGAGATACTACGCTTTGCCTCATATTGTGCTCCAATTTCGACGTACTGCCGAGCCGCCGAATTTCAGCATCAGCGGACGCGCGCGACGGCTTCAAGGTCAATAACGAGCTCACGCTGTGCGCGCTCCGGTGCACGCGCTAGTTCGGCGGCGGCACGGCAGCATCGACCGACCCTAGCGCTTTCTTCAGGAGTGCCATTTGGCCTGCGTGATAGAGACCGTGCTGCGTTACGCCAATGAACTGCGTATAGGCCGTGTATGGCACCTCAGGCACCAACGGGTCGTCCAGACGCTCCCGCGGAAAGCTCCCGACTGCCAGCCGGAGCTCGGCGTTGAGTTGTTTCAGTCTGCTCACGGATTCAGTCCAGCTCTCGGCACTTGGCTCCGGGACCATGGGCCAGCCTTCAGATTCCGTGAGTTGCCTGCCATCCCCGCCGAGCCGCCTCAGAACCAAACCATAGTCGCTGCACAGATGTTCAACCGACTCCCAGATGCTGTGAGCGCCCGCGATAGGATGCGCGGCAGCCTGATGCGCACTAACGCCCTCGAGGACTTCGAGCACTGAAGGACCGTGCCACGCCTGCCCCTCGAGCGCCCGTTCGAGTTGCTCTTCCAACCTTTGGAGCTCCGTCTTCATGCCTCCCTCCGATGGTAGCGGCCGATCATCAAGCATCAGAGGGCGCGCACGACGGCGTCAAGGGTCAAGGCAAACTCTCGGTGCGCGCTCCGCGGCATGCGCTAGGGTAGAGCTCGTCTGATAGGTGTTCAGCGTACGCCGCCGCCGCCGAGTCGTAGCTTGCGCGAATGTCTATCGACCCCTCCGGCTGCCCAACGATATCAATTTCAGCGGCGAGCGAAGCGATTCTGCTGCCCCGCGCTCCTACAGCGACGACCATGGGTTCGTCATGACCCCACTCAACGACGGGCGATCCACGCATCAGTACCGGGCGCGGTAGCGCTCGGGTCAGCCTCGACGTTAGCCAGCGCCAGGTGTCCTCACACGCGCTCGGGATCGACCCGAGCGCTACCGCGGCCGGTACTGATGCGTGAGGCGTGCGATGCAAGCGTCTTCATCAATTATGTGTCACGTCCATGAACGTCTCTGTTAGGAGCGCCGGCCGCGTGGCTGCGGCTTCGGTGGGACGGCCAGCTTGATCGAGAGCAGCTCCACGAATGGTGCGATGTCCTTGCGCTCAGCGACGTGGAAACGCACGCCGTGGCCCTCGGCATACCTGGGCGCGGCGTCGAGGATCGCCGCGGCCGCCGCCGAGAGACCAGCCTCTCGTGCCGCCGCCACGGCCTTGCCGCCGAGGACGAGGCCGACTCGAAACGCGCCCTCCCCCGGCGTGAGGTACACCACGATGCGATCTCCATCGACGAGCCGAAGCGACCACCCGACCTTGGGGCCGGCAAAGTGCCACGCCTCGGCCAGCTGAGGCACGCGCTCGCGGGCCCGATCGATGACCGAGCTCCAAAGGGGTGCTGCCGCGCCAAGATATGCATTGAGAGTGGCACGTTGCGGCTGCTGCGAAGGGTCGAACATGGGCTCGAGTGCCAGAGACGCCTCCATGGATGAGAAGAATCGGGAAAGCCGCGGCTGGCGTGAAGCATCAGCGGGCGCGCGCTAAGGCGTCAAGGGCCAAATGACGAACTTTCGCTGTGCGCGCACCGCTGGATGTGCTAGTTCTGCGTGCCGCGAGCGTCAGTTCTCGAGAGACAGAGTCACGAACATCACGGCAAAGCTGCCGATGGGCACAAGGAAGTTCGCAAGGATGAGCCACGTGACCAATCGAGGCCTCTCCGGCATTGCATCGCGGCCACGCACCATCAAGAGACCGCCAACGTAGAAAAGCGCGGCGACAGCTATGAATGCCGGGAGGACGGAGAAAACGAAGGGCGCCTCATGCAAGAGGTCGCCCCGGAGAAACGAAAGACCGGAAAGCACACCGTTCGGTGAGGTGACGCTGTCCCCGAGGATGTTCGAGAGAACTGCAGCAAGAGGACTGCCGACGAAGGTGAAGAGAAGGATACGCCAAGCATTATTCGACATCGGTGACTCCTATAGCTCCGAGCGTCTGCTCGTCAAGGGTGTCAGGCTGCAGCAGCGGGTGTGTCGTTTGGTCTACGAACGTCAAGCATGAGCGGGCGCGCGCGACGGCGTCAAGGTGCGGTAGTTCGGCGGCCGTCAAGCATCAGCAAGCGCGCACGTCGGCCGCCGTCGCAAGCGCGCCGGCGGTCACACAGAGGCCGCCGGCGTCAGTGACCCTTGAGTGGTCTGGTATCAACAAATCGAATATCCACCATCGACTGGCAGGGTGACGCCGGTGATGAAATCGGCAGCGGCAGATGCAAGGAAGACGGCCGCACCGGCTATTTCATCCGCCTCGCCCCATCGACCTGCAGGCGTACGCGCCAGGATCATCCTGTTGAACTCGGCATAATCCGGATGCTCGCATGCGAGCGCGGTCATCTCGGTGGCGATCCAACCCGGTGCAATCGCATTGACTTGAATGTGGTGCGGCGCCAGTTCAACGGCCATCGCCTTGGTCAGTTGCACGATGGCCCCTTTGGCTGCGCCATAGGACGGGAACAGTCCAGCGCCAAAGTAGGAATACATGCTGGCGAGGTTAATGATCTTCCCCCGCTTACGCTTGACCATGGAAGTCGCGGCATATTTGGAAAGGAGAAACGTCGCATCGAGATGCGTCGCCAGCGTCGTGTCCCACACTTCCGGTGATTCGTTGAGAATGCCGCCGGTCACGGTAGCGACTCCCGCGTTGTTCACGAGAATATCGATCCCGCCCAACGCTGCTTCGAACGCGTCGATGGCGCCCGACAGCGTTTCACGCTCTGTCACGTCGAGAGGCAAGGCCATCGCCGGAACGCCAATGGCTCTTAACTCGTCAAGAACGTGACTGTTCTTCTCTTCATTTCGAGCAAGCACGGCAACCGCCGCGCCGGCGCGAGCCATACCAAGCGCAATCGAGCGTCCGATTCCGCGGTTTCCACCGGTGATGACGCAAACACGGCCGCTGAGTAAAAAGGGAGATGAGGTGCTGGACATTTGCTACTCCGGCTGCATTGGGTCTGACGCCAAGCCGACAAGCCGCCGGCGTCATCGGCGACCACAGCTTATCGGCTTGACAGGCGTACACTCAACTGACGCCAGCAGTCAGCATTCGACGGCATACCGGGCCATAAGCAGGCTCGAGCCATCGAAGGTACGGGTATCCAGCAGGCGAAGCGAACCGGGCGGCCGGATCGCGAATGCCCGCACGCCCGGGCCGACCAGGCCAGCGCCGATCATGAGATGTAGCCCGTCAACCAGGCTGGCAGCGAGCAGGTCATTCCAGGGGAGGTCCATCTTGACTCGTTGTAACGGCGTGAAGGGTAGTTTCTTGTCCGCACCCACAATCGCGGGCCTGGAGCCGTCGAAGGACAAGCATCAGCGGGCGCGCACGCGACGGCGTCAAGGGCACAAGACGGCCAATCGCAGCGAGCGCTCGGATGCGCAAGCCGGGCGGTCCCACCAGCGCCCGCTACGTCATCGAAATGCTTTGCAGTCACACTGATCCAGGCGCGCGATGAGCATCAACGCAAACCGATATCCGATATGAACACTCTCTGCGCTGATCTGGTCGACCTGGTCTTTGCTCGTGTGAATGAGTGAAAGGCCGGTGTTCGATAGCCCGTGGAGCGTCACGGCTGGGATTCCCTTGTCTCTGAAGGAAGTTGAATCAGCACCGGCGTCTACCCTGGCACTTGCGTAGGGCACCTGATTCTCTCTTGCGACTTCTGCAACAAAGGCCGTCAATTTCGGCGTTGATACGTTCTCGAGCACCTGCGGACGAGCAAATCCGAAGCTGTCGAGGTTGACCATCGAACAATAACTCTCTCGATCCTTCTTCGTGATCGCGTCGACCATAGCCTGCGACCCGACAAGACCAGCCTCTTCTTTGCCGAAGGCTACGAAGATAATGGTCTTTGATGGCGCCGTGACCCGGATAGTACGGTAGAGATGCGCGAGTATGACGATGCCAGTCCAATTGTCGACGGCTCCGCAGCCATGGCTCGCCTTGTCGTAATGCGCTCCGACCACGATGAACCCGTCTCCGCTCCCCTTCACTGTGGCAACGAGGTTCTCGGTGTGTTTGAAGGATGCGACACTCACGTCGGCGTCCGTCGCGCCCAGCTGCGAGAACAGCGACTTCACTGCGCCAAGCCGCTCCTTGTTATCACAAGGTGCCTTTGCAAGATCCCTTCGAATCTCCGCTTCAAGGGGCAGCGTCACCTGCGTCCGGAGCTGAGCCTTCGCTCCCCCGGCAAGTAATGCCAACATAGTAGCGAGAAGGACTGCGAGGCGCCGTTTCATGGATCCCCTCATCTCCGTAGTCGAGCGATAGGCAGCATGGCGAGTTGGACCGCGCAACGTCAAGCAGCACCGGTCGCGCGCGACGGCGTCAAGCGTGAAAGACGAACATTCGCTGAGCGCGCTCCGTCGCATGCGCTAGTTTGGCAGCAACCGGGAAACAGGTCACTCCCCGGTGCGATCACACCGCAGACGCTCGTGCCGCTAGCCGGGAATCGCTGGCACGTCGCGCCGCAGATCCGGCTCGTCGTGGACGAAGGTGATCTGCAAGTAGCCAGTGATACCACCATCGTCCGTTGCACCGGTCTCGCGCGAGCCGTCGGCGAGCGCCTCAAGGTGCCTGTGCGACTCCGACGTAAGCTCGAGTCCCGTCGCGCACAATCCATCGAGAAGCCGCGCCAAGCTGGCAGTAGCGATCTCAAAGGTGAGCGAGATGGCGATGTTTGAGAACAGGTGATGATCGAGGATCCAGCCGCCGCTGTCGGTGACGGCGCGTTCAGCCAACGCCGTCATCTCGATGCGCGGTCGCCGAGTGACCGCCTGGATGAATAGACGCGCAGTCATAAAGAGTGCCCTTGAAGAATCAGTCTTGCGGCCTCACATGCCGTCCAACGACAAGCGTCAGGGGGCGCGCAGCGACGTCCGCTGATTGCTGTTGTTCGGTGGCCCAAGCCTGCCGCAGGCAGACTACCACCATGCCCCAGCAACGTCTGCCGTCACTCCGCCGGCTTCCGACGGGGCCGCTTCTTGGCACCAAACGTCCGAATGACCAGTCTGCCGGGGCCCTCGGACGGCAACGGAGCACTAGCCTGATCAATCGCAGCGGCGATCAGCGCCTCAACATCCGGATGCGCCAACTGTCTGGCAGCCTCCAGCCGGATAAAGCGGGTTTGTTTGCCCGATCCCATCAGCAGCTTCTTCGGGTCGGGCAATTGAGGTCCGTGCATGAGGTACAAACGCACGCCGTCAGGACGCGCGGCGGTAGCGAGGATCGCATCCGGGGGTCGCTCCGTCGACGAATACGCGATGACGAAGAAGGTGTTGTAGTCGTACACCAGCTCGTTGGCGGTCGGCAATCGCTTGCGCACAGCAGATCGGACCGAGCGGATGAGCTTCTGGTACTTGGGATCGAACTTCTCGATGAGGGATCGAAGCTGGGCCTCCGGTGTGCCCATCGCGCCAACGGAGTTGACTGCCATCTCATTCTCCAGGTTCTTCTAAGTAGTGCTGCGAGGATCCGTTCAACGCTCCGGTGCAGCGGCGGGCCGCGCAGCGCACGGGCCGCTGAACCCGGGCGTTAGCCGTCACTGTGCCCTTGGCGCCGCAGTACTACATGGGTGGCTTTCTCCGACGCGACGAACTGAACGCATTCGTATCCCAGAGCGCGCACGTCAATCCCCTCGAACAGTCGCTCTCCCCCGCCCAGCAGGACCGGCGACATCGCGACGTGCAGCTCATCGATGAGGCCCGTCCGAAGATATTGCTGGATAGTGTTAGCTCCGCCGCCAATGCGCACATCCATTCCGTTGGCTGCGTCGCGCGCCTGGTCAAGCGCCTCCTGAATACCGCCCGTGACGAAGTAGAATGTCGTTCCGCCTTCCATCTGGATGGGCGGGCGCGCGTGATGTGTCAGGATGAAAGTTGGAACGTGATAGGGTGGGTTGTCGCCCCACCAGCCTTTCCAGTTCATGTCAGGCCAGGAACCTCGAATCGGTCCGAACATGTTTCTTCCGAGAATCCAGGCGCCAACATTCTTGAAGCCCCGTGCAGCGAAGTCGTCATCGATCCCCGTTGTGCCACCGTTGGCGCCAAATAAGGTCCGTTGGATCGTGCGTGTCGGGACTAACCACTGGTGCAACTCTGTCCCGCCCACGCCGAGCGGATTCCTGATGTCCTGATTCGGACCAGCTCCGTATCCGTCAAGCGAGATGGTAAAGCCCTCAACTCGGACGCGTGTCATCTTCATGCCTTCACTTCGATTGATGCTGAACGACAAGCATCAACGGGCGCGCACGACCGCGTCAACTGCCAAAGACCAACTCACGCTGCGCGCGCTGCATGCGGCTAGTTCGGCGGCGGCGCAGGTACGAGCCCGGTCATCGCCGTAGGATAGAAAGAACCCACTTCACAGCCCAGGTGTCTCACCCTTGAGTTCGACGATCAGGTTGTGGATTGGAGTTGATCCAGTGTTTTCAACCGAGTGGGTGACCGGCCCGCTGTAGAAAACATCTCCAGTCTTGCGTTCCGCCGTCTTCACTGAGCCATCAGCAAGGACGAATCGTGCTGTGTAGGGGCTGAACACATAGGCAACGTAGGACGGGTGCGAGTGGAGAGGCGTCTTCTCGCCGACAGCCACATCGTGGAACTGTACGCGAACATGCTCGTTTTCGAGCAAGACCTTCATCTCCGGGACCACCGATGCACGGTCCTGGGTTCGGCCCAGGACACCGGCGAGCGGAGTGAGCAAGCCGACGAATGAGAGAACAATCGAGCGTCGCAAGTTGATCAAGCTCTACCTCCTGGCCACAAACGCAAAACGTCAAGAGCCGCCGAACGTCAAGCATCAGCGTGCGCGCGCGACGGCGTCAAGGGCAAAAGACGTACTTTCGCAGCGCGCACTCCACTGTATGCGCTAGTTAGATGGCACGGCAACCGAGGCTAGGTCGTGCCCTTGAACAACTCTGACAAGTCGAGTGACTGTCTAGGCTCTGGGTGACCGACCAGGTTCACATACTCGACGGCCAGGGCCTGCTTGCCCGCCCCGAGAATCGTACTCGCCTGACCTAAGGACTGAACCAGCTGTGGCGGTTGAAGGTGCGCGACGATGAGGCGCCAGATAACCTCCTCGAGCACATTGAATGCCGTGTGAACCTCTCGAAGATCGATGCCCTCACGATGTCGCTCGCCAGCAACCTGGCGGGCATAGTCGGCCATCGGATTCAGTGAGCGATCGGTCAGGCACTGCATACAGAGATCGTAGAGCCTCTCGAGACGGATACGGTTCTGTTCGGCTCTATCCTCAGAGTAGTGCGGAAGCGCGGAACGAGACAGGCCCACAAGCGCCTCATCGATTGCCCGAGTCCGGTTCTGCAGCAGAAGTTCATGAAGTTCCATAGTAGTCGAGTCTAACGCAATGGACTCTGAATCGGAATCTCCAGTCGCTCACGTGGCCGCCCAGTTGCAAATCACGGCGTGTGATGGTCTGACAAAGGCGGGCCGCGATGGATCGCTGCGGACCGTCGTGGACGTGCAGCAAGGGCGCCACCGCTCGTTCGACCGCGGCGTGGCACCAGCGACCAAGCCATCTAACGTGACGGCAGCAGCATACCCGAAGCGACGAAGATCGACGCGGCGCTGCCGCGTGAAAAGGCCAGTCGACGATTGCCCGCGCCAGCCCGTACGACCGTGCCGACACACACCAGGCTTATTGTTTGACGGCCGAAGCATGATTGGCGGTAATTTGCCACCGCCCGTCGTAAAACGCCCACGTAGTTGTGTCGCGTTCGGTAATGTCGAACGGTCTACCGGCACTTGTTCCGAGATATCTGATCTTTCCGGTTTCGACTGCCGCACCGTTCTCGATGGTTCGCGCGTTGTGTTCGAGCACTTCGGCGGACTCTATTATGATCTGATGGGTTTTGTAGCTCTCCACAACTTGGGCCTTGCTAGATATCGTGCCGTCGCGGCTTGTATAGGTGTATTCCTCGGCGAGCGTTCGGTTAAGGCTGGCGATGTCGCCGGCACTTTCTAGCTCAGCGTACGAGCGCCCGCTTCTCAGGCGTCTTGTCAGTTCGTTGTATTCGCGCCCGGCTTTTGCCAAGCCCTCTACCATCCACTTATCGTCGTACGGCTTCTCGGAATCGTGTTCGGCGATGACCATCCAGCAACCGTTACGCTTTTCAAAGACTCCGGTGTGGCGCCCTACGTAGGTAGTCGGTGCGGTGTTCGTCGAATCATTGGCCGAAATCACTGATATCCAATCGTTCGTAACAAGAGCCATGTTGTTGACGACATGCACCTTCACATTCAGGTGTTCGAGCGAGTGTGACTTATAAGCCGGCTTTTCTCGCTGTTCCCTAAAATACGTTAATGCCTGCGCGCGAGTTGTCATCTTACCGCTCGGCCCCGAGTACACGTAATCGTCCGGCATCACGCGCTCAAGGAAGGCGAGGTCGCGGCTGGCGACGGCTCTTTCGTATTCGGCTATGAAGTCGCGAACCTCCTGGTCGCCTTTGCTGTCTTGGGCAAACGCCGCGAATGGCAAAGCAAGAAACATTGCGATCAACGTAGATAGGTATTTCATCTGTAGGCTTCCTACACTGCAAAATAGTAGCGCTGAACGTGAAGCATCAGCGGCAGCGCACAGCGCCGTCCGCTGTATGCCGTTGTTCGCCGGCACATACTCTACTTCACCAGTTCGATCTCGCTCAGTTTCCAGGTCTTATCGAACCAAGGCTCAAGCGGGCCGTACAGCCGGAACAGCATGTTCCATCCCTTGCCGGGGATGGTCTGAATCCAGTTGTGTTCCATGCCGGCTGGGGCCTTTGGCCCAAAGTAAACATCCACTGAGCCACCCGGGTTGACTACCAGACCCTTATCCAGACTACTTACTTGGGGAAGGTCTTGATCGGTCTGAAGCATGGAACGGGTCTGGTTGTCATACACAATCGCTGACCAGAAATCCTTTACTGGAACATTGGGCAATACCCGCAGCCGATAGGTCTTGCCACCGTCCAGAGGAGACCGTCGCCTTGTCTGGGACTCCATCAAAGAAGTTCAGCGTGCCCAGCCGAGTATCTGTCTTGTCCGGAGCTGCAATCCCGGGCGGGATCTCGGTGGTCATCTTCATTTGCGGTGCGACCTGTGCCTGTGCGGCAGTTGCACCGATCACGAGAATGAGCATTGCTGCCCGGAGGCTTGTCATGCATTTGGCTCTCATAGGACACTCCATTGGGTCTTAGATATGACAACGTGCTATTTTCGCCGAACGTCAAGCATCAGCGGGCGCGGGCGACGGCGTCAAGGGTAAACGGAGCGATCACGCTGCGCGCGCTCTCAAGAAACTCACCTGTAAGTTATTGAGTCTATGTACCGCCGATTCGTAGTTGCATCCTGTCCTGTCAGTGCGAAGCACTGAGGCGAACTCCGCTGCGTGCGCTAGTGTGGTTGCGTATTCACGCTGAGCCCTAACCGTAGAGCAGCCCAGGCGAGAAGCACGAGCTCGAGTGCCAACACAGCACACCACATCTGCATCGACCGGCGAACATTCTTGCGCGATAGCGCGAGCTCGGAATCTGATGTCAGCAAGCTGCCATGCCGGTGTGTCCAGCGCCAGGACGCAAAGATAGCGATGGGGGGCGCAAGCCAAGCCATCAACAGGCGACCATCCGACATGGCGCCGAACGTGTTCAGCACCAACAGAACAGCAATCACCAACGCGATCGGACCCGCATACTTGAGTGCGTTCGCCTGGATGATCGCCGAGTTCAGAGCTTGTTGAGCGGCATTCGCCTGCGCCGCCGTGCGGGCATCGATCGGTAGACCGCAGAAGCGGCAGCTCGTAACCGAGGCCATGATGATCTCTCGACACGCTGGACACGCCATCGTATTCGTCGAGGAGACCTCGTTGCTCAGGAGTGAGTGGTCTTTGTGGAACAACCGCGACTTGCTCCTTCGTGGATCGAGGCTTGTCGGGGATTCCCGTGGTAACCGCGAGCAACCTAACGTCAAGCATCAGCGGGCGCGCGCGACGGCGTCAAGGGTAAACGGAGCGATCACGCTGCGCGCGCTCTCAAGAAACTCACCTGTAAGTTATTGATTCTACGTACCACCAATTCGTAGTTGCATCCTGTCCTGTCAGTGCGAAGCACTGAGGCGAACTCCGCTACATGCGCTAGTTGGGTGCCGCCCCCAAAGACAAACACATCTGCTCCAATGCTGCGCGACCCTGGTGTACGTTCTGCTCCTTGAACAAGTACACCTGCAGACCAAACACGAGCAACGGATGACTGGGTCTGTCTACCTGGAATGAAGTACCCGTGAACGTCGCAACTTCGTTGATACCTTTCGTGATCGCATGATCCATCAGCGTTCCGTCCGCCCGTCGAAACAGCAGCCGACCGCTGCTGTCCTTCGGGTCTCTGGGAACGCCACTTGAGAACCGGACTCCAAAAGCCTTCCCGAGATCTGTCGCCGCCACGTCGAACGGCGCATGGTCCGCAATGAGCAACAGCGAACCTCCGCCTGCCACCCAGTCTCGCACCTCTGCCACCTCCTTAGAGGGCAGTGGCGCTACGGCATTGGCCATGACTAGTACTCACGCCGCCTCTAATCTCTCAGGCGCCAGCGGTCGGCCTAACGGCCAGCGCCCACTAGCGGCGGCTCACGATTGCATAAGCGGCCGGCTGGTGCAGCGCGCGTCAGGCAGCGTAGTTCATGACGCGGTGGGATGACGAGTATGCCAGCTCGTGGCTTGCTCGTACGCATGGGCGATTCGGCACAGCACGGGTTCACTGAGGTGCCGGCCCACGAACTGTATGCTGTACGGCAGACCGTCCGCTGAGAACCCCGACGGAAGGCATATCGCTGGTGCGCCAGCCAGACTCACCGGCATGGTGAAGACCGTCGGCCTCTTGAGCGGTGGGTCGCTGGCCGCGGACCTTGCGGCCAAGGCCGCGTTGTAGGCTGTCATCGAGCCGTACTGTGTCTCTTTCGAGATTGGCCACGCAGGCGCTCCGCCCGCAGGGCACGCCAGGGCATCCACCTCGCCGAGGACTGCCGTCAACCGTCTCGCAATGTCGCCCCGAATCTTCCTCGCTCCCGCCAGTTGTGTCTCAGTCGCCGCTGCGCCGAATTGCAGGAACTCGCGGAAGTACGGGCCATACTCTGTCGCGCGCGACGGGTAGTTCGCGGAATGTGCGGCAACGGCCTCCGAACTGCACAGCAGAAACCAGGCCTCGGGAATGCCGGTCATGTCGGGCACGCGCACATCAACGATGCGGGCTCCCAAGCTCGTCAGCACCTTCAACGCCTCTTCGATTGACGCAGCTTGGCCGCCGTCGACTCCGGCCAGCGCGTACTCGCGGTCGAAGCCAATGCGCAGACCTTCGACACCTCGGGGGAGCCCGCCGAACGAGCTCTCCGCCGAGTCCCGCAGGGATGTGGAGTCCTTCGGATCGAAGCCGGCAATCGCATCGAACATGATTGCAACGTCGGCCACTCGCCGCGCCATCGGCCCCACGTGATCGAGAGACTCGGCTAGCGGAAGCACACCGAAGCGGCTCACTCGCCCATAGGTGGGCTTGAGCCCCACGACGCCGTTGGCCGACGAAGGGAAGCGAATCGACCCGCCGGTGTCGGTGCCGATCGCGGCGAAACACAGTCCAGCTGCTACTGCTACGCCGGACCCGCTCGACGACACGCCTGCCCAGCGACTCGCATCCCACGGATTGACCGGAATATCAAAGTCCGGATGGTAGCCGGCCATCGCGCCTTCTGTGAGATTGAGTTTGCCCAGTACCACCGCACCTGCCTCGTACAGCCTCGACAGCACCGTGGCATCGAAGTCCGGCACGAAGTCCTTCAGGACCGGTGTCCCACCCATAGTCCGTACGCCACTCGAGTAGCAGAGGTCCTTGACGGCGATCGGCACGCCGTGTAGCGGTCCGCGATACTTGCCGGCCCGAATCTCCTGCTCGGCCGCGCGGGCTGCTGCGAGAGCCTGCTCCGCCATCATGGTGGCATAGCTCTTCAGCGTGGCATCGACCTTCGCGATTCGATCCAGCATCCGTTGGGTGAGCTCGACCGGCGACACATCGCCCGATGCGATCAGCCGGGCGACTTCCTGGAGGCCCATGTAATGAAACGCCTCGCCGGCGCCGGCAGCGGAGGGTGAAGGTAGCGGCGCGGGGCGGAACATGCGGACAGTGGCACGAAGGCACTCGCACCCAACAACGCGAGGGCGCTGCGCCGGGACATCAGTCGATCAGCGCTCGAAGGTGTTGGGCGCTCTCCTGAATCCGGGTCGATACCGGGCATGGTATGTGGCATGAGTGTTCTCTCTCTGGTTAAGCACCCCGGCCTTGCCACCGTTGATCGGTTGCGACCCGAGATGACTCCTGGCTCAGTTGCCAATCGGTGGAGTTCAGCCGCGACGGCTGTAACGCGATGTTCGGCGTCACCTATACCTTCGCCTGCTGGATGAACTCAAGCAATAGACGCGTCGTAGCTTCGGCTTGCTCCTGCTGCACCCAGTGCCCGGCATTCTCTACGAGATGCACACCCAGCATGCGCGTGCAGGCAGTTGTCTGCATCCTTTCGAGACTGCCCGGTCTCTGATAGATGCCCCAGTCTTTAGCTCCCGCGATGAAACATGTCGGCACATCAATAGGGGGGCAGGAGTAGGTCTGGAGCGCGGGTCGGTACTTTGGATCCTCGAGGCATCGATACCATTGCAGGCCACCTTGAAACCCGTTCCGGGTGTGCTCATCGGTGTACACCTGAAGCTCCGTCTCGGTGAGCCATTTGCAGGACTCTATTTCCGCGCGAGACGGCATTTCCGGGGCGACCGTTTCAGCCATCCCCTTGTCCAGATCCATGATGTAGTAGGTAGGCAGCTTTGCCAGCTCGGATGCGGTCCATGACTTTAGAGGGTATGGGTTGTTCTCCTTCCAGTCGGCACTCTTCGCGTGATAGTAGGCCCGCAAGAAGTCATGCGTTCCTTGTGCGGCATGGCGCATGTTTGGATCTGCTTCCCGTGTCCCGTAGTACCGGACGTAGTGCTTTCGGGGTCGCGGGAGCTTGGCGAGGTCGTCATGGATGCTCGGGCTCGCCGGCGGCGCGACCGGGGCAGGCTCGTTGGCTGTATTGAAAGGAAGCGCTGGAGGACCCGCGAAGGGGGCGCTCATGAGCGCCACTGAACGGAACACGTCAGGTCGCATTAGTGAGCACCAGGCCGCGACCGGTGATCCGAAGTCGTGCCCTACGACCGTGGTAACGGACCGGTAGCCCAAAGCAGATACGAGTCCGACCGTATCTCGGACCAGGTTCACGTATCGAAACGAATCGACGTCTCCGTCGTAACGGCCGTCCCAACCTGTAGTACGCCCATATCCACGTTGGTCAGGCGCCACTACGTAGAACCCTGCCTGCGCCAAGGGAAGCATCACCTTCCGCCAGCTGTACGCGAGCTCGGGGAAGCCATGCAGAAGCAATACACAGGGTCGAGTTTTGTCGCCAAAGCCAGCCTCCAGGACATGCATCCTGAGGCCATTGCTGTTATCCACCAACCGGGAGCGGATTCCGCGCGGCAGCGTGCTGGAACCATAGGCAACATCCGCGTTAGTCGCCAACCCGGTCTGCGGGTCGGGCTCAGCAGCACGCACTATCGCGGCAACGGTAGATTGCAGCATGATCGCCGCACTGACCTGCATGAACTGACGACGCGAGCATGATGGTCCCTGTGTGTCAACTATTTTCCCTTGCACTATCTCCTCCAATGAACCGCTCACGCTACTGTGCCTGTGACGCCGGTCGATATGGTCAGCGGCGCCGACAGGCGTCCGCTGCATCTGAAGTTAGGCGCCAGTTTGATTGTTACTTCAGCTTCGTTGTCCAACTGACTATCGCATTGACGACGAGGTCCGGGCGCTCGCGTGCCATCGAGTGGCCCAGGTCTTCGAATTCCACGAGCGTGACCCGTTCTGGATGATCGCGTTTCAGCGAGCGGCCGTTTTCGGGTGGTGCGACAACGTCGTAAAGACCTTGGAGCACGAGCATCGGCACCTTACCCCCGTCCCACCAAGCCTCCAAGGGGACGGTTGGCGCCAGCGACTGAGCCTTTATTGTCGTTGCAGAAACTTCGTCGAGGCGCATGTCGGCTGCGCTGATCGTGCTCTTAGGTCCATAGAGGACAGTTCGCGCGGCCTCGGCTCTTTCTTCGAGAGGCAAGGTCTTGTCCTGAACCTTGCGCAGGCCGGCCATCACTTCGGGCTTCGGCGGAAACTTACCTCCGGCGGCGATGAGCACGACACCGCGTACAAGCTCCGGTCGTTCACTCGCGATCATGCGTGCAACACGGTTCCCGTATGCCACTCCCACCACTATGGCAGGGGCGGCGCCGACCTTCTCGATTGCCGCCGCCACGTCGCGGGCGTTGTCGCGCAGCGTCAGGCCTTCGACAGCACCGACGCTTTCTCCAAATCCGCGCGGCTCCGGGCGGACAACCCGGTATCCCGACGAGACGAGGTCCTTCGCAAGCGCATCAAAGTCTCGCGGCCCGCGGCCCTGCCCTGGCAACAACACGATCGCGGGTCCACTCCCCTCGACGAAGACCCTTAACTTTGCACCCCCATTTTGAACATAGGAGACTCGCTCAGGATGTTGAAAGGTACCTGCTTGTGCGCAGGCCGCAATCAGACCCGCGACCAGGACTACAAAGGTCCGCCGCATAATCGAAGGACGATAGAACATGGCCGCCCCCTATTTCGAGTTCACGTTAGATTTTGCGCCTGACGTTCAAGGTTCAGCGGCGAGACCGAGCGAATGCGAGGGCTCGTCCGCTGGAACCTGGAGTTAGACCGCCTGCCCGGCATCGGCTGCAGCGACCCCAGGCCAGGAGCTGCGCCCGTAGTCGTCCGGTCGCGTCGCCATCAGGAACGGGGATGACCTCCGGGAAGATGCTCGAGCACCCACGAGTGCTCATGGTGATCCCGCAGGTTATCTGGTGGCGTGAACCCTGGCTCGAGACGCGCGCGCAAAAGGGCGAGGGTTCGGAAGTCGCGTTGGGCTGCGACTGGAATGCCTGCCTCCAGGAGCAGGGCCGTCGCGACACCGACGCCCCTCTGCCAGCGTCGCTCGGTGACGAGGCGGCAGCCATCCGAGATCACCTGGCTCCCGCACGCCGCACTCATGTCCGTGAGAATCGCGAGTTCGGCACGAGCCTGCTGCGCGAAGGTGAGCATGGCCCGAGCCCCGTCGACCATTTTCTCGGTCAAATCGCGACCGTGCTCATCGAGGACCTTTGCGCGCCCCGCGATCACGTCGAAGCCATCCCCTCCGTGAATATCAGGCATGGTGCGAGGTGTGCCCAGCGCGTGCTGTTCGGGGCAGAACGGCAATACGCGTAACGTCGGCAGTGCCAGCAACTCGCGGAACCTCGCGCCGAACCCGTAGTCGCCGCCGTCCACGCCGCATCCCCAACCCGCTAGACAACCACTCACGAGCACGCGCCAAGGATCCTGCTCCGTGGGTCCACGAAGACTATCGATGACTGCCCGATGGTGTGCGACGAGCATACGTGAAGTGTTCACCTCGAACCCGTGAGCGTCAAGCAGCGCGACAGAATCACGTCGGTCTAACGACAAGCATCAGCGGGCGCGCGCGACGGCGTCGAGGGTAAACGGAACGATCTAGCTGCGCGCGCTCTCAAGAAACTCACCTGTAAGTTATTGATTCTACGTACAGCCTATTCGTAGTTTCATCCTGTCCTGTGAGTGCGAAGCACTGAGGCGAACTCCGCTGCATGCGCTAGTTAGGCCGCCCTGCCGGACCCAAGGACTAAGCGTTCGAACAGCGATGCTGAGGCGGGCGCGAGCCGATAGACGCCATGCTCGATACCGAGTGACCGGGTGAGCTTGCCCCCATCAACGTACTTGAGGCCTCTCTCGGCCTTCGACGAACGATAGCGGATGCTCGTGAGCAGCTCGCCAGGAAATGGTCGGTCGAACACCAACGACTCACCAGTCGCAGCTACCGCGACCTCGTCGATACAGGCGTAGGGCGGAATGAGGTGACCGAGCTCCGGACGCTCAGCACGAAGCCAGTCCTCGAGTGCAAAGAGATTGGTTTCAATGTCTGCATCCGACAGACCGAGTACGGTCGTCAGGCAATCTGCGAAGGGCATGAACTCCCGAACTTGCATACGGGAGATAACGTGAAGGCACCCCTTCTCCACGCGCACTGGGAAGACCCAGTCTCCAGGCCGCACACCGAATCGGGAGAGGCTGGGAGCCGATTGATGAGGCCCCCCGAAGAGGAACCGAAGAGGCCTTCCGGCGTCGCCAGCCTTGCGAAGCCAGCGGCAAAGGTCGTTCTTCCAGAAGACAGTGTACGAGTCAGACATATCAGTCGGGTGAAACGGGCCCAATCGCAAGAGCAAGCGGCATAACGTCAAGCATCAGCGGGCGCGCGCGACGGCGCCTGGGGCCAACGGAACGATCTCGCTGCGAGCGCTCTCAAGAAACTCACCTGTAAGTTATTGATTCTACGTACCACCAATTCGTAGTTGCATCCGTGCGAAGCACTGAGGCGAACTCCGCTGCATGCGCTAGTTCGGCGCCGATCGTGTCACGATGCCTTCGGAATCTCTTGGCGCGCAATCTCGATCAGCGATCGCAGAGCGCGGTTGACAGCCTCGTCGGTGCGAAAGACAGCGGCAACGTCTGCCTCGAGACGAACAAGGTTGGTGCCGGTCCTGAAGCGCTCGGCGTACTTGCCGCGTTCACCCCGCTGGCGCAGCTGCGAAAAGTCGTACTCGGGTCGAAGGTCGTCTTCCAGTTCGTTCTTGTCAGCCATGTTCGTAGGTCTCGCGCTCGCTCCGACTCCTCACGAGCGCTGATGATGCGAATGGATTCGTTGCTCTCCGTAAAGGCGATGATCAGAACCCGATGCTCTTCGGACATTCCGATGAGCAGGGCACGCTGTTCGTCGTGCGAATGGTCAGGATCATCGAACACCATCGAGAGTGGATCGCCAAACACAGTGGCCGCCTCTTGAAAGGTGACACCGTGCTTGGCCTGATTCAGAGCGGCCTTTGCCTCGTCCCACTCGAAATCGACGTGGCCAGTATAGCCCCAAGTGCGTCAATCCGCAGCCTGAGTTCGCAACAGGCGCAGCGCCGCGCTCAAGGCGCCGAACGTCAAGCATCATCGGGCGCGCGCGACGGCGTCAAGGGCAAATGGAACGATCTCGCTGCGCGCGCTCTCAAGAAACTCACCTGTAAGTTATTGATTCTACGTACAGCCTATTCGTAGTTTCATCCTGTCCTGTCAGTGCGAAGCACTGAGGCGAACTCCGCTGCATGCGCTAGTTAAGCCGCGCCTTCACAGGCGGGACCATCGAATGGTCACGTACTGGCCGGGGACGTACGCCAGTACCTTCAGCTTCACGTAGTAGCTTGAAGCGCGACGATTCCAGATATGAATCAAGTACATATGCCCGATACCAACCTGCGCTTTGTTACGATCTGGTCGCTCTCGCGCAAGCTCGCTAAACTCTTTGAGCGGTTGGAACTGTTTTGTTTGATAGTTTTTGACAATGACCGCCTGCCCGGACTCCAGGTGTATGGACGCGAATCCTTGGACATTGCCTACAGTCTCTGAATAGCCGTAGCGGGCCTTCAGTGCGGCGTCGTCGCCGATGTCGACGATCGCGCCGTCCTCACCACCCTGGATGCCCACCGTAAAGCTGTCCTCGGCGTAGGTGCCGAAAGAGAGTTGGCTGTCTCGATTGTATGTGAGATGGCCCTGGACGATGGCGCCTGGCTTCCCGTCATTGAACGACAGATGGCTCGTCATAGCGTCTAAGACGTAGAGCGTTACGATCCTTCCCTCGTCAAGCACAACCGACTCTTGAGCCAATACGGGTCGACACAGTCCGCTCGCGGCGACGGCGACACTCAGTATGCACACGGCGATACGGTTCATCGGAGACCTCCAGATACAGAAAGCGGCATAACGTCAAGCATCAGCGGGCGCGCGCGACGGCGTCAAGGGCAATCGACGAACTCTCGCTGCGCGCGAACTCCGCTGCATGCGCTAGTTCGGCGTGCGTGGCGACTATGACACCCACGCCATAGTTTGGCTCGCGACAGCCCACGCGCCCTTCTTTCTCGCGAGCCGGACGTAGATCCCCATCCCGCACAGGCTCGCGCAACTGAACATGATGTAGACGACGGCTTCGCTTCGAGCGTCGTTGAAGCCGATCCCTGACATCGCAACGTAACCGGGTGAGCCGGCGTATCGCGATGCGAACTCTCGCCAGCTGGCCGACAGATCCGGATTCGAGAAGAGCGCCCTCAGCTCGCGTTCCCGTATAAGTGTATATGGCACACTCGATGGGATTGAGTCATCCACGAGCGAGTCTGTCCGAGCGGTCTTGAAACTTCGTGCCGTATCGGGCGCGGCGCCGAGTTGGTCGAGTGCGCTCGCGATTTCGAATTGCTCGCCCGGCGCGGCCGGCTCGGCGACGACAACAAGCCGATCACGCGGACTCTCCTTCCAACCGACGCGATGTAGTTCGGCGACATAAACCTCGTTCAGAAGTAGTGCGTAAATCGCTTGCTCGTCGCCTTGAGGGCCCGCCTTGGCAGAAACCGTTCGAGGCGCCACGCTCACGAGGATAGCTGCCGCGAGAAGCAGGACAAGAGGCGCTGTCGACATTGTATTCTCCATATTGGTGCAGCACGCCCAACGTCAAGCATCAGCGGGCGCGCGCGACGGCGTCAAGGGCAAAGGAACGATCTCGCTGCGCGCGCTCTCAAGAAACTCACCTGTACGTTATTGATTCTACGTACAGCCTATTCGTAGTTTCATCCTGTCCTGTCAGTGCGAAGCACTGAGGCGAACTCCGCTGCATGCGCTAGTTCGACGCGTTTCGAGGATACCGAGCGTCACCGAACAAGTGGGCGAGCGCGAGTGAAGTAACTATCGACATTCACTTCCGCGTTCGGTGTGCGACCACGAAGTACTGCGTACACTTCAACAGTCGATTCAAGATCTTTCCTGCCGACTTGTGAGACGTCTGAGTCAACCTGAATTGCCACACGGCCGGGTGCTATGCCCTTGCTCTCGACCAGATACTCCCTGGCGGCGGTGCCCCACGCTCTAACCCGACGGGAACCACGCGGAGTGTGCCAGCGCTCGCGAAGGAGGATCATCGCAGCTTGGGGCGTGCCCACGTGCCACAACGCAGCTTCGTCGAGGACTGCCCCGTGGGAGCATTCGCTCAAGCCGGTATGACTTGCAAAGAAGCGCATTTCTCCGACCTTGACGACAAGGATACCTGCTGAATCCGCGACGCCAACGGACGCGTCCGATGCAGCGTTGATTTGCATGGACAACAGTGAGGCAACCAGCGCCAGCGCCTGGGCGAGGTATCGTGCGTTGGTACGAGTCTTCATCAAGAGGCGTAAGCGTCGAACGTCAAGCATCAACGGGCGCGCGCTGAAGTGTCAAGGGTGAAGGACGAACTCTCGCTGCGCGCGCTCTCAAGAAACTCACCTGTAAGTTATTGATTCTACGTACAGCCTATTCGTAGTTTCATCCTGTCCTGTCAGTGCGAAGCACTGAGGCGAACTCCGCTGCATGCGCTAGTTCGGCGGCGACTTGTGGGTAGACCGTGGTCCGAACAGAAGCCAGCCAAACGCGAGGGCAAGGCAGGCGTACGCCACCGATACAAACACGGGAACCAAAGCGAGGCCATTCGCGAGAGCGCCAAAGAGGACGAACGAGCCACAGCAATAGTGCGCAAGGTTTGCGACAACCAGAGGCCGACCATAGATTCCACCCACGGACGAACGTCGAGAGACCCAATTGAGGAGTCCGAGCCCAAGAAAGGTCGCACCGAGGATCTGAACCGGGACGGTCGCCTGATCGGGGACTGATATACCGAACTGGGCGGCGACCTGCGCAGGCGCAAAGAGACACACAAGACTGAGAACGAGAAGCCAGATCGCGGAGGCGAGGACGATTGGTTGCGTGCGCATCGGATTCTGGAGGTGCCATCGTTCGCGAGTCGAACCGCGATCTCAAATCGCGCTGAGGCCCCGGTCAGTCGCCCGCCGGCGCAAGCCGCCGAACGTCAAGCATCAGCGGGCGCGCGCGACGGTGTCAAGGGTCAAGGACGAACTCTCGCTGCGCGCGCTCTCAAGAAACTCACCTGTAAGTTATTGATTCTACGTACAGCCTATTCGTAGTTTCATCCTGTCCTGTCAGTGCGAAGCACTGAGGCGAACTCCGCTGCATGCGCTAGTTAGCCGCGTCAGCAGCTTACGAACAACAGCTGCGAGTGACCACTCGGTCAAGGAAACTGCCTAAACATCAAGTAGAGGCTCACGATTGCGAGTGCAATAAGGCAACCCGCAAGCACAACGGCTCCCTTCGAGAGTGGTTGTCTGAGACGAGCGTGAAAGCTCTCAGGCAGCATCGACAGGAGGACAAAACAGGCAACGAAGGCGGCCGCCAATTGCCAAGGAGGTGGCTTCGAATTGCCCGACAAGAACCAGTACCCAAAGTAGCCAATGGCGACACCCACGCTGAACGTGGCTGTCTTCAGAATCATTCTCTTCAAGTCAACCCGAGCCATCTCGTTGCCTCGATCTAGGATGCGTATTCGATGGAACCGGCACGGGGCTGGCCTCCGCCAGGTGTGTCGAACAGTGGGACTTGCGAAGTGTACATCAGGAAGGGCGGTCTCCGGTCAAGGCTACAAGCGGCTAACGTCAAGCATCAGCGGGCGCGCGCGACGGCGTCAAGGGAAAACAGAACGATCTCGCTGCGCGCGCTCTCAAGAAACTCACCTGTAAGCTATTGATTCTACGTACAGCCTATTCGTAGTTTCATCCTGTCCTGTCAGTGCGAAGCACTGAGGCGCACTCCGCTGCATGCGCTAGTTAGGGCGCGTGGTGCGAAGGCGACCATCTGATGTCGACTGCCCCGACAGGCGTCGAGTCAGGCCCGGCCTCGCCGAGGAGCCGCGACTGAAGTACGAGACGCTCGTCGACGTACCAGTGCGAGGCCCGGCCCCAGAGCCACCATTTGGGCGCAGCCCGCCATGCAAACTGGTCCGGGGTGGAAGACCCAAGACTCACGACATCGAACCCCTCGAGCTGAATGCGGTCGAGACCGTCAAACCGATTCCCGAAGTAGCCGCCCGCGGCCAGTTCAGAGACTGTCCCGAATCGTCCGGACGCGCGGCGATGCAGTTCCTGCGCCCCGGCCATAGTCGTCAAGAAGTCGTGCGCGAACTGATCGGCGGCTTGCCCTTGAGCAATGAAGGCGCGACAGCGACCCGAGGCGAAAAGGGTGACGCTGATCAGGAGGCAGGCCAAGCCAATCCACTGGACCAAGCGACGCGGCATTGGGTTTCACCTTTCGGGACAAGGCAGGATCGAGCAAGTCGGAATGTACCACACCGCACGGCAAGAGAAGCGCCCTAACGTCAAGCATCAGCGGGCGCGCGCGACGGCGTCAAGGGAAAACGGAACGATCTCGCTGCGCGCGCTCTCAAGAAACTCACCTGTACGTTATTGATTCTACGTACAGCCTATTCGTAGTTTCATCCTGTCCTGTCAGTGCGAAGCACTGAGGCGAACTCCGCTGCATGCGCTAGTTTAGCTCTGTACATGCGGGACACGGACCTCGGTACGGCCAACGTGCTACTTCTCAAAGGAAGCGTCGGACCACTGGCGTTCGCTACAGACTTCGTGCGCGAACCGTCGCATTAAAGCGACGGCTTCCGTCACGTCAGAAGTGCTCGCTGAGCGGTTGAACACCTCGGAATAAGGGTCGTCGTCACCGCAGATAGAGACGGAGGCAGTCACGAGAAGAAAGTCTGTTGCAGTCTCGAGTTGGAGTGACCAACAGACCTCCTTCCCATCCGCACGTTGCGCCGTGACCGACACACCGACGACTGCATCAGTACAGTCACCGATCCGGAAGACCCTGACATCGATCAGCGGCAGAGGGTGCTTGATCAGGTACGTCAAGTCTACCCAAAGGCCATAGAAGGGCCCATCGCGAAGCTCAGCAAGCGCGCGAATTACCAACTTGACGCCATCGACGGGAATGGGATCTTTCATTTGGACCGCGAGGCGCCGAACGTCAAGCATCAGCGGGCGCGCGCGACGGTGTCAAGGGTCAAGGACGAACTCTCGCTGCGCGCGCTCCGCTGCATGCGCTAGTTAAACGCCGTCGGACCAAGGCGTTCGAACACGTATTTGCACGCTCGGCGGCCCGTTGAACCGATAGCACCGAACGACAGGTTCTCAAACACGAGTTGTCCTTGCCCGTTGAATGTGAACTTGCCGCCGCGGTCTGTGCAACAGATCGGCTGATTCTGACCGATGATCTCGAATGTAAACCCGCCCGAGGCAGAATCCGCAGCATATCGACCCCAGTATTCGAAGTAGCCAAACTCGAACGGACGAAACAGCACGTGCAAGTGCCCATCAGCACGCAGTACCAGCGTGTTGACGGGGTCGCCCTGACCCAACTCGCGGCCGTTGCAATTGAAGCGCCGGACCTCACGCCACGCACCGACCAGCGGTCTCGTCGACGTGTCGTAGAGGAAGACCTGAATCGACATGATTCAGCGACAGTCCTCAATCGCTGCAGTAACAGTCAGTGGGTAGTTCACTGCAATAGGGCCAATCGTTAGAACCCCCGTTGCGGGGTCAATCGTAGCGACGAACTCAGTCGCAGAGACCGACCACCTCACGCAGGCATTGACAGCCTCGAACGTCCTGGGGTCATAAAGCTCAAAGTCAATCACCTGACCCGGTTGCGCTTCGATTGAGTCGAACGGAGAGAGAAAGGTGAGTAGCTGAAGTGTCTCTTCGTCCAAGGGCGACTGACAGCCCTGAGGTTGGTTCCCAAGCACGCGTGTGAGAGGAGTGGCCGCAAGGAAGGCGGCTAGAATCAGCGTAGTAATCAGCCGCTTGGCCATCGCGGTCCTCCGTCGTCAATAAGGCGTCAAACGTCAAGCATCAGCGGGCGCGCGCGACGGCGTCAAGGGAAAACGGAACGATCTCGCTGCGCGCGCTCCGCTGCATGCGCTAGTATGGCCTCGACTTGCGTGACCGCTTGTTGCGACGCACGCGATACTGTCCAAGGATCAAAGCAGCTGACCACAACAGGCCGAATGCGACGACAACTACGACTATTGTCCATGTGGTAACCTTCCCGACACCTACCACCAGACTCGTGATGAGTATTGGCGCGCCGCCAATGGTCGCTATCTCTCCAGACGTCAGTCCAAGCCTAGTCAACTCTTCGTGAGTATCAGGACTGAGGAGCCGATCGTCTTTTCCGAGTCGACGCTCACGGATCGCATTCAGTCCAAGGAGGCCGCCGATCGAGCCAAGTACCATTACGGCCACCAACGATGCGACCGCCGGTCCAACGCCAAACCCGTAGTAACCGACGAAGACCGCTGCGCCTATTCCCGCGATCACTGAGACGATTACGATTCCGACTTGAAGGAGCTCTAAGGTTTGATCGTTCTGTGCCGGCGGATGCAATGACTGAGTTGAGTCGTTTTCGGTTGACGTGG
>JADIYM010000019.1 GCA_016705245.1 Blastocatellia bacterium | reverse complement strand
GTCGAGACACTGTGGTCGCTCAACGGATCGCGGCGACGCCTGCTGCCGCCTGCGGGCCCGGGTTCGTCTCGGAGTCGCAGCGGCAACGCTCCTGCAGACTCGACCGAGGCTGGCGTCGGTCGGGCAAAAGCGACGCTCGATTGACTCCAGGTGCCTCCTCCGATGACCAGCAGGATGGCAAGTGTCGCGGCAACGTACAGGTTTTGGGTCTTCATGAATCAATTCCTATCACGGCACCACTTCCGAATGTCTTCCGATCGACTTCCAATTCGCTTCCGATCCGACGCGCGAGGCGAGAATCGCGTTCTCAAGGTCGGCAAAGAGGTCGGAGCGAGACCAATCCCGCGAAATCACTGTTAGTGTCGATCGCTGCACGGCTTGTCCGCTCGCTGGAAGGAGGTATGGGAGCGGACTTCATGAGGACCTCCGAGCTCGCGCCACAATCAATCGCGCCGGTCTCGTCAAAACCAATCGCTGCGTCGACGTCAGATGCGCGGATGTCGGAACGGTGATCCGAAATTCCCGCTCGGTGCCATCGCAAGCGGGCGACAACTGCCCGTAACTCTGCTAAGGTGATGGGCTTTGCGCACAGCGCAACTTTTAGCAGAGGAACTGAAGAACTACGTGAGCAATACACTCGAGGTAATTCCGCTTGGCGGGATTGGCGAATTTGGAATGAACATGATGGTCGTTCGCTACGGCGACGACATGATAGCGATCGATTGCGGGTTGATGTTTCCCGAGGACGGTCTCCCCGGTGTCGACTTCGTCATCCCGGACCTGACATTCATCGCCGACAACAAGCACCTCCTGCGCGCCATCGTCCTGACACACGGACACGAAGACCACATCGGCGCCCTTCCGTTCGTCCTCAAGACGGCGAACGTGCCCGTCTATGGTACGCGTTTCACGCTTGGCCTCGTCGAAGGCCGCCTTCACGAGCATGACCTTGCCCGCAAGGTGCAGCTCAACGTCATCAAGCCGCGCGAGCCGTTCACCATCGGCCCGTTCTCGATCGAGCCTGTCCGAGTCTCGCATTCGCTCGTCGACTGCGTTGCGCTAGCCGTGACCACACCCGTCGGGACGATCATCCACACCGGCGATTTCAAGGTGGACGAGACTCCGGTCTGCGGCTCGGCGATCGACCTGGCACGGTTCCGCGAGATCGGCGACCGCGGCGTTCTTGCACTTTTCACTGATTCGACGAATGCCGAGGTGCCCGGACGCACGGGATCCGAGAAGTCCGTCATTCCCGCTTTCGAGGACGTCTTCGAGGAAGCGAGCGGCAAAGATCATCGTGACGTGCTTCAGCTCGTCGATCCACCGGCTGCAGATCATCTTCGACATGGCCTACGAGTTCCATCGCAAGGTGGCGGTGCTTGGCCGGTCGATCCAGCGCAACGTCGAGCTCGGCGACAGCCTTCGGTTCCTCGACATTCCCGATGGACTGATGGTCAGCCCTAACGACATCAAGAAGTACAACGGCGACGAGCTCGTCGTGATCGCGTCGGGCTGCCAGGGCGAGCCGGCATCGGCCATGGGCCGCATCGCGGTCGACGCACACAAGCAGTGCGCCGTCGACAAGGGTGACACCGTCGTGTTGTCTGGCCGCATCATCCCGGGCAACGAGCGCGGAATCTCGCGGATGATGGGGAACATCTTCAAGAAAGGCGGAACCGTCATCGATCAGTCGATGGCGAAAGTGCACGTCTCGGGACATCCGAAGCAGGAGGACCTGCGGATCGTCACCGAGGCGATTCGGCCGAAGTTCTATATCCCGATTCACGGAGAGGCGCGTCAGCTCTTCCGCCACAAGGACTTCATCGTGGGCACGGGCCTCGTGGCCGCGCGCAACGTCCTTATGTGCGAAAGCGGCGACGTGATCGCGCTCGAGGCGGACAGCATCCGCGTCCACGCCAAGGTCCTTGTCGGCCGCACGTTCATCGACAGTACGGGCATGGAGGAAGTCGCCGAGATGGTCGTCCGCGACCGGCGCAATCTCTCGTACGACGGATTCGTGATGCCCATCGTGGCGTTCAATCCGACGAGCGGCGCGATGGAGTCGGATCCCGAGCTCGTCACCGTCGGCTTCATGGACGACAGTGACAAGCAGATGCTCAAGGACATGAAGGGCGTCCTCGAGTCGACTATCAAGGCTGCCGGTCACGACGAACGGACCGATGGCGCGATCATGAAGGACCGCATCCGAATCTCGCTCAAGCGCCACATTCAGAAGGCGACCGGGCGTCGTCCTGTCATCATTCCGGTGATCATGGAGATCTGATCGCGCGCGCCCGTCCGGCGACGCGAACCTGCCCGACGATGCTCCTCGACGTCCGCGACCTTTCAACGCACTTCGTCACACCGCGCGGCACGGCCCGCGCGGTCGACGGCGTCAGCTTTGCAGTCGACGAGGGGCAGACGTTCGGGCTCGTAGGCGAGTCCGGATGCGGAAAATCCGTGACGAGCCTTTCGATCATGCGACTCGTCGCTCCACCGGGCAGGATCGTCGGCGGTTCAATACGCTTCAACGGAAACGACGTTCTCGGCTTTTCGTCGGACGAGATGCGCCGGCTGCGCGGCAACGACATTGCGATGATTTTTCAGGATCCGATGACGAGCCTGAACCCGGTCTTCACGATTGGGGACCAGATCGCAGAGTCGGTTCGAATTCATCGTGGCGCGTCGGCGAAAACGGCGTGGGCGAAGGCGATCGAGATGCTCGACCTCGTGTCGATTCCGGATGCGGCGCGTCGCGCGAAGGCCTATCCCCACGAAATGTCGGGAGGCATGCGGCAGCGCGCGATGATCGCAATGGCGCTTGCGTGCGAGCCGAAGATGCTCATCGCGGACGAGCCAACCACCGCGCTCGACGTGACCATTCAGGCGCAGATCCTCGAGCTGCTCGCGCGCCTCCAGAAGGAAATGCGCCTCGGCTTGCTGCTCATCACGCACGACCTCGGCGTCGTGGCGGAAGTCTGCGACTCGGTCGCCGTGATGTACGCGGGGCAGATCGTTGAGCAGGGTACGACGCGCCAGATCTTCAAGTCACCGAAGCATCCTTACACCGAAGGCCTGCTCCGAAGCGTGCCGAAACTCCGACGTGACGCGTCGGTCGCGGCCGCTGAACGACTCGAGACGATCGACGGCGTGGTCCCGAGTCTCTACGACCTGCCGGATGGATGCAGGTTCGGTCCCCGGTGCGGGCACGCGGTCCCGGTCTGCGCCGATGGCCCCGTCACCTTGACCGGCCTGGCCGAAGATCACGCGGTCCGTTGCACGCTCTACGAATCGCGACGACTCGAGCGCCAGGGGGCTGCCGATGCTTGAAGTCCGCGGACTGACGAAGCACTTTCCCGTTGGCAACGGTCTCTTCGGCGCCGGCGCTGGCACGGTGCGCGCCGTCGACGACGTGAGCTTTTCGATCGATGCCGGAGAGACGTTCGGTCTCGTCGGCGAGTCGGGCTGCGGAAAGACTACTGTCGGGCGTTGCGTCCTTCGGCTCGTCGAACCGACTGCGGGTGCGGTTCTCTTCGAGGGCGAAGATCTCGTCGTACTCGGTCGCGAGGCACTCCGTCGGCGACGACGCGACATGCAGATCATCTTTCAGGATCCTTTTGCGTCGCTCAATCCGCGAATGCGCGTTCGCGACATCATCGAGGAACCGCTCGTCATTCACGGCATCGGAGCGAGGCCGGAGCGCCGTGCCCGCGTCCGCGAACTCCTCGATGAGGTTGGACTCGCCTCGGATTCTGGAGAGCGTTATCCGCACGAGTTCTCGGGCGGACAGCGCCAGCGGATCGGCATTGCGCGAGCCCTCGCGCTCAAGCCGAAGCTCATCGTCGCCGACGAACCGGTCTCGGCACTCGACGTTTCTGTGCAGGCGCAGATCGTGAACCTCCTGCAGGACCTGCAGCGCGAATACGGGCTGACGTACCTCTTCATTTCACACGGCCTCGCCGTCGTCGAGCACATCTCGTCGCAGGTCGGCGTCATGTATCTCGGACGGATGGTCGAGATCGCGCCGGCGATGAGTCTCTACGCGAATCCGCAACACCCGTACACGAAGGCGCTGCTGTCGGCGATCCCGAACCCTGATCCGGACGAGCACCGGGACCGGATCGTTCTGACCGGTGACGTTCCGACGCCGCTCAATCCGCCGTCAGGTTGCCGGTTTCGGACGCGATGCCCGTCGCCGAGCCGCATTGCGCAGATGTGGAGCCGCAACTCGTCGAGGTCGCGCCGAATCATCGGGTGGCATGCCACGTTGTGGAGAGGGCTATCGGCGCCTGAAGTTTCCCCGAACCCCCCAACCGAAACCGTCGTAAGGACCGGCGTTCCGCCCACATTCCAAATTCTTCACGCCGAACGAATGAGAGGTGACGCGATGTCCCAGGATTCGCCGCCAGGCCAGAGCCCTGATCACGGAGCTGCGCAGCCAACCCCGCTGCCGAGCCGACTACCCGCGAAATACTGACCGAACCCGCGCAGATGAACCCGATTTCGCGTCTCGTCAACGCGGTCTTTTCGCCCGGAGAGATGTTCACGGACGTTCGACGGTCGCCGCGCGACTGGATCGTGCCGATTCTGCTTTTCGTAATCGTTGCGAGCGTTGCGGGCTACGTCGCGCAGTGGAGGTTCAACCTCACGCCCGAGGTAATGGCAGCTGCGGTCGTGGATGTCGGACTCGAGCAACAGGGCAAGACGCGCAAGGACCTCACGGAGCAGGAGAAGCAGGGCGTCGAGATCCAGGAAGGCGTCACCAGGTTCATGTACAAGGTCGCGCCCGTGACCGCTGGCGTCCTCATCCTGGTTTCGATCTTCGTCATCGGAAGCCTCTATCGAGTGCTCGCCCCGCTCTTCCAGGGTCGGACGACGTATTTCAGGTGCATCTCGGTCGTGGCCTATGCCTACAGCATCCCCCAGACGATCAAATGGTTTCTGCAGATCGTCCTGTCGTTCGTGAAGTCGCCCGACAGTGTGGATCCGGTCGGATATCTGCAGGGAGGCGGCCTGGTCCAGGCGAGTCCCGCGGCGTTCTTATCGGCAAAGACGAACCCGGTGCTTTTCTCGATGCTGAGCTGGTTCGACGTCTTCTCGATCTGGTTTCTCGTGCTCGCAGTGATCGGGCTCTCGACGGTCTGCGTGAAGAAGATGAAGCCGGGATCTGCAGCCGTAATAGTCGTCGGACCTTACGTGCTCATGATGCTGCTCTCGGTCGTGCTGGCCGCGATGTTCTCGAAGTAGCAGCTCAATCGTTGCTCCGTGACTCCGAGGCTCCGTGCCTCTGTGTGCGCAGCTCTTTTCTTCAACGGAAGAGCTGCGCACACAGAGGCACGGAGTCACCGAGTCGCGGAGCGGAACTCCTACTCGTATCGTAAAGCGTCGATCGGGTCGAGATTCGCCGCCTTCACCGCCGGCCACATTCCGAAAATCAATCCGATCAGCAGCGATGCCGTGAGCCCCGCGATCGGAGCCCAGAGCGGCACGTAACTCGGCAGGATCATCCTGATCAACAATGCCAGCAGCCAACCGCTCGCCACGCCGAGCAGACCGCCGAACGCAGTCAGCGTCATTGCCTCGACGAGGAACTGCCACACGATATCAGCCTTCTTTGCACCTATCGCCTTGCGGACACCGATCTCCTTCGTCCGTTCGCGCACCGACACGAGCATGATGTTCATCACGCCGATGCCGCCGACGAGCAAACCGACACTGCTGATCGCGACCATGAGCGCGAATACACCGCCAACGATCTGGTCGAACTGCTCCAGAATCCGATCCGACGTCGTGACCGCGAAATTGTCCGGTTCGTTGTAACCGACGCCGCGCCGCTGCCGAAGCAGTCCGCGGATCTCCTCGAACGCATCCGAGACGCGCCCGGGGAGGGCTTGCGCCATTACGAAATTGTCGTCGAATTGGGGATAGAACTTCCTGATCGTCGAGTATGGAATGTAGACGCTCTTGTTTTCGTTGTTCGGATCGTCGGACGAAACGAGGAACGTCTCGCGCCTCTGGAGAACGCCGATGACTTCGAACGGCTGTCCCTTGATGAGGATGTTCTTGCCGACGGCGTCGACGTTCGGCATGAGGGTGTTTGCGACGTCGATGCCGATGACTGCCACCTGGGCACGCCGCGTTTCCTCCGACGGCGTCGGCGCGCGGCCCTCGGCTATGCGAACGACTCCCATGTTGAAGTATTCGTCGGTGACTCCTGTCACCGTCCCATTGTTCATCTCGATGTCGCGGTACCGAACCGTCGGCCGCTCCTGAAACGGGCCTGATGTGAAGTCCACCGGAGACACGAAAACCGCGACGCGTTCGACCGAGGCGACGTGCTCCGCGATCGCCATGGCGTCTTCGTAAGAGATCGGCTTGCGCATCCGTTCCTCGCGGCTCGGATTGATGTTGAAGGCGCCGTCGAACTTGTAGATGTAGAGCGATCGCGTGCCGAATGACTCGATCTCCTTCTGGACCGTCGTGTCGATGCCCGAAACGAAAGCCGAGATCACGATGACCGTTGTCGTCCCGATGACGATGCCGAGTACGGTCAAAAATGAGCGCAGCGGATTCGCCCAAAGGGTGTCGAGGGCGATGCGGACATTCTCGGCAATTTCAGCGACGGTCATGATGAATACCGGTCACTCGGCCCTGAGCGCGACGATCGGATCGAGGCCCGCGGCGCGCCACGCCGGATAAACTCCTGAAACGAGCCCGACGATCGCCGATACGCCGATGGACGTGATGGTCCAGGCAATCGGCAGCGCCGTGGGAATGGGAGTCGTGTTGCGAACAACCAGTGCGAGGGAAAATGCCACGAGCGTGCCGATGACGCCTCCGAGCATCGCGAGAATCGTCGATTCGGCGAGGAACTGTCGGAGGATGTCGTTCCGACGTGCCCCGATGGCCTTTCGGATTCCGATCTCGCGCGTCCGCTCAGTCACCGACACGAGCATGATGTTCATGATGACGATGCCGCCGACGATGAGTGAAATCGCGGTCACGCCGATAGTCGTCGTCTGGATCGTCCCGAAGATGTTGTCCCGCAATTCGTTAATCGCATCGGGTGTCATGATCCCGAAGTTTTCGCGCTCGTTCGGGGAGAGTTGCCGGCGGACGCGCAAGGCCGACCGCACCTGGTCTACCGTCGCGGCGTAGCTCTCCTGGTCGCGGGACGTCACTAGAATCGTCAGCGAGCGCCGCGAACCAAAAGTCTCGAGAAACGTCGTGATCGGGATGATGACGAAGGCGTCGCGGGATTGCCCGAAGACCGAGCCTTGCGACTTCGCGACGCCGATCACCGTGTAGGGGCGCCCATCGATCTTTATCGATTTGCCTACAGGGTCGCCGGTCGGGAAGAACCGGTCGGCCACGTCGTGACCGATGAAAACGACCTCGCGACTCTTCAGATCCTCCTGTTCGAAGAAAAACCGGCCCGACTCGACCGTAAACCGGTCGATGTCGATTGCATTCGCGGGCGCACCCTGTGTCTGGACCGCCTGGATAACTTCGTTGCCGTATTTGACCTCGGCAATCGTCCTGGCACGCACGCTGATCTTGTCGACGAGCGGCGCAAGATTGCGAATCGCCTCGGCATCACCCGCGCGCACGTCGGGATTGCGGCGCGAGGCTTCGAGAAAGCTGTCCAGGCTTGCAAAGTCCTCGATCGCGAATTTCTGAACGCTCAGGGCATTCGTGCCGATGTCGGCGATCTTCTCATCGATGTAGACGTTGAAGCCCTCGATCAACGAGACGACGACAATGACTGCGGCAACTCCGAAGATCACACCAAGCAGGGTCAAAAAGGACCGCAACTTGTTGCGCCAGAGGGTGTCGAATGCAATTGAGAAGACTTCGGCGAAGCGCAAGCCGGACTCCTCGGGAGCTGAATTTCTCGCACGTTCGATTGCGTGCTCGAGCAGTGTACACGTCTATGTTGAGAATTGTTTCACATAGCCCGTGGAGCGGGCGTATTATCGCCGGGTCGGCATTCCTCTGCGTCTGCGAGTGCTCCGCGCCTCTGCGAGAAATATCCTCAACTGGCCGCTTTCTCGCAGAGGCGCAGAGATTTCGCAGAGTCGCAGTGAAAATGTTGAGTTCCCGCGCCATCCTTTTCATCCCTTGGCCTGCGAGAGTCTCCACGGCAGAACGTTCTACCCCTGACCGTGCGGCGACATACGGTTTGCGACAGTTCGCCGTACAGATCAGTCCCGTAGTCTGACCTGACAGCACGGAAATCCTTGACGATTCCGGTCAGTACCGAAAGAATTTTGAACCGGCCAGTTGCGGCACGCGTATTGCAAGCCATTAGCGCGTGGATGACAGCGGCGGTAACGCCGGAAAGGGGGGCAGCGCGATGATGAATACGGCAGAGTTCAGCGGAGTCACGGAACGACGCGATCGAACCGCCGACGCGCGCGCCGATCGAGAGAAACGCCAGCGCTTCGATGTGGTTGACCTGTTTGAGGAGTTGCTTGGACGTCGGGCCGAATTGGGTCACCGACCCGTTCTCTTCGTGTCATCCGAGCGTGATCTCGAATGCACGCTCATTGGAATGTTTGAGAGTTTTGCTACCGAGGACTTGAATGGAGAGGCCGTTCCCGACGTTCCGTCGGTTGAACAGCTTCGACGACGACTTGGTTGATGGTGATGGTGCAGTTGTTTCTGTCTTCTCCTGAGTGACGGTAAAGCGAGGGTTGAAAGCTAATCCGGTCGCCGCAAGCGCGGCGGCCGGTTTTTTTTGATCTTGCGCGAAGCGCTGCGGCGGAAGCGCCGCTGGATTCGTCCATCAGTCACGTTCGAGCGGCGATTCACGCCGCACTCCAATGCGCTTCGCGCATTGCACGAGCTGTGGCGATTTTGCTCTCTCGCGCCACCTTGACACGGCTGGACGGCCGACGGCTACAATCACGGGTTCGACGATCAGCGGAATTCCGGACTGTGGGCTGGTGGGAATGGCTTTCACGACAATCAAGATACGAGGGGCTCGTCAGCACAACCTCAAGAACATCAACCTCGACATCCCCAGGCATTCGTTGACGGTCGTCACGGGCCTCAGCGGCTCGGGAAAGTCGTCGCTCGCCTTCGACACGGTTTACGCAGAAGGCCAACGCCGGTACGTCGAGTCTCTCTCCGCTTACGCCCGCCAGTTCCTCGACCAGCTAGAGAAGCCCGACGTCGATTCGATCGAGGGCCTCAGTCCCGCTATCTCCATCGAGCAGAAGACGATCAGCCGAAGCCCCCGTTCAACGGTCGGCACCGTAACGGAGATCTACGACTACTTGCGACTGCTCTTCTCGTCGATTGGCCAACCGCATTGTCCCCAATGCGACCGGCCCATCACGAGACAGTCGATCGACCAGATCGTCAGCGCAATCAAGGACTTGCCCGAAGGCGAACGCGTAATGATCCTCGCTCCGGTCGTGCGTGGCCGGAAGGGCGAGTTTCGAAAGGAACTCGACAAGCTCTCGCGGGCCGGGTTCGAACGCGTCCGGATCGACGGCGAAGTGCGATTTCTCGACGAAGAGATCACGCTCGACAAGCGTCGAAACCACTCGATCGAGCTCGTGGTCGATCGCCTGCTCGTGCGAGCGGGCGTCGCGCAGCGCCTCGAAGAGAGCGTTCGCACCGCCGCAAAATTGACCGGCGGTCTGGTGCTCGTATCCGTCGTGGACGGCGAGGAACGCCTCTACTCGGAGCGACAGGCTTGCGCCGAATGCGGAATTTCGATTCCGTCCCTCGAACCGCGTTCGTTCTCGTTCAACAGTGCCTACGGCGCTTGCCCCAACTGCAAGGGCATCGGCACCACGTGGGAGATCGACCCGGTCAAACTCGTTTCCGACGAGGCCGTGACGCTTGCCGAGCTCGACCTGGCGCCGTTCGACCGGTCGATGAACACCTACCTGCGAGGCGTGCTCGTGGCCATCGCCGCTGCGCAGGGTCTGCCGGAATCGTCACCCTTCGAATCGCTCACGCCGAAGGTCCGCGATGCGTTCTTTCGGGGTCAGTCCGAGAAGCTGAAGCTCAAGCACGGACGGCAGACCTACAACCACGTCTGGGCTGGCGCTACGAATTACTTCAAGCAGCAGCGTGACGAGGCTCGAAACGAGAAGGTCCTCGAAGGCATCGAGGAACTGATGTCACCGGTCTCGTGCCTCGTCTGTCACGGAAGCCGGCTGCGTCGCGAGTCGCTTGCGGTGCGCGTCAACGGACGGTCCGTTGCCGACTATACGGCCCTTCCAATCGACCAGGCGGTCGAAGCGTTCGCCGGCATTCGCCTGACGGATCGAGAGCACAAGATCGCCGGACTGGTGCTGCGCGAGATTCGGGATCGGCTGGCGTTTCTGACTCGGGTCGGGCTCGGATACCTCTCGCTCGATCGAGGCTCGGCGACCCTGTCGGGCGGAGAAGGTCAACGAATCCGGCTAGCGACGCAGATCGGCTCGCAGCTGCGCGGCGTGCTCTACGTGCTCGATGAGCCGTCGATCGGACTTCACCCACGCGACAACCTGAAGCTGATCAACACCCTGGAGGAACTCCGCGACCTCGGAAACACCGTGCTCGTCGTCGAGCACGACGAAGAAACGATCCGTCGCGCCAACCACGTCATCGACCTGGGGCCCGGCGCCGGCACGGAGGGTGGCGAGGTTGTCGCTTCCGGGACTCCGGACGAGGTTGCCGAAAACCCCGACTCGGTGACGGGCCGGTACCTCGCCGGAACGAGCGCGGTATCCGTTCCGAGAGTCCGGCGACCGCGAAACGGCAAAGTCGTCAGGGTGCTCGGTGCAAAAGCCAACAATCTCAAGAACATCGACGTCGAGTTTCCGCTCGCGTCGTTCATCGCGGTCACGGGCGTTTCGGGCAGTGGCAAGTCGACGCTCGTCAACGAAATCCTTTATCGCTCGATGGCCAGAACACTCTACCGGTCGGCCGTGACGCCCGGTGAGCATCGTTCGCTCGAGGGGCTCGAGCTCATCGACAAGGTCATCGAAATCGACCAGTCGCCCATCGGGCGGACTCCGAGATCGAATCCATCGACGTACACGGGCCTCTTCGCGCCCATCCGCGAGCTCTATGCATCGCTGCCGGAGTCGCGCGAGCGCGGCTACATGCCTGGACGATTCTCGTTCAACGTGAAGGGCGGCCGGTGCGAGACCTGTCAGGGAGACGGGCTCCGGCGAATCGAGATGAGCTTCCTGCCGGACGTCTACGTCCTGTGCGACGCGTGTCGCGGCGCTCGCTACAACAGAGAGACCCTGGCGGTTCGATACAAGGGCAAGTCGATTTCCGAGCTGCTCGACATGACGGTGGAAGACGCGCTCGTCCTGCTCGAGAATATTCCGCAGGTCGAGCGAAAGCTGCGGACGCTCATCGACGTCGGCCTCGGATACATCAAGCTCGGCCAGTCGGCGACGACGCTCTCCGGCGGCGAAGCGCAGCGCCTCAAGCTCGGCAAGGAACTCTCGAAACGGGCGACGGGCCGGACCTTCTACATTCTCGACGAACCAACGACCGGACTGCACTTCGAAGATGTGCGCCGATTGCTGGAAGTCTTGCACCGCCTAGTGGATATGGGCAACACGGTCCTCGTCATCGAGCACAACCTCGATGTCATCAAGACCGCGGACTGGATCATCGATCTCGGTCCGGAAGGTGGCGAAGGCGGGGGCCGCGTCGTTGCCGAGGGTAGCCCAGAGACCGTCGTGAAGAGCCGGAAGTCCTACACGGGTCAGGCTCTTCGGTCCGTTCTCGAGCCTCGACGGCACCGGAGATCCGCGTGAAGACACTCAAGCGACCACCGGGCGGGACCGAAGACGACGTCTACGAGCGAATCGACGCGATCGTCCACGAAAGCCTGAACACGAAGGTCGTATTCTTCTCGAACCACGTGCGCGAGGTCGAGCGCGCGGCGCAGCTCATCATCGACGCTCTCCGGGCGGGCAACAAGCTCCTGCTGTTCGGCAACGGCGGCTCGGCGTGCGATGCCCAGCACATCGCAGGCGAGCTCGTGAACGTGTTCATGAACAAGAATCGAAAGGGGCTGCCGGCCATTTCACTGACGACCGACGGCTCGATTCTCACGTCGATCGCGAACGACTCTTCGTTCATTCATGTCTTCGATCGGCAGGTTCAGGCACTCGGCCGGCGTGGCGATGTCGCAATCGGCATCTCGACGTCCGGGAACTCGCCGAATGTCGTCAAGGGACTCGAGGCGGCCCGTTACCAGAACATGCACACCATCGGCTTCCTCGGGCGCGACGGCGGCCGCGCGGCTGAGATCGTTGACATCCCTCTCATCGTCCGGCACGAAGAAACGGCGCGCATTCAGGAAACGCACATCCTCATCGGGCACATCCTGTGCCAGCTCGTCGAAGAGACGATGTTCGGCGACTCGGAAGCCGACGCGGCCAACGCGGGCGACTGACAGGGGATTTTCTCCGCGCCTCGGCACCTTCTTTCGCGCATGTCACACTACGATATCGAACCGTTCGATCTGTCCGGTCTGAAGACCTATCCGCTGGCGTCACGTCCCTGCAAGGTGACGGTTGCCGACTTTGCTGCGCCTTTCGAAGCGGGGACGGTTCGCGAATTCCTGTCCGGGTTGCCCAAGGTCCTGGCAGCCAGCGACCTGCTCGAGCTGGCCGGGCTGGTTCGCAGTGCGCGTACGCGGGGGTTGCCTGTGATTGCCGGACTCGGCGGCCACGTCATCAAGACGGGATGTGGTCCCGTGCTCATTGACCTCATGCGTCGCGGGTTCATCACGTCATTTGCCATGAACGGATCGTGCCTCGTGCACGATTTCGAGGTCGCGGTCAACGGGGGAACCTCGGAGGACGTCGACGCCACGCTCGGTTCCGGGAGTTTTGGTGCTGCGGAGGAGACCGGCCGAGTTTTGAACGCGGCCGCTACCAGCGGTGCCGCGGACGATATCGGACTAGGGGAAGCGGTCGGTCGGGCCATCGTCGAGCTGAAACCGCCGAATGCGGGTGTCTCGATGCTCCACGAGGCTTACGTCGGTCGCGTCCCGGTTACGGTGCACGTTGCCCTCGGCAACGACATTCCGCACATTCATCCGAACGTCGACGGTGCGGCAATCGGTGCGACCTCAGTGCGGGATTTCCGATTGCTCTGCTCGATCGTCGCCGGACTCGACGGCGGCGGTGTCTACCTCAATTTCGGCTCGGCGGTAATCCTTCCCGAGGTATTTCTGAAGGCCGTTACCGTCGTGCGCAATCGCCAGCGTCTCGAGGGGTTCTCGACGGCGAATTTCGACTTCATCCAGCATTACCGGCCGTTAACGCAAGTCGTCCGGCGACCGAAGGCGGGATCCGGGCGCGGATTTGCCCTCACCGGCCATCACGAGATCATGATCCCGTTGTTTGCGGCGGCGGTGCTGGACGGGGTCATAGGAACTCCGTGAGCTCTGTGACTCCGTGGCTCTACGCGCGAAGCTCTTGAACCGATGAAGAGCTACGCACACAGAGGTACGGAGACACAGAGTCACAGAGGCCACAAAGGGTGACTGCCTTTCGCTACGTTCCCCACTTCGGGGGATCCAGGAGCTTGAAGCCCGCGCGCATCCGATTGTCCAGCCCCTTGTAGCACGCCGTCACCTGTGCCGTGAGCATACGGTCGTGGAAGGGCGTTCGTATTCGGATCGTCTCGCCAGCCGAAAGTGCGTGCCCCAGAAAGACGCGAGCCCCATACCGGCTCACGAGCTCTGTCTCGGTCTCTTCGCTGAATGATTCACCGTGGTTGTCGGTGCCCTCGACGACAACCTTGAAGCGTATTGGCTGACGCTCGCCGGACCGTTCTCTGCGCAGGTTGCGGCTGACGACTACTCGATTTCGTCCCTTCGACTGAGCTTCGAAAACGGCTTCGTCGGCAATCCGGATCAAACCGTTCGAGGATTCCGCGTGTGCCGGCAATGCCGCAACTCCGATGCTCACGGTGACCACGCCGACGGACCGTATCGGAGCCTCGGCAATCCTGCGCCGGAGCTTCTCGGCGACTTGACGGCCGCCGTCGAAATTCGTGTCCACGAGCAGGACCGCGAACGTGTCACCGCCGGTTCTCGCGGCGATCTCGAATCGGCGGACCTCCCCGCGAAGGCAATTCGCCACGTGAAGCAGCGCCGCATCACCTGCCGAATAGCCGTGGGTGTCGTTGATGAGCTTCATTCCGTCGATGTTGAGTGAGACCAGTGTCAGCGGGCGGTGGAAGCGGAGAGCGCGCGCGATCTCGTTCTCAACCGTCTCGTTGAACCGGGACCGGTTGGCGAGAGCGGTCAGGTCATCGCGAGATGCCTGGTCGACGAGCTCGATCCGCTGTCGCTCGATCTCGGCGAGCAGTCTTCGCTGCTCGATGTGCAACCGAAGAATCACTGCGAGATGAGGCGGATACCCGGGCGTCGCCCGGACGACCTCGGCCGTCCACGCGGTGATCGGGTCCAGTCCGGCGGGTGGCGGCTCGAGGGTCCGGATGGCGAGGACAGGAGTGCCAGGCAGAATCTGCGCAAGCTCCTCCAGAAGCGCCACCGGCCGATTGGTCGCGGACTCGACGTTGACGACCACGGCATCGTATAGCGGCTGCGGCGTCCCCGAACGCGCCATGCGCTCGAGCCTCGTCATCGCGGATCCGTCCGACGGCGAGACGTCGACGTGCGCGGCCGGCAAGGCCCGGCAGATGGCCTCGCGGCACGATTCCGCCGCAGAACCGTCTGCCTCGACGATCAGGACTTTCAGTGGTTGGTGCGTCACGCGTGGCTCCAGGCGGGGGCGTGGAGGACGGATTTATTCAGCGTGCCTCCCACCTGGTCGCGGGAGTTCCAGGCAGGACGCGAACTCCGACAGCCCGCTGCGGAGAACGGCGCTCCCAGACCACGTCGACGTCTGCATCGGCGACAAACTGATAGTCGCGTGACGTCACGTGGAGCCGGCGCGTGATGTGGAGGTCGTCGGGGATGTGCAGCGAGGCTCCCGCGCCGCTCACGTCGAGGGTCCACGCCTCACGATCGAACGGATGCCCGAGTAGATCCAGTCCGGAGATTCGAACCGAAACTGCAATGTGGATACGCTCGGATTTTCGATGGGATTGCCAGTTCATTGTGGCCGTCAACACCGTAGCAACACCGTCGGAGGCCGTCAAGAATCACGTCGAACGGCAGGGTCACAGTCCCGTTGCCGCAGCGGGAGCGGCGGGCAAGCACGCCCGCGTCGTGTCGTCCGTCCAACCGGCGTCATGCCGTCGAGCGTCGTCGGTCGACCGGACGGCTCGCGGGACTGTCCTCTGCGGCCGCGCAGCGGCTTCGTCCGCGTCCGTCGGGGTTGCGGGAACCCCGGGACGCTCCTAGAATGCCCGTTCGCGAATTAATGGGTTCCCGGGAGGCGCTACTTGGACGTTCAGCAGGAGACCGGTGGCAGTCCGCACGTCGCAGAGTCCGCGACTGATGCGGGCCTGTCGCCGAAGGGCGTCGTGGCGTTCGTCGTCGCGTTGCTCTTTCCGGGCGCTGGGCACGTCCTGTCCGGTCGATTCCGGCGAGGCGCCCTGCTCGCGGTCGTTCTTGTCGGCGGATTCACGCTCGGCATCCTGCTGCACGGGCGGCTCGCGACCATCGACCTTGAGAACCGGCTTTCCTTCTTCTTCGTGTTCGCCGACGCCGGATCCGGATTGCTCTATCTCGGGTGTCTGCTTGCCCACGTCGGCATCGACGTCGCCGCCAAGAATCCGACCTATGAATACGGCACGAGCCTGCTCCACGTCGTCGGACTGTTGAACTACCTCGCGGCGCTCGACGCATACGATGTGGCGGTCGGGAGGAAGCCCTAGCGTGCATCTTCTCGTGATGGCTCTTTTTGCCGCCGTCGTCGCCACCGTGATGGCGGTGATCGATTCGGAGCGACACGACGTCCGCGCCAAGGCGCTGTACGGTGTGAAGGTCTTTGCCGCGTTCATCTTCGTCGGGCTCGTCATCGGATGGGTGATGTACTTCATTCCGCTGTAGAAGAACGGCGATCGAGACGGCTGCGCGGACGGGGGATCGATGGGAAGAACGATCGCACTCGACGAATTAGCGTCGGAGGTGGAAGCACTCCGCGCCCGGGGTGAGAAGATCGTTCTCGCCAACGGATGTTTCGACGTGCTGCACGTCGGTCACGTGCGTTACCTGCAGGGTGCCCGTGCCGAGGGCGATATCCTGGTCGTCGCAGTCAACGGCGATGACGCTGTAAGGCAGCTTAAGGGCGACGGGCGTCCAGTGATGCCGGCGACGGAACGCGCCGAGATTCTCGCTGCAATCGAAGGTGTTGCCTTCGTGACGATCTTCGAAACGCTGACGGTCGAGCCGGTATTGCGCGCAATTCACCCGGACGTCCACGCCAAGGGAACCGACTACACGACAGAGACCGTTCCCGAGCGGGCTATCGTCGCTGAGTACGGAGGTCGCGTGGCGATCGTCGGCGACCCGAAGGACCATTCGACGAGCGAAGTCCTCGAGCGAATGAAAGGCTGATCGTGCACGTACTGATCGTCAAACTCAGTGCGATTGGCGATGTCGTCCACACGCTGCCGGCTGTCGCCGCGCTCCGTCGCGAAATTCCCGACGTCCGGATCTCGTGGGTTGTCGAGCGGGCTGCCGCCGCAATCCTGCGCGACTCGCCCGTGATCGACCGGCTCATCGAGATTGACACCCGATCCTGGCGCAAGAGCCTTCTTCGGCTCGAGACTCAGAAGGCGCTTCGTTCACGACTCTCGAGTTTGCGGAGCGAACCGGTCGATGTGGCTATCGACTTCCAGGGACTCATCAAGAGCGGCTTCGTCGCGCTGGCCTCAGGCGCGCCGAGACGAATCGGATTCTCGAGCGAAGCGCTTCGCGAGCCGGCGAGTCGCGTGTTTCTGACCGAGCAGGTGCCGGTTGACGACCGCGGACACATTATCGAGAAGAACATCGAGCTCGTTCGCGCGCTCGGCGTTGAGGCGGCAGGCGACTATGACTTTCCGATCGAGGTTCCTGACGCCGCGGTCGACGCAATGGAGGCCCAGGCTCCCGCAGACGGCTACGCCATCCTGAATCCCGGAGGCGGGTGGCCGACGAAGCTCTGGCCGGCGGCGTCGTTCGGCAGGCTCGCCGATTCGATTCGGGCGTCGCAGGGTGTGGTGTCGCTCGTTACGTACGGACCGGGCGAAGACGAGCTTGCCGGCGAGGTGGCGGCTGCAAGCACGACCGGGAATGCGATTCCGTTTCGTTGCTCGCTCGTCGAGTTCGTCGCGCTTGCCCGAAAGGCAAAGGTCTTCGTCGGCGGAGACACGGGGCCGCTGCATCTCGCCGCGGCTGCCGGCGCGCCGATCGTCGGACTCTACGGTCCGACGAGTCCCCTGCGGAATCGGCCATTCGATCCGCGCGACCGGACTATCGGGCGGAGCGACATCGATTGTCGGACGGACTGTTATCGCCGTTCGTGCGACAAGTGTCTCCGCCTGCAGATTCCCGTGGAAGCGGTACAACGACTCGTCGACGCAAGGCTTCAAACGACGTGACCGCGGCCGACCTCAGACGACTGGCCCAACGGATGCGCGTACCCCTCGGGTTCGTGCTTGCACCGTTGTTCCTCGTGTTTGCGAAGCCGACGCTCATCAGCCTCTTTTCCGGAGCGGTCATTGCGGCCGTCGGGCTCCTGATTCGGGCGTGGGCCAGCGGTCACCTGCGAAAAATGGCTGAACTCACGACATCCGGACCCTACGCGCACACGCTCAACCCGCTCTACCTCGGGACGTTTCTGCTCGTGGCGGGCGTCGCGATGGCCGGCGGAGTTTGGTGGCTGGCGATCGCGATAGCAGCGGCCTATCTCGTAGTCTATGTCCCGGTGATGATTGCGGAGGTCGAGACAATGCGCACTCTGTTTCCTGAAGCCTATGACGACTGGGCCCGAGCCGTGCCGCTCTTTGCGCCCCGGCTGACGCCGGGATGCTCCGCGGCTGCCGGAAAAGTCCGGTTTGATGCCTCGTTGTACCTGCGCTATCGTGAGTATCGGGCAGCGATCGGGCTGTTAACCGTCTTCGGAATCCTGGCGGCAAAGATGGTGGTGATGCCATGACGACGAGATCGAGAGGTTTTGCTGGACGGTTGTTATCGGTTGCGCTGACCCTCGCTGTCGTTTCGACGGCTCCGGTGTTTGCGCGATCGGAAGGCTCCGACGCAACGACGAAGGCTCCGAAGTCCCGGTCGTTCGGCCTGCGCCATCCGTTGCCGTTTCGCTATGGCGAGCGGTTGACCTACGACGTCAAGTTCTCTCGGTTTCCGATTTCGGCCAACGTCGGCGAGCTGACCTTCGTTGTCGGAGCGGCCAATGGCAGTGATGAGCACATCAAGTTCGAGGTGAATGCCGTGTCGCGCGGTGCACTGGCCAGCCTGTTTGGCGTGAAGATCAACGACACGTTCACGACGCTGGCGGACCGCAACGATCTGTTCATCTACTCGTCGATCAAGGTCCTTCACGAAAACGACGTCCGATCGTTCGAGGAAGCGCTCTTCGACCGCAACGCGGCAAAGGTCCGATTCAACGTTCGCAATCCGGCGGCGCCGAGTGATGTTGGCACGTCGATCGAGCAGCCGACGCGACCGTGGGTTCAGGACGTGGTCTCGGCGCTCTATTTTGCTCGGACGCGAAAACTGAAGAACGCTGGCAGGGAAGTACGATTTCCTATCAGCGACCGTGGCCAGACCTACGACGTGGGCGTCGCGTTGATCGGGAAAGAGAAGATCGAGGTCGAGGGTCGGAAGTACGACACGCTCCGAGTGGATGCCCGGATCTTCGGCGGGCGATTCGTCCGCCGGGATGGAGAACTTCACATCTGGTTCACGGACGACTCGAAGCGGATTCCGGTGAAGGCCGTGATGAAGTCGCCGAAGGGGACGGCAACGTTCGTACTGACTTCGGTTGTCGAGGGCGACCGCGAGATCACCGAGACGAAGAAGCGCCAGAGCGCCATCGAGGTCGACGAGTAGCGGCGTTCGAGGCGACGGGCCGTGAGATCAGGCCGCTGTTGACCCAGAACCCCGAGCGCAGCGAGGGGCCGACTTTGGACCTTACGGTCGGTTGAGGCTACAGTCGGCCCCTCGCTTCGCTCGGGGTTCTGGGTCAACCGTAGCCTGATCTCACGGCCGGTCAAAACGATGTGAGAGACCACAGGCGCCGCCTCGCTGCGCTCGGGGTTCTGGGTCAAACGAGGCGACGATCTACGAGAACATGTCCTTGACCTTGTCGAACAGTCCCTTCTCGTCGTCGGCCGCAGGCGACGCCGGTGACTCGATGCGAGAGAGCTCTTCGAGGATCTTCCGTTGCTCGCGATTCAGTCCTGTCGGCGTGACAACCGTGACGGCCACGTACAGGTCACCGCGCCCACGTCCCCCACGGACCGGCAACCCCTGGCCCTTCAGGCGAAAGACCGACCCGGTCTGCGTGCCCTCGGGGATGGCAAGCGTTTGCGTGCCGTCGAGTGTTGGCACGACGATCTCGGCACCGAGCGCCGCCTGGCCAAACGACACCGGGGCCGTCGTGTAGAGATTCGTGTCCTGCCGCTCGAAATGAGGATGGTCCGCAACGTGGACGACGACGTAGAGATCGCCCGCCGGGCCGGCTCCTGCCCCGGCTTCACCTTCTCCACGATGCCGGATCCGCGACCCCGAATCGATTCCGGCCGGAATGTTGACCTCGATCGTCCGCTCGCGCTCGATTCGTCCTTCCCCCCGGCAGTCCTGACAGGGATTCTCGATGATCTTCCCGGTGCCGCGGCAGTGATTGCACGTCCGGCTGACCGAAAAGAACCCCTGCTGATATCGAACCTGGCCAAATCCGCCGCACGTCGGGCAGGGAATTGGATTCGAGCCTTCGGCCGTTCCGGCTCCGGTACACGTTTCGCACGTTTCGAGCCGTGGAATCTGAATCGACCGGGATGTACCCGTGAGAACCTCCTCGAGACTGATCTCGAGGTCGTACCGCAGGTCCGCTCCGCGACGCACGGTCGATCGCTTGCGCGCCGAACCGAAAATGTCTCCGAAGATGTCGCCGAGGATGTCCTCGAAACCGGCGAATCCCGCACCCGAGAAGTCCGGCGCCGTCTGGCGCAATCCCGCGTGCCCGTACTGGTCGTAGCGAGCGCGCTGGTCCGGGTCACTCAGAACGGCATATGCCTCGGCGGCTTCCTTGAACAGTTCCTCGGCCGCGGAGTCTCCGGGGTTCTTGTCCGGGTGAAACTTCACCGCAAGTTTCCGGTAGGCACTCTTGATCTCGCGGTCGGTCGCCGTCCGTGTGACGTTGAGGACCTCGTAGTAGTCGCGTTTGCTGCTCACGAATTCTCGATCTCCATCAGAACCAATAGGGGAAGCGACACACTCTCGAAGCCGTTCCACACGTCAAAGGCGCAAACGATGACCTCTCGATTTGCGCCTTCGCGAAACTCGACGGATGGGCGGCGGCTATGTCGACTCCGGCAGCGCCTTGGTGCCGCCCTCCTCGATCACGCCATCGTCATCGTCCGGCTTCGAGACCGAGGCCGGTTTGAACATCGCATCCGTGATCATCCTGGCTGAGTGCTCGAGCGTCTCGAGGGCGGCTCGTATGGCGTCGCCATCCTCGCTCGCGCACGCCGCGTGCGCCTTCTCGAGCGCGTTGCGGACGATCTCCTGATCCTGAGCCGAGAGCATCCAGCCAAACTCGCTGAACGAGCGCTGCGAATTCTGCAGCAGTCCTTCGAGCCGATTCCTCGAGAGGATGATCTGCTTCATCTGACGGTCGGCGTCCGAGTTGCGCTGCGCTTCTTCCATCAGGTCGTAGATCTCGGTTGCCGAGAGGCCCGACGAGGGCGTGATCTTCATCGCCTGCTCGAGCCCGGTCATCTTGTCCTTCGCCGACACCGAGACGATTCCGTCGGCATCGACTTCGAAGCTGACCTCGATCTGGGGAATGCCACGCGGCGCCTGAGGAATGCCAACGAGCTCGAATCGCGCGAGCGAGCGGTTGCCGGCAGAGATCTCTCGCTCGCCTTGAAGCACGTGCACTTCGACTGCCGACTGATTGTCGGCAACGGTCGTGAAGGTCAACGCCTTCTTCGTCGGAATCGTCGCGTTGCGCTCCAGGATCTTCGTGAAGAGTCCGCCGCGAGTCTCGATGCCCAGCGAGAGAGGAATGACGTCGAGCAGGACGAGATCCTTCACTTCACCGGTAAGTACGCCGCCCTGGATGGCTGCTCCGATGGCGACGACTTCGTCGGGGTTGATCTCGCTCGACGGTTCCTTGTTGAAGATCTCTCGAACGCGACGAACGATGATCGGTGAGCGAGTCTGGCCTCCGACGAGCAATACCTTGTCGATGTCGTTTGACTGAAGTTTTGCGTCCCACAGCGCCTTCTCGCACGGCTCGACCGTGCGCTCGACGAGGTCCGTGACGAGCTCTTCGAATTTCGCTCGCGTGAGCGTCTTGTTGAAGTGCTTCGGCCCGGAAGCATCTGCCGAGATGAAGGGCAGGTTGATGTGCGATTCGGTCGCCGTCGACAACTCGCACTTCGCCCGCTCGGCAGCTTCCTTCAGTCGCTGCAGCGCAAGACGATCCTGTCGCAGATCGATGTTCGTCTCGGTCTTGAACTCCTGCACCATCCAGTCGATGATCCGCTGGTCAAAGTCCTCGCCACCGAGGAAGCTGTCGCCACACGTCGCGAGCACCTCGAAGACGCCATCGTTCATCTCGAGCACCGAGATATCGAACGTGCCGCCGCCAAGATCGAAGACCGCTACCTTCTCGGTCTCTTTCTTGCCGAGACCGTACGCGAGTGCCGCCGCCGTCGGCTCGTTGATGATGCGCTGGACGTTGAGACCCGCGATCTTGCCCGCATCCTTCGTCGCCTGTCGCTGAATGTCGTCGAAGTAGGCGGGAACCGTGATGATGGCCTCGATCACCTCGTCGCCGAGAAAGTCCTCGGCCGCGGCCTTGAGGCGCTGCAGGAGGATTGCCGAGATCTCGGGCGGACTGTAGTCGCGTGATCTGACCCGAATCCGACAGTCGCCGTTGGAGGCTTCGGTGATTTCGTACGGACAGAGATCCTGGGCGCGCTGGACCTCGGGCGAATTGTACTTGCGCCCGATGAGCCGCTTCGCCGCATAGATCGTATTCGAGGCGTTCGTGATCGCCTGACGCTTGGCGATCTGACCGACGAGCCTCTCGCCCTTTTCGGTGAAGGCGACGACCGATGGCGTCGTGCGGCCGCCTTCCTTGTTGGGAATGATCTGGGTGACGCCGCCCTCCATCACTGCGACGCAGGAGTTCGTCGTACCGAGATCGATGCCAATCACCTTGCCCATGCAGTTCTCATCCTCCAGGGTGGGCCGAGCTTACGGCGTCACCGCAACTTTGACACGCGCCGGCCTCAATAACCGGTCTCCGAGCCTGTATCCGCGCTGCAACACGATGAGGACCGTGTGGTCTGGCGCTTCATCGGTCGGCTCGGTGGCGACCGCTTCATGCAGTTCCGGGTCGAACGGCTGTCCGTCGGCCTCGATCGGTTCGAGCCCGAGTCGGAACAGCGAATCGAAAAGCTGTTTGTGAATCAGGTGAACGCCTTCGCGCACTGCGTCCGGATTCGATGTGTCGGCGTGCTGAACGGCCAGGTCGAAATTGTCGAGTACAGGCAGCAGGTCCGAGAGCAGGTCGGCGCGTGCGCGGACGTAAGCCTCCTGCATCTCGCGCTCACCGCGCTTTCGGAAGTTCTCGAACTCGGCCTGCTTCCGAAGCAGCTTGTCGTAGAGATCCGTTCGCTCTTCCGACAGACGCGAAATGGATTCAGACTTCTGTCGGAGCTCCTGCATGAGGTCGATGACCGCCTGCTTCGAGACAGTCGTCGTCTCGCCGCCAGCCGTCACGCCAGGCGCATCGTCGACATCGGCCTCGATCGCGCCGTCGTCGGCGATGGCAGCGGCCGCTAGAACGCCGTCATCTGAGTCGACCTCGGTCGCATCGATAGCGTTGTCGTAAGCGCTGTCTGCCTGAACGGCCTCCGCCTCGGCGCTGGCCGGGGGTGGGATGTACGGATCGATGGACTCGGTGACTGTCGGCCTTCGCGAAACCGGATCGTCGGACTCGGACTCCGGCGCGACCTCGACTTCGATGTCGGCCTCATCGTCAACGATCAAGTCATCCGGGTCGTACACGAGGTCGTCACCGTCGATCTCGATGACGTCCGCCGAATCGGTCGCAACGTCGTCATCTCCTGATGCGATCGGTATGTTGATGGGCGAGTGTTTGAACTGATCGGACATTTCGTGTCTGTGTGTCCTTGAACTTCAGGGTCGTACCGTCAAGGGTATCTTTCCGACCATCGCTCCGGCGGCGGGGGCATGACACTACCGCACGGCGATGTTGCGGCTGTCGAGCAGGGTTCGCTCGAAGAGCTTTGCGACGTAATCGACTATTCCGATCACCCGAGCGTACTCCATCCGGGACGGTCCGACAACACCGATGCCGCCGATCACACGGTCTCCAACGTGCAATGGTGACGCGATGATTGCGCAGTCCCGCAGCCACGGAGTCCGTGTCTCGGCGCCGATCTGAATGTGGACGCCACCGTGCAGTGGAGCCGTCAGGCATTGATCGAGGAGCTTCACGAGCCGGCTCTTTTCCTCGAACATCCGGAACAGGGAACGCATGCGCTCGGTGTCGGCGAAATCGGGCTTCTCGATGATCGTCGAGGCGCCGTCAACGTAGACATCGGCCACTCCGTCGTCGACGAGACCGCGCTCGCACACGAGAATGGCCGTCTGAAGCAGACGGTCATACAACGCGTGCTCTTCCGACATCTGCGCCAGCAGATGTTCACGGATATCCGTCAACGTCTGACCTCGGTAGTTCTCGGTCATGTAGCGGGCCGTGCGGTCCAGCTCGGTCTGCGAGATGTCTTCGTCGAGACGGAAGATCCGGTTCTGCAGCTCTCCGCCTCGGAGCACAGTCACCGCCAGGACGCGACCGTCGTTGAGCTTGATGAATTCGACCTGCTCGATCGAGTCCTGCTGTCGAGAAAGCGAGACGACGACGCCGACGTTGTCGGAGACCTGCGAGAGCATCTGTGACGTGCGCTCCATGAGCGACTCGGGTCGCAGCATCGTCTCTTCGTCAATAAGTCCCCGCTGAATCCGCGCCTCGTCGTGCTTCGAGATCTTGAGCTGGCCGATGAGGTTGTCGACGTAAAACCGATATCCCTTGTCGGTTGGAATACGACCGGCGGACGTGTGTGGCTGATAGAGATACCCGGCCTCTTCCAGGTCCGCGACGATGTTCCTGATCGTCGCTGCCGAGAGGCCCTCTCGCGATAGTCGCGACAGTGCACGTGAACCGACCGGCTCTCCCGTGGCAACGAACAGACGTATCGCCGTTGTCAGGATCTCACGGCTTCGGTCGTCGAAAGTGAAGTCTCTCGCTCTCCGCATAGAGGCAATCGCCAACCGGCTCAAGGATTTACGGTCTATTCAGAACGCTTACCGTACCATCCGCTCTTTTGGAGTGTCAAGTTGGGCCCATGGCGCCCCGGAAAGGGCGCCGACCGCAGGCAAATCGTGAATTTTTCGTGGTCCGTGGTAGCCTCAGCGCGTCCATATGCGCCCCTCCGTCCGGAACCGTCACAATGCCTACCTGTCAGCGCTTGCCAGGGCGCTAGGTGTCGTTGCCATAGTCCTGGTCGCCGCCGGCTCGTTGGTTGTGCCTGCGCTCGATCCGGGGCGACCGCTTTCCTACTTCGGGCGGGCAGTCTGGCAGGACGAACTGCCGCAAAGCACGGTGAGCGCGATCCTCCAGACGCGCGACGGCTATCTGTGGATGGCCACGTACGAAGGCGTCGTGCGATTCAACGGCGTGGGCTTCACGATCTTTGATTCGAAATCGGTGCCGCAACTCAAAAGCAGCTCCATCCGGTCGCTAGTCGAGGACCGCGACGGGGTGCTCTGGATTGGAACGCTCAGCGGCGGCCTCACGCGGTACGCGGGTGGAACGTTCACCACCTTCACCACAGCGGACGGATTGCCTGACAATTTCGTGTTTGCGCTGCTGGCGGCTGATGACGGGTCGCTCTGGATCGGAACGAATGCGGGGCTCGCCCGCTGGAATGGCACTTCGTTCGAGTCATTCACGACGGCCGACGGACTTGTCGGCAACGCGGTTCGATCCCTGTGCGAAGACTCCGCCGGCCGACTCTGGATCGGAACCGAAGGCGGGGGCGTCTGCGTCCGCGAGAACGGGCGCTTCGTTCCGTTTGCACTTCCAGAAGGTCCCGGAAACACGCTGGTGGCGGCGATCGCCGAAGCGCCCGACGGATCGATCTGGATCGGGACAAACGGCAGCGGGGTTGTCCGGGTTCACGAAGGTCAACTTGAAGTCTTCACCGCTGCCCGCAACGGACTTGCGAGCGACTTAATCTCGTCGGTCCTTCCCGACAAACGTGGTTCGATCTGGATTGGTACCCTGAGTGCCGGGATCAGCCGCTTCCGGGACGGCAAGTTCACGAACCTCGCAGCAAGGCAGGGAATGAGCCACGACGCGGTTCGGTCCCTAACGCTTGATCACGAGGGAAGCCTCTGGGTGGGAACGAACGGCGGCGTGACGCAGCTCAAGGACGAGAAGATCGTCAACTTCACGACGCTCAACGGGTTGTCTCAGAACAACATCCGCGTCGTGCTCGAAGACTCGCGGGGAGACGTCTGGATCGGCACCGATGGCGGCGGCGTCAACCGTCTCTCTGGCGACACGGTGACCGTTTTCGCGGCGAAGGAGGGCCTTCCCGACGTGTTCGTCCGGTCACTCTTCGAAGACCGCGACGGCGCGATCTGGATCGGTATGAACGGCGGTGGGATTTCCCGGCTTAAGAACGGTCAGCTCAAGACGTGGAACACCGGGTCCGGGCTCTCGAACAACGTCGTGTATGCCATCTGCGACGATGCCGACGGCAACATCTGGATCGGCACGGTGGGCGGCGGCGTCGATATCCTTGGCCGGGATGGTTCGATCCGGAATCTCTCGTCGAAGGACGGGCTCGCGCGAAACGACGTGCGGGCTCTTAAACGGGATCGGTCCGGCGCCATCTGGATTGGAACGGGCGGCGGCGGACTCAGCGTCTTCGATCCCCGGAGGTCGTCCGAGTCGAGAATCACTACGGTCACGACGGCGGATGGTCTCGCGAACGACTCGGTCTTCGCGATGTACGAGGATTCGGCCGGAGACATGTGGATCGGCACGGGCGGCGGACTCAATCGGATGCGCGACGGCGCGATCGCGAAGCTGACCGTCGATCAGGGACTGTTCGACAATCGGATCTTTCAGATCCTCGAGGACGATCGCGGCCAGTTCTGGTTGAGCAGCAACAAGGGCGTTTTTCGTGTCGCTCGCGCGGAGCTCGTGGCTGTCGCCGACGGAGTTCTGGAATCGGTCTCGAGCGAGGCTTACGGACGTGTCGACGGCATGGGAAGCAACCAGTGCAACGGGGCGTCGCAACCTGCCGGCTGGCGCCGAGCCAATGGGCAGATCGTGATTCCGACGGTCGGCGGTCTGGCTTTCATCGATCCGGGCGACCTGCGGATGAATGCGATTGCTCCCTTAGTCGCAATCGACCGTGTCGTCGTTGACGGCAAGACGATCGAGCCCGGAAACGTCGCGACGCTGTCATCCGAGAGCTCCAAGTTCGAGATCCGCTACGACGGCCTGAGCTTCGTGGAACCGGACCGGGTCCTCTTCCGCTACCGGCTGGAGGGATACGATCGCGACTGGGTCGACGCCGGAACGCGACGCGTCGCCTTCTACAACAGCCTGTCGCCCGGCGAATACACGTTTCACGTCTCGGCATCGAACAACGACGGGGTGTGGAGCGAGACGGGCGCGGTGTTTCGATTCGTGCTGCCGACGCCATGGTGGCGAACCTGGTGGGCGATACTTCTCTGGCTCGGCCTCTTTGGTGGCCTGCTTTACCTGACGGTGCAGCTCAGACTTCGCCGCCTCGAAACGCGAACGCGCGAGCTCGAGGCCGCGGTGGTTGAGCGAACTACGGAGCTCGGACGGACCGTCGAGCAGCTGAGGATCTCGGAGCAGCGGGCCCTCGAATCCGAGAAACTCGCCCTCGAGGCAAGCCGCGCAAAGAGCACGTTCCTGTCGAACATGTCGCACGAGCTGCGGACTCCGTTGAATGCCGTGCTCGGATTCGCCGAACTGATGGAACGTGAGCCGGCTCGCACGGACGTGGATCGCACGCGGCTATCGATCATTCAGCGAAGCGGTGAGCACCTTCTCTCGCTCATCAACGACGTCTTGTCTCTGTCGAAGATCGAGGCCGGCAAGCTGGTGCTCAACGCGACGGCGTTCGACCTGCGGGAAATGCTGCGAAGCCTCGACCAGATGATGCGAATGCGGGTCGAAGGCAAGGGACTCAATCTCTCAGTCGAAGCAGACGACTCGGTCCCGAAGGCCGTTCGTGGCGACGAGGTCAAGCTTCGTCAGATTCTTATCAACCTGCTCGGCAATGCAGTGAAGTTCACCGAAACGGGTACGGTGCACGTGCGCGCTTCGTGGCGAAGCGGTGTCGCGACGTTTGAGGTCGAGGACACGGGTTGCGGGATCGCCGAGGGCGAGATTCCGAAACTCTTCGAGCCTTTTGTCCAGACCGACAGCGGCGTTCGTTCCGGAGAGGGAACCGGACTTGGACTGGCCATCAGTCGAGAGTTTGCGAATTTGATGGGTGGCGATGTGTCCGTTCGAAGTGAGCTCGGCGCCGGCACGACGCTGACGGTGACGGTTCCACTGCCGATGGGAGACGCCAACGAAGTCCAGCGCCATCGGGCGAGGGTACTGGGACTTTCGCCGGGCCAGGGCGTCGTTCGCGTACTGGTGGCGGACGACACGCGCGAGAACCGACTCCTGCTCGTGCAGTTGCTCGATCCAATGGGATTCAAGGTCCGGGAGGCTGGCGACGGACTCGAGACGGTCGAGGAGTGGAAGCGATTCCAGCCGCACGTGCTTTTTCTCGACATCCGGATGCCGAAAATGTCGGGTCGTGAGGTCGCACGCTCAATCCGAGCGCTCGAGGCGGAGTCGGCTGGATCACATCGGACTTTTGTCGCAGCCCTGACGGCGAGCGCGTACATGACGGACCGTCAGGAGATCCTCGACTCGGGATGCGACACGTTTCTGACCAAGCCGTTCCGGACGGACGCGATAGTTGACGCGTTGGCGGAGCATCTCGGATTGCGATTCGACTACGAGCCGGAGGACGGATTCACTTCCGAACCGCTCGATGCTTCAGCGCTGTCGCGCGAGCGCTTCGCCAGGCTGCCTCGCCCGGTACTCGAGGAGCTGGCGGATGCGCTCGGTCGAGGCGACGTCGAACGCGCGAAGCGTGCCGTGCCGCAGATTCGCGAGATTGACCCGGAGCTCGCCGACGAGCTGTTCGGCGCACTGAGGTCGTATCGACTCGATGCGGTTCTCGATCTGATCGATGGGGCTCCGCTGCCGTAGTCGAGCGGCGAGACGGGGGAAGGCGTACGGCATGATCCGGAAAGGAAGCGCTCCAATCGAGCGCCGGTCTACAGCTTGAGCTTGGCTTCGACGCGGCGGAGGTCCGAGATAAGGTCGACGAGGTCCCCTGGTTCCGGAGGCCTGATGGCGAGGGCATTTTCGCAGCGGCGCATGACCGAGAGAAGCTCGCTGCGGTCGATCTGAGCGCGCTCGGCGGCGACCGTTGCCAGCGAATCGGTCATCGTGTTGGACGGCAGTCCGGCATAGCGACAAAGTCGCCTTCGGAAATGTCCGTAGATGTTCTCGATCGCGAGATCCGACGCCTTGGCGAGGCGCTGGATGTTCGCCATTGACGAAACGAACTCGAGGGCACTCGTCCTTCGCTCGCGCTTGAGCGGCACCGGCCTTGCAAAGCGGCTGCCAAAGGTCAATGCCATGACGAGGCCGAGCAGGGCGAGCTGGAGAATGATCCACGGTACCGGCGTCCCGGCGATGTAGCCGCGGAGCCCGCCTCCGCCGCTGCCACCTATGCTGCCGAAGCCGTGATGGTATTCGTCGAACGCGATGGCGCCCGCCGTTTCCGTTGAGCCGAGCAGATTCAGTGCGAGCGCGAGGTTGTCGGCTTCACGAATGCCGTTGTTCTGAACTACGTACGTTTCCGTGAGGACGATGATGTGACCGGCGCCGTAAGGCCGGTCGATGAGCATGGCGCGGTCGTTCGCCGCTACGTGAACGACGGCCGTCTGCTCGAGGTCTTCTACGGTGGTGGCGTATTCGGTGATCTTCAGCGACTGAACTCCGGTCGTCAGCGGAGACACGGACACCGGACGCGGCGTTCCGGAGACCTGCGTTCCGGTTTCAATGGTCATGCCGTCGACCGAGAAGTTCACGAACCGGTCGATGACGATTGCGCGACCGCCGTCCGCGATCCAGTCGCCGAGCGCCGTGATCTCCTGTTCCGACATTCCGACCGCTGCGTTCGGCGCAACGATGACGAGCGTATTGATCGATGAGTCGGCCAACTCGGTGTAAGGACGTTCGAACCGGCTGACGCGATGGCCCTTCGCGACGAGCAACTCGTGAAAGGCGAGCGTTCCGAACGGCGAGGCCTTGTAGGAGGATCGGCTTCCGTCTGCTTCGTTTTCCTCGGATACCGGCTGCGACACGAGGAGCAGGTTCAGGCCGATGATGATCGCCAGAACGAGACCGAAGAAGCCAATCGTGAACGCGTTTCGACCCATGGGCCGGGGTCACCCTTCTGCGGCAGGTTCCCCGGTTTCGAGAATCTGCACGTCGACGATCTTCCATCCTGTGGCGGCCCTGCGAAGTCGGACAACAGCCGTTGCCGTGAGGCGCTTATCCGCCGGACCCGTCGTGAACCTCACGTCGGCAAGCGCTTCGTCACGACCGAGCGTGTCGGTGGCGAGCACTTCGGTCACCCAGACACGGGCTATGCTGGTCACGAGTCCGCGTACGAACTCGGGCAGCAGGTGCGAGTCGACGAGCTGCTCGGCTTTCTGCGTATTGACGCCGGCGCTGACCGTCCGGTCAAACTCGGCAAAGAACTTCACGACGGACTCGTCGAGAACGGCCGTTTCGCCGGAGGCGCGGCGCGCCGATGCGAGGGCTTCGCGAGAGGCCTTCAGCGCCGACGACTCGTTTCCAAACGCGATGGCCTTCTGAAAATACGGCACGGCGTCCTTCGGACGGTTCGCCGCCATCGCAACCTGACCGAGCACGAGGTTCGACCACGAGAGCGCCTCGAGCGACGCAGGTTCGGTGCCGACCGCATCCATTGCAACCTTCTCGGCATCGGCTGGTCGGCCAAGCCCGAGCAGCGCCCTCGAAAGCCACGCCTTCGCGCCGTCGTGGAGGGGATCGGCGGCAATGGCCTGCCGCAGCAGCGGCTCGGCGGCCGCGAACTCCTTCTTTCGGACGTGCGCCACACCGTCGGCGAAGAGTTCCTCGGCAGCCGCCCGCGGTGGACGAGCATCGTTGGCGTAGCCGGCCTGGGGAATGACACGCTCGGGGTCGATCTCAACGGCCGTGATTCGCTCGGACGTCTCGAAACGAGCCGTGCTGAAACCGTTCGAAGGGACGGTTGCCTGGACGCGCAGCTGCTTGCCGGATTCGGTCGTCGCAACGACATCGACCAGAACGTCGCCAGTGCCCAGATTTCGGACCGCGCTGGTCCAGGCACCGCCCGATTGCTGTGGGATGCCGACAATGAGGTCCGGGAGGACTGCGGTGTCGAGCCAGGTCTTGAATAGCGGAGTCATGTCGCGACCTGCCGCGGTCGACATGGCCGCTCTGAGATTGTCGGCTGTCAAAGAGCCGGAGGTTCGACCGGCACCGATGGCGGAAGCGATCGCCGCGAGCAACTTCTCTCGGCCGATCTCCCGCTCGAAGATCCGAAAGACCATGGGACCTTTCGTTGAAATCAGTCCGAGATAGGACCCGTCAATCGGGGTTATGAGCGACAGCTGCACCGACAGGGCAGCGTCGCGCTGGCGCAGCAGGGCCACGCGCGCCCGGTCATAAGCGCGAGCTTCGGCGGTTGGACCGAAGCGGTCTGCGGCAGCCAGGATCGCGAGGTAGCGGGGAAGTGCATCCCGTAAGACCGCCACGCCGTTCGGGCGGTTGGCGGCCGAGCCGGGCGTGGCACCGCGCAACGCCGCCGCGCCATCCGTCCAGATTCGCGCTATCGAGTCGGCCAGCAACTCGAAAGTCTCGGCGTCGGTTTGCGGCCGCGAAAAGACACGGCGACCGAGCGCCACCGCCGACGAGCTCGAGAAGCCGGCGGCGCCATCGCTGGCAACGATGCGGAAAACACACGCTGGCGGAGGTCCGAGGACGCGAGAGTAGAAGGCGATGATTCGCTCGGCGTCGGCCGCCAGACGGTCAGCGCCCGCGCGCATCTCCGCCGACGATCCGTCTGGAATCCATACCTCCAGCGCCACAGGACCTGCAGTCCTGGCGACGGGCGGAGCAAAGGTGCTGGCGATGACGAAAGGCAGTCCGTAGAGCGGCTGCATGTAGGACTGGCCGTTCGCGGTGCCCCCCGAGATCGCCCGCTCGCCGTCCGGTCCCGTCACGGTGACCGAGAATGGAGCGGTATTCACTCCGTATTGAATGAAGGGCGTCGAGACCATGGGAAACCAGATGCTCGACGGGAGGAGCACCGTCTCGCCCGGACCTATGAGCGCGTCGCCGGTTGCAGCCGCCAGCGCGAGGCGCGACTCGACCACGATGTCGCCGGTGGCCCGTCCGGCAATGGCCGACGGCAGCGTGACGGACACCGCCTTGAGCCCCGTGAGCCGACGATCTTCCCGAGCTTCGAATGTCGCTGGCTGGCCGCCAAAGGTGACCGAGCGGATTTCCGACTTGCCGTTGATCCGGAATTGCAGATTGCGCTTCGGCGCATCGGTAGGATTCCAGACGGTCATCGTCGTCCGTACGGTTGCCGCGTGGGCAGCCGATTCGATCCGGACGTCCAGTGCGTATTTCCGGATGTCGGTTTCCTGCGCCGAGACAGCAGACGCGAGCAGCACAGCGAAGGCGCACGCTCCCAGCGCGCGGGTCAGACAACGGATCGGTCGGGTCATGCAACCTCTCGAGCAATTCGATGGATTCGGGTGAGCGAGTCGAGCAGCGGAGCCAGTCTTTCGAGCGGCAGGGCGTTCGGCCCGTCGCTGAGCGCGGCGGCGGGGTTGTCGTGTACTTCCATGAATACGCCGTCCACACCGCACGCAACGCCGGCGCGAGCAAGGTACTCGATGAACTCAGAGTCGCCGCCCGAGGCGCCGCCGAGACCTCCCGGCTTCTGAAGGCTGTGCGTGACGTCATAGACGACTGGCCAGCCAAATCGGCGCATGATCGGAAACCCGCGCATGTCGACGACGAGCGCGTTGTAGCCGAATGAAGACCCGCGCTCGGTGAGCGACAATCTCTCGCAGCCTGCCTCGCTCATCTTGTCGACGACATTTTTCATGTCCCACGGCGCGAGGAACTGCCCCTTCTTCACGTTCACTGCCCGGCCTGTTTTCGCCGCGGCGATCAGCAGATCCGTCTGACGGCAGAGAAACGCGGGGATCTGGAGTACGTCTACGACGTCGCCGGCCCGTTCGGCCTGCCAGACTTCGTGGACATCGGTCAGGACCGGCACACCGACGTCGCGCTGGATCGACTGCAGGATGCGCAGTCCATCCTCGATGCCGGGACCCCGGAACGACGAAATCGAAGTACGGTTCGCCTTATCGAACGACGCCTTGAAGACGTATGGCACTCCGGCGTCCGCGGCGATCCGCGCGATCCGTTCTGCCATCGACCGCGCGTGGCGCTCGCTCTCGATCACGCAAGGTCCGGCGACGAGGAAGAGGTCCGGTCCGCCGGCGCGAACGGGTCCGATGTCAAACGACGTAACGTTGGTCGGCATGCCGCCGAATTGTACCCGCTGGCTGGCGAGAGAGGGAGAGTGGACAGGATTTCAGGATTCTCGGAGGATTCACAGGAATCGTGAATGTTGGGTAGCCGTTCCGGAGAACGGTATGCCAGGACGGCGACAAGAATCGCCTCGAGTCCTTCAACTTCCTGTGAATCCTCGATGTATCCCGAGAATCCTGTCGACTCATCCGCGCACCTCCCGGGAGGCGCGCTATCGGTCCCCGAGGACCTTCTCGAGCGGCACGAACTTGAAGTTCTGGAAGCCCTTGTCGTTGAAGCCATCCTGAACGACGAGCATACCGTGCCTGAACTTTCCACCGAGATCGGCAGTCGTAACGTCGATTCCGTCCGTGTCCGACGTACCGTCGATGCTGATGCCGTCAACGACGCGAACGGTGCGGACGTATTCATTCGCGCCTTCGCGACGGAATACGACATATGTGTTGTTTCCCTGACTGGAGACAATCAGGAATCCCTTGCGCGCTCCGGTTTTCGCGATCGCAAGCCCTTCAACGTCGAAGGTGATTCGTCCACCAGAGACCATGGCCATCGGCGTTCGCTTGTCTCCGGCATCGGGCTCGGCGCCGAGCTTCCAGACACCGGTCGCCTCTTCGCCAACATACAGAATTCCGAGCTCATCATCGGCCACGCAGCCTTCGAGCTGGCTGTCGAGCTTCAACGTGCGAACTAGCCGGCCGTCGACCTTGTTCGAGCCGTTGTCGAAGAGCTCCCACTGCTCGACCGTGCCGACCTTGTTTGCGAGGAAGTAGTAGAGCTTTCCGCTCTTTTCGCTGCGGTACATGCACGAACCATAGGCTGGCGCCGTGCCGATCACTCGCGCGGCAACGTTCTCGAGCCGCATCGTCGAGGCGTCGAGCGCATAGACCGAGATCGAATTCGTTGAACGATTGCCGGCGGTCACGAGGGTGACGACACGGTTTCCAAGCCTGAATCCGTCGCGCAGGTCGACGTTGTTGAGCTTTCCGTCGCGGAGCATCTGCACTTCGTTGCCGGCGAGATCATAGACGTGCAGCCCAAGCTGCTTGTTCGTCCCGATCACGAGACTCTTCGTCGAATCCTTGGGATTGACCCAGATGGCAGGATCGTCGGCTGCATCGCCACCAACAGGGACGGGGACAGTCTCAACCACTGCCGTGATGTCGATCGTATCGGGAGGCGCTGGTGCGGGTGCGGCAGCCGCGGCGGCAGGATCGCCAGCCGCAGTGCCGGCCTGACCGAGGACGGGTGTGACAAGAAACGCCGCAACGAGAGCTGGAATGAGAGTGGTGACGGACTTCGCGCGCATCAGGAGATTCCTCAACAGTATTTTTTCGCTCACTGATCGAGCGTACCTCGCCATCGCGAGGCAGGCTCGACAACCACTACGCCTCAGACTCGCGAATCGGGTTTGCGGTTGCTTGTGAAGTTCAACACGACTGCATCGAATTCGGACGTACGATTGTCCGCGTCGCGTTTCTGCTGCCAGGAATCACCAAGTGATGAGCAGCGTCGCCGCGAGATCGGGCTGGTGCCGACCGGCCATCGCTACACCAACTCGCAGACACCCCTATCGGAACAGGAGGATTGCAGCGACGATCGCGAGCAATGCGAGGACGGCGACAACGATCACGATGGGGTTGAACGATCGGTCGGCGGGCGGTTCGACGGAGGCTGCCGACTGAGGAGTGACCGGAGCGCTCTGGTTCAGCACCGGCATACCTACGACCGTGGCTGCGGCACTCGCGACACCGCCCTGCCCGGCAGCATTCGGCGGCAGTACCGGCATTCCGACTACGGTCGCTGCGGCATCGGGAACGTTCGGACGAAGCGGAGCGCTCGGAAGCGCCGGCATTCCGACGACGGTCGCCGCAGGGTCCGGAACGTCGGGACGAAGCGGAGCGCCTGGAATGGCCGGCATTCCGACTACGGTCGCAGAAACGTCCGGAATATCGGGCCGTAGAGGAGCGCTCGGCAAGGCCGGCATTCCGACGATGGTCGCGGCACTGTCGGGCACGTCGGGACGAGGAGCTGAGCTCGGGAGGGCGGGCATTCCGACTACAGTTGCCGGCGCGGCCGGAGGCAGCTTGGAGCTTGGGAGCGCGGGCATCATGAGTACGGACGACGAAGCTTCCACCGAATCTCCCTTCAGTGGCGCAGAAACAGGAAGGGCCGGCATTCCTACGACCGTTGCAGGTGCCGGGGCCGGCCTCGACGGAGCAGGCTCGTCCAGAATCGCCGGAACTCCCTTGATTGTCGCGTCGAAAGCGTCGAACTGATCGGGTCGAAGCGCAGGCATGGCCCGGCTGAGCGGATCCGTCGACGGCGAGCTGGCCAGGACATTCTCCACAGCCAGAGCGACGGCTTCGGCAAAGTCGGTTGGCGTGGCGAATCGTTCGGCTGGGTCGCGCGACAGGCAACGCAGGATGATCGCGTCGATCTCCTCGGAGAGCTGTTCGTTGAAACCGCTCGGAGCCGGTGGCTGCTGCTTCGCCAGTCGAATCGCGACTTCAACGGAGTTCTCGCCGACCGACGGCTCGAACGGCACTCGACCGGTCAACATCTCGTAGGCGACGATGCCGAGCGAATAAACATCCGACGCTGCTGTCTGGACGCCTTCGATGAGCGCCTCGGGTGCCAGATATCTCGGCGTGCCGACGATCAGGTCCTTGGCGGTGATCCTGCCTTCGGCCCCTTCCGCGGTCCGGAGAGATGCCACGCCGAAGTCGAGGACCTTGGGCACCTCGCCCATCGGCGTCTGGACGATCATCACGTTCTCGGGTTTCAGGTCGCGGTGCACGATGCCGTGCGCGTGTGCCGCTGTGATCGCGGCGCCGACCTGCAGAAGGACGGCCTCGACTCTCGGCAATGCGAGCGGCGACTCGTTCGCGATGACGTGACGCAACGTCTCTCCCGCAACGAACTCCATGACGATGTAACCGAGTCCCTCTTCGGTGACACCGCACTCGACCATTCCGACAGCGTTCGGATGCGAGAATGCGTTAAGGATCTGGCCTTCGCGCTCGAATCGACGCGCAATGGTTTCGTCGCCTCGGCGAGCCTGCGTGACGAGTTTCACGGCGACGTGGGTTCCGGCGCCCATCTTCTCGGCCCGATAAACCGTTGCGAATCCGCCCTGGCCTACACGCTCGAGCAGCAGGTATCTGTCGAGCAGCGCATAGCCGATGAAAGGATCCATTCCCGGTGTCGTCTCGAGCGGAGACGACGCCGAGGCAGAACTCGAATCCTTCGAAGGGAGTGGCTGCGAATCACGTACCGGCGTCCCGTCGAACGGACAGAAGTCGACAGTTACCGGAACCTGTCGCTGGCACGACGAACATAGCCTCGAGACGTCATTCTGCATCGCGGTGGAGCGATTGTACGACGATGCGCCAGTTGTGAAAAGCGGACGCGGGAGTGAGCGGGCTCAATCGTCGAGAAGTGCAAGCACGATGGCGTCGATCGCCGTGCGAACCGCCTTCCGCTCCCCAGGCATGTTGTTGACCATTACCGCGAAAACGATCGTGCGCCCCGATCGCGTCAGTCCGAATCCCGCCAGGGCCGAAACGTCGCCGAGCGAGCCGGTCTTCGCGCGGATGCGACTCACTCCCGCCGTGTCGCGGAATCGCCGCTCGAGCGTGCCGTCGACACCGGCCTCCGGCAGCGACGAAAAGAGCACGTCGCCGTAAGGCTGCTTGCGCGCGTAGGCGAGCAGCTTGACCGTGGCTTCGGGCGTGACGAGATTCTGCCGAGAGAGCCCGGATCCGTCATTGAAAAGGAGAGGTGCAACGTCGATGCCCGACGCCGCGAGGTACTCGAGCAATACCTTGATGCCGGCGGCCTCGGACGTCGTTTCGGTCGAAGGTCCCGCCACGCGTCCGACGGTGCGCAAAAGCAGTTCCGCGAAGAGGTTCTGGCTATCCTTGTTCGTCGCCCGGACGACGCTCGAAAGGGGCTCGGATTCGACCCAGGCGAGCTCGACTGCCTTGTCGACGGGAAACGGCGCGATGTCGCGAGCGCGAGCGTCGGCGACGACCGTACGGCCTTCGATCACCACGTTTCGCTTGAGCAGCGAGTCACGAAGGAGCGCGCCGAAGTACCCTGCAGGATCGTGGACGGCGACAAACTCCTCGAAAGGCACCGCGTCGGCCGGCATGTGGCCGAAGACGTCGATCGCGTTCGAGCCTTCCGCACGGTATACGCCGAGGTCGTTGAGTCCTTGTTTAGCGGAAGTCTTCGTCCGGTTCGTCGCGCGAACATAAGCGTTGGCGGCACCAAGGGTAACCGTGCACGGATCGCCGGGCTTTGCAGCGGGCACGACCCGCAGCGAGACCACGTTGTCACCGATCGAAAGGGCACTGACCTCGGCGCCATAACCCCACTGCAGGTCGTTCCACTCCCAGCCAAAGCCGAATCGCTTGCCGGAGAAGTAGCTCTCGTCAGCGACGAGATTTCCTGAAACGCGCTTCACACCAGACGCGGCGATGCGATCGGCCAGCTCATCGACTTTCCTCGCCGCGATTCCCACGCCGAAAGTGTCGGAAATCGACGGATCACCTCGGCCGTAGAGCACGAGATCACCTGCGAGACGACCCGAGTCATCGGGCCGCGATGCCGCGTAAACGCTCGTCCGCCATCGATACGACGGCCCGAGTTTCGCGAGTGCAAGGGCAGTAGAGTAGAGCTTCTGATTCGACGCGGGGAGGAATCGCCGGCCCGCGTCGATCGAGACGACCGTCGCTCCGGACTCGAGATCGACGGCATAGACTCCCCACCGGGCGGCACGAAACGTCGGAGCGTCGGCAATGGAAGCCACGCGTTCCTCGAGGCGTGTCGGCGCGGCCGCCGGAGCCGTCGCCGCGGCGGACCCTCCCGTCTGCCCGGCAGCGAACGCAGGCGTCAGGACGACGCCGAGCGCGATAGCCAGGCACGACCGAAATCGAGGAACCGTCGGGCCGTACCTCACCGGTTCGTCAGGGTCGGCGTGTCGCCGTCGTCGTCTCCGACTCGTCGCGGACGGTGCGCCGTGTTGCCATAGCGCGACGACACGAGGCGATATACGTCGCCAGCGATGTCGGCCGCATATTTTCCACGCGCCGTTGAGCCGCGTGTGATCACGACGACCACGAGGTTGGGGTTGTCGACCTGAGAGTACGAGCCGAACAGGCCGATCCACGAGCCGTGACCGATGCACGTGCCGGTCTTGCCGGCAATGGACTCGCCGGCGTCGCGGGCTCGCCGGGCGGTGCCGACCTCGACGGCGTCGACCATGCCGTCAAGGACGGCGCGACGGTACTTGGGATCGAGCTTGATCTGGCGTCGAAGGACCGGCGTGAATGGCTTGCCCGGCGAGATCACCTGAGGCTGGTACAGCGAACCCCCGTTGGCAATGCACGAGATGAACGTGGCGAGCTGGATGGCCGTGATGCCGATGCCGTCTCCGTGGCTCGCGACACGACCGAGCCCATCACCAGGTACGGTCGATGGCAGCACTCCAGCAATCTCTCCAGGTAGGTTGATCCCGGAGCGTTCGCCGAACCCGTACTTTCGCGCATACGACGTCAGCTTCTCGAGGCCCATCTGACGGCCAAGTTGCTGGAAGTACTCGTTGTTCGAGTAGGCCAGCGCATCATCCATGTCGATCTCGCAGTTGCAGGCGCGAAGCACCCGCACGTCCGACTCCGGCATCAGGTTCTCGGATAATGCGGCCAGCGCGACGACTGGCTTGATCGTCGAGCAGGGCTTGATCGCATTGGAAACCGCCATGTGCTGATTGACGATCGAGAGTACGCGCCCAGAATTCGGGTCCATCACGACAACGGTCCCGGATCGATTGCCGAGAGCCGTAATCGCTGCCTGCCTTACGAAGGGGTCCTCACCACGCAGGTCGTCACGAGAGATGTTGGCTTTCGCGGCTTCGACGAGCGCCTGGTCGAACCGCCGGATCGCTGCGAGCCTAGCGAGCTCGCGCCGCCGCGCCTCGGCCGCCGCGCGCGCGATTCGATCGCGCTCCTTCTTCGATAGCTTGCCCTTGCCCTTGCGAGCGACGTTGTCGCGCTTCGAAGACTTCTTCGACTTCCCGGCCTTCGTCGATTTCGCTGAGCGACTCTTCGACGGCGGTTTTGCCTTCGACGACTTCGCGCGTTTCGGCGCGGATTTCGCGTCAACTGAGGGCGGTCCGACCGGAAGCACGCCAATCGCCAGAGCGAAGACGAGCGAAGCGACACAAAGTCGTTTCAACATGAAGTTCAGTGGCCCGTAACCCTTATCCGTGATTGGCGAATCGAAACGAAAAGCGTGGCCAGAAGATACACCGCTGACCCCGGGTCAGGCAAGCTGACCCATGGCGAGGTGGCGCCGTGTTCGATCGGTTCGAAAGTGGAGATTCCTGCGGATTGCCGAAGCGTTGCCCGGCTTGACCCTCGAGAGGGTGACGCGTATCCTCCCCGGTTGCTTTCGGGCACCAAATGACACGACGTTCATCCGACGAGGTACTTTTTCCATGAATGCGAACGCGATACGCCGGGGACACATCATCATCTACAACGGCGAGCCGTACCGTGTGCTCGACTTTCAGCACCGCACCCCCGGAAACCTCCGTGCGTTCGTCCAGTGCAAACTCCGTGGACTTAGGACCGGGACGAGCCTGGAGACGCGATTCAGCGCGACCGAAAGCGTCGAGCGCGCGACGATCGAGCAGCACGACATGGAGTACCTCTACGCCGACGGCGACCTCTACTACTTCATGAACACCGAGTCCTACGAGCAGATCGGCCTCAACGAAGAGCAACTCGGAGATGCGGTCGGATACCTGACCGAGAGCCTGAAGATCCAGGTTGAGTTTTTCGACGGCACGCCGATCGGAATCGAGCTTCCGCCCGTCATCGAGCTCGAGGTCGTTGAGACCGAGCCCGAGTTGAAGGGTGCGACGGCGTCGAACTCTAACAAGCCAGCAAAGCTCTCGACCGGAGTCACGGTCATGGTCCCGCCGTTCGTCAAGCAGGGAGACATCATCCGGGTCGACCCGAACGAAGGCCGATACCTGGAGCGCGCCAAGTAACTCGTTGATTTGCAAGGTCCGGGCGGCCACGTGACCGCGCCGCCCCTGGACTCGTCCGACAGACACTTCGTGGTTCGCGCCGTCTACACCGCCATCCTGGTTGCCGGCATCTTCTTGATGGCGCCAGTGTTCCTGTATCGGGCGCTCCGCCATCGGAAATACCTCGGCAGCCTGAGCGAGCGGTTCGGCAACGTTCACTTGAGCCCGACGGAGCTGCCGACGCTTTGGATCCACGCCGTCTCGGTCGGAGAAGTCCTCGCTGCCGAGCCGTTCGTGCGCGCCGCGGTCGTCGATCTGCCCGACTGGCGAATTGCCGTCTCGACGACGACGGCCACTGGGCAGCAGATCGCGCGCGAGCGCTTTCCCGATCTCGCGGTTTTCTATTTTCCGCTCGATTTACCTGGGCCGGTGGCTCGAGCCTTCGCCAGGGTCCGTCCAGATGCGCTCTGTCTCGTCGAAACCGAGATCTGGCCGAATGTCCTTGCGGCGTGTCGACACCGCGGCATTCCGGTCGCGGTGGTGAACGGACGCCTGTCGGACAACTCCTATCGGGGATACCATCGCGTGCGCGGCCTTCTACGGGGAGTGCTGTCCGACATCTCGCTTTTCCTGATGCAGACGCCGGCGGACGCCGACCGGATGCGATCGCTCGGTGCGGACGTCTCGAGAGTGCTCGTGACGGGAAACCTCAAGTACGACGTCGATCGTGAGGATATCGAGCAGCGGATGGCGCAAAAACGGGAAGGACTCGAGCGCGCGTTTGGCCTGCCGGACCCGCGCCCGCTCATCGTCGCGGGATCCACGGGTCCCGGTGAAGAGGCGCTGTTGCTCGACGCGTTGACTGAGGTCCGGCGCCATCCAGAACTGTCTGCCAGCCGACTTATTATTGCGCCGCGGCACCCGGAGCGATTCGACGAGGTGGCGGCGCTCGTGACGTCGGCAGGGTTCCGGTGCGTTCGCCGCAGCGATTCGCTGGACGGCGAATCGGCCCGTTCCGCCGACGTTCTGGTTCTCGACACGATCGGAGAGCTGGCGGCGACCTACGCCGATGCATCGCTGGGCTTCGGTGGCGGGAGCCTCGTGCCCCGCGGCGGTCACAACATCATTGAGCCCGCGTTATATTCCCGGCCAATCATCGTCGGCCCGCACACCGAGAACTTCCGGCAGATCGTCGCCGACTTTCGCGCCGCCGGCGCCGTCCGTCAGCTCTCGATCGATGAGATCGACCCAGAGAACATTGGCCGCGTCTTCGCGGAACTGCTCGCGAACGCGGACGAGTCGCGGCGGATGGGCGAACGTGCGCTTCACGTACTCGAATCGAATCGCGGGGCAACAGTTCGCACACTGGCAGCCATTCGCGGCATGCTCGGATCGGCAAGGAGGCGCGGGTGAGCCGATTCCGGGATCGCATCGAGGCGGCCATGCGGCCAGGCGGGCGCGCGACGGGCTTCGTCCGGCTGCTTTCGCCCCTAGCCAGGGCGTACGAGCTCGGAGCACTCGTAAGGGCGGTTGCGTACGAGACCGGGTATCGAACGGCGGCCCGTCTGGCCCAGCCAGTGATAAGCGTCGGCAACGTTACACTCGGCGGGACGGGGAAGACGCCGATCGTGGCACACGTCGCGCGATTCCTCAGGGATCAGGGGTACGAAACGGCTGTCCTGACAAGGGGCTATGGCCGCAGCTCGCGTGAGAGGGTCGTGCTTACGGCTGAGGACGGACGACTTGCTGACAGCGCCGTCGAGCGAGGCGGAGACGAACCGGCGTTGCTCGCGCGTGAGCTGCGGGACGTGCCTGTCGTCGTCGATTCTCGACGGGCGGAGGCAGGCCAATGGGCCGCGCGTGAGCTCGGGACCGAAGTCTTCATTCTCGACGACGGGTTTCAGCACATGCAGCTGGCGCGCGATGTGAACCTGCTGGTTCTCGACGCGACGGACCCGTTCGGCGGTCTTCGCATGCCGCCACTTGGCAGGCTTCGGGAACCGTTGCAGGCCATGCGGAGAGCCGATGCCGTGATCGTCACCCGATCGGACCGGGCCTTTGACGAGGGAGCGATTGAGCGGGTCGTTCGGGGTACCTGCCGGCCTGAGATTCCAATCTTCTATTCCTGGCACGATATCGAGTCCATTCGCCCGGTTTTTGGCGGAGAGTCTCGATCTCCCCAGTCGCTTCGAAACCGTAAGGTTGCGGTGTTGACTGCCATCGGCAACCCGGCGGTCTTCGTCGAGGACCTTCAGAACATCGGGATGAATGTCGTGTCGGAATCGCTCGAACGGGATCACCACGTGTTTCGTCAGGCAGATCTCGAGGCGGCCATAGACTCGGCCCGTGCCGCCGGCGCTGAAGCTCTGCTGACGACGGAAAGGACGCCGTCAAGCTTGAGCAACTCGAACACGGAGATTTTCCGATTCACGCGGTCCGGATCGGGTTCCGCAGCGACGACGAAGGCCAATTGCTGAGTGTCGTGATGAAAGCGGTCCTGAAGCGTATCGGTTAGCTCCATCGTCGCTGGTTTGAAGGTGTGCCGGCGCGATCGTTCACCGTCAGGTCGTTCATCCGACGGTTCGACGAACCCAGGATTGGCGGTGAGCTCGCTTAGCGGATACGGTCGGTCTGAAACCGCCAAAGTCGACGCTATGTCCTTATAACAGAATAGGTTATAGAAACAGCTTGACCGTCTTCGAACCCGCCGGTAGTCTTCTGGCCGCGAAGGATCCACTGCAAGATCTGTGGCTCCACCGGGGTTGAAAATTTTGAACCAACGCTATACGAGACGGGAGGCTTAACGTCACTCGGGCAGTGCATCCCCACTTAGGTCGGGGAGACCAATACCCGGTGCTTTCGCCGCCCACTTATCTTGGATAGGTTCAAAATCCAGCTCCAACACGGTTGAGCGGTTACCCATCGCGTCGTGACTGAGGCCGCGTTCGATTCGTCGAACGTGGCCTCTTTCATCTGCTGGTCGAACGTCCGGAGCACCGCGATCCGGCGACGATCAGGCTTTCGCGAGACGTCGAGCCAGTTTCTGCGCCCTTGCGAGCGCGCCGCGCGCCTGCGGTTGCGTGACCTGGGCGATGGCGTCGTCAAACGTCAGCCAGGCGCAGGCGACGAACGACTCTCCCTCTCGTGGGGCAATGTCGCACTCGCCGTCGCGGCTGAGCATGAGGTAGAGGTCGACTGTTTTCTCGCGCCGGCGGTCCTTCTTGCCGCGCTTGAAGTACTGAATCTGCCCGACCTTGCCGAGCACACGGACGCGGTGGATGCCCGCCTCCTCGCCGACCTCGCGTTTCGCCGCCACGCGCCGCGACTCACCCTCCTCGATGCCGCCCTTTGGAAGTTTCCACGCCGTGAAATCGGGCTTCTGCTTGAACAGCAGCAGCACTCGTGGGTCTTCAAGACCGCTCACGATCACTCCGCCGCACGATTCTCGGCGTTTGACGAGCATGCGGCCGAGCGTCTTGCGGTCCCGGCACGCGATGAGGTGGTGGGGAATCGAATCTGCAGGCAGCCAGCCGGGCTTGTCACGAACGAAGCTGTGACCCTCGGCTTCCGCCTCCCACGCTAGAATCGTCACGATTGCAGGCTTCTTGACCGTGGAGGCTTTTCGCGCTGCCTTTTCGGTCTCGTACAAGCGCACTGGCGCAAGCCCGTCGTCGAGGACGTCAAACAACCCTTCGCTCGGGACGGCGAGGAAGAGGCGCTCCGGCACTCTCGACCTGGTTCGTGCCGCGCTCACGATACCTGTCTCGGCAAATCGCCCGTAACGCGCCGCACGTGCGCAGCGCGCTCGCGACGAAGCAGTGTCTCGTGGTGGTCGAATGACTGGCAGTGGAGCAGGAACTCGACTTCGGTCCGGTGTGCTAGAGACTCTCGCAGCTTCATCAGTACCTCTGCAGCCGCAATATCCTTCGCATCACAATCAGCCATGAGCGAAAGACTGTTGGCCATGTTCTGGAGGTGCTGTTTCAGCTCGTCACGCGTCATTTGTTCTCGCCCCATGACGCGTATCGGCTCGCACCCGGTCATTCTTTAGCACCGAGCGCGGTGTCCACGCAAACTCGGGGCCTGGTCACGTCCCTGCCTGTGCCGAACCATCCACCTGGTGTTCGGAACCGAAAAATCGCCCGCGAAGCCAGAGCGCGACTGACACCAGCCCGATGAGCACGGGCACCTCGACGAGCGGACCTACGACTGCGGCAAGAGCTGCGCCGGACTCGATCCCGAACACCGCAACAGCGACGGCGATTGCAAGCTCGAAGTTGTTGCTCGCGGCGGTGAACGACAGGGTCGCCGTTTTTGGATAGTCCGCTCCGATCCACCGCCCCATAGCGAAGCTGACGAGAAACATGACAACGAAATAGATCAGGAGCGGAATCGCGATCCGCACGACATCGAATGGCAGCTGAACGATGAGATCGCCCTTCAGGCTGAACATTACGAGGATCGTGAAGAGCAGGGCGACGAGGGTGAGGGGACTGATGAGCGGGATGAATCGCGAGTGGTACCACTCCCTGCCCCTGGCCTTCACGAGAATGAGCCGCGTAAGCATTCCGGCAACGAAGGGAATTCCGAGATAGATGGCAACGCTTTCGGCGACCTGCCCGATGCTGACGGCGACCGTCGTCCCGGCCAACCCGAAGAGCGGCGGAAGCCAGGTGATAAAGATCCAGGCGTAGACGCTGTAGAAGAGCACCTGAAAGACGCTGTTAAAGGCTACGAGCCCGGCCGCGTATTCGGTGTCGCCCTTTGCGAGGTCGTTCCACACGATGACCATGGCAATACAGCGGGCAAGGCCGATCAGGATGAGTCCCGTCATGTACTCCGGCTTGTCCTGCAGGAACACGACCGCGAGCACGAACATGAGCACTGGCCCGATGATCCAGTTCTGAACCAGCGAGAGCCCGAGGATCTTCCAGTTTCTGAAGACATCGCCGAGCTCTTCGTACCGCACCTTCGCCAGCGGCGGGTACATCATGAGAATCAGGCCGACTGCGATCGGAACGTTCGTCGTGCCGACCTGAAACCGGTTCACGACCGACTCGACGCCGGGAACGGCGTAACCGACCAACACCCCGGCCGCCATGGCAAGGAAGATCCAGACCGTCAGGAATCGGTCGAGAAACGACAACCTCTTAGGGCAGTCCGGCTCCGCGACAGGCGCTCGGGAGTCCGAGCTCACGACGACTTTTCCCCGTCGACCGGGCTCGTAGCCTGGAACGAGGCGGCGAACTCGCGCAGGTAGGATCGAATCTCGTCCCGAACTCGTCGGAATGCGGCGACGCGATCCTCCCAGTTTCCTTCGGCCAATGCCGGGTCGTCGAAGCTGTGGTGCACCATCGTCGTCGTCGCCGGAAAGATCGGACAGACCTCACGGGCGTTGTCGCAGACCGTGATGACTGCGTCGAAGCGCTCCTCACGGAATTCATCGACCGACTTGGATCGGTGGCCGGAAATGTCGATACCGACTTCTCGCATGGCTTCGATGGCTTCCGGACGAACGAGGCTCGGCTTCGTACCGGCGCTTTCGACTTTGAAGCGACCGGCGCCATCGTGACGAAGAAGTCCCTCAGCCATCTGACTTCGCGCGGAATTCCCCGTACAGAGAATGAGAATGCGACGAGACATGCTCAATGTCGTGCTCCTTCAATAGATCGCGATGATTCCGCCACGGCTCTTCACGGCCCCGCCCTCGTGATTTCCAGAGACTCTCGTCTCGCCACGTCGAATATGCGCCTAAGCGAATGCGATCCGACATTAGCTCCCATTCTGACATTCGTCAACTCGAATATGAATTGAGGCCCGGAGACGCCCGAGTGCCCGAAATGTTGGTAAACCGACGGTAACTCGAAGGGCATCAGGCGATTCCGCCGAGGATGCGGCACCCGCCACTGAGACCGGCTGATGAACGACTGCCGGATTTCCGACACCAGATGACGGGGATTCGACGCCTATATCGCCGGAAACACATTCCAGACAGGTAAATGCGATTCGAAATGGGTCGAAATGCCCCACTGTCGACGGGTTTCTGTTTCAGCCCGCTGTGGCACCAGAGTTGCCCTAAGACTTGCGTACCGCGAATCGCACCTCTTGAATCGTGGCGCTCTTTGATCGGACCTGGCGACGAAACCAACTGAACGACGACGATGGGTAGCTCACAAGCCCTGCAACTACAGAGCTTGAAGGAACCGATCGCTAACTGATCAGGGTTTCACCACAAATCGTCAGCAGCCCGACGTCAGAAGTGGCCGACCGCGGCCTGACGGAAAACCGACAGTGCTGTCGAAATCCCGACAGAAAAGACTCAAGTCGAGAACGAGAAATGGCAACTGCATACATTCCGATTGAAGCTCCCGTTTTCTTCGAGAACGTCAACCGAGAGATCCTCGTCGAAGAGCACGTTCCGCTCGTCCGGTTTCTGGCCGGACGCGTGGGCAGCAAGCTCCCCGCGAGCATTGAGGTGGACGATCTCATTGGTGCGGGTACCATCGGGCTGATCGACGCTGCCGAGAAGTTCGATCCGAGTCGCGGCATTCGGTTCCGGACGTACGCAGAGCGTCGGATTCGCGGCGCAATTCTCGATCATCTTCGCAGTCTCGACTGGGCGCCCCGAAGCCTTCGGCGCCGGGCGCGCGAACTTCAGTCCGCGCAGGCCACTCTTCAGCGCGAACACGGCCGTTCTGTCGACGAAGCCGAGGTAGCGGAGTTTCTCGAGATCGGGCTCCACGAGCTGCAGGGACTCGTCAATGAAATCAATTCCGTGCAGGTCGCAAGCCTCCACGTGACCGACGAGAACGACGGTTCAGCCGTAAGCGATCCCATCCAGGCATTGCCCGCGTCGCCGGAGTGCAGTCCCTTCGCCGTTTACGAACGAGAGGAAGCGCGCCAGCAGCTGGCCTCCGCAGTCGAGTCGCTGCCCGAGAAGGAACGCCTCGTTGTTTCGTTGTACTACGTCGATGAGCTCACGATGAAGGAGATAGGAAACGTGCTCGGCGTAAACGAGTCCAGGGTCTCGCAGATTCATTCGAAGGCTGTTGCGCGCCTTCGAAATGCAATGCTCGATCGCGCAGCGTAGTTGTTCCTCCTTCGAATGCCTCCAAGGGTCGCCCGCTCGGGCGGCCCTTTTTGTCGTGGCAGGGACGAGCGTGGGTGATCGGAACCGTTCGACTGTCCTTGGGACGCTCGCTACCGCTCGCGGCTCAAAAAACGGGGAACACACGGGGGCCGCCCGCATCGTGCATTATCTGGCAGGACGCTCCGCCGCGTCCCCGTCCCCGTTTTTCGAGCCGCGAGCGGTAGCGAGCGTCCCACGGACGGTGCCTGGAACCGTGGACGGGTCGTTCGGCTCGTGTAGTCTTGGCGGCGGAGGTCCGACGTGCGATCCGTTCTCCTGGCTCTGTGCCTCGCAATTCCGTGGTCGGGAAGCGCCGCCGTCGTGCCATATCCCGCCGAGGTGCGAGTCGGCGTCCTTGGATTGCTCGCGCCGCAACGGGTGGAGGTCACGTCGGTGTCCGAGCTGCGCAGCACCTCGGGCCACACTTTCGCTGCGGGACGCCGTGTCGTCATTGAGGTCGACCGCGAGAGCCTGCGGTTTGGTGGCCCGAGTCGAAATCGATGGCGTGGGAGGTCGATCAGCGTCGGGGCGCGAGGAGAGCGGATCAGTGTTGTCGTGCACGGACGAAACGTTCGAAGGCGGCTGCTGCCGGCTCCGGTCGAATTCTCTTTGCGGGGTAACCGCGTGGTCCTCGTGGCTACTTTCGCGCTCGAAGATCTCGTGGCGAGCGCAGTCGCGGCCGAACTGGCGGGAGTCACCGAGACGGCGGCGCTCGAGGCTACGGCAATTGCCATCCGCAGTTACATCGCGACGTCTCGAGCTCGGCACGATGACGAGGGCTTCGACGTGTGCGATTCGACCCACTGCGTCCATTCCGCAGGCCTTGTGGAGGCCGGCTCGGGGTCGGATGCCGCGGCCGTATCCGCGGCGTCAATGACACGTGAGCGCGTTCTTGCACGCGCCGGTCACGTCGTCACGGGTTACGTCACGTCGTGTTGTGGGGGTGAAACGACGACGCCTTCGCGAACGTGGGGAGGGAAGGACCTCGGCGATTTCGTCCCTGTTGCCTGTCGCGTCTGTTCCGGTCGGTCGACGTGCTCGTGGGAACGGACCGTCCCGGCAACGTCGATCGCGAGTGCCATCGCGGACGCCTTTGGAAAGCCCGTGCCGTCAGATTTCACGCTCCGCACCCGGCCGGACGATGGACTGGCCGTTCGAACGGTCACTATCGTGGCAGGCGCACGAGAATGGACCGTTTATCGAGACGCTTTTCGAATGGCAATCGGACGCCGGCTAGGGTGGGACACCTTGCCGAGCTCGAATTATGAGTGGACGACGGAACGGCGGCGCTACCGGTTTCGAGGATCAGGGCGCGGTCACGGGATCGGGCTCTGCATGATGGGCGCCGTCGAGCTCTCGATAGCCGGCCGAACGCGCGAGGAAATCCTGCTCGCATACTTTCCCCGCGCCATCATCGAATTGTTGCCTCGGCCTTCCGGTGGCGTGTAGTCTCTGCGACCCACTTCTATGGTCCTCACACACCTGATTCCGTACGCAGACAAGCTCGACGCCCTCAAGAACTGGTTCATCGCGTTCGGGCCGTTTGGCGCCTTCCTCATCTCGCTGATCGATTCGTTCATCCCGCTTCCCGGAGGAGCGGACCTCGCGGTGATCGCACTGTCGGCACAGTCTCCGGCTCTCGCGCCCGTGACCGTACTCGCCGCGACTGCCGGGGCCGTCATCGGGTCGACGCTGCTGTACCTCGGCGCCCGACGCGCAGGGGCCGCTGCACTCTCGAAATTGGCTCCGGAGCGGCGCGAGCGAATTGAGAACCTTCTTGGTCGCTACGACATGGTCTCGATCGCCGTCGCGGCCCTGCTTCCGCCGCCGTTCCCGTTCAAGGCATTCAACCTGACAGCGGGAGTCCTGAAGATTCGATGGGTGCGATTCGTCGTCGCAGTCGCCGTTGGCCGTTTCGTTCGATTTTCGATCGAAGCCGTCCTCGCCGTGCAATTCGGCGATGAGGCAATGGTAATCATCAAGCGACACGGGCTGAAGGTCCTGGGGGTTGTGGCCATTGCTGGCCTCGCGTTCTGGGCTTACCGACGCTACAGGAGTCGCTCGGCTGCGGTTGCCGAAGAGTAATGCAACGGTAAACGCCGGACAGCGTTTGACCGACGGCTTGCGTCATAGAGCCGACTCGTTGTCAGGCGCGGCATCCGTCGGGTACACTCGGGCGTTTGAAGGAAAGCTCGGCAATCAACGATATGCTTAGAACCCCCCTATTGAGTTCGCTCGTTGCTGGCGTCGTGTTCGCCGCCACCATCGCAGGCTCGGCATCGGGCAACGGGAATCTGCGAGTAATGCCGACCCGCGAGCTCGTTGCGAAGTCAGTTCTCATCGCTCGCGCAAAGGTTGAGAAGACGGACGAATCGGATTGGGGCGACTTCCGTCAGGTCGCCAAGCTCGAGCTCGTCGACGTCATAGAGGGCGACTACACACTGGATGAGATCCGGGTTGCGGCCAATTCGCTTGTCGCGAACACGGACGACAAGTACCACAAGAAGGAAGAGTGGCTCGTGTTCCTCATTCGGGACGGTGGACTCTACAGAACGCTGAATTACCAGTATGGCCGGTTCCGCCTGGACGGTGACGTCGTTCGCGGATGGCGAGACGCCGACAGCGTGGTTAGCGACAAGCCGTATTATTCGGTGCGGGAAGACATCGAGGTCATGCTCACTGAGATGAAGACGCCGCCGGACGCGGGTGAGACTGGCGAGCCGCAGCCGAACCCCGCGAATGCGCCGAACGCACTCCAGCGATCGGGCCAGGCCCCGGTGAAGCCGAAGCCGGCGCCTCCCAAGGTCACGCGAACGGATCGGCCGTAGGCATCGTCGTCACGGTCTCTCCGACCCGTTCCGAAGGCCCGGAGCATCGAGTCGAAATTCCGGTGCCGTCGAATCGTGCCTTCGAAGCCTTACCCAAAAATGTGGCTCAAGCCAGTCCGTAACGTTCTCTAAGATCCTCGAGCGGTCGTTTCGGGTTCCACGGATGCTGGAACCGATCAACCGTCCCGCCCGTGTTCCGTCCTTCAACGTCCTTCTCCGGATACACCCCGCGCCATTCCGAGTACTCCTGCGTTGCGACGGAAATAAGATAGATCGTGTCTTCCTGCATGCGGTCCCCCAGCACGTCGATCTGTTTCGGCTGCGGGACGAACGGGCATTTGTACTCGATGCAGACGTGCGGTCGGAGAGGTGAGACGGCAGGGTGCAGCCCTGCCTGAAGAAAATGCAGTGGTCGACGCCCTGCGGAATCGCCGGCAGGGGCTGGCCGATCAACAGGTAGTAGATACCATCTTCGCCGTAGAACGGCGTCTTCTTCAGGAATGGTCGCGTGCAGCAGTTCTCATTGCAGTTCGGACAATCCGGCTGGACTACATTGAAGACGCGACGATAGCCGGTCTGCGTACGCCGCAATCGTCGCACGATCGCGTGGAGTACGGCGGACCGTCCGTCATCGGCGTATTCCGGACAGTCGATGCCGGAGCGCCTGCGCTTAGCGCACGTGATCCTGAGCTGTTCCTTCACCATCCGGACTCGTCCGTGGGCGCACGACAGACAGTCGCCGGAGGGCTGCAACACCACGAGTCGGCGGCTGGGCGCCGTCGAGAGAGAAGCGTTCGTCATGTAATCGGGGTCTCCGCGTTCAGGGTGGGTTCGAATGCCGCCGCGTCGAGTCGACCGAACTATTCCCGCGCTCCCGGCAGTTCGCCAAAAGCGTCGTCGGCGAGTGTCCGCATCACGAGGTCCGTGAACCTGGCATCTCCATTCGTGATCGATCTCTTGCGCGTAAGTCGGCCCGGGCCGAAAACGGGCAGTGACACCAGTCGTTTCGCCGACTTCGCCGAAAGTGCCGTGCGATAGCGCCGCTCCTCCGGATTGACCTCAGATGCAGCCTGGAAAAACTCGCGCGCGCGATCGACGTCGGCCTGTCGCAGATGGATCAGACCCAGGTGGTACAGTGCCTGGTCGAACGTCGGATCGAGGTCCACGGCCTTTCGCAGGTGCCGCTCCGCGACGTCGAGACGATCCTGTTCGAGGTACGTTCTACCGACAAGGTAGTGCATCTCGGCTGATGGACTCAGCGAGAGCGCCCGCTTGAAGTGCACGAGCGCTTCGCGATATCGACCTTCGACAGCGTGAAGCCGTCCGAGTCCGTAATGGGCGAGAAACGAGTCCTTTCGAACTGCCAGCGCGCGCTCGAAGTGAAGACGCGCCGACTCGGTCTCGCCGTCGTCGCCGCACACCACGCCGAGCATCAGCGCGACGTGCGAGTTCTTGGGCTCCTTCGACGCGGCCCGCTCGAGGTAATGCCGGGCCAGCGACCGCCTACCCGTGAAAAAGAAATGCTCGCCGAGGAACTTCCCGAGTGGCCCGTTCGTCGGATCGAGCAGCAGCGCCTTCTCGAGTCGCCGGATGCCGCGACGCTCGTCGCCCCCGAGCACCATCTGCATGCCATCGTCGACGAGCCGGTCGAACGAGCCGCGTGAATCGCCGCCATAAGCCAGGAGGATCTCTCGCGACCGCTCCTCTATGCGATCCCGTTCGTCGAGCTCCTCCGAGTATCGATCGACGAGCTGGCGCCATCGTACCTCGACCTCGTCGGTATCGAGACCCGTATGTTCCTCGAGCAGCGACACCACGGCATCAAGCAACGCACGGTCATTGAAGCTCGCGGTTGCCTGACGATGAATGAGGTCCAGAAGGCGGTCGTTTCGCACGCGCACCTTCTCGATCTCGGTCTCGAGCGTCGAGATCCTCTCGAGAAGATGCTCCTCGATGCCGTCCGGTTCCGAGAAGAGATGCTCGTGGCGGCGAGGATCGTCACGAGGTGCAGCGGCGCCTTGCATCGCTCGCACGACGTGCGGTCCATGCGATTCGCCGCCGAGCACTTCTGACAGAAGATCATCACGACTCCATTCTACAACGATCCGCGGGCGATGATTCGCGCAATTTCCGTTGACGGTCGCGACGCCTCGCTACCCATAGACGTAGAAGCCACGGCCGGACTTCCGGCCCAGCCATCCCGCGTCGACGTATTTCCGGAGAAGAGGGCAAGGCCGGTACTTCGAGTCGTTGAAGCCGTCGTAGAGCACATTCATGATCGCGAGACAGACGTCGAGTCCGATGAAGTCCGCAAGAGTAAGCGGCCCCATCGGGTGGTTCATCCCGAGCTTCATGACCTCGTCGATGGACTCCGGCGTGCCGACGCCCTCGTAGAGGCAGAAGATCGCCTCGTTGATCATCGGCATCAGTACTCGATTTGATACGAATCCGGGCGCGTCGTTCACTTCGACCGGAATCTTGCCCATGCGCTCTGAGAGTGCCTTGACGTCGGCATAAGTCTCGTCGGATGTCGCCGCGCCACGGATGATCTCAACGAGCTTCATGATCGGAACCGGGTTCATGAAGTGCATTCCGATGAAGCGTTCCGGCCGCGAGGTCGACGCTGCGAGCTTCGTGATCGAGATCGACGATGTGTTGCTCGCGAGGATCACTTCCGGGCGGGCGATGCGATCGAGCGACCGGAAGAGATCGGTTTTCACGGCGAGATCCTCGGTGACAGCCTCGACGACGATGTCGGCTTCCTGAAAGGACTCGAGGCCGAGCGTCGTCGAGATCCGACCGAGAATCTCGGCCTTGCCCTCGACCGTCAGCCTCTCCTTGTCGACGTCGCGCTGCAGGCTCTTGTCGATCGCCGCCATGCCGCGGTCGATAAATCGCTGCTCAACATCGCGAAGAATGACCGAGAGTCCCGCGCGAGCAGCGGCCTGTGCGATTCCATTTCCCATCGTCCCGGCGCCGATGACGCCAAACGTGTTGATCTCGTATGCCACGTGTCCTGGGTCTCCTATGTGTGAAATATCCGGTCCCGAGCCGTTCCTAAACCAGCTTTGGCTCCATTCCGCTGGTCGCCTGCGCGACAATTCGGGCCATCGGCGTCCGGCCGAGTTTCTCGGCCATTGCCTCAGTAGACACGACGACGGCAGCTCCGCCGTCGTTGACGCCCGGAGCGTTGCCGGCCGTGACAGTTCCGTCCTTCGTGAAAGCCGGCCGCAACTTCGAGAGCGTCTCGACGGTCGTGTCGGCGCGGACGCTCTCATCGGTCGCGAACATTACCGGGTCGCCCTTCTTCTGGGGGATCGCCACCTGAACGATCTCGTCGGTAAACCGGCCGGCTTCAATGGCCGCCGCGGCCTTGCGATGCGAGTTGAAGGCGAACTCATCCTGAGCTTCGCGCGAGATGCCATAAGTTTCGGCGACGTATTCGCCGGTGTTGCCCATGTGCCAGTTGTCGATCGCGCACCAGAGCCCGTCGTTGATCATGGCGTCGACGAGCGTGCCATTGCCGAGCCGATAACCCTGCCGTGCCTTCGGAAGCAGGTACGGAGCGTTCGTCATCGACTCCATTCCACCGCCAACGACGACTTCGGCTTCGCCCAGCATGATCGCCTGGGCGCCGAGTGCGACCGCCTTCAGTCCGGAACCGCAGACCTTGTTGATCGTCATCGCGCCGACCGAGTTCGCACACCCGGCCTTGAGCGCTGCCTGGCGGGCCGGATTCTGTCCGAGCCCCGCCTGCAGCACATTGCCCATGATTACTTCTTCGATCTCGGCAGCATCGATTCCGGCGCGCTCGATGGCGGCGCGAATCGCAAAGCTGCCGAGCTCCGGCGCCTGGAACGGCGAGAGCGAACCCTGGAACTTGCCAACCGGCGTACGCGCGCCGGAAAGAATGAATGCATCCTTCATGATGACAACGCCTCCTGTCGCGAGAGATTCGCGCGAACCGGCGAGTATAGCAGCAGTCGCCCGTGCGGCTACCTCCGTCCGCTTCGTTGTTCGATAGGGACACCTGATCGGGTCAGGCCGAAACGCTCGAGCTCGAGGGAGAGCGGCACCACGGCACGCATGGCGTCGCGTCCGGATGGCGTCAGGGAGAGCGTCGGGTAGGCTCCGCGCGAGACGTCGATGTGCCCCGCTGCAATGAGGGCATCGCACCAGGCACCGATCTCGTCGACGGTCATCTCGCGAAGCAGGCCGTATGTAGACAGGGCGTCTAGTCCGGGCTCGAGTACCTTCTTCGACCTTGAACCCCGCAGGACGCCTGCGACGATACTCTTCCCGAATCTTCCGTTCAGCCGGGCGACGCACGAGAGCACCTTCCGCGCGACGATCGTCTGATGCTCGCCGAGTGCGCGCGTTGCTGTCTCAGGGAGCTGCTTCCGGCCGAGAGCGATCTCGCGCGCCGACTGGTCCTTACGCTCGGCTTTGGTCTGGCGAAGATGTTCGCGGAGGTTCTCGCCCATCGGTACTGCATCGAGGATCATCCGGTCGACAGCTCTCATGGCCGCTGCCTTCCGACGCTCTCGCGCGGGACGAGGGGCGGGCGAACAACTGCTGCACGTTCCGCATGCCTCGAGCGGCTTTCGATCCTGAAAATAGCGGAGAATGAATGCTCGAAGGCACTGGTCGGCGTAGGCAAAATCGACCATCCGGCGGAGCTTGCGCTGCTCCGAGGCTGCGCGGGCCCCGATCTCGGAGCGGTTGATGCGAAGTGCTTTCGCTGGAGGGTCATCGAGAAGCCGAACGGTCTTGCCGAACCGGTCGCCGGGGTCATTTCCGGCCATTCTCTCGATGTGACCCGCGCGCTCGAGCATCGCGAGCGCCGATCCGAGACTCATGTCGTTTTTCAGGGAAACCCTTCCCGCGATCGCCGAGGACGTGGGTTCCCGACCAGCTGCGGAAAGGCCGACCACGGCGGCGTACACCGCGGCTACCACATCGGGACCGGGAAAGCTCCCGTCGATGAAGAATTGCTGGAATCGCGTGTCCGCGTAGTTGAAGAGCAGCGTGCACGTCGAAGGCAGGCCGTCGCGTCCCGCGCGTCCGATCTCCTGGTAGTAGGCCTCGATCGATCCAGGAATGTGCCAATGGATGACGAAACGGATGTCGGGTTTGTCGATTCCCATCCCAAAGGCGTTCGTCGCCACGATGACGTCGAGGTCGCCGGACATGAAGGCGTCCTGCGCTTCGGCACGAGCGCGGTCAGAGAGGCCGGCGTGATAGGGAGCCGCGCGGAGTCCCGTTGCCGTCAGTTGTCGCGCGGTGTCTTCGACCGCCTTCCGCGTTGCGGCATAAACGATGCCTGAACCGCCTGACGCGCGGATGGTTGCGACGGCTTCGCGCAGCTTGTCGCGCTCCCCCGCCGTTGGAACGACTCGCAGCGCCAGGTTGGGCCGGTCGAATCCCGCAATGAAATGCCGAGCCTCGCCTAGAACGAGCTGACGCGCGATGTCGGCTCGGACTTCGGCGGTCGCGGTTGCCGTCAGCGCGAGGATCTGTGGACAGCCGATGCGCTGAAGCGACGCACCGAGCAACCGGTAATCCGGACGAAAGTCGTGCCCCCATTCCGAAATGCAATGGGCTTCGTCGACGGCGACGAGCGAGATGTCCGCCTCGGCCGCCGCCTCGACGAAGCGTTCGCTTCGAAAACGTTCTGGCGCCACGTACACGAGCTTGTACGCACCGCTACGCATCGCGCGAATGCGCCTCGCTACGTCGCCCGGGGTCACGGTCGAATTGATGATCGTTGCGGCGACACCGCGCGCGGCGAGGGCGTCCGTCTGGTCCTTCATCAGTGCGATGAGCGGAGAGACGACGAGTGTCGTACCTTCGCGGACGATCGCCGGCAGCTGATAACAAAGCGATTTGCCGCCGCCGGTAGGCATGACGACGAGCGCGTTCTCGCCCTCGAGGACGGCGCGGATCACGTCGTCCTGGCCTTCACGGAACTCCGAAAAACCGAAGACCCGTTCTAGTGCGGAAAGGGCATTCGACAGGTCGGTCACGTCGCCTCCCAGATCGCCATCAACCCACGGAGGTTGCCATTGCGCCGTCGAGCGTTGACGAGCGCGCAGAAGAGCCGCGCCTGGTAGTGCGCGTCGTATAGCGGGTCGTGCAGCCGAAGCGGATCGACCGCTTCGAGTCCGGCACGGCGACCGAGCGCATCCTTCGACGTCTCTTCCCACGATATGCCGAGCGAACCCATGGCGAACGCCTTGATGTCCACGCCAGCGAATCCGAACGGACAGTTCACTCCGAACTTCTGGTAGTACCAGCGGAGGTACATCCAATCGAAGCTCGCCGCGTGAGCGAGGAAATGCGGACGGCTGGCGTTCGCAGCCATCCGTTCGCGTTCGAGCCACTCGTTGAGTGCGAGAAGCGCCGTGCGCGGTTCCTCGCCGGACGTTTCCAGTTCTTCGGGAACAAGACCACCGGCGAACTTCAATGCTTCGGGGTCGTTCTCGGCTCCCGGGATCGGCTTGATCAGCATCTTGAACTCGTGTTCGGCGCCGTCGAGCACGCGCGCCTCCGAGCCATCGTCCACGAGCGAGCAGGCGCCAATCGCCAGCAGGTTGAACATTCCCGGTACGGGACCGCTCGCTTCAACGTCGAGCGAAATGTAGAGGGTGGGAGGCATGCTGTCGTCTTCTTTCTCCGGGTTCGGGCACCGAGGTGCGGCCGGTCACCGCGGCATCGCCGCGACGAAATGAGGAACCTCGTGGAACGGGCAAGGCCTGCTGGTCTTCGCGATCCTCATCGCCTCGCCAGCCTGGCGTGATCCACCATGAGACATCGATTCTGCACGACCTTGATTCCGGCACGCGCCAGCGATTCCGAGGCCGCTTCGTTTTCAATACCCAGCTGCATCCAGACGACTCTGGGCTTCGCCGCGAGAATATCGTCGACGTGCGCCGGCACATCCTCGGATCGACGGAAGACATTCACCATATCAGCCGGGGGGCAACATCGGCCAGCCTTCGAACCACCTGACGGCCGAGAATGGTCTGAACGTCGGGATAGTAGACGGGAACCGGAACGATGTCGTAGCCGTGCTCCTGCATGTAGCGCGGGACCTCGATGGACGGCTGTCCCGACTGTGCCTCCGTTTTTATCCCGAGGACCGCGATCCGCCGAGTGGTCGCGAGGACGTCGGCAATGTCGTCGGCCGTGGTGACGAGGTTGTCGCGCCAGTCGTTCATCAGGACGCCAGGACGCCAAAAAGCGTCGTGATTCCGCAGTCGATTGCGTCGGGCTCTTCCTTCGAGAAGGCGAGGCGCAGCGTGTTCGCGCCGGTTCCGTCGACGAAGAACGGAGCGCCCGGAACGTACGCGACGCCCGCATCAACCGCCGCGTCGAGCATGAGACGCGCGTCAATGCCGTCCGGCAGGTTCACCCATACGAAGAGGCCGCCGGTTGGACGCGTCCACGAACATCCGGGCATTGCTTCACGTTGAAGCGCATCGAGCATCGTCGAACATCGCTCGGCGTAGAAGCGCCGGATGGACGGGAGCCGATCGTCGACGAGGCCTTCCTTTACGGCCTCGGCCGCGATTGCGTGATCGAGGGTGGACGAGCAGAGATCGGCGCCTTCCTTCGCAAGCTCGAGGTATCGGGAGATCTCAGGACTGGCGACGGTCCACGCGGCGCGAAGTCCCGGACAGAGGACCTTCGAGAGACTGCCGAGGTAGACGACTCGCCCGCTTCGGTCGAGCGATGCGATCGGCGGCGGAGGCGGTTCCGTCGGATCGAAATAGACCTCGCTGTAGGGGTCGTCCTCGATGAGGATCAAGTCGAGCCGCTCCGCCAGCTCATACAGCGATTCGCGGGCGGCAACGTCGGCCGAGATGCCCGACGGGTTCTGAAACGTCGGAATCGTGTAGACGACCCTCGCCGTGCGTCCGGCCGTTCTGGCCTCGGCGACCTTTCGCTCGAGCTCCTCGACATCCGGCCCGCGCTCGGTGAGTCGTACGCCGACGAGCTCCGCTCCAGCAGCCCAGAGCGACGAGAGCCCTCCGATATAGCTCGGGAGCTCGCAGAAGACGATGTCGCCCGGATCCACGAGAACACGCGCGAGCAGGTCGAGTCCCTGCTGTGAGCCGCTCGTCAACATGAGGTTCTCGGGCGCGGCCCACGCGACACCCCGCGCTCGAAGCCGGTCGACTACAAGGGCCGCCAGATCGCGGTTGCCACGGGTGGTCCCGTACTGGAGCACACGCGGGCCATCGTCGCGAATGAGCTTCGAGGCGATACGAGCGATAGCGTCGACCGGAAAGGTCGCAGCACTCGGAACGCCGCCGGCGAATGAGACCAGTCCCGGACGCGACAACAACGGCGCCATGGCCCGAATGGCATTCGGCCGAAGTCGAAGCGCGGTTTGTGACAGTCGTCCGGATTGCGCGGACGTAGGCTCCACGGTCATGCGCGACACTCTGCTTTCCCGGTAGTTTCCCGGAAGTCCAAACGAGACCCGTTCGTGATGTCGGTCAGCGGAATTCGCGACAACATCTCGAGACGCCTGAGCCGAGTCGGTGCGTCGTTGGCACCGGAGGGCGCCGTCGGACAATTGACATTCATGTCGGCTACGTTGGGGAAAGACGTCACGGTCGGATCTCCAGTCACGGTTGTCGTCCGCTTCGAAAGCTGGCAAGTCTACCCTGAACCATAAGCCGCGCGGTAGTGGCGGCTGTCCCGCCAACTCTATGCTGCAAAGAACTTGTTCCGGCGGTCCATGCCGTCGTAGGATCGGTACGTGCAGTCGTATCCCCCGAGACAGGAAACTCCCGATCCGCCACCCGCACTCCACGATCGGGCGATGGACAATCTCAGGTTCATCCGCGAGACGATGGCGAATGCGGCATCGTTCACGGCGGTGCCGGGCTGGGGAGGCGTCGCGATGGGGCTGACGGCATTTGCCGCGGCGTGGTACGCGGCCGCGGAAACCGATGTCCGGGTCTGGCTGACGATCTGGTTCATCGAAGCTGGAGTCGCGATCTCAATCGCGGCGACGTCGATGGCCTGGAAGCTTCGTGCGGCGCGGGAATCGCTCCTGCGTGGACCTGGGCGGAAGTTCGTGCTTGGCTTCACGCCGCCGATCGTCGCCGGAGCTGCCTTGACCCTTGTGCTCGCGCGTGCGGGCTTGCACGAGGCGCTGCCTGGGACGTGGCTTGCCATGTACGGTTCGGCGGTGATGGCTGGCGGCGCGTTCTCGGTTCGCAGCGTGCCGGTGATGGGTGCCGCGTTTCTGGCGGTCGGAATCATCGCACTCCTCGTTCCTTCCGTCGGCGACGAGATGCTCGCGGTGGGCTTCGGAGGGTTTCACGTTACTTTTGGCGTTCTGATAGCGAGGAAACACGGTGGCTAGGAAGGTCTCGAAACCGCGTAATGCGGAAGACGGCTTGAAGGCGCCGGTCGCGCTTCGGCGCGTGCCGTCCGACCCGGTTGCCTCGACGGCGGGTGTAACCCCGTCGCTCGACCGCATCATTCATGAAAGGATGCGGCTCGGCATCATAAGCGCCCTCGCCGTGAACGAGTCGCTCACGTTCAACGATCTGAAGCGGCTCCTGAACTCCACGGACGGCAACCTCAGCGTACATGCTCGCCGGCTCGAAGACGCCGGATACGTGACCTGTTCGAAATCGTTCGACGGAAGGTTGCCTAGGACAGAGTATCGAATTACGTCCGGGGGACGCGCAGCGCTGGAGCACTACCTCAGTCACATGGAAGCGCTCATTCGCTCGATGCGCAAACGCTGACGAGATCTTGCGCCCGGGCGCTGCTTGCCTTCGCCGCCTCGCGTGGAGTTGGTAGACTCGCCGCATTCCGGCGCAACCCGGACAAGGCATTGAACTCGGTGACGACCCCGCGCGGGCTCGTCACGCTTCGAGGGTTCCGAGGTCTCGACCACGTCGAAAGCGGAAGCGGACGGAGGGTCCGATGGACGGTACAGCACTGATCTACTGCGAAGGTGCATTCGGGCGGCCAGAAGGGAAGACCGCGAACGGGCTCGTTCGATTCGGGCGGCGCTACGAAATCCTTGGGGTGATCGACAGCGAGCATTCGGGGCGGTTGGCCGGTGACATCATCAGCGGCGTCGCGAAGGCAATTCCGGTGTTTTCGAGCCTTCATCAGGGAATAGAGGCCCTGCGGCGCCGTCCGGACTATCTCGTGATCGGATTCAATCCTCCTGACGGACGGATGCCACCGCAACATCGGAAGGTGATTCGCGATGCATTGAAGAATGGAATCAGTGTCGACAGCGCCCTGAAGCCTTACATCGTCGACGACGCGGAATTTCCCGGACTCACGATGCAATCCTCGGCGAAGATCCGCGCGGTCGGGTATCCGAAGCCTCTGGCACAGCTGCGTAGCTACACAGGTGAGATTCAGGAAGTCGGCTCGGCGCGTGTCGCCGTAGTCGGCACCCATTCCGTCGTCGGCAAACGGACAACGACCGTGCGGCTCACGGAAGCGCTTCAGGCGGACGGAATTTCCACGGTCATGATCGGAACCGGCGAGACTTCATGGTTTCAGGGGATCCGGTGGACCGTCATCCTGGACGCCATCGTCCACAAGTACGTTGCAGGCGAGCTCGAGGGCGTGATTGTGGATGCGTGGCGCAGCGTGCGCCCGGACGTGATGGTGCTGGAGGGGCAGGGAAGTGTGCTCAATCCGTCAAACCCGTCGGGACTCGAGCTTTTGACGACAGCGAGACCAAGCGCCATCGTCATGCAGCACGCCCCGACGCATTCGAGCCTCGAAGCCGATGACCGTTTCGGAATGCGCACCCTCGAACGCCACATTCGAACGGCCGAGCTTCTATCGGGCGCGCCCGTCGTCGCGATAACCCTGGGCCCGGAGGGGAATTCGCCCGAGTTCTTTGGCGAGGCGACCACGGCGCTTCGGTCTCAATTCGGGCTGCTCGTCACGGACGTGATCGCAGATGGTACACAGGCGCTTACGGGCGTTGTCAGGGATTCGATTCAGCTGTCCATCGATGCTGCCAGCTGAATCGGCTTTGCTTTCTGATTGCCTCGGCTTTCGCCTTCATTGTGGCCGTCATTGTCTCGAAACAATAACCGGAACGTGAACATTCTCACGCACTGGTTTCGTATCGCTTTCAGTTTCGAACCAATGCGGCTGGAACACTGCGACCGGGAAAGCCATTTCGACTCGACGAAAGTGCAAATCCGCCAGCAATGACGGGCTGTCGAGCGCAAGGGCTCGACAAAATTGACAAGACCTGGCGAATTGAAAGCGAATGGAAGCCCTCCGAAACCTTCTCCTCTTTGGCACGCAAGCTGCATAAGATATCGCGTTGAGTTTCTCACACAATTGCATTCAGTTTAACTTTCAATCACTCACGTGTTTTCACCACGAATGGAGAAGGAAATGAGCCTCAAGAAGACTCTCTACGCAATGGTCATGTTGGTGGCCGTTGTGTCGATGGTCGTTCCGAACGTCTACGCGGGTGGCTCCAGGGCCTATCTGCGTGATCGGGCGTTTGAGAACAATCGTCGAACACAGCTGCAGCAGCACCAGAGCAACCCGAAGGCGCGCAACGCCCGCGGGCAGCAGAAGGCCCTGGCGAACAATGGCCTGCTGAATGGTGCACCGACGCTGATGGAACAGCTTCGGGCGGGCACGCGGCAGGCGATCAACGTCGACACGACGTCGATCAACCCGACAGGGACTGCAAAGTCGTCGGTGAGCGGTGAGGCGCTGGCGCGTCTGAACAACCCGGCACCGGTGGAGATGACGCCTGAGCTGCGATCGCAGCTGAACATCCGTCCTGCTAATGCGGCGACGGAGACGGCATCGTCGCGCAAGTCGCGCCTTGAGAAGCGTTTCGCGGAAGCGAAGCGTGGACTGGTGCGTGGCGGCGGCGCGTCGCCGTCGGCAGTGCTTCCGGCCGGCGAGATCGCGGACGATTCGGGCTTCTCGGCCCTTGCGTTCGTGGGACTGTCGGGAACGGAAGATTTCTTCGATGAGGCCGTATTGCTCGGCGACATCGACGGAAACAAGAAGCTCGAGAACGACTTTGACACGGGCAATGCGCCGCGGTCGTTCATCGATCGGCAGGGGAAGGTCGAGGACGACGTTCTTCTTCCGGACGAGGTGTACACGTCGGTGCGGGTGTCTGGCCACAACGGCGGACATTCGATCGGCATTCCGCGAGATTTCAACGTGTTCTACACGGCGACGTCGGCAGGCTTCCTGAGCGTGCTGGGCGACACGACGTGCGACAACGATCTGTTGGCGGACACGGTGATCGACGTGGTTGCGGTGGCGGCGCTTGTGAATCCGGCGACGGGGTTCCCGTTCTCGAACTCGGCTTCGATCACGGGACTTGCGGTCAACACGGACACGGAGTACGACGGCGATCTGGCGTCTGACGAGCTGCTGTGGATCTCGATCTTCGATCCGGAGACGGGACCCAACGGCGTGTCGAGCGCGCTGTTCGTGATGGGCGACTCGGATGGCGACGACATTCCGGATTCGGGATTTGTCGTTGGCTTTGCGACGTCGTCGCGTCTGGCGATTGCCGGTGTGACCATCGACTCGTTCGGTGATGTGTACTGGCTGACGACGGACCGGGTTATCGGAGTGATCTCGAAGGCGTGGGACGTCGACGAGGATCGGATTCCGGACATCGGGTTCGCGAACTACAACGCGGTGACGAACCTTGACCTTTTCAATGCGGCGAACGCGATCGACATCGCGTCGGACCGGAATGACTCGATCTTCCTGCAGATTGCGGGAACGGCGGGGATTCCGCGGCCGAACGGGCTTCCGAGCCACATCGCGAGCTACATTGACCGTTGCGGCGATTTCGACTCGGTGACGGGTCTGATTCCGCGACCGGATCAGTTTGCGGACGCACCGTTCCGCATTTTCGCGGCGGACGCGGACGTGGCGCAGCCTGCGGGCGCCGGCGATCCGACGGACGTGCTGGTGCTTCCCGGCATGCAGATCGACTACGCGGGAGCGTATCGCGGACTGTGTGCTGACTATGACGACAACATCTACGTTGCGGTAGGCGCAGTGCCTGCCGGCCAGTCCGAGACCCGAGCCCGTTTACGGGAGCGATTCTGCGGATTCCGGACAACAACTGCGACCGCGTCGGCGATTCTGTCGACATGGACGGGGACTCGGTGTTCGGCGAAGCGAGCGGCAAGACGGCAACGTCGGTCGAGCGCTACGACGACTACTGCTTCCTGCTGTCGCCGCTCAATCCGTCCGAGTTGACGCCGAACGGCATCAACGGCGTATCGTTCGGACCGCTGTTCTCGCTTCAGCGCAACGGCCTCGGCCTTGGCGACGACGAGGGCATCGCATTCGCGTTTGACGACTTCGACGGCGAAGCGAACAACGTGGCGGGCGGCGCGACGGATCTTCTGTTCGCGACCGACTGCGACAACGTGGGCTCGAACAGGCCAGCGGCCCTGTCGGTTTCGAGTGGCTGTTCTGCAACACGGCCTGGACGGGCTTCCGTCTTGGCTCGAACGGCAACATCGCGTTCCGCGATGACCTGCTCGAGGCATCGACCGATCCGCTGCTGACGGACTTCACGCCGACGGTCATCGAATGGCTGTCGTCGGAGGCGCCGCAGGTGGCGCCGTTGTGGGCTGACCTGACGCCTGGTGGCGGCGGGCAGTTCTCGATCCATCGCCTCGGATTCGCGGCGACGGATGCGTTCATCATCCAGTACCACAACATGCCGGCCTTCGGGCTTGGCGGAGTTGGTGTTGGGATCGACCCGTTCGGCTTCCCGAAGCGTGGCAACACGAACAGCTTCGACATCACGTTCTACGACGACCAGGACGCCTGGGATGACGTGGAAGCGGAAGAGGAGCAGGGCGGAACGAACGACACGACGAACGAGAATCAGCTCGTCAACGACGACAACGACGGAGCGAGCTTCCCGGTTGGCATCGGCATCCGAGAGGGCAGCCCGACGCGGCGGCTCGATCGCAATGGCGACGGCGACCAGACGGACGAGAACCTGACGAGCTTCGCACAGGAAGGCGTCGGACAGCGGTACCCCGAGCAGGGACCGTTCAAGATCGTGTACCACCAGATGGAGATCATCGGCGACGCCGCTGCTCCTGTGCTGGTTGGCTTCACGACGGGCTTCGACGGCGTGTTCAACACGGGCACGATTCCGCCGGGGCTTTGCGAGACGAACCTTTCGGAGGCGTCGCCCGCAGCCGACAGCCCGTTCTTCATGGACGGAGCGCTCGGAATGGGGACGGAGCCGTCACTCTACGAGTACTTCAACCAGGGCGACCTGGGTGGAGTGAATCCGGACGGAACGATTCGTCCGTCGCAGATCGACTTCGACCTTCGTCAGGGCTTCTTCGAGGACTGCGTCACGCGTCCTGAGCTGTTCCTCGACGATACGTCGGCGGATTGTCTGCTCTTCAAGGCTCGAACATTCCTGTTGGGCTCTTCTGCCAGTCGATTGGCGTGACGGCGGTCGGTGGAAACGACGATCCGTTCCTCGGACCGGCGAATCTGCAGATCAACGGCTTGCATTCCCGATGCCGACGACCGGCGAAGCGGCAGTGTGCCCGCAGTTCTGCGGACAGACGGCACCGCTGTGCCGAGCCGGCAAGTCGATCACCTACGATGTGGTCTTCAAGTTCGACGAGGACGGAGACGGCATCACCGATGCGACGATCACGTACTCGGAGCCTGACGTAGTCGTCACCAACGAGACGCAGATCAACCTGACGATCGACTTCAGCCAGACGACCCTGTGCGCCTTGAATACGGAAGTGTGCGTCTTCGCGACCTACGGGTTCGGCGACGACAACAAGTACTTCGAGACGCAGGGTGGCGGAGTTGCTCCGGTGCAGCTGACGTGCGTGGATCCGATTTCGATCGGAGCGCGTGCTCCGATTGTGCTCTCGATTGCTCCGGACACGGTCGATTGCGACGATCCGGACGATCCCGACAACGTCGAGGACGTGCAGATTGCCGGCCTCTGCTTCTTCAACGACATCGACTCGGCGTTCCTGACGCTGAATCCCGATGGCTCGGGGACGCAGATTCCGCTCTCGAACGTGATCCACGTTGCCACGAACATCGTCACGGCGACGGTGCCGCTCGCGCAGCTGACGCAGCGCGACACACCGTACTACGTGTTCGTCGTTCGCGGTGACGGCGTACGATCCACGAACTACCCGAACCCGTTCGGCTTCGACGTCACGTTCACGTGCACGTCGACGGTTCAGCCGCCGGTCGGACCGACGCTTACCAACTGCAAGGTTGTCCGCGTCTCCGGTGGCAAGTTCGTGCTGCAGGTCAACGGTGGGCTTCAAGCCGAACGACACGATCGTTCTGCTCAACGGCCAGCCGTGCCGGAAGAACAAGTACCCGTCGCGCTTCATCGTTCCGTCTGACGGTTCGACGACGCGGATCAACTGCTCGGGTGGCCTGAAGAGGCTGCTGCCGGCAGTGGTGACGACGCGGAATACCTCGGATGGCGTTGTTTCGACGAACAGTCTGAACTGCGACTTCTAAAAGACCCTGCTCGCTGCCGTAACCCTGGTGAGGGTTGGGGATCGGAAACCGGTCCCCAGGCGCGAATTCAACGGGCGAGTCCTTCGGGACTCGCCCTTTTTTCTTGTGGGGGAAGGTGAGTGGACAGGATTACGGGATTTCCCGAGGATTGACAGGATTCTCCATTGATCAAAGAACAAAGGCGGTCCGTCGCGACGGACCGCCTTCATCTTCTGAGAATCAGAATCCTGTCAATCCTGACAATCCTGCAATCCTGTCCGCTCTCCTCTCATTCCCACTCGATCGTCGACGGCGGCTTTGACGTCACGTCGTAGACGACGCGGTTGATGCCCCGCACCTCCGAAACGATTCGGCTCGAGATTCGCGCAAGTACGTCGTACGGAATCCGGACCCAGTCGGCCGTCATTCCGTCCTGGCTGTTCACGGCGCGGATGGCGATCGTCGACTCGTAGGTCCGCTGGTCACCCATCACGCCAACCGACTGAATCGGTAGCAGAACGGCGAATGCCTGCCAGATCTCGTCGTAAAGACCCGCCCCACGGATTTCATCGATCACGATTGCATCCGCTTCCTGCAGGAGCGCAACGCGATCCGGGGTGATTTCACCGAGGATTCTCACAGCAAGGCCAGGTCCCGGAAACGGCTGACGACCGATGATCTCCTCCGGAAGTCCCATCTCACGGCCGACTCTCCGAACTTCATCCTTGAACAACTCGCGCAGCGGCTCGATCAGCTTCAGGTGCATCTTCTCGGGAAGCCCGCCGACGTTGTGATGGCTCTTGATTACCTGTGACGGGCCTTTCACGGAAACCGATTCGATGACATCGGGATAAAGCGTCCCCTGAACAAGGTAGTCGACGTGCTCGAGACGCGTCGCCTCGATCTGAAACACCTCGATGAACTCGCGTCCGATAATCTTCCGTTTGAGCTCGGGATCCACGACATGCTCGAGCTCGCCGAGGAATCGCTCGCCGGCGGCAATGCCGACGACGTTGAGCGACATCTCGCGACGAAGCACCTCGAGCACTTCGGCAAACTCGTTCTTGCGCAGCAACCCGGTGTCGACGAACAGGCACGTCTGCCGATCTCCGATCGCAAGGTCCACGAGGGCTGCCGCAACGGCGGAATCGACGCCTCCGGAGAGGCCGCACACCGCCCGGCCGTTCGGTCCGACGCGCTCACGGATGGACGCGACCGTCGAATCAATGAACGATGCCATCGTCCAGTCGCCGATGCAGCCACAGATTCGCAGAGCAAAGTTCGCAAGGATATCGCGGCCGAGCGGCGTGTGGTGAACCTCGGGATGGAATTGAATCGCATAGAGCCGGCGTGAGTGATCCTCAACGGCTCCAATGGCGTTCTCGGTGCGTGCGACGACGTGAAAGCCGTCCGGAGGGGCGCTCACCACGTCGCCGTGGCTCATCCAGACCTCGAGGCTCGTTGGGAGTCCTGCGAGCAGTTCGCTCGGAGCGGTCACGTGGAGCTCGGCCCGGCCATACTCGTGCGCCGAAGAGGCTTCGACCGTCCCCCCGAGAAAATACGCGAAGTGTTGGAAGCCATAACAGATGCCGAGAACCGGTACGCCGAGCTCGAGCCAAACGCGATCCGCGTGCGGCGCTTCGTCCTCGTACACCGAGCTCGGACCCCCCGAAAAGATGACCCCCCGAAGCGGACGACCGGCAATCGAATCAGGTTTGGTGTTGAACGGGACGATTTCGCAGTAGACACCGATTTCGCGGATGCGCCGGGCGATCAGCTGTGTGTACTGTGAGCCGAAGTCGAGAACAAGGATCAATTCATGGTCGGTCGTCATAAGCGGCGGATTATAAGCGAGCGTTTCACCTTTCCGAAACATCTCTCCCTGTGAAGCGTGTTGCCTCTCGATCGACCGGACCATAGAATCCACGCGGATCTCGGGCGAGGCTCCAAGTCAATGTTCATGAACTGGTTGCTCATCATCGTACTCGCACTCGTCCCCCAGGCTGGCGGAGCACGGAAGAAAGCCGCCGCGGCCGGTGCGCCGCAGCCGTTCGAACGTGTGTGGAGGTTCGAAACGAATGCCCTGAGCGGACTTCGACCCGGCGGGGATTCGGAGCTCGTGGTTGTTTCGTTACTCGACGGGAAGTTCGTCGCCCTGAACCCGGCCGACGGCAACCTCCTGTGGACCGCGGATCCCGGAGGGGAAGCCAGCGCTTCCCCGCTCGTCACCTCAGCTGGTGTCGTCGTGGCGACGTCGAGAACCGGATCGGAGTCGCTGGGTGTGATTCGCGCGCTGGATCGCGGTACCGGCCTCTCTCTCTGGGTCCGAGAGCTCGCCAAGCCCGCCGTGTCGGAACTGGTGTACGCCGATGGCAGGATATATTTCGGGTCCTCCGACGGCTCCGTGTATGCGGTTCGAGCTGATTCCGGCGCCATCGTCTGGGCCTTCGCGACACGCGGCCCGGTTCGTGGCCAGATACTCATTCACGATGCCGACATTCTGATTGGAAGCGACGATGGCGCGCTCTACGCCATCAATCGGGGCACGGGCGTCGAGCATTGGCGTGTGCAGACCGGCGGTGCGATTGTTGGACGAGCGGCTCTAACGGCGAGACGCCTGTATGTTTCGTCGGGTGACGGCGTCACGACCGCGCTCGACGTCGACGCGAGAAAGGTTCTCTGGAAATCGCGCTCGGGTGCTGCGATCGAGGCCGGACCGGTCATCGTGGACGATATCGGAGTGCTCGTTGCGTCATTTGACAACTTCGTGTACCTGCTGGATTCGCGAACCGGCGACCGGTTGTGGAAGCGAAGACTTCGGGGCCGCATCGTCTCGGAACCGATTCTCGGAGGGTCCGACCGCGCGATCGTCGCCCCATTGCGAGACGATCGCCTGACGGTGCTTGGTGTAAGAAATGGCAACAGGCTTGGTGCGTTCGCGCTCGAGCCGGGCGATGCTCTCGTCGCACCTCCGCTCGTAACGGGCGGCATGCTGCTGCTGTCGACGGACACTGGCCTCCTCGCTGCACGCGCGGTCGCGCCGGCAAGCCAGGCTCCGGCCACGCCCTAGCGTCGTAGCACGAGCCTGCGACTTCCGGATGCGCCTTTGCGCCTTTGCGAGAACTTCTACGAAGTCTTGAAGAGTTCTCGCAAAGGCGCAAAGAATGACGCGAAGACGCAGCGAGTTCGAAAGTGACCCACTACCCGACTTCCAGCCTGGCGGACGCCCGTGGTAGTCTTGCCGTTTGGCAATGGAAGAGTTTTTTCGGGAGGCTTGACCGAGGATGCCGATCTACGAGTACGTTTGCGCCAAGTGCGGTGACCACCTCGAAATCATCCAGAAAATGGACGACAAGCCGCTGACGCGGTGCGCGAAGTGCAAGGGTCGACTCGAGAAGGTGGTTTCGAAGAGCAGCTTTGCCTTCAAGGGAAGCGGTTGGTATGTGACCGACTACGCCAAGAGCGGATCTGCAACATCGGACGCGGCGGCCAAGGGCGAGAAGCCGGCAAAGGCCGAGGCTGCGCCGAAGGCAGAAACCACTACGAAAAAGGCGGATCCGCCAGCGCCGGCAGCGACGACGGGCGGCAAGAGCAAGTCCGACTAGCGGGTCGTCGCAGCGGCAGTGTAAGGTTCTGGGCAGTTCCACGGGGAGCTGTCCTTTCGTTTTTGGCGATTGAACAGGGGGAGACATGGCCACAATCCGGACGGTCGGACGAGCCTGGGCGGCGATTTCCACAATCGCAGCGATCGTCGTCGTCGCGAGCGGCACACTTGCCCAATCGGGTCGTCATTCTGCGTCCGAGCGTGGAAAGCAGGTCCTGCACGTCATCGCCGAGAGCGATGGCTCCGGCACCACTCGTTCCATTCGAAAGGAAGACTTCGACTACTTTGAAGGGGGTGCGCCGCAGACGATCGAATCGCTCGAGCTCGACCAGTCGCCCGCGTCGATCGCACTTGTCGTCGACAACACGAAGACGTTGAAGATCGGCGTCGATCAGCTGAAGGAAGCTGCCCGATCGATCGTGAACGAGCTATACGAGGGCGATCGGATGATGGTCGTCGGCTACGATGAATCGCCGTACATCCTCCAGGAATTCACGACCAATCTCGATGCACTCGATGCGACGGCCGAGTCGAAGTTTCAGAAGGCCGGGGCACCGCATCTCTTCGATGCGCTTGCGGCGATCGTCACCGACGCGTTTTCCGGTATTGGTACCGAGAAGCGGATTGTCGTGTTGCTGAGCGACGGTTACGACAGTGGAAGCAAGACGAAATTCGACGCCATCGTCGCAACGCTTCAGCGCGAGAACATCGTCGTTTATGTTCTCGAAGCGCCAGACCGTACGCGCAACGCGTCGCGTCTGGAGGGGCCGAAACCAAGACAGGCAATCGCGAGGCTCACCGAGGCTACAGGGGGCCGGGCATTTCCTCTCGCCGAATCGGCGAAGGCAGCGAAGCTCATCACCGAAGAGCTCAGGCTCAACTGGTTTCGTGCCGTGTACACGCCGAGAGGTCGACAGGCTTCAGGACCGGAACCTCCTTATCATTCGCCACGAAACATCGGGACCGACCATTCGCATCAAAAGCGCGCTCCCGGGCCGCCGCGCAAATTCCTGAAATTCCCCCTGCCGGCAAGTGCAACGCGCGGGAGCGCGCGCGACATCCCAACGCCGAACCCACATCAGTGGATGCAGACTCTGTTCGGCACGGGAGTAGCGAGCAATGGCGAAGGGAAGCGTCATGGGCGTAGCCGTCCTCGGTCTCTTGATCGCATCGGCAGCGATGCCGATCGATGTAGCGGCACAGCAGCGGATCGATCGGCCCAGGAGAGCGGCGCAGTCGGCGGATGCCGGCTATCAGGCAACGTTCGATCAGGGCTATCGCAAGGGATTCGACAAGGGAGCGGAGGATGCGCGCGACAATCGATCGCGACCGCTCGAGGATTTCAAGGAATATCGCAATGCCGATAACGGCTACCGAGCCGGGTTCTCAAAGGGCTACCAGGATGCGGTAAGCCAGCAACAATACGGAGCCCGCCCAGGCCAGTCGACAGTGCTCGTCCCGGACGCGATGCCAATGGCAAAAGCCGGTCCTTGGGCGCGGCAATGCTCGTGGCCGAGGCCCCGCTGATGCACCTCCGCCACACGCAGTCGCCAAGGGTCGACGCAACAATCCCAACTCCGGGCCCGTTGTGCTCGGTCGCGGTGGGGTCAACGCAAATCGCGGTTATGGATATCCAGGCGGATCGGCCGGCAGCTACCCCGGAGGCTATCCCGGTGGCTACCCCGGCAGTTATCCGGGCGGGTATCCAACAGGGAGCGCAACTGGCTATCCCGGCGCATACCCGGGCGGTTATGGATATCCGGGCGACCAGCGCGTTGGTTTCAGCACGATGATGGTTGTCGAGCTCGAGACGCCGGTCTCGACGAAGTACTCGCGCGAGGGTGATCGATTCTCGGCGCGGGTCGTCGATCCGGGACAATATGCCGGATCGCGCGTTGAGGGATATATCGGGAGGATCGACAAGGCCGGCCGGGTACACGGCAAGGCTGAGATCGTGCTCGTCTTCGAAGGGATCATCTTCCCGGATGGTTACGCCGAGCGAATGCCGGCCCAGGTCGAGGAAGTGCTCGGCTACGGATATGGTTACGGGGGTTACGGCGGATACGGCGGCCGGAACGGGCAGAACAAGCGCGACGACATCAATGCCACTGCCGGTGACGAAGGTCAGATCGTCGGCGAGAGCTCGCGTGGTCGTGATACGGCCATCATCACCGGCGGCGCAGGAGTCGGAGCCGCCACAGGAGCTGTCCTCGGCGGTGCGAAGGGAGCGGTCATCGGTGCTGCAATTGGCGCAGTGACCGGCGGAACCGTCGTCGCCCTCAATCGTGGTCGCGACATCGAGATGCAACCCGGAGCGCAGTTGAGGATTCGAACGGGCCAGGGCGTACGTCCCTAGTATTCTATCCATCTTCTCCACTCTACTCAGCCGCCGGAACGGGATGTTCCGGCGGCTGATTTTCTTTTCGCGGATCGTGGTAAGCAGGGCAGACTCGGCGGAGAGCCGCACCAGGTGGTAGGCTGCGGAACCTCGATCGTCGATCCACGACCAACCGATGAAGACCCGCCACACGATTGGGACGTGCTGCTCGTCGGGATACCCGTCTTCGCACTCGTTGGCATTCTCGCGGCGGGTGCGGGCCTTGCGCCGCCAGTCTCCGTCACGGCCGCCGCGGGCCCTGGCGGCCAAGGTGCTCACGCTTCGTCAACGGGGCTGCTCATCGCTCAGGTGGGCGTCATCATTCTTGCCGCGCGTCTCGTTGGACGGCTCTTTCGAAGCCTGGGTCAGCCCCAGGTCGTCGGCGAGATGGCAGCCGGGATCGTGCTCGGGCCGTCGCTCCTCGGCTGGATCGCTCCAGGCCTGTCACAGTACCTGTTTTCTCCCGGCTCGCTCGGCGGGCTGGCCTCGCTTAGCGACATCGGTCTGGTGCTCTTCATGTTCGTCGTCGGCCTCGACCTCGACACCAAAGCGCTGCGAACGAACGGCCGCGTTGCGCTCGTCTGCAGCCACGCGAGCATCCTGGTGCCGTTCGTGCTCGGCGCCGCGCTGGCACTGCACCTGTATGGGCGCCTGGCGCCCCCAACGGCGTCGTTTACCGGTTTTGCACTGTTTCTCGGCGCCGCGATGAGCATAACGGCCTTTCCCGTGTTGGCGCGGATTCTCGCCGAGCAGGGGCTGTCGAGGACTCGGCTCGGAACGCTCGCCCTCGCGGCAGCGGCGATCGGCGATGTCTCTGCGTGGTGCATTCTGGCGGGCATCGTTGCCGTCGTGAGGGTTGGCTCTGGAACCGCAGACCTGTGGATTGCGACTATCGGGTCAATCGCGTTCGCCGGAGTCATGTGGTTCGTGATCCGGCCCGCAATGCGAATTCTCGAGCGAAGGTTCGAAGCTTCGGGGCGACTCACGATGGACCTGATTGCGACGATGATCCTCGTTGCCCTTGGCGCTGCGTGGGTGACCGACTCTCTCGGTGTTCACGCGCTCTTCGGGGCGTTTCTCGCAGGCGCGGTGATGCCGCGATCTCCAGAATTGACGGCAGCCGTTCGAGAACGCGTCGAGACGGTGACCGTCGTTCTCCTGCTGCCCCTCTTTTTTGCCGTAACCGGCCTGCGCTCCAATCTCGACCTGCTCGTTGATCCGGCGCTTCTCGGAGACGTGTTCCTCGTTTTTGCAGTGGCCGTCGCAGGAAAACTTGGCGGTGCGGGCCTGGCCGCGCGTGCGACCGGCATGTCGTGGCGCGCGGCACTTTCATTTGGTGCGCTGATGAACACGCGCGGCTTGATGGAACTCGTCATCCTCAACATCGGCCTCGACATCGGCGCAATCTCGCCGTCATTGTTCTCGATCATGGTGCTGATGGCGATCGTCACGACGATGATGACGACGCCGTTGCTAAGGCTCCTGAAGCCGTCGGAGGCCGGTTCGTGAGAGAGGTACACGTTTACGACGACGCCCGACAGCCCGTGTGGCGCCAGACGCTTTTGCCGGGAGAGGTCGCGGCCTTTACCGTTGACGCCCGGACGGGTCGCCACGTCACCGAACGAGGACTGCGGCCTGCCGTTCACTGGCTGCGAACCTGCTCGGTATTTCCTTCGCTCGAAGATGCTGTGGCGCACGCCGAAAAGCACGTACGTGAGTATCCCGACGTCGCGATCCGAATTTACGACGCCGATGCGCCTGAGTCGTCGCCGATTCACGTCGTCGCAAACGACGAAGCCCTCGCCGGCGTCCCTCCTGCTCGCGCGAAACGCCTCGCCGCCTGGGGTACGTTCCTGATTGCCATCGGCATCGGGTTGTTCGTGCTGGAGTGGTTCAGCAGCTGGCTCCTCGTTCTCGGCGCGATCATCGGATCAAAGTTCCTTACCGTCGGCGCTCATGCGCCTCGGCGAGGGCCTCAACCATCTCTGGGAGCGCCGGAAGGTGGCGGCAAGTCGCTACGACAGTCAGTGTCGACCGTTCGTCGCGATTGAAGGATCTACTCCCGGCAATGGTTCTACTGGATCGTGACCGAAAGGGCCGCGGTCTTGAGCAGACCGGAGTCGCTGCGGCCCTCGAACACCACCTGATATGTGCCGGGGACCGCATTTCGTTTGACCTTGAGCTCGAAAGCAATGGCCGTTCCCGTCGTCGAGCCGCGCTTCGGTTTCAGCTTGCCCTTGAATCCGAGGTTCGCAGGGCCCGAGACGGTCACCGACTCCGCAAATCCTGCAACACGGCTGACATCGATCGAGAATGGTACCTTCTCATTTCGGGCGACGGTCACCGCCGCCGGCGTTGCGACGAGCGCGTAGTCGGGGTCCGGGTTCTTCGCAACCCCAAGCTCATAAGCGCCCCGTCCATACGTCGCGACCTGAACGATTCCTGAAGGATGCGAGGCCATGGCGATGCAGAGAGTTGCCGGCATCCCTGCCTGCAGGCTTTCCCATCCGGAGCCTCCGGCCGTTGATCGGAAGACGCCGATGTCGGTTGCGACATACACCGTGTTCGGATCGAGCGGATCCTGAAGCGCCGCGTTTGCGGGAATGTCGGGCAACTGTCCACTGACGTCGGTCCACGTCGCGCCCATGTTCGTCGTCTTGAAGACGTGGCCCGAGCGGAAGCCCGAGAGGGTCAGCCAGGCGACGGAAGGGTTCGATCGATCGACGGCGATCCACGTAATGAACCGATCCGGAAGCCCGGCCGTTACGTCGCGCCACGTCAGGCCCGCATCGTCGCTCACATATGCCTTGCCTTGCGACGATCCCGTATAGATCACATCGGGATTCGAGGCGGAGACGCCGATGGCGCTCAGCGTGTCGAATCCTCCCTTCGTCAGGTCCTTCGTCCCGGCCGGTGCATTCCACGACTCGCCCAGGTCGTCGCTCACGAAAAGCCGCCACGTTCCGAAATAGAGACGAGGCGTCGCGCCGTTCCCGACGAAGGGCGGGTAGAAGGCGATACGAGGGCTGCTTTGTGATTCGCCGAAAGTGGAATTGTCAGCGACATTACCGAGGTATTCGTTTCCAAAGCTCCGCCACCTGAAGATCGTCCCGTAGACATAGGTCGTGAAGAAGACGTCAGGGTTGAGCGGGTTGAAGACGACGCCGTTGCCGTCGCCTGTGATGATCTCAGTCCATCCGTCGCCGCCGTTGTCGCGCCGCTGCGTGCCATTGTCCTGCGTTCCGCCAAACGAGATCGCAGGATTGGACGGATGGATGGCGATGCTCCGGAAAGTGACGAGCGACAGCGTCTGGTTGCGCGACACGAGGGTCGAGCCTCCGTCGTCCGACGAGTAGATCCCGCCATCGCCCCCGATGTGTACCCGTCCTCCCGGTCCCGGCGCGATGGCGAAACTGTGCATGTCGACGTGCATCTCGTCACCTCGGCCAAACTGTCCATCGCAGTAGCCGCCCGAGAGACAGACCCACGACTGACCGCCGTTCGTTGAACGGAAAGCGTCGGATCCTCCAAAGCCAATGTAGAGCCGTTGCGCATCGAGCGGATCGGCGACGAGGAACTCGGCTCCATACCGCTCGAGAATTGAATCCGCGAAGACGTCCCAGGACTGTCCTCGCGTCGTCGAGACCGCGGTACGAGACGTCTGGGCGCCGCCGATCGTACCGGCGAGAAAAAGCGAGATCCGGTTCGGCTCGGCCGGCGTCACGGCGATCGCGACGTCCAGGGATCGCGCCGCGTCGAATGGCCCGTGGTAGAAGTGCGACCACGACTGCCCGGCGTTGGTCGATTTCCAGAGACCCGACGAGCGATCGTCGCCTTCGTCGACTCGCGACATGGCGAGATAAATCACGTCGGGGTTCGCGGGATCGACGGTGACCTCGCGCGGCAGTCCGGCGAGGCGCCTTGACCACGAGCGTCCGCCGTCGGTCGAGAGAAAGAACCCCGCGGCGCGCAGTTGGCCATCCTCGGAGATCCCCGCATACTGGGCCAGGTACACGCGATTCGGGTTGCGGGGATCGACCTCGATGTCATTTGCGAGCCCGGGTGTCGGAAGCGAAGTGTCGCTGACTCGCGACCACGTGCGGCCGGCGTCGGTCGACTTGAGAACGCCGGAGCTCACATACTCTTCGCCCATCGCTGCGTATACGATGCTCGGATCGCTCTGAGCAAACGCGATCGCGCCGACTGACAAATCGATCTGATCGTCCGAGACCGGCGCATAGGTGACACCGGCGTCCGTCGAGCGCCAGATACCGCCACCGGCACTTCCGGCGAGGACGAGGTTCGCATCGATCGGCGAGACCGCAAGCGCCATGACGCGCCCGCTCACGGGCGTGATGGCCCGAATGTTGGCCTCGGTTGGCGTCGGACCGATCGACCGCCACGCGAGTGCCGGAGCCGCGGCTCGGGGCCTGTCGATTCGTCTTGCAGGCTCTGCCGCTGACCGGGCCGCCTCGATGCGTTTCCACGCGGCGGTTGCCTTGCCGCGCGCGTCGTTCGGTATTGTGCCGAACGGGTACGATCGCTGCTGGAAAAACCACTGACGGTTCCGTTCTGCCTCTCCAGCGTCGCCGTTGTTCTCGTCGTCCTTCTCCATCAGAAGTGGAGGCGTTCGGCGTGCCGGGCGCTCCTGCTGAGCCGTCGCGGCAGGCGCCAAGGTGGCGGCGACAATCACAACGATGACGGCGGCTCCGAGCGCGCGACTGTCCATCCACTTTCTCCTGGCGAAACGAAAAATTGCCGGACGCCGTTGGCGGCTCAGGGCCGTCGCACGGCGTCGCGGCGATTCGGGAGTGAGAACATTTTACGGACTCGCATTGAAGAGACTAGGCCTCGGGCTCCTGATACGCCCTGCCGGTATCTTCCGCAAGGTGCGCCAGCCGCCGACGCAGCGACGTTCCCAGGGATCGCGGCGGAAGCCGCCAATCCCAGTTTCCGCTCGCGCTCGACGGGCGGTTCATTCGCGCATCGCCGCCGAGACCGAGAATGTCCTGCATCGGCGCGATGGCGACGTCCGAGACCGATGCGAACGCGGCCCGGATGAAGTCCCAGCTGATGTCGGTGCCGTACGTGTTCAGGTAACGCCGGATGTACGCGCGTTCCTTGCCAGTCGCGCCAGACTTGTGCGCGCGGAACCACCCGACCGTTGTGTCGTTGTCGTGGGTTCCTGTGTAGCACACCGAGTCGGGAACGTAGTTGTGTGGCAGATGCGGGTTCGTTCCGTCGGTCGAAAATGCAAACTGCAGAACCCGCATGCCAGGAAAGCCGCATCGCTCGCGCAGGGCGTCAACGTCGGGCGTTATGACGCCGAGGTCTTCGGCAACGATGGCGAGATCCCCGAGCACCCGGCTTGCCGCCTGGAACATCTCGCCACCCGGCACCTCCACCCACGACCCGTCGATCGCCGTTTCATCCTCGGCTGGAACTTCCCAGCACGCGGCGAATCCGCGGAAGTGATCCAGTCGAACGAGGTCGAACAACGCAAGGCACGCCCGGATTCGTTCGATCCACCACACGTAACCCGTCTCGCGCATTCGGTCCCAATCGTATAGCGGATTTCCCCAGAGTTGGCCCGTCTTGCTGAAGTAATCCGGCGGGACGCCGGCCACTACCGCGGGCTGTCCGTTGGCGTCGACCTTGAACAACTGCCGGTTTGCCCAGACGTCGGCGGAGTCGAATGCCACGAAGATCGGAGCGTCGCCGAGAATCCGGACGCCGAGTCCGTTCGCGTACGACTTCAGTTCGAACCATTGACGGAAGAACAGGAACTGCGCAAACCGGACGGCATCGAATCGATCCGAGTTCGCGTCGATAGCGCGAGCGACGGCCTTCGGGTGGCAGGCCGCAAGCTCCGGATCCCACGCGTCCCAGCGAGCGTTGTCGCGAGTGTCCTTCAACACCTGAAAGGCCGCATAGATATCGAGCCAGCCTGCGTGTTCGGAGCAGAACGACGCAAAGGGCGCTACGAGCTCCGGGGCGGCGCCTTCGCGAAAGTGGTCGTAGGCCCGCAGCACCAGGGCTTTCTTGCAGTCGATGACCGGCCCGAAGTCGACACGATCCGAGGGGAAGTGCGGCATGTGCGCCAGGTCCTTCCTCGTCAGGAGTCCGTCGCGAACGAGTCGCTCCGGGCTGATTAGATTCGGGTTTCCTGCGAATGCCGAAAAGCACTGGTACGGCGAATCACCGTAACCCGTCGGTCCAAGCGGCAGCACTTGCCAGATTCCCAGCTTCGCCTCGACGAGGAAATCGACGAAACTGAAGGCTTCATCACCGAGGTCGCCGATGCCATAGCGGCCCGGGAGGGACGTGGGATGGAGGACGATACCCGCGGTTCGTTGGCGCATAGAGCGAAACGAATACCACGAAACGACGGTCGTCGTCGCGGTGCATTGCAGTTGCTGTTTTGCGCCTTTGCGTCTTCCCTTTGCGTCTTTGCGAGAAACTGAACGTTCAAATGGGTCCCTCTCAGAGTCAGTTTCTCGCAAAGGCGCAAAGGGAAGACGCAAAGACGCAAGAGGAGCAGCGAAATCGAAAAAGTGACCCCCTACCCGGCCTGCCGGGCCGACGAAGCAGTGGACTATCGCCGAAATGTCACCGTTGCCACGCCGCCGTCCGGATTGACGATGCGGATCTCGGTAGCGACCCCGGCCGGGAAAACCGCCTCGAGTGCAGAGCCCTTCCTGAGCAAGAGTTGCGTATCGCCCTTCCGCTTCAAGTTTGCCCACTCCGTCGAACTGCCGCCGATGTAGACCGCCGCGCCGGATTGGAAGTTCGATCCAACGATCTTCACTCGATATGGCTTACCCGCAGAAACGAGTCCGGTGACTGAATCGACGACAGGCGGGGGCACCTGCGGCGCGCCGGCAATCGCGACCACGAAGCCATCGCTCGGCCCGCCGTCGAACGCACCGAGGGACGCCGATGCGGGGAAGTCGGGCGAGCTCGTTTCGCCGGCCGCGACGATGACGCCGCTCGAGGCGACGGCGATGCCGACGCCGGATTCGTCGACGGCGCCACCGATGAACGTCGACATTCGAATCCCGGTGCCCGTCGGCGTGAGTTGCGTGACGAATGCGTCGAAGACTCCACCTCCGAGGGAGGACTGCTGCGCCCCCGCCGTCGGGAAATTGGCCGAAGCCGTGAGCCCTACGAGCGAGATGCCGCCCGACCCGTCGACGGCGACCCGGTATCCTCGATCGTCATCGGTGCCTCCTAGGTACGTTGAGAACTCGACTGAGCCGCCCGTCGAGGGAATCCTCGAAACGAAGGCGTCCAGAAATCCGCCTCCGTAGACATCCTGAATCGCCGAGCGCAACGGAAAGTCCGCCGCCGACGCCGTCGCGCCCGTGATCACGACGGCCCCGGTCGAGTCGACCGCAGCGCCGCCGACGCCATCGACGTCACTTCCGCCGATCCAGGTCGAGAACACGAACGAGTTCAATCCCGATGAGAGTTTCGTCACGAATCCGTCGCAGAGTCCGCCGAATTCCGCCTGGACCGGCATGATCTGAGGGAAGTCGAGCGACGACGTGACGCCCGCAACGACCACGTTGCCCGCGGGATCGAGCCCGATGGAGGACGCTCCGTCGCGCCCCTGACCTCCGAGCAGTGTCGACGCCTCGATTGCTGAACCGGCCGGCGAGAGCCGGGTGACGAACGCATCGACGACTCCGGTCATTTCCCGATCCACGACGCCTGTGGTAACTGGAAAATCCACGGAAATCGTGGCGCCCGTCACGTACACACGCCCGGTTGCGTCGACTGCAATTGCCGTCGCCCCATCGAGCAAGGTACCGCCGAGGTAGGTGCCATAGAGGATCGTGCTGCCGGTCGGATCGAACTTCACTACGAACGCGTCGGCGGTGCCTCGCCGACCTCGCTGGTAACCTCCCGGTGCCGGGAAGTTCGACGATTCGGTTGTTCCGGAGACATAGATGTTGCCGGCTGCGTCCGTGGCAACGGCCGACGCAACATCTGCACGTGAACCTCCAAGGTAGGTTGAGAAAACAATCTGGCCGTCAGGCGAGAATTTCGTGACGAAGGCGTCGCCCGCTCCACGGTGCTCGGGCTGGATGGCATTGACGGTCGTGAACCCGCTGCCTGCAGTCGCGCCGACGACGATGATGTTCCCGGACGTATCGACGGTGACGGCGGAGGCGGCATCGTCTCTCGTGCCGCCGAGGAATCCCGACGGCGCGGCCGGGGCGCCCGCGACGTTGCCAGTCCTCGGTGTGCTGGCCGCGAACGCGTACCGGTCGCGATCGACGACGATCCCGGCCCCAGCGAGCGTGTGCCGGGATCGGAGGTCGCGGCGCGCGAGCCTCACCGTGCTGGCGGCATCCGAATCGAGTCGATCGGCAAGTCGATCGAGCACTGCGCCGAGATCATCGAGGTGCGTCTGGTCAATCCGGGCAGATCCGGTTTCAACGAGGGTGTCGAGCGAGGTCATCAGTCTCGTCGCAACGCCTCCCAGGCGGAGTGCGAGAACCGGATCGCCGGCCACGGCGGAAACGGCGCTCGATCCGTGTCGAGCGTACCAGCGTCCGTAGTGTCCCGTTCTCGAGGCGACCGCAAGAAAGTCGGGAACGCGAAGGAGTCGCGTCGCAACCTCGGCGTCGGCCGGTGCAAGCCCGATGAGGCGCTCGTCGAATCCGTCGACGGCGTCGCCATCGACAGACTTCTCGGAGCGTGAGGTTATGTTCCGGTGGATGCGAACGCCGACTCCTCCGAGCCGCTCCGGATGCCGGAGGTCATTGCGGAACGACGAAAGCGTAGCGCGGAGCGATGGGCTCGCTGCGGCTTCGTATTCGGCCGCGAGCGCGTCGAACTCTTCGAGATCCTCATCCGTGATGGCCGCTTCGTGCCCATCGACGGCGCGCTGCAACGTCGGCGTATGTCGCTTCAGGGCGCGAGCCGTTCGCAACAGGAGCCATGGGTCAGAGGACGCGATCCGGACGGCTTCGTCAGTATGATCGTAATAGGCGCGGACATAGGTGGCGCCGAGTGGCGACTTGAGGAGCACTTCGTCCCTGTACCTTCGGGCCAGCGCGATCGAGTCGCCGCCCCGAGACACGAGACTCGCGGCCTTTATCGCGCAGCAGCCGATGCTGTTGTTTGTGGGCGTCCGAAAGCAGTTCGCGTAGAACGGGCCAGACTGGGTAACAAGCACCTGGGCGCCGTTGATTCGCACGGTCCCCGATCGCACCTGACAGTCAAGGTTGTTGGCTGCCGGCGAGACGGTTAGCCGGACTGATCCACTTCCGTATCCGGACGTCGGGTCTGGCACGATCCAGTCTGCTTCCGAAACGACTTCCCACGAGCAGTACATGTCGACGGCAGTCACCGTGACCGTGAGCGTCTCGCCAACGGAGATTGCGCCGATCGTCGCCGGGGTGACCGTGACGGTGCAGTCGCCGCCCCCGCCATCGCCTCGCCGTTGAGGGACCGCCGCCGCGGTTAATGGGCAGCCGATAGTGAAGACAATGAGTGCGACAAGGAAACGCGTCGTGTGCAGAGCGGGCATGTGGCGTCCTCCGGGTGGGCAAGTCGTCGAACTCCCCGGAGACGCGTTGCGTCGTCAGATCCTCTCACTCGATCCGCTCGAGAAGAGTTTTGGTCACCTGCGGCCTGCCAGTCCGACCCGGGCAAGTGGGGTGTATCGAGCGCCGGATGGCAGAAGCTCGCTTCGAAGAACGGTGATCGAGTTCACCACGAATGGCACTCCCTCGACTATCGATCGCTCGAGATCGTCCAAAGTCGATGTGAGATCCGGACTGCTGCTCTCCTTGACGCGACCGATCGTGAGGTGAGGCCGAAAGGGCTTCTCGTCGAGTCGGAAACCCGCCGCGGCGAGCTCGGCCGTGACGCCTCGCTGGAGCGCAGAAAGTGAGTCGAGGTCTCCACGAACCCCGGTCCAGAGCACCTTCGGCCGGCTGCGCGACGGAAAACACCCGGTTCCCGTAATCGCGAGCTCGAACGGGGAAATCGTGTCGCAAGCGACGGTCGTTGCCGTCGCAACGGAACCGACGCGATCGAATTCGATGTTCCCGAGAAACGCGAGGGTGACGTGGACGTTCGCTGCTGGAACCCAGGCAATCCGGGCTCGATGACGTCGAAGTCCGTCGACAAGCTGTCCGATACGAGCGAGCTCGCGCGCCGGGATCTCGATGGCGACGAAGACGCGCAGCGACGTTTCGGATTGCATCACGACTCCCGGTTACGGCGCCGGCTCGAGCCGAAGCGTCGCGACAGTGGCCGCGGCTACGGCAGCTTCCGAGAAGGGCAGCGCGGCGGTTCGTCCAACCCGCCAGTCTTCGGTCTGGTCATCGTAGTGATCGCTTGCGTGCTGGCCGGAATTGCCGGACGGAAGAACGAGCGTCGCGCGATCGAAGTCTTCTAGATCCACGACGAATCGCATCGATGGGCCGGCGCCGCTCACCACCCCCATGGCCTTGACCGTCGCGGGACCGCCATCGAGCTCCATTGTGGGCAGGTTCAGGAGTCCCGCGAGGCGAGGAATTCGACCGAGGGGATGGGCGAGCGTCAGCGTGTTGATCCGCCCGTATTTCCAGGACGAGGGATTCGGTCCGAACTCCTTGAGCAGCGCCTCGCGCGTGGCGACGAACGACTCTAGAAAAACCGACTCCCAATCAGCCGCGCCTTCGGGAAGCCACCGTGCCGGCCGTTTCTCGACAAGGTTCACGACAAAAGTGTCGCGCCCGTAGTAGGCGTATCGCGCGGCCCTGTCGCCGAGTTTCGCTTTCAGGACGCGTTCGACGAACTGCCGGCGCATACGCACCGCGATGGTGGCGGACACGCTGTCGACATTGAGGTGGCCGTCCCATCCCCCAAGGTAACTGACCATGGATGTCCACGTGCCAGCTTCCGGGTCTCCGGCGGCAATCCGCGCCTCGGCCAGACGCACCGCCTCGGCGGCGAAGATGGCGTCCGGATACGAATACGTGTCGTTCTGGAATCGATTCATGTCGTCGACGGTCAGGCGTGTCGCCGGGCGCAACAGGTCGCCGATCCGACGGGCGCGGAACGGCGACATCCACATCTTCGTGTAGAACTCGGTCACCGAGTCGCCGACGATCCTGTTGTTGGCGGACACGAGAAATCCGGTCGGCGGATTTTTGGAGTTGGGAAGGCTTTCGAATGGCACGTATCCGGTCCAGTCCGCACCCCCCGAAGCGCCCGGTACGGGAACGTCGCCCTTGCCGGCCGGCCGGACTGGCACGTTCCCGGCGCCGTAATAGCCGATATTGCCGTCGACGTCGGCGTACACGAAAGACTGCATCGGACCCGGATAGCCGAAGGCCCGCCGTGAATTCGTCCCAGGATCCGGCTCGATTGAGATAGAGGAAGGCCGGCATTTCGCTAGCGTCGTCGAGCGCCGTCCATCGCAACGCGTATTTGGTCGCGCCGCTATCCTTCACGATGGGACCGTGTCGTGTAGACACGAGCTCGATCGGCCACTCGTCGTATTCGGTCGTGAATCCTGGCTTGCGGACGCGAACGACGTCCTGCCTGATCGTCGCGTTCTCCCACGCATCGCCGACGCGGTAACGAGTTCCCGCATCGTCAAATTCCTCGACGAAGAGATCCTGAACGTCCGGCCCGAAATTCGTCACGCCCCAGGCAATCCGGCGGTTGTGACCGATCACGATGCCTGGCGCACCGGGAAACGTCACGCCGGCGACGTCGAAAGATCCGTCGCGGACGGAAAGGTGCATCGCGTACCAGATTGGAGGGAGGGCGAGCGGTAGATGCGGATCGTTTGCGAGGATTGGCTTTCGGCTCGTCGACCGGGTGCCGTCGACAACCCAGTTGTTCGAGCCGACAACGAACGGCTCGAACGATGCTTCGCGCGAAGCGTCGCCCGGGTCCGGCGTGAAGGCCGCCGGTTTGAACGGGTTGCCGGTCGACACCGGGTCCGTCATCGAATTCGGTTTTCCTGCAGGTGCGTCGGCTTCATCCGGTTCGGCTTGCTGCGGCGTCGGATCCACACCAACGAGCGGAACATCGTAAGTCGAGTGATCCGGAAAGAGGTCGCCGTGCAGCTCGGGGCCCAGATCGGCGAACTCCGCTCGCAGGAGGTCGGTTTCGTAGGTCGTGTTGAGCTGCTCGGCCATGAGCTTGCCGATTGCCATCGAGTCGATTGGCGTCCACGGACGGGGCTCGTAGCGCAACAACCGGAACTCGAACGGCAAGACGCCGTCCTGCGCCGCAATGTACGCCGAGACACCCTCCGAGAAGCGGTCGACTGCGAGCTTGGGTTCGCCCGAGAGCTTCTCGTAGGCGCGCTCGCACACCTGGCGGTAGCCGAGTCGCCGATGCCGGACATCGCGGCCCACTGCATCAACGCCGACGATCTCAGACAACTCTCCGAGTGCATCGCGCCGTAGCAGATCCATCTGGAAGAGACGATCCTGCGCGGAAACGAAGCCCTGGGCGAAGAAGAGGTCTTCGGGTGAATCCGCCGAGAGGTGCGGGATGCCGCGCGCATCACGACGCACCCCCACCGCCGCGCGCAATCCAGGCAGCCGGATCGTGCCCGATGTCTGCGGGAGACACGACCGCGACACCCGCCAGTACCAGGCGCCTCCGGCAGTCAGCGCGAGAGCCGCAACGATGGTCACCGCGACGAGAACTCGGACTAGGATGAGGATTCTTCGGGATCGTGACATGGGTTGACGAGGTATACGACGCATGCGCGGATGGGGGCAAGTCCCCGGGCGTGGCGGCCTATCTGCTTTGCATGGTTTAGAATAACTGGGCTTTGTCGACCCTCAATGACATCGATCGCAGTCTGCGCACGGCGCTCGGGTCGATCGCGTCTGGTGCGTCGCTCGACAGCGCGCTGGAAGCGGTCACGTCGGCCATCAGGGACCGTACGCTCGCCTCGAGCTGCAAAATCTGGCTCGTCAAGCCAGGGGATGTCTGCGACACGTGCGCGCTCGTGGATCGATGTGCCGATCGGTCGATGTGTCTTCACTTCAAGGCGTCCGCACCTCACGGAATCGAAGAGCCGGCGCGAGTGCCGCTGACAGTCTTTCGCGACCGCGTCGCAGCCCGCGGGGGCGTCGCGCGAATCGGCGAGCCGTCCGGCGTCGGGCGGATGCTTTTTCCGTCGAGCGATGTCTCGGCATCGGCGGCGTTCGCGGCATTCCCGCTCAAGGGTCCGGCCGGAGTGCTCGGACTGATCGCCGTCATGCGCTCAACGCCGTTTTCGCACGAAGAAACGGACGAGTTGCGATCCTTTTCGGATGTGGCCGTGCTCGCGGTTCGCGTTGCCGACCTGACATCACGACTGCAGCGAGCTTCCTACCAGATTGGCGAGACGGCGGAGACGCGCGCCGAGGTCGAGAGTCTGCTGCACGCGATCCTGTTCGGATCTCCGGAGCACGCCGTCGTTGCCGAGGATCTGCAGGGCAACATCACGGTGTTTGGCGAAGGCGCGCGGGTTCTCTACGGCTACGAGCCCGACGAGGTCATCGGACGGGCCAAGTCCGACGTCCTGTTTGCCCCGGAAGAAGTCGAGTCCGGAAAGATCGTCGAGATATTGAACGAGGTGATGCACACCGGTCGCTGTGAATCCGTGATCACGAGGATTCGGAAGAACGGCGAACGCTTTCCGTCGCGAGCGACTATCACTGTGCGACGGGATCCTGACGGTGATCCGGCCGGGTTCGTCATCGTCGAGCGCGATCTCTCGAAGGAACGCGATACGGCCAGACTTGGAGAATCGTCGGCCCGACAGGTGGCGCAGCTCGAGGATACGGTTGTCGCTCTAAAGTCCGCGAACGCCTTGCTGGAGCGTGATGTCGATACGCTCAGGCGCCAGAGCGCCGACCTCGCAGCGCGCGCTTCGCACGCGTTCGACGCCGATGAAGTGACGGCGATCCGCATTGAGACAATTCGCGAATTGAAGGGCCGGGTGGCTGAGTTGCAGTCGCAGCTTCTCGACGCGACGACTGAACGCGATGCACTTGTCGCCGGTCTGGTGCGTCAGAACGCCTCGGCCGAGCTTTCGACACCATCGGCTGAAAGCCACGGCAACGCCGGATTTCGGGTTCTTGCTGACCTTTCGCAGGGTATTCGCTCAGCTGCTAGCATCGTCGATCGTCGGACTGAGCGGTCTCGTGCTCGATGGTGCGCGTCGAATGGATCCTCGAGAGCAGGACGCCGTCGAACGGATCGGGAACTCAGCTCGAGAGATGCTCACGCTGGTCAACAACATGCTGGACCGGGCGCGCATCGAGACCGGAGAGATGGACCTCACGACCGATCGCGTCGATCTTGCCGAGGTCGTCGGCAGTGCGCGCACCGCGGTCGAGCCTCTGGCGCATGCCCGACGGATGCCGATCGTCGAGGATCTGGAGCCGGGCCTGCCAATGGTCGTCGCCGACCGGCTCAAGGTCAGGCAGATTCTCGTCAATCTGTTGACCTTCTCCGGTGGAATTCTCAGCAAAAGTCAGATACGAATCGAAGCGCGCCCCCGAAACGATGGAGTCGCCGTCTCGATTTCGCACTCCGGACCGGGACTGGCTTCAGACCGCGTTCAGGCGATGCTCGATGGTCGGGGGCGCGGCGGGGCCGGACTCGACGGTAGCAACGG
>JADIYM010000018.1 GCA_016705245.1 Blastocatellia bacterium | reverse complement strand
CGCTGGTGATGGATGACGGATTCGGTTGAGGTTGCGCCCCGAGATTCTCGCGTCGATACGCCGCTCCGATCTCGCGTTCCGAAGGCCAATCCCCTTTCTCAAAGGTGTGAAGGCACATGAGACTTTACGTAGGGAATCTCCCGTTCAAAATCACCGAGGCCGAGCTGAGCGACCTGTTCTCCCAGTGCGGCGTTGTCGACAGCGTTCGAATCATCACGGACCGTGATACGGGTCGGTCGCGAGGGTTTGCATTCGTCGAGTTCGCGTCGAAGACCGAGGGCGAAGCGGCGATCCAGAAATTTGCGGGCATGGAATTCGCCGGACGCGCTGACCGTCAATGAAGCCAAGCCCCTCGAGCCGCGTGGCGGCGGCGGTGGCGGCGGCGGACGCGGTGGCTACGGCGGCGGCGGTGGTGGCCGTGGCGGCGGCGGAGGCCGAGGCGGCGGCGGAGGCGGTGGAGGATACGGCGGCGGAAACCGCTGGTAAGCGAGGTACACGCGCATTTTCGAGGGCCGTCAGGGAAGATTCCCTGGCGGCTCTTTCGAATTGGGGGAGATTGAGAGCTGCGCACACAGAGGCACGGAGACACGGAGTCACTGAGGCAAGGCATGCGGTCCTCGGAACTTTTGGCTGTTGGCCGCGTCTTCAGGGCAGCCCGAACCAGCATGGTATGATCACGGTTCGGTCCGGGTGTGGTCCACGATCCGATTCCGAACAAACTCGTCCGCTGTAGAGAGCTGAACTGACGATGCGTTTCCGCAAGTTGCTTCCCGCGTACCTTCTCGTGGCCCTTTCGTTGACAACGGCAGCGCCCGTGCCCGAGGTGCGCGCCCAGGACGCCACGGCGTCGGTGCTTGCCGAGCGCGCCGAGCTCGACAAGGCCGTGGCCGCCGAGACGAGCGTCCGGATCTCGCTTCTCGAGAAGTTCCTCCGCGATCGACCGAATTCTCTGCTCGCCGACCAGGCCCGCGAGGCGCTGGTCCGTTCTCACGCCACCGTTGGCGAGATGTCGATTCGCAACAGCGATCCGAAGGGAGCGAGCGCTGCATTCAAGAGGGCGCTCGACGCGGCTGGCGCGAAGATCACCGACCGGCTGTTCTCGTCCGTGATCTGGCAGATGCCGGTCGTCCTGGCAAGTGCCGGATACCGGTCCGACGCCATCGAGCTGATGAAGTCCTTCGAACCGACTTTCGATGAACAGGCGCCACGACTCATCCAGATCGGCTACTTCTACGTTTCGATCGAGTCGCCGAGCGACGCCATTCGCGTCCTCGAGCGCGCTACCGAGCTCGCGCCGAGCGACCACCGAGCGTTCAACTCGCTCGGCACCGCTTACATCATCAATCTTCGACTCGACGACGCGGCGAACGCGTTCCAGAAGGCGATCGACCTCGAGCCGAAGGAAGAGTTCGCGTACGCGAGCCTCGCCAACCTGCGGCGCGCGTTCGGAAATCCGACCGACGCCATCGCGCTCTACAAGCGCCAGCTCGACATCAAGCCGGACGACCCGGAGAGTTTCGCGGGGCTGGCGGTCGCGCAGCTTCTCGTCGACGACGATGCCGCCGCCAACGAGTCGCTCGCCCGCGCGCTTGCGCTTTCGCCGCGCGATTTCAGGCTCTACACGACGCTAGGTTATCTCTATGCGGCCCGAGGTCGTTTCGACAAGGCACGAGAGATGGTCGACCTTTCGTTGCGCATCGAACCGCGGTTCGCCTGGACGCACATCACGCTCGGCAACATCCTGCTCGGACAGAAGAAGTACAAGGAAGCGATCGAGGCGTTTTCGGAAGCGCAGAGCTACGGCGATTTTCCGTCGATGCATTTCGAGTTGGCAAAGGACTTCATGGTCAACGACCAGTTCTCGCAGGCGATCGATCGACTGAACGCGTCGGTCGACATCACCGACGACGGACAGTTCGAAACGCGACTCGGCGACATCTTCGACCTGCGGAGCTCGAAGCTCGACCTGCTCCTAGAGCGTGAGCGCCAGGCGGTCATGTTCATGCCGTTGCAGCCGACGACGCCGACGCAGTTCAAGCTCGCGGAATCGCTCGCCCGGATCGGTCATTACCTCGAGCTGATTCCGGATCCGCCGGTACCCGAGCCGGTGAAGGCTCCGGTCCTGCAACCGGGCGAGCAGCCGGCCACGCAGCCCGACGTGCCGGTCGACGAGACGAAGCAGGAATTCCTGTCGCCTCCGGGCGGCGGCATGGGCGCATCGAACCCCGCCGGCCACCTCGAGATGCTCTTCACGCAATGGCTGACCGTGATGGCCATCCAGTCGTCATCCACGGCGCCGCCGCAGGAGCCGATAACGGTCGATCCGACGCTCGCACCTGCCGATGCGCCGCTGGTTTTCCGGCCACGACGAGTCAATCCGTCGACGGCAGAACCTCGAACTGAGCCGGTTGCGCCCGCGACCGAGCCGGCGGCCGAGCCGGCAACTGAGCCGCTGTCGGCAGCGCCGAATCCGTCTACCGACCCCGGCCCGTCTTCCGATCCCGTCGCGACCGTACCGACAACGGACCCATTGGCTCCGCCGTCCGGCGATCCTGCAACGACTGAACCTTCTGCCGAGCCCGCGGCCGGTGGCGCCACGACGGAGCGACAGGTGGACCTCGCATCGTCGATTCCCGACATGCCCACCCGCACGGTCGAGCCGACATTGACTCCGGACACGGCGGCTGATCCGTCGGCTGGAAGCGGCGGTGGCGACGAGGCTGTGGCCGGAATCGATCCCGCTGCCTCGACATCCGTCCCCACAACCGATCCCGACGCGAGCGCGACTTCCGACCCGCCACCTTCATCGACCGAACCTACGACGGAACCGGTCGCACAACCTTCCGTTGAACCGCTGGCGACGAATCCGCCGCCGTCTGACGATCCGGCGACGACCGCTGAGCCGAGTGTGTCAGAGCCCGAGACGCGATCGGCCGAGCCGGGAGCGGTGGCACCCACATTTCCATTTGGCGCGACCGGGCCGGCTGGACGACCGGAGGCGCCCGCAGTGACTGTCGTCGACGACCCGGCAACTTCAGAGCAGCCCGAGCCAACAGCGCCCGCCATCCGTGCTGCCGTGCCGGAGAGCGACCCGGCAACGGGCGCCGACGCGGACGTGCGCACAGCTCCGATAGGCACGGTCCCCGATACACTCGAGGCCGCGCCGGCAACGATTCCAACGCCTGAGCCGGAACCGTTCAGCCCGAGCGGGCGATCGGTCGAGCCCCGCGTCCAGGCGGCCCTGCTCTCGGCAATCGATGGATTCGTCGGAGCCGACGATGGACGCGAGCCCTTCCGGAAGGTGTGGATCGCGATCCAGCTCGCAGAGAAGGGAGTCCTTCTTGACCGCGCTAAGCAGCTCGCCGAAGAGGCGCTTGCCGGGGTCGAGGCGGCGACCGAGCTCGACCGTTCCGTTCGAGACATGCCCGACGCCGACCGCGCCACCAGGCGCGCCGTGATGACGGCGAGGGCCAACGATGCGCTCGGCTGGGTGCTGGTGAAGCGCCGCGAGTACGATCAGGCACTCGTCCAACTGACTGCGGCCACAGAGGCGCCGCTCGCGGACGCGGAGTTCAACTCGCGTCTGTGGCACCTCGGAATTGCGAAGCTCGAATCCGGCTCGGAGCGCGAGGCGCTCGACGTCCTGATCCGCGCCTATCAGCCGACGTCGCCCGCGGCGACCAGACAGCGGGGAATCATCCAGTCGCTCTACGTAAAGTTGAACGGTTCGGACGCCGGGCTCGACCGCCGGCTCGGACGGTAGGCCGGCCGTTGCCGTGAGCACGCAACCCGAGCGATGGCTCGTCGCGACGCGGGCGCAGGTGCCCGACGGCTGCATGCGGCGTGTGACGAGGGGGGAGCAGTCGTGGGTGCTCTTCAACGATGGCGGCGAGATCGTTGCCGCCGCCGACGTCTGTCCGCACAAGGGCGCACCGCTCAGCGCAGGCGAGTTCGAGGACGGCATCGTCGTTTGCCCGCTTCACGGCTGGGAGTTCGACGTCCGGTCCGGTGAGTGCGTGTCAATGCCGGAGTGGCCGGGACTCGAACGCGCGACCGTGATCGTCGACGGTGAGATGGTATATCTGGAGAGTTGATGTCCACTCTCACCACATCACCGGAACCCGCTGGCGGCGGCCGGAGCGGTCGCGGATGAACACCGCGCCGTGCTCCTTGCCGTAGAGGTAGACGTCGCGCGTCAACTCGACGTCGGATCGACAATAAGCGCTGAGCTCCTCGATCCGACCGTCCCTCCACATTTCGACCGCCTCGAGACCGTCGGCCGTCTTCGCCGCACCGAGCGTCGCCCCGGCGACCCCGTTCAGACTCGATCGGAATCCGGTTCGGCGGTACAGGTGATCCATCAGGTCAAGCGTGGGCAGTCGGTTCAGGCGCCGGTCCGAATACGGACGCAGGACGGCGTAGTCGAACTTCAGGATGTTGTAACCCACGACGAGCCTCGCGCCGAATAGCTGGTCGACGAGCTCGCCGACAGTGTCCTCTGTGAACGTCCGCACTTCGCCGGACGGCACGGCGCAGCTGACTGCCACCGAGACTCGCAGCTTGTGCGTGAATCGCTGACCTCCTACGTCGTCGAAGAGGTTCTGCGTTTCGAGATCGAAGACGACGGTCTCAAGGTCGAGATCGTCGCTCATCCCTTCCAGACCCCCGATTGGCATTTCGTCGCGAGCATGTCTCGAAGAAGCGCCGCCGCGACGTCGCGGCGACCCGAGGCGCCGCCGGTGACGACGAGCTCGCCGAGGTCGTCGGTGACGAAGCGGATGGCCTTTCGCGCGCCATCGACGAGATGAAACGGGTTGTGCGGCGGGACGACCTCGGGTGCGACCGTCACCACTGCGCCGCCATTGCGCCGGACCGCGCGCCCGATGAGCCGAATCCGCCCGCCAGTCCGATGCGCCCATTCAACGAAGTCCGGCTCGAGCTCGTCGATGCCCGTCCTCCCCACAAGATTGAGCGTCGCGCGTTCGTCGATGAGTGCCCGAGTGAGAATCGTGAGTTTCACGGCGGTGTCCCATCCCTGCACGTCGTAGCTCGGATCGGGCTCCGCGATGCCGGCGCGCTGCGCCTCGGCGACTGCCTCGTGGAACGAGATTCCGCGCTCGCGCATCGAGGTGAGGATCAGGTTCGAAGTACCATTAAGAATGGCCTCGATCTCGAGAAGCTCGGCGCCGGCAAGCTCACGACGAGCGACACTGAGAGTCGGGAGCGCGGCGCCGACGGTCGCGCTCGCGCCCACCGTCACCCCGCGCAGGGCAGCTTCGCGTTCGAGCTCCGGAAGTGCGAGCAGCGCGGGACCCTTGTCGGCCAGGACGACGTGTGCGCCGGCCGCAATCGACGCCCGGGCGACGTTCAACCCGGGCTTGCCGGTGTCCCGATCGGTCGGAAGGCTGATGACGACCACGTCGACTCCCGCGGCGAGCACGTCTTCGAGCTGGCAATGGCGATGCGCGCCGCTGCGCTCGGCGAGCCGGCGGCCGGATTCGCGCCACGCAGCCAGCTCGTTGCCGTCCAGGCCAGCTGTGTCGTTTAGAAAACCCGTCGAGTCCGCGACGGCGACGAGGCGGAGGTCGATGCCATAACGGCGCCCGACGCGCTCCGAGCGCTCGTGCACGTGGCGCGCAAGCGCGGCGCCAACATTGCCGAAACCGACGATTGCGAAACGAAGAAGGTCCACGGGTGTGAGTCTCGCCAGGCCGCGAGTGCCAGCCATCGATCGAACGGCCTCGCGAGAGGATTCAGGGTACTTGGTTTCCCCGGCTCCCGCGAGGCCGTGTCGTGGCCCGAGTGCTTCCGGCCCCGCTACCCGGCGACGGCCGCCGGAAGCAGACCCTTCAATTCGTGAACGACGCGCTCGATGTCGTCCTCCTTCGCCAGCGCCATCATGAAGAACTTGTACCCGTTGTGGAAACAGACGAGCCCGTTGCCGAACAGCCAGATGCTCGAGAGCATCGGGTTTCCCCCGAGTATCAGATTCACCGGAAAGCCGATGACCGTGCCCCCGGTGAACGCCTCCGTCATCAACGCGGCGCCTGCGGCAACCGAGAACGCTCCGAGCAACGGCGCTCCTACGTATTTGGCAGCATTGCGCTGAAATTCGACCCGCGATCGCTCGGCCTCGGTGAGCCGGCCCTCGGACAGCAGTCGTTCGCGTTCCTTCAGATAACCCATGTACTTGTCGGAGAGCTTGTACATTCCGCACGAGCCAACGGCGGAGTGGAAGAGCCAGTGTCCGGACGCTCCCGCACCGAGGATCGTCACGTCGAGTCCTGGCCACGCCGCGCCAGCTCTGACGCCGGCGATGAGTGAGAGCGTGACGACCGTGGCCTTTCCGGGATTTTCCTTCACCCACGACTTGGCGGAGTTGACCGCCCCGACGAGCGAGGCAGCAACCGTCGCCGCCGAGGCGCCAGCCGATGCGGCGCTGCTTGCGGCTTCGTAATACTGTCTCGCTTCACCGAAAAAATCGGACGCCTGATCCGTGGCCACCTTGGCGCCGGTCTTGAGCGATGCGGTGACGGACTTTGCGGCGTCTCCGGCTTCGGTGGCAGCGGCCTTCGCGACGTCGGAGGCGGCGTTTGCAGCATCCTTCGCCTGTTCGGTGATCTTGGGGTCGATGTGAATCTGGCTGGCGGCCTTGCGAGCCGCGTCGAGTCCCGACTTCGCGACGTCCGTTCCGGTGCGCAATGCGTCGCCGGCGGTCCGGGCGGCCTGATCGATGTGCGAGCTCACGTTGAAGCGACGGTCGGTCTCTTCAGCCTTGCGCTTCATCGCACTACGGAGTTCGTCGATCTTCTTCAGATAGTCCATGCGTATTGTCCCGTCGTTCCATTGGCCGCTCCCGCCAGCCGTGACCAAGTACGCCCGTCCGGACGCGATAGTTCAGACGCAGTCGAGCGGCGGCGCGTTGCGCATCTCCATGATGCACTTTGGTCTTGCGACCCGGCAAGCAACTGGCTATAGTCCGCTGTTCGCGGCGGATCGTCGAATGATCCCGCGAGCGCCCGTAGCTCAGTTGGATAGAGCGTTTGACTACGAATCAAAAGGTCGCACGTTCGAGTCGTGCCGGGCGCACTTGATGTCGTGAAACAGCAGCCACCCGGCGGGGTGGCTGTTGCTCTTTCCGGAGGAACTCGCCGTGTCGAACAGGACGATTCAGGTCGACGACAAGCTCTATGACTACATTCTCTCGGCCTCGTCGCGTGAACCCGACGTCCTGCGCAGGCTCCGAGAGGAAACGTCGGCGCTCGGGACGCTGTTCCGGATGCAGATCTCGCCCGAGCAAGGGCAGTTCATGTTCCTGCTCGCCCAGCTCGTCCGTGCGCGCCGCACGCTCGAGGTCGGCGTCTTCACGGGATACAGCGCGCTCTCGGTTGCGCTGGCGCTGCCGGATGACGGCCAGATTCTCGCGTGCGACGTTAGCGAGGAATGGACGTCGATCGGGCGACGCTACTGGGACGAGGCGGGAGTCGGGCACAAGATCGATCTTCGAATCGCGCCGGCGATGGAAACGCTCGACGAGCTCATCCAGGACGGTGAGCACGGCACGTTCGACTTTGCATTCATCGATGCCGACAAACGAGGGTATGCGGGCTACTTCGAACGGGCGCTCGTCCTGCTTCGGACGGGCGGACTCATCGCGATCGACAACACGCTCTGGAGCGGTCGCGTCGCGGACGCCGAGTCAAACGACGATGACACGATCGCGATCCGGTCCTTCAACAAGAAGCTGCACCACGATGACCGGGTGAGCCTGAGCCTGGTTCCGATTGGCGACGGGTTGACGCTCGCCATGAAACGATAGGCTCGCGAAACGGAGGCGACGCGCATGCCTCGGTCAAGGCCCTTGCGGGGGCGCTATGCACCGAGCCCGACCGGCGACCTGCACGTGGGTAATGCGCGCACCGCCCTCGCGGCGTGGCTCGCGGCGCGAAGCTCGGACGGCGCTTTCGTCATGCGCGTCGAGGATCTCGATCCGCCGCGCGTTGTCGCCGGCGCCGAAGAGCGCACGCTCGACGACCTGCGGTGGCTGGGACTGGACTGGGATGAGGGACCGGATGTCGGCGGTCCACACGTACCGTATCGGCAAAGCGAGCGAACGCGGCTCTATCGCCAGGCGCTTCGAACACTCGAGGCGGCGGGGCGGCTGTATGCGTGCACGTGTTCGCGGGCGGAACTGCGCGGCCTGTTGTCGGCGCCGCACGGGCCCGGCACTGAGGGGCCGCCCTATCCGGGCACGTGTCGAGATCGCGGCATTCCGGTCGAGATCGATGTCGACGCCAGTGCTCGGCAACGGCGGCCGGCGCTTCGGTTTCGAGTGAACCCCGGGGAGAGAGTCGAGTTCGATGATGCGGTCTATGGCGAGACGAAGCAGGACGTCTCAGCGGACGTCGGCGATTTCATCGTGCGCCGGTCAGACGGGCTCTTTACCTATCAGCTTGCAGCCACCGTCGATGACGTGGCGATGGGAATCAGCCAGGTGGTGCGGGGCGCCGATCTGCTTCATTCGACGCCGCGGCAGATCCTGCTGCTCAGAGCGCTCAAGGCGGCGGTGCCGGCTTACGGTCACATTCCGCTCGTTCTCAACGCATCCGGCGAGCGGCTCGCAAAGCGGACACGGCCGACGGCGATACGGGACGTCCGCGATGCGGGCGTGTCGCCGGAGCGCATCGTCGGAGCAATGGCTCACACGCTGGGCCTGCTCGACCGCTCCGAGAGCGTGAAGGCTCGCGACCTCATCGAGAAATTCCGGTGGAAGAAGATCGATCGCGAGCCGTGGCTGCTGACGCGCGACGCGGTGATGGAGCTCGGGAGCTAGCTCGGGCGGCCCGGGTATGGCGTGGCACCTGACGGGACGTGGGCAGCGCATACAGTTTGACCCGACTGCAGCGAGGGGCCGACTGTGACCCTTGCATCGTGAGTTGGAACGTCGGCCCCTCGCTTCGCTCTGACCTTTACCCATAATCAAATCGGCTGGACACGGGCATCTGTGTCGCGTTCATGAAGACTTGCCACATTGCGGTGCACGCCCGATCCGCCTGCATCCGCAACCACCGACGTGAGCGCTCACCACGGCCGGCCGCTCACTGCGTTCGCGGTTCCGGGTCGGCCTGCGGCCGACGGGGACCGCTCGCCCGATCCTTTTGCGTCCGCCACCACCAGCTCGAGCGCTCGGTCGGCCCCTCGCTGCACTTCTGACCGTGTCCAGCACAAACTGTGGGACACGCTCAGCGCTGCGCTCGGGGTTCTGGGTCAAGAGTGGCTTGATCTCACGGCCTGTCTTTTCGAGCTCAAGGCGACGCATTCGGCCCGCGTGCTAGACTCCTCGCATGCTCGTCGGAGACAGGTTCCTCGCATCCATCGTCGCAGCCGCAGCCGTTGGCCTCGGTGCCGGAGTCCTGCTCGTCTACGGATTCGACGCCGTCGAGCCCTCGAGCAAGGCCTACAGTCAGCCGGCAGGTGCTCCATCGCCTCCCGTCGAAAAGCCGAAGCCCGAGGCGCCGAACCTCGGCACACACGCGGTCGAGAAGGTCATCTCCTCCTCGGTCGTGTCCATCGAAGGTCTCGGCCCCGTCCGGCTGCTCGGCGTCGACGCGTCATCCGGTCCGGGCGGGAAGCCCGTCGATCCCGTGGTCGCCGAGTCCGTCCTCCGCCAGCTCACGGCCGGCCAGCAGGTCGAAGTCGTCTGTGATCCCTCAACCGCAGACTCCAACTTCAAGGATGATACCGGCGCGTATCTCGTCTACCTCCTCAGATCCGACGGGACTATCGTGAACGTCGAGCTCGTGGCAAAAGGCATGGCGGTCGCCGACCTCGACCGCGCGTACGAGCGCCGCGACGGGTTCGTCCGCGCGGAGCGTGAAGCCCGTTTCGAAGGACGTGGAATCTGGGAGTCTGCGGCCTCAAAGCCGCTCGCGCCCCTTGCACCGTCTGACCTTCCGCCCGGCGCCAAGCGCGGAAACCTCGAGCCGATCGCGCCTCAGCCCTCACCCGGCAAGAACGACGTGCTCGTTACGTCCGACGGACGATTCCACAAGCCGTCGTGCAAGCAGGCGAAGGGCGGCATCGTCATGTCGTCCGAAGACGCCCGCGGAAAGCGCTACCTGGCCTGTCCGTACTGCTTCGTGTCGCCGCGCGTTAAGGTCTGATGGCCGGCCTTTGCAGGTAAGTCCAGCCGGGCGAACGCCTCGTCGATGATCATTCGGGCCCTCGAGCGATCGTGTTCGGTCAGCAGTGCCTCGGCCACTGAGGCGCATTCGCTGAGACGTGCCGCCAGAACGCGCCGTTCGCGTTCGAGGTTCCTTGAAACGATGTCGAGCTCGGCGAGAAGAGCCGAAGCCTCGACCGCATCGTCGAGTGAGTCTTCGACCTCGATGCGAGCCCGTGCCGCGCAGAAGTCGCGGCCGATTTCACGTTCCGAGTGAAACTTCTGTTCGGCGAGCGCCACGCGAACCATGGCACGGTCTCGCGAGGCCTCGAGCCTGCGACGCATCGACGCGACATCGGCGAACCGGCCCGACAACTCGGCTACTCGGACCACCGTCGATGCGAGACGCGAGATTGCCGACGAGTGACCGCGGCTGGGGCGCCGGATCGCGGCCGAGTTCTGGGCGTCGTCCGATGACGCCACAACAGGAGGCGCACCATCACGGCCTGCGTCGGCCCGATTCGCGCGAAGCGGACCCGCGAAAATGCTGTCCAGCGTGTATGTGTCTCGCATGCTCGATCGTGCCCGGGAGCGACTGAAAGCCGTTCTCCGAGAGCCGTGTGATGCCGTACGCGTCCGCCGCGTGCGCCGGGGCAACGCATGCCGGAAGTCGGGACTCTGAGCGGTAGACGCAATGCGCTTGCCTGGAGTACCCTTTCCGGGCGTTTCCGCGCCAGGACGGTCCTCCCATCCACCGTATCGTTTCGCGCAGGTCTGCCGAATGCGCCACTGTCTCCTCTGCTCCCGTCAATACGCTGATGCGATGCAGTACTGCCCGCACGACGGCACCGCGTTGCCGCCGCCGGACAATCTCGTCGGCAAGATCCTTGACGGCAAATACCGTATCGAAGCCCTGCACGGAAGCGGCGGGATGGGCGCGGTGTATCGGGCCACACAGGTGAATCTGGAGCGGACGGTCGCGCTCAAGGTCGTCCGAGGCGACTTCCTGAAGGACGCAATCGTGACCGAGCGATTCAAGCGTGAGGCGCTCGCCGTCGCCAGGCTCAAGCACCCGCACATCGTCACGGTGTACGACTTCGGTATCGTGCAGGATGGCGGGGCCTACCTCGTCATGGAGTTCCTCGAGGGGCGCACGTTGCGTATCGAGATCCAGAACCGATCCAAGCTGCCCGTCGGGCCGGCCGTCGACATCATGCGGCAGATCTGTTCGGCCGTTCACGCGGCGCATACCGAGGGCATCATCCACCGCGACCTCAAGCCGGACAACATCTTCCTCGAGTCGACGCGCGACGGGTCGGTCCTCGTAAAGATTCTGGACTTTGGCGTTGCGAAGCTCCGGCAGAACACGGCCGATCTCGCCCGAAGCGCCGACCTGACGATGAGCGGCATGATGCTCGGGACGCCGATCTACATGTCGCCGGAGCAGTGCCAGGGCGAGCCGTTCGATGCGCGGTCGGACATCTATTCACTCGGTTGCGTGTTCTACGAAATGGTTGCGGGCCGCCCGCCGTTTCTCGGCAACTCGCCGTCGGCGCTCATAATCAAGCATGCGTCTGAGGCCCCCGAAGCCGCCGACCGTCCACGTGCCGACGATCCCGCCGGGTCTCGAGAACGCGATAATGAAGGCACTCGAGAAGGATCCGGAGGATCGATTTCAGACGGCGATGGACCTCGGCAGGGCTCTCGCCGCCGTCTGGGTGCCGCTCGATACTCAGACATCGTTTCCACCGGTGGCCGACCAGGCACGTTCCACGTCCGAGACGCCGTTGCGTCCGAAGACCGAGATCGTCAAGGACCTCGCCGACGAGCTCTTCCCGGACCTCGAGATGGGTGGGGAAGTCCGGCATCGATTGGCCGTCCTGCCGTTCCGCAACGTTCGCAAGGACGAATCCGTCGAGTTCCTGACATTCGCGATTGCCGACAGCGTGATCACCGAGCTCTCGTCCGAACAGACGCTCGTCGTCCGGCCATCGGCGGCCGTCGAGCAGTTCCGCGACTCGACGGTCGATCAGCTCGAGATCAGCCGCAAGCTCGACGTGGACCTGCTCGTGACCGGCAGTTTCCTCAAGCAGGGGAATGCGTTCCAGCTCAACGCGCAACTCGTTGACGTGGCCGGCAACGAGATCGTGTGGCGTCAGCGCGTCAACGGCTCGTGCGACGATCTTTTCGCGCTGCAGGATCACATCGTCGAACAGGTCGCCGAGGGCATTCGCGCGACGCTCTGCGGCTCGAGCACTACGCCGATGCCCGGGTTTCTCGCGGCCACGCCGAATCCCCCCGGCCCGCCGACACCGATGCCGGCCGTCCAGACGCCGCACGCCTCGGTCTCGACGCCTGTCGCGGCCGCTGCGACTCCGCCAGCGACGCCGGTGCCGCCGCCTCCACAGCGCGAGTACGACTCGGTCGCGGTCAGCCTGCTCGACCAGGCGACCGAAGAGTCCGATCACGGTGGCGACCGGAAACAGACGATCGAACGACTGGAGCGCGCGGTGGCCCTCGAGCCGGACCTTGCGGCGGCGTGGACGCTGCTTGCAACGAACTATCACGTTGCCGGGCAGGAGCTCGGCGGTGGCGGCGCGTATACGGAAAAGGCTCGCCACGCGGCGGAGCGGGCGATCGCGCTCGCGCCGGAGCAGCTCGGCCGAACGCCTCGCATCGCCCGCATTCTCGTCGAGGGCGGTCGAGCCGAGGATATCGCTCGCGCGGCGTCAGCCCTCCTGGCCGATCCGGCTTATTCGGCTGGCGCCGCGCGCTTCGCGCTCGGTTATGCGTGCCGGTTCGGTGGGCTGCTCGATCGGGCGCTGCGAGAGTTCCGGGCCGCCACCGGTGAGCACAAGGAGCGCGTCGCGCATCAGATCGCCACGATCTACCTGCAGAAGCAACTCTATCCGGATGCGCTGCGCGTTCTCGAAGAGGCGAACGCATCGCGAGTTCGCGTGTCGTCTGTGTTCGTCGCCGCAGTGGCGTGGGCGCTAATGGGAAACACGGCCGGAGCGAAGGACGCGGTCGCGGAACTCTCAAAGGCAGCACCGAGTAGCGTCTACACGCTCATGGGCCAGGTGCTCGTCGGAAGACTGGAGGGTCGTAACGTTTCGCCCCTGCTTGGCTGGCTGTCCGAGATCGATACGAGCAACGGGGAAGTTCACTGCGCGCTTGCGCAAGTGCACGCGTTCGCAGGCGATACACAGGCGGCCGTGGGGCGATTCAAGAGCGCCGTGACGGCGGGGTACTTCAACTATCCGTACTTCCAGACGGATCCGTTGCTCGCCAGCATCCGAAACGTACAGGACGCAAAGTCCGCGTTCGAGTCGTCACGTCTCCGCCACGAGCAGTTTGGCCGGGAATTCGGGCGGTAGATCCGATCTGCTCGTCGGTCGGCCCGCCTCGATCATTACGCCTGTCCGCAGGCCAGCTCGCTACCGCTCGCGGTACTGATCCGCTGTCAACGGACTCCTCCTTTCAGGTCGCGTCCGGCATGTCGCCATGCAGGTCTTGGCAGGATCAGTACCGCGAGCGATAGCGAGCGGGTCGTGTTGGAGGTGGGATACGCCTGTAGTCGAGTGGACCCTCTACCTGCCGCATTGGAGGCGGGAGGTCCGCGATACGAAAATTCGCTCGCATTTGCTTCGCGCACCGCCAACTCGTTGTGATATTTGACCTCGGCAAGCACGCCACATGCCACGTTGACACTTTGTGAAACTTCGTGCTACCTTGGCGGGCTTGAACCACAGCCTCGATTTGCGACATTAGAGAGGATGGAGTGATCCCAGCACTGAACGTCATCGCTGCGGCCGACGCCGGTTCCGACATGCTCACACCCGACGTCACTCTGCTCATTGTTCTCGCACTCTTCATCGTATTCGTTCCGATCCTCAACCGCCTGCTCTTCAAGCCGATCATTGCGGTTCTCCAGGAACGCGACCGCCTGACGGGCGGGTCGAGCCATGAAGCCCGGGCGATGGTCCTCACGGTCGACCAGAGGCTTGCCGAATACGAGGAAGGCATCCGGGAAAGCGCGTGGCGAGGGCTACCGCGCCGTCGAAGCCCGTCGACACTCCGCGGCTGCCGATCGGCAGGCGAAGATCGACGGTGCGCGCGATGAAGCGGCGTCGAAGATTGCTGCCGCCCGGGAGACGCTCAACAGCGAAGCCTCTGCGGCGAAAACCAGTCTGAACGCCGAGTTCGAGCGCGTGGCAGCCCAGATCTCGTCGGCGCTGCTGGGCCGCACCGTGGGAGGAAGCCGGTGATGTTTGCGATCGCCCTGACGCTCGTCGCCGCTGCCGATGGCGGTGGAAGCCTGCTGATGGAATACCTGCCGAAGTTCGTCAACCTGGCGATCTACCTGGGGATTCTCTACTTCGTCCTTCGCAAGCCCATGATCGCGTTCTTCGAGACGCGCCGGTCGGCGATTCTCGAGGAACTCAACCGCGCGCAGGTCGAAAAGGCGGAGGCTCAGGCCAAGCTTTCCCAGGTTGAAGCTCGTCTCGCGAAGCTCGAGGACGAGCAGGCCGAGATCAAGAACGCGGCAATGGCTGAAGCCGAGGCCGAAGCGGCTCGAATGTCGGCCCGAACCGATGAGGAAATCCGCAAGATCGCCGAGGCCGCCGACCGCGACATCGACAGCGCGCTGAAGGTGGCCCGTGTCGAGCTTCAGAAGTTCGTCGCCGAGAAGGCCGTCGAAATCGCCGAGTCGCAGATCCGTTCCGAGATGAACGACGCCGACCGCAAGCACATGCTCGAACAGTATGCCAATCAGCTCGTCGAGGTGAAGAAGTGAGCAGTCCAACCCAGATTGCCCGTCCATACGCCGATGCGCTGGCGAACTCGGCCGAAGCCGCCGGAAAGCTCGTGGAGGTCCGCACCGAGCTGCAGGCCTTTGCCGACACCGTTGCCGGCAGTCGCGAGTTGCATGAGCTCTTCGCGAGCCCGGCGGTGACGGTAGACAACAAGAAGGCCGTGCTCGACGAGATCGTGAACCGAATGGCGTTGTCCGCGCTCGTCACGAACTTTCTTCACGTCCTGCTCGGCAACACGCGCATGCACCACATTGCGTTCGTGAACAGGGCCTATTCGGCGGAGGTGGATCGTCGGACTGGCGTCGTCAAGGCGCAGGTCACGAGCGCGTCCGCGCTGTCGTCGGAAGAGCAGTCCACGCTGACGAGCAAGCTCGAAACGATGACGGGCAAGCAGGTCATCGTTGAGTTCGGGACCGACGCCGATCTCATTGGCGGAGTCGTAACGCGAATCGGAAGCCGGATCTACGACGGCTCGGTGCGCGCCAAGCTGGACGCATACAAGCGTCAGATGACGGGACAAGTCAGAGCCTGAATCCATGCCGCGCCCGACGGAAGCGCCGCGGCAGCGTGAGGAGTGAATGATGGAAGGGATCCGAGCAGACGAGATCAGCAAGATCATCCGGCAGCAGATCGAGAATTTCGAAACCGGCGTCGAGGTGTCGGAGGTCGGCACCATCATCGATGTCGGCGACGGCATCTGCAACATCCACGGCCTCGACAGCGTGATGTCTGGCGAATTGCTCGTCCTGCCCCACGACGTCGCCGGCATCGCCCTCAACCTCGAAGAGGACAAGGTCGGCGCGGTGCTCTTCGGCGAGTACCTGAAGATCAAGGAAGGCGATCAGGTCAAGCGGTCGGGCCGAATCATGTCGGTCCCCGCGGGTCCGCAGCTCATCGGGCGGGTCGTCGATCCGCTCGGTCGTCCGCTCGACGGTGGCGAGCCGGTCGTCGGCGAGGTCTTCATGCCCATCGAGCGCATCGCTCCGGGCGTCATCGACCGCGAAGGCGTCAGCGAGCCCGTTCAGACCGGATTGAAGTCCATCGATGCCATGGTGCCGATCGGCCGCGGGCAGCGCGAGCTGATCATTGGCGACCGACAGACCGGAAAGACCGCCGTCGCCGTCGACACGATCATCAACTCGAAGGGCAAGGACCTGATCTGCATCTACGTCGCGATCGGTCAAAAGCAGTCGACGGTTGCCCAGATCGTTCAGACGCTTCGCGAGTACGGCGCAATGGACTACACCATCGTCGTCTCGGCGTCGGCCTCGGATCCCGCGGCCATGCAGTACATCGCGCCGTACTCCGGATGTGCGATGGGAGAATACTTCCGCGACCGCGGCCAGCACGTCCTCTGTGTTTACGACGATCTTTCCAAGCAGGCGTGGGCGTACCGCTCGATCTCGCTGCTGCTCCGCCGCCCGCCGGGCCGCGAAGCCTACCCGGGCGATGTCTTCTATCTCCATTCGCGTCTGCTCGAGCGAGCCGCCAAGCTCTCCAAGGCGAAGGGCGGTGGCTCGCTGACGGCGCTGCCGATCATCGAGACTCAGGCCGGCGACATCTCGGCATACATTCCAACGAACGTGATCTCGATCACCGACGGCCAGATCTTCCTCGAGGCGGATCTGTTCAACGCAGGCGTCCGTCCGGCAATCAACGTCGGCAACTCGGTCTCGCGCGTCGGTGGCAATGCGCAGATCAAGGCGATGAAGCAGGTCGCGGGTACCCTGCGGCTCGATCTCGCGCAGTTCCGTGAGCTGGCGGCGTTCTCGCAATTCGGCTCGGATCTCGACAAGGCGACTCAGGCGCAGCTCGCGCGGGGTGGCCGGCTGGTCGAGATTCTGAAGCAGGCGCAATACCAGCCGGTCGACGTCGAGAAGCAGATCGCGGTCATCTGGGCGGCGACGAACGGGTTCGTCGACGACGTTGCCGTCGAGAATGTTCGTGAGTGGGAAGCTCAGTACGTCACGTTCCTCGACAACGCGAAGACGTCGCTTCTCGAGGATATTCGCACCAGGAAGGTCCTCGACGACGACATCAAGGGGCAGCTCAAGGCGGCGTGCGAGGAGTTCAATGCTCGTTTCGCGTCCAAGGCTGCGTCGGCCTGACGTTTCACGCGGCGCCGGTGGCTTCAATGGCCGGCGCCGCGCTTCGTAACTTCGAGAACAGAAGAAAACAATGGCGAACCTGAAGGACATCCGCCGCCGCGTCCGGTCGGTCAAGAACATGCAGCAGATCACGAAGGCCATGAAGATGGTCTCGGCTGCTCGTCTTCGCCGTGCGCAGGATCGCGTCATCGCCGCGCGTCCGTATTCGAAGCTGATGACGCGCGTTCTTCGCAGCCTTGCCAAGCGGGCGGAAGGCTACAGCCACCCGCTACTCGATCCGCGAGGCGACGAGAACTATCTGTACGTGCTGGTGACGGCCGACAAGGGCCTTTGCGGCGCCTTCAATGGAAACATCATCAAGGCGACCAGCGCTCTTGTGCGTGAGCACGGCGAAAAGTCGGTCCGCATGATTCCGGTCGGGCGCCGCGGCCGTGATTTCTTCCGGCGCCGTCATTTCGATATGCCTGCCGAGTACATCGGCGTCACGGCAAAGCAGGTCACGTTCACGAGCGCCCAGGAGATTGCGGACTCGATCCTCGAAGCCTGGAATGACGAGTCCCTGGCCATCGACAAGGTGTATCTGCTGTTCAACGAGTTCCGCTCGGTGCTGAGCCAGAAGGTCATCGTCGACCAGCTGCTGCCGATCGGCGCTTTCGATGAGGCGCACGACGAATCGATTTCGGGTGATGACACCGGTGTCGATTACATCTACGAACAGGAGCCGGACCAGATCTTCCAGCGGCTGCTTCCAAAGTTCGTCGAGACGCAGATCTTCCACGCTTTGCTCGAATCGGTCGCGGGTGAGCACGGAGCCCGGATGACCGCGATGGACTCGGCGTCGAAGAACGCCTCTGACCTGATCAGCCGACTGACGCTCCACGCCAATCGCGTTCGTCAGGCGTCCATCACGAACGAGATCATCGAGGTTGTGAGCGGCGCGCAGTCGCACTGATCGAGCAATGCCGGAGACATCGAAGCTCGCCGGCGAGCAGCGGTGGCGAATCTGGGGACTCCTCTTCTGGTGGAGTCCCCTGTTGCTTTGGTGGCTTGCCATCCTCGGGTCGGGCGGGGAAGGACTCTCCGCTGGACGAACATCCCGTTTCGTCGAGCCGATCGTGCGGTGGTTCCTGCCGCTGGCGTCCGACGTAACTATCGCCGTGGCGCACGTTGCGGTCAGGAAGCTCGGCCACGTGTCCGCCTATTCCGTAGTCGGGCTGCTCGCGTTTCGAGCCGTGCGGGCCGGCCGCGAACCGCGACTGTGCTGGTCGTGGATTTGGGCGGCGCTGGGCGTCGGCATTGCGCTCGCGGTGACGGATGAAGTTCGGCAGTCGTTTGTCGCGAGCCGATCGGGTAGTCTTGGCGATGTCGTCATCGACACGGTCGGTTGCGGGGCCGCGCTGCTGGCGCTGGCATGGTGGCGGCTGCGCACGGCGAACAAGTAGCCGGGTCGATTCGTTTCTGATCGCGTGAATTTCGAGGAGAAGACGATGAGCTACTGTCCGAAATGCGGTGCGGATGCCGCGGATGGGCAGAACTACTGCCGGAAGTGCGGCGTGAATCTGGCGCTCGTGACGAAGGCCGTCAACCTCGGCGAGGTCATCGCGCGCGGCGACAGCGGCCTGCTTCCCAAGATTCGGACCTTCATGGGGAACATGAAGCTCGACGACGTCTCGGAGCAGGTTGGCCGGCATCTCGAGAAGATCAACGAGTCCCTGACGTCCGCGAATCGCGATACGGTCAAGGCCGTTCGCGAGACGAGACTCTCGCTGCCAGATTGGAGATCCGAGCTGGCACAGCCGAAACCGCCGAAGCGAGCGAAGACGCCGGAGGACCGTCGGTCGAAGCTGCTGGCGGAAGGATTCCCGTCCTTCTTTCTCGGCATAGCCATGATGGTTTTCCTGTTCGTGTTCGGTGACATGCTCGTGCTGAAGATTCCTCCTGAGAAGGCTGCGCGGATTCCATTCGACGTTGCCGAGGCTGCGAAGATTGCGTGGCTGATCGGGCTGATCCCGACGCTCAGCGGACTCGGAAAGCTGGTGGCGGCCGGGTTCATCAAGTCGCGCCCGGAGACGGGTCCTGATGTAGAGGTCCGGCCCCCGCAACTCGCGTCCCCACCGGAAGCAGTAGCGTTCGATATTCAGGACGCCCCGCCGAGTGTCACCGAACACACTACGGCCCGTCTCGCCGACCACGCCCCGGATCGGATGCGAGCACACGAGTAGTCGGAGCATTGCGCGAAGCGCTTTGGAGTGCGGCGTGAATCGCCGCTTTGGATTCTGCCTCTCACAACCCGAGAGAATGATCCAAAGCGGCGATTCACGCCGCACTCCAAAGCGCTTCGCGCAATGCCGGACGGTCTACCTCAAGTCGTAAAGGTACGCCGCGGCATCAGGCTCGAGGCGGGCCTCGACGCGCACGCCGATGAGGTCGAGGTACTCGAGGATGTACCGCTGCTCGTCGACCCCACGCTTCTCGGTGGCGTGCGAGAAGACAACCCAGACGCGGCGGTGTCCGCGCAACTCGTCGAGGTCTCGCAGGTACCGCTCCGGACTCTTCCTCGATATCTTCCCCTGAACGTAGTCGTCCTCGGCAAACCCGAGCCGCGGGGCGTAGTACCGCATCGGAAACTGCGCCGCATAGTAGAGATACATCACGTCACCGGGACGCCGATGGTCGCGGACGTGCTCGAGCACGGTTCGGAGCTCCTCATGCGTCCGCGGCGTCTTGAGCGCTCGAAGTGCGCCGAGTGTCGGCGTCGCCGTGAGAGCCATTGCCAGAAGCATTGCCGGAATGGCGCCGAATCGCCCGGTCCGCTCCATCAGTCCCTGCACGGCGCCGAACGCCAGCAGGATCATCACCGGGACGAGAAACAACAGCAGCCGGTTGCTGAACGGATATTTGTGAAGGCCCGACGCAATCAGGCACAACAGAACTGGGACGACGACCACCAGCGCCTCGTCCCGCTTCGTCACGAGGAGGTACGCAGCGCCCGCAAACATCGCCGCCACTGCCAGCCACGCCGGCGACAGCCCGCCGGGATTTTCGACGACGGTCATCATGGTCGACTTGAACCATCGCGCGTCATCGAGCGTGACCGGAGGCATGGGCATGAAGGCGCTGCCCCAGTAGCGGAGGTGCTTCGGGTTCTGCGTGAGACGGTTGAGCGACACGGCGAAAAAGGCAATGAACGACGACGCCCAGACCGCGCCCACGAGCGCGATGCGCGCAAGACGCGGCCACTCGCGCCGGATTGCCGTCACGCCGAATGTAACGAGCCCGCCTCCCGCAGCGACGAAGATCGCCGGATGCGCCATCCAGATGCCGGTCGCCCCGACCAGCGACAGCGCTGTCACGCGCTTCCACGTCAGTTCGTCCGACAGCAGGCTCATCGCACACAGCAGGAGCGCGAGCGCCACCGCGACGTCGCTCGAGTACTGCTTGACCTCGGAGGCGTAGTAGATCAGCCGGTCGGACACCGCGAAGAGACCAAGCGCCCACGGAACGACGTCGGCTGCGAGCATCCTCTTCGCCAGCAGCATGAACAGCACGAGCGCGACGAGTCCGGCCACGAGGGGCACGAGGCGCAAGGCGTATTCGCTCGTGCCGAAGAGAACGACGGCCAGCTTCGACGTCCAGAGATATCCGATCGGGGCAGCCTGATTGTGGAACAGCGGCTCGAGCAGCCCGGCAAACGACCGCTCGATGACATTGAGGGCAATGTACGACTCGTCCACCCACAGCGAGCGATTTGCGAGGTACTGGGCGACGCGCAGTACGGCGCCGCCCGCAACGATGAGCCACAGCAGCGCGGGTGAGCGGTAGAACGCCAGTCCCCGCTCGACGATCGAGACGGTCTCTGGTGGAGCGGCTGACGTCGTGTCTTCGGACGCGTTGGAAGAACGCTCCGGATCGGAGGGCGGATCTACCGGCGGCCCGGCCGACATCGTCACGCTCCGGACCTCAACGCTCAGGCCTTTCGGCCAGCGAGTCGTTGACGACGACGCTCAGGATGTTGTTCTGCATCTCGGTGTTGTTCGGCAGCTCGCCGTGCTCCTGGCAGCCGAAGACGACGTGATCGAACCCGAGATCGGACTGCATGGGCGCGCCACCGCTCGCGCTCGATGACTCGGCGATCAACGAGCCCCTTGTCACGCGACCGTCGCCGGGAGCGAACATCAGGTCGAGAAGTTGCCGCTTCCTGAGAACGGCGCGGCCGACGCGCACGTTTCGAGCGAGAAATGCCGTGCGCGGCGCCTTGTCGCCCGGGACGACGAGCGGCGCCTGGAGCGTCGGCTCGCAGTCGCCCCCGAAGACGTAGAGGGAGAATGGACGCGGCCTCGCCGGCTTGCGCTCGAGGCTCTCCTGGAAGATCCGCGCGCGCTGAAGGACCACCGCGAGAAAGGCCTCCTCCTCGGCGAGGCGCGCGTTGCTCGCGCTCGGACCCAGCTTCTTGAGAGTGTGCTTGCGGTGTTGTTCTGCGAAGACCGACCACGCGTTCTCACGCCACACGTCGACGTTGAGCAGGTTCACGGGACGACGCTCGAGACGTTCGTTGATGATTGCTCCACTCCCCGGAAACGGCAGCAGCTGATAGACGGACGGCATGCTGAAGACCAGGTCGGCGTCGAGCTTGTTGAACAGCTTGCTTCGCTTCACGTTGCCGCCGTAATAGTTGTAGCCCTCGACGAGCGACCTCAGCGCGTCCATCACGCCGCGGTTCGGTGTTCCGACCAGCAGCAAGCGGTGGATGTTCTCGCCGCCGCGCCAGTCCGGACCGTCGACCGGAAGCGCGTCGAGGTCGCGGTCTCCGTACATCGCGTAGTAGCGTGCGATGAGTCCGCCCATGCTGTGCGCCAGAATGTTGAATCTGAGATCGGGCCGGCCGAGCTCGGACTTGAGTGCGTCGATCTTTCGCGCGAGCAACCGGGCGTTCTCGACGTTGTCCTGCCTCCAGTCGTACGAAAAGATGTAGTAGGTGTCGGTCGCCCCGTCGGTCGGTGGCAGATCCATCGAACCGGGCCGGTAGCCGGCGACGCCTTCGAGTGCCCGCAGAAGGTCGCGATAGACGCGGATCTCCGGCAGCAGGATGGAGAGTTTCGTCGTGTCGACGATCCGCGCGGCGATGAGTCCGTCGCGGTTTGCGGCGAGGTCGGTCGAGATCGGAAGATCGAGATCGTCTTCCCTGTACCTGTCGGCGGAAGGCCACACGATGCGCCCGGTGCTCGGGTCGACGAGCTGGGATCCGAGCGCTCCGGGGATGACGATGATCGGCATCTTTCCCGAAGACCGGCGCGCGGGCTCGAAGATCCGCTCGAGATTGGGCTTGCGAGGCGATCGCGCACACGAGGTCCCGCCCAGGGTGACAAGCACGAGCAGGACCACGGCAATCGCGCGATGTGCGGAGCAGGAGCGATACATCGAAATTCGCCCTATCAAACCACACGGTGCAGAGAAGGGTCAATTTTCGGCAAGTTGAATGCCGTTTGCGCCTTTGCGCCTTTGCGTGAACTTCTTCAATCGCCAGGAGAGGTTCACGCAAAGGCGCAAAGGCGCAAAGGCGCAAAGACGCAACTTCGGAAGGGCATTCCTGCATCCATCACGCTGCTATACTCGGCGCCCGGAGGCCACTGGCAATGGATTCGACATCGGTGATCGGAGTGCTCGGAACGCTCGGGCTGGCGCTCGGTTCCTCGTGGGCGAGCGGCATCAACCTCTATGCGATGGTCGCGACACTCGGCCTGCTCGGCCGTTTCGCAGGCCTCGACTTGCCCGGCGATCTCGGCGTCGTGACGGACTGGTGGGTCATCGGCATTGCCGCGACGCTCTACTTGATCGAGTTCGTCGCCGACAAGGTGCCAATCGTCGACTCGGTCTGGGATGTCGTCCACACGTTCGTCCGAGTCCCGGCCGGGGCGATCGTCGCCGCCGCGGCCCTCGGCGACTTCAGCCCGTGGGTCCAGGTGGTAGCCTTCCTGCTTGGTGGCGGCGTCGCGCTGACCTCACACGGCGCGAAGGCAGCAACGCGCGTTGCCGCCAACATGAGCCCTGAGCCAGCCTCGAACATCGCATTGAGCCTTGTCGAAGACGTCGTCGCGGTCGGCGGCACGTTGCTCGCCGCCTTCCTGCCGATCCTGATGCTCGGCTTCGTCGTGGTTGCCGTTGCGGCCGTTCTATGGCTTGCTCCGAAGATCCTGCGCCGGCTGCGCGGACGACGCGCCGCTACTTCAACATAGCGACGATGGCGATGATGAGCAGGACGACGAGGGCCACCGCGCCAACGACGAGCGCGACCTTGAGGTAGCTCATCGGCGCCTCGCCGGTGACCTTTCCCGTCTGACCGTTGACGACGAACCGATAGACCTTCTGCTTGTAGGCGAAGGCTGCGAGCCATACCGGCAGAAAGATCATCTTCGCCGCGACGTCTTCGAGCGCCGTCGAGACGCGCAGGTCGCGATGCGTGTCGCCGGGCACGAGACGCGCGCACTCGGACTGCTCTTTCGCCTCGATGAGCTTTCGCGCGACGTCTTCGGCCTGCGCGCGGTCCAGCGCTGCCTCTTCGGCGCCACGGCCGAGCAGGAATTTCCCGTCGTACGCGCGCAATTCACCGAAGTTGAACGGCTCGATGGCGTCGACCCACGCCTGTTCGAGCCCCTTCGACGCGGATACGAGCTCCCATGTGTATTGTCCGACGTGGTCACCGCTGGCCGGAAACCAGTCGGTTTCCTGCACCTGCTGGTCGCGAAGCACGCTCTGACCGTTCACCACGGTCTGGACCTGGCGAACGCTGGTTCGATGGCGCCCCGACATCGCCGTCCATTGCGTGTTTGCTCGCGCGTCGAACGCCCAGAATGGCAGGAACACTGCGCGAATCTCACGCAGCGAAGCGCTCTTCGTGAGGTCGCCAGGACGGAAGAACCCGTTGCCGAGCCATTCGCGATATGCCGCCCGGGCCTGCTCTTCCTCGATGACGAAGCTGAGGATGGACTCAGGCGTCGGTCGATTCGGGTCCGACGGCTGCGCCACAACCTGCTCGGAACCGCAGAAGGCGCACCTGAGGACGTTTGCGGTGACCTCAAAGTCGGTCGTCGCACCGCAATTCCGGCAAGAGATCTGCTGGGAGGGCGCGGCGGCGGCCGGGCCTGGCGTCGATGACATGGGCAGGGTCCTCGAAGGGTGTTACGTCGTGGTGTCGTTATAAGGGCAGGGCCGGAGCGGGGGCAATGCCGTGAGGAGAAGCACATTCATCTCAGCGGCTCCGTGTCTCGGTGACTCTGTGTCTCTGTGTGCGAAGCGCCTTCACATTCAGGGGAGAGCTACGCACACAGAGACACGGAGACACGAAGTCACAGAGGGAAAGAGTGAACGGGACGCACTACTCCGCCTCGCCGCTCCCCTCCACGTCGATCTTGCCCTCGATGAGCTTCCCGAATACGCCATTCCACGGCGGGATTACGATCGACACCGAGCCCGAAACCTTCGATCGGCAGGCGAGCCGGATTATCGGCTGCGGGTCATCGCTGTCGAGATACCCGAACTCCTTCATCTTCCGCCACTCGCGATCCTCGACCTCGCTCAGCCGCGTCTCGCCGCCGAGCACGCCGATCCAGCAGGTGCCGCACGCCGCCGTCCGACATTCGATCGGGATCGGGCCTTCGACGCAACGGGGATCCGCCGAGGCGTGATCGCGAGTGTCATTCGCACCGGCCATCGTCAGGTCCTGGCCGTTGACCGCCGGAAACGTGCACTCCTCGCGATTCTCGTCGAAGGTCACCGTATATCGATGGTCGATCGATCGGAGCAATCCGAGCAGTCCCGGCTTCTGTTCGCGTGCGCGCCGCTTCAGCACCTCCTCGGGACTCCGTTTTGCCGATGCCGCGTCGAGCGAGACACTTCCCGGCGTAGCCGAGAAGGCGTCGAGCCCCACCTGGGCAAGCGTCGCGAGCGCCACGGCCGAGATGCCGGCCACGAGATCCGGAGCCACCTTCGCCGAGGCTGCGACCGACTGGGCGACCGTGCGGACGACGTCAGCCAGCGCTACGTCCGAGGCCCGGTCAGCCAACGCGAGCTCACGCACGGCCGCCTTTGCCTGCGGCCAGTAGCGATGTCCATACATGAACGTGTGCGACGAGTCGATCTGGTCCGCGAGTCGGTAGCGTCCCAAAAGGGCGAGTTGCCGAACCAGCTTTGCAGGATCGGCCGCCCGGTCGAGCGCGCGAGACAGCACGAACGGGAAGAACGCGAACCAGATGTCGGTCGCGTTTCGGTCGACCTCGTGAATGGAGGGTCGCAGCGCTCTGCGCACTTCGGCCCATGTGGCGTCGTCGGAGGTCGTCAGCTGTTCGAGAAGGGGGGTAGAGGTCATTGTACTGGTGCTCATGTCGGGTACGGTCGGCTCCTGCAGGTCATTCGAAACCCGGAACTATAGCGATGGCGGCGCCCGCAGTGCAATCCGATGGTGTACAGCGGCGCGGTGGATGAAACAGCCCGCGTTGATCCGGCCCGCGCATGTCGGTATTGTGAACCGCTGATCTTCCAGGCCACGGAGCCCCCGCATCCGCATGGACAACACGACCGCGCAGGCATTCGCCGACTTCGAGCGATTCCTCATGGGGCAGAGCGCTCCCGCGCTTGTCGGCCACGCCCTTGCGACCGTCGTGCGCTACGACATCCGCGCGATTGCCGAGACCGTGATGCAGAAGGCATACACGGCGCCACCGCCGGAGCGGGCCAAGGCAATCCTCGTCTTGCGCGCGAAGGTCTACGACATCTTTTTCTACCGAATCGTTCGTTTCCGCCGGGTCTACGATTTCTTCCCGCGATTCGAGAAGGCCTTCATCGAGGCCGCGCCCGTCGGCGACCGGCCGGCCGTCACCGAGCTCTTCCGCCGCTACCCGTGGCAGGAGATCCGGCCCATCGGCGAGATGCGCGATCCGCAGGAGTTCGCCCTCGAGGTCCGACCGCAGGCCGCCGTGACGCCCGAGCAGTTCAACGAAGACCTCTACAGAAGCGCGACCCATCAGATCCTGTCCGCTGACAAGCGGTTCCGATTCACCGACGAAGCGGTCCGCGAGAACGTCGTCCAGTACCAGGCGCAAGTCAACGAGGTCTTCGACGACTTCGTCAGCCTCATCAAGGACGCGCTGATGCGCCGCGAGATCATGCTCGCGAACGTCGCCGACCGCGACATCGTCTATCAGCACCAGCAGCAGTTCCAGATCGAGGGCTACCTCGGCCAGCTCGCGATCTGGCGATCGCGCTCTTCAACGACGACTTCCTCGAGCACTCGGTCCAGATCTTCGGGATCATCCGGACTCTCGCCGACGCGAGCAACCTCGACGTCACGCGCATCGACAGGTTCCAGTCGAAGAGCGACCTGCTCAGTCTCGAGCGGCTTGCCGAATACGGCGGCCGCCGCACCGGCCCCATTCTCCTGCGCAGCATGCTGCCGATGTTCCCGCAGTGGAGAGCCGAGGCGCTGCTCGACCGGCTGATGCACGAGACGGACCGCCACGAGCGAGAGATCGCCCTGACGGTCTTCGCCGCGTACGGAAAGGACGTTTATTCCCTCGTCGTCGAATCGCTCGAGCGCGCCGACGCGTCGAGTCCCTGGGCATACCGCAGTGGTCTCGTCTGGATGCTCGGGCACATCGCGACCGATGCGACGCCGATGAAGGTGCGCGCGGCCCGGGTTCTGGCGCAGCACCTGCGGCGCGACAGCCCGCAGCAGCTCAACGCCGAGATCGTTGCGGCCCTCGCGAAGCTACGGTCGGACGAGGCGGTTTCGGTGCTCACCTCCAAGCTCGGGCAGTTCGAGCCGGAATTCGGCAAGGCGCCCGACGCAACCGATGCGTGCAATCGCATCGTCAACGCGCTGCTCGAGATCCAGACCGAGGCCTCGGCGCGCGCCGCTGTCGACTTCTGCTTCGCGCACAATCTGCTCGACGCCTATCGCGAGTCCTTCACGCGCACGATGCTGCCGGAGGGCGTTCGCACGGCAATTGAAGGCGATGTGCGGAAGGAGATGAAGAAGCTCAAGATGAGCTTCTCGCTGCTCGGCAATACGCAGGCGACCCGCTCGAAGCTGCTCGCGCTCGGGAGCGCGGCCATCCCCGACGTCGGGGCGTTGTGCGACGAGGTGGCGGCGGCATTTCCGCCGACGCACGACCTCGGCATGGCGATCGCGCGCCTGCGCGAGGCGCCCGCACCTCCCCCGGCGCTTTCGTACGACCGCGCGCTTCACGCGCTCCTCGAGGATCGGAACCTGCCCGAGGCGCTCAGCCTCGCATTCGAAGCGGGCACGAGCGGGCGGCTCGAGATTTCGACGCGCGCCGGAATCGCCGGCGAGGTGAATCTGCGCAAGGGCGAGGTCTGGCACGCCAGCGTACCGACGCTTTTCTCGAAGGACGGGGACGCCTTCTTCTGGATTTTCGCCCTCGAGCGCTCCTCGATCTCGATGTGGAGTTTCGACCCGGCGCGCGCAGCGACGGACGCCCGGACGCTCGACCAGCCGACGCCGGACCTGATCCGCGAGGGTCTGTTCCGGGCTAAGCACGTCCAGCAGATCATCGGGGGAATCCTCTCGCCCGAGTCCCGGTTCCGCCGATCGCAAGCCGAGTTTCCGGGCGATGGAATTCAGACGACAGGGCAGCTTGGCCCGTACCGCGCCGTCTGGGTCTGCCTGACGCACTTCGTCGACTTGAAGACGATCGCGGGCGCAACCGGACTGAGCGATCACGAGATCTACCGCGTCCTGTTCGATCTGCTTCGGCAGAACCTGCTGATCGTCGAGACGGGCACCGTCGACCCGCAGCTTGCGACGCTCGACGATGCGGTCACGGCGCTCGAGCTCTTCGTCCGCCGCATCCAGCAGCATCCGACGTACTTCCAGAGCTACCAGTCCGCGGCCGAGATCTGTGCCTACCTGTCGAGCGAGGCGAAGGACGACTCGATCCGGACGTCGACGCTCGCGCTCCACACCTTCATTCTGAACGGGTTCAACCTCAGACGGGTCTTCACGGACCAGAACGTCGAGTTCCTCACGCGCGTCGTCGCGCTCATGGCGGCGTACCTGCGATCGGGCGCCGACATCGACCGGCAGGAGCTGCTCGACTACCTCGACATCTACCTTCCGGAAGAAGATCGGTGGCCGCAGCCGGCACAGGACGAAGACCGTTTCATCCAGTCGATCCTCGAGCAGATCGAGAACATCGATGGACTGATCGATCCTTACGACGTGATGTCGGGCGTTGGCGGCGTACCGAGCGCCGACGTGGTGACCGAGACACTGGAAGACGCGCTCGAGGGACAGCTAGGCGGCGATCTCGCATCGATCGACATTCGCCTGCCGCGCGAACTGCTGTCGGACTCGGCGGGCGAGTTCGTGAAGCCGATCAAGGACTTCGTTCGCGAGATCGAGCGCAACAACGCGACCGATCGTGAGACTTCATCGGCGTGGTTGAAGGTGGTTGCGACGCCGGTGGCGCTCTTCCGCGAAGCATCGGCGAGGTCGGGCGAGGCTGAGCTCGCCGGCATCGCGTCGCGACTCGAGCAGGCGTTCGCGCGACAGCAGCAGACGGGGAGCGACGTGCTGACGCCGGCGTTCTGCGGGTTTGTGCTCGGCGAATATGCGAAGCTCGCCGCGGAGTTGCCGGCGGCGTTTTCGCTCGAGCCTGACGCCGACCACGTTGCCGCGAAGCGCGAAGCGCTCATCGTGAAGTTCGTGCTGCGGCAGGTGCCCGAGGTGGACGACCGCGTCGTCAACAAGGTGCTGCTCGCTGGATTTGCGACGATTGGTGACATCGCCGAGACGGCGCCGGACGATCTCGCGCGGTCGTCGTCGATCTCTCGCACGCTCGCCGACAAGATTTTCATGAAGGTGTTTCAGTACGAAGAGATGTACTTCCGTCCGAAGGAGCCATCGGCGGAGGCGAAGTTCCGAGCGTACTTCGCGATCTGCCTGAACGTGGTGAAAGAGATACAGGGCGAGGTGCAGCGGCTGGCGGTGGAAGGCAACGTGACGAAGGAGCGGAAGGAGAAGCTCTACGCCGACCGGCAGCGGGCTTTGTGGGGGCTGTTTGCGCTGCTGTGCCTGCGGGGGCAGCTCGACGAGATCGAGCGGTTGCAGCGGGCTGTATTCGAGCAACGCATCGTGATGCTCGAGGAGTACTACACCAACCTGACGGCGGAACCGTTCCCGACGGGACGACGGCGGGCGTAACCGCCGTCTCCAGGGCATTGCGCGAAGCGCCTGGGAGTGCGGCGTGAATCGCCGCTTTGGATTCCCCGGCGATTGGCGCTACTGAACGACGATCCAGAGCGGCGCTACGCGCCGAACTCCAAGGCGCTTCGCGCAATTGGCCAAGGTTCGTCTGTCGGGATTAGTACCGCGAGCAGTAAGGAGCGGGTTCCCCGGCTTCCGTAAACGCGAAAGCCGCCAGCGCGGCGGCTCTCGACGATCTCAGTGGTCGGGGCGAGAGGATTCGAACCTCCGACCTCCTGATCCCAAATCAGGCGCGCTAACCAGGCTGCGCTACGCCCCGACGAAGGCAGGACTGTAGCCGTCGCTTTGGCGACCGTCAAGGAATGGCTTGCCGGCCTTACGTATCCTCGAGCGGTACCTCCGTGTCTTCGTGGCTCCGTGCTTCTGCGTGCGTAGCTCTTCAGACGCTGCGCACACAGAGGCACGGAGGCACGGAGGCGGACTAGCTTCGCTTCATTCGAGGCGGTGGCCGACCGCGGAGGAGCACCCCGACATGACCACGTTCCCACTGGTGTCGGTAACCTGGCTCATCGCATCCGCCTCGAACACGTTCGGATCAGCCCCGATCGTGATGGTCTGCGTGACCTTCTGCATACCCGTCCAGGCCCCCTCTGGGCTGTAGAGGAACGCCGTGTGCGAGGCGGTATAGCCGCCCCCGTTCGATCGGTCCCAGGACCCGTGGCCCGAGCCGCGCACCGATGGGCTGGAGCGTGAAGTGCTCTCGGTGAGCGTTCCGCCGCGAGAGAACGTGAGCAGCGAGACGAACGGAGGCGCCACCGCGTCGCCCGTCTGGCAGTTCCGAATCGTGATCTCGACGAGCCACGTCCCCTCGAGCTTCCCAGCCTTACCCGGCCCCGCGGACGTGCTGGGAACCGTTCCAACGAAGGCAAACATCGCCACGAGCGCGACGACACTGACTGACTTCCAGATTCTCGACTTCATTAACCTTCCTCCATTGCCTGCGATTCGTCGGGGCCCGTACTGGCCCGACAGCGACGATGCTCTTCCGTCGAGGCTCTGAAAGTCTTTAGAATCAACATGAAAAAACTTGAAAACTCTTGACACTCGCGTGGACGAGTCAAAATCGCCCAGCTATCGGTTCGGGGAATTCCACCTGGACACTTCAAGACGCATGCTGCTTCGGGGCGGCGAGCCGGTAGCCCTCACGCCTAAGGTCTTCGAAACGCTCGTCTACCTCGTCGAGCATCGGGGCAAGGTCCTGTCCAAGGACGAGCTGATGTCGGCGATCTGGCCCGACACAGTCGTCGAGGAGAACAACCTCGGCCAGAACATCAGCCGACTGCGAGCCGTGCTGGGGGAGCGCCCGAGCGAGCACCGATTCATCGCGACGGTGCCGGGGCGCGGGTATCGGTTCGTCGCCGACGTGACGCTGCTTGCCAGCGGCGGCGTGATTGAGAGCGCAGTACCGGAACTCCCCGAGTCCGAGTCGCTGCAGGAGGACGTCGTACCGGCTGACCCGCTACTGCCGCTCACGCCTGCCGGGCGGACGCGGCGTCGCGTGTGGGGTGTCGCGCTCGCCGCGGCGCTTGTCACCCTTTTGAGCGTCGGCGCGGTGGCCCTCTGGCGTGCGCAGTCGAGAACGCCCGTCGCGCCGCCGATCAGGTCCGTCGCCATCCTTCCGTTCAAGCCGCTCGTTCCCGAGAACCGTGACGAGGCACTCGAGCTCGGCGTCGCCGATGCGCTGATCACCAAGCTCAGCCACAGCAGGGAAATCACCGTTCTACCGATCAGCTCCGTGCGCAAATACGGCGACGTCGCAGCCGACCCGGTGGCCGCTGGCCGCGAACTGGGCGTGGAGGCGGTCCTCGACGGAACCATCCAGCGATCGGGCGATCGCATCAGGGTCACCGCTCGACTCATTCGGGTCGCCGATGCCACGACGCTCTGGGTGGGACAGTTCGACGGCAGGTTCAGCGACATCTTCGACGTGCAAGACGCGATCTCCGAGCACGTTGTCGGCGAGCTGGCGGTCAAACTGACGAGCGATGAGCGAGCGTTTCTGGCGAAACGGTACACCGCGGATGCGGAAGCCTATGAGCTCTACCTGAAGGGCCGTTTCTTCTGGAACAAGAGGACGCGCGAGGGCAGTGCGCAGGCCGCTCAGTATTTCCAGAAAGCGCTCGAGCGCGACCCGACGTACGCCCTCGCGTACGCCGGGCTTGCCGACTGCTACCGAGCCCAGCCCATGATGAGCGACGTCCCGTCGGCGGAGGCGTTTCCGAAGGCGAAGAAGGCGGCGCTCGATGCCCTGGCGATCGACGATCGGCTGGCCGAAGCTCATACCGCGCTCGGCTGGATAGCGCTCTTCTACGACTGGGATTGGGGAGGGGCCGAGCAAGAGTTCCGACTTGCCATTGAGATCAACCCGAACGATCCGCTTGCGCACCTCGGCTATGCCCACCTGATGTCGATCCTCGGGCGTGACGACGAGGCACTGACGGCGGCGGATCGCGCGCTCAAGCTCGAGCCACTCTCGCCCTTCCTCGGTGCGCTCAAGGGGCAGTTCCTCTTCCACGCGCGCCGGTACCCGCAGGGGATCGACCACGCAAACAGGATCCTCGAAGTGGACCCTGGCTTCTGGATCGGGCAGCTCATGCTCGGCAAGAACCTCGAGCGCGAGGGCCGCTATGACGATGCGCTCGAGGCCTTTCAGAAGGCGAGAGAGTTCTCGGGGGGCAACTCCGAAGCGATCTCGCTGGCCGGTTATACCGACGCCGTGTCAGGACGGCGGGGCGAGGCCGAGCGCGCGCTCGCCGAACTGCAAGCGCTCGAGGGCCGACAATACGTCCCCCCTTACAACGTGGCGATGGTCCATCTGGGATTGGGTCGATCGGACGAGGTCTTCAGGTGGCTCGAACGGGGCTACGGCGAGCGAGACGTCCACATGATCTTCCTCGGCGCGGACCCTAAGTGGGACGCCGTGCGCGAGGATCCGCGCTTCGTCGATCTGGCGAAGCGATTGAACCTCCCCGGCTGATGGCTCGATGAGCGTGTCGAGGGGCTTGCGGGCCTTCGTGCCTCGAGCGGCGCCTGCGTGCCTCCGTGCCTCTGTGTGCGGAGCTCTTAAGACGCTTCGCACACAGAGACGCAGAGACACGGAGCCACGGAGGTGTGAAGGCGTGGAGGTATAGACGACCATTGGGGTGGGAGGCGGCGCGCGTCGCGTGCGGCCGCCTCCACGAGCACGCCCGCGGACCGCCCTCAGTTCGCTGCGACGACGACGATCTGCCCGGTGAAGATCTGAGCGATGTAGATGTCGCCCGTGCGCGCGTCGCGCACCATGCTCGTCGGCGAGACGAGGCACTCGACGAGGACCTCGGGCTCGCCCGCCGGATCGTCGAAGCGCAGCAGCCGGCCGGGGCCCGGTGGGTCGCCGATCAGGTTGGAGCTGAACTCGAGGACGTAGTACTGGTCGGCCGCCGCGCCCTGGCCCTCGACGGCGAGGACGTCGATTGCGGTCGTGAGCCCGGTGATGAAGGGGGTCTCGGCACCCGACGTCAGGTCGATGCGGCTCACGCGCGACGCGCCCGGACCGAATGGGAAGCCCGAGAGCTGGGTGACGAGCAGACTGCCGTCGAACAGGTGGACGTTGTCGGGGACCGCGTCGACCATCGGCGGGCCGAAGGGAAGCGTGTTCGGGAGCTGGCCCAGCGTCGCGAGCGTCGTCGTTGCGCCCGTGGCGATGTCGACGCGCTCGATCTTGTTCAAGCTGGCGTCGGCGACGTAGAGCGCGTTGCCGACGACCTCGACGGCGTGCGGGTTCGACGAGCGGACGTTGTCGGGAACGTCGGGGCGCGGGTTCGGCACGAAGTTGGCAAAATCGGCCACGAGCCGGACGGTGATCTTGTCCTTGCCGCGATTCTTGAGCCGGACGGTCTGGCCCGCCGCCAGGTCCGCGTGCTGATCGGGGGTGAGCGTAAAGCCCGCGGTCTTCTTCTCGACCGAGGCACTGAACTTCACTTCGAGCACGGAGCTCACGATCGGCGACGACGGATTCGGGTTGGCGAGCTCGCTGCCCGGGGCCGGGCCGACGAGGACGCCGTCGCCGGCGCCGATCGTGACGTAGAGCGAACGGCCGCGGACGGCGAGCCCCGAGGGGCCCGAGATGCCGCCCTCGATCGAGATACCCGCCGGAAGGCCGTCGAGGAGTGTGCGGCGCGCTCCCGTCTCCGGGTCGACGATCGAGACGCGGCCGGCGTTGAGCGCGTCGCCCGACTCGGCGACCAGCAGGTTGTTCTTCGCGCTGAAGACGAGCTTTGACGGCCCCTTGAGCCCCGAGACGAGTGGGGTCGTCGGGCACTGCCCGGCACCCGCGGCCGGCGCGAGGGCGAGGACGAATGCGAGCGATGCGACGATGGCGATGGCGTTTCTTACCACGGTGAGCCTCCTGGTTCGTAGGGTCCCATCAAAGGCGCTCCGCGCCTCTGGGGGACTCCGTTTTTCAATCCCTCGCCGTCTCCGCAGAGCGGTGTGACGTCGGGCGTTACGGGGCCGAATACGGCATCCGCATGATGGTCTGGTCGCTGTTGATGATTGCGAACTCGACCTGGCGCCTGGTCCCGAGATACTGACCGAGCGGCATTCCAAATCGAGTCGCGGCTGCTGTGCGCCAACACACGACTGATGGTGTGTAAGGACTCCATTGCTATTGCCCGTCCCAGTCGCCGACGAGCGGGGTGACGTTTGCCGGGCCGTAGCCGAACACCAGATCGGCGGCACCCGGCGCGTTCTGGTTTCGCAGGAAGAAGAAGCCGCTCGACGGCTCATAGAGACCGACCGTCACGTCGCCATCGCCGTCCCAGTCGCCGGCAAGCGGCAGCCACCCGAGCCCGCCCGGCCCGAAGCCGAAAGTGAGGTCGGCGGCGCCGGGCGCGTTCTGGTTGCGCAGAAAGAAGAAGCCATTCGATGGGCTGTAGAGCCCGATCGTGTCCGTGCCGTCGCCATCCCAGTCGCCGACGATCGGCGCCCAGCCGAGGCCACCCGGACCGAAACCGAACGTCACGTCGGCCCCTCCCGGTGCGTTCGAGTTTCGAAGAAAGAAGAAACCGTTCGATGGGCTGTAGAGGCCGACGGTGTCGTCGCCATCGCCGTCCCAGTCGCCGACGAGCGGAAGCCACCCGAGGCCCCCTGGCCCGAAGCCGAAAAATGTATCGGCAGGACCGGGCGAGTTGTCGTTGCGAAGGAAGAAGAAGCCGTTCGCCGGGTTGTAGAGACCGATCGTCGAGCTCCCGTCGCCGTTCCAGTCGCCGGCAAGGGGTGTCCAGCCAAGGCCTGCCGGACCGTAGCCGAAGACGACGTCCGCTCCGCCAGAGGCGTTCGAGTTGCGAAGAAACCACGCGCCCGTCGACCCGACGTAGATCCCGACCGTGTCGGTGCCGGCTCCCGCGGGGACATCCGGAGTCGAAAGGTAGTAGACGAACGCACCGCCCTCGTTCACGATCGTCCCGTCATAATTCGCAAGGCCGACGACGACGTCGTCGAAACCATCTCCGTTGACGTCGCCGGCCGCGTCGAGCTCGACGCTGTAGGCGAACCCTGGCCCCACTGGCGCAACGAGCGTCGCGGCGGCATCGCGGGGTCCCGTGGCCACGATGCCAGCTGGGCCGCCCAGAAACACGAATACCGTCCGCCGGATGTTGTCGACGTAATTGTCGGCGCCGACGAGGATGTCGTCGTAGCCGTCGTTGTTGACGTCGCTCGCGGTGGCGACCTCGATGCCGAATAAGGAGCCCGCCTGGCCCGAGAAGATCGAGGTGTCGGCGACTGTGGCTATCGAGCCGCTCGGAATCCCGGATGGTCCGCCGTGGATGACGAATGCGGCGCCGTCGTCAATCCTGCTCCCATCGAACAAGTACGATCCAACCACGATATCGGCATATCCGTCGGCGTTGACGTCGCCCGCGCTCGCGACGTCGTCCAGGCTCGCTAACGACTGTCCGCTGTTAAGAGTCGTCGTCGCCGTCGAGGCGAGTCCGCCGAAGCTTCCGAGATAGACGTGGACGCTCTGCGTGCCGTTGGGAAAACTCGCGGTGACAACGGCGTCGTCGTATCCGTCTCCGTTCGTATCCCCCGCTCCCCAACGACACTGCCGAAGTAGTCGTTCTGAAAAATCCCCAGGAAGGCGTCGGCGTTGGCTGGAGTGCCGTTTTCGACACCTTCCGGCCCACCGTGAAAGACAAAGGCCGCGCCTGCGTCCGTCTGCCCGATGTCGTAGAGGCGCGCGCCGACGATGACGTCGTCGTAGCCGTCGTTGTTGACGTCGCCCGCGCTCGCGACGCCCGCGCTGAACGAGGAGTCGTCTTGATCGGCTTGCAGGATGGCCGCGGCAGTAGCAGGCGAGCCGTTCGCGATCCCTGAGGGGCCGCCGTGGAAGACGAACGCCGCGCCCTCTGCGGGCTGTCCCGATGTCCAATTCGACCCGACGACGACGTCCGCGTAGCCGTCGGAGTTGACGTCTCCCGCTCCGGCCACGGAGAGGCCGAAGAAGGCGCCAGCCTGATTACCCTGGAGAAAGGTGGCGGCGACCGATGGGTCGCCGACGGGGATGCCATTCGGTCCACCGTGGAAGATGAACGCCGCCCCTTCGTTGGTCTGTCCCGCGTCGTAGCTGCCTGCCCCGACGATGATGTCCGCGTACCCGTCCGCGTTGACGTCGCCAGCTCCCGCGACACTTCCGAAGCCGCTCTCCGCCTGACCCGAGCGTGTCACCGTGTCTGGCTTGGGGAACCCCTGCAGGCCACGCGCCTGGCCGAGATAGACGAAGGCAGCCCCTATGCCGTTGTAACCTGGCGCGCTGGCGACGACGTCCGAGTACCCGTCGCCGTTGACGTCGCCGACCCCTGCCACCGAAGTGCCGAAGAATGCCAGGGCCTGGTCCTGTTGAAGTATGGTCGGCCCACTGCTGATCGTGATCTCGCTCGGCACGCCCGACGCGCCGCCGAAATAGAGGAATACTCCGCCCTCCTGGGGAGTGCCCAAATTCATGACGCGCGCGCCGACGAGGAGATCGTCGTAACCGTCCCCGTTGACGTCGCCTGCGCCCGCGACGGAGGTGCCAAGCTGGCCGTCGATCTGGTTCGACTGCAGGAAGGTGTCGGCGGAGGTCGGGCCGCCGTTGCCAACGCCCGCCGCCCCGCCCAGGAAGACGAACGCTGCTCCCTCGTTCGACTGGCCCGCATTGTACGCATTCGCCCCGACGACGACGTCCGCGAAGCCGTCGTTGTTGAGGTCGCCCGCCGATGCGACCGAAGCGCCCATGAGCGCGCCCGCCAGGTTCCCTTCCAGCGTCGCGTCCGCCGCCGTCGCGCTCGCGATCGTGATGCCGGCCGAGCCGCCCAGGAAGACGAACGCCGCGCCCTCGTCAAACTGGCCGAGGTCGTAGAGACGCGCGCCCACGATCACGTCGTCGTAGCCGTCGCCGTTCGTGTCGCCGGCTCCGTCCACCGAGATGCCCATGCGCGAGGTCGCCTGGTCGCCATTCAGCACCGCGTTTGCCGTCGGGATGATCCCCGACGCGCTGCCGAGGTAGACAAAGGCCGCGCCTTCGTCCGTCTGCCCCGAGTCGTAGAAGACGCTGCCGACGAGGACGTCCGCATAGCCGTCGTCGTTGACGTCGCCGGCCCCCGCGACCGAGATCCCGATTCTCGCCGACACCTGGTCAACCTCGAGGATCGTGGCCGCCGTCGACGGGTCGCCGTTCGGAATGCCGCTCGGGCCGCCGCGGAAGACGAACGCCGCACCCTCGTCCGTCTGACCCGCGTCGTAGGTGTCGGCTCCGACAATGACGTCGTCGTAGCCATCATTGTCGACATCCCCCGCGCCCGCGACGCTCAGACCGAAGGCGGCGTTGGTCTGGTTCGACTCGAGCCTCGTTGCGGCCGGCAGCGAGATCCCGTTCGGGCCGCCGAGGAAGATGAACGCCGCGCCTTCATCTGCCGACCCCGCGTCGTAGAGGCTTGCCCCGACGATGATGTCGTCGAAGCCGTCGTTGTTGACGTCGCCTGCGCCAGAAACGTCCGAGCCCATCGCACAAGACGCTTGGTCGCCTAGAAGTGTCGCGAAGACGGGCGACGAGAGGGTCGGGTCGACCGTAATCGGGTACTCGGCCCCGACGTCGTCGACGACGATGCGAAGGCGGTCCCCGCCCGCCTCCTCCAGTCTCGCCGCGAGCGTCGCACCCGCCGCGTCCCACGCGGCGAGCCCGCCATACTCGAGCAGCCGGCCGCCGGCGTCGACGATGGCGCGGTCGCCCTCGAGTCGGATTGGGGCGTCGAAGGCGACCTCGATGGCGAGCGATCCCTCGCCAGGTGGGCGCTCCGAGAGCGTCCAGCCGTGCTCGAGGCCTCGCTCTGTGTTCTCGAACCACTCGACGACGCCTGGCCGGCGCACCTCGACGCGGGCGCCGTCGGCGACGACTTCGCCCTTGCCAACAATGCGCGTCCCGACCGAGACCGTGCGCAACCGCGCGAGGTCGGCCGCACCACCGTCGCGGTCGACGACCCTTGCCCCCTCAGGCTCGAAGTAGGTGCGGAGGTCGTTGGCGCGGTTCGGGGCCTGAAGTCCTTCGCCGGCGTCCGTCGCCTCGTACTCGCGCTCGGAGATCGACCGCATCGCCTCGGCCTCAAAGCTGGAGGGCGCGGGCGCGGCGGCTGGCGATTCCCGAGCGGCGGTCCCGCCCACGGGTATAGTCGTGCTTGGAATCGCGAGAATCAGGAGTATCGCGACGCTGAGCGGCGAGCACGGCGCGGGCGGATCGTCGAACACCTGCTGGCATGGGGTGACCTCCTTCGGCTTCGAAACTGCGAAGGAGTTGTAGCAATGAGGCGAGGCCGGGGTAACTACACGAGTAAGCAGGGTGGTCGAGCGGGGATTCGAGCGGATTCAGACGAGCCGGTCGCGCACGGCGCGGGCAACGGCCTCGGATTTGGAGTGGACCTCGAGCTTTGCGTAGATGTTGCGCAGGTGGAAGGCAACCGTGTGCTTCGAGATCCCCATCCGGTCGGCTGCCGTCTTGTATTGGTGCCCGCCGACGAGCAGCTGAGCAATTCCTTCTCCTGCGGGGTCAGGCGGAACGTCGCGCGCTCGGGCGGCTGGAACTCGCGAAACAGGGCAACGACGCGTCGAGCCACCGAAGGCGACATCGGGGCGCCGCCGTCGTAGACCTCGCGCACCGACTCGAGCAGGCGCGCCGGCGGGGTGTTCTTGAGCAGGTAGCCGCACGCCCCCGCGCACAAGGCCTCGAAGACCTCGTCGTCGTCTTCGAAGATTGTCAGGGCAAGAATCGGCAGCGACGGATAGCGCTCGCGCAGGATGCGGATGCCTTCGGTGCCGGACATCCCCGGCAGGCCGATGTCAGAGATGACGACGTCGGGCAGGTTCGCGTCGATCTGCGAAAGCGCCTCCTCCATGGTGCGGTAGCGTCCCGTGCAGCGGAATCCCTGCGTCCCGTTGATGAGCATTGCGAGCCCATCGCGGATTTCGCGCAGGTCTTCGACGATCGCCACGTCAATGGTCTTGGGGTCTTCTGGCATCGGTTCCCGGTCTCCGGGCCGGATTATGAGGCCTCTAGCTGCGTGCCGTCACCTGCATACCTAAACAGGGTGGCGTCCGAGCGGAACGTCGAGCTGGACCGTCGTTCCCGCCCCGGGCGCCGTGCGCATCTCGAGCCGCGCTCCGACCGCAAGCGCGCGCTGGGAAATGTTCGCAAGGCCGTTGCCATCGACTTCCGCCGAGCGATCGAACCCCCGTCCGTCGTCCGAGACCGTGAGCGCGAACCGGCGCCGGTCGATCTCGACGGCGATGTCGACACGCCGGCAGCCCGAGTGGCGCGCGGCGTTGTTGATCACTTCCTTGAAGATCAGGTAGAGCTGGCGGCGCAGTTCGTGCCCGATCCGCGTACCGCTCTCCGTCTCGGGCGCGGTGAAATTCACCTCGACGCCAGCGGTCGCGAGCGTCTCGTTGGCGAGCTGTCGCATCCGGCTCACGAGGTCGTCGAACGAGTCCCGTTTCGGGTTGATCGCCCAGACGATATCGTTCATCGACGTCACGGACTCGCGCGATATCCGCGCGATCGACGCGAGCGAGCTGCTTTCGCCAGCGTCGGGCCCGCGCTGGTAGCTCGCGACCTCGCTGAGAATCGCGATGCGCGTGAGGTTCGCCCCGAGGTCGTCGTGCAGGTCGGTCGCGATACGTGTCCGGACGCGCTCGATCTGTACGAGGCGGCGGACGCGATAGCGATATAGCCCGTAGGCCCCGAGGGAGATGAGCACCGTCGCGAGCGTGATGAACCACCACCGCCGCCAGACGGGTGCGGCGATGGAGAAGGCCACCCCGGCCGGTTCGGGGCTCGCGAGCCCCTCGGCGTCGACCGCGCGCACTGAAAATCGGTATGCGCCCGGCGCGAGGTTGGCGAACGTTACCGTCCTCTCGGCGGACAGGGCGCTCCACTCTTCTTGCGCGCCTTCGAGACGATATTGGTAGCGCAGTTCCTCGCCGAGGCTCGCCCCGAGGCCGAGGAAGTCGAGGCTCACGCTGTTCTCGTCCGGGCCGAGGTCGAGCGCAGCGAGCGCCGCTTCGCCGAGCGCCGAAACCGGCCTCGCGACGCCCGCGATGCGCAGGCCCGTCACGAGCGTGCGCGGCGGCTCGTTTGCGCGCTCGGGTTCGGGATCGAGGCTCGCCAGGCCGAATACGGACCCGAACCAGAGGGTCCCGCGCCGGTCCCGAAATGCCGCCTGTTGATGTCCATTCGGGAGGCCGTCAGCTGACGTGAAGTGCTTGACGCCGCCGGTCGCGACCTCGATACGGTCGACGCCGCGCGTCGTCCCGACGTAGATGCGCCCAAGCTCGTCGGCAACGACGCACCATGCATTGTTGCTCGCCAGCCCATTGGCCGTGGTGTACGCGACGAACCGCGGGCGCTCGGCCGCCGTATCGTCGACGCGCGCGAGCCCGCCGCGGCTCGACGCGATCCACAGCCGTCCTGCGTCGTCGAGGTAGAGGTCGCGGATCCAACCTTCCGGCACGCCGTCGGCGGGAGTGAACCGTTCGAAGCGCCCATTCGCGTAGCGGAGCAATCCCTCGTCGCCGTTACCGAGCCCGATCCAGAGCGCGCCGTCGCTGCTCTCGCAGAACGCCGAATACTCGGACGCGACACCCGTCTCGGCCGTTCGGTCGACGACGCGCCCCGTCGCGCGCTTCCAGACCAGCAGACCCACGAGGCCCGTCCTCGAGAGCCACACGTCGCCGCTCGCGTCCTCAAAGACGCGAAATATCTCGTAGCCCGTGTAAATCGCCTCGGGCCGCGATCGCATGGCGTCCTCTGGCCGGTCGGAAGCGCGGTAGCGGTAGACGCCCCCTCCGGACGGCACCCACCAGGCGCCCTCGCGGTCCTGCATGACCGTCTGGTTCCATCCCCATCCCGCGTAGGCAGCATTTGGCGGGAGGCTCGGCTCGACGGAGCTGAACTTTGCTCCGTCGAACCGGTGGACGGTGCGCCCGGCCTCGAGCGTGGTGACAACGAGATCGCCTGCGTTGGTCTCCAGTATCGAGTCGACGCCGAGCGAACGGAGACCGTCCACCTTCGCGTACCCCGTGAAACCGTACCGGTCGATACGAAGCACGCCGCACGTGGTGGCGAGCCAGAGATTGCCGTCCCGGTCCTCGGCAAGGTCCCATACCTCGCGAGCGCACAAGCTGGCGAGGGTATCGTCGCGCACGAACGGCCCGTTTGCCGTGGGCGCGCGCCATAGGCCGGAGGTGGTCGCCGCCAGGATCGTTCCGTCGCGCTGCTGGAGGAACGCGTTGCCCCACCCCATCGGGGCCGTGGCGACCGCCCGCCGGATCTCGACCGGCGCGTCGGCCGAGGGGCGGGAAGGGGAGTGCCACACCCCGCCGGGCGTCCCGATCCACAGCGATCCGTCGCGGTCCGTATGGAGGCTGCGGACCTCATAAGCGCCACCGGCGCCGGGCAGCGTTTTAGTTTCGAGTCGGCCATCCGGACGCACGAGCGCGACCGCGCCATCTCTGCCCACCCAAACGCCACCCCACCGGTCCTCGGCGAGCGCTTCGACGTAGGCGGCGGTGTCTATTTCGACACGCGCGGCCACCCACTCCGCGTCGCGCTCGACGAGTCGGAAGAGCCCGCCTTCGGTCCCGCACCAGAGCGCCCCGTCGCTCGTCTCGAGCAAGGCGTGGGCTGGATTGGTCTGTGATGCGTCGCCAAGCCGCACGACGGAGAACAGCGAGCCGCCCGCAGGCTTGCCGCTCGCGTCGAGTCGGCACAAGCCGCCGGCTGTGGCGACCCACATCGCGCCGTCGCGGGTCTCGCAGACGTCCGACACGGTGTTGGCGGGAAGGCCGTCACTCGTCGTGAACGTCCGGAACGTGTATCCGTCGAAACGCGACAGACCGTCGCTTGTGCCGAACCAGAGGAAGCCGCGCGAGTCGGCGACGACGCGGGTGGTCAGGTCCGACCCGAGGCCGTCGGCGGTCGTGTAGGAGCGCATTGGCGGCTGTTCGGCCCGCCCGGCGGTCCACGGCGCCGCGAACAAACAGATCAGGAGGGCGAGTATGAGGTGCGTGCGGCGGGCCATGCGCGAAAGGTTCCTCGTGCGCTCGCAGGCGAGTATACACCGGCGTCGTGAGCCGGAACGGACCGGGAAACGGTCTATACAGGCTTCTGATCCACGACACTCGCCAGCAGAGCGATTCCTTCGCGGATTTCGCGTTCGTTGAGCGAGGCGTAGCCGATCAGCAGGCCGGCCGTCTCGGGCGGCGTCAGGTAATACGGCGCGACCGAATAGACGCCGACGCCCTGCGCCTTTGCCCCGGCGACGATCGCGTCCGTCCGATCCGCCGGCACGTCGCGGAACCAGACGACGACGTGGATGCCGGCATTAGAGCCTGTAATCTCGATCGTCCCGCCGAACTCGTCATCGAGCGCCGCGAGCAGCGCCGCACGGCGCGACGAGTTCGCCGCGCGCGACCGCCTCAGGTGGCGCTCGAAATGGCCCTCGTCGATGAACGCGGCAAGCGTTTCCTGCTCGATCGTCGGCGTGTGCCGGTCGGCGAGCCACTTCGCAGACGCAAACGGCCCGAGCAGCGATTCGGGCAACACCGCGTACCCGATCCGCAGCGACGGGAAGAGCACCTTCGAGAACGTGCCCGTGTAGACGACCCGTCCGCCACGGTCGAGCCCCTGCAGCGCCGGAATCGGCCTTCCGTCGTAGCGGTATTCGCTGTCGTAGTCGTCCTCGATGACGACAGCCCCGGCACGCTCGGCCCAGTCGAGCAACGCGAGCCGCCGCGCGATCGGCATCACGCCGCCCGCGGGAAACTGGTGCGACGGCGTGACGTACACGAGACGCACGCCCGCGCCGGGATCCGGCAGCAACGCCGGATCGAGGCCATCCGCATCAACCGGACACGACACGATCCGCGCGCCGGAGGCGAGAAAGACGTTGCGGGCGCCCTGGTAGTGCGGTTCCTCGATCACGACGGCGTCGCCGGGCTCGACGAGCAAACGCGCGGTCAGGTCGAGCCCCTGCTGCGAGCCGTTGATGACCACGACCTGTTCGGCCGAGCAGGCGACCCCGCGAGACCGCGCAAGGTACGCCGCGATGGCTTCGCGGAGAGCCGGCGAGCCTTCCGCCGGGCCGTACCGCAGCGAACGCAACGACACGTCCTGGATCTGCCGGTTGAGCAGTCGCCGCCAGATGTCGTACGGAAACGCCTCGACGGGCGGCAATCCGTACCGGAAGTTGTAGCGCACTGCGTGATTCGGATTTGGCGCTTCGAATCGGCGGTCGGCCAGGCATCGTCCATACGCGGACAGCCGGATGCTCGGGGCCGACGGCGCCGAGGAAGCGGCCCGAATTCCGGAGGCGGACATCGAGCCGTCGGGCAGCTCGGCGGCGACGTACGTCCCCGATCCCGCGCGTGCCTCGAGGTACCCCTCGGCCGTGAGCTGATCGAAGGCCGCCTGCGTCGTCGTTCGCGACACACCCGACTCTTCGGCGAGCGCGCGCGTCGACGGCAACCGGCTGCCGGGCGGCAAAGTGCCGTCGAGAATCGCTGCCCTCAAGCCTGCATAAACCTGTTCGACAAGGGTTCCGGGACCGTCGAGCCGCACGAGCATCCGTCCGCCCTCCCGCTGAAAGTGGCATTACGTTACTGACCGAAACTGGATATTTCAAGTATCCAATCGCCGACCGATACTTCAATCGCGGGACACGGAAGGAGGGAGCATGCATGTCGACGACAGCGACCCCGGTTCGGCGAACGGACTACGAAATGACGGAGCGCGACCAGATGGAGAAATTGCTCGCGGAGGCGACGCACGGATTTCTCGGCCTGACCGGGCCCGACGGATGGCCGCGCGTCGTGCCGCTCAACTACGTGACATTGGACGGGAAGCTCTATTTCCATGGCGCGACGGAGGGCGAGAAGATGGACTCGCTCGCCGCGGACGATCGGGTGACCTTCGTCGTCGTCGAAGACTTCTCGCTCGTTCCATCCTATTTTCGTGACCCGAAGTTTGCGTGTCCGGCGACGCAGTATTACAAGGCGGTCGCGATCCGGGGACGGGCGAGGATCGTCGAGGACAACGACGAGAAAGCGCGGGCTCTGCAGGCGCTGATGGAGAAGCTGCAGCCGGAGGGCGGATACGTGCCGATCACGGCGTCGGAACCGATGTACCGGAAGAGCCTACGGACGACGGCGGTGGTCGCGATCGAGATCGAGAGGATGACGGCGAAGTTCAAGTTCGGGCAGAACCTGCCGGCCTCGAAGCGCGACGAAGTCGCTGACCAGCTCGCCGCCCGCGGCTGCCCGATCGACCATCGGACGGTGGAAGAAATGCAGGCGTACAAAGAGAAGAAGGGCGAAAAGTCGAAACGCCGGTTCATCAGATCCGTCCAGATCCGTCAGATCCGTTTCATCCGTGGCCCTTCCGCGTTTTGCTACACTGCGCCGCCATGACGATCGTTCAGAAGTTCGGAGGCACGTCGGTCGGGTCGGCTGAGCGTATTGCGGGGGTCGCACAGCTGGCCGTCGAGGCGGCGGGGCGTGGGGATCGCACGGTCATCGTGACGTCGGCGATGGGCGGCGTGACGTCGCTGCTCGTGGACGCCGCGCGGCGCGCCTCGCACGGGAACTGGTCGTTCGACGAGCGGCCGGCGCTGCGGGCGCGGCACCTCGAGGCGGCACAGGCACTCTTCGGCAACGACAGGGTGCTCGTCGAGCTCGTTCGCGACCGTGTGGACCGAGGCCTCGACCGAGTCGACTCGCTTTGCTTCGGCCTGTCGCTCGTCCACGAGTTGACGCCGCGCATCATGGACGCCATTTCGGGCACGGGCGAGATGCTCGCGGCGCCGCTCGTCGCCGCCGCGATCGCATCGCGCGGCATTTCCTCGGAGGCCATCCACGCAACGGAGCTCATCGTCACCGACGACCAGTTCGGCGACGCCGAGCCGCTTTTCGACGCGACGCGCGCGAAGGCGGAAGCGCGTCTCGGGCCGATGCTTGACGGCGGGGTCATTCCCGTCGTCACGGGTTTCATCGGCGCGACGGCCGACGGCGTGATGACGACGCTCGGACGGGGCGGCTCGGATTACTCTGCGACGATCCTCGGCGCGACGCTCGACGCCGACGAAGTCTGGATCTGGACGGACGTCGACGGCGTGATGACCGCGAACCCGGCGGACGTCCCCTCGGCGCGGACGATGCGGGCGATCTCTTACAGCGAGGCGTCTGAGCTCGCCTATTACGGCGCGAAGGTGCTGCACCACAAGACGATCATCCCGGTGCAGTCGGCCGGCATCCCGGTCCGCATCCTCAACACGATGAACCCAACCGGCGAGGGCACGCGTATCACGCCCGAGGGCCATCCATCTCCGACGGGCGTGAAGGCCATCACGTCGATCCGCAACGTCAGCCTGGTGAGCGTGAGCGGCCGCGGCATGCAGGGCATTCCCGGCATCGCGGCGCGGGCGTTTTCAGCGATCGCGGCCGAGCGCGCGAGTGTCCTGATGATTTCGCAGGCGTCGTCGGAGAACAACATCTGCGTCGTGGTGCGGTCGGAGGATGAAGTTCGCGTCGTGCGCGCGCTCCGCAACGCGCTCGAGTTCGACATCATGAAGTCGCACATCGACGACGTGACGTCCGACGACTCGATTGCGGTCATTGCGGCGGTCGGCGACCGGATGGCCGGCACGCCCGGCATCGCGGCGAAGGTCTTCGGGGCGCTCGGCGAGGAAGGCGTGAACGTCATCGCCATCTCGCAGGGTTCGTCCGAGCGGAACATCTCGCTGGTCGTACCCGAAACCGACGCCTCACGCGCCGTCCGCGTCATCCACGATGCGTTCTCTCTTGGGGAGAAGAGTTGACAGGATTACAGGATTTTCAGGATTAACAGGATTTTCTCTTTCCTGTGAATCCTGAAAATCCTGTAATCCCGTCAACTCTTCAGCGCGATCCGAATCGCGTCGAGGTTTGAGGCCACGCGGACGGGTGCGTTGGCGTGGGCGGCACCGGGCTCGAGGCGGCCGAAGTGGTATTCGACCGTGTAGTCCGGGTCCTTGAGCAGGTGTCCGGTCAGGACACAGACGACGTTTTCGTCGGGCGTCGCGAGTCCGTCGGCGATCAGCTGTCGCAGGCCGGCGACTGTCGTCGCGGAAGCCGGTTCGCAGCCGATGCCGTCGCTGCCGATGACGGCCTTCGCCTCGGCGATTTCGGCCTCGGTGACCGTGAGCACTTCGCCGCCGCATACCTCGAGCACACGCATCGCCTTTGGCCACGACACCGGGGCGCCGATCTTGATCGCCGTCGCGCGCGTGGTCGCGTTCGCGACTTCGGTCAGCGTCGTTGCGCCCGAGCGCACCATCTGCGCAAACGGCGCCGCGCCTTCGGCCTGGACCACCGTGATTCGCGGCAGGCGGTCGATGAAACCCCAGTCGAGCAGTTCCATGAAACCCTTGCCGAGCGCCGACACGTTGCCGAGGTTGCCTCCGGGGACGACGATCCGGTCGGGGACTCTCCAGCCACGCTGTTCGCAGAGCTCGGCGGCGATCGTCTTCTGGCCCTCGATGCGGAAGGGATTGACGGAGTTGAGCAGGTAGATGGGATCGGTGTCGGTGAGCTGCCGGACGAGCGCGAGCGCGACGTCGAAGTCGCCTTCGATCTGCAGCGTCAGCGCGCCGTAGTCGAGCGCCTGCGAGAGCTTTCCGAGCGCGATCTGTCCGTCAGGGATGAACACGGCAGCGCGCATCCGGGCGCGGGCCGCATAGGCGGCCATCGACGCCGAGGTGTTGCCGGTCGACGCACACGCGACCGTGGTCGCACCAAGCGCGCGCGCCTGGGTGACTCCGGCCGTCATCCCGTTGTCCTTGAACGAACCGGTCGGGTTCATGCCCTGGTGCTTGACGGCGAGGCGGTCGACGCCGGCGTAGGCGGCGGCGCGGGGCGCGTCCCAGTGGGGCGTGTTGCCTTCGCCGAGCGTGACGATGTGGCGCTTGTCGGCGAACGGCAGCAGTTCGCGGAAGCGCCAGACGCCGGATCGATCCGCGGTTTCGTCCGACAGGCGACGGGCCCGGAACCGCGCCTTCAACTCCTCTGGATCGCCGGGCGCGTCGTCGTAGACCACGTCGAGCAGCCCGCCGCACTCGCGGCACGTGTAGGCGATCTCGGTGATGCCGAGCCGCGACCCGCACGACGTGCACTCCATCTGAGCGTTCATGGACCGGGGACTCTACCACGGAGAAACAGTCCACAGATGAACACGGATGGTCACAGATTCGGATCGTCAAGTATCCTGCGGCGCGACGTTCCGTGATCGATCGAAAAATCTGTATTGATCTGTGTGATCTGTGGACTCATTTTCTCTTCGCATTCCCGGCTCGACGTCGAACCTCGGCGCCGGGTTCGACACGCTCGGCCTCGCGCTCGCGATTTACCTGAATCTGACGGTCGACCCGGCGAGTGGCGACGATGTCGGCACGCTTGACCTCACGGGCGAAGGCGAGTCGTCGAGTCCGTTCGGCGCCGACAACCTCATCCACACGGCTTTCCGCTTCGCGGCGTCCGGGGAAGGCGTCGACGCTCCTGCGGTTCGTTTCACCGCGCACAACGACATCCCGTTCGAACGAGGACTGGGCAGCAGCGCCGCGGCGATCGTCGCCGGGATCGTCGCGTTTTCGATCGCGAGCGGCCGCGGTCTTTCGAACGACCGAATCATCGAGCTCGGCACGGCGATGGAGGGACATGGCGACAACGCGGGTCCGTCAACGGTTGGCGGCCTGATCACGTGTTGCCAGCGCGAGGGCGCGCCGCCGCTCGTTGTCCGGACGGACTGGCCCAGGAACATTCGCGCCGTCGTTGCGATTCCCACGCTGCCGATTCCGACAGCGGAGGCTCGGGCGATATTGCCGGCGCGCATTACGCGAGCGGATGCGATTTTCAACATTCAGCGCGCGGCGCTTTTTCACGCGGCACTGGCGGCGGGTGAATGGGAGAAGCTCGGCGAAGCCATGCGCGACAGGTTGCATCAGCCGTACCGCGCCGGGCTGTTGCCGGGACTGGCCGAAGCGCTCGAGCTCGAGACGGGCGGATCGCTGATCGGGGTGGCGTTGAGCGGGGCCGGATCGGCGGTGCTCGCGCTCGCGACGGGAGATTTCGAGCGGATCGGCGAGCGGTTGGCGGAGTGCTTCCGGAGGCACGGGATCGCGACGGCGGTGCGGGTGCTTGAGGTAGAGGCGCGCGGCTGGCGGCGGCTTGACTGAGGCGGAGGAGAGTTTCTCGCAAAGACGCAAAGGGCAGACGCAAAGACGCCGAGTGCAGACGCAAAGACACAAAGGCGACCCTATCAACAAGTCATCTTAGCCAAACTGAAGCGTCATTCCTGACCCTCGCGACTTTGCGTCTGCCCTCTGCGCCTTTGCGTCTGCCCTTTGCGTCTCTGCGAGAAATGACCTCGCGTCACGTGCTACTCTATGCAGCCGTGCGAATTGCAGCTGCCATCCTCTTCCTGACGGTCCTCGCCGCCTCATCGGTGGTTCCCGGCAGCGCGTGCTGCTGCCCGGACCTCGGAACAGGCCCGTCCTCCTGCTGCATCGCCCCTACCGAGGACGACGGTGTCGAGATCGGCTGCGGCTCTTCCTGCACGCCCGGCAGCGCCCCTTCCTCCGCGACCGCCGACCGCGCGACCCGCGCCAATCCTCCGGATCGTGACGCCACGGCCGACGTGCCGACTTCCACCGCGTTCGTCGCCTTCGATGCGACGCGGTACGCGCCGATCCTCGAGAGCCCGAGTCCCCCCGGCCCCCCTTCGGGCCGGCGCCTCCTCTCCCGAATAGCCATTCTGAGAATCTGATCCCGTCGGACAGCCCGCGTCGTCCGGCGATTGCCGAGCCCTCGAGCCGCGATCGTCGACCCGTCATGGTTTCGTTTCCGAAGGAGATCCGCTCATGTCCGTTTTCCGCGCCCGCCATCGGGCTCTCGTTGCCGCATTCGCCGTCCTGATGCTCGGGACGCTCGCCGTCCCCGCCTCCGCTTCAACTCCACAGGCCGCGTCTGACGCGGGCCCGTCGGTCCGCTCCGGCAAATACCTCATCACGCTTCGCATCCCCGCCGGCGGCCTCTTCGCCGACGAGGAGACCGACCTCGAGTTCCGCATCGTCGATGCAAGCGAAGAAGACCCCGTCCTCGGATTTCCCGGCGTCATCCGCGCGTCGATCGATTCGGTCATAACGATGCCGGCGATGATGGGCATGCCGAAGCAGTCCGAAGTGGCGCACGCCGAGGGTGTGCCCGGCGATTACGGCATCCACCCGGTTTTCCCGCACGGCGGAAAATACTTGCTCACCCTCAAGGTTTCGCCGCCGGCCGGCGAAGCGTTTTCGGTCGAGTTCCCGCTCGACGTGAAGGACGGTGACCCGAACCGTCCGCCGCGTCCGAAGCCTTTCGAGCTGATGGTCGGCGTCAAGCCGTCATCACCCGTCGCGGGCGAAAAGTCGCAGCTTACGTTCACGGTCAAGGATCGCGCGGCCAATGCGGCGGTGACCGAGTTCGACGTCGCGCACGAGAAGCTCCTGCACCTGATGATCATCCGCGAGGATCTCGGGGTGTTTGCGCATGAGCATCCCGAGCTCGGGAAAAACGGCGAGTTCGCGCTCGACTACGTGTTCCCGACCGACGGCCGTTACCGGTTGTTCGCCGACGTCGCGCCGAAGGGACGCGGATCGCAGGTGGTCTTTGGCGAATTGATGGTGAAGGCCGGCAAGAAGGGCATCACGGTGCCGAAGCTCGTGCTCGACGGGCCGATGCCGCCGGTGGCGTCGACGGCCGACGGGCTGAAGGCGACGCTTGCGTTCGAGCCGGCGGCGCCAATGTCGGGCGCGCAGAACACGGCGATCCTGAAGGTGACGGACGCGGCGAAGGGTGGCGGGGTGACGGACCTGCAGCCGTACCTCGGCGCGATGGGGCACATGGTGCTCGTGCACCAGGACGGGACGACGTACGTGCATTCGCATCCGGACGAGGCGCTCGAGGGAGTCGGGAAGGACGGGACGATCCCGTTTCTCGCGCGGTTTGCGAAGCCGGGGTGGTACCGGTGCTGGGCGCAGGTGCAGCGAGGCGGGAAAGTCGTGACGTTCGCGTTCGCGGTGAAGGTGGAGGGGAGATGAGAGGTTGGGTTCCAATGATCTCGACCTCTGTGTCTCCGTGCCTCCGTGGCTCTGTGTGCGAAGCTCCTGAAGACGCTACGCACACAGAGGCCCAGAGGCACGGAGGCACGGAGCACTTCATCGTCCTTTGCCTTCTCGCCATGGCTGTCGCGTTCGCTCTCGCCACCACGGCCTCGGCCCACGACCCCAAGGCCAAGAATCTCCCTCCCACGAAGAGCACCCCCGATGCGAAGGCCGCTCGCGCCGCCATGGACGCCGCGAAGATCAAACTCGCCGCCGAAGGCAAATACGCCTGCTGCATCAAGCCGACCTGCGACGTATGCGCCCGCGTGAACGGGAGCTGCATGTGCGCCGTCAGTGTCGCGCAGGGGAAGGGCGCTTGCGGCGAGTGTTTCGCCGGCTGGAAGGCCGGCAAGGGCGCGATGTCAGGCATCGACAAGGACACCGTCACGCTCAGCCCGTCGTCGGAGCACGCGGTCCCTGAAACGCAGAACTGCCACGCCCCGCCGCCGGAGCTGAAGACCGCCCGCGACGCCATCAACCGCGCGAAGCGGACCATGGTCGGCGAGGGCCGGTTCTCGTGCTGCGCGAAGCAGGGCGGCTGCGACGAGTGCGCGCACGAGGGATACTGCGGCTGCGGAACTGACCTGGCTGAAGATCTGGCGACCGCGACCGGCACGGAAAAAAAGAAAAAGGAGGCTACCGGAGTCTGCGGACAGTGCCTCGACTCCTGGCATCGCGGACTCGGAGCGTTTGGCGGCGTTGACATCGCCGAGGTTCATCTGGCCCCGATGGGCGGCGCGATGACAATGACTACGCTCTCCGGCGGACCGTTCCGCACGCACGGCGCCATCGGGTCGGGCACCTCGTGGCTGCCGGCGTCGTCCGAGATGCACGCATGGCACTTCACTCCCGGGAACTGGTCCGTGATGATGCACGGAGCGGTTAGGATCGGCGTGAACCACCAGACCGGACCTCGCGGCGTCACGAAGGCCGAGTCGCAGAACTGGCTGATGGTCATGGCCGAACACGACGCCGGCCCCGGCACGCTTTCGCTGCGCGGGATGTTCTCGGCCGAGCCGCTGACGGCGCCGCCGGGCGGATTCCCGCAGCTGTTCCAGACCGGTGAGGAGTACCGCGGTCGCGAGATCGTCGACGCGCAGCATCCGCACGACCTGTTCATGGAGCTGGCCGCGGCGTGGAACGTGCCCGTGACCGAGAACGTCACGCTGCACGCTTACGGCGGCGTGGTCGGCGAGCCGGCGCTCGGTCCGGTCGCGTTCATGCACCGTCCGTCGGCGGCCGAAAACCCGGCGGCGCCGCTCGGGCATCACTGGCAGGATTCGACGCACATCACGCACGGAGTTTTCACCGGCGGGATCTCGTTCTGGAAGATGAAGATCGAGGCGTCGGCCTTTCACGGACGGGAACCGGACGTGAACCGCGCCGACATCGAAATGGGCGCGATCGACTCGTGGAGCGGACGGTTGTGGTTCGCGCCGAATCGCGACTGGTCAATGCAGTTCTCGCACGGCCGCCTCAACGAGCCGGAGTCGACCGAGCCGGGCGATACGGTCCGCACGACGGCGTCGATCCATCACAATCGAGTGTGGGAGGACGGGTCGTGGGCGACTTCGGTCGTCTGGGGGCGCAACGATCGTGCAGACGGTGACTCGAACGCGTACCTGCTCGAATCGACGGTGCGGTTCCTGAGGCGCAATGCGATCTATGGCCGCATCGAGCTCGCCGACAAGCGCCACCTGCTCGAGGAAAACGTCTACGGACGCGCGGGCCTCGAGGACGGGCATCACGACGATGAAGGTGACGACGATCACGACGAGCCGGGAGTCTCGGGGACACTCCCCGGGTTCGAACCGTCCTTCCGCGTGACCGCCTTCACGGTGGGCTACGTCCGCGACGTCTACGAAAACAGCCAGTTCGCGATCGGCATCGGCGCCGATGTGACGGCGCACGCGATCCCCGACGAGCTCAAAACCGTCTACGGCATTTCGCCGATGTCCGTGAAAGCCTTCATCCGCTTCCGGCCGTCTACGATGCGGTAACAAGCCCGACCGGATCGTCCCCGATTTCCTTGGCGCCTTTGCGCCTTTGCGTGAGATCTCGCGCAAAGACGCAAAGGCGCAAAGGCGCCAAGGAGGAAGGGGGCCCTCGCAGGCCGCCACTTGCCGGCACGTTCCCCCTCCTGACACACTCCGCCCTTCGTCATGAAATCCATTTTCGCCATGCTCGCCGCGGCCATTCTCTGGTCCACCGGCGGCCTCTTCATCAAGATCATCGCCCTGGACGCAATGTCGCTGTCGACGTGGCGGTCGATCGTCGCCGCCGTCACGCTAATCGTGCTCGCCGAGCTGCGCGGGCAACGCATGCGCGTTCCGCGTACGAAGATGGCGTGGGTGGCGGCCGTGCTATACGCGGCGACGCTGCTCTCGTTCGTCTTCGCCACGAAGATGACCACCGCCGCCAACGCTATCTTCCTTCAGTACACGGCCCCGATCTACGTCCTCATCCTCGAGCCGTTCCTGATGAAGACGCGGTTCCGACCGCGCGACATCGTCTACGTCGGGATCGCGCTCGGTGGCATGGCGCTGTTCTTCGTCGGCAAGCTCGAGGCGGGAGGCATGGCCGGCAATCTCATGGCCCTCGCAAGCGGCGTGTTCTTCGCCGGACTGATGATCACGATGCGGTTGCAGCACGGCGACGTCGCGGCGCGCTGGCAGGCGGTCACGTTTGGGAACCTCGTGCTGGCGGGCGGGGTGGGGATCTACGTTCTGCTCACGCCGGCGACGCTCGCGATGCCGGCGAACTGGTCGGAAATCGGCGGCGTGCTGTTCCTCGGCGTCGTGCAGATCGGGATCGCCTACGCGCTGTTTGCATACGCGATCGCGAAACTCGGCGCGCTCGAGTCGACGCTGATCGGAATGATCGAACCGGTGCTCAATCCGGTGTGGGTGTTCCTGGGGACCGGGGAGCAGCCGGCGGCGTGGGCGTTCGTCGGCGCGGCGCTGATCGTGGGAGCGGTCGTCGCGCGGTCCGTCATCGAGACTCCGCCGGCTGCCGAGCCGTCCCTGCATCCGTAGGTGCGCGAAGCGCTTTGGAGTGCGGCGTGAATCGCCGCTCTGGATCGATGCGGCGATTCACGCCGCAGCGCTTCGCGCAATGCACTACTGCCGGGGTATCATTTCAAGTTCGTGCCGCCTCCTCTCGGAGTCGGCTCCAATCCTTCCGTGAGGTAACCCTTGTGCGCAGACTGCTCGTGACCGGTGCGGCCCTCGGCCTGCTTGCCCTTTCGACCCTTCAGGTTCCGACCACGCCCGCCAGCCCCGCTGCTCCGACGCTCCGCGGTCCGCTGCCGTGCCCGACCCTGCCGGACGTCGATATCCGCACCGCGCTCATCAGCTCGAGCACGCTGCTTGCGCCCGAGGCCCTCGAGTCCGCCGCCATGTCGAAATCCGACGCGCGCCGGCACCTCGTCGCCGATCTCCAGGCCGTCTCGCCCGGCGTCCAGATCCGCTGGAGCGCACTGACCTCCGGACCGCGCCTCATCGTCCCTGCGACCGGCGCCATTACCGAAGCCCGCACCGGAACGCCGGCCGACATCGGCGCCGCGTTCCTCCGCGACAACGCCGCGCTCTACGGACTCGATGAAGCGGACCTCGATGGACTCGAGCTCGTCCGCAATTACCGGACGGCCGACACCGGCGTCACGCACCTCCAGTTCGTTCAGAAGGCCAACGGAGTCCGCGTCTACGGCGCCGACCTGCGCTTGGCCGTCGACGTGCACGGACGTATCGTCTGGGCCGGCGGCGAGCTCGTTCCCGCCGCGGTCTCGGCTGCGAAGTCCGACGCCTGGACGCTCGATGTCCGAGAGGCCTCCGTCGCCGCAGCGCGCTCCATCGGCGTCGACGCCACTCCTCGCGTCCTCGGCGCGAAGGCCGGCTCAGACGACGCCACCCTCGTCGACCTCGGCGAAGCTTTCACCGAGCCCGCAGCCGCGCGGCGTCTGCTCTTCCCGATCGCGCCCGGCGTTACCGTTCCGGCGTGGAACCTCCTGCTCGCCGAACGTGGTCCCGGCAATCTCTACGTCGTGACCGTCGACGCTCGGAACGGCAAGATGCTTGCGCGCCACAACCTGACCCGATACGGCGGCACGCCCCAGGACGCGAAGTTCCTCGTGTTCACCGGCGAGAGCCCGCAGCCGAACATCCCGTTCACGACCACCAATCCGCGCCACGTCGAGCGAGCGCTCATCGCGCCGGGATCGTCGATCTTCGACGCGTCGCCGAACGGTTGGGTCGGCAGCCAGGCAGTCACAATCGGCAACAATGTCCGTGCCGTCGAAGACCGCGACGGCAACAACTCCGGCGGCCTGCCGGCCAATGGCGACGGGCTCTTCAACTTCAGTCCGGCGCTCGACAGCCCGATCAATACCGGCAAGCCGAACACCGACGCGGCGATCGTCAACCTCTTCTACTGGAATAATTACATCCACGACTACCTGTTCCGGCTCGGCTTCGACGAGGCGGCGGGGAACTTCCAGGCGACGAATTCGAGCGGCGAAGGCCGCGGCAACGACGCTGTCAACGCGGACGCCCAGGACGGCGGTGGGACCAACAACGCGAATTTCGGCACGCCGCCCGACGGCGGCCAGCCCCGCATGCAGATGTTCCTGTGGAGCGGCGGCTACGACGGCAGCTTCGACCAGTCGATCATCATTCACGAGTATTGCCACGGACTGTCGACGCGGCTCATCGGCGGACCTGACTACGTCGACGGACTGACTGGCCCGCAGTCGGGCGGCATGGGCGAGGGCTGGAGCGACTGGTACGCGCTGACGATGCTGACTCCGGCCGACGCGCCGCTGGACGCCAGTTACGTGGTCGGCGGCTACGCGACGCGCGACTTCCGCGCCGGCGTTCGCAACTTCCCGTTCACGACGAAGCTGGCGGTCAATCCGGTCACTTATGCCGACATCGACCCGACGACCGGCAACGTCTTTGGCGACCCGACCGAGGTGCACAACGTCGGCGAGGTCTGGTGCTCGGCACTTTGGGAAGTACGCGCAAACTTCATCACGGCCTACGGGCCCGAGGCGGGCAAGGCGCTCTGCGAGCGGCTTGTCACCGACGGCATGAAGTACTCGCTCAACAACCCGTCGTTCACTGACGCGCGAGACGGGATTCTCGTCGCCGACCAGGTCCGCACGGGCGGCGCGAATCAGTGCCTGATCTGGGAGGGATTCGCGAAGCGCGGCGTCGGTTACGGTGCGTTTTCGCTTAATGGAAGCGCCACGACCGTGAAGGAGTCGTACGAGCTGCCGCCGTGGTGCGAGAGCGAGGGCCGGACGGCCTTCAGCCAGAAGTCGTACGACGAAGCCGATTCGATCGTCCGGATCAGCGTCGGCGACGCGGACCTCGCGGCCCAGTCGACCGTGAACGTGACGGTCACGTCGACGTCGGGAGACAGCGAGCCCATCGTCGTCGGTCAGGCGACGGGCATTCCGGGGCTCTTCGAGACGAACCTGCTGCTGCGCCGCGGGTCGGTGACGACGGGCAACAACACGCTCGATGTGGCGCTCGGCGACACGGTGACGGTGACGTACCAGGACGCGACGGGCAACCAGGCGCGGACGGGGACGGCGCGGATCGTGCGGAGGGTGGACCTGCTGAGCGACTCGCTCGAGCAGGGGGCAGACGAACTGGAAGGCGGGGCAGTTCAAGCTGACGACCGAGCGCGCGGCGAGCCCGACGCACTCGTGGACGGACAGCCCGGGGACGAACTATGCCGACAACACGAACTACTACCTGCAGCTGAAGACAAAGTTCGACCTGACGAACGGCGTCGGGTCACGGCTCGTGTTCAAGCAGGCGTTCGAGACGGAGCCGGGTTACGACCTGTGCATCGTCGAGGCGCGGGCGAAGGGAACGGGCGACTGGCGGACGGTCGCGGTGTTCTCGGGAAGCCAGAGCGCGTTCGAGTCGGTGTCGCTCGACCTTAGCGAGTTCGATGGGAAGAAGGGACTGAAGATCCGGTTCAGCCTGATCACGGATCCGTTCGTGAATGATGGAGGCTGGTGGATCGACGACGTGCAGGTGCAGACGGGGAGGACGAACTGAAAAGGGTCGTCACCCTTCCTTTCTGAGTTTGCTGCTTTCACTTTGCGCCTTTGCGAGACCTTGGCGTCTTTGCGAGAAACAGGTCCGCGGACCTGTTTCTCGCAAAGGCGCAAAGGTCTCGCAGAGGCGCGGAGAACAGACGCAGTGACGCTCCTAGCGGTACCCCGGGACGTTCTCACCAAGGACGATGTCGCGGCGGACGTGCCAGACACCTTGCGCGTCTCGCTCCGGTGTGCCGATGCCCGAGCCGCCGCGCCGGCTTTCCTCTCCCTGCCGGTGCTTGGCCGTCAGCAACGGATCATCGGTGAAGTGCACGTCGTCGATGAAGTACGTCGCTTTGCGCGGCTCGATGACGTGCATGTGAATGTGCTGCGGGTTGCTGCCGCCCGGATACGCTCCCGGACGAATCGTGGCGAATCGGTAGTGGCCCTCCGAGTCGGTCCGCGCCCAGCCGCGCAATCGTCCGTGCCGTGTCGAACCCGCCGGATAGATGCCGCCAGCGTCAGTCTGGTACGCGTACACGACAATGCCGCTCGCAGCTTTCCCATCCGAATGTCGGACCGTCCCTTCGACGACGAGCGCCTCGCCCTTCTCGTCGACCGGAGCTATTTGCGCCCTTGACGTGATGGTCTTGGGCATGTCGACGAAGACATATTCACATCCTTCGCACGGACCACCGACGACGGGTTCGTTCGTCGCCTCGGCGCACCCGCAAAGGCTCGAGAGCAGCAGGAAGGCAGCAGCGAGCAGTTTCATTCGGCAATTCTCCGTAGGAATGATCGCTCCGGACGGGTTCAACGAAATCTGCCGACGAACCCGCACGAGGCAAGGCGTCAGACTGTTGGACGCACGGGTGCCAGGCTTTCTTCTGGAAAACTCCGGGCCGGACGGCAACCCCTCCTGTTCCATCGTCGGTCCCCGAGCCGACGGCTCACTCCCGGCGCGAGAAACTCGAACGACGGCCACGCAAGCGCCGTCGCCGGAGTCGGCCGCGCGCCTCGCGCCCCCATGCGCCCTCCGACTTCAGTGACTCGTGCAGTGAAGCCACAGCATCGTGTGCCGACGCGGACAGCGCCTTCCGGTCGCCGCCGTTGATGGCACATTCGCCGAACGCCACGTATGCGTCGATCCGGGGAAGCTGCAGCAGCTGCCAGAGATGGGGCATGAAGGACGCATCGCCCCACCAGCAGACGACGTCAGCGGCTGGGAGTGAGCCGACGGGCGTCGAGTAATGCAGTGCCGCGGTGTGAACTGCCTGCCGCAACTCGATGGCGGGCTCGAACAGGGGCGATCGGAAGGGCAGGACACGCTGTCCCGACGTACTCGTGCCTTCCGGGAAAAGGATGACGCCCGAGCCTTCCTCGATCGCCTGGCGCATCGACGTGCTCGCAGTCACCGTGTCGGCACGGCGGTCGCGCTGGACCAGAATCGTACCGCCGGCGCGCACGAGGCGGCCGATCAACGGCCAGTTTCCGAGATCGTGGCGGGCAACGAATCTTCCGTCGACGAGCGCAGCCAGAACGATGATGTCGATGTAGCTGAGGTGGTTCGCCACGAGCAGGAACGGCGCCTCGGGAACCGGACCCCGTAAGTGCACTTGAACGCCCGCCGCGCGCACCGCGGCTCGCGCCCAACGGCGCATGCACCACGCACGCCAGTCGCGTCGCGTGGCCGGACGATTCGCGAGCACGACGTCGCCGGCCAGCCAGACCAGGTAACGTGCGGTCGAGCTCGTGGCGAGCCACGCGAGTCGGGTGCACGCGCGCGTGACGTCGGCCGCTCGCGTCGCCGAGCCCGCCATGAATCCGGAGTGAATGGGCACAGTGGTCGACATCATCGCCTCACAGCCCCCTGGAGCCAAAGAAAGCCGTGCCGCTGGCAAATGCGAGTGGACGTCGAGTATCCCCGGTCATTGCGCAGCGCCTTGGAGTGTGGCGTGAAGCGACGCTTTGGATCGTCGCGCTTCGGCGATTCGAGAATCCAAAACGGCGCTTCACGCCGCACTACACGGCACGGCGCGCGACGAGCTGGGATCCGCCCTCATGCCGTCACTGGCCGGGTCTGCCGGCCGTGTGCTAACGTCCCCGCTTTCGTTGAAGGGAGTTACCGACCGATGATCCGCACCTTCCGAGGCAAGACGCCGATCGTTCCCGCCAGCGCCTACGTCGACGAGAGCGCCCAGGTGCTCGGCGACGTCACGCTCGGCGAACGATCCAGCATCTGGATGAATGCCGTCCTGCGGGCGACATCAGCCCGATCACGATCGGCGATGATTCGAACGTTCAGGACGGGTCGGTGCTGCACGAGCAGGGAGACATACCCCTCATAATGGGCGCGCGCGTGACCCTCGGCCACAGCGTGACCGTACACGCCTGCACCATCGAGGACCGCGTGCTCATCGGTATGGGCGCCGTCGTTCTCGATCGTTCGGTCATCTCGGAAGGCTCGATCGTCGCGGCCGGGTCGGTTGTCCGCATGGACACCGTCGTCCCGCCCCGCACGCTGGTCGCCGGCGTTCCGGCTCGCGTCGTTCGTCCGCTCACCGACGACGACCTCGACCTCATCGACTATCACTGGCGGAACTACGTGGAATACACCGCCGAGTACCTGAAGGACCGCGCCGCATCCTCTGGCGCCTGAAGCACGAATGGCCACAAACGGGAAGAAGCTGACGAACCTCGGGGATCTCTCTCGCACCAACACGTGCGGCGAACTGCGCCCGGAACACGCCGGAGCGAAAGTCGTCGTGATGGGATGGGTCAACCGGCGCCGCGACCTCGGTCCGCTGACCTTCATCGACCTGCGCGACCGCGCGGGCATCGTCCAGGTTGTCGTCGATGCCGAGCGGACGTCAGCGGCGCACTCGCTGGCGAAGAGCCTGCGCACAGAATTCGTCGTCGCCGTCGAAGGCAAGGTCGTCATGCGCGACGCCGACAAGCAGAACACGCAGATGGCGACGGGTCGCGTCGAAGTGATCGCGACGTCCATTCATCTGCTCTCGGACGCGAAAACGCCGCCCTTCGAGATCGGCAGCGAGAAGGCCAACGAGGACCTCAGGCTCAAGTACCGCTATCTCGACCTGCGCAGCGCGAGGATGCAGAAGAACATCCGCGTCCGCCACGAGGTCGCCTTCGCGACGCGAAAGTATCTCGACCGGAACCGTTTCCTCGAGATCGAGACGCCGATGCTCATCCGTTCGACTCCCGAAGGCGCGCGCGATTACGTCGTGCCGTCGCGAGTCTCGCCGGGCAGCTTCTACGCGCTGCCGCAGTCGCCGCAGATCTTCAAGCAGCTGCTCATGATCGGCGGCTACGACCGGTACTTCCAGATCGTGCGCTGCTTCCGCGACGAGGACCTGCGCGCCGACCGCCAGCCCGAGTTCACGCAGATCGACATCGAGATGTCGTTCGTCGCGCCAGGCGACGTCTTTGCACTCATCGAAGGCCTGATGGCGGACGTCTGCAAGCCGCAGGGAATCGAGGCGACAGGTCCGTTTCCGCGGATGACCTATGCCGAGGCGATGCGCCGGTTCGGCTCCGACAAGCCCGACACGCGATTCGGCGTTGAGCTCGTCGAGGTGTCGTCGCTCTTCAAGGAATCGGAATTCAAGGTGTATTCCGACATCGTGGCGGGTGGCGGCCAGATCAAGGCCATCGCCGCGAAGGGCGCCGGCGAATGGTCGCGCAAGCAGCTCGACGAGTTGACGGCGCTCGCGAAGACCTACGGCGCAGGTGGCATGGCGTGGATCAAGGCGTCGCCGACCGGCGACGTGACGTCGTCGCTGCTCAAGGCGCTCGGTGAGGATCGCGTGCGGGCGCTGCTGTCTGAGGCAGGCGGAGCATCCGGAGACCTCGTGCTCGTCGTCGCGGGGTCGGCGTCGGTCGTGGCGGCCGCGCTTGGAGCGATCCGGCTCGAGGTCGGGCGCCAGCTGAACCTCATCGATCCGAAGAAGTTCAATTTCCTGTGGGTGACCGAATTCCGATGTTCGAGCGCGACGAGCGCGCGAATCGATGGAGCGCGATGCACCATCCTTTCACGTCGCCGATGGACGAGGATGTCGAGAAGCTGCAGACCGATCCGGGTACGGTTCGAGCGAAGGCGTACGACCTCGTGCTCAACGGAATGGAGCTCGGCGGCGGGTCGATCCGGATTCACCGGCGCGACGTGCAGAGGATGGCGTTCGAGCTGCTCGGGTTCTCGGACGAAGATGCGAAGGCGCGGTTCGGGTTTTTCCTCGATGCGCTCGAGTATGGAACGCCGCCGCACGGCGGAATCGCGCTCGGGCTCGACCGGCTGGTGATGATCCTCGCGGGCGAACAGTCGATCCGCGACGTCATCGCGTTCCCGAAGACGACCTCGGCCTCGGACCTGATGGCCGAGTCGCCGGGACCAATCTCGCAGGAACAGCTCGACGAGCTGAAGCTCAAAATCGAAGAGCGCGCGGATTCGGCGGATTAAAATGGAGTCTGCGATTCAGGTGCGGCTCAATAGACGGGGACCTTGCACGTGCGGGTGCCCTTTTGAGCCCCCCGCCGCCCCGTCTTCCGCAACGACTCTGCGATTTCAGGCACGTCCGCAGGCCCGCGCTCGCTCGCGGTTTTGAGATCCGCCTGATCCGCGTAGCCCTCTACTCTTCATTCGCCGGGCGGGGTGACTCGACGGTTGCGGAAAACGTCTGGCGCTGACGGTCGCGGACGACCTCGACGTTGACGGTCTTCCGGGCGTCGTCGCCCATGCGGCCAATGTCGCCGGCGGAATCGATCGGATCGCCGTCGACGGCGACGATGACATCACCCGCACGGACACCGGCTCGCTCGGCGGCGCTGCCTTTCGAGACCGACGACACGAGGACGCCCTTGCCCTTCTCCACGCCGAAGTGCTCGCGAAGCTGATCGGTCAACGGGAGGATCGAGACGCCGAGCCGCGGTCCGCCGCCGATCTGCATCAGCGCCGGCATCTCGAGCTCGAAGTTCTCCGGGAACCGCCCGTCCATCGTGATGACGCCGGGGCTGTCCTTGAGCCAGTCCAGGTCCTTCATCTCGGGACGCTCGCCCAATGCAACCTCGATCGTCTGGCGCTTTCCGTCGCGCATCACGCCGAGCTTCACCCGGTCGCCTGGCTTGCGATCGCCCAGCCACTCCCGGACTGAGGCTTCGCCGGCGACGAGGACGTCGTCGACCGCGACGATTACGTCGTCGGCCTTGACGCCGGCCCTTTCGGCGGGCCCTCCCGCCTGGACGCGCTCGACGCGCGCGCCCTTCGTCCCGGCGTCGAGTTTGAGCTCCTTCGCCTTGTCGGCGTCGATCGACGTCAGGACGACGCCGAGATATCCGCCGTCGCGATTGAACAGGTCGCCCAGCGCGGCGAGGCGCACGGCCGGACCGTAAGTCGTGACGTGCGGCCGCCGGGGTTGCTGTGCCGCGGCCGCGGTCACGATCAACGCACTCAACAGCGCAGCCTTCAGGATCTGACGTGGCATACGACTCCTCCTCATGTTTCGATATTCGTGTTGTATGCCGGTTCCGGCGGAGCGAACGCGTGAACGCGCAATGGGTTCCACGATGTGGCCGAACGGCCGAGGCCCGGTGCTATACTCGCCGGCAGTAGCCCGGTTTCCGCTGCCCGCCCCTCGGGCGCTCGCAACGATGGACAACTCAGGTCAGAAGCGTGGGACGCTGGACGCGGATCCGCCCTCGGCGGATGCGCCGGATGACCTGTATCGCGACCTCGTCGAGCGGGCCAACGACATCTTCGTCATCGTCGGTGGTGACGGGGTCATCCAGTTCGTGAACCAGACGTATTCGCGCCTCACGGGAATCGCGCGCCGCGAGATCGAGGGCGAAAAGCTTGCGGCGCTGTTCGCGCCCGACGAACGGCAGAACGCGCAGAGCCGCCTGACCTGGGCCCTGCAGTCCGGCGGACAGTCGGCGGTCAGCCTTCCCCTCCGAACGCGCGGCGGCGAGGCGGTCGAGATCTCGTTCCGGCCTTCGGCCGAGCGATCGCCCGAGGGCGCGCTCGCGAGAATGATTCTCGTAGGCCAGTCGCCGTTCCTCTACGGCGATCTCGCCGAGCAGTTCAACAGCCTGCATCGCGACCTGAAGGGTTACTCGACGCAGCTCGAGCGGATGAACCTCGAGCTCGAACAGCGGATCCAGGAGCGGACCGCGCGGCTCTCGGCGCTCTTCGAGATCTCGGCGTCGCTCAACGCCGAGCTGCACCTCGACGCGCTTTTCGAGCAGATCCTGCGCCAGGCGATCGAGACTATTCCAGGCGCCGAGGCCGGCGCGCTACTGCTCTACGACGCCGAGGTCGACCGGCTGCTCGTCCAGGCAGCCACGGGCTACGAGAACCAGAACCTCATACACGACCTGCAGATCGAGATGGAGCGCATCCAGCCGCAGGCCGTCTTCGCCGATCGCAAGGTCCGAATCTGGGGCGGCGAGGCGCGCGCAAAGTCGGGCCAGATGCGCCTGCTGCTTCGCCACGTCGATCAGTTCCGCATTCGATCGGCGATCTCGGCGCCGATCGCGACGCCGACCGAACGGCTAGGCGTGCTCCTGCTGCACAATTTCGACGAGCCGAAGGCCTTCACCGAGGACGACGTCTCGCTGGCCGCATCGCTTGCGAGCTCGGCGGCCATCGCGATCACGAACGCGAGGCTATACGACGAAACGCGGCAGCAGGCCGAACGGCTCGAGCTGGTGAACCGTCTATCGGGCTCGGTGCGCGACTCGGTGGATCTCGACCAGACGCTGGGCCTCGCGGTCGAGGGCCTGCACCTCGTGCTTTCCGTAAGCCGGGCCGCGATCACGCTTTTCGACGAGACGGCGGAGCGCGCGAACTACTCCGCCCAGTTCAGCGAGCCTGGCGTGAAGTCGCTGACGGACCTGCCGTCGCTGCTGCTCGGCACGCCTCTGCACCGAGAGGTTCTCGGCTTCCGCGTGTCACGTACCGTCGAGGACGCCCGCGCGGATCCGCGGATCGCGGACGTGCGGCGTCGCATCGGCGAGCTCGGCGTCGAGTCGCTCGTGGTCGTTCCGCTGGTCGTCCGCGACCGGTTCATCGGGACGGTCGAGCTGCACCAGTGCGACCGCGCGCGCCACTGGAAGTCCTCGGAAGTCAGCCTCGTCGAATCTGTCGCACGGCAGGTCGCGACTGCCGTCCATCAGGTGCGTCTGCACGCCAAGCTGCGCGAGACGGTGCGCGAGTCGCAGGCGCTCTTCCGCGCGGCGAGCATCCTCATCGACACGTCGGACCTCGGGGCGCTGCTCGACCAGATCCTCACGGCCATCGATGACGAATTCGGCAATCCGCGGAGTGCGATCCTGCTCGTCGATCGCGCCGACGAGTCGCTGTTCGTTCGGATGACGCACGGGCACGGCTCAGAGATGTCGGGCGCGCGGCTTCCACTGGACGGTCCGGGAGCCGTCGCGCACGTCGCGCGGACGCGCACGTCGCTCGTGCTGGGCGACGCGGCGGGAGCGGACCCGAACGGCGAACGCTGGGCGGCATCCGGATCCGAGCTCGCGGTGCCGCTCGTGCTCGAGGGCGATGTCATCGGGGTGCTCGACCTGCAGAGCTCCGTGGCCGGCGGCGTTTTCGGATCGCGACCTGCGGATCCTTGCGCCGTTCGCCGAGCGGGCGGCATTCGCAATCAGTCAGGCACGGCTCTTCGAGCAGGTCTCGCACGGAAAGCGCGAGTGGGAGGGCACGTTTGACGCCATGTCGGATGCGGTCTTCATATTCGGACCGGAGCGCACGCTCGTGCGCGCCAACAGCGCTGCGTGGGCGCTCGAGGGTCGGTCGTTTGCGGACATGGCAGGGCAGCGATGCTGCGAGATCCTCGCCGAGGATGGAGCCGCCGCCACCGAGTGCCTCGTAGAGCGGGCGATGCAGTCATCCGAACGGGTGACGATCGAGATGGTGCGGAGCGGTCGCGAGCTGTCGGTCACGGTCGACCCGCTGCGTTCGCAGGACGGGCCGCCACGCGGCGCCGTGGCGGTCATTCGCGACCTCAGCCTGTTGCGGCGCGTCGAGCGCGAGTCGAAGCAGCAGCGCGAGGTGCTGTCGCACGTCGTCGAGAATGCCTACGACGTCATCGCGCTCGTCGACATCGAAGGGCGAATCGTCTGGTGCAACCGCGCGATGCGCGACGTGACGGGGTTCGCCAGCGACCGGCTCGAAGGCGCGAAGCTCGTCGACCTGCTCGTCGAGTCGGCGCGGCCAGAGATGCTCCGCTGCTTCGACCTGGCCGCCGGCGGCGAACCGCAGATCGTCGAGACGAAACTCGTCGATGCTTCCGGCGCCGAGCGCGATCTCGTGCTGACCGCGGCGCCGGTAGTCGAGGACGGCAGCGCGAACGGCGTTCTCGTGATCGGTCGCGACGTATCGGAAGAGAAACGCTCTGCCGAGAAGGCCGCGGAAGCCGACAAACTGCGAGCGCTCGGTCAACTCGCGTCAGGCGTCGCCCACGACTTCAATAACGTGCTTGCTGCCATCGTCGGCCGAGCTCAACTGCTCAAGCGGCGACTCGGCGACGAAGAGATGCAGCGGGCTCTCGACGTGATCGAGAAAGCGGCGCTCGACGGGGCCGCGACCGTGAAGCGAATCCAGACCTTTGCCCATCAGCGGGTCGACGCCGAGTTCACGCCGGTCGATCTGAACGGGCTCATCGCCGACGTGATCGAGATCACCCGGACGCGGTGGCGCAACGACGCCCAGTCTCGAGGCGTGCAGTACGACATTCAGTTCGACCCGGGGGCGAGCGAAGGTGTGACGGTTCTCGGTGACGCGTCCGAATTGCGCGAAGTATTCGTGAACCTGCTCATCAATGCGGTCGATGCGATGCCGGATGGAGGGCAACTCGAAATCACGGCGACTGTCGATGCCAGCTTCGCGATCGTTCGCTTCGTCGATTCGGGAATCGGAATGTCGGATGACGTGCGCCGTCGGATCTTCGAGCCGTTTTTCTCGACGAAGGGCGAGCACGGAACGGGACTGGGCCTGGCGGTGAGTTACGGCATCGTGCAGCGGCATCTCGGACGCATCGAGGTGGACTCGGTGGCTGGTCACGGTACGACCGTTTCGGTGCGACTGCCGAGGGCCGGCGCCAGGGCCTTCGTGCCGCCGCGTGTCGCCGCTTCGTCTACGAAGCCGGTCCGGGTGCTGGTCGTCGACGACGAAGACGCCGTGCGCGAGGTGCTGGTCGACATGCTGACCGTGGCTGGCCACTCCGTGACGGCGGCGACGGGTGGCGCCGAGGCGCTCGAGGCAATGGCGTCAAATGGATTCGACGTGGTGTTCACCGATCTCTCGATGCCCGGAATGGACGGCTGGGCCGTGGCGCGCGAGGTCAAGTCGCGCGCGCCGGGTATCCGCGTGGTGCTCGTGACGGGGTACGCGGCGACGATCGATGCCGAGACAGCCGCCGCGGCGTCCGTGGACGTGATCGTGGGAAAGCCATTCGACTTCGACGCGATCAGCGCCGCCATCGCCGACGGCGAGTAGGCAACGCGCCGTCGAATCCGTCGCGTCTCCGTAATTCCGAGTCTCTGAGCCTCCAGGGCTCTGTGTGCGAGGCCATTCGGACGCTTCGCACATAGAGCCGCGGAGTCCCGGAGGTACGGAGAATTCGAAGGCCAAGCGGGCATGATCCAGATTGTTCAATGATAGTAGCTAGTTACGAATATCAACTTCATGCTTTACCTTACTGCCTTCGTCGGCTATACTTCCACCGCTCGCCCCCGTACGGTCTCGGAAACCTATGTTGATCAAGAACTTAGCGGTAGTCCTCATTGGCCTCGTGCTTGCGGCGCCGACAGCGGCGTGGCAATCCGTTGAGTCCGGAGCGTGGCAGCCGACCGGAGCGAAGGCGCCCGTCACGCTCAACGCCGTGGCGTTCGTCGAGGGCAAGGTCGTCTGGGCGGTTGGCAAGGACGGTTTCGTGGCGCGGTCGACCGACGGGGTCAGCTGGACCCAGGCGGCGAAGCTCGTCGACGTCGAGCTCAACGACATCTACTTCCGCGACGGAAAACATGGATGGGCGGTTGGAGCTGCCGGGACGATGCTCGCGACGTCGGATGGCGGAAAGACGTGGACGAGTTTCACGCTCGAAGTAACGGGTGTCGCCGATAGCGCGAAACCCGAGGCGCCGCGGCGTCTCGACCTCTACGGAATCGCTTTTGCTGACGGCCGCAACGGCTGGGTCGTCGGCGACGAAGGGACGGTCTTTCGCACGGAGGACGGCGGAAAGTCGTGGACCGAACAGCGGACGGGGTCGAAGGCCCAGCTGTTCAACGTCGGCTGCTCAGACAAGCACCTGGTCTTCGCGGTCGGCACGGTCGGCACGTTGCTCCGAAGCGCAAATGGCGGCCGCACCTGGGACCGCCAGCCGGTGGGCGTCGGGACCGACCTCAACGATATTCAATTTCACGAGAAGGACCGCGCCGTCATCTCGGGCGACGGCGGAACGCTGCTGACGACGATGGATCGCGGAGCCACGTGGACCCGGGTGGAAGTGGCAACGAAGGCGCGGCTGCTGGGCATCTCGTTCGCCAGCAAGAAGGTCGGGTGGGTGGTCGGATACGGTGGCGCCATCCTCGGAACGGTCGATGGCGGGCAGACGTGGAAGTCCGATGCCGATGGGCTGTCCGACAACCTGTTCGCCGTGTCCGCTCACAAGTCTGAACGCGCATTTCTCGTCGGCGCAAAGGGCCTCGTCCTGCGCCGCGAGGGAAAGAAGTAGCTCGTCGCCGGCGCTGGCCGGCCATTCATTGAACGGCTCGACACCACGAAGGGGGCTCGACACAACCATGCTCACGTACACGATCGAATGCTCAACCTCTCGTAGATGGCCGCTTGCAGCGGCCGCCGCCCTCGCGTTGATACTGGCCGTCGCACCGACGTCGCTCGGTCAGCAGGGACCTGGCGACGCGGTGCCCGGGGCGGACCTTCCCTCGAACGCCGATCTGGATGCGGCCGCCGGCGACATGGCGATGACGCAGGAGGAAGTGCAGCAGCTGCAGGAGACGCTTCGCGACCTCGGGTACTTCAGCGGCCCGGCTGATGGTCGGCGCGGCCCGCGGACGCGGGAAGCGCTTCGCGATTTCCAGATGGACCAGGGATTGCCGTCGACGGGCAGTCTGGATACTGCGACCGTGACTCGAATCGGTCTGCAGGCGAGCATGGTCGGTGTGCCGAACCAGCCTCCCGAGGACGTGCTCCGCCGTGCCGACGTCGAGATCTCGGCCGCGTCGGCGCCCGATTCGGAAGCAGCGCTCCCCGAGGCGGTCGCTGGCGATCCGGCCGCTGTGGCAACGGACCCGGCCGCGGTCCCGGTAGATTCGTCTCTGCCGCCGCCGCCGGCCGAAACCCGGTCGCGAAAGAGTGGAATGAAGGACGGCGTCGAGAAGGTCGGTGACGTGGTCGTCGGTGCCGGCAGTGCGACGCTCAAGGGAGCGCGCGTCGGCGGCAAGGCCGCCGTGGACGGCGTTTCTACGGCCGGCAAGGCGACGGCGAAAGCCGGCGTCGTGTCGGGCAAGGCGGTTGCGACTGGCGCCACGAAGACCGTGGACGGCACGTTCTACGTTGGCAAGAGCATCAAGAACGGCACTGTCTACGTTGCATCGAAGACGCGCGACCTCTTCGTCGGCGACAAGGGAACGAGCCGCGAGGACGAACAGATCCGGCAGTCCCTGCTCTCGCAATACGCCGGTGACGATCGCCTGATCGCTTCGGAGATCGAAGTGAAGGTTGCCAAGGGCCACGTGACTCTTGCGGTGCCGGAAGGCGCCCGGTCAGACATGAACCAGGCTTCGAGGCTCGCACGCATCACGCCCGGGGTGAAAACCGTTACGACCGTGTTTACGTCCGTGCAGGAGCAGGCCGTGGCCGAACCCGCGCCGTCGCCCACGCTTCCGGCCGAGGCTCCGATCGCCGATCCCGAGATGACCGCCCCGCCAGTTCCTGCTGAGCCCTCCGGTCCTGAGAACTAAGGAGATTGGACAGGATTACAGGATTCTCAGGATTAACAGGACTCTCTTCTCAGTAGAACCAGAGAGAATCCTGAAAATCCTGTAATCCTGTCCACTCTCCTTGTGATTGAAAGCGAATGCTGCACGCATGCTGTTTGAAATCTGAGTAGTTGACAGCGGAAAGTAATTTCCGTACGCTCGCGGCGTGCTGACGCGCTGTTGACTCCTCGACGAAGCATGAACGAGACCACCCGAATTCGCACGGTCAGGCTGGAAGAGCGCTCGGAGCTGGAGCGATGGACGGCCGATGACGACGAGGACCGCGCCCGTCGTGCGCGGATCATCATCCTCGCCGCGCAGGGGAAGGCGATTCGGGAGATCGGCGTGGCGGTCGGGTCGCACCCGGTCAACGTGAAGAAGTGGATTCGCCGCTTCAACGAGACGGGAATTCGCGGGCTTGATGAGCGGAAACGCGGGCCGAAGAAGGGTTCGCGGGCGAGGTTCAGCGAGGACGACGAACGCGCCATTCTCGAGCTCTTCGCTCAGTCGCCCCGGTCGCTCGGCCTCGATTTCGACCGATGGTCGCCCCAGAAACTCGCCGACGCGGCGGTCGCACGCGGCATCGTCCGTGGAATCAGCCACGTCACCGTTAGGGCGATGCTGACTGCGGCGGGGAAAAAGGCCAACGGCGGAACGGTCGTCGCGGCGCCTGCGGCCGAAAGCGTCTGGACCGGCGAGGACGGGCCGAGCGAGGTGGCAGAGCCGCAGGCCGGCCAGGACGCGCTCGACCAGTCGAACAACCGCGAGGCTGCCGACCGCTTTCGCGAAGCTCTCGACGTCGAGGACTCTCGGTCGCGACCGAGGCCGTCGTGCGCGCGCGGCTCGCGCAGGCGCTCGAGGGACTGGCGCGTTACGACGACGCGCTCGAGACGGTGCGCAGATACGACGAGCCGGCGGTGCTCGCCACGCTGCCCCCACGCGCACGCGCGATCGTCAAGCTGCGCCTCGGCTGGGTGAACAGCTGGTTGCGGAACTACCCGCGCGCGATCGCCCGCCTCAACGAGGCCATCAAGATCTATCGCGAATCGGACGACAGCGACGGCCTGGCGCAGAGCCACTATGCGCTCGGCCGGACCTACATGGAGATTCACGAGTCGAGCATGGCGCGCGACCACCTCGAGCGCGCGATCGACCTGCAACGCCTGACGTCGAACCATCATTTCCTCGCGCAGGTCTACCTGCGGCTCGGGACGGTCGAGTTCAACGAGGGCGACATCGCAAAGGCGTCCGATTTCTGGGAGCGCGCCCGTGAGCTCGCCGAGGGCTCGAGTGACGACAACCTGCTTGGGCTCATCCTGATGAACCTCGGCGTCGCGCGCATCCACGCCGACCGCGGCGAGCGCGATCGGGCGACTAAGGATCTCGAGCGCGCGATCTTCTTCTTCGAACGGGGAGGGCACCGGGCGTTCCTGGCACAGGCGCACTCGAATCTCGGCGACAACCTGCGGTTTGCCGGCGAGTGGGAACGCTCGCTCGAGCACTCGCGCCAGGCGTTCGAGCTTGCCAAGGAGGTCGGCGACGCGCGAGGCATGGCCGATCCGCTGATCACGATAGCGGAGATCGCGGTGCGGCAGGGGCGAAACGACGAGGCCTACTCGCGGATCAACGAATCGCTCGAGCTTCTGCGCAAGATCGAAGACCGCTGGGGCGAGTCATACAGCCTTCGCGTGCTCGCAGGGGTGTACCAACGGACGAATCATTCGACGCTCGCCGTCAAGACGCTGCGCGACGCATTGCACCTCGCGACGATCATCAAGGACATGCGGGGCGTTACGGCGTCTCACCTCCTGCTCGCAGAGCTGCACATCGCGGAGGAACGCTTCGAGCAGGCTGGCGAATACATCGAGCTTGCGCGCGGCGGGCTCAAGGCCGATCCGTCGCAGCTGCGCAGCTCGGGCCTCGCGCAGAGGCTCAGCGGGCGACTCGAGCGGGTGCGGGGCCGGTTCGCCGAGGCGCAGCAGCAGATTGCGCAGTCGATCTCGATCTTCACGGCGGTTGCCGACCTCTACGAGATCGGGCTCAGCCATCTCGGGATGGCGGATCCACGCGCAGCTGGGCGAGGCAGCGGCGGAGCGGCAGCACCTCGATCACGCGATCGAGCTCTTCACGAAACTCGGCGCCGCCCGGACCTGACGCGGGCCGTCGACCTGCAGCATCGACCCGAGCCGGAGCGCGACGACACGATTCCGCCGGTCGCCGCCGCGTCGCTCGTGCCTCCGGGCGACCACAAGGCATCCGATGTCCTCCTGATGCAACGGCTGCTCGACGCGTCGGCTTCGCGCGAGCTGCTCCTTCAGGAGCTCGTCTCGATCGTGGAAGAGAATCTCGAGCCGGGCCGCGTGTTGCTGCTCGAACAGCAGGGGACGACCGATGCGACAGTGACCCTCGCGCGGGGATGCGACGCCGAGGCGTCGGAAGCGCTCGCGCGCGAGATCAACTGGGCGATTGCCTCGGACGGCCGGATGGCGTCTGGCGCGGTCTTCAAGCTCGACGATCGTACGGACGACAAGGTCCTTCTATACATCGAGCGCGTGCCGCCGGCGGACCGTTTGCGCCCGCTTCTTCGTCAGGTAGAGCTCGGTCTCGAGACCTGCGCGTTGCGCGAATCGAGCCGTCGGTCAGCTGAGTCCGACGTCTCGCGTCCGCGCGTCGAAACGGTCATTCCAGGGTTCATCCTGGCGGGCGCGGCGATGCGCGAGGTGATCGAGCGCATTCACAAGATCCGGACATCGGACGTCACCGTGCTCATCACTGGCGAGTCGGGGACCGGAAAGGAGTTGGTCGCGCGCGCGATTCACGCCGGCAGCGAGCGCCGCCGCGCCGTGTTCCTCCCGTTCAACTGCACGGCGACGCCGAAGGAGATCATCGACAGTCAGCTCTTCGGGCACCGCCGAGGCTCGTTCACCGGCGCGACGTCGAATTATCCGGGCATCATCCGGGCGGCAGAGGGAGGCACGTTGTTCCTCGACGAGATCGGCGACCTCGCGCTCGAGGTGCAGCCGAAGCTGCTCCGATTCCTCGAATCGGGCGAGATCCAGCCCCTTGGCGAGGCGAAACCGGCAAAGGTCGACGTTCGAGTCGTGGCGGCCACGAATTCGGACCTCGAGCGGGCCGTCGAGGAGGGCCGCTTTCGCGAGGACCTCTTCCACCGGCTCAACATCATCCGCATCGTCGTTCCCCCGCTGCGCGAGCGGCGCGAGGAGATTCCGGTGCTAGCCGATCATTTCCTCAAGCACTTCGCCGAGCGGCTCGGAAAGTCCATCCTGACGCTCACGCCCGACGCGATGGTGTCCTTGACAAGCTACTTTTGGCCCGGTAACGTCCGCCAGCTTCGCAACGAGATGGAGCGAGTGGCCGCGTACGCGGTTGCGGATTCCAAGGTCGCGGCAACGGATCTTTCGCCCGAGCTCACTGCGAGCGGAGGCGGTCGACGGTACGAGCGGAACTCGGATCGCGATGCGCGTTACGTAGGGCGAACTGATCAGGACCGCGGTAGCCGGAACCTCAAGGAGGCGACGGCGATGTTTGAACGAAACCTCATCGAAACGGCGCTCGAACGGTCTGGCTACAGCCTGTCGAGAGCTGCCCGCGAGCTCGGCGTGAGCCGCCGTGGACTTCACGTGAAGATGGCACAACTTGGGATCTCGAGGTCGTCCGACTTCGCCTGAAGGTGATTTCGATTTTCGATTCGAGTAGGCCGCCGCTCCAAGAGTATTTTTTCACACGAATCACGTCACCAGAGACGTGTCGCCTGAACGAGACTGAAATATCCAACAATCGGAATTAAATAGACTTGAGACTCCTTGCCGAGTTCGAACCGAGACGGAAACCCTTTCCGGCTCGGTTGCCTTCGCTTCCCGCTGGCACGCCACGTGCTATGTAAAGAACGCGCACCCCCGCGCTTTCATATCGTAACCGCTATCAGTTTCACAGGTATCACCGTGCGTATGCGAAATCACAGGGAAAGGGTTGGCACAAAGGCACTTCTCGTCGCGATGGCGCTGGCGATGCTGCCCGCGGCATTCGATCCGGTTGGGGCTCGTGCCGATGCCTCGACGATCCGGGTAGTGTTCGGGGCCGAGGTTCGGTCCGGAGCCAACACCGTCGCGCTGACGGGTGACGGCCAGATCGGCTTCGTCGCGGCGTACGGCCGGCCGGATTTCGGCGGCTCGTCGGTCAACGAGGTCTACTCGTTCGACACGTCCACGGGAGCGGTCATCGACCGCAAGACGCTCGGCGGCTATTTCCCGCGTCAGGTGACCTACTCGGAGGCAAACGGGCCCGTTGCGGTTCGGCACATGGGCTCGACGTACGACGACCAGGGAACCCTCGTTGGGCAGGCGTTCATCGACGTGATGACGACGGATACGGTCAAGGGCTCGGGCGGGACGCCCGGAGCCTTCAACCTGCGTTACAGCTTCCCGGTCTGGGACCCGACGGTGGTCACGGACGGCGTACCGGTTTTCCCTGCGACGGATGCACTCGACGACCTGGCCTTCTCGTCTGATGGCAAGCTGCTTTTCTACTCCAACTGCATTCAGTTTCTCGGGCACAACACCGAGAACGGATTGCTGGCCGACATCGGTGTCATCAGCAGTTTCGTGAACGCCGAGGCCGGCGATCAGATCACGCTGTTCAACTACTCGCCGACGAACGACATCGCGCCCAATGGCGCGGCGGTTGGTCTCCTTTCGGTCGGGATCTCGCGCAACATCGAGACGCCCGATGATCCGGCGACCGAGGCTGACGAATATTCGTTCTCGCCGAGCTCGCGGATCGTCAACTTCAGGGTGTGGTCGGATCCTTCGGCGGTCAATTCGGTTGCGGGCGTCGAATACGTCAGCACGGTCGACCTCGGAGCGGACGGCCTGAGCGAGGGCAGCAATGTCCTGATCGACGAGAACGTCCGATACGGCTTCGTGATGGGCGTCGACACCGGCACGGTTTATACGTTCCGGGTCGACACTGGTGTGATTCGACGTGCGGTCGTGGTCGATGGATTCGCGGCGCGCGCCAACGATCCGCTGTCACGCGGTCCGCGGCGTATTTCGGCGGCTCGGAGCGGCGGGTCGGTGACGATCAGCCGTCCGGGGAATATCAGCCGGCCAGGGAATGTCTACATCTCCCGGCCCGGCAACGTGAATATCAGCCGGCCAGGCAACATCAGCCGGCCCGGCAACATTATTGAGGCTCCCGGCATTGCCCTCGCGCGCATCAGCGAGCGCGGCGGACGCGTGACGGTCGAAGCGGTGATCTCGTCCTTCGGCGAGAGCTCGTCGATCACGAACGTGGCGTTTGACGGCGCCGGAGCGAATGTTCTCTTTGCAACCTCCGACGGGGCGCTTTTGTCCCTGTCGGTCGCGGGGGCCACGCAGTCGCCGGTTGGCGCGGTCGGAGCAGGCGCTTGGTCGCTTGCCCTGCACGCGGACAGCGGACGGTTGGCTGTGGTCAACGCAATGTTGACCGACGAGGCCGGTACGGTGCTCGATGCAGGTGGTGTGACGCTGACGACAGTCGGCGAAGCAGCAGCTGCAAAGGGTGCGGTCCCCGGCGTCGAATCCCCGTCCGAGAATATCCAGCGGCATGAATCGATCAGCCGACCTGGAGGCCGCTCGGACGGACACTGATGACCTGATCGTACGACGGGTGCAATTTCGGCCCGGGCGGCGATCAACGCTTCTTGAAGTGCGATGGGGTTCGGCGAACGGAGGCGTCGCGGTGACGCTCCGGAGCCATCGAGGAAGCCGGAGTGGCGTCCGCGACCACGCATCGCAGGTTTTGAAGTGCAACCTTTCGGAATGGAGATGGAGATGGGACTCAAGAAGACTCTCTACGCAATGGTCATGCTGGTGGCCGTTGTGTCGATGGTCGTTCCGAACGTCTACGCGGGTGGCTCCAGGGCCTATCTGCGTGATCGGACGTTTGAGAACAATCATCGAACACAGCTGCAGCAGCACCAGAGCAACCCAAAGGCGCGCAACGCCCGCGGGCAGCAGAAGGCCCTGGCGAACAATGGCCTGCTGAGTGGTGCACCGACGCTGATGGAACAGCTTCGTGCAGGCACGCGGCAGGCGATCAACGTCGACACGACGTCGATCAACCCGACAGGGACTGCAAAGTCGTCGGTGAGCGGTGAGGCGCTGGCGCGTCTGAACAACCCGGCACCGGTGGAGATGACGCCTGAGCTGCGATCGCAGCTGAACATCCGTCCTGCTAATGCGGCGACGGAGACGGCATCGTCGCGCAAGTCGCGCCTTGAGAAGCGTTTCGCGGAAGCGAAGCGTGGACTGGTGCGAGGCGGCGGCGCGTCGCCGTCGGCAGTGCTTCCGGCCGGCGAGATCGCGGACGATTCGGGCTTCTCGGCCCTTGCGTTCGTGGGACTGTCGGGAACGGAAGATTTCTTCGATGAGGCCGTGTTGCTCGGCGACATCGACGGAAACAAGAAGCTCGAGAACGACTTTGACACGGGCAATGCGCCGCGGTCGTTCATCGATCGGCAGGGGAAGGTCGAGGACGACGTTCTTCTTCCGGACGAGGTGTACACGTCGGTGCGGGTGTCTGGCCACAACGGCGGACATTCGATCGGCATTCCGCGAGATTTCAACGTGTTCTACACGGCGACGTCGGCAGGCTTCCTGAGCGTGCTGGGCGACACGACGTGCGACAACGATCTGTTGGCGGACACGGTGATCGACGTGGTTGCGGTGGCGGCGCTTGTGAATCCGGCGACGGGGTTCCCGTTCTCGAACTCGGCTTCGATCACGGGACTTGCGGTCAACACGGACACGGAGTACGACGGCGATCTGGCGTCGGACGAGCTGCTGTGGATCTCGATCTTCGATCCGGAGACGGGACCCAACGGCGTGTCGAGCGCGCTGTTCGTGATGGGCGACTCGGATGGCGACGACATTCCGGATTCGGGATTTGTCGTTGGCTTTGCGACGTCGTCGCGTCTGGCGATTGCCGGTGTGACCATCGACTCGTTCGGTGATGTGTACTGGCTGACGACGGACCGGGTTATCGGAGTGATCTCGAAGGCGTGGGACGTCGACGAGGATCGGATTCCGGACATCGGGTTCGCGAACTACAACGCGGTGACGAACCTTGACCTTTTCAATGCGGCGAACGCGATCGACATCGCGTCGGACCGGAGTGACTCGATCTTCCTGCAGATTGCGGGAACGGAAGGGATTCCGCGGCCGAACGGGCTTCCGAGCCACATCGCGAGCTACATTGACCGTTGCGGCGATTTCGACTCGGTGACGGGTCTGATTCCGCGACCGGATCAGTTTGCGGACGCACCGTTCCGCATCTTCGCGGCGGACGCGGACGTGGCGCAGCCTGCGGGCGCTGGCGATCCGACGGACGTGCTGGTGCTTCCCGGCATGCAGATCGACTACGCGGGAGCGTATCGCGGACTGTGTGCTGACTATGACGACAACATCTACGTTGCGGTAGGCGCAGTGCCTGCCGGCCAGTCCGGAGACCCGAGCCCGTTTACGGGAGCGATTCTGCGGATTCCGGACAACAACTGCGACCGCGTCGGCGATTCTGTCGACATGGACGGCGATTCGGTGTTCGGCGAAGCGACGGGACGGACGGCGACGTCTGTCGAGCGCTACGACGACTACTGCTTCCTGCTGTCGCCGCTCAATCCGCCTGAGTTGACGCCGAACGGCATCAACGGCGTATCGTTCGGACCGCTGTTCTCGCTTCAGCGCAACGGCCTCGGCCTTGGCGACGACGAGGGCATCGCATTCGCGTTTGACGACTTCGACGGCGAAGCGAACAACGTGGCGGGCGGCGCGACGGACCTTCTGTTCGCGACCGACTGCGACAACGTGGGCTCGAACGGAGCCGGCGGCCCTGTCGGTTTCGAGTGGCTGTTCTGCAACACGGCCTGGACGGGCTTCCGTCTTGGCTCGAACGGCAACATCGCGTTCCGCGATGACCTGCTCGAGGCATCGACCGATCCGCTGCTGACGGACTTCACGCCGACGGTCATCGAATGGCTGTCGTCGGAGGCGCCGCAGGTGGCGCCGCTGTGGGCTGACCTGACGCCTGGTGGCGGCGGGCAGTTCTCGATCCATCGCCTCGGATTCGCGGCGACGGATGCGTTCATCATCCAGTACCACAACATGCCGGCCTTCGGGCTTGGCGGAGTTGGTGTTGGGATCGACCCGTTCGGCTTCCCGAAGCGTGGCAACACGAACAGCTTCGACATCACGTTCTACGACGACCAGGACGCCTGGGATGACGTGGACGCGGAAGAGGAGCAGGGCGGAACGAACGACACGACGAACGAGAATCAGCTCGTCAACGACGACAACGACGGAGCGAGCTTCCCGGTTGGCATCGGCATCCGAGAGGGCAGCCCGACGCGGCGGCTCGATCGCAATGGCGATGGCGACCAGACCGACGAGAACCTGGTGAGCTTTGCACAGGAAGGCGTCGGACAGCGGTACCCCGAGCAGGGACCGTTCAAGATCGTGTACCACCAGATGGAGATCATCGGCGACGCCGCTGCTCCTGTGCTGGTTGGCTTCACGACGGGCTTCGACGGCGTGTTCAACACGGGCACGATTCCGCCGGGGCTTTGCGAGACGAACCTGTCTGAGGCGTCGCCCGCAGCCGACAGCCCGTTCTTCATGGACGGAGCGCTCGGAATGGGGACGGAGCCGTCACTCTACGAGTACTTCAACCAGGGCGACCTGGGTGGAGTGAATCCGGACGGAACGATTCGTCCGTCGCAGATCGACTTCGACCTTCGTCAGGGCTTCTTCGAGGACTGCGTCACGCGTCCTGAGCTGTTCCTCGACGATACGTCGGCGGATTGTCTGCTCTTCAAGGGCTCGAACATTCCTGTTGGGCTCTTCTGCCAGTCGATTGGCGTGACGGCGATCGGTGGAAACGACGATCCGTTCCTCGGACCGGCGAATCTGCAGATCAACGGCTTCGGATTCCCGATGCCGACGACCGGCGAAGCGGCAGTGTGCCCGCAGTTCTGCGGACAGACGGCACCGCTGTGCCGAGCCGGCAAGTCGATCACCTACGATGTGGTCTTCAAGTTCGACGAGGACGGAGACGGCATCACCGATGCGACGATCACGTACTCGGAGCCTGACGTAGTCGTCACCAACGAGACGCAGATCAACCTGACGATCGACTTCAGCCAGACGACCCTGTGCGCCTTGAATACGGAAGTGTGCGTCTTCGCGACCTACGGGTTCGGCGACGACAACAAGTACTTCGAGACGCAGGGTGGCGGAGTTGCTCCGGTGCAGCTGACGTGCGTGGATGCGATCTCGATCGGAGCGCGTGCGCCGATCGTGCTCTCGATTGCTCCGGACTCGGTCGATTGCGACGATCCGGACGATCCTGACAACGGTCGAGGACGCAGATTGCGGGCCTCGCTTCTTCAACGACATCGACTCGGCGTTCCTGACGCTGAATCCCGATGGCTCGGGGACGCAGATTCCGCTCTCGAACGTGATCCACGTTGCCACGAACATCATCACGGCGACGGTGCCGCTCGCGCAGCTGACGCAGCGCGACACACCGTACTACGTGTTCGTCGTTCGCGGTGACGGCGTACGATCCACGAACTACCCGAACCCGTTCGGATTTGACGTGACGTTCACGTGCATCTCGACGGTCGAGCCGCCAGTCGGACCGACGCTGACCAACTGCAAGGTTGTCCGCGTCTCCGGTGGCAAGTTCGTGCTGCAGGTCAACGGTGTGGGCTTCAAGCCGAACGACACGATCGTTCTGCTCAACGGCCAGCCGTGCCGGAAGAACAAGTACCCGTCGCGCTTCATCGTTCCGTCTGACGGTTCGACGACGCGGATCAACTGCTCGGGTGGCCTGAAGAGGCTGCTGCCGGCAGTGGTGACGACGCGGAATACCTCGGATGGCGTTGTTTCGACGAACAGTCTGAACTGCGACTTCTAAAAGACCCTGCTCGCTGCCGTAACCCTGGTGAGGGTTGGGGATCGGGAAACCGGTCCCCAGGCGCGAACTTCAACGGGCGAGTCCTTCGGGACTCGCCCTTTTTTCTTGTGCGTGAGGGAGAGTGGACAGGATTACAGGATTTTCAGGATTAACAGGATTCTCCATTGATCAAAGAACAAAGGCGGTCCGTCGCGACGGACCGCCTTCCTCTTCCGAGAATCAGAATCCCGTCAATCCTGACAATCCTGCAATCCTGTCCACTCTCCTATTTGAGGTACGAGAGGAACATGGTGGCGAGGCCGAGGAAGGCCGCGAAGCCCGTCATATCCGTGCAGGCCGTGACGAAGACGCTCGCGCCGGCCGCCGGGTCGAGGCCCAGCCCTCGAAGCCCCAGGGGAACCGCTGTTCCTGCCACGGCCGCGACGATCATGTTGACCAGCAGCGCCAGCCCGAGCAGCAGTCCGAGCACCGGATTGCCGAACCACCACGCGGCAATCAGCGCTCCCGCAAGTCCGGCGCCTACTCCAAGACCGAGGCCGACGATGACCTCCTTGGCCAGCACGCGCGCGTTTGACGTCCCCGACATCTCACCCATCGCGAGGCCGCGCACGACGACCGTGAGCGCCTGCGTGGCCGCATTGCCACCCATTCCCGACGCGATCGGCATCAACGTCGCGAGCGCCACGACCTCCGCAATCGTTCCCTCGAAGAGATGAATCACCGTGACCGAGAGCGTAGCCGTCAAGAGGTTCACGTAGATCCACGGCAATCGAAGCCGGATGGAACGGATTGGACTGCCGCCGATGCGCTCCTCGACTGCAACGCCCGCGAGGGCATAGATGTCTTCCGTCGCTTCCTCGCGCAGGACGTCGATGGCGTCGTCGACCGTGATGAGCCCGACGAGACGGTTCTCGTCATCGACCACGGGCACCGCCAGCAAGTTGTAACGCGCGATCATCTGCGCAACCTCTTCCTGGTCGGCATGCGTACGGACGCGAATGACGTCGTCGGCCATGATCCGTCGGAGCGGTGTGGACGAGGGGTTGAGCAGCAATTGTCGCAGGCTCAAGACGCCGACGAGATGTCGCCTGTCGTCAACAACATACAGGTAGAAGACCATCTCGAACTGGTCCGCCCGCTCCTGAAGGGACCGCGTCGCCTCGCCGACAGTCATTTGCTCGGGAAGTGCGAGCAGGTTGGTCGTCATCAAACGTCCCGCGGTCTCCTCGGCATAGGCGAGATGACCCGCGAGCTCGGGCGAGATCGTCTTCTCCTGGTCTTCGTCCTCCCGGAGATCGTCGACGAGCTCGTCGGGGAGCAGGGACACGAGATGAGCGGCATCGTCCACTGGTACCGACCGAAGGACGGCACCGACGTCCGACGGTGAGAGCTGCGTGAGGATCGATGTAGCGAGCTTGTCCGGCATCTCGGTGAGCACGTCCGAGGCGAGCCTGGAATCGAGCTCCCGAAGTCCCTTCCATACGCCGAGCCTGTCCGTCGAGCCGAGTCCCTCGACGATCACGACGATGTCCGCCGCGCGGAACTTCGTCAGCAGGTTTGCGGCGCGACTCGTCGATCCGACCTGGGCAAACTTGCGTACCGATGCGGTTGCGATCTCGAGCTTCCGGGTGCGTTCCATCGAGAGCATCGGACTATCCTCCGGGGCGCGAAGTCTTCGGACGTGCAGTGTAGCCACTGACGCGCAAACGTCCACCAGGATCTTTCACATTGGCTTCGTGAGGTTCACCGGCAATCCCGTATACTGGCGCCAATGATCACGGTAATGGTGCTCGATCGCGAGTCGGGAAAGCTCGAGATCGGCAAGGATCCAAAGACAATCAGTGAGCTCTGCGCGGACGAGAAAAACGTCGTGTGGGTCGATGTTCTGCGTGCGACCGAGGACGACTACGCAATGCTCGCCGAGGAGTTCCGGTTCCATCCGCTGGCGCTCGAGGACTGTCGGAACGCGCACCAGCGTCCGAAGATCGACGAGTACAAGGGCTATTACTTCATGGTCCTGTACGAGGCGTCGATCGTCGGGAAACGGAAGTCGCTCGAGCTCAACGAGCTCAACCTCTTCCTCGGAACGAACTACCTGGTCACGATTCACCGCAACCCGCTGCGCGCGGTCGACACGGCGGCGCGGCTCTGGCCGGAATGGGACGAGCGCGTGACTTCGGGCGCCGGCCTGCTCGCATATCTTCTCATCGACGCGACAATCGACGAGTACATGCCGCTTCTCGACGACATGTCCGACCGGATTGACGACATCGAAGATGCGATCTTCGAGTCGTTCGATCCCGATGCCATCCGCGACATCTTCCTGATCAAGAAGCAGTTGCTCTACCTGCGACGAACGGTTGTCCCGCTCCGCGATGTCTTCAACACGCTTCTCCGACGCGAGCAGCCGATCTTCCCCCGCGAGATCCATGTCTATTTCCAGGACGTTTTCGACCATGTGATCCGGGTGGCCGACCTCATCGACACCCTTCGCGAAATGCTCGTTTCGACCATGGACGCGTACCTCTCGCTTTCCGGCAACCGGATGAACGTCGTGATGAAGCGGCTGACGTCGATCTCGACGATCCTCATGTCCATGACGCTGATCGCCGGAATCTATGGCATGAACTTCGAGTTCATGCCCGAGCTCAAGTGGCACTACGGCTACGTCGGCTCGCTGTTGTCGATGGCTGTCGTCGGCATCGCCATCTACTTCTATCTGCGCTACATTGACTGGCTATGAGTCACGAGCCCCCCGACCCCGCCGCCGAGAAACCGGACGACCTCGAGCGTCTCCGCCCGATCGATCAGCAATTCTACGGACGAAGCGACAACGAAATCCGGCGCTCGAAGACCGGCGTGCTTCGAGTGACGTCGAGCTCGTTGAAGATTCCGGATGGATTCGTCGTTGAACGCGGAAAAACCGAGAAACTGCCTCAGTCGCTCACGCTCAACAAGGTCGCCCTCATCGTGCTCGGCTGCTTCCTCGCCTTCATCGGCTTCATCGCATGGATGATCTTCGCAAGCGAGTGAGAGAGAAGACAGGATTACAGGATTCCTGAAAATCCTGTAATCCTGTCTACTCTCTCACTACCGACGAGGTCTTCGCCGCCGTCGATGCGGATCGTGTTCCCGGTCATCCAGTTGGTTCCCGAACGGGAGAGGTCGACGATGGCGCGGGCGACGTCCTCGGGCGTCGTCAGCCGGCCGCCGGGATGTGTCTCGAGGACTCGTGCGATCATCACGTCGTTGCCGGGGATCTTGCGAAGCGCCGGCGTGTCGGTCACGCCCGCCTGCAAAGCGTTCGCCGTGATGCCGTGGGGAATGAGCTCGACACTGAGCTGCCGGATCAGGGATTCCAGCGCTGCCTTCGCCGCCGAAACCGGCCCGTAGAAAGGCCACACGCGGTGGCTGCCGGCTGACGTGGTGCGTAGATTCGACCGCCCGAGCGCAGCTAGGCCCGTTACGTGACGCCTGGGTCCAATAGACGAGTGAATTTGCCATCACGTCCATCGTCATGGCCATCTGCGCCGCACTGATCTCGTCAGCGGGCGTGTCGCCGACGAACCGCTTCAGCGTGCCGAACGCAAGCGAATGAAGCAGCACCTTGACCGTCCCCGATGAGCCCGCGTCGGTCCGCTTCGACATCTCCGCGAGAACCTCGTCGCGCTTCTCGGCATCGGCCGCGTTCACGTTGAAGAAGACGGCAGACTGTCCCGTCGCTTCGATTTCTCCCACGAGTTTTTCAACGTTGGGCATCGTGGATTTTCGATCGAGGTGCACGCCGAAGATCGAGTAGCCCGCGCGGGCAAGCTCGAGCGCCGCCGCGCCTCCGAAACCCGATGAGGCCCCCAACACGAGGGCCCAATTCTTCAGTTCTCCATTGCTCACGCTGTCACTCCTTCATCGTTCGTTTCGTCGCAGGCTGCAAAACGCGACAGTTTAGTGGCCAGGGCGACGGGACGCTACCATGTAACTCCGCTCTCCGTGGGTTCGCCAAGTGAGAGCCGCGCGATCGTCTCGACGTGAAACGTCTGAGGGAAGAGGTCGAACGCGTCAACCGAGTCGAGGGCGTATCCGCTGTCGACCAGGATTCGAAGGTCGCGAGCGAGCGTCGTTGGGTCGCACGAAACGTAGACGATGCGGCGCGGCGCGAGCCGCGCCAGGTCACGCGCCGATTGCGCGCCCAGGCCGCTTCTTGGTGGATCGATCAGCGCGGCCGATGCAACCCCCGGTTCGAGACTCGGTGACCGAAGCCATCGTTCGACCGGCGCCCCGATGAGCTCGATGTTCGAGGCGCCGTTCGCGCGAGCATTCGCGTGCGCGAGCGCGACCGCTTCGCGGCGCGACTCGACCGCGACGACCTTGGCGAAACGGCGGGAGAGGGGAATCGTGAACAGCCCGACGCCGGAGTAGAGCTCGATCGCGATTCCGCCGGCATCCGACAGCCCGTCGATGGCCGCGTCGACAAGCGCACCGACAAGCGGACGGTTGACCTGAAAGAACTCGCCCGGCCCGAAGGTGTATTTGACGCCGCCGATGGTCGACGCAACGGGGCCGCGGCCGACCCCCGGCACCGCCGGCTCGGTCGCGGCTTCGTTGTCGCCGGCGGTCAGTTCGACGATTCGCGATGTTGTCAGGCTTTCGCGCGCAGCCCGAGCCGCGACCCAGGCTGAGTCGAGCTCCGGGACGAAGAGCGGACACCTTGCAACGTCAACGACTCGATGGGTCTTTTCGGCGTGAAATCCGAATAGCGTGCCGACCTCCATCCGGACGACGTGCGCCGTTGCGCGCACGCGATATCCGAACTCGTGATCGGGCGATGACCGGACGACGATGTCGTTCGGAACCGGCATGCGGCCGATCCGTTCGATCGCGTCACGGACGAACTCGGCCTTTGCCGCAAGCTGGGCGTCGTAGGTCAGGTGCTGCAGTTGACAGCCGCCGCATTCGCCGAAGTAGACGCACCGCGGCTCGCGCCGGTTGGATCCGGACTCGAGCCGTTCGACGACCTCGGCCCTGAGAAAACCTTTGGCTCGCTCGGTGATCCGGGCCTTAACGAGATCCCCGGGGGCCGTGAACGGGATGAAGACGGCCTGTCCGTCGAGGCGACCGAGACCGTGGCCGCCGTAGATGACCTTCTCAATTCGTATTTCGATCGTTTCGGGCATTCGGGCTATAATGCCGGTTCCCCGGCCGGAAATCGAATCATCGGCCAATCCGTTCGTCCAGAACGCTTACGAAAGGAGTCCCCACGACCTCATGCGGCTCGCTGTGCTCGCGCTCTCGTTCCTCCTGCTCTCGCCGTTCGCCGCACTTTCGTCGTCCCCGCAGTTCGGGGAGGCGGCTCGAGGCCCGGCGCTCGTGAACATGCGCGTTCCCGAGGGCGTCGTTCGACGACCCGGCGACCTGCTCGTGGGAATCGACGGCGCCGGCAAGCGTTCCGTGATTTCCGGGGTTGAAGGCGTCGAGCTCGTCGATTCGCCTGCGCTCGAGCGCCTCGGCATCGCGCGGGTCAGCGTGAGACCCGAATCGGACGAGACTGAGACGGTCGCGCGACTTGCCGCCACGCCGGGCGTCCGATTCGTCGAGCCGAACATCGTCATCCAGCCAGCTTCAGTTCCGAGTGATCCGCTCTACGCGGGTGTGAACGCCGAACCGACCGACCTTCAGAAATGGGTGTTCGGGGGCCTTCCGGACAACCCGATGCTCAACGCGGAAGCCGCCTGGGATGGCACGCTCGGTGACGAGTCGGTCGTGATTGCGGTCCTCGACTCCGGTCTGAATCCTGGAAACTCGACTTCCAGCGGTTGTGGTCGAATCCCGGCGAGACGCCCGGAAATGGCGTCGACGACGACGGCAACGGGTACGTCGACGACGTTCACGGCTACGATTTCCACAATCGACGAGGTGACATCGCTCCGGACTTCGGAGACGGTGAGGACAACGACTTCAATGGCTTCGCGGACGACTCGGCTCCACGGAACATCGTCGGCGTCGATCGTGCGTCGGCCCACGACGGGGCCGGCATGGTCGGCGGAGCTCCCGGATGCACGCTCATGACGGTCAAGATCTTCGGCGACGACGGCGGGGTGACCGTAAGCGAACTCGTCGAGGCTATCGAATACGCTGCCGACAACGGTGCGGACGTGATGAATCTCAGCCTGTCGACGCTCTTCAAGAACGAGTCGCTCGGAATCGGGGTGCGGTACGCAATCGACCGGGACGT